>NZ_CAJYCN010000004.1 GCF_913566895.1 Listeria ilorinensis | reverse complement strand
CTGTTTTATATTTCATTTAAACAAAGTTTATGTATTCTATCACTTGAATGAAATAAATAAGTTTCTCCATCTTCATCTAATTTTACAATAATCCCTATTTCTACAGCGCTGGAATAATCGAAAACAGGCAACACAAATACCAGAGGTTCAGTACGTAATGGTTGTTTTGCAATAAGAGGATGATCAAGTACTTCTTCAATAAGTTGATCAAATTTTTCTATGAATATAGTGAAATCCCCTAAAATATGATCCATAAAATTGAAGCCATTATACCCAAGCTTAGAAAATCGCTGGTGTTCCAATAGTAGTTTCTCTTTAAATTCACTTATAGAGAAAAGTGCAAATGTCCAATCAAAACGTTCAATCCAGTCAACATATTTTATTGTAAATATCATTTATGCTCCACTCCGTTTCACTGTCACGCATATATTAATATTATCTTTCTACGATCAATTACCTACATTAATTAAGTTTATCATAAATGCTCGAAGAATAAATTATATTATAGGCTTTTAAAAATTTAAGTTTACATAATATTATTATGTAAATAAAAAACGAACCCTTTCTCAAGGTTCGTTTTCTAGCAATATTATTTGGATTGTTCTATCTGCGTCGCATGTGTCTTTAAATAATTTTCAAATGGCTGAAGTTTTAAGAATAATAATCCCATTCCAGCAAAACACAGAATAGCTGCAACTATAAACGGCCAGCTCATGCCAAAATGTTCCGAAATCAAGCCAGAAACAAGTGGTGCAAATGCAGCACCTAGCCATCGCACAAAGTTGTATGCACCGCTTGTCACACTTCTTTCATAAGGCGAATGTTCCATCACAGTCGTTGTGAATAAAGCGTTGTTAATCCCTAAAACTAGTCCTGATAAAATGATTAGTACGATACGAATCGCAACAGAATCAAAAATTCCCATTAATATCAAAAGAATGGCACATACAAATAATGTCCCCTTCAGTACCTGTTTAGAATCAAAGCGAGCCTCTAAACTATGAGCGATTTTAGCAGAACCCAGTGCTAGGCATAGCCCCCATGCAAAGAAAACAAAGCCAATTTGGATGGCTGATAAACCTAAAACAAGTGGCGAGAATGCCAAAATTGTGAAGAAACAATAATAATAAAACATGCCACTAAGGGTGATTTGTAAAAATGGTTTAAATGTAAATAAATGTAGCATTTGCTTGATCGGACGTTCCGTTTTCGCATCGTCAACAGCAGTAATGATTTTTTTCGGTTCCTTTACTTTAAAAAGAATCAATAGTCCAGCTAAAAAAATCAAACAAGCAGTCGCATAAAATGGGTATCTCCAAGAAAAATTCCCTAATATTCCACCAACCAATGGCCCAAATGCCATACCAAGCCCCATCGCTGATTCATATAAACCAATCGCATGACTTGGTGTACTTGATAAGCTAATAAGCATGGTCATTGCAGTTGCTAAAAACATGGAATTACCAAATCCCCAGCCTGCTCTAAAAATAGAAAGTGCACCAATGCTATTTGAAAAACCGCAAAGAAGTGCAAAAATCGTGACAACAAACAGCCCCGTAACAATCAACCGTTTATCCCCCACTTTACTTGCAACAATACCAATTGGAATCATCATAACAGCCATTGTAAAAATATAAGATGTAAACAACATTTCTACTTGTGAGTGCGTTGCTCCAATACTTTCTGCAATTGATGGTAACAGTGGATCTACAATACCGATCCCCATAAATGCTAAAAGCGAAGCTACCACAGTCACCCATTTACCAAAATTCTTTTCTTTTTCCGATAACATCATTTCGACACTTCTTTCACCTTTTTAATTCCTTATCTAGTGTAAGTCAATTTGGCCTTTATGTCAATATTTACATATGTAATTTATTACATATGTAAATTTGAATTATTTAATGAAATCCTTTACAATAGAGACAAGATAAACGTCAGTAGGTGAAAGTAAAATGCCCAATTTATTAGGAATTACATTATTAGAAATGATAGCCCGCAAGGCTTCCAGCGGGTATGATCTCGCTTATCAATTAAAAATCATGCAAAATACACACCACAGTCAAATATATCCAACTTTGGCCAAACTAGAAGACGCAGGTTTATTACATGTAGAAAAGCAAGTTCAAGATGGCAAGCCTAATAAAAAAATCTACACCATCACTGAAGCAGGCTTAGCGACTCTTTCTGAATGGTCCGATCGACCAGCGAAGATTCCTGTAACACGTGATGAATTTACAATTAAGTTGCAGCTTCACTGGCTGAACCCCAAGCGAACAGCTGAGCTTTTAAGTGAGAGGAAAAGTTATTTGAACGAACAGTGGCAATTGATCGATGCAACATTAAAGCAGCTTGAAATAGAACTTGCTCTCTTTGCTGAGAGTGACAAGAAGCGCAATATGTCTTACCAAATTTATCTCCGCAAACAGCAATTAGTTCGAGCGGAAATCGATTGGTGCAACGAATTACTTATTAAAAATCACTAAAAATCCTGTTCTTAGCACTAACTTGTTACAAGCTAAGAACAGGATTTTTTATTTGTATAAAGGTTTAAACATCTTTTTTATTAACTAACAGTTGCATCAGGATAAGATTTGGTATCTAAAATACGATTCGCCATTTCTACAGTCTCTTTATCAGGTGTTTCAATTCCTTCCAGCGGATAGCGAATTCCTAATTTTTCCCATTTGAAAACACCCATTGTGTGATATGGCAAAACTTCTACTTTACGAACATTAGTAAGCTGACTGATAAATTCATGTAATTTTGTCAGGTCAGCAGGATCGTCTGTTTTGGTTGGGACAAGAACATGTCGCAGCCAAATGGGTTGATTACGGTCGTTCAAATATTTGGCAAAGTCAAGTATAGGGGCATTAGGACGAGTGGTTAACTTAATGTGCTTAGCCGGGTCGATTTGTTTAATATCAAGAAGCACTAAGTCGGTCAAGTCCATCAACCGATCCAGTTTTTCAATAAACGCTGGATCTCTGGTAAAACAACCACCACAAGTATCTACAGCAGTCTTAACACCAGCTTTTTTATAAAGAGTAAACAGCTCGATCAAAAAATCGATTTGTAGTAAGGGTTCACCGCCGCTAACAGTCACCCCGCCACCAGTTCCATCCCAAAAGGCTTTATAACTTATAGATTGGTCAAAAATTTCTTGTGCAGTGACTTCTTTACCAGTACCAATTTTCCAAGTATCCGGATTATGGCAATATTGACAGCGAAGCAAGCAACCCTGCATGAAAATAATAAATCGAACCCCAGGGCCATCAACTGAACCCATTGTTTCTGTTGAATGAATTCTTCCAATTACCTCAGTCATGATCTTCTCTTCCTTCCGTTTTGCGGTTCTATCAAAAAATATCTTTGTATATTAATGAACAATAATTGTTTACACTGTAATCATAACACATTTTAGAAAAAATACTACAGTTTTTAGAAAAAAATCTTGAATTCTTTTTATTATTTTTTTACAGAAGTTTGGTAAATCAATATCTAAAACGATTTTCCAAATAAAGAACCGAAACCCGACTCCTGGCTGTACTAGTAAAAAACACATTACTGTTTTATAACAGATATGCTTTTGAATAAGTGATATTGAACACAAAAAGTCAAACAAATAAAAACGCGCAAGTAAGAATCGCTTGCACGTTTTTATTTGTTTGGCCATAGCTGTTGGTTAGATGTTGTAACTGCAATCGCACCTGCTTGTCTTACGGCCTCTATTTGTCGCGCTGTTTCAATTAAACCGCCAGCAATGATAGGGATTTTCAGACGGTTCAGCGTTTTTTCTACCTGTGTTGGAAGAATGCCGGGCAATAATTCCACAGCATCAGGTTGTACTTTTTGAATTAGCATCAATCCTTTTTCATAAGCGCTAGAATCAATCATAAACAATCGCTGAATGGCTAATACATGATGCTGTTTGGCTTTTAGAATAACATTGCTTCGTGTTGAAATAATGCCATGAGGGCGAACTTCTTGACATAAAAATTCAATCGCATAGTCATCGTTTTTCAAGCCGTTTACAAGATCTGCATGCAGTAATACTTTTTTCCCTTGCTTAGTCGCGAACTGAACAAGAGGTTTCAACTGTGCGATATGTGTTTCAAGCATCACCATATAGTCGCCTGTTGTCCGCTCCACAATTTTTTCTACATCTTTTTGATGGCGTGCGGCTGGAATGATCGTTTGCTCGCCAAATAACCCCTTCATTTTTTAATCCCCTTCTTTTCTACATAACCCGCTTAAACATTTTCTCAAGCTCATAGGTTGTATATTCGATAATAACTGGTCTCCCATGTGGACAAGTAAATGGATCTTCCGCTTGCCGTAAAGTCTCCAGTAAAGCTTCCATATCAGCCATCGTCAAGTAATGGTTGGCTTTGATTGATTTTTTGCAACTCATCATGATGGCCGTATCCTCTCGTAACTTGTGAATACTAATATTTGGCGCATGCAGTGCTTCATCGATGATTGCACGCAAAGTCTCCTCTTCTTCCCCCTTTGGAAACCATGTAGGGTGCGCACGAATAATGAAACTACCCGTTCCAAAGTTCTCTAAGAAAACACCTACTTCTTCAAGTTTTTGCTTTTGCTCCTGCAATCGAATGAATTCATCATTGGAAAATTCCAGTACGATAGGTACCAGAAGCTCCTGTAATTCCCGCGATACTTCTCCGATCTTCTCCCGAAAGAACTCATACTTGATGCGTTCTTGTGCAGCATGCTGGTCAATAATATACAGTCCCTTTTCGTTCTGAGCTAAAATATATGTAGCATGCATTTGACCAATTGGATACATTTTGGGGATTCGGGCTTCTTTTACAGTTTCAGAAACGATTGATTGCATCGCATCTGATTCAGTTGCATAGGGCGTTTCTTGTTCACGAATACGATCCTCTTCCTCCGGCGATTCCGTATATGAAGGGATCTCCGGCTGACTGAAAAGTGGTCGTGGCTCTTTTCTAGGACTATCTACTGGTTGTTCAAAAAATGCCGGCTCCTCTTCCGGTTCGTGCTGAGACTGCTTATTATCTGGTTCTCTAATTTGATCTAAATTAATTTGCAACTGTTCAGAGGCTAATTTTTGTTTTTTAGAGATTTCACCACTTGGAATCAATTGTAGTTGATGAAAAGCTTCTTTCAGCATTTGTGCAATCAGTTGTCCAAGTTCTTTTTCTTTGCTGAGACGCACTTCAAGCTTAGCAGGATGCACATTCACATCCACAATGATCGGATCCATATCGATCTGCAGTACGATAATAGGAAAACGTCCAATTGGGAGAAGTGTGTGATAGCCTTCTTGAATCGCTTTAACGAGCGCAAAATTCTTAATAAATCGACCGTTAATAATCGTTGAAATATAATTGCGATTAGAGCGATTAACCTCTGGTAAGACGGCATATCCGCTAATTTTAAAATCTAACGACTCGGCTGAAACAGGAATGGTCTTTTTGGCAATTGAAACACCGTAAATTGCGGCGATTACCTGCCTAAGATCTCCGTTACCATTCGTTTCAAGTAACGGCTTTCCATTATGGGTAAGACGGAAACTGATCGTTGGATGAGCCAAAGCAAGCCGATTGATGATATCTGTGATATTTCCTAATTCAGTAGGCAAACTTTTTAAGTATTTTAAGCGCGCAGGTGTGTTATAAAATAATTGACTTACCTCGATCTGCGTACCTTTACGAGACTGGGCACTTGTCTTTTCAAGTACCTTTCCACCTTCTAGAAGTATTTTTGTTCCTGGACCATCACCTGTTGATGTTGTCATTTCAACATGAGCCACGGAAGCGATACTTGGAAGTGCCTCACCACGAAAACCTAGTGTATGGACACGGAATAGATCGTGCTCGTTTTTGATTTTACTGGTTGCATGACGCAAGAAAGCAACAGGTACATCTTCAGGATCAATCCCCGCACCATTATCAATGACGGTCATCTTATTTAAGCCGGCTTCCTCAATTAAAATGTCAATGACTGTGCTTCCAGCATCAATTGCATTTTCAACCAATTCTTTAATAACGGAAGCAGGTCGTTCAACAACTTCTCCGGCAGCAATCTTATTAGAAAGAGCATCACTTAATTCAACGATTTTTGTTGCCATTCAAATTCGCCTGCCTTTATTTTAGTTTATTTTGTATCTCATAAAGCTTGTTCATTGCATCCATAGGTGTCATCTGCATCAAATTAATCCCGCGCAATTCTTTTATGAACTCACTCTCTTTTTTCGAAGTTTTCGGGGCTTCATCGACTGGAAACATGGATAACTGGACATCTTCATGGATTTCTATACCAGGATCAAGTTCATCATCTGCTTTCGTATTGGCTTGTACATTGGTGCTGGGGAACGGGTGAGACTTCGTGCTATCTTCTTCGAGTTCAGCTAGAATTGCACTCGCACGCGCGATAAGTTTTTTGGGGAGCCGAGCAAGTTCGGCGACATGAATCCCATAACTCTTATCAGCAGGCCCTTCTTTGATTTTATGAAGGAAGACAACCTTCCCGTTCTCTTCAATCGCACTGACATGGATATTGACAAGGTTTGTAAGCGTGTCTTGTAGTACTGTCAATTCATGGTAATGCGTTGAAAAAAGGGTTTTAGCATGGACTTCTTCATGAATGTATTCGATAATGGCTTGTGCGAGCGCCATCCCATCATAAGTAGCAGTCCCACGTCCGATTTCATCAAATAAAATCAAACTGTCTTTCGTTGCATGAACAATCGCGTTTCGTGCTTCCAACATTTCTACCATGAAGGTACTTTGACCAGCAATCAAATCGTCCGCTGCTCCGATACGCGTAAAAATTTGATCGAAAATCGGCAATATCGCTTCTTCTGCTGGTACAAAGCAGCCCACTTGCGCGCAAATAGCAGTTAGTGCAATTTGCCGCATATAGGTGCTTTTACCAGACATATTAGGTCCGGTGATGAGCAATATTTCACGTGACTCATCCATTTGACAATCGTTTGCCACATAAGTTTGGGCACCCATTACTTTTTCTACCACGGGATGACGGCCGCCTTTAACAGAAAGTGTCCCATTATGGCTCAGTGTCGGACGTATAAAATGGCTTTTTTCGCTTATTTCAGCGAAACTTTGCAAACAATCAATCTTACTGATTTTTTTCGCCAACTGTTGCAGACGATCAATATATGTTTTTACAGTTTCACGAATTTCAGAGAATAGCCGATATTCTAGGTCGACACTTTTTTCTTCAGCTTCTAAAATCAGCTTCTCTTTTTCTTTCAACTCAGGTGTGATATATCGCTCGGCATTCGTCAATGTTTGTTTGCGTTCATATCGCCCTTCTGGAAGCAGATGTGTGTTTGCTCGCGTAACCTCAATATAGTAACCAAAGACGCGGTTAAAACCTACTTTGAGCGACTTAATTCCCGTTAGTTGCCGCTCTTTTGCTTCCAATTCAGCAATCCAGCTTTTACCATTTCGACTGGCATCTCGATATGTATCTAACTCGTTGTTGTAGCCATCTTTGATAATGCCACCCTCTCGAATTGAAAGCGGTGGAGATTCAATCACTGCCTGTTCCAAAATATCAGTTAATTCTTCGCACGGATCAAGTTGTTCAGCCAGCTTAGTCAAATTAGCCGCACTTGGCATACTTGTGAGGGTTGCTTTGATTTTAGGAATCTGATACAACGAATTGCGCAGCTGAATCAAATCACGAGCATTCACATTTCCATATGCAACACGGCCAGCAAGTCGCTCCAAGTCATACACATTTTTAAGATTTTCGATCAGTTCCATACGTTCAAAGAAATGCGCTTTAAGTTCTGCTACATCATCTTGACGTTCAGTAATCATTGCCCGATCAATTAAAGGACGATCAATCCACTGCTTCAAAAGCCGCCCGCCCATCGCTGTCTTTGTATGGTCTAGAAGCCATAGGAGAGTCCCTTGTCGACCTTTCCCTCGAATGGATTCGGAAAGCTCTAAATTTCGTTTCGAATAGTAGTCCATTTTCATATAGTGACTTGTTTCATAGTGAATGGCTTTTTGCAAATGCCCTAAATCCCGTTTCTGTGTATCGGAAAGATAATTTAGCAAGATAGCAATCGCTTTTTTTTCAGTGAGTGTAGTACTCCGATCAACTAATAGCTCAAATTGTTCATTCAAAACTGCATTTTCATGAAGGGAAAGCGTTAGTCCAAGTTGATCTTTCATATTATCAGAAAGTAGTTCGCGATCTTTTTCGCTTACTACCAGTTCACGAGCAGACAACGTTGACAGCTCATTTAGCAACCGCTCTTTTTCAGATGAAAGAAGGGTTGATTTTAGTTCCCCTGTTGAAAGGTCACAATAAGCAAAGCCGCATTCCCGATCCTCAAAACGGTAAAGTGCTGAAATATAATTATTTTCTTTCTCTTTTAGCCCTTTTTCGTCCATGACAGTTCCAGGAGAAATCAATTGAACAACTTCTCTTTTGACCATTCCTTTGGTCGTTTTAGGATCTTCTACCTGTTCACAAATAGCCACCTTATAACCTTTTTCAATAAGTGTATCAATATAACCGCTGGCTGAATGATACGGAACGCCGCACATGGGGATCTTCTCATCGCCGCCACCTTCTCTACCAGTTAAAGTGATTTCAAGTATTTGGGAGGCTTTGAGTGCATCCTCAAAAAACATCTCATAAAAGTCACCTAAGCGGAAAAATAAAAACGCATCTTGATAGGCTGCTTTTATGGATAAGTATTGTTTCATCATTGGTGTATATTCTGCCATTTTCTTCATCATCCCTTACTTATTGTGCATTTATCGTCTATTTTTTATTATAACATAAAGAAGAACTGCTTTCATCGCATGGAAAGCAGCTACTCATCACCATCTAAATGACGGACAACCTTATCTTCTATTTCTTTTGTGAGCGTCTGCAATAAATCATTGGCTTCAGTCTGTGTACGTCTAAATTCAGCAACAACAGGCAGCATGTCCACTTCTTTTTGTAGTCGATCAATCTCGGTCTCAGTTTGTTTCAAAGCTTGATACTTTCCGTAATGCTCCAAATTAACCGCTTGCTTTTGTAAAGCTTTGATTTGACTTACTTTTTGAGCAATTTTTGTATTTTGATCAATTCGCTGTTCAGCCGCTTGATAGGCTTTAATTTCATCTGTTTGCGAAAGAGTTTGTCGTATTTTTTGCACTTCTTTCATTAATTCATCACGCTGATAGGTCACTTTTCTTCCCCCTTCTATCAAGAATAAAAAGGATTATCCTCATTGATTAAAATTCGTTCAATTCGGCTGGCTTTTCCTGATTCTTCATTGAGCGTAATTAAGCAACCAGAGAGCACCGCTCGTCCTTTTTTGGGTACCTCAAAGCGAGTCGGTAGATTGGTTTTAAAACGACGTAGAACAGCCTCCTTTTCCATTCCGAGAATCGCATCATACGGACCTGTCATGCCTGTATCTGTTAAATAAGCAGTTCCTTCTGGTAATATACGATTGTCTGAGGTCTGGACATGGGTGTGGGTACCAATCACGGCCGAAACGCGACCATCCAGATACCAGCCCATTGCTTCTTTTTCGCTGGTTGTTTCTGCATGAAAATCCACAAAAATAATCTTTGTACGTTTGCTTGCTTCAGCTACAAGGGCATCAATTTTACGAAATGGGTCGTCCAGATCAGTCATAAAAGTGCGACCTTGTAAATTGATAACAGCTACTTCATGTTGATTACTCTTGACAAACACCATCCCTGTACCCGGAGTTGTGTCTTCAGGGTAATTGGCAGGGCGCACTAAATATTTCGCTTCATCAATAAATTCAAAAATATCCCGATTGTCAAAGCTGTGATTCCCCAGTGTAATTGCGCTAGCACCTAATTCAAGAAATTGTTTATAAATCTTTTCTGTGATACCTCTTCCGCTAGCTGCGTTTTCACCATTCATGATTGTGATCGTCGGTTTATATTTTGCTTTTAATTTGGGTAAGTATTCGGTGACTGCATCCCGTCCTATTGAACCAACGATGTCTCCGATGAATAAAATCTTCATTTTGTCATTCCTACTTTCATTAAACTCCTGTTAAGTATAACATATTTTTTTACTCCGCCGTTCTAGCAATGCGACATCTCGGAAAATACCATCCATTTCACCAAGTTTCTCATGAATACATAGCAGTTGAAAACCAAATTTCTCATGTAAATGGATACTGGCAGTATTCTCTGGAAAGACCAGTGATTGGAGTGTCCATATCCCGGCCTTTTCACTGGCTGCAATCATTTCTTCCATCAACATGGTACCAACGCCATTTTTCTTAGACTGATTGGATACATAAATGCTTAGTTCGGCAACTCCCCGATAGCTAGTCATGCTGGAAAATGGCAAAAGTGCCGCAAAGCCAACAAGTTGTTCTTCTTTTAGGGCAACTAGTCGACAAACGGGCAGATACTTTTGATCCCATTCCGCATAGCTGGGAGAAGAAGTTTGAAATGTCGCATTTTTAGTAATAATCCCTTCTTCATAAATAACAGTTACCGCTGGATAATCACTTTTTTTCATCTCTCTGATTTGCATCAAGAGCCCCTCCTTACTCACTTTCTAAACGGTAAACATGGTAGGTTCCGAAGATCGTTGTCTGTCCACCCAATAAATGGATTTCTTCCAAAGCATTTTCAATTAAACCATGTTGATCTTTTGATAGCAAATCGATTAGAAAGAAATACTCGCCAAGGGCTGTTTTCAAAGGGCGTGATTCAATTTTACTTAAATCGATATTTCGCCACGCAAAGGTTGAAAGAATCTTGTGTAGTGCGCCGGGAAGATTATTTGGCAATAGAACACTGACCGTCGTTTTTTCTTCTTGAGGTGTTAATGCAATATTGATACTTTTTCGACTTAAAACAAAAAAGCGAGTCTGGTTTAACTCTAAATCTTGTGCATTACTCGCTACGATATCGAGACCATACTCTTCAGCAGCCATTTTTGGAGCAATTGCGGCAGTAAGCTGATCGGGATGTTCACTAATCCATTTTGCTGCATAAGCAGTTGATGGAGTCGCCTCTCTTTCCACCCCATAAAGCTCTGATTGAAGAAATTTTTCGCACTGGGCAAGACCTTGTGGATGGCTCAAGATTTTTTGAACAGAGCGCCAAGAAGTACGATTATTGGGATGCACCATGACATGCTGTGCAATAGGGAGAACAAGCTCCGCAACGACTGGTACACTGGAAAAATGAAATAAATAATCCAGTGCAATATTCACGCTGCCTTCGATCGTGTTTTCAATTGGCACGATGCTGACATCTACTTCGTGATTTTCTAATGCCATAATGCAATCAGGAATCGCATTTTGTGGTAATAGTTCATCTGCTGGAAAAGCTTGTTTGGCAACAGCGTGAGAAAATGAGGCGATCGGCCCCAGAAAAGCTACTCGCATATTATCGCTCCTTTTTTACGAAAGGAAAAAAGAGCAGAGAGCATAAAACTCCGCTGCTCTTCCTCCCTATTCCATAAATTCAAATTCATAATCAAGCAACCGAACGATATCGCCATCTTCAGCTCCTCGCTCGCGAAGTGCATCATCAACACCCATCGCACGTAATTGGCGAGCAAATCGATTGATAGAGGCATCCCGTTCGAAATTCGTCATAGCAAAAAGTCGTTCGATCTTCTCTCCTGTTAAGACAAACGCTCCGTCATCATCACGCGTAATCGTAAAGTCTGGCTCCTCTGCCTCGAATTTATAAAGGACTGTATCCTCTTCTTCTTTCTCAAGTAATTCATCAAGCGGGAATTCTGGAGTGGCTTCAAGTTTATCAGCCACCGCTAGTAGCAATTCACGCAGCCCAGTTTTCGTCAAGGCAGAAATAGGGAAAATAGGAATGTCATCACTTGCCAACTGCTGTTTAAATTGAGCTAGTTGTTCTTCTGCTTCGGGCATATCCATCTTATTTGCTACTATGATTTGTGGACGCTCCATCAAACGCAAATTATATTCTTTTAGTTCTTTATTGATTGCTAAATAATCCTCGTAAGGCTTCCGACCTTCCGAACCTGACATATCGATAACATGGACGATGACACGAGTTCGTTCAATATGGCGTAAAAACTGGTGTCCCAGTCCCACACCTTGGCTGGCTCCTTCAATAAGTCCTGGAAGATCAGCCATTACAAAGCTCCGACCGTCTCCAGTATCGACCATACCGAGATTCGGGACAATCGTAGTAAAGTGATAAGCGGCAATTTTGGGGCGAGCTGCTGATACTACAGACAATAATGTTGATTTACCAACACTTGGAAAGCCAACTAAACCTACATCCGCTAAAACTTTGAGTTCAAGTTGCAGATTGCGCTCTTGTCCAGGCTCCCCGTTTTCTGATAATTCTGGAGCAGGGTTTGCTGGTGTTGCAAAACGTTTATTGCCTCGTCCGCCTCGTCCAGCCTTAGCGATCACTGCTTGCTGATTATGAGCCACTAGATCCGCGACCACTTCCCCTGTCTCCAGATCCTTAACAAGGGTACCTGGTGGAACCATGATGACTAAATCATTCGCTCCTCGGCCATGCATACTTTTACTCATGCCATTTTCACCATTGGGTGCTTTGAATTTGCGCTTATAGCGAAAATCTACGAGTGTACGCAGTCCCTCGTCAACTTGAAAGACCACATCTCCGCCTTTACCACCGTCTCCTCCAGCTGGTCCGCCATTGGGTACAAATTTTTCGCGACGGAATGCGACCATACCATTACCGCCATCCCCCGCCTTTACATATATCTTCACCTGATCTACAAACATTTTTAAATTCTCCGTTCTTTCAAAGTCTTATCCTTTCATTATATCAAGAAAGTTGCTAAACGCCAACCCGTAATCTATTTCTGCTTTTTATTTATATCACATTTGAAAGCTTTAAAAATAAAATATTGCTACTCTATGAAGATTCAAAATCTCATCTTATTACTCCTTTCCACGAAAAAACAGCCCCAAAATTCCAGGGCTGTCAAATTATTAAACAATTATTTAAAAGCTTGTGCAGCATTCACCGCTTTATGCCAACCATCGTATAATTCTTCGCGTGTTTCTTCTTCCATCTTAACTTCAAAACGCTTATTTAGTTTCCAGTTTTTTATAATTTCTTTTTTATCTTCCCAAACACCGACTGCAAGACCAGCCAAGTAAGCTGCGCCAAGAACAGTTGTTTCAAGATTTTCAGGACGCTCAACAGGCACATCTAAAATATCTGCCTGAAATTGCATTAAGAAGTTATTGGCAGAAGCGCCACCATCAACGCGCAATGCTTTCAATTTGATTTTTGAGTCTTCTTCCATCGCATGTAAAACATCACGTGTCTGATAGGCAAGCGATTCTAGCGTGGCTCGAATAAAATGTTCCTTTTCTGTTCCTCTAGTAATACCAAATACTGCTCCACGTACATCTGAATCCCAATACGGAGCGCCTAATCCAACGAAGGCTGGCACAACATAAACACCATCTGAACTTTCGATTCGCTCTGCATAGTTTTCAGAATCACTCGATTGCCGAACCATCCGCAAGCCATCACGCAACCATTGAATGGCTGACCCAGCTACAAAGATGCTTCCTTCAAGTGCATATTCGACTTTGCCGTTCAGTCCCCATGCTAAAGTTGTCAATAATCCGTTTTCTGAGCGAACCGCTTTCTCACCCGTATTCATCAATAAGAAACAACCTGTTCCATAAGTATTTTTCGCCATGCCTTTTTCAAAGCAGCCTTGTCCAAATAGAGCAGATTGCTGATCGCCCGCAATTCCGCACACAGGTACCTCTTCTCCGAAAAAGTGATAAGGGACTGTTTTTGCGTAGATTTCAGAAGACTCTCTTACTTCAGGAAGCATGACTTTTGGTACATTCAGCATCTCCAGCAGCTCGTCGTCCCATTTCAAATCATAAATATTATAAAGAAGTGTACGGGACGCATTGGAATAGTCAGTCACATGCGCTCGTCCGCCAGTTAATTTCCATACCAGCCAACTATCAATCGTACCAAATAATAACTCTCCTTTTTCAGCTCGTTCTTGTGCACCATCTACCTTATCCAAAATCCAGCGCACTTTTGTCCCTGCAAAATACGCATCAATCAGAAGACCGGTTTTTTCGCGAACCATTTTTTCACGGCCATCTTCACGTAATTTTTTACAAATATCATCTGTTTGACGCGATTGCCAGACGATGGCGTTATAAATTGGATTGCCACTTTCTTTATCCCAAACCACCGTTGTTTCACGCTGATTCGTAATGCCAATACCTGCAATTTGCTTGGATGAGATATTGGTTTTCAAAAGAACACCCGCAATAACTGCAAGAATGGAAGCCCAAATTTCATTTGCATTATGTTCAACCCAACCTGGCTTAGGAAAAATCTGCTCAAATTCTTCCTGTTCTACCCCAATTACTTCCCCATCGCTATCAATAATCATCGCACGTGAACTAGTTGTTCCTTGATCGAGCGCTAAAATGTATTTCTTTTCCATGTTTCTAAATCCTCCTTTAAGTATTCTGAAAGAACGCTATTTATGTTAAAGATTACGCTAATTTATTTTTCTTGTCGAGTGTCATTGCAAGGACTAGCACGAGTACAAATAATGCGCCAAACGCCCAAAGCCACATGCTGATATCTCCATTAATAATCGCATTGTAAGACAGTGCCCCAAGAGCTCCCCCGAGGAGAGGACCGATTACAGGCACCCAGGAATAAGACCAGTCAGATCCGCCTTTTCCGGCAATTGGCCAAACAAAGTGGGCGATCCTTGGTCCTAAATCACGAGCTGGGTTGATTGCGTAACCTGTCGTACCCCCTAGACTCATCCCAATAACAACAATAAGTGCGCCTACTACTAGTGGATTCAGACCTTCTGAAAATTTATTAGCGCCAAGAGATAGTAAACCAAATACTAAAATAAAAGTGCCGAGTGCTTCTCCAAACACATTAGATGTATAGTGACGAATCGCTGGTGCGGTTGAAAAAACACCAAGTTTTGTTGGCTTGTCTTCTGTTTTTTTCCAATGAGGATAATAATGCAACCAAACAAGGGTGGCGCCAATAAAAGCACCGATGAACTGAGCGCCAATATAAGGAAGCACATAATCCCAAGGGAAAGCTCCAGCAAGCGCCATTCCAAGTGTTACAGCAGGATTAAGGTGTGCCATGCTCATATACCCAGAAACATATACCCCCATTGTTACAGCAAGTCCCCAAGCTAATGTAACGACTACCCAACCACCGCTTTCTGCTTTCGACCATTTTAATGAAACCCCTGCAACAACGCCGCCACCGAAAAGAACAAGTACAGCAGTGCCAATCAACTCACCTAGAAACTGAGTCCCTAAACTTGTGTCGATCATTTTTTCCAACTCCTTTTGATTTGTTTTTTAGTTCTGCTTGCAAACACTTTGCCCCTTGTTTAACTGCCGAACTATTTATTTCAAAAGAAAAATGACAATCAACACAAGGGTATTTGTGATTTAATACCGTTTTGATTGTCATCTCTTCTCCTGACAAGGTCATTAACTTGGTTCTATTTAACCATAGGAAGAAAACGCTGTCAATCAAACGACTTGCGTGTGCTTTCACAAATGATCATTACTATTGCTTTACTCATTTACCCGTGTTCTGAGGCACTCTAACCTAAAAGAATGAAAAATTTCTGTAAAATATTTATAACATACAAAAAACACACGCTGCGCTAAGCGAACGTGTGCAAATCTAACATATTAAGCTTCTTGTGCTGCTGGATAAACACTAACTTTTTTCTTATCACGGCCCATACGTTCAAAACGAACGATGCCGTCAGTTTTAGCGAAAAGTGTATCATCGCCGCCACGACCTACGTTAGTTCCAGGATAAATTTTTGTACCACGTTGACGATAAAGAATCGAACCGCCAGTCACAAATTGACCGTCAGCACGTTTCGCACCAAGACGTTTGGATTCTGAATCACGACCATTGGAAGTGGAACCACCGCCTTTTTTGTGGGCAAAATGTTGAATATCAAATTTTAACATACCAGACACCTCCTATTTGGAGTTTATTTTTATATGATCAGGATAGCTGTACGCTAATGATCGTAATTGATTGACCATGCCCGTTAAAAGCGTTTGGATAACTTCATTGTTTCTGAATATCACTGGAAGCTCATAATAGAGATAGCCTTCATCTTGTGCGAGTGTTGGGTCAAAGTCTATCGGCATAACTTCTGCAATCGCATTGATCATTCCAAAAGCAATTGACGAAGCACCTGCACATACGAGATCGCTCCCATGTTCAGCAAAATCTGCATGACCATCCATTGTAAAAGAAATAATTTGGTTATTTTCTCGCTTTACTTGTACACGAATCATCAGGTTCGTCCTTTCAATTAAGCGTTAATCGCATCAATTGTCAGTTTTGTGTAAGGTTGACGATGACCTTGTTTTTTGTGGTAGTTCTTTTTAGGTTTATATTTATAAACCGTCAATTTCTTAGCACGACCTTGTTTTTCAATCTTCGCTGTTACAGTTGCGCCTTCCACGAATGGAACACCTACTTTTGCAGCATCGCCAGAAACGAAAAGAACTTTATCGAAAGTAACAACATCCCCAATTTCACCTGTTAATTTTTCAACATAGATTTCTTGGCCTGCTTCTACTTTGATTTGTTTTCCACCAGTTTCAATAATTGCGTACATACTTGCACCTCCTCATATACTAAGACTCGCCAGCAATGGAGGCCTCGAATAAATCGACACACTTAAATCCATTTTTGTGCGGTTGTAGCGTGGTGCGCTACAAACATAACATTAAAATCATAGCATAGCTTTCCTAGACTGTCAATAAGCTTCATTCAACTTGCAAAATTTGATAAAAAGGTACTTGTTCATCTGCAATCTCCCAATCCAAAGGCGCATCAGAAAAACTACCCAAATCAAGGAAAGCAGATAAAACAGCTTCTGTGGTCACAACTAATATCATGTTAAGTTCTGGCTTGTATAATCCATGCAGTTCACGCTCCAGTTGATAGGCGCATGTTAGTGCGGTCTCCACATGGCCATATCCTTTGCAAATAGGACAAGGTTGATGGGTCTCTTCTTGCCATGATCTCTTTCGCTTTCGCCGCGTCAACTGCATAAGTCCTGATTTTGAATAGTTAGCAATTTGAGTGGTAACGACTTCTTTTGCCGCATGTGCTTCCACTATTTCAGTTAACGCCTGATCATCGGCTTGGCTCAGATGATTAATAAAATCAATGACAATCAAACCACTCATATTCCGGAGACGGATCTGACGAAAAATCTCTGCTACAGCTTCCTGATTTATTCTTCTCACAGCTTCTTTTTTTGAAAAGTTCCCTTTAAATTGGGCAGAATCAACATCTATCACCCACATCGCCTCTGTTTTTTCAATGAAAATGGAAGTCCCATTGGACAAATGTATTTGCTGCTGAATCAACTTGTTGATTTCCGCTTCTATGGAAAAGTCATCAAAAATATTTTTGCTGGATTGGAATACGGCTGTTTTTAAAAAATCTAGTTTTGTATCTGTATAGATATGGTCAGGATGATATGTATGAATCATTCCTTGCACCGCTTCTGTTAACCTACCTTCTCCTGCTGATAACCGTCTCGCTTTTTTAGTTCGCTCAATCTGTGCTTGCAGTTCCTGAAATTGTAGTTGAAGTAGCTCCCATTCTGTCAAAAGTGCTTCTTTGGATGCCGATCCCGCCTTGGAACGAAATAGGATACCATCATCTTTCTGTAAAATACTCTCTGACCATTCAGTTAACCTTCCCTTTGCTTCCTGATCCAATCGCTTTGAAAAAGCTCGATAACTTTTATGTGGCATAAACACAAGGAAGTTGCCACTGAATTCTAACCAACCGGTCGCAAGAGGCAATTTGTGCTGATCACCTTCTCGAACAATCATTACTGGTAAACGCATGCCTTGCGTGATTGTTTGGCTATTTGGAAGATCTTTCAAGTGTAGAAAAGCCTTTTCCCCACCTAAATTAAGAAAACAAGCAGCCGTTTTTCGATCGATTTTTTCTACTTGGGCAAAATATAAATCTCCTGGAAGCGCTCGCTCATTCGGACGAACTAGTTCAAGTGCCTGCAATTTCCCATCCTCTAAAAAAGCAATTCGTTTTTCGGATAAAGCTGCTTGAATAATTAATTGACGCATAAACAAAGCTCCTTTTACAAAAAAAGCAGGCCAACCTCTACATGCATTTAAAAGTTGACCTGCTTTTTCTTTATTTTCCTGAAAATAATTGTTTCAGACGAGCAAAAAATCCAGGCTTTTGCATATCAATAGACATTAAAGGAATAGATTCTCCTAAGATACGACGCGCTATATTTCGATACCCTTGCGAAGCACGATTATTCGGTAACATAGCAACTGGGTCACCGCTGTTAGAGGAGCGAATAACTTCATCATCATCAATAATAATCCCTAAAAGTTCAATCGACAAATGTGTTGTAATTTCATCAATATCCATGACATCTCCATTTTGCATCATCTGTGTACGGATTCGATTGATAATCAGTTTTGGTGGTTCAATTTCTTCCTTCTCAAGTAATCCGATAATTCGATCTGCATCTCGGACAGCGGAAATCTCAGGTGTTGTGACAACAATGGCTTTATCTGCTCCTGCCACTGCATTTTTATAACCAGTCTCAATCCCTGCTGGACAATCAATCAAAATATAATCAAAGTCTGGTTTTAATTCACCAATCAGCGTAATCATTTGCTCAGCTGTAACAGCAGATTTGTCCGTTGTTTGTGCTGCAGGAAGCAAAAATAGTAGATCATCAAAGCGTTTATCTTTAATCATTGCTTGATGCATTTTACATCTGCCCTCAACAACATCCACCAAATCATAAATAATTCGGTTTTCAAGTCCTAAAACAACATCGAGATTCCGGAGGCCGATATCCATGTCAATAAGACAGACTTTCTTGCCTTGAAGCGCAAGAGCTGTCCCGATATTAGCAGTAGAGGTCGTTTTCCCGACACCGCCTTTTCCCGATGTAATGACAATAGCTTCACCCATGTTTAATAACCTCCCTCAAAATTAGAAATCTCAGGTCTAACTTTTCTGATATTATGTATTTCATCAATGATAACCTCTTCTTTTTCATTCACATAAGCCGAAGACAATGTTGTATCCTCTACTTCTTTATATGCTTCATCATCAAAGCGATAATACTTCTCCGCAATTCTCACTTGTGAAGGATAGAGGAATTTTCCAGCGACCACAGATCTCTGGTCCCCTGAAAATCCGGCATGAACAATCCCTTTAATCTTCCCCAAAATATAGATGCTACCGTCTGCTCGAATTTGGCCGCCAGGATTGATATCTCCAATTAAAAGAAAGTCACCAGGAACATGAATAATCTGCCCTGAACGAATAATCGTTGCCATACGATAAACTTGATCTTCTTCTTTCCATTTTTTAGCTGCTTCCTTCGTCATAACATTGCTGTAAAAAGATTTAATATCCATTTGACTATTTTCTTTGATAATCTTAGCAATACGTTGCTCTTCTTCTTCTGAAAAAAGCCGATTTCCAATACTTACTTGAACAGGCAATTTTTCACCGCCATAGGGTGCTTGCTTTTGCTCACGCAGTAGAATAAGCAATTCTTCTTCTAGCTCAGATACACCGGCTTGATCATTCAAAAAGATTTGAATGCCATCTTTTGTCCCTTTGATCTGCACATTTTTTTTCATTTGGTTGTTTCACCCCACAACTAAGATTTTCCTTCTATTAAAAGTCTGTCAAAATCCATTATACAAAAAAAACAGGAATAAAGATAGATATAGTGTCAAAAAGCAGCTTAGAAGTTGCAGACGACAATACCCTTTAAAGGGAAAAGGTGTCAGCGCTTCAAGCTGCTTCTTTTATTTTTGTTCAAATTTCTTCATTTTTTGAAGAAAGTGTCGAAACGGGAAATAGACAATTAAGAAAAATGCTAAATTGAACAATATAGTTGTCCAAAGCCGAGAATCTACAAAAGCCGCAATATCCATTGTTGTTGAGCCAATCAAATAATAAAATGCATAAACGAGACTTTCACATAAAATCACGTTAAACACAGTAACAAGACCCACTAGCACAATATTATCTTGCAACACTTTCATAAATTTATCCGTTAGATAGACTGTAAAAGGGAAAATCGCAAAGTAAATACCCATGATACTCGTATAATAAATATCAAACACGATACCCAATATAAACGCATAAATAAGAGTTGTATTCCGATTATAATAGACCGTCATCAAAATCAGCATGATCAATATAAAATGTGGGATAAATAAATGACTCTCACCAAACAATTGTTTAGCGAAAAGAAGGCTGATAATTCCTTCAAGAATGAATGTGCCAATCATAATGGCTGGTAACCAGATGCTTTTTCTCACATTCATCATCAATTTCCTCCAGACGTTTGTGTACTACTATCTGTTGTTGAGGAAGCTTCATCATCTCCGCTGTCGGATGTTTCTGCCGTCCGCTTCAAAACAATCACTTGATCAAGATGATAAAGATCTGCTCCTGGTTTAACATAAGCTGTCTGCGAAAGCCCCATCTTATCTGTCTCAGCTTTTTCAACAGTACCAATATAAATGCCTGCTGGGAACTTACCGCCCATTCCAGATGTTACAACTTTCTGCCCTTTTTCGAACTTCATATCATACGGAAGTTGTTTTAGCTCGAGCAGTTGTGAATCTGAGTCATAACCGTTAATAATCCCGAATGCATCACTATCACCTTGAACTTTGGCAGATACCCGGTTTCTTGTATCTGAGGAAGATATTAGTTCCACAGTCGAAGATTTTGCACCAGTTGAAGTTACTTTACCAATCAGCCCACCTGGTGTCATAACCGCCATATCTGGTTTGATGCCGTCTTTCGATCCCTTATCAATCTCAACCTGCTCATTCCAATTGGTTGGATTTCGAGAAATAACCGTTGCATTGATTGGGTCATAATCACGAATACTGTCCTGAATATCTAGAGATTTTTTAAGTTCAGCATTTTCTTTTTCTAGATCCGCTACTTCACTTTCAAGTTGTGCCACTTCTTCTAAACGTTTTTTTAAGCGTTTGTTTTCTTCGTAAGTATTTTTGAGATCAGATGCATCATCAATCACACCTGAAATAAACGAAGCTGGTTTGGAAATGATATTTTCACCGAATCCAGCCACATCTTTTACAAATTGTTCTGGCCAAGATGCATTTTCACGATCACGCAGTGAAAAACCCACTAAGGCAACTAAAACAATAATAGAGACTAAGAGAACAATCAAACGTTTATTGAGAAAAAATTGCGGCATAACGAACACCTCATTTCGCTAATCCTCTTTTTTCATTTGCAGTCAACAAGCTTGTCAGTCAATATAAATGAGCATGTTCTCTTAATTCATTTTCTTCTTTTTATATAAATCCATATTCTCAAGAGATTTACCTGTACCAATAGCCACACAATCAAGCGGTTCGTCAGCAATGATAACAGGCATTTTAGTTTCTTCAGAAATAACCGAATCTAAATTGCGAAGTAATGCTCCACCACCTGTCAACACAATTCCTTTGTCCATGATATCAGCAGAAAGTTCAGGCGGCGTATTTTCAAGCGTGCTCTTTACTGCATCAATAATGGCAGCAACTGTATCTGCTAATGCTTCACTTACTTCTTCTTTTGTCACTTCAATTGTTTTAGGTAAACCTGTTACAAGATCACGACCACGAATACTAAATGGAGCTAATTCTAAATCTGTTGCATCCGCAGAGCCAATCTCCATTTTGATTGTTTCAGCTGTACGATCACCAATCAATAGGTTGTATTTTTTACGAATATAATTAATAATAGCGTCATCCATATCATCACCAGCTGTACGAACTGAACGACTTGTTACAATCCCTCCAAGGGAAATAACAGCTACTTCAGTAGTACCACCACCGATGTCGACAACCATACTTCCGGTTGGATCCCAAACAGAAAGTCCAGCACCAATAGCTGCTGCAAAAGGCTCTTCAATTGTATAAGCTTCTTTGGCGCCTGCTTGACGAGTTGCATCTGTAACCGCACGTTTCTCGACACCTGTAATACCAGAAGGCACACAAATCATAACACGCGGTTTACTTGTGCTAACACCTTTTCCTGCTTTTTGGATATAATATTTCATCATTGCAGCTGTCGTATCGTAATCAGCAATGACACCATCTTTCATTGGACGAATAGCTACAATATTACCTGGTGTACGACCAATCATATTTTTTGCTTCACTACCAACTGCAACGATCTCCTGTGTATCCTTTTTCATTGCAACAACGGATGGTTCCCTTAAGACAATATCCTTCCCTTTCATATAGACAAGTGTATTTGCCGTTCCGAGGTCAATACCAATATCTTTGTTTCCAAATCCAAACATCTGTATTCTCCTTTTCTTTCAAAATAATCTTTTTATGTTTTACAGGGGATCTTTCGCAGTGTAAAGGTTAGGTTTACCCAACTATCCCTTTGTGTCATGTTTTTATATACTTCAACACATAAACAACCACTATATTATAACATAAGAAGAGAAATCAGACATTAATTTTTCATGAGAAGGATGAAATTTTAATTTTTCTTTAAATGAACCCCTTTTCTTTTAAGCTCAAGTATTGATTTTTCCCAATAATAATATGATCAAGGAGTGGAATACCTACCACATTCCCTGCTTCAATTAAACGTTCAGTAACCTGAATGTCCTCATTCGAGGGCGTTGGATCTCCAGAAGGGTGATTGTGAAAACACAATATTGATGCAGCTGAGTGGCGAAGAGCCAGCCGAAACACTTCACGAGGATGGACAATACTCACATTCAAGCCACCCACAAACACAGTTTCACGATGAATAACTTGATTTTTACTATTAAGAAAAAGGCAATGAAAATGTTCTTGATAAAGAAATTTCAGTTCTGGCATAACAATTTTCACTGCATCTTCAGGATGAGCGATGCGTAGATTTGACAGTTCTGAAACAAAATGAATCCTTTTTCCGAGTTCAATTGCAGCAATAATTTTTGCTGCTTTTGCTACACCAATCCCATTGAGTTCTTTCAATTCTTCTAGTGTAGCAAACTGCATTTCTGTTAGTTGCCGAAATTTCATTACTAACCGTTCGGCGACTTCTTTCACACTCTCACTACGTGTCCCTGTTTCAAGTAGTAATGCGATTAATTCGGAATCTTGTAGTGCTTCAGGCCCTAAATATTGAAGTTTTTCACGCGGCTTTTTTGGAATTGGATAGATCATTTAGGATACTCCTTCACTGAAAAGTCATATAGCAAATAAAGCTAAAATAGATAAATGGAACAAATGGAAAATATGTTGATCGATTCACTTTTTTTAGTAGAAATAGTATACCTATGATCACTGTCGCCATGATTACCGCAAAACAAAAAATGGAATAGCTTTCTAAAAAACCCAAAGCAGTACCTAAAATAATCAATAATTTGATATCCCCAAGACCAATACCACGCTTGAAAAAGAAATATAAGGTACCGAAAAAAAGGATACTCCACACAAAATCGTTAAGTATAGGTCCTATTTTAAACTCTGTAAGCCATCTGAAAAGGCAGGCGAAAAAAAGAAAAAGGTAAACAGTTACATTGGGTATATGTAGATAATAGTAATCTGTTAAGCTAAAAAATGTTAGCCAAGCAAAAATTACTGCTGCTAAAACGAATTCTTCCCACCCCAATCGCGAAAAAAACAAACAAATTACAATAGGGCAAAGTACTTCATAGATGAGATAGATACTTTGGATACGAGATCCACAACATGTGGCATACCCTCTGTTCCAGCAATAGGAAAAAATGGGGATAATTTCTATAATTCCTAGCTGTTGATGACATGTATCACATTCAGAAAAACGAAATAAGAATGGCTTCTTTCGGGGAATCGATTTAGCAGCTACATGAATAAAAGAAAATATGATGGAAGAATAGACAAATAAGTAAATATAAATCATGTTGTTCACCTCGAATATTTACTTGCAGTCTAACACGTAACAAAAAAAGCTGCATCTTGCTAATATTGAGTTTTATTTAAAAATACACTCGCAAAAAGGCATTTTCATATAAAGAGAAAATGCCTTTTCGGTGTCAGAAAATCAATTCTAACAGTTTGATTGTTTTAATAAAAATTCTTATACTCATTCTATTCAAAGCGACTTGTTAAATAGCTTCGAACTTCAGAAATAAAATAAAGAGAGCCTGTAATAATCAGAAGATCTTGAGCATGCTTTTCTACAACGTACTTTTCTATCCATAATCGCCAATCTACCTCAGCATTCACATTGAACTTCTGAGCTGTTGTTTGGAGCATTTCTTCGGTCATAGCTCTAGTATAATTAAAAGTAGTAAGTGTAATGGATGCAGGCGGTACTGTTTGCAGTTGCTTTATCATTTCTGGATAATCTTTATCACCTAAAATGCTTGTCAAAAAGTGGATTGGACGATGATATTGCTTAGCAGTGTGTACTAATGTTTGCACACCTTCTGGGTTATGTGCACCATCCAAAATAATAGCCGGTTGTTGTACGATTTTCTCAAACCTTCCTGGCCAAAAAGCATTCGCTAAGCCAGAACGAATGGCATACTCAGAAATATCTTCATTAAGCATTAACACAGTCTGAATCGCCAGAGCAGCATTTCTTAACTGATGGTCTCCTTCAAGACCGATTTCCAGATTGGAAAAATCTGCTCCTATTTGGTGAAAGGACATTCTGTTCGGAGCAATTCTTGTGTAAAAAAAATTTTGATCTAATTGACTGAATGAAGTATTTTTACTATCAGAAATCTTTTGAAGTATTTTTTGCGCTCCAGATTGTTCGACACCGGAAACAACAGGTATACCGGTTTTGATAATCCCTCCTTTTTCTCCTGCAATGGCCTCAATTGTGTCGCCTAAAAATTCAGTATGATCAAGCCCGATTGTAGTAATAACAGAGATTAAAGGGGTTAAAACATTGGTAGAGTCAAGTCTTCCACCGAGTCCAACTTCAATCACTCCATAATCAATCGTTTCAAACTCAGCAAAATACAAAAACATCATAGCGGTAATAATTTCAAACTCAGAAGGAGCTCCGTACTCCGTTTTTGCCACATCATTAGCTACTGGGCGAACACGTTCAACAAGCGCAACGATTGCTTCATCACTTATTGGCTTTCCGTTCACACTGATTCGTTCATTGAATATTTCTATATATGGAGAGGTAAATGTCCCCACTTTTAGACCACTATTTTCAAGAATCATTCGAATAAAGGTGACTGTAGAGCCTTTTCCATTTGTGCCGGCAACATGAATCCATTTGTTTTTTTGCTCAGGATGATCTAATTTCTTGAGCATCAGTTCCATTCGTTTTAACCCTGGTTTTATTCCTAAGCGAAGCGTTCCATGAATCCAAGCGAGCGCTTCCTCATATTTGATATCGTCCACTTCTGTAGCTCCTTTTAAAAACAGACCTCAAGTAATTCGCTTCACTTGAGGTCTACCTTCGATTTATAGATTTTTCAAATTGGCTATCCGTTCTGTAACAGATGCTTGTTTGGATAGATAGTCTTTTTCCTTGGCACGTTCTTCTAAGACTACTTGCTCAGGAGCTTTTGAAATAAATCGTTCATTTGCCAGCTTTCCTTGAACACGTGAAACTTCTTTCTGCCATTTTTCTAATTCTTTCTCTAATCGTTTAATCTCTTCGTCCACATTGATCAGACCTTCTAGCGGCAAATAGATTTCGACACCCGATACTACTGCCGTCATTGCTGTATTGGAAGGTTGGATATCCTGGGAAATAGTCAACTGATCTGGATTACAGAACCGTTCGATATAAGCGATATTTGCCTCCATAATTTCTTGGTATTCCTGATCGGCTGGTTTTAATTCTAAATCAATTTTTTTGCTAAGCGGAGTTTGCACCTCTGCTCGGATATTTCTCACGGCACGAATGATCTCAACTAATACTTTCATTGCTTTACTAGCTTCTTGATCCATCTGTTCCTGTCTCACTTCAGGCCATGGTGAAATTGTAATAGATTCACCAGCATGTGGCAGGTTTTGCCAAATTTCTTCTGTTACGAACGGCATGAATGGATGAAGGAGTTTCATTGTATTCTCAAGTACGTAAGCTAAGACAGAACGAGTGGTTTGCTTAGCCTCTTCATCATCACCATAAAGAGAAATTTTGGCAATTTCAATATACCAGTCACAAAAATCATCCCAAATAAAATTATAAAGTGTACGTCCCACTTCACCAAACTCATATTTTTCAACTAAAGATGTGACATTTTCAATGGTTTCATTCAAGCGAGTCAATATCCACTTGTCACTAACTTCTTTGACGTTTGTTAGATTGATTTCATCATAACTCAATCCATTCATATTCATTAAAGCAAAACGAGAAGCATTCCAAATCTTATTAATAAAATTCCAATTCGCTTCCACTTTTTCAAAACTGAATTTTAAATCTTGACCTGGAGCAGTTCCAGTAGAGAGCGTATAACGAAGTGAATCTGCACCGTACCGATCAATCACATCAATTGGATCTACACCGTTGCCAAGAGATTTGGACATTTTTCTTCCTTCAGCATCTCGAACTAAACCGTGAATCAATGTATCTTTAAATGGCCGTTCACCAGTAAATTCGATGGATTGAAAAATCATTCTGGATACCCAGAAATAAATGATGTCATATCCTGTTACAAGAGTGCTTGTTGGGAAAAAGTGCTGAAAATCTTCACTAGCGGTATCCGGCCATCCCATTGTCGAAAATGGCCAAAGAGCAGAACTAAACCAAGTATCTAAAACATCTTCATCTTGTTCCCAGTTCTCGCTGTCAGCTGGTGGTTCTTGGCTTACAAGAACTTCGCCTGTTTCTTTATGATACCAAGCTGGAATACGATGCCCCCACCAGAGTTGTCTAGAAATACACCAGTCATGAATATTTTCCATCCAAGTCGTATAAGTTTTTTCAAAACGATTTGGAACAAAATGAACTTTATTTTCAGTATTTTGAAGGGCAATTGCTTCTTCTGCTAGAGGTTTCATCTTGACAAACCATTGCATCGACAAATAAGGCTCAACAACTGCTCCTGTTCTTTCAGAATGTCCAACAGCGTGCAGATGAGGCTCTTGTTTAATAAATAGACCCAGCTCTTTAAAATCTTCTATAATTGCTTTTCGAGCCTCAAAGCGATCAAGACCAGCATACTTTCCGGCTGCTTCGTTCATTGATCCGTCTTCATTCATAACAATTAACCGCGGAAGATTATGTCGATTCCCTACTTCAAAGTCATTTGGGTCATGTGCGGGAGTGATTTTTACTGCGCCAGAACCAAACTCGCGATCCACATAGTCATCTGCTACAATAGGAATTTCACGATTCATCACAGGTAGCATAATCGTCTTTCCGATTAGATGTTGATAGCGCTCATCCTTAGGGTGAACAGCAACAGCAGTATCACCAGGAATTGTTTCTGGACGTGTTGTAGCCACTTCTAGATATCCTGTTCCGTCTGCAAGCGGATATTTTAGATGATAAAAATTCCCTTCAATCTCTTTATGGATGACTTCAATATCTGAAAGTGCTGTGCGCGCTACCGGATCCCAGTTAATAATATACTGGCCTCGGTAAATTAATCCTTTTTCATAAAGAGTGACAAACACTTTTTTTACTGCATCTGACAGACCGGCATCCAAAGTAAACCGTTCCCGCGAATAATCCAAGCCTAATCCAAGTTTCTCCCATTGTTCGCGAATGAACCCGGCATATTCTTCTTTCCAGTCCCAAACTTGTTGAACAAATTTTTCCCGTCCTAAATCATGTCGAGAAATAGATGATGCTCGGAGTTTTTCTTCTACTTTAGCTTGTGTTGCAATACCAGCGTGATCCATGCCTGGCAAGTAAAGTGTGTCAAAACCTTGCATCCTTTTGATACGCGTGATGATATCTTGTAGGGTAGTGTCCCAAGCATGACCGAGATGTAATTTCCCTGTTACATTGGGTGGTGGGATTACCACACTGAAAGGTTGTTTCTCCTGATTTCCCTCTGCTTTGAAAAATTCTCTTTCAATCCACCATTTATAGCGGCCTTCTTCCACTTTTTGCGGCTCGTATTTGGTAGGCATTTTTATTTCTTGGTCACTCATTCTGCATCCTCCTTTTAAAAATCAATAAAAAAACTCCTTCCATCCAAAAAGGACGAAAAGAGTTTGGCTTCCGCGGTACCACCTTTATACTCAAAAATGAGCACTTTGATTGTTAACGGTGTTTAATCCACCGGTTTTTCCTACTTTTAGTTCAGAAAAACAGCTCCCAGGCTACCTTCAATTAGCTCATTTTGAAAGTTCGCACCAACCACTTTCTCTCTTTAGAAAATGAAACTAACCTACTCTTCCTGTTCTTTGCTTTTATTTATAAGAATGGTTTTAGTTTAACAAAAGTTAGAGAAATCGTCAATCTTTCAAAACTTTAAAGGCGTGTTCAATTGCTTCCAAAGTTTGGTCTATTTCTTTTTCTGTATGTGCAGTAGATAAAAAGACGCCTTCAAATTGTGACGGTGGCAAGAAGATGCCTTGATTTAACATTTCACGATAGTAATTACTAAAAAAAGTAAGGTCACTTGATTTAGCAGTTTCGAAGTTAATGACCTTTTGTTCAGTGAAAAAGAATCCAAACATAGAGCCTGCTTGATTTACTGCAACTGGAACTTGATACTGTTCACTTAACTGTGCCAGCCCTTCTTCAAGCTGTTTGATCAATTCACGAAAACGATCATAGTGATGAGGTGTCAACTGTTTCAATGTTTCATAGCCTGCAGTCATCGCAATCGGATTTCCAGAGAGTGTACCGGCCTGATAGATCGGACCCGACGGCGCAATTTGTTCCATAATTTCACGTTTTCCACCATACGCGCCTACAGGCAGTCCTCCGCCAATTACTTTTCCTAAACAAGTTAAGTCTGGTGTTACAACAAAATAGCCTTGTGCAGAATAGTAATCTACCCGAAACCCGCTCATGACTTCGTCAAAAATAAGTAAGCTTTCATACTTGGTAGTCAATTCACGTAATCCTTCTAAGAAACCTTCAATAGGTGGGACAACTCCCATATTTCCTGCAACTGGTTCCACGATAACACAAGCAATCTCTTCACCAAAATGTTCAAATGCTGCTTTTGCACCTTCCAAATCATTATAAGGAACTGTAATCGTATCTTTCGCTAGATCCTTTGTGACGCCTGGTGAGTCAGGTAATCCAAGAGTAGCTAGTCCGGAACCTGCTTTAATAAGTAGGGAATCACCATGCCCGTGATAACTTCCTTCAAATTTAAGGATTTTATCACGTTTTGTGTAACCTCGTGCCAGACGAATGGCACTCATTGTTGCTTCAGTTCCGGATGAAACCATACGCACAACTTCGATTGAGGGAACTCGTTCAATGACTAATTTTGCAAGCTCTGATTCAATTTCTGTCGGCGTGCCAAAACTAGTTCCTTTTTGAGCAGCATCTGTTATTGCCTTGATTACTATTGGATCGGCGTGACCTAAAATTAAGGGACCCCAAGATAACACGTAATCAATATATTCATTTCCATCAATATCCGTTATATACGCACCTTTCCCGTGATCCATAAAAACAGGTGCTGCATCCACCGATTTGAAAGCGCGCACCGGACTGTTTACTCCGCCCGGCATAAGTTTTTGAGCCGTATCAAATGCTCTTTTTGATTGTATGTAATTGTTCATTAATCATAATCCTCCCCTAACCAAATATCGAGCAATATCTTTGGCAAAATAAGAAATAATCAAATCTGCTCCGGCACGTTTCATACTAAGGAGCATTTCCAAAACGATTTTTTCTTCATCCACCCATCCGTTTTGTCCGGCTGCTTTCACCATGGCATATTCGCCACTTACATTATAAGCAACTAATGGTAAATGTGAAGTGTTCTTGATATCACGTAAAATATCCAAATAGGACAAGGCTGGTTTGATGATTAAAAAGTCTGCTCCTTCATTTTCGTCACTAGCTGCTTCACGAAAAGCTTCCATTCGATTGGCTGGATCCATTTGATATGTTTTCCGGTCACCAAATTGTGGTGCACCATTTGCGGCATCTCGAAACGGTCCATAAAAAGAGGAAGCGTATTTGACTGCATAGGACATGATAGGTACATCTGTAAACCCAGCTTTATCTAGTCCTGCACGAATTTCGCAAACGAAACCATCCATCATATTGGATGGGGCAATAATGTCTGCTCCGGCTCCCACTTGACTAATCGCAGTTTTCACCAAGATATCCAAAGACGCATCGTTTAAAATTTTACCATTTTCTACTAAGCCGCAGTGTCCATGATCTGTAAACTCGCACAGACAAGTATCTGCTATTACAAGGAGTTCGGGATAATTTTTCTTAATCAGTCGTGTTGCCTCCTGAACAATTCCGTGGTCATGGAAAGCACCTGTCCCCACTGCATCTTTGTGATCAGGAATACCAAATAAAATGACTGCTTGGATTCCGCAGGCAACAATTTCATCCAGTTCTTCTTTAAGTTCATGTAAAGGAAATTGAAAAATACCTGGCATAGATACAACCTCGGTTTTAGGTTCTTTTCCTTCTTTAACAAAAAGCGGATAAATAAAATCATCCATTGTAAGTTTTGTTTCACGTACAAGATCTCGCATAGCATGAGTAGATCTAAGCCTACGATGTCGATCGAATTGATTCATGTTATTTCGTCTCCTCTATAATCTTTTTAAGCAATGCCTCCATGGTATAATGGCTTGGTTCAAAGTGAACTGAGTAACCACTTTTTTCAATAGCTTTTGTCGTAACAGGGCCTATTGAGCCAATTTGAAAATTCGACACTTCTCCTTGAAATAACTGCAAAAAATGTGTCCAAGCAGATGGACTCGCAAAAGTGATAATGGGATTTTGTTCAGATAGAAGCCGAGCCCTATCTTGTCTTGCTTCGTCGGGAAGTATTGTTGTATAGATGGACTGAACTTGTATTTGATAACCCCTCTCAGTCAATCGCTTTTTAATCTCGTCCTTTCCGATGGCGCTTTGCGGAAAATATATTTTCGCAGGAGCAGGAAAAGCTGCTAGCCATTCTTCTAAGAAAACAGCTGTTTCATACTTACTTGGCTGAAAGTGAACAGACAAGCCGAGTTTTTTCAGTTCTTTACAGGTTTTCTCACCAATTGCTGCTATTTTTGTTTTATTAAGTTCTATAGGTGCAATTTTTTCGAAAAAAAAGCGCACTGTTGTGGCACTTGTAAAAAAGAACCAATCAGCTTTGAGACTTTCTGGAGTCAATTTAAATTCGAGTGGGATGGTTTGGATAAGCGGAAAGTTAATAAATGAAAAACCATTTTCTTCAATTAAGTGCTGGTATCGATTATTTTCTATTTCCGCACGGGTCAAAACAATAGATCTCGTCATTTTTTCTTCAACTCACGAATCACTTTTCCAGCACCTGAAGCAAGTAATTCTTCGGCAGCCGAAATTCCTACTTGCTCTGGTTCAATGCCTGTTCTAACCGTTCGATAGAAAGTGAATGTTTCTGGATTTGCGACCATCCCGCGAATATTTACCTCATTACCGTGTTTTTCGGCAAAACCGGCTAGTGGTATCTCACAGCCGCCGTCAAGTCTGGTCAAAAAAGCCCGTTCAGCTCGGACTGTAAATCCCGTATCTGCATCATGAATAGCAGCTAAAAATTGCTGAACCTCAAGATCATTTTCTCGGCATTCCACCGCTAAAGCACCTTGTCCAACTGCCGGAAGACAAAACTCAGCTGGCAGTGATTCCCATTTGAGCGAATCATTTTCTAACCAACCCATTCGCGATAATCCGGCTTCTGCTAAAACGATCGCATCAAAATCTTCCTCTCGAAGTTTCTTCAAACGGGTATCGATATTTCCTCGAATGGGGCGAATTTGAAAATCTGGACGAAGTAGCTGAAGTTGGGCGGCACGTCTTAAACTGCTTGTGCCGATGACAGCTCCAACAGGTAGTTGCTCTAAATGTGTAACTTGATCAAATACTAGACAATCCAAAGGTGATTCGCGTTTAGGGATGGCACCGATCACAAGATTCTCTGCCAGCTGAGCGGGCACGTCTTTCATGCTATGTACCGCAAAATCAATCTGGCCGGTTTGAAGAGCTGTTTCAACTTCACTGACAAACAGCCCCTTTCCACCCACTTTGTTAAGTGTAACATCAAGGATCTTATCACCTTTTGTAACAATTTCATGTATTTGAAACTCTAGTTCTGGCCATTTCTTTTTAAGTTCTTGAATGACCCAGTTTGTCTGTGTAAGTGCGAGCTTACTTTTTCGCGACCCAACGATCATCTTGCGCAACATTGATTCCCCTCATTTCGATTGACTCTGTGACTTCGTCAGTCAATTTAAAAATTCGTTGAAAAATTTCAATTTCCTGTGCAGCATTTTCATGCGCTGCCATTTCTTTCACTTCCAAGATGGGCTGCTTCAAGAGTTGATTGACAATACTTTTCATATGCTTACGAATAATCACATATTCATGCTCTGTTAAATCTGGTAATTTATGCGTTAAACTTTCCATCACTTCCTGCTGTACGGTTAATGCGTTTGTTCTAAGAGAATGGATAAGCGGCACAACACCTAGCTGCTTTTCCCATTCAAAAAAGGCGGCTGTAGCAATTCGGATATTGTGTTCAAGCTGTTCGGTAATTCGTATTCGTTCAGCTGTATTCGTCGAAACGATGCCATGCAGATCATCCAAATCATATAAAAAGACATTGGGAATCCGTGCACAAAGTGGCTCAACATTTCGAGGTAAAGCAATGTCAATGATTAGTAAAGGGACTGTTCGTTTTTGAGCAACCTTCTCCACCATGTTTCTCGTCAACACATATGAATCGGCTCCACTAGAAACTAAGACGATATCTGCCTTCTCTAGTTCACTTTCCAGTGCTGAAAATGGTGCGGCAGTGGAATGGAATTGCGTCGCTAGCTCTTCTGCTTTTTGAAGAGTCCGGTTGACGATTGTTATTTTTCGAGCTGACAGCGGGGCCAAATTTTTAAGTGCGAGCTCGCTCATCTGTCCTGCACCAATCAATAATATAGACTGAGTCGTCATATCCTGATAAAGCTTTTTAGCCACCTCGACGGCTGCATAACTGACCGAAGCTGCATGGTCATTAATTTTTGTAGCATGGTGCGCAGTTTTAGCAAATCGAATCGCCTCTTGAAATAATTGGTTAAGTAAAGTGCCCGTTGAACCAGCTTCTTGCGCAGTTTTATAAGCCTGTTTTACTTGACCAAGAATTTGTGTTTCACCTAACACTAATGAATCAAGTCCTGTCGTCACCTTGAATAGATGACTAACAGCTTCTTCTTCTTCAAAAAAGTACAAGTAAGGTTCAATGGCCTGCATGTCTTCTTGAAACCATGTAGCCAAAAAACGTTTTAAATAATAACGTCCTGTATGGAGTTGATCGACCACTGCAAGTATTTCCGTTCGGTTGCATGTTGATAGAATGACATTTTCAAGAATGCTTTTTTCCTGTTGTAGGGCAGTGAGGGCAAGCAGCTCTTCCGTTTCTTTAAATGCGAATTTTTCGCGGATTTCAATGGGCGCAGTCTTGTGATTAAGCCCAATGGAGAGAATATACATCTCTAATCCCCCTCTGTATCAATTAGTTTTATTCTATCATTTTCGAATCGTACTTCCAAATAAGCCGTTTGTGAAAATAAAAAAGTGCTTTTCAGGAGAATAACAGCCTAAAAAACACTTTTTTTATTATTGAGCCATTTTATCTGTGATTGCTCGCCAAGCTTCATCTCTTCCCATTCCGGTTTCAGACGAGAACATCACAAAATCATCAGTTGGATCAAAATCTAATGTTTCACGTACAACTTTTGCATTTTTTTGCCACTTACTCCGTGGAATCTTATCTGCCTTTGTTGCCACTAAAATGACAGGGATCTGATAATACTTCAAGAACTCATACATCATTACATCATCATTCGATGGTTTATGTCGTAAATCAACAATTTGAACCACTGCTCGTAACTGTTCTCGAGACGTAATGTAGGTTTCGATCATTTCTCCCCATTTTTCGCGTTCCTTTTTGGAAACTTTGGCAAAGCCATACCCTGGAACATCGACAAAAAATAGCTGATTTTCAATTCTGTAAAAATTAAGTGTCTGCGTTTTACCAGGTTTTTGTGAAATTCGAGCTAGGCTTTTCCGCTGAATCATCTTATTGATAAAAGATGATTTACCAACATTTGAGCGGCCAGCCAGTGCAAATTCCGGCAATTGTTCGTCTGGATATTGTTCTACCCATACTGCACTGATAACTAATTCAACTTGATTTACTTTCATCCGTTTTTCCATCCTTTGTTTCAACTCTCTTTTCAGTATAACGGAAGAATAGTGAAAAAGCACGAAGAAAAAGCCATTTTGATCAAAATGAAGACCAAAATGGCTTTTGTAGGTTAAAATTTTGTTACTTCTTCAAGAATTTCTTGAATGAAGTCTTGAATTGTTACTGTGCGCGATTCTTTTTCGCCGTATTTACGGACATTTACTGAATCAGAGGAAGCTTCTTGATCCCCTAAGACAAGTGCGTAAGGGATTTTATGTGTTTGTGCTTCACGAATTTTATAACCCAATTTTTCGTTGCGGTCATCAATTTCCACACGGAAGCCCGCACGCTGCAACTGTTCTTGAACCTTCTTCGCATAGTCTAGATGGACATCTGCATTAACAGGAATGATTTCCATTTGAACGGGAGCAAGCCAAGTCGGGAAAGCTCCCTTATATTCTTCGATCAAATAGGCCACGAAACGTTCCATTGTTGAAACAACTCCACGATGGATCACGACTGGACGATGTTTTTCGCCATCTTCACCAATGTAAGTCAAGTCAAAGCGTTCAGGAAGCAAGAAATCAAGCTGAACGGTGGAAAGAGTTTCTTCTTTCCCGATAGCTGTTTTTACCTGGACATCCAATTTAGGCCCATAGAATGCTGCTTCGCCTTCCGCTTCAAAGTAATCCATCCCCATTTCGTCCATGGCTTCCTTCAACATGGTCTGCGCCTTCTCCCACATCGCATCGTCATCAAAATATTTTTCTGTATTCTCTGGATCACGATAGCTTAAGCGGAAGTTATAATCCGTAATGTTGAAATCTTTATACACTTCTAGAATTAATTCAAGAACACGCTTGAACTCATCTTTAATTTGATCTGGACGAACAAAGACGTGTGCATCATTGAGCGTCATACCTCGGACACGCTGCAAGCCTGAAAGCGCGCCGCTCATTTCATAACGGTGCATCAAGCCTAGTTCGGCAATTCGGATTGGCAATTCCCGGTAGCTATGAATATCATTTTTATAGATCATCATATGGTGTGGACAGTTCATTGGACGAAGCACTAATTCTTCATTTTCCATTTTCATTGTTGGAAACATATCTTCATGATAATGATCCCAGTGTCCGCTTGTTTTGTAAAGTTCGACGTTAGCCATAATCGGTGTATAGACATGATTATAGCCAAGGCGTTCTTCTTTATCTACAATGTAACGCTCGATCACACGGCGAATCGTGGCACCTTTTGGTAGCCAAAGCGGGAGACCTTGACCAACTTCTGGTGAATTAGCAAATAAATCAAGTTCTTTTCCAAGTTTACGATGATCACGTTCCTTCGCTTCTTCTTGCATTTTTAAAAATTCTTTTAATTGTTTCTTATCAAAGAAGGCTGTACCGTAAATCCGCTGCAACATTTTATTATTGCTATCTCCGCGCCAGTAAGCTCCTGCCACACTCAATAATTTAAAGACCTGTAATTTACCAGTGGAAGGTACATGAACACCACGACAAAGATCGAAAAATTCTCCTTGTGTATAAATCGTAACGGTCTCATCTTCAGGAATGGCTTCGATCAATTCCAATTTATAAGGATCACCTAGCTTTTCAAATCGCTCGACAGCTTCTGCACGTGAAACAACTTCGCGTATAATCGGTAAATTCTCACGAACGATTGCTTGCATTTCTTTTTCAATCGCCGGGAAGGCTTCTTCGCTAATAGCTGTCTCTGTATCGATATCATAATAAAAACCAGTATCAATAGCTGGCCCCACACCCAGCTTGACATCAGGGTAAAGACGTTTCAGTGCTTGTGCCAGTAAATGAGCGGTGCTGTGACGTACAATTTCCAGTGCATCTGGATGATCGGGTGTTACGATTTCAATCTCCCCATCTTCTTCAATGGGTGTAGCCAAATCTACGAGTTCACGATTGATTTTACCCGCTAATGCTTTTTTCTTTAAGCTTGGACTGATAGATTCAGCAATATCAGCAGTTGAAACGCCGTTTTTAAATTCTTTTACAGCGCCATCAGGAAATGTGATTTTCATATGATCTTCTCCTTTTATTCAAAACTTTAGCAAAAAGTGAATGAAAATAAAAAAACTCGTCCCTAAAACTAGGGACGAGTATATCATACACGTGGTTCCACCCAAGATCTGACACACAAAAAGTTGTGCATCCTCTTGTCGCCGATAACGTGGACGAGCCGTCTGTCATTACTAGTGAAAACGTTCCTGACAGAAGTTCAAAGGTGGTCCGAATCAAATTCAACGTGTGGAGGTTTCCAGCTGCCCCTCCTTCTCTGGTCACTATGAGTTTTGAATGGTTGTCCTTATCATCACTGATTGCTTATTACTTGCATTATAAGCCCTAATATTTTTTTTGGCAAGGACTTTTTCTGAAATCAGTTTAAACGGCGATTTTTGCCTTCCAATTCAATCTCTTTAGCCAAATAACGGATTCGTTCCATCAGTCGTCTTGCTTTCAACTTCTCTTCCAGGCCGTTTTGTGAAAAGGTAAGGTGCGTTTCAAGTTGCGACATATTGTAATTGGAGGAAAAAAAGGTCGGTAGCTGCTCTTGCATGCGATATTGAAGGATTGCACCCAAAACTTCATCACGCGTCCAAGCTGTCATCGATTCAGCACCGATATCATCCAGCATTAAAATCTCCGTCTCTTTCGCAAATTGAATTTTTTCGCCTACAGTATTATCTGAAATCGCCTGTTTGACCTCACGCATGAACTCTGGTAGGTAAACAAGTGTCGTTGTGACGCCACGTAAAGCCATCTCTCTGGCAATTGCACCTAACAGATAGGACTTCCCTGTTCCAAAACTGCCATGAATGAATAACCCCTGCACCATTTTTTCATGAGTCGGATCATATTGCTGCATAAATTCGTTTGCAGCAACCATCGCTAAAAGACGAGGCTGTTCGTCCGTATAAAATTCGTCAAGGGAGGCCTCAACAACTTGTTTTGGCATATAGAGTGACTGAATCCGCCGTTCAATGGCACGTCTTTTATCAGACTCGATTTTCTCAGGCGTTGGATAATAGGTTACCGTCATGAATTCTCCATTCAAAACCAGTTTTGGTGCATAGCCGGGCATCAATGTCACTTCATTTTCGGTGAATTTTTGATGCTGCGTCATAAATTCATATAAATTGGAAATATTTTGGTTGATCAGCTGATCGGTTATTTCTGCCTCATTTTCCTTTAAAAATTGCTGAATGGGCTGATAGGCCAGCACTTTTTCTTTTAAAGTCTGATATTCTTTTTCAAAATTACGCCCTTCAAAAAGCTGCCCTAATGTGCGCTCGATATTATCCATCTTGTTCACCTACCTTTCTTTAGATTTTGCTTAATTTTACGAACTTGCTCTTCTAATGCACGTTCTTCTTCTTCGGAAATATCCGTTTTTTTTGTTTCGACTGCTTGTCCTTGCACAGCATCATTTTTAAACCAATCAGGCAATACTTCTTTACGACCTTTTGCCGTTTTAGGATAGCCGCGTCTTGCTTTTGGCTCGGCTGTTTCTTTCTCTTTTAGAGCTTTGTAACGTTCATGTTCACTCACGGCAAGTTCCATTGCTTCTTTCGCTGTCTGGATTTTCTTGCGTTTCCACTGGGAAGCGATTTTTTCCATGTAGTTTTTATAAAGTTTGCCATCCAATTGATTCAGCACGTAATCCACTAAAACTGTCATAACCGGCTCGGGCAATTTTTGTGATGCCATGACTTCATCAATGATTTGCAGGTCAGCCTCTGATGCCGATCCTTCTCCAAGATCAATCAATCGTTGCTGCGGCGAGATCTTTTCAAAATAAGCCAGCAAAGGATCAACAGCTGTTTTTGGCTCTGAAGTGGTAGTTATCGATTCCTTTTGTACCAATGATTTAGGGGTTAATTTTGGATAGCGATTATTGGTCAAATAATGACTGTCACGAACAATCTTGCGTAATTGTTCAACATCTACTGTTCCGTCAGTTTTGGTAGCCCGATATAAAAAGCGAACCATTTCTTTTTCCGTAGTTCCATAAATATGATGCAGTTTGCGCATGGCTTTGATGACATCTGCCGTTACTTCTTTTCGCGCGAGCATATTGGGCGATAAAAGGTCAAATAATAACGAAAGATCAAAATCTTGCCCGTCTAATTCAAGTGTTGCTGACTGACTACTAGCAATAGGTTGTTCGCCCGTTTTTTCAATAAACACTTCTTGATTAGAATAATAAGGGGCAAAAACATCTTGAAAAGAACGCGTGACTTCCTGAAAACTATCATTTTTTAAAATTTGATCCGAAAATGATTCGCGCAATCGCTGATAAGACTTTGCGCCGATCTGACTATAGAGATAAATATTCAAAAGGCCATCTTGAAAAAATTGAGCAGGAGACAAAGGCGGTAACACTTCATAAAGATACTGCCGTTCGTCACTTGTTATTTTTTGATAGGATTTCAAAAGGCCTAGACCTTCAAGTTTGATACGCGCATCAAAAAAATCTTTGATGCCCATGTTAAGCAGTCCTAAAAGCTGCATATGACTTTTAGGCTGGCTACAAATTCGGTTATCTTCTACTTCTGCCGCAAGTGTCGTATAGAGTGCCAAGCAATCCGGTCCCATGAGCGGCTGATAAAGAAGTGTGACGATCCGCCGATCATAACTGGAAATAATGCCGTTTGTCTGAATTTGATACGGATCGACCGGCTTTAATTCCATCCAAAAGTCCGTCAATTGCCTCACCTTTCTTTATACTTTTTTATTTTTTTCCATTAGTTCTTTCAATTCATCCACAAATACATTGATATCTTTAAACTGGCGGTAGACAGAGGCGAAGCGGACGTAAGCGACTTCATCTAAACCAGCAAGTTTATCCATCACTTTCTCGCCAATCAAATCAGAGGGTACTTCACTATCACCAATATTTCGCAGTTCCCGTTCCACTTCTGTTACGATTTCTTCTAACTGCTCAATACTAACGGGACGTTTTTCACAAGCGCGGATCAAACCACGGCGTACTTTTTCACGAGCAAATTCTTCTCTGGCGCCATCTTTTTTTACTACGATCAGCGGACTCTCTTCTACTTTTTCAAAGGTTGTAAAACGGTAGCCGCATTTTTCACATTCACGGCGTCTGCGAATCGAATTCCCGTCATCAGCCGGACGCGAGTCGACAACGCGTGTGCCATTATATTTACAAGATGGACATTTCATCTCTTTCACTCCTGTCGGTAAGAGGCTTTTTTCCTATTATACCACGGCGAAAAAAGCATGGCTATTGGAAGTTTTTCAAATGGCGAATCAATTGATCAACCTGTTTTTTCGTTATTTCAAGGGATCCGTCATTATCTATCACAAAATCAGCACGCAGTTCCTTTTCTTCAATCGGTATCTGTGTATCTATTTTTTGGATGGCTTTCTCTTCTGAAATCCCGTCTCTTGCCATAAGTCGCTCAATTTCTGTTTGCCGACTTGTCCGCACCACAATAATCTGGTCAACGATATCTTCCAAGTGGCTCTCATACAAGAGAGGGATATCAAAAAAGATAATCGTTTCTCCTGCTTTAAAAAGTGCTTCACGTTCTTTCAACATGTATGCTTGAACTTTAGGATGAACAATTTTATTAAGGATTGCTCGCTTTTTGGCATCTTTAAAAATAATCTCCCCAAGCTTTGCTCGATCTAATTCACCTTCATCTGTCAAAACTGCTTCGCCGAAATATTGTCGAATTTCTTCTAGAGCTGGCGTTCCTTTTTCCACGACTTTTCGTGCAGCAACATCTGCATCCACTACTGCAAACCCTGCCTTTTTTAACCTCCGACTAACAGTAGATTTCCCAGTAGCAATCGATCCAGTTAATCCAATTGTTCGCTTCATCAATCATCACCTACTTCTGACAGATTGGGCAAAAATGGGTGCCCCTGCCGTTTAGTTTGATTTTTTCAATGGCAGTCCCACAAATTGGACACGGTTCTCCTGTATGCCCGTAAACCAGCAACTTCTCTTGGAACTGTCCCAGTTGTCCTTGTGAATTCACATAGGTGCGTATTGTTGAGCCTCCAAGTGCCACAGCTTCACGTAGAACATTTTTTGTCTCTTCATAAATGCGCACAACTTCGGGATCGGATAGGGATGCTCCCGTGCGTTCTGGTCGTACTTTTGCGCGAAAAAGAATCTCATCTGCATAGATATTACCAATCCCTGCCACTAGTCGTTGATCTAACAAGGCGGTTTTCACTGCACGGCTCGTTCGTTTCAGTTTTTCGGCAAAAGGTGTCAGTATAAATAGCTCACTTAATGGCTCTGGACCCAGTTTTTGGATTGAATTTGTTTTTTCTTCACCTTTTTTATAGGTGATTTCCATTGTGCCAAACTTGCGGACATCCAGAAACCTCAGTTCCGTGTGGTCAGTAAAATGAAAAATGATGTGCGTATGTTTGCTAACTTCATCTTGTTCATTTAGCAAGCGAAATTTACCTTCCATTCGTAAATGGGAAAGTATTGTACAATTTGTTAAATCAAACAGCAGATATTTCCCACGACGACGAACTTCCTCAATCGTTTGCCCTATAAGCGAATGAATAAACTCATCTGGCTCCATCCCATGGATCATTTTTGGTACTTGGACAATCACCTGATCAATCGTTTTTCCGGGAACAAGTTCTTCTAATGTTTGACGAACATTTTCCACCTCTGGCAATTCTGGCATGTTCTTTCTCTTCCTTCCTCTATTTTGCTTCGTACCAAGTGTTCCCGTAAGCACTGTCTACTTTAAGTGGTACAGATAACTGAACGGCATTTTCCATTACTTCCGGCACGATTTTTTCTAGTTGTGCAATCTCCTCTTCTGGCGCTTCAAAAATCAATTCATCATGCACTTGCAAAAGTAAGTGGGCTTGAAGCTTTTCTGATTTTAGACGTTCGTTCATCAGGATCATTGCTTTTTTTATGATATCCGCTGCGCTTCCTTGAATCGGTGTATTCATCGCTGTCCGTTCGGCAAAACTGCGTACATTAAAATTACGACTTGTTATTTCAGGAATGTAGCGTCTCCGGTGTAGGATCGTTTCCACATAGCCTTTTTCTTTTGCAAAACGAACGATATCCGTCATATATTCTTTCACCGCTGGATAGCTCTTAAAATAACGATCAATAAAATCTTTCGCTTCTTTTCTAGTAATTCCCAGATTTTGCGACAAACCATAGTCTGAAATTCCATACACAATGCCAAAGTTGACTGCTTTCGCTTGGCGGCGCATCAGTGAGTCGACCTGTTCTTGTTCGACATGGAAAACATCCATCGCAGTTTTGGTATGGATATCGTAATCATGTTGGAACGCATAGATCAAGTTTTCGTCTTCAGATATATGTGCCAAAACACGCAGTTCTACTTGAGAATAATCGGCTGAAAAAATCTTCCAGCCTTCCTCACTCGGAATAAACACTCCTCGAATTTTTCTGCCTTCTTCCAAACGAATCGGTATGTTTTGAAGGTTGGGATCTACGGAACTGAGTCGCCCTGTTTGTGTCAATGTCTGATTAAAACGGGTATGGACTTTTTTCTCGGTCGGATCTGTCACTTTTAGCAATCCCTCAATGTATGTGGATTGAATTTTCCCTAGCTGTCTATAAATCAAGATTTCATCGATAATCGGATGCTGACCGGAAAGTGCTTCCAATACATCTGCAGCTGTCGAGTAGCCGGTTTTAGTTTTTTTGATGACTGGTAGTCCTAGATTTTCAAATAGCACAATTCCTAACTGTTTAGGCGAATTGATATTAAATTCGCCCCCAGCAAGCCCGTGAATGGAGGTCTCCAAGTTTGCCAATCGATTCGCAAGCTCGCCTTTCATTTCCTCAAGTCGATCGGTATCTACACGAACCCCGTATTTTTCCATCTTAGCAAGAACAAAAGTCAGTGGAAGCTCAATATCTTCCATCAATTCCAGTTGTTCATTCGCTTCCAGCTCCTGTGTTAACACCTTTTCTAGTTTGGCTGTTGCGACGGCTTTTCGCGCCAAATGTTCTCCAATCACTGCTTCGTCTGGCAACTTCCGCTTGGCACCTTTTCCGTAAACAGATTCATCAGACTGCACATTCGTTTCTCCATGCCGCTCTGCAACGCTGTAAAAATCGTCAATTGTTTCAGAAGGATTGAGCAGATAGGAAGCCAGCATATCATCAAAAATAATCCCTGCTGACCGCACGCCAAAACGTTGGCTGACGACTGCTACTTTTTTAGCATCATACGTTACTTTTGCTGCATCACTACCAAGCCATTCTATAAAATCCGGGCTATTTTTTGCTACAACTTCATTGAAATAATAAGTTCCTTTGTCTGAGTGAAGTGCAAAACCAATAAACGGTGCTGTATGATAATTCTCTCCATCCATTTCGATGTAAAGAGCTGTTTTTTTGCCAAAATGTTCCTTTTTCACTTCCGATAAAGTCTTAAAAGAAATCTCTTTCAATTCTTCTGTAAGTGAAGGATCCTCTTGTTCGAGTGTTTTCAAAATCTGTTTGAATTCAAGCTCCTTTAAAAATGGGATGACTTTTTCGGGCTGGTAACCATGATAAGCCGTTTCTTTTAGATGAGTTTCAATTGGTGCCGAGGTGTTGATTGTAGCAAGCTCTTTACTTAAAAGTGCCATTTCCTTATTTTCAAGTACCTTTTCTTTCAATTTCTTGCCGCTGATCTCTTCAGCATGTTCCAAAACCGATTCTACCGTGCCGTCAAACTGATGCAGCAGTTTAAGTGCAGTCTTTTCTCCGACACTTGGAATGCCTGGAATATTATCGGAAGAGTCCCCCATAAGTCCTTTTAAATCAATAATTTGTACTGGGGTTAGCCCATATTTTTCTTTGAGTGTTTCCGGTGTATTGATTTCCATATCGGTGATCCCTTTTTTAGTGATGAAAACGGTTGTCTTCTCCGTCGCAAGCTGGGTTAAATCACGATCACCAGTAATAATAACTGTTTCAAAACCTTCATTTTCCGCTTCTTTTGCCAAGGTACCGATAATATCGTCCGCTTCATAATCAGCTAATTCATACCGCGGAATATCATACGCATCCAAAAGTTGACGAATCAGTGGAAACTGCTCAGAAAGTTCACTCGGGGTTTTTTGACGCCCTCCCTTATATTCCTGATAAGTCTTATGTCTAAAAGTCGTCTTTCCAGCATCAAATGCAACTAGCACATGATCCGGTTTTTCTTTATCTAAAACATTATTCAACATCATTGTAAAGCCAAGAACTGCATTCGTATGAATTCCTTTCTGGCTGGATAAAAGCGGTAAAGCATAAAAGGCCCGATTGGCAATACTGTTACCATCTATCAAAATCAATTTACTCACGGAAAGTAGCCTCCTCATTCAAAATCAGATATATCTATTTTACCATAAGAGCCTGAAGCAAGGAACTTTGGCGCATATAAGAGTCCTTTAGAAAAAAAGATGATCTCCTTATACGGAAATCATCTTCAAACGAACGTTTTTCTTCTAAACTTAAAATTCAACCCAGTAATTCCATACGATTTTAAAAATTAGCAATCAATTGATCCGCAAATTCCGAACATTTCACTTCTGTTGCTTGATCCATCAAGCGTGCGAAGTCATATGTCACTGTTTTCGCGGCAATTGTTTTTTCCATCGTCTTTGTTATCAGCTGCGCCGCTTCATGCCACCCGATATGTTCGAGCATCAGCGTTCCGGAAAGAATAACAGAAGAAGGATTTACTTTATCAAGGCCCGCATATTTTGGCGCAGTTCCGTGAGTTGCTTCAAAAATGGCATGTCCGGACAAATAATTGATATTAGCACCTGGCGCGATACCAATACCGCCAACTTGAGCAGCCAGCGCATCCGAAATATAGTCTCCATTCAAATTCATTGTAGCGACTACATCGAATTCAGCCGGACGAGTCAAAATCTGCTGCAAGAAAATATCTGCTATCGCATCTTTCACAACTAATTTGCCATCTGCTATGGCTTCAGCCTGTTTCTTGTCTGCTGCTTCTGTGCCGTCTTGTTCTTTAATCCGGTCATACTCATTCCAAGTAAAGACACGATCTCCAAATTCACGTTCTGCAAGGGCATAGCCCCAACTTTTAAAAGCACCTTCCGTAAATTTCATGATATTGCCTTTATGAACAAGCGTCAGCGATTTACGTCCTTCGTTTAGCGCATATTCAATCGCCGCTCGTACCAGCCGCTCAGTTCCCTCTTTCGAAATAGGTTTTACACCAATTCCAGATGTGTCAGGAAAGCGTATTTTATTTACACCGAATTCCTTTTCCAAAAAGTTAATCAACTTTTTGGCTTCTGTACTGCCTTCCTGGAATTCAATCCCTGCATAGATGTCTTCTGTATTTTCACGAAAAATCACCATATCTGTATCTTCTGGCCGTTTTACTGGTGAAGGTACGCCTTTGAAGTAGCGAACAGGACGCAAACAAACATACAAATCCAGCTCTTGACGTAATGCCACGTTAAGAGAACGAATCCCGCCTCCAATAGGAGTTGTAAGTGGTCCTTTGATGGCAATTAAATACTCACGAATCGTATCAAGTGTCTCTTGCGGCAACCACTCACCTGTTTGGTGATAGGCTTTTTCACCGGCCAATACTTCTTTCCAGCTTATCGATCGCGTCCCATCATAAGCCTTTTGAACGGCTGCATCTAACACGCGTTTTGCAGCTTTCCAAATATCCGGCCCCGTTCCATCGCCTTCAATAAACGGAATGATAGGATGTGCTGGGGTCTGTAATACACCATCTTTTACTTGAATTTTTTCGCCTTGTCTCATGAAAAAGCCTCCTTATAATCTTTCTTCAATCGGGATAAATTTGCGATTTTCCGGACCTACATAAATCGCACGCGGACGAATCAATCGATTATCGCGATATTGTTCAAAAATATGTGCCAGCCAGCCAGAAACCCTACTGACAGAAAACACGAGCGTAAATAAATCGACATCAATTCCGAGTGCATGGTACACAGAAGCAGAATAAAAATCAACATTGGGGCGCAGATGTTTCAATTCCCAAACAGCTTGTTCCACCTCAACAGAAAGCTGGTACCATTTTTCTTCTTGTTTTTCTTTTGTAAGCCGTTCACTCATTACACGTAAATGTTTTGCGCGTGGATCGCCATTACGGTATACGCGATGGCCAAAACCCATGATTTTTTGCTTGTTATCAATTTTATATTGAATATAATCGCGAACATTTGAGCTTTGTGCATCAATTTCTTCTAGCATATCAAATACACGTTCATTAGCACCGCCATGTAAAGGGCCTTTTAATGCACCGATGGCAGCTGTTACCCCTGAATAGACATCAGATAAAGTAGCCACACAAACACGTGCAGTAAAAGTCGAGGCATTAAATTCATGATCGGCATGAAGGACAAGCGCTTTATTCATCGCTTCTACTGATAACGCATCTGCCTCCTCGCCGGTTAACATATACAGAAAATTGGCTGCTACACTTAATTCTTTCTTAGGCGGAATCGGATCTAGTCCGCGCCGAATACGGGAAAACGCCGCGACAATTGTTGGCATTTTCGCTTGCAAACGAATTCCTTTACGATAGACAGATTCCCCGTCATCAAGCTCGGCTTCTGTATCAAAAACGCCCAGCATAGAAACGGTTGTCCGAAGCACGCTCATTGGATGTAATTTTTGGTGATGCTGCATGCGCAGGCTAGTAATAATCGTTTCCGATACAGCCATGTTTTCGTTGATTTCTTCATTAAATTTTTTTAACTCGGCTTTATTCGGTAAACGTAAATGCCATAACAGATAAACAACTTCCTCAAAAGAAACCTGCTGCTCAATCAAATCATTAATATCATAACCCACATATTTCAATGTACTATCAATGATAGAACTGATCGATGTTTCTGCAACATAAACATTTTCCAAACCCTTTGAAACTGTCATAATTATCCTCCTTTTTCCCCTTCATTCCATTACCGATTAAAAAGCGGAATCTGCATAATCATATAAGCAATTCCTGAAGCAATGACTGGACCTGCTGCCAAACCGCGGAACAATACCACGGCTAAGATGGTACCAAAAACGAGCGATACTGTGATTTGCGGATCAACTGCCATGTAGTCGACCCCTTTTCTCGAAAGAATCGACACTAGGATACCTGCTCCCAGTCCGACCCAACCTGCTGCCGAACGAAAAGACTCGAAAAGATCTTTGAAGCCGATTTGGCCTGTTGCAATCGGTATAAGAATGGCAATTGTAATGATTGTAACACCCCAATTAATGCCTTTTGAACCAATCGTCTCCATAATCTTTGCATCTGCATGGAACAATTTCAATAAAATGACGACAGCTACTGCAATCACAAGCGAATTGTTCTTGGCTATCAAGCCTAAGATTAAAAATAGTAATAAAAACAGCATACTTTCTGTAAACATAGCAAGCACCTTTCCCACACTGACCCTTTTTGTCAGATAAGAGTTATTATAGCATAAATTTTTCTTTCAGTATAATACAAACCTATAGATATTCAGATTTACGATAAGAAAAGACAATCACATTTCAGCCAATCAAATGGCATAAAACGGGCCATCTGTTGAAAGCCCGTTTTACATATCAAAAAAATAAAAATTCATATTCTTACGTGTCTTTTGATCAAGCCATTTAGCGATTCGTGGTTTTAAACGCTGACGAATGAATGGTAAGAAGAGTAATAAACCACAAAGCGTAGTTATGACGCCTGGTATGGTAAGGAAAAAAGCGGCAATCGCAAAACAGATGCTGTCAAGCAGATAAGGAGCGACAGTTCTGCCATCACGCAATTGAAACAGAATATTTCCACCTAATTTTTTAAACATATAAATCCCAAAGGCACTTGAAGCAACTTGAATCAAAATAAGCGGCAATAACCCGATCCATTTGAATAACCAGATATAAACAATCAGCTCAACTAATCCGTATAAAGCCCAATATAAGATAAATCGTTTCATTGTTCTCACTCCAAACGCTTTCTTGTTCTTTATTATAACGTATTTTAGAGAAAGCACGAAATGGAAAGCAATAAAAAAAGTTCAAGCCTCGAAAGACTTGAACTTTTTGCAAATTAAATCTTAGTGTGTTGCAGTTGTCCCATTATAGACATTACCTTGACGTGCATCTACTGTGATCACTTCGCCGTCTTTCACTTTATCTGTCGCACCAGCAGCGCCAACGATAACTGGAATGCCTAGGTTGATACCAACAACAGCTGCATGACTTGTCAAGCCGCCTTCTTCCACAACAACGGCTGCACTCTTTTCAAAAGCAGGAAGAATTTCTTTATCTGTTGTTTTCACAACTAGAATACCGCCTTCTTCTGCTTTTTTCAGCGCTTCTGCATTGCTTTTAGCAACGATGGCTTTACCACTGACAGATTCACGACCAATGCCATGACCTTTGACAACTTTTTCGCCAATCAATTGAATCTTCATCACGTTTGTTGTACCACTTTCTGCAACTGGTACACCAGCAGTAATGATGATTAAGTCACCATTTTGAGCAAGTCCAGAGGAAACAGCTTCTTTCACTGCCAGATCAAACATGTCATCTGTGCTTTCAACAGGAGATGCAAGTTGTGCATAAACTCCCCAAGAAAGTGCTAATGAACGGCAAACATGTTCATTGAAAGTGACAGCCAAAATATGAGATTTCGGACGATATTTGGAGATCATGCGAGCAGTGTGGCCACTTTGGGTAGCCGCAACAATTGTTTGAACGTCTAAATTACGCGCAGTATGACCAACTGCTTGTCCAATCGCTTCTGTCATGTCTGTATTTGCATGCATTTTAAGCGCAAATTTATCTTGAGTCAGCAATGCTTCTTCAGTACGGAGAGCAATTTTTGCCATCATTTGAACAGCTTCAACTGGATAATCTCCGGCAGCTGTTTCACCAGAAAGCATGATTGCATCTGTACCATCGAAAATAGCATTGGCAACGTCAGAAGCTTCCGCACGTGTCGGACGCGGATTACGTTGCATGGAGTCTAGCATTTGTGTAGCAGTGACAACTGGTTTACCTAATTTATTACATTTTCTGATCAATTCTTTTTGAACGATCGGTACTTCTTCAGCTGGAATCTCAACGCCAAGGTCCCCACGAGCTACCATCAGACCTTGAGAAACTTGCAAGATTTCATCGATATTGTCGACGCCTTCTTGGTTTTCAATTTTAGGAATGATTTGAACATGTGTCGCATTATTTTCTTCCAAAATCTTTGTGATTTCAAGAACGTCAGAAGCGCGACGAACAAAAGATGCAGCAATAAAATCAATGCCTTTACCTAGGCCAAAGCGGATGTCATTTGCATCTTTTTCGGTAATTCCTGGAAGATTGATGGAAACGTTTGGTACATTCACACCTTTTTTATTTTTAAGAACACCAGGGTTTTGAACTTTTGTAACCAGCTCACGATTTGTTTCATCTTTTTCAATAACTTCTAAACCGATCAAGCCATCATCCAGCAGGATAACGGAACCGATTTCTACGTCATCAAATAATTCACCATAGCTAACGGAGAATTTTTCTTTTGTTCCTTCTACTTGTTTCATTGCTACGCGTACAACATCGCCTTTAGCAAATTCTACTTTTCCGCCTACCATGTCATGCGTACGGATTTCTGGTCCTTTTGTATCTAGTAAAAGTGCAACAGGTTTGCCTGTTTTGCGAGCTGCCTCACGGATATTTTCAATACGGGCACCGTGTTCTTCATAGTCACCGTGTGAAAAATTTAAGCGTGCTACGTTCATGCCGGATTCGATCAACTTGACTAATGTGTCAACTGACTCACTAGCAGGTCCGATTGTACAAACAATTTTCGTTTTTTTCATGTTTTTTACTCCTCCTAGAACTACCTATTCATTCATAATTCATTATAAACACATCTACTACATTTTACCAGCAACATCTATGTGATACAAGCGGTTTGTGAAAGATCCTCCAAAGTAAAAATCCTAACAAGTGCGCCCATTCTCGCTGAATCCATTCCAAGCAGGAGCATGTAACGCTTCCATAAATTTTACTAAAACTTTTTTGTGTTTTCATAATTATTTTCATAAAAAAGTTGAAAAGCATTTTTTCACAAACTTTCTTTAAAAAAGCCACTATCTCCTAACTTGGAAATAGTGACTTCTTGTTCCGTTAGATCGAAAGAATGGATGCAAGATTGAACATATTGTCATCTAAATGATGTTTCTCTTTCAGAATTTCTGTAATATTATTTTCGACAATCTTATTTTCACGAATGCCAACAGCTAAACCACCGCGATTTTCGATTAATAGATCAACAGCTCGTGCGCCTAAACGGCTCGCAAGTACACGGTCGAAAGCAGTCGGGCTTCCCCCACGTTGAACGTGACCTAATACAGTTACCCGTGCATGATAGTCTCCATACTCAGCCAATTTCTCAGCAAAAGCATTTCCGCTCATTACGCCTTCCGCTACCACGATAATACTATGTTTTTTACCGCGTTCACGTCCTTTATTCAGACGTTCTACGACATCATCCATATTGAATGTTTCTTCAGGTACGATAATCGCTTCTGCTCCTCCGGCAAGACCAGACCAAAGCGCGATGTCACCTGCATCACGACCCATTACTTCAATGATAAAAGTACGTTCGTGACTTGTTGCTGTATCGCGAATTTTATCTAATGCATCCAAAACAGTATTAAGCGCTGTATCAAAACCAATTGTAAAATCAGTTCCAGAAATGTCATTATCAATTGTTCCGGGAATCCCGATTGTTGGGAAACCACGTTTTGTAAGTGCTTCTGCTCCGTGATAAGAACCGTCTCCGCCAATCACAACAAGACCATCAATTTGATGCTTTTTCAGCTGTTCGATTCCTTTCAGTTGTCCCTCTTCTGTTGCGAATTCAGGATAGCGAGCGGAATATAAGAAAGTCCCCCCGCGATGTAGAAGATCACCTACAGAGCCTAATTCTAATTTATGGATATTGCCGTTTACAAGACCTAAGAAGCCATAATCGATCCCATAAACTTCTAGTCCTTCATAAATACCTTTACGCACAACTGCGCGGGCAGCGGCGTTCATGCCAGGTGCATCTCCGCCACTGGTCAATACTGCTATACGTTTCATTTTACTACCACCTCAGACAATGATATTTTATCACACGCCTTATTTTACATGAAAAAACAGGAAATGGAAAGCGCCAATCCGAGCTGTTTATGCCTGTTTTTCAGAAAAAGCAATCGTTTCATCCAAATGGTATAAGCGAAAACCCTCTGAAAAAGGCTTCTTTTTAGCATTGAAAAATAATTGGTATATACATTTAAGTTTTTCTGGAAATTCAGCTGTTTTTCTTTATTCGGTATAGACCAATTAAAAAGCGATCCAAAAAGGATCGCTTTCGTTTTAAATTATATCATAAACACCGATTTGTTTATACTTATTATAGCGCTGCTCAACAAGTTGATCCTCTGAAAGTGCTGTGAGTCGATGTAGCGATTTATTGATTGTTTTTTCAATCGCTTTTGCCTGCGCAACAAGATCATGATGGGCACCGCCTTTTACTTCTGGCACGATACCATCCGTGATTCCCAGTTCAAACAAGTCTGCCGCTGTAATTCGCATGGATTCAGCAGCTTTTTTCGCCTTGGAAGCATCTTTCCATAAGATTGCGGCTGCTCCTTCTGGTGAAATAACAGAGAAAACTGCATTTTCAAGCATGTAAATTTCATTGCCCACTCCAAGAGCGAGCGCACCACCACTACCGCCTTCTCCAATTACGATACAAATAATCGGAACTCTCATATCACTCATCTCATAAAGATTGCGCGCAATGGCTTCGCTTTGACCGCGTTCTTCCGCTGCTCGACCGGGATAGGCCCCTTTTGTATCAATAAAACAGATAATCGGACGACCAAATTTGTTCGCCTGTTGCATTAAGCGAAGTGCCTTGCGGAAGCCTTCTGGATGTGGCATGCCGAAATTGCGATAGAGATTATCTTTTGTATCTTTCCCCCGCTGATGACCGATAACAGTGACTGGCTGCCCTTTGAAAGTAGCTAGACCACCAACGATGGCTGGATCATCACCAAAAGTTCGGTCCCCGTGAAGTTCCATAAAGTCTTCAAATAATAGCGAAATATAATCAAGCGTTGTCGGACGATCTGGATGCCGAGCCACTTGGAATTTATCCCAAGCGGTCATATTACTGTAGATTTCTTCTTCCAGTTTAGCGAGACGATGCTCCAATTTTTCGATTTCACTGGTCAGATCAACTTCTGCTTTCTCATTATATTCTTTTAAGTCGATGATTTTTTGTCGAAGTTCAAGAATTGGCTTTTCAAATTCCATTTCACTTGCCATCTGTTGCTTCAACCTCCTCTGCCACTGGTCGAACGTGTACACGCAAAATAAAACGTAATTTATCGCGTAATTCCAGTCGTGATACTACTTTGTCCAACTGGCCGTGCTTCATCAGAAACTCCGCTGTCTGGAAATCTTCCGGTAATTCTTCGCGAACCGTTTGCTCAATTACGCGACGTCCTGCAAAGCCAATCAAAGCACCTGGTTCAGCCAGATTAAAATCGCCTAGGGAAGCAAAGCTCGCCGAAACGCCTCCAGTTGTTGGATGCGTCATGACTGTTATAGCAAGTCCACCATGTCCACTGAAACGTTTAAAAGCTGCCGACGTTTTCGCCATTTGCATCAGTGATATCATCCCTTCTTGCATCCGCGCACCACCTGATGCAGTAAAAATAACGAACGGCACTCCACAGCGGTCAGCCTCTTCCACTGCACGCAGGATTTTCTCCCCTACAACAGAACCCATGCTCGCCATACGGAAACGAGAATCCATAACGGCAACAACAAATGGCAGATCATCAATTTTTGCGTGACCAGTCAAGATTGCTTCATTCAATTCTGTTTTCGCCTTATCTTTTTCGATCCGTTCCATGTAATTTTCAAAAGCAAGTGGATTGGCCGTTGTTAGTTCACCGTCTAGCTCGCGAAAAGAGCCTTCATCCACAAGAAACTGCACGCGTTTTTGTGCGCCGATCGGATGGTGAAAGCCACAATGACTGCACACCATCAGGTTTTTCTCAAGTTCCTTCGTGTACATGATCTTTTTGCATTTCGGACATTTCGTCATGATCCCTTCCGGCACATCATGTTTCGAGCCGTCTGTTGGGATTGTCGCATATTTTTTCTTCTTTGGCTTAGTAAATAATTCTCCTAACAAAGATGAAACCTCCCTACTTACGCTTTCTACGACCGACTCATTTCAGGGTGATAAATAATTATAAAATAATAGCTGTTTTACCCTTTTTTCTTCAATAAGTCGAGAAAAGGCCATTGTTCTTTTACAAAGAAAGATCAGTCTGCCAATCTAACCCATTGACAGACTGTAAATGAACGTTTTCCACTCTACACTATATCATACTTTTGTTTCTTTTAGGAAATGAAATTATTTTCGGATCACATTTTCAGCTCCTAAAAGTTGGCTCAAATCTTGTCCTAGCTTCTCTGTATAACGGATAGAAAAGCGACTTTGAAGCGCAATCGTTTTTTTAGATGTTGCAAAGTGAACGATCACCGCTTCTTTTCCCGGAGTGCTTAGTAGAATCTGCTTCACTGCTTCAAGCTGAGCATCTTTTTCAAGTCTTATATAGAGCCGTTTAGGTGGCTCGACATCTTTCAAAAGAGCCGCTTCGTTTATCACGAGTTGCAGTTCACCGTTTCGCTCATCTGCTTTTGTTTTTGCATAAACGAGAGCTCCTTTTTGTAGAACGGATGCTGCTTTCCGGTAGGCTTCTGGAAATACAACCGCACTGCGTTCAGCTGTATCATCACTGATTGCCAGAAAGGCCATCAGTTCGCCTTTCTTCGTACGGATTGTACGAATGTCATGTAAATAAAAACCAACGTCGTAAAATTTCCCTTTTTCGACCGACATGAGCGGAGTGGCTTGGAGTTGGCGCAATTTAGCTTGATAAGAGAGAACGGGATGCGATGACACATACTGACCAGTATATTCCTTTTCTTTCTCCAGTTTAATATCTGGGGGCATGGGTTCAACTTCTCTATAGCGCGGTCGTTTACTTGCTTCATCTGCAAAAAGGTTCAACCCAAGCTCATTATTGCCAAATAAAGCTACATAATCAAGCGCTCCATCTATCGAAGCAATCAGAACAGCTCGATCAATCTCAAATTCATCGAAGCAACCAGAATAAATCAGACTTTCAAGAATTGGCTGAGTAAGTTGCTTGCTTGGGAGCCGTTCACAGAAATCATAGAAGTCCTTGAACGGGCCGCCATTTTTCCGTTCATCTAGTAGTGCGAGAATCAACTTATTCGGAAGTTTGCGAATCACACGAAAACTATAGCGAATCGTATCAGTCCCCTCTACTACGAAACCATATTGACTTTTATTAATACTCGGGGCTGCCATTTTTAATTGATATTTCTTAGTCTCTGCAATATATTGGCTCATTTTTGCATCATTGCCGAATACGGATCCCAGCAGTGCGGCCATAAATTCAGCCGGAAAATGAGCTTTCATATAAGCCAATTGAAAAGCGATTTTTGAGTAAGCTGCAGCATGACTTCGATTAAAACCATAATTAGCAAATTGAACAATCAAATCATAGACTTCATTGGCATTCTCATCAGAATATCCTTTTTTACGCGCTCCAGACACAAATGCTGCCCGCTGTTCATTCAACACTTCTCGCTTTTTTTTGCTGACTGCTCTCCGCAGTAGATCAGCTTCTCCTAGAGAAAAACCTGCCATCTGACTAGCAACTTGCATAATTTGTTCCTGATAAACAATAACGCCATACGTCACTTCGAGGATCGGCTTTAAATCTGGATGTGGATAATGAGTCGCCTCTTTCCCGCGCTTTCGGGCAATAAATGTATCAATTTGTTCCATTGGACCGGGTCTATACAAAGCATCAACAGCTACAATATCTTCAAAACTCGTCGGTCCCAGTTTGCGCAAAACGCGTCTAATGCCGTCGGATTCAAATTGAAAAACACCTGTCGTATCGCCTTTTCGAAACAATTCGAGTGTCAATCTATCATTTAAGGGAATATCATGAGGCGCAAGCTGCAGGTTGCGATGAAAATTGACAGAACGAATCACACGATCTAGCAGACTCAAATTCCTAAGACCCAAAAAATCCATTTTCAATAAACCGATTTGCTCCAGCTCTCCCATAGCATATTGTGTCAAATTGGCAGTGCCGCTTCCGGTTTGCAGCGGAACCTGTTCGACAAGTGGCCGGTCACTGATAATCACACCGGCAGCGTGCGTGGAGATGTGACGCGGCAGACCTTCAATTGCGGTTGCAATCTCCCAGATCAGTTCATGTTGCTTATTTTTTTCAATAAAAGTTTTCAGATGGCTATTTTGCTGGTAAGCTTTCTGTAAGGTGATCCCCAGCTGGTTGGGAATCTGCTTGGACCATTCGGATAACTGGATCGTATTGAGTCCAAAAGTACGAGCTGTATCACGAATTGCCGCTTTGGCTGCCAGTGTTCCGAACGTCCCGATCTGGGCAACATGAGGTTGTCCATACTTTTCGACCACATATTGGATTACTTCATCACGGCGGTTATCTGGAAAATCCAAGTCAATATCCGGCATGGTGACACGTTCTGGATTTAAAAAGCGTTCGAATAAAAGGTTATAAAGAATCGGATCCACATCTGTAATCTGCAGAACATAGGCTACTAAAGAGCCAGCTGCAGAACCACGACCCGGTCCAGTCAAAATGCTTGCTTCCCGCGCATAGCGCATCACGTCCCACACAATCAGGAAATAATCAGCAAACCCCATTCTGGCAATCACATCCAGCTCATAATCGAGCCGCTCGATATATTCACGTTGATCAAGGCCCCGCAGTTTAAGCCCTTCGTAGGCAGTTTGTTTCAGAACTTGGGTAGCCTGTTCACCGACTGGTAAAGGGTAACGCGGCAGCAAGTGCTGATGCAAAGTGATTTCTGCTTGACAACGTGCTGCAATTCGGCCGTTTTCAGCAAGTGCTTCCTTTTCAAAAGGAGATTGAAAAAGCTCTTCTACTTCTTCCGGAGCTGCAAAATAAGCAGGGCCGCTTGTTTCTAGATTCGTCCAGTCAATTGTTTCATTATCACGAATGGCCGTTAAAACCCGGTAAGCCTTGACATCCGTGGGCTTCAAGTAGCGTACATTCTTACTGGCAATGACCGGATAACCGTTTGTTTCTGCAAATGTCGTAATCAGCTCACTGTAACGTGTATTGCGCTTTTCTAGTGACAAATAAAAGGCGGTGCCACCAAACATTTGCTGAAATGCTTCTGCTACCTGGCGGGCGCCGTCTTGATTTTCTTCATGTAAAAGTCGTTCAATTTCCCCTGTAATCCCAGGCGAGATCGCAATCAAACCTTCTTTATAGGAGTTCAGCCATTTAAGCGGTAATTCTTCCTTTTCCGCATGCGTCTTGATACTGCTTGCGATTTTGAGGAGATTTTGATAGCCAGTCGTCGTCTCGGCTAGTAATACAAGTTCAAATGATCGATCGCTCAGATAGATGCCGGGAACATCTATCGTCATTCCAATAATCGGCTTAATCCCTGCCTGCTTGCACTTTATGTAGAATTCACATGCACCATACAAAGCATTTTTATCAGTGATCGCCAGAGCCGGATAATGGTATTCTTTTGCTTTTTGGATCAACCCGTCGATCGAAGCAGTGCTTGATAATAAGTCATAGGCACTTGCAACCTGTAAATGAACAAACGCCATTATCCTCTCTCCTTTCTTTTCCTCTTTCATTATACCGATTCTTGTGTAAAAAAGAAAGTTTGTTCGCATTAAAAAAACAGCCTGAAAAAATTCAGACTGTTTCAAGGCAGATGGCGATCAATTTGCGTTTCATCTCGGCCATTTCTTCCAGTGTATGAATCGTTGCACCAGAAGCAAGCGGGTGACCGCCACCTCCATATTCTTTCGCCAGTTCATTGATTACTGGCCCTTTTGAACGAAGACGCGCTCGAATCACATCTCCTTCTTGGATAAACATGATCCAAGCTTTCAAACCCACCGCACTGTCGATCACATTGACCAATCCCGAAGCTTCCCGAGGATCTACTTCAAAGCGTGTCAGTAACTCTTCGGGAAGAAAAACAGTTGCTGCACCGCCTTCTTCCATTTGAAAGTGTTCCAAAATGTAGCCAGCAAGACGTGTCATTGGTAAAGACTGCTCATATAAATGCCGATAAAGCGCTGGGCGGTCGAATGGAAAATGTACCAATTTTGCTGTCAGGCGGAATGTTTCGCTAGTCGTGCTCGGATACATAAAACGTCCTGTATCTCCCACAATGCCGGCATATAGAAGACGCGCTGCTTCTTCATGAAGTGTAAGCTCCTCTTGGAAAGTTTCATAAAAAGAAACGATCATTTCGCTGCAGGAAGACGCGCTGGTATCTACCCAGACAAGATCTCCGTAAGGCTCATCATTCGGATGATGATCGATCTTAATCAGCATTTTTCCAGCTGTATAGCGCCTATCGGAAATCCGTGCCGTATTGGCCGTATCACAAACGATCACAAGCGCATCCTGATAAAGTTCATCTGCAATCTCGTCCACTTTCCCTAAAAAACGAAGCGATGCCTCATCATTTCCAACTGAGAAAACCTGCTTTTCGGGAAAACTTGCTTGGATAATGGTTGCAAGCCCCATTTGTGAACCGTAAGCATCCGGATCCGGACGTACATGACGGTGTAAAATAATCGTATCATAAGCCTTAATGGCTGCTAAAATTGCTTCTTTCATTTTTTCGCCTCTATCTTCTATTTTTATCGTTCCATCATTTGACAAGCTACAATTGCTTTTCCAGCCAAAATTCCTTCCAGATAAAGCTCCACATCTAACTTTCCAGCTTTACGTCCCATTTCAAGAACGCGCGGTTTAATAGTCATAGCAGCATCCATCTGTACAGGTTTCAAATAGTACATGGTCACATTTTCAATGACTACATTCCGTTTTTTCATGCTGAATAGCTTTTGCTGTACAACATCACAGACAATCTGTGTAAAAACGCCATAAGAAAGCGTGCCTAAGGAGCTCGTCATTTGTGGGGTGACTTTGAATTCATAGACCGTTTCCTCGCCATTTTGGCCACCACGTTCTTCCAACTGTGCGGTTATAGTGTCATCAATGGTTTCGCCAACTTGGGGCTGCTTTTGAATCATTTGCATAGATTTCAAAATATCCTGTCGGCTGACAATACCGATGAGTGTCAGATCATCTTTGACAACAGGAATCACTTCAATACTTTCCCAGACCATCATATGTGCGACAGAAGCTACACTCATTTTAGGCCCGACAGTCAGGGGATTCTTTGTCATGACACGCTCGATGGAGATGGACGGATTTTTTTCTAAAATATCTTTACTTGTGATCATTCCTGTTAAGCGGAGACTTTTATTTACGACGGGAAAACGGCTGTGAGAAGTGGCTTCTTGCAGTTTATGCCAGTCTTCTACTTTTTGCGTTGTTTCTAAGTAGGCCGTTTTATCAAGTGGAGTTAAAATATCTTCTACTAGTACGACTTCTTTCTTAATCAGCTGATCGTAAATTGCCCGATTGATCATTGTCGCTACTGTAAAAGTATCATAGGAAGTGGATAAAATTGGTAGTTCCTTTTGATCCGCCAGTCTTTTCACTTCATCGCTCGTATCGAAGCCACCTGTAATCAAAACAGCTGCACCGCGGTTTAATGCTAGTTCATGTGCTGAAACTCGATTTCCGACGATCAGTAGGTTGCCTGCTTCTGTGTAGCGCTCCATCGCTTCCACTGTCATAGCACCGATCACAAATTTATTCAAGGATTTATAAAGACCTTCACGACCGCCAAGCACCTGCCCGTCAATCATATTCACAATTTCTGCGAATGTAAGTTTTTCAATGCTGTCTTTTTGTTTCCGTTCGATCCGAAGCGTCCCCACACGTTTGATAGTCGATACGAAGCCAATAATTTCTGCATCTTTGATAGCACGATAGGCAGTCCCTTCACTAACGGAAAGATTTTTGGCGATTTTACGAACCGAGATTTTTTCGCCAACTGCAAGATTTTCAATGTATTTTAGTATTTGCTCATGTTTTGTCGCCACGTTTTTCACCTATCCTGTTCTTAAAGTTCGATTTCATCACCAATCGCCATGACTTTCCCTGTAATTCCATCTGAAAGCGAATCGATAAACTTATATGGATCCTGCTCAATCAGCGGGAATGTATTGTAATGCATGGGCACCACGATTTTTGCTTGAAGAAAATCCGCTGCCAATTTCGCATCTTCAGGCCCCATCGTGAAGTTATCGCCAATCGGCAAGAAAGCAAGTGCGAGCGGATGAAGGTCTCCAATCAGCTTCATATCAGAAAATAGTCCTGTATCACCGGCATGATAAATAGTTTGTCCTTCGATATGAAGAAGGATTCCAGTCGGCAGTCCTAAATTAACCAGCTGTCCGTCAACCACTGTTGCCGATCCATGAAAAGCTTGTGTTAATTTAATCCAGCCAAAATCAAAAGTCCGCTTACCACCAATATGCATTGGGGCAAGATTTTCAAGTCCTTGCAAACGTAAAAACAGTGCTAGTTCGTTGTTACAGATGATAGTAGCGCCCGATTGTTTGGCTAACTGAACTGTATCACCGACATGATCATCATGACCATGAGACAGAAGAATATAATCCGGCATCTCTTCTGCTACACGAAGGTCGCATTTTTCATTTCCCGAAATAAAAGGATCAATAAGAATCGTTTTACTGCCTGTTACTATTTTAACGCAAGACTGCCCGTGAAATGAAATTTTCATTTTTTCGACTTCCTTCCTTACAAAAAAATCTGTATTTGTCATTTTCGATTCTATTATAGCACAGAGCAAAATGAAGATACAGTTTCCCTCCTTTCGCAAGCTGCAGTTTCCCCCTATCTTCCAAGACCTGCCATTTCAGCTGATTCGTGGTATGATAAGAAGGAGATTATTTGTGAAAGAAGGATGACTTATGGAAAAAAATATCGATGTACTGCAAGACTGGTTGCGCCTACAGGGAGCAGAAGCAGCGTTTATCACGAATCCGGAAAATGTAGCTTATTTTGCTGGTTATCACAGTGAACCTCATGAACGCGTTTTGGGGCTAGCTATTTTTCCAGATGCCGAACCATTTCTTTTTGTACCAGGACTTGAAATAGAAGATGCTAGTGAAAGTGATTTTCACCATAACATATATGGTTATAGTGATACAGAAGATCCTTGGTTTATCATTGCAGAGCAACTCAAAAAGCGAGCTTCCCATGCGAATAAGATTGCGATTGAAAAGTCGCATATGAGTGTAGATCGTTTTGAAGCACTTTCTGGTCATTTTCCTCATACGACGTTTATCCCAATCGAAGAAAAGATCCAAATGATTCGCGTTATCAAAACGCCAGAAGAAATCAAGATTATGAAAGAAGCTGCCTTGCTGGCTGATGAAGCAGTAAAAATTGGGATTGCTGAAATTGCTGTGGGTCGTACAGAAGCAGAAATCGTTGCAAAAATCGATTATGAAATGAAGAAAAAAGGCGTCAGTGGCATGAGTTTTGAGACGATGGTGCTAACAGGTAAAAATGGCGCACTTCCACACGGGGCGCCCGGTCAGACAAAAATTCAAAAAGGAGACCTTGTTCTCTTTGATTTAGGTGTTGTTCATAAAGGTTATTGCTCAGATACGACGAGAACTGTAGCTTTTGGCGAGGTTTCCGACGAACAGAAAAGAATCTATGAAACTGTTCTAAAAGCGCAGCTTGCAGCGATTGAAAAAGTAAAAGCCGGTGCACTGGCCAAAGAAATCGATCTGACCGCCAGAACCATTATTCGCGAAGCTGGTTATGGCGACTACTTTCCACATCGCTTAGGACATGGTCTAGGCGCTAGTGTCCATGAATTCCCTTCGATCACAGAAACGAATGAACTATCCCTTCAAGAAAATATGGTCTTTACGATTGAACCAGGGATCTATGTACCAGGGATTGCTGGTGTCAGAATTGAAGATGATATTGTGGTAACAGCAAATGGCTGCGAAATCCTGACAGAATTTACAAAAGAGCTATACTATGTGTAAATGATTTCGACTTACATGTAATTAAAAGAAGCAAGAAAAAGAAGGTCATGTTGCACTGCTCCTTCTTTCTTGCTTCTTTTTGATTTCTAGCGTCACATTAAAGCAAAGAACTCAATTCATGATAATCATAGGCTAAACTATCAGCAACAGCTTTATAAGTGACAAAGCCGTCAAACGTATTGACACCGCGATAAAGATGTACATCTTCTTTGACAGCCTGAACAACCCCCATCTTCGCTAATTTCAAACCGAATTGTAGGGTGGCATTGGTCAGTGCGATTGTGGAAGTTCTTGGGACAGCGCCTGGCATATTAGCCACCGCATAATGAACGACTCCATGTTTGAGATAGGTCGGCTGATCATGCGTAGTTATCCGGTCACTAGTTTCAAAAATACCGCCTTGATCAATGGCAATATCCACCAAAACTGATCCTGGTTTCATTTGCTTGACCATTTCTTCTTTGACTAATTTCGGCGCTTTAGCTCCTGGAATCAAAACTGCCCCAATCACTAAATCAGAATTTTTCACAGCATGTTCGATATTATAAGTATTACTCATTAGAGTGGTGACATCATTACCAAAAATATCATCCAATTCTCGTAGCCGCTGCAGATTCAGATCGAGGATCGTTACTTTTGCGCCCAAACCGACAGCAATCTTTGCAGCATTCGTTCCTGCCATTCCCCCACCAATAATCGTTACCTGACTGCGATCGACCCCTGGAACACCACTTAGCAGAACCCCCATGCCACCGTGTGTTTTTTGTAAAAATTGTGCACCAATTTGAGTTGCCATTCTTCCCGCCACTTCGCTCATCGGACTTAAAAGAGGTAAAGAATGATCACCTAGTTCGACCGTCTCATAAGCTACAGCGCGTACTTTGTTATCTAGTAAAGCCCTTGTCAGTGCTGGCTCATTAGCCAGATGGAGATACGTAAAAAGCAGCAACCCTTTTCGAAAATAGCTGTATTCAGAAGTAACGGGTTCTTTAACTTTGACAACCATGTCGACATCCCATGCTTCCTTGGCTGTATCAACGAGGGTAGCTCCTGCCTGCTCATAATCTGTATCATGAAAATTCGATCCTTCTCCGGCCCCTTTTTCAAATTTGACTGTGTGCCCTGCATTTACATAAGAAAGAGCGCTTGCCGGCGTCATTGCCACACGGTTTTCATTATTTTTGATTTCTTTCGGTACCCCAATGATCATATTCATTCTCTCCTTTATAGGTATAAAAACCTATATTTAATCGCTTACATTTGTATACTAACACATTAGACCTAAATTTCACAAATACAAGGGACTGGTTTTTTGATTTTCTTTTGCAATCAAAGCTTCCTTTTTTTGACATTTTTTTAAAATTCTCCTTTTTTGATGGTTGTTTCTAGAAAAAAGGGGTAAAATAAAAAGAGAATAAAATAGATAATTTCCTTTGGGAGGGATTGTAAATGTTACAACAATACAAAAGAGTACTCGTAGCAGTGGATGGATCGAAGGAAGCTGAAAGAGCCTTTCAAAAAGCGATTCAAGTAGCGAAAAGAAATGACGCAGCTTTAGGTTTGGTACATGTCATTGATACCCGCGCATTCTCGTCTGTCGCTAACTATGATACCAGCATGGCTGATAAAGCAACTGAATATGCGGACGAGCTTTTAAGTGGTTATAAAGAAGATGCTTCCAAAGCTGGTGTCGCAAATATCGAAACATATATTGAATATGGTTCACCAAAAACAGCTATTACAAAAGAAGCAGCTAAGGCTTTCCAAGCTGATTTAATCATGTGCGGGGCAACAGGTCTTAATGCTGTAGAACGTTTATTAATCGGTAGTGTATCTGAATACATTATCCGCCATTCTCCATGTGATGTTTTAGTTGTGCGTAATGATATTCCTGAATATGAAGCTGAATAAGTAAATTTTACCCGCAACCGTTGTATCGGTTGCGGGTTTTATTTGGGAGAGCATAAGAATGAAATGGAGAGGACTCCCCCTTTATCCTCATAGACAAAAAAAGCGGAAATCCGATACTGCCTGCGAGGCTGAGTCAGATTTCCAATTTTTATTTTTCAAATTGATTAAGCGCGTTCAGCTTTGATTTTTTCAACGTCGCGCGCAATCATCAATTCTTCATTTGTTGGAATAACAATGACTTTTACTGGTGAATGCGGGAAGTTTAGGAAAGCTTCCTCGCCATGTACTTGGTTCAAGGCTTTATCCCAATAAACGCCCATGAATTCTAATCCATGAAGAACTTTTTCACGAATGAATGAACTGTTTTCACCGATACCGGCTGTGAAAATAATAGCATCCACACCATTCATACGTGCAGCGTAAGAACCAATATATTTATGGATACGGTCAACAAAGACTTCCAATGCTAAATCAGCACGTTCGTTTCCTTCAGAGGCTGCTTTTTCAAGGTCGCGAAGATCCGATGAAATTCCAGATACGCCTAGCATCCCAGATTCTTTATTCAGCACATCAAGTACTTGCTCAGCAGTTTTACCTGTTTTTTCCATGATAAATGGAATTAAGGCTGGGTCAATATTACCGGAACGAGCCCCCATTGAAACACCTGCAAGTGGTGTGAAGCCCATAGAAGTATCCATTGATTTACCGCCTTCAATTGCCGCAATACTTGCACCATTACCCAAGTGACATGTCAAAAGACGAAGTTCCTCAACTGGACGGCCTAAAAGTTCGGCAGCACGCTCAGATACATATTTGTGGCTTGTGCCATGGAAGCCATATTTACGAATTCCATAATCTTCATAGTAGCTATAAGGCAAACTGTAAAGGTAGCTTTCTGGTGGCATTGTTTGGTGGAAAGCTGTATCAAAAACAGCCACCGAAACGATATCAGGAAGCACTTTTTTAAATGCTTTAATTCCTGTAGCATTTGCAGGATTATGAAGTGGCGCAAGTTCAGAAAGTGCCTCAATATCACGAATAACTTGATCGTCAATATAAACCGACTCAGGGAATTTTTCACCGCCATGTACGACACGGTGCCCTACGCCTGTAATTTCATCAAAACTTTTGATGATGTTATGAGAAATCAATTTGTTGAGCAGCATTTGTACAGCTACTTCGTGATCAGGAATATCAACGACTTCTGTCACTTTTTCGCCATTTACTGTAATCGTAAATATCGAATCTTTCAAACCGATCCGTTCAACAATTCCTTTTGTGATGACCTCTTCAGAAGGCATGTCGTATAGTTGAAATTTCAAAGAAGAACTACCAGCATTAATTGCAATTGTTTTTTCCATTGTGTTTATTCAATTCCCTTCATGTGTATTGTCTTCAAACCAGCTATCAATCTGCTTTAAAATCGGCGCGAGTTCGTGCGGATTTGTCAAGCTTGGGATATTGGCAAGAAGAACTTCTTTCGGTGCCTTGATGTCAGCACCTTTCCTTTGTAAAATCAGAATATTTTTCCGCGCTTGTTCAGTTTTGAACAGTGTATCCGGCAGTTTTAAGATTCCTAAAGTATGACCATATTTTTTTATGACACGGTCAAGCTTTGCGAAATCTGCTGTTTCAAACATGCGATCTGGTACAAGGAAAAATAAGTAGCCACCTGGTTTTGTATAACGAAGTCCCTGCTCGATCAATAAAAAATGAGCAAAAGAGTGGCCTTCTTCGTGTGCTGCTTCAAAATCAGCCGCACGTACATCATCTGGATAGTAGCCGACTGGTAAATCACTTGCGACGACGTCCACCGGGTCGACAAGTAAATTAGCAAGGCCATCCTGATGCAGAAATGTTGTCTCCAAACCTTGCAAATCAGAGCCTACCAAAGCAAGCGAAATCAATAGATCGTCGACTTCGACGCCAGTTGCATGCACCTCTTTTTTGCCATCCATTTTCAGTTGATTCACAATCGTGGATAGCAAGTTCGCTGTGCCGCACGCAGGATCTAAAAGTGCGATCTTTTTTTCTTTCCGCATCACTTTTTCGACCAAATAAGCAATAATAAAACCGATCGAATCAGGAGTCATCTGATGATTGGTTTGGATACCGTGTTTCATGCCTTTTAGGAGCGCTAGTTGGAAACTTTTACGGATTTCTTCTGGCGCATACTCTTTTAAGTCAATCTCACGATAGTGTTCTGCAAGTTTAGCCGCTTCTTTTTCAGAAAGTTCTTCTGTTTGAAGGACTTCTTGTTGGAACAAATTCTCGCTTGTTTCATAAACCGCTTCCAAGTAACTCATTTCAAGTGCATTCTGCAGGATAATCGCTGTATCATCCAGGACTTGAAACAGTTTTTCTGGAGTTCCGCTATTCGCCAAAAGTAACACCTCTATTATTCTTCATTACTAACACCAAAAATCATTATACCGCATTTAGTGTGAACTTAAAAGCATTTATCGAAAAAACTACTATAATACAGTTTGTTTTTACTGATTAATACAGATTAGGACAGTTTCCATCAAAAAACCTCTCCTTTTAAAGAAGAGGTTCTAACTAGTTTTTAAGCATTTTTAGCTGCTTCGATGGCTTTTTCATAGACTGGGTGATTTGTTCCCTCGGGTACATATTCAGCGTAAACAATGGTATCATCCGCATCTACAACGAATACCGAACGTGCCAGTAAACGTAGTTCTTTCATCACGACACCATAAGCAGTGCCAAATGATAGATCACGATGATCAGACAGCGTGATGACATTTGACAAGCCCTCAGCTGCACACCATTTCTTTTGAGCAAATGGCAGATCCACAGACAGAGTTAAAACGACTGTATTTGATAGATCTCCTGCTTCTTCATTAAACCGCCGCGTCTGCTGGGAACAAACACTAGTATCAATAGATGGTACCACACTTATTATTTTCACTTTTCCAGCAAAATCTTTCAAGGTTACCGGCTGCAAATCACGATCCAGCACTGTAAAATCAGGCGCCTTATCCCCTACTTGACGCGCTTCACCAACCAGCGTCATTTTTTCACCTTTAAATGTTACATTCGTCATATCTATTACCCCCCTCGAAAATTCTTTCATCTCCCATTTTAAAGAAAATCCATCCAGGTGACGAATCATCTGCTTATTAGCCTATTAAAGTGCCTCTTTCCAAGCCTCGTTTTTTTGTAGAAACGACTCATGAATAACGGTCGTCTGCTCAAACAAGTCATGAATCCCTTGTTTTTTTGGTGTAAAAGCAACGACAAGATACATCGGCCAAACGATTTTTTGAATAAAGCGCCATACACCTTCACGAAAGAACACATTTGACCATGTAAGCGGCTTTTTATCAGCACGAATAACTTTTAGACCAAAAAGCATTTTGCCAAGTGTTTGATTAAAACGCTTAGTCATCCATATAAAATATGCAAGAAATAGCAGAGCAGACAGCAACCCATATAGCGAAAAAATACCACCATTCACAGGATGATGCATCAAACGAAAAATCGGGCGGATTAAAATTCCGGTCAGCGCAGAGACTGCCAAAAGGTCAACTAAATAAGCTAGAAACCGTAGCCAAAATCCTGCACAGTAAACTTTATCTAAAGATTCAAAAGGCACGTGTCTTGTTTCATAGTGATAGACAGGGCGATTTTTTTCTACAGATTGTTCCACGTGACTTCACCTCAATTCCCATATAGGTACATCATGCGCGGTGCTTTCATGGTGCCCATCTGTTTCATGAATGTTACTAAATCAGCATTTTCCGATTGTGAAAGCCCTGTTGCTGCTGTTTGGAATAATGATTCGAGACCGCCTGTCCCGTTTTCATATTCTATCACTGTTGCATTCGATAAATTTTCATCCTTTTTAAGTGCTTTTAGGACATCTTCCTTGTATCCAAACTCATCTACAAGCCCATTTTCACGAGCCTGTTTCCCGTCATAGATTCGCCCATCTGCAATTTCACGCACCTGATCTTCTGTCATACCCCGGCCATCAGCTACAACTTTGACGAATTCGTTATAGGAATCATCAATCATCGACTGCATAATCGCTTTTTCTTCTTCTGTCATAGGTCGCGAACCACTCATAATATCCTTGTGCGCTCCGCTTTTTATCGTATTATCGCTAATACCGATCTTTTTCATCAATTCGCTGTAGTCGTATCCTTGCATGATGACACCGATGGATCCGGTCATCGTTTCCTTCGCCGCAAAGATTTTATCGGCTGGCGCAGAAATATAATATCCGCCTGACGCTGCCATACTTCCCATTGATACATAGACAGGAGTCTTACGTTCTTTCTTGATTTCAAGAATTTTATCCCGAATCTGCGCCGATTCCATCACCCCTCCGCCAGGTGAATTTACGTACAACAGAATTCCTTTGACAGTTGAATCATGTTTGATCGTTTCAAGTTGTTCCATAAAAAAAGAATGTTGATAGCCAGCTGAATTCAATAGCGACGCAGCCTCTCCTGTATCTTGAATCGTACCTTCCACAGACAAGACGGCAATTTTATCATGATCCCCTTTTTCGATCACATTTTCTGTCAATTCATTGGTAGATAAAATACTGCTAAGCGCACTTGTCGTACTTTCCTTTTCTTCTGTTGCCAGAAGAGTGGAAGTCACTTTTGTAATACCTGCTATGACAAGTAAAACAACAAGTATCCCTAGCGCAATCCATCTTTTTGCACTCATTTTTTTCTCCCCTTTTTCTTTGAATTTATCTACAGTTTAGCAGTTCTGGTATTAAATCACAAACAGCGCTTGAACAATCGATCAAATTTAGCATCCTATTTTATATCAGAAGGGAAATGAGCCGTCATACATGTTATAATAAACACAAACCGACCACTGGAGGGATTTCTGTGACAAAAACAACTTTTTACTTTTCCTACCGAAAAACAGAAGAATTGCATGCAAAAGCAAAAGAATTAAAAAAGATTACATTAGAGTATGGCTTTGCACTGACGGATGATTATCGTAAAGCAGATGTGATCATCAGTATTGGCGGAGATGGTGCTTTCTTAAAATCTGTTCGTGAAACAAAATTCCGTCAAGATTGTCTCTACGCCGGGATTGCTCTTACCGAGCAGCTAGGGCAATATTGTGACTTCCATATCAATGAGCTGGAAGAAATAATCAAAGCCACCGCTGAGGAACGCTGGTTGGTTCGGCGCTATCCGACGATTTACGGAACAGTCAACAATACAAAGGCTTTCTATGTGTTAAATGAATTCAATATCCGCTCGTCAATTATCCGCACTTTGACGATGGATGTTTATATCAATGACAGTCATTTCGAAACATTTCGTGGGGACGGCATGGTGATTTCAACACCTACAGGCAGTACTGCTTACAATAAATCATCCGGAGGTTCGATCGTGGACCCGCTCTTACCATCCATGCAAGTGAGTGAACTAGCTTCACTCAACAACAACAAGTTCCGAACACTAGGCTCTTCCTTTATCTTGAGTCCGAAACGCAAGCTAAAACTAAAAATCGGCTCCGAAGGGAATAATGAGTTCCCTCTGATCGGGATGGACAGTGAGGCTCTCAGCATTCAACATGTTCACGAAATTAATCTGGAAGTAGGAGATCGTTTTATCAACATTATTAAGCTTCCGGATAATTCTTTCTGGGATAAAGTCAAACGAAACTTCTTATAAAAAAACAGCAGCTAGCTTTGAAAAAAATCAAGGCTAGCTGCTGTTTTTAATTTTCCAATGTAAGGGCTAAAAGTGCTTTTTGTGCATGTAACCGATTAGCTGCTTGCTCATAAACCAAAGAATGCGGTCCATCAATAATAGCGGCAGCGACTTCCTCGCCGCGGTGTGCCGGTAAACAGTGTAGAAAGCCATAATCTGGTTTGGCCACTGCTGCAAGTTTTTCGTTGACTTGGAAATCTTCAGCAAATGTTTGGAGGCGCAATTGATTTTCTTCCTCTTGCCCCATACTCGTCCAAACATCCGTATAAATAAAATCAGCTGCTTCTACAGCCTCAACCGGATCATTTGTCAATTGAATCAAGGCTCCGCTTTGCTCGGCCAATAGTTCGGCCTGCTCCAAGATTATCTGATCGATTGTATATTCGTCAGGTGTCGCAATACGCATATTGACACCCACAAGTGCTGCAGCTAAGAGCAAGGAATGACAGACATTATTCCCATCTCCTACATAGGCGAGCTCCACACCCTGAAAGTGATCTTTTATTTCATAGATGGTCAAAAGATCTGCCAATGCCTGACACGGATGATGCAGGTCAGTCAACCCGTTGATGATTGGAATCGATGCATGTTTAGCTAATTCTTCTACTTCCGAATGGTTGAATGTCCGGATCATGATCGCATCAATATAGCGGCTCATCACATTGGCAGTATCTTTGATTGGTTCTCCACGACCGATCTGTAACTCCTTGCCATTCATAACGATTGCTTGTCCGCCAAGTTGAAGCATTCCTGCCTCAAAAGAAATTCTTGTTCGTGTGGAGGGTTTATCAAAAATCATGCCCAAAATTTTTCCACTGAGCACATGCCGATAATGGCTCGGATTTGTTTTCATTGCCAATGCTAATTTTATCAGGTGAATGATTTCTTCTTTATCCCATTCAAGTAAAGTCAGCATATCTTTTCCATACAACTCTTTTTCTTCCACCAACATTCGATCACTCTCCTATTTTTACAGATAATAAAGTATCTTCTAAAATGGCTACTGCTTGATCAATTTCATCATAGCTGACCGTGAGCGGCGGTAGGATGCGTACTACCTGTTTGGTCTTTCCAGCTGTCAAAACGAGCAGCCCCTGCTTTTGTAGTTCCCTAATCTGCGTTTTTATCGGCTCTTTCATAACAATACCAAGCATAAGGCCTTCTCCTCTAACCGTTTCGACGTGCGGACTCTTAGCAATATTTTGCGCAAGCGCTGCACGGAAATAATCTCCTTTTGCCTGTACTTCTTCCAAAAATCCCGGCTCATGTAACAGATCTAGGACGATGGATGCTGCTGAGAGTGAGACAGGGTTCCCACCAAAGGTTGAGCCGTGACTGCCGTAGCCAAATGATTCGACAAGTGTTTTTTTGCCTAACATCGCCCCAACTGGTAGTCCATTGCCTAGTGCTTTCGCTACAGTAATGATGTCCGGTTCAAGACTGCTATGTTGATAGGCAAATTTTTTACCCGTTCGGCCGATGCCTGTTTGGATTTCATCTACAATCAATAGGGCTCCCGTTTGTTTTGCTTGATGGGCGACTGCTAGCAACCAGGCAGTTTCAGCAGGTTGGACGCCTCCCTCACCTTGAATGATCTCTAAAATCACAGCCGCGGTTTCCCCTGTAATTAGTTCCGTTAGTCTGCTTCCATCGTTATAAGCGCCACAAGTAAAATGCGGCAGCAAGCTACCGAAACCATCTCGAATTTTTGGCTGGCCTGTTGCAGTCATGGCTCCAAATGTCCGACCATGAAATGAATTTTGAAAACTTACAATACCATCACGACCTGTTGCTTTTCGCGCGAGTTTCAGGGCTGCCTCGTTAGCCTCTGCACCACTGTTGGCAAAATAAACCGCATAGCTGCCATCTGGAATTAGCTTTTTTGCCACATCTTCCTGCAAAGAGCTTTCAAAAAGATTAGATGTATGCCAGATGTTTGAAAGCTGCTGAAGAACGGCTGCCTTGATGCGGGAGTTGCCATGACCAAAACTTGTAACCCCTATGCCGCTTGTAAAATCCAGATATTCGTTGCCAGATTGATCGATCACGCGAGTCCCAATTCCTTTCACAAGTTCGATTGGAAAACGCTGATAGGTTGGAAATAAAGAGTTCACCGACTATGCACCTCACTTTTTATCCTAGTACCTGAATGGCAAAGGTCGTCTGTTATATAAACAGCTTGAACATTTTGCTTTAATGCCGCTGCCGCACTGGTAAGCTTTGGCTGCATTCCCCCTGTGACTGTTCCCTGCTTGATCAAAGTCATGATCATCCTTTCGGAAAGTTCTGCTACTACTTGTCCATTTACTTTTACACCAGGAACATCCGTCAAAAGATAGAGCTTTTCCGCTTGTAACGCACTAGCGATTGCACATGCCGCCATATCTGCATTCACATTTAGCCAATTTTCAGCTGCATCTATTCCTAAAGGTGCAATGACAGCGATTAAGTCTGTTTTAAGCAGTTTTTCGAGCAAATCCGTTTGCACTTGCGTGATTTCTCCCACCAAGCCAATATCCGGCTCTACGATTTGAGTGGCCGTAAGTAAGCCACCATCAGCTGCGCTCAGACCGATTGCGTTCATTCCTGCTGCTTGAAGCTTTGTCATGATCGTGGGCTGAACATGACCGATCAATACCATACGAGTCACTTCCAATGCATTTTTACTAGTGATACGCAAACCTTTATACGTAGTGATTGGGAGATTTAGTTTTTTCATCATCGCGGAAATATAATGACCCCCGCCATGAACGAGGACAATCTTTTTTCCACTTGCCTGCCAGATGCGAATTTTCTCAAAAAAGCTTTCTGTCAACGCGGCGCTTGCTGTTCCACCGATTTTGACCACAATGACATTTTCCATCACTTCATCCCCTCAAGTCCTATAGCAGGCGTTAATTTTGACATAATCGTAGCTTAGATCGCAACCCCATGCTAATCCTTTTTCCAAGCCTTTATGCAGATCTACCTGGATATGTAACGTGTCATTCTCTGCTAGATAACCAGTCAATGCTCCTTTATCATAAAGTGTTGCGACGCTCTTATCCAAAATACAATACGGTCCAATGGCTATGGTAATATAATCAGGTTCAAAACGTCCGCCTGAATAGCCGATTGCACAAATGATTCTGCCCCAATTGGCATCTCCGCCGAACATCGCGGTCTTGACCAGACTAGAAGAAACGATTTGTTTGGCAATCATTCGCGCATCTTCTTCTGTTGTCGCGCCATTCACTTCCACTTCGATCAGCTTTGTGGCACCTTCTCCATCTCTAGCAATACTTTTGGCCAAATGTTCTGCGATCACTTGAAACATGTGACTAAATTTAGCAAACTCAGGATGCTTTTCTGTAAGTGGCACATTCTCTGCAAGTCCATTTGCCATCACAATCACCATATCATTTGTTGAAGTATCACCATCCACAGTAATTTGATTAAAAGTTTTGTGAACAGTTGTCTTGAGTAAACGAGTCAGCGTAGCAGCATCAATCGCGGCATCTGTTGTCATAAATCCCAGCATTGTTGCCATGTTAGGATGGATCATACCCGAACCTTTGGCTACCCCGCTCATCGTTACAAGCTTACCGTCTATCCATTCCGTTATTGTCAGTTCTTTTTCGGTGGTGTCGGTTGTCAAGATTGCTTCATGAAACCCCTTTGGCGAGCCATTCAGTAGATTCAACTGTTCAATACCGTCAGTGACAGTATCTATATCTAAATATTCCCCGATTACCCCCGTTGATGCCACAGCAATCTCGCTTTCTGGCACACTCATTTTTTGCGCTGTTTTCTCCTGCATGGTTTTAGCTGCCTGATAACCTTGCTCCCCTGTACAGGCGTTGGCATTCCCACTGTTGACAATGATCCCTGACAAGATGCTGCTTTCTGAAAAAGCTTCTTTCGTGACTGCAATCGGTGCTGCTTGTACCTGATTGGTCGTATAGACGGCTGCAGCTTGAGCTGGCTCTTCTGAATAGATCCAACCTAAATCCTTTCTTTTCCGCTTTAAGCCAACATGCTTTCCATCTGCATGAAAACCAATTGGCGAAGCGATTGTGCCTTGGATAATTTCCATTTTCCCCATCCCCTTTATGGATAAAGCGGTACAACATCTAGTCCCGCCTGTTCATCAAAATGAAAGTAGCGATTCATATTTTGAATGGCCTGTCCAGCTGCGCCCTTCACCAGATTATCAATCACCGATACGATGGTAAGCCAACCTGTGCGCTCATTATAAACCAAACCGATATCGCAATAATTGGATCCGACAACCTGCTTTAATTCGGGTAGCTGTCCTTCTGGTTGAACACGTACGAATCGTGCATGCTGATACTGTTTCTGATAGTATTGATAAAATGCTTTGATTGAAAAATCTGCTGGCATCTTTATGTAAATTGTTGCAAAGATCCCACGTGTGACTGGTATCAATGAGGTCTGAAATTGGATCCGTGGAAACCCTGGTCGCCATTTTTGTAATTGTTGTTCGATTTCCGGAATATGCTGATGCGCATCGGGCTTATACATCTGCATGTTTTCATTCATCTGCGAAAAATGACTAGTCATTGTTGGCGTTTTACCCGCTCCGGAAAGCCCTGATTTTGCATCAACAATGACCGTTTCGTTTACAGTATACTGACTTTCAGCAATTGGCTTTAAAGCAAGTAATACAGCAGTCGCATAACAACCAGGATTACTAATCAAAGAAGAATAGATTTCATTGCCGTTTTCAGCTAAACCATATTGTGCTTTTTCGAAATAACGTGGTTCAGCTGCCGTACTACGATACCATTTTTCATAGACAGCCTTTGGCAAGCGAAAATCTCCTGACAAATCAATTACTGGAAAATCAGCCTCAATAAAGGGACCTGCTTGAAGTTTTGCTATTCCAGATGGCGTGGCAAAAAAGATCATATCTGTCTCAGCCATAATCACTGCTGGATCGAATGGCTTAAATAGACCCCTGTACACATTTTCTAAATGCGGATATAAGTCACTTAACGATGTACCATCCTGATGCATACGATAAAGGGAGTGAATGCTTACATATGGATGCTGATGAAGCAAGCGTATAAGTTCCAGTCCACTATAACCAGTTGCTCCAACAATCGCTACTTCCATGCTAACACCTCCTATTTGTTTTTTTGAATAGTAATACATATTATAAAACTGTATATTTATAATGTCAAATGATTTTTTATTTATTTTTAACACCATTTACAGACGATATATGAATATAGTATTCATATATAACAAAAAAACTGACAAGTTATGAAAAACTTGTCAGTTCTCTCTTTTATAATAAATCTGCAAACTCATCTGTGATCTTCTCTTTATCTGCTACTTGAACGGAAAAAGTATCTACATGGGAAAGAGCCTTCTCGATCATAGCATCGAAATCAATAAAGCTTTCGTAATACTCGACTTTTTCCAATTTTGGTTTTGTCTTAGGGGCTGCCGGTGTAAAAATCGTGCAGCAATCTTCAAATGGCTGGATGGAAAGTTCAAATGTATCAATTTTTTTAGCAATCTCAATAATTTCATTTTTATCCATTGATACAACGGGTCGGATAACAGGTGTCGTAGTGACCGCATTGATTGCAATCATACTTTCCAGTGTTTGGCTGGCCACTTGACCTAGGCTTTCACCATTGACGATCGCAAGTCCGTTCCGACGTCGACGTAACTCATCTGTCATACGCATCATTAAACGGCGCGTGACTGTCATAATATAGCTTTCCGGAATCTGCTTCTTGATTGTTTCCTGAATTTCTGTAAATGGTACCACATGCATTTGGATTTGACCAGCATAGCGCGCAATTTTCTCAGCTAGATCTACTGCTTTTTGACGTGCTTTTTCACTGGTATAAGGAGGGCTATGGAAGTGCACAGCCTCCACTTCTACACCGCGCTTCATTGCTAGATAACCAGCTACTGGACTGTCGATCCCGCCTGAAAGCATCAGCATTGCTCTGCCAGATGAACCGACTGGCAGCCCTCCTGCTCCCAGTACAGTCTGGCAAGAGAGAAAGACACCGTCTAATCGAACTTCAACATTTAGTCTGATTGTTGGTTTTTTGACATTTACAGTGAGTCCTGGAACTGTTTGTAAAACATGCGCACCTATTTCTTGATTCAACTCATTGGAATCCAGTTCAAATTGATGGTTACTGCGTCGTGCAGCCACTTTAAAGGTTGCTCCTGCTACAAATCGCTCACTGACAAGCTTAGTTGCAGCTTCCTTAATCTCGTCGACAACCAGTCCTGTTTTTACAACTGGACTAAAAGATTGGATTCCAAAGACTAAACGCAAACGCTCCATGACAAGCTCTGGATCTGCCCCATTTAAAAAAAGCTGCATACGATCCCGTTCCCCGTGAACTTTCACATTCGGCATGTCTCGAACCACTTTTTTAACATTACTAGCAAGTCGAGCAACAAATTGCTTACGGTTTTTACCTTTTGTTGAGAGTTCCCCATATCGAATTAATATACGTTCAAATTCCACTTAATTCACCACTTCATTTAATTTTTTTAAGACTTCTTGAAAAGAATGGACAAATATTTCAGCTTCGGCCAACTGGTTTTGATAGCCTAAACTGATTCGAATCGCAGAGACCGCTTCTTTTTCCGGCACTTGCATAGCAAGGAGTGTACTGCTCTCAAGCTTACTGCGTGATGAACAGGCACTTGTAGTCGATACATAAATATCTGCCTCTTCAAGCGCATGGACCAATACTTCCCCGCGGCCTCCTGCTGCAGCTGACAGACAAAGAATATGCGGTGCTGCCCCACTTTCAGGAGTATGAATCACTACACCCGGCAAATTTTGTAGTTTTGTTCTTAAAAAGGTCTGAATCTCCTGCATCTTCGCTTTTTTTTCATTCATTTCCGAAAGCTCCAGCCGCAATGCTTTTGCAAAAGCTACAATTCCTGCTGTATTTTCTGTACCACTACGCCAATTTTGCTCTTGTCCACCACCTGAAAAAAGCGGAGTTAGCTGCCAATTCTTCTTTTTGTAGAGCAGCCCTGTACCACGAAGACCATGGAGTTTATGCCCGGAAATCGAAAGCAGATCGATATGACGCAAATCAAGTCTCTCTTTTGCGATTCCCTGAACAGCATCTACATGAAAAGCAATCTGTGGAAAATCTGCTAAATAGTCCGCAAATTCCTCAATCGGTTGAATCGTGCCGACTTCATTGTTGACCTGCATCACTGATACTAAAATCGTTTCTTTTCGAATCGCTCTTTTAAGTTCAGATAAAACAACGCGGCCCTCTGCATCCACGGGCAAATACGTCACTGTAAACCCTTCTGTTTCTAATTGTTTCATAGCTTTGCGAACTGATGGATGTTCTACCTCAGTTGTAATCAGATGCCTGCCGCGATTTTGATATTGATAAGCGATCCCTTTAATCGCCAAATTATTACTTTCTGTCCCACCAGAAGTAAAAATGATTTCTTCTGGTAACGCTCCTAAAAGCTGCGCCGTCTGTTTTCGTGCCTGTTCCTGCAAATCATGTGCTTTTTGTCCGAAACGATGTAAAGAGGAGGGATTGGCAAAAAAAAGACTTGCTGCCTTTTGATAGCTTTCCAGTACTGCATCAGCCGGCTGGGTTGTAGCACTATTATCAAAATAGATCATCTTGTTTCCCCCTTCATACCCTTAATATTTTAACATACCTGTCAAGTCTCGAAAAAACTCTTTCTGCTCAGTTAGCAGAAAGAGTTTTGGTTAGTTTTCTGAATGGGAAGCTGCATATTGCTTCTCGATTTTTTTGAAGGCGCCAGTTTCGATCCGCTCAAGCGAAGTAACGGCGATCTCAAGCGCTTTTTTATACTGATAGTCCTGATAAAAATGGTTTTCAGCTTCACGAAGTTCCGTTGCAAGATCCGGGTTTTTCAAGCGATAACGGTTAGCATATTGAATGACCTGCTCAACTAGTTCTGCATTTTCGATCATTTCATCCGTTTTATCTATTAAATGTACAAGGTCTTCTTTAGCGACCCGCCAATCCTGTGAAACAGCCTTCATATTAAGCGGCTTCTCATTCAGCCGATCTTCCAGTTTTTGAATGGACTCTTCCATGTGTACCGAAAGTTCACGATACTCTTCAGGGATTCCTGGAAGGCGTGCCCGATCGATTTTGCGAGAAAGATTCACAATTTGACGCCGCATTCTTTCTGCATCTTCACGAGCCTCCAGTTCATCTTTTCGGAGTGAACGCAGCTCTTCGCTGATGGCATCTTGTTCTTCTGCAGCATGATTCAGTTTCGCTTCAATCTCTTTCAGTGTGTCTTGTGCCGCGGAATAAGCTACTTTAGCTTCCGAAAGAAGTTCTGTAACTTTCGCCAGATCCTGTGCTTGTTCAGATATCGTGGAAGACGTCTTCAGATAGTGAGCAAGCTCCTCTTCTCCAATATGATACGTTTGTTTGACTTCTGCGATTTGTTCAGCCAACTGCTCAGAAAGTTCTTCACGTGCGCGAAGTTTTTCTTCTACAACGCTACGATTTTCCTTTACAAAGCTGCGTGCTGAAACTTCTTGCTCAAGCGTTTCATAAAAATGTTCGATTTCTGTATGAAGTTCATTTTGCCCTAATTCAGCTGCATCTAGTTCGCGAAGTTTGATATTGGCAAGAATTTTATGAATTTGCCCATCCATGCGTTCAAATTCTTTATCAAATTCAAGCTGCTCCAAAAAATAGCCTTTATGTACCATTTCTTCATAACCATTCCGCAGATTTTTGATTTCATCTGGCAAAACAGTTTCTGTTTCATGTAGTAAACTTGGGATTCGTTCCACTTCTTTAGCTGTTTTCTCAAGGTTCCGTTTTACTGCCACAATGATCTCACGCGCTTCAAGATGATCCCCTTTATCAGTTAGCTCATCATATAAAGCGATTTTTTCACCGTAAGCGTCAAGCTCTTTTTCGATAATTGGCTGGACATCTCCAAGTCTGTAACCACGTGCTAAGATTTCTCGACGTAATTCCGTGTATTTTTCTTTTGTCGAGCGGCTCTCTTTCGCGTTTTTTTCTTCGCTCGTCAAAAGTTCCTTAAGACCGCCGAGGATTTGATTCATTTGCTGATCAATGGTCACAAGCATTTGTTCCAGATCATTTTCTGCATGAGTGGCAGCACTAAAACGATACCGATCCGTGCACATTTCCGCTTCTAGCATCACTTCTTCGATATCTGGGAAGAGTTTTGTTTCGATCTCATCCCAAGAAGCACGCCAGGATTCAAAAAGTTCCTCAGTTTGTCCCGTCAATTTTAATTTTTTCACCTTTGATAATTCATCAATGACCGGCCGTTCCCTTAACGCAATTTTCTTTTCTTCTAGTTCATTGATTCTGTTATAATGTTTTTTCTTCAGCAAATAGCCTGCGCCAATCACAACGATGACGATGACGATAAAACCGATCAATAGATAAAGCATCCAAAATCCTCCCATCAAACTTCCATCTGGTCGATTCCTAACCAGTATAAATATTCATTATTTGTATACGCAATGACTCCATCTTCTCATTTCATCACCTTGATAAAACAATGGGAGCCTACACATTTTCTATTTTAACAGAAATACTTCTGTTATTCATCATTTTTACCAAAAAATTAGGCACATTCTTTTTTTCGCATAAGGGGCTGTGTTATAATTTGGCTAATTGAACGGAAATGTGGTGAATAAATTGATTGAAATCCCAAAATTTAACGGCACCAAAGAAGCTAATTATCAGCTTTGCCTTAAACAAGTTGAAGCGCTAATAAAAGATGAACCTAATCTGATTGCAAATCTCAGCAATGTTTCGGCGCTACTGAATCAAGCTTTGACAGATATCAATTGGGTCGGCTTTTATTTATATGAAGAAACAAGCAATCAGCTCGTCCTCGGGCCATTTCAGGGACTTCCTGCCTGTATTCGCATCCCTTTCGGAAAGGGCGTATGTGGAACTGCAGCTGCTTCGAATGCTATTCAGCGTATTGATAATGTCCAAAATTTCCCCGGCCATATCGCATGTGATGCTGCCAGCAAATCAGAAATTGTCTTGCCGCTCTCAAAAAATGGTCAAATGATTGGTGTACTAGATATTGATAGTCCCTCTTTTGCGCGCTTTGATGAAATCGATCAGTTTTGGCTTGAAAAAATCATCCAGGTACTACTTCTTGAAATCTCTCGGTGAACATTGACAAGGAGCAAATAAGTAAGGTATACTAGAAGGCGTGTAAAATGCAGCTTGTATGTTTTTGCTTAGAGATCGTTGTTTACCCCCAGCATGACTGTGGTATATTGTGTAACCCTGCGGCTGCAAAGGTGAAGATATATAAAGGTAAACTGCCCTGTAAGCAATATGTACTCGTTTGTTTTTATACCAAAAACAAATTAAAGGAGGAGTCTCTTAATGGCTCGTTACACTGGTCCAAGCTGGAAGGTATCTCGTCGTCTTGGCATTTCCCTATCCGGTACTGGTAAAGAATTAGAGCGTCGTCCGTACGCTCCAGGACAACATGGTCCTAATCAACGTAAAAAAATGTCTGAATATGGTTTGCAACAAGCTGAAAAGCAAAAATTGCGTCATATGTATGGACTAACAGAACGTCAATTCAAAAATACGTTCAACAAAGCTGGCAAACTTCAAGGTAAACATGGTGAAAACTTCATGATCCTTCTTGAACAACGCCTTGACAATTTGGTTTATCGTATGGGTCTTGCTCGCACTCGTCGTGCTGCACGCCAACTTGTAAACCATGGTCACATTCTAGTAGATGGTAAACGTGTAGATATCCCTTCTTACCAAGTTTCTGTTGGTCAAGCGATTTCTGTTCGTGAAAAATCCGCTAAAAACTCTGCAATCATTGAAAGCTTGGACGTATCAAGTTTTGTACCTGAATACGTAACTTTTGATGCTGATAAACTGGAAGGTTCGCTTAACCGCCTACCAGAACGTTCTGAACTTGCTGCTGAAATCAACGAAGCATTCATCGTTGAATTCTACAGCCGTTAATCCGTTTTGCAGTAAAAAACACCCGCTCTTTTATTGGAGCGGGTATTTTTTATGACAAAAATGTAAGTTTCATTGCTTGATTTGTCATCTCGTTCGAGGGAAGCTTTGCTGATCCTTTGATAAACTAATAGTATCAAAGAAAGAGAGGTTGACAATATGAAAAAAGCATTTTTTATTATTATCAGTGTTATTTTAGCACTCGGTATCCTTGCCATTCTTGCTTTACGCTTCATTAATTTTAATCAAATCGGTGCTGATTCATATTATGTGCAAATCACGCAAAATGGTGATAAGCAAACAGAGTATTCAGAGGATGGAAGCGATATCTCTCGCTATAATTATAAGTTGACTGGATATGATGAAAATGGAAAAGCAAAAAAATTGTCTTTCGATGCTGATAAAAACTTGCGCCTCCATGCTTATCTTCGCGTTTACAATAAAAATGATATGGTTTCCAGTTATGAAGAAGTACAAAAACAAGATATCCCTCAAAAAGCACAAGCAAAATTGGAGAAACAATAAAAGGAAAATCCGACGTGTTCAAAAATGACACACACATCGGATTTTCCTTTTTATTTACTGTAAGAGATTAGAAAGTATTTTTTCTTCCCTCTTCTAATCAACGTATAGCGATCCTCAATTCGATCTTCTTCTGTCAGGATTTTTGCAAGATCCTGTGCCCGTTCCCCATTGATATAGATTGCTCCATTTGTTACATCTTCCCGTGCTTGTCGTTTGGAAGGCTCGATGCCAATCTCCACTAACCAGTCGACAAGAGGATGTGGTTCTTTTGTTGTTTGGAACGTTGGTACATCTTTAAAACCAGTGGCAATTTCATCAGCAGTCAAAGCGGCGATATTTCCACTGAAAAGTGCTTCTGATATCCGGATCGCTTGCTCCAAAGCTTCCTCACCATGCACAAATTTAGTCATCTCAGCAGCGAGAGTCTTCTGTGCTTTTCGCAAATGTGGTTCTGTTTTAACCTGCTCCTCAAGCTCTCCAATTTCTGTCTCCGTCAAGAAAGTAAAGTATTTCAAGTAACGTACCACATCTCGATCATCCGTATTAATCCAAAACTGATAAAATTCATAAGGGGTGGTTTTTTCAGGATCCAGCCAAATCGCGCCGCCTTCTGTTTTACCGAATTTTGTACCGTCCGCTTTTGTCAGTAATGGAATTGTGAGACCAAATGCTTTTGCTTCTTCCCCTTGCTTTTTGCGAATCAAATCTAGGCCAGCAGTAATATTGCCCCATTGATCACTTCCACCAATTTGTAGCTTACAGCCATGAAATTCATAAAGATGATTAAAATCCATCGCCTGTAAAATTTGGTAGGCAAATTCTGTAAATGAAATTCCCACTTCCAAACGACTTGCCACGATATCCTTCGCGAGCATCGTATTCACATTAAAATTTTTGCCATAATCACGAAGGAAGTCTAGAATCGTTACATCTTTCGTCCAGTCATAGTTATTAACCATTTTAGCCGCTGCAGCTCCGTCAAAATCAAAAAAGCGTTCAAGCTGTGACCGCAAGCGTTGCACGTTTTTTTCAATCTGCTCGATAGATTGCAGTTTTCGTTCTTCTTTCTTACCACTTGGATCCCCGATCGTCCCAGTTGCTCCACCAACAAGAATAATCGGCCTATGCCCAGCATTTTGGAAACGTTTCAAAATCATAAATGGAATAAGATGCCCAATATGCATGGAATCGCCTGTTGGGTCAATTCCGCAATAGAGCGCGATTTTTTCCTTCTCAGTCAATTCTTTCAAGCCCGCTTCATCAGTTTGCTGGTAGATAGCTCCACGCCAAGCTAATTCATCAATAATATTCATTTTTCTTCCTCCTTTTTCGTGTTTCTGTCTACAGATAAGAGTGACATGTGCGCTTGACTTACATGCATGTGAAGTAGCTGTCCTTGCATTTTACAACCTCACAGTACCAATAAAAAAAGCCCTTCGCAAAAATATGCGAAGGGACGTATGTGACAACGTGGTACCACCCAACTTGAGACTTCATTTCATAACGGCTTAAATAAACCGGCCCTATCATTTTAACAGGGCGTGACTCCTGGATGTAATTCGGATAAATCCATATATATCGGTTCACAGCACCACCGACTCTCTTAAATAGGGATGGATAACCTACTTCGTCCAATCATTGTCATTTGCATTTTTCAGTTGATACTATTCTTTATATCATGAGAGCAAAACAATTGTCAAGCACGCATCAAAAAAGTCTCCCTCTTTTTAGAAGGAGACTCTACTATTATTGTTTAGTCGAACCCCGCAATTTTTCGCTATGCGGTAAAATAACTGTTTTTTCATCTACTTCTTCATTTGTCATTAATTTTGTCAAAAGACGCATCGCAACTGCACCGATATCATAAAGCGGCTGCACGATGGTAGATAACTGCGGACGGCTCATTAATGTCAACTTAGTATTATTGCTTGTCATCACTTCAAGTTCTTCTGGAACCTTCACGCCCTCATCTAACGCAGCATTTAAAATCCCGATTGCTAGTTCATCTTCAGAGGCAATGACAGCATCTGGCTTCTGAGAAAGCTTCGAAAGCTCCTGCCAAGCTTTGACACCGGCATCGTAATTATAATCTGCTTCTACAATCAGTGACTCATCAAAAGCGATATTTGCTTCTTTAAGCGCCTGTTTATAACCTTCTAGTTTTAATTCACGATTAACTGGTTCTTCAAGTGAGCCGCTGACAAACGCGATTCGTTTCCGACCGTTATCAGCAAAACGCTTCACTGCAGATTTTGTGGCCTCCAGATAGTCAATATTCACAGAAGCCAGTTTCTTTTCCAAATCCACCGCTCCAGCAAGTACGACCGGCGCTGGCGAGCGATCAAACTCTTCTTGTAACTGGTCCGTAATTTTTTCACCCATGTAGATGATTCCGTCTACTTGTTTGCCAAGTAATGTATTAAGCACTTGAAGCTCTTTATCTTCATTCTCATCCGAACTGCTTAAAATGATATTGTATTTATACATCGTAGCAATATCTTCAATTCCTCGTGCAAGTTCTGCATAGAAGACATTGGAAATATCCGGAATAATGACTCCTACAGTTGTTGTCCGCTTGCTGGCAAGACCACGTGCTACCGCATTAGGGCGATAACCTAGTTGATTGATGACATCCAACACCTTTTTACGTGTTACAGGTTTCACGTTCGGATTGCCATTAACGACACGCGATACTGTTGCCATTGACACGTTTGCTTCACGTGCAACATCATAAATCGTTACATTCATCTCTCTCACACTCCAACATTCAATTATTTTAACGGCGTTTATGTACCATTTTGTAAACGTAAACATCATTGCCTTCTCTTAATAATACGATAACTTTCTGATAGATGCAATTGTTTTCACTTCTTATTTTCATTTATTTTCATAGAAAAACAGCATCATTTTTAGAGATATAATCTCAATATTAGATATATAGACTTTTATTGTTGGAAAAATAATAAATAAGGCTCAAACTGTCTATAGCAGTTTGAGCCTCTCATCATGCTAAATACTTTGTTTCATCAGGTTGGAAGAAAGGATCTCTTTCCAGAAAACATCAAATTCAGGTAGGTTCATTTGTTGAGCTGCATCTGAAAGTGCAACAGCCGGATCTGGATGCACCTCTGCCATAACACCATCTGCATCAATTGCCAAAGCTGCCTTGGCACATGGAAGAAGTAAATCTTTACGACCGGTGGAATGCGTCACATCCACCATGACTGGTAAGTGTGTCTCTTTCTTCAAAATCGGCACGGCAGAAATATCTAATGTATTCCGTGTTGCTTTCTCATAGGTACGAATGCCTCTTTCGCACAGAACAATCTGGCCATTTCCTTGCGACATAATGTATTCGGCGGCACCAATGAATTCTTCAATCGTGGCCGAAAGCCCGCGTTTTAACAAAATGGGCTTGTTGACGCGTCCAGCTTCTTTTAATAGTTCAAAATTCTGCATATTTCGAGCGCCAATTTGAATAACATCTACATAGTCAAGCGCAGTTTCAATATCAGCTGGAGTTACGATTTCACTAATGACACGCAAGTTATATTCCTCTCGGATACGCTTCAAAATTTCCAAACCTGGTACACCTAATCCTTGGAAATCATATGGACTTGTTCGTGGTTTAAAAGCGCCACCGCGAATAAATTTCAATCCTTTTTCTTTGATTGCCGCTGCGACTTGCGCCACTTGATCGTATGACTCGACAGAACACGGGCCAAAAACGAAAATCTGTTCACCATTTCCAATTTTCACACCGTCAACATCAACAACTGTATCCGTTTGTTTACTTTTTCTTGAAACGAGCAACGCTTTTGAATGATCCTCTTCTTGAAGTTCAAGACCAGCTTTGAAAATTTCTTTGAACAAATGCTCAATGGTCGAATCATCAAACGGGCCGCCATTTTGCGCGACTAGTTGGTTCAACATCTCACGCTCACGAACTGGATCGAAGCGAAGTGATCCCTGTGCTCCTTTAATTTTACCAATTTCTTGTACGAGATTCGCTCGCTCACTGATTTTTTTTAGGAGTTCGATGTTCAATGTATCAACTTGATTTCTCAGCTCCTCTAAATGTGCATTACCCATTTTCCTTCCACCCTTCTGTTTCAAAACCGCTAAGTTTTAACATCCATTATAACGGACATTACCACTTTTGTCACGAACACTTTTCGACTTAATCGCTTTTAAGTGTTAAAGTGAATATGTATGAATTATATTATCATCCTTCCGAAAAGAATGCAACCCTTTATTTTCTACCGTGTATAAATTTAAACGAGGCCGTTAGAATGCACTTGTTCGCCTTTTTGCATCCTTACACCTTTTTCGCTTGAGAGTTGAAATACTTTATGAACAAGACGTCTTTATCCGATTTGATCCGCACGATTCTGGCACTGAACATTTTCATTATTAGAACGCAAAAAAGAGACATAGTCACCCATGTCTCTTTTTATTTACGTAAGTTCTATTATTTTTTCACAATTTTTTCTGCTTCTTTTTTGCCTTCTACAGCTGTTTTTTCCACATCTTTTTTAGTGACATCAGCTGCTTTTTCTACATCACTTGCAGCAGACTTTGCTTCTTCTTTTACTTTATCAGCCGCCTCTTCAACAGCTTCCTTGTTTTCATCAGCATTTTTTTTGATTGTTTCTTTGACTGTTTTGCCTTGTTTGCTCACTGTTTCAGCAACCTTACCTGTTTTATCCTTTACAACGCCGACAAAACCGCTTGCCGTTCCAACGAGCTGTTCTTTTTTATCTTTGGCAACATTGCCGATTTCGATACCCTTTTCATAAGCAACATCTTTCCATTCATTGCCTTTTTCTTTTAAAGTACCTACTTGTTCATTCAAGTCACCGCGTAGTTCTTTACCGGATTTTGGTGCAAGAAGCAGTGCCGTTACTGAACCCACGATTCCTCCAATCAATCCACCAATTAGAAAATCTTTTACATTGATTCCTTGTTTATCTACCATCAGTAATCCCTCCAAAATTTTTAAAATATTTCTTCATGTGCCTCTTTCGCTGCTTGTTTTGCCGATTTATTCGCTTTGAATTTGTCGCGGAATGCCAGTATTGAATTGCTGATTGAAACAGCTTGTGCAAGCCGCGCCTCATTCTCGCCTACTTTGTTCGTTGCAAGTGTCGCAAGTTGTCTGACTGACTGACTTAAACCAAGTAGAGAAGTCCCGATATCACCAACAGCATCAAATACAGGATCAACCTTGCCAACTTTACCATTGACATCTTCTAATAAGTCATTGGTTTTGTCGAGCAGTTTCTCGGTTTGATTTGAAATACCCTGTACTTCAACCGTCACTTTTTCGATAGACTTGCTGACTTCTTCCATTGTCTGTGCAGTCGATTTCAATGTTTTACTTACAGAAATTGCGATCACTAATAATGCAATCCCCGCGATCAGTACCCCGATATATAAGATAACGATCATGTCCACACCTCCATATTCCTCGTTCACTTTACCCTTTTTAAGCATATGTAAACGACGAGTAGTTCCTAAGTCACGTAAAATCGTTCATGGAAACCATCGTTAGCCTTATTTTAGCATGGAAACTTAAAAAAATAAACTAATAAGGAATGGTGTCTATGAATTTACTTTTTTTCATGTAAAATAGAAAGTGAACCATAATCTGAAGGAGGTACATATTTTGAGAGATCCACGAATCCAAACACTGGCTCATAACTTAATCCATTACTCAGTAAAACTTAAGAAAGGTGAAAAAGTGCTGATTGAAAACTTTGGTTTGCAGACAGAATTCGTTGAAGCACTGGTAGAAGAAGCGTATCAAGCGGGTGGGCAGCCCTTTGTCTCGCTCAAAGAACCCAAAATCGATCGAGCTCTTCTCTTAGGTGCTTCACTCGAGCAATATCAGCATATCGCTACTTTTGAAGCAAATGTGATGAAGGAAATGGATGCCTACATAGGTTTACGAGCTGGCAATAATATCAATGAGCTCGCCGATGTACCTGCAGATAAAATGAAAATAAACGGCACAACGGTTGGTAAGATGCATACGGATATCCGTGTCAAGAAGACCAAATGGGTTGTCTTGCGCTACCCTTCTTCTTCTATGGCACAGCTTTCCGGTATGAGTACACGGGGCTTTGAAGACTTTTATTTCCAAGTTTGCAATCTTGACTACGGAAAAATGAGTCAAGCGATGGATGCGCTTGTTGATCTGATGAATCAAACCGATCAAGTACGGCTGGTTGGTCCAGGAACTGATCTACAGTTTTCGATTAAGGATATCCCTGCCATTAAATGTGCAGGCGAATTAAATATCCCAGATGGCGAGGTCTATACAGCACCTGTTCGCGACTCCATCAACGGGACACTATCTTATAACACTCCTTCCCCTTATCAAGGCTTTGTGTTTGAGAACGTCTCTTTTACATTTGAAAACGGAAAAATCATTCAAGCAACCGCAAATGATACAGACCGTATCAATCGTGTGTTAGACACAGATGCGGGAGCACGTTTTATCGGAGAATTCGCGATCGGTATCAATCCATTTATTCATGAGCCGATGCAGGATATTCTATTTGACGAGAAAATCGAAGGAAGCTTCCATTTTACACCTGGTCAATGTTATGATGATGCTTATAACGGTAACCATTCTGCCATCCACTGGGACCTGGTGAATATTCAGCGTCCAGAATACGGCGGAGGAGAGATTTATTTTGACGGCCAATTGATTCGTCGTGATGGTCGTTTCGTAATTCCCGAATTGACCTGCTTAAATCCTGAAAACCTGATTTAAAAAAAGCGTGAAGTTATTTTTGACAAAGACTCTTTTTTTGAGCCTTGCTAAAAAATAACTTCACGCTTTTACTTTAAGAAATAGTCTGCTCTCCCGGCTGCCAGTCAATTGGGCAGAGACCTCCTGTTTGAAGAGCTTGTAAAACACGCAATACTTCATCTACTTCTCGTCCTACGTTATTGTGATGAACGACTTCATATTGAATCTCACCTTCTGGATTAATAATGAACAATCCGCGCAGTGCAACGCCTTCTTCTTCAATCAAGACACCATAATCTCTGGCAGCCTGATGGTTCATATCACTTGCTAGCGGAAACTTGAGCTGTCCAATCCCGCCCTCTTCAAGACCCATATTTGTCCAAACTAAGTGAGAGTGGATCGAGTCCGTCGAAACACCAATAATCCGTGTATCTAGCTGCTCAAACTCTACTGCTCTGGCGGAAAGAGCCACAATTTCGGTTGGACAGACAAATGTAAAATCCATAGGGTAGAAAAATAAGACTGTCCATTTCCCGTCTGCCATTTGATCCTCCAGCTTGACTTTTCCAAATGTACGATCCGGCATTACTGCATCCAATTCAAAACGCGGTGCCGGCATACCGACTAATCGTTCTGCCATCACTAGATCCCTCCAAGTTAGTAAAATATCTCACAAAAATCATTGTAATACACTTATACAATTGCTGTAAAGCTACTTTTAAAAACCGCCTCAACCCACAAAGGATCGAAGCGGCGAAAAGTTTATAAAATGATTAATTGATTGCCCGTTGATCCGACTCTGCACGGATTTCCATATGATCAAGAATTTTTTCATAAGCAGCCTGGAATTTTTGCACATCTCCAGCTCCCATAAAGAGAATGACCGCATCATGATAAGGAAGCAGCTCTTCGGTATGATTTTCTTTAATCACATGATGTCCTTTTGTCAACTGTGCAAGATCTAATATCGACAAGTTTCCTGTTTTTTCACGCGCCGATCCAAAAATATCACAAAGATAAACCTCGTCCGCCATATTCAAACTGTCAGCAAAACCTTGCAAGAATGCCTGCGTACGCGTAAAAGTATGAGGCTGGAACACGGCGACCACCTGACGATTAGGATATTTCTGTCGGGCCGCATTAACAGTTGCACGGATTTCAGACGGGTGATGAGCATAGTCATCTACTAAAATTTGATGTTTTTTTTCTGTGATGCTAAAGCGGCGTTTTACACCGGCAAAAGATAGAAGTTCATGTTTTACATCTTTTATCAGTAGATTTTCATGCACACAAAGAGCAATCACACTAAGGGCGTTCAATACGTTATGATCCCCATATGTAGGAATCTCGAATGTATCAATAAATTTCCCTTGATGATAGACATCAAAAATCGTCCCTGTCGTTTGTTTGATCACATTTTTAGCTTGAAATTCATTATCTGCTCCAAAACCAAAATAGATGATTGGTACTTCTAATTCTAAGCGACGCAACTGGACATCGTCACCTAACGCAAAGACTGCTTTTTTTACTTGTTTTCCCAGCGTTTCAAACGCATTGAAAACATCATCCACGCTCTTGAAATAATCCGGATGATCCCAGTCAATATTTGTCATAATCGCATAGGTAGGCTTATAAGCAAGAAAATGGCGCTGATACTCGCACGCCTCAAGTGCAAAGTACCCTTCTTCTTTTGATCCTTTCCCAGTACCGTCCCCGATTAGATAACTGGTAGGAGAAAGCGCCTCAAGCACATGCGAAAGAAGCCCAGTTGTGGATGTTTTTCCGTGTGAACCAGTCACAGCAATACTTGTATAGTCGTTAATCAGCTGACCTAAAAACTTATGGTAACGAATCACAGGCAAATCCATTTGAATTGCTCGTTCAATTTCTTCATGCGTATCAGGAAAGGCGTTCCCTGCAATAATCGTTAGTCCTTCGTGAATATTTTCTGCTGAAAATGGTAAAATTTTAATGCCTTTATCTTCTAAAGCTTTTTGTGTAAAAAAATATTTTTCAACATCAGATCCTTGAATCTGATAACCTTTATCATACATGATTTGAGCCAGGGCACTCATCCCTGCTCCTTTGATTCCCACAAAATGATATACCGTCATAATAATCGAACCCCCACTATTTACTTGGAAGAGGGTGCCTAGTAGACTGCTTTTTCAAGCATTTAAACGTGATGAAATCTTCCCGTTTTCTTAGACATCTTCTTACTCTATTCAGTTCATATACTTGTTACCCAAATTTCATCTTTTTTCATGTTTCTATATGAATCACCTGTACATTATAGCACTTTCCCTATGAATAGAAAAATCTTTCACCAAATTTGTGAAAAATGGCTTAGTTAATTCCAGCAATCACTTTTCTATTTACAGAAAAAGTATGCAGATAGTACTAGAAACTGCTATTTATTGGTATTTCTCGTTTTTCACGAAGTTTGTGCAATTGTTCGTGTGTGATAATGACATCGCGTGGTTTCGAACCATTTGTACCGGAAACAACGCTGTGTTCTTCTAAAGCATCCATCAGTCTGGCAGCACGATTGTAGCCGATTCGAAAGTGTCGTTGTAGAAGCGATGTTGATGCAGCATTTTGTTTCAGTACAAAGTCACAGGCATCATCGAACAGTTCGTCTTCTGCCTCACGCGTACTTTCTTTAGCCAAAAGTTCTTTCTCTTCAAACAAGTAATTCGGTTCACCCTGCTTCCGTGCACACAGGACGACTGCATCGATTTCTTCATCACTGACATAGGTTCCTTGTAAGCGAACAGGTTTATTTGTACCATTTGGTAAAAATAACATGTCCCCTTTTCCAAGTAGTTTTTCTGCCCCAGTAGCATCCAGGATGGTCCGTGAGTCGATAGAGCTTGAAACAGAAAACGAGATTCGCGTTGGAATATTCGCCTTGATCAAACCGGTGATTACATCGACAGACGGCCTTTGCGTCGCTACAATCATATGAATCCCACAGGCGCGAGCCTTTTGCGCAATCCGACTGATTGATTCTTCTACATCATTTGGTGCAACCATCATTAAATCTGCCAATTCATCAATCACGATTAAAATATATGGCAGTTTTTCGCCGGAATGTTCCGGATGGCTAGCATATTCATTATATTTTTCCATATTACGCACGCCGGTATGTGAAAACAGCTGATAACGACGTTCCATTTCTTCTACTGCCCATTTCAAAGCGGCGGTTGCTGCTTTAGCATCTGTGATTACAGGACTTACAAGATGGGGAATCCGATTGTACGGAGCTAGCTCGACCATTTTGGGATCAATCAATAGAAGTTTGAGCTGATCTGGACGGGCTTTATATAGCAAACTGACCAAAAGAGAATTGATACAGACGCTTTTTCCTGATCCTGTTGCACCAGCAATCAATCCATGTGGCATTTTTTGAAGATCCGTTGCAATGGGATTTCCTGAAATATCCAATCCAAGAGCAGCTGTCAGAGGTGATGGATTTTTTTGAAATACCTCTGCTTTCATAATCTCTGAAATCATCACTGGCCGTGAGTGTTGGTTCGGAATTTCGATTCCAACGGTACTCTTCCCTGGAATCGGTGCTTCGATCCTGATATCTTTGGCAGCCAAACTTAACTTGATATCATCGGACAAATTGGTAATTCGACTAACCTTGACTCCTTTTTCTGGCTGAACTTCAAAACGTGTCACAGCAGGTCCCTGCGTTCGATTGACGACATGTGCTTGTACATTAAAATTAAGCAGCGTTTCGTTCAGCAGTTCTTCTTGCTGATCCAGCCAGTCATCATTATTTTCAACAAAAACTGGCGGTTTTAAAAGGGCCAGAGACGGAAAACGGTAATGACCGTTTGCGCTGCTCGTCAATGTCTCTGTTTTTGGAGCTTCCGAAACGACAGTAGTATTTGTTGTTTTTTCTGATGACGCAGTTGCTTTTCCATCTAACTGTGTATGTAAATCCTCTTGATCAGCAGTCACTCTCTTGTTCTCCTTTGCTCGATCCTGATTGACCATCATCACATTGAAAGGAATACGTGGTTTGCTTAATCGTTCGATTCGTTTTGATACATTTACAGGCTGAGGTTTTTCTGTATCTTCAGGTACTGCTTCTTTGTTAGCTATTTCTGTTTCTTGTTGAATGTTTTTTTGCTCTTCTTGCAACGTGCCGGATTCCGAAAATGACTCACTAACATCAACAGTTTTCTCAGTATGCCCAAATTCTTCAGCAAGAACGATGGGGGGCTTAGTGTGTACTTCTTGCGGCTGAGTAGAGAAAGCTTGCTCATCTTGCAAACTCTCCGATGACTGATTAGATAAAACCGCCCCATCAGTATTTAAGATAGCTGCTTTTTCTTGAATAGATGGCTCCGTTGCTTCTACTTCAAAATCTGTATCTTTTAACAAAGTAATCGGCGCCTTTTCTTCTGTTGATTCCGTTTTTCTAAGCGTAAATTCAAAGTTACTTGGCCTTTTTTGAAAAGCAAACACTGGAGATGGTACTTCCGTTGCCTGAAACGGCTTCTTTTTCACAATAGGTTCTTCTTTTTTGACAACTGGAACTGCATTTTCTATACGAAAAGAAGCAGGTCGCTTTGCATCCTGACTTTTTACAGATTCATTTTTCGCTGGCTGATCAGGAATGACCGGAAAACGAAATTCGCCTTTTGGATACTGATAAACCATTTTCGTTTCAATGGACCTTTTTTTAGTACCAACTTGTCGTCGATTCGCACTTTTTGAGGTTGGTCTCAAATAAGTTTCTGGTTCTTTTTTTGGCGTCTTAACCGATTGGACAGGCTGGATCTGTGGTTCCTTTTTTTCACGTTTCTTTGGTTGTTCCTTCACAATTTTGTCTTGCTGTACAGGTTTTACTGCCGTTTCTTCGAAGTCTCCAAAGAAAAAGTCTTTAAACCATCCCATAAATTATCACACCTAAAAATTTATTTCTTGTTTGATTCTAACAAAATATAATTTTGATTGCTATCGAAATTTAATTCTACAGGAGAAGTTTATAATTTGTAAAGCATTAATCGTTGATAATATGCGATTCTCGTCCGCATAAGAAAAAATTATCACGTGCTTTTCGATCGTTCTTTGTACAATTCTATCGGTTATTGTATACCAATAATAAAAACAACACGTTTTGTGTGCTTTTGGGTAAAAAAAGCCGAGACTCCTTGATGAGCCTCGACTTTACTTAACTTTAGAATATTAGAAAGTTGTCGCAAATACCGATCCAGCTTCTTCGCTACTATCCAACACAAGAATACCTTTTTCTTGCGGTGCATCCGGAATGGCCAATTCACGCGCTGCACACAACATACCGAACGAGTCCACTCCTCTCAAATTGGAAGGCTTGATCACAATACCACTCGGCATTACTGCACCAACTTTTGCTACAACAACTTTTTGCCCCTCTTCAACGTTTGGCGCCCCACAAACAATTTGCAGAACTTCCACGCCGACATTCACTTGGCAAATACTCAGTTTGTCCGCATTCGGATGCTTCTCTTTTGACTGAACATGCCCAACAACGAATTTAGGCGAGAGATCAGCGTCAATTTTTTCTTCAAAGCCGTTTTCTTTCAAAATATGGTTAAAAGCAGCCACTTTATCCTCTGTTAAAGAAATCTTCCCTTGTTCATCCAGAGCCAAATATCGGCTCGCATGAAAGACATTATATCCTGCAATTGCCCCGGTATCCTCTTGATAGATTTTGGCCACATCCCCTTTACGTTCAAAGGTTCTTTTTTCCGCATTGATGTCCCCTATCGTAATAATCAGCGTATCACCGATACCTTTTTCATTATAAAATGCATTTACAATCACGTCTCGTTCTACTCCTTTGGTTGATTTTTTGCCAAAATAAAGATCGGTTCCAGTTTACCATGATGATAAACAAATGGCAAAGAGGTAATCGGCACTAAACCTTCTGCAAAAAACTGCAGATTCATATGCGCCAATATATCATAACCCGTGTCATTTTGTATATCTGCTATGACCAGTACATCCTGATGAGGCACCGCTACTACCGCTTCCCCATGAAAGTCTTTGGTAAGACTCTTTAAAAAGGAATGATTTAAAATCCGACTGGCGTCATAGCCATCATTAGTCTGTACAAAATAAAAATCATTCCCTGCCACATGATCCAGCTTAAAAGGATTCTCTTTTCGCAAAAGATTTTGCTGCGCAAGACAGTCCAGTTTTGCTACATCAAGTTTGGCTTCTGCTGCCATTTCTTTCGTGACCAATCGATAGGAAGCACCCAAATCATATGCATAATAAATACGCGTTTCCGCCGTATGCTGCTTGGTCATAAATTCCTCCCCCGCTTTAGACGCAAGCGGAAACGAAGCTGCTCGAATGATTGGCAGAACTCGATCATCGTGACGGCTTAATTCAACGGAAGCCGATCCAGCTTTAAAACCTTCTACCACATAGTAGCAGATTTTTTGGATCACTTCTTCCCCCTCTTCCTCGTAACGGGCAATAATAGAAGGCAAAGAAAGTTTGATTTTTCGACCATCCTGCTCAATCGTCAATTGGTCTTTCTCTCGGTCAAATAAAAAACGACGACCAGGCGTATTTAAAAGCTGTTCGATTTTTGCTTTCATCATCCATGTATCGATTTTCAAAGAGCCCACCGTCCTTTCCTTATTATAAAGCGGCTAAAAAGTCATTAATTTCTTCTTTTGTTTTACGATCCTTACTAACAAAGCGTCCTATCTCTTCCCCGTCTTCAAAAGCAACAAAACTCGGAATTCCAAAGATCGAAAGCTCTGCACACAAATCAATATAGGCATCGCGATCTACATAATAAAAATAAAAATCCTCATTTTCTGCTTCGATTTCCGGTAAAAACGGATCAATAAATCGGCAATCCCCACACCACTCAGCACTGAACATAAATACTGTTTTTCCATGTTCCTTTAATCGTTCAAAATCTTCCACTTTTTTTAATGCTTCCATTATGAATCTCCTTCACTTCTTTTTCTTTCATGCTACTTGTTACTTCGCCCGTTCGTCCAGAAATCAGCTCAAAAAGAGGGCTTGACGCCAAAAATTACGTCAAACCCCGCACTCAACGTATCCGCTTTTGCTTTTTGCGTTCATATTTATAGGCATTAAAAAAAGCGAACCCAAGAATAAGCATTCCAGAAACAATAGTCGTAATAATCCAGCCCCAGCCGGTCTTCTCAAAATAGTGAATTCGTAGAAGTGCTCCTACTGCAAAAACGGCCCCCGACAACAGCATCAAATAACCTACCACAAAAAGAGGCTGCTTCCATTGTTTTTTAAGCATTGTTCTTAATCGATTCAAAAGTCGATTTATCCAACGTCCGAATGACCATCAGAAGCATTTCTTTTGCGGCTGCATAATCATCAATATGCAAAATCGAATTCGTTGAATGAATATAACGCGCCGGAACGCCAATCACAGCACTAGGGATTCCACTTAAAGATGTATGTACTTTTCCAGCATCCGTCCCCCCTGGCGAAACAAAATATTGATATGGAATATGCTGTGACTCTGCTGTATCAAGCAAGAATTCCCGCATGCCACGATGCGTCACCATCGTCCGGTCAAAAATACGCAATAAGAAACCTTCACCAATGCGACCAAACTGATCTTTAGCACCCGCAATATCATTTGCAGGGCTAGCGTCAAGCGCAAAGAAGATATCCGGTTGAATCATATGCGTACTCACTCCAGCGCCGCGCAACCCCACTTCTTCCTGTACATTCGCGCCTGCATAGAGTGTGTTCGGTAAAGATTCACCATGTACCTCTTTTAAAAGCTCGATGGCTAGACCCACGCCATAGCGATTGTCCCAAGCTTTTGCCATGATTTTTTTCGGATTAGCAAGTGGTGTGAAATCCGCTACCGGTACAATAAATTGTCCTGGACGAATACCGATCGCTTCAGCATCTTCTTTTGAATCAGCTCCAATATCAATCAACAATTTATTAGGGGGTGTTGGCTTTGCTTTTTCGTCATCCGATAGTAAATGCGGGGGTACCGAAGCGATCACACCCACAACAGGACCGTTTTTGGTCATTACCTGCACACGCTGTGCCTGCAAAACCTGTGGATTCCAACCACCCAAAGTCTGAAAGCGCAGCAATCCTTGATCCGTAATCTGCGTTACCATAAAGCCAACTTCATCCATATGAGCCGCTACCAAAACCCGCGGAGCTTCTAGCACGCCTTTTCGAAGGCCAAAAATGCCGCCCAAGCCATCTTCAAGAACTTCATCTGTTACCGGGGTGATTTGTTCCCGAATATAATTGCGCACCCGCCATTCATCACCAGAAGCACCAGGAAGTTCAGTTAAGGTCTTAAACATTTCAAGAGTATGCTTTTCCATCATTACCATCCTTTATCTCAAGTCTCTTATCCATTATAACAAAGAAAGCTTTCATTTGTTCGAACATTTACTCACGAACGAAAAAACTTTTCATTCTTCGAAAGTATAGTATAATAAAAGAGGAAATTTAGAAAATCTTGATATTTCACAAGATACTGGGGAGGAAAAACATGAACTGGAAAGCTTTTTTCGCCGGCACATTGGCAGGAGCTGCAGCAGGTCACTTGGTCTATCATTGCCTTCTTAATGAGAGAGCTGTGTCTGGAGATGTTATTTTAGAGCGCGTTAAGGACGCTTTCAAGAAGGAAGGCCCGGTCGAAGGCTCATGGATACAACTCAAAAAACAACATTATAAGAAGTACGCCATTGACACTTTGGTCTACCACGGAGGAATTACTGCTATTCGTGAAGGTGAGAAAAAACATTTTGAATTTATCGCTGATGCTTCAACAGGCACAATTATTGATATTTACTTAACTTGATTAAATCTAGTATAAAAACTGAGTCAAATCGACTCAGTTTTTTTATCGTTCCCCATTCTCCATATACCCCCTATATGTATAAATGCAATAATACCCTATACCCGTATAACAAAAGCCCATAATCAGTATGTCTGCACCTTCATTTTTAAGATGCTGAAATTACCTATAAAAAAGATATCGAGTCTTCGATATCTTTTTACTATTTTCTCAAGACAGCTTCGCATTTTTCTCCTGATTCGTCATATCTGATCGCTCGATAATAAGCATCATGATAAAACAAGAACCAGCTTTTCTCATTCATCCATTTATTAAAAAATTGCTCTTTTTGAAAAATAGATGTCATTGGATAATCATCATAGGCCGTTACCCACAGAACATTTTGATGGGCATGTGTTGGAAAAATATCTGCCATGTGAATCGCTTTCTCACCGTTTGATTCAATTATGATGACCGCATGACCGGCACTATGTCCGCCTGTATGCTGCAAATGAATCCCAGGTGCTATTTCTATATATTTTTTATATGGCAGTATCTGTGTCGAAATTGCCTGAAAATTTTCTGGCCAATAGGTAGCTTGAGAGCGAATGTTTGGACACTGCATCTCTTCCCATTCCGTTTCCTCCACAATGATTTTAGCATTTGGAAATACAGAAACAAGCTTCTGTTCGTATGAATCATATGTAGAAAGTCCAACAACATGGTCAAAATGAAGATGTGTCATTAAAATAAAATCAATATCTTCAGGTCGGACTCCCAATTTTGCCAAATCTTCTATAACATAGGATTCCTCCATCACACCATAATTTCTTTTCTGCTTTTCTGTTAATCGCCCGCGCCCGATCCCACTGTCAATCAAATAATGTTTGCCTTGAAAATAAAAATACATAGGATCTGTGACATTGACCACTTGATTTTTCTCGTTCGCCGGATATTTCTTTTGCCATAGTGCTTTTGGAACAACGCCAAACATTGCTCCACCATCAAACCCAGTTATGCCGCCTCGCAACCAGTAAATATCTATTTCACCAATTTGAAGTTTATCCACCAAACCACCACTTTACATAATATAATTATTGTTTATTAAAAAAGGCTTCTGTCAATAGAAGCCTTTTGACTAATTCGAACGAAACACGGCTTCCAAGCGGTAAATTGGATACCCTTGTTGAGAGAATTTTTCTTCATATTCTGTCATCACATTTCCTTCAAAATTACTTTTATGAAGATCAAGTGAAATATTATGAAGCACCATTCCATATTCTGACAGCGCGTGTAAAGAATATTCAAATAAACCACGATTATCGGTTTTAAAATGAATTTCTCCTTCCTTAGGTAAAAGTGCTTGATAAAGAGTCAGAAAACGCGGGTTGGTCAAGCGACGTTTCGCATGACGTTTTTTCGGCCACGGATCGGAAAAATTCAAATAAATCCGGCTGATCTCTTCCGGTTCAAAATACTCTTGCAAAGCCGCTCCGTCCACAGCCAGAAGCCGGACATTAGGTGTTTCTGCGGCAAGTACTTTATCAAGTGCAAGCACAAGGACACTTTCCACAATCTCAATACCAATATAATTGATAGTCGGATTCTGTTTGGCCATTCCAGCAACAAACTGCCCTTTACCAGACCCGATTTCAATATGAATGGGCTGATCATTGTCAAAAATTTCGTTCCATCGTCCCTTGCAGGAAGCAGGATCCTGAATAACCACTGCTGAATGGGCAGCCAATTTTTCTTTTGCCCACGGTTTATGTTTTACACGCATGAATTTCTTACCTCTCATCCTTCAAAATCATTTGTAACAAAGTGTCCAATTTGTGTTGTTCTTGTTCAGTTCTCTTGATTTGACGCTGGTAAAGAGTCTGGACAAGGGCAAACCATTTTAATTTATGCAAGTAGGACGATGTCAGTGCCAGATTATTCGCGTTCAACCAATCATCCCAGTCATTAAAATCAATATACTGGTATAAAAACATACTGATATCTGTTGCTTGGTCGGCGAGCATCGCCTCATCCCAATCCACCAAAAACAGCTCGTTTTTTTCCGAAATAATCCAGTTATTATGATTGATATCTCCGTGGCAAACAACATGCGCCTCTTCTTCAAACGATCCTAATTGCCTCTCTAATTGATCAAGCGCCTGTGTTTCAAGAGGATTTAAGCAACTTGGTAGATATTGTTTGGTTCTTTCCAAGAGCTTACACGCAGAAAAATCACGATTTTCTATTTTTGCAAGCATCTCTTTTAGCGGTTTAGAATGGTGGATCCTACGAAGTAGCGCACTCACACGCATATCCGTCATTTCTGCAGCCGATAACACGTGACAATTGATCCACTTTTGTGCAGTAATCACATCACCATTTTCTACCCGCCGTGTCCAAATCAGTTTAGGAACAATGTTTTCTACAGAAAGCGCAGCTAAAAAAGGCGAAGAATTCCGTTTTAAAAAGAATTTTTCGTCTTCATGAATTGCGATAAATGCTTGACCAGTTTCCCCACCAGCTGGACTAATTTCATACTCTATCCCAAAAAATTGATCCTTCATACCAAACACACCTTTTCTTCTTGAAAGGTTCTCAAAAAAATTTCTCACCAAGTGTCACTAGAATTGATTTTACTTCTCTTCCTGATGCACGTCAAGTCAACATATGTTCGTAAAGAAAAAAGTGATTTTCTAGAAACGATCCAAAAGCAAATACGATCCGCACTAAACCTCATTTATCCCCATATTTCTTACACAAAAAAGAAACAGGTGTGGAAAAATTATCACACCTGCTTCTTTTATTTTTATGAATGCGTTTCTTTGTGAACAACCGGTTCAAGTCCACTTGGATTTCTACGGATGAAAAGCGTCAATATACAGGCAATGATCGAAAGAATAGATGCTACTAAAAAGGCTGTTTCAATCCCATGAATCAAAACGTGATTCGCGATCTCCTGCGGCGTTTTTCCCGCTACATCCGTTCCGGTCAATTGGGCGCCAAAACTTGCGGCACTTTTTGACATCACCGTGATCAGAGCAGCAGTTCCGATCGATCCAGCCACCTGCCGCATCGTATTGAACATTGCTGAACCGTGAGCAGCAAGAGAGAGTGGCAAGGCATTCAGTGCTGCCGTTTGAAGTGGCATCATGACCATCGCCATTCCACTCGCCCGAATCGTTTGCACAATCACAATATAAAAGAGCGTCGTTTCCTCATCTAGATTTGTAAACAAGAAAGTTGTAACTGCCATGATCATAAGCCCAATTAAAGATAAATATTTGGCGCCAAAACGGTCGAATAGTGTCCCTGTTACCGGTGAAAGAACGGCTGTCATAAGCGCTCCTGGTAGCAGAACCAAACCAGAGTCAAGCGGTGAAAAGCCACGAACGTTTTGCAAGAAGATTGGTAAAAGTAACATACCGCCATACAGCCCCATCATGACAAAAAAACTGATCGTAGTGGTCAAAGTGAATGTTGGATTTTTAAAGACATTGAAGTTTAACAGAGGTGTGCGGCTACGGCCTTGATACCAAACGAACAGGCATAAAACGGCTAAACCTATAAGGATAAAACCGAGTACTTTCATGGTGACCCAATCATGATCGCCGGCATTACTGAAACCAAGCAATAGGCTGCCGAAACCAACTGTCGACATTAATAGGCCCAAAATATCCAGCTTTGGAAAAGTCCGTTTTCCTACATTCCGCAGTAGAAAAATCGCCACTATGATATCAAGAAGTGCAAACGGAATAATAATAAAAAATAAATCACGCCATTCAAATTCCTGTACAATCCAACCGGAAAGCGTTGGACCGATTGCAGGCGCAAAGTTCATTGCGAGACCAATCAGCCCCATTGCTCTGCCGCGGCGTTCTATTGGAAATAAGTTCAAAACAACAACTGTCAAGAGCGGCATTACGACTCCTGCACCGACAGCTTGAATCATCCGACCGGCGATTAGCATGCCATAATTCACGGCAAATCCACCCACTGCTGTCCCAATCGCAAACGTAATCATTGCAAATAGATAGAGTTGTCTTGTTGTAAATCTTTCAATTAAAAACGCAGTCGTTGGGATCATTACACCATTGACAAGCATAAAACCAGTCGAAAGCCATTGTCCTTGACTTGCGGTAATAGAAAAATCCCGCATAATACTCGGAAGCGCCACATTCATCAACGTCTGATTGAGAATTGTCACAAAAGCACCCATCAGCATAACGATCAAAATGCCATTACGTTTGACGCTTGTTACATTTGCTTTCATATTCATGTATTCTTGGATCCCTCTCTTTCTAATATTGCCAAAATTGCACGGTGCGTTTCTAAGAGCTCATGGAGAGGTTCAGAGCCTGCTTCTAAAATTGGTTCCAACCTTTTGAAAAAAAGTTCATAGGTCTCACTTGCTTTTTCTTCCCCTGCTTTGGTCAAAGCCAAGTTGAGCGCGCGTCGATTCTCGGCGTTTCGTGCACGCGTTAAAAAACCAGCTTTGACCAACCGATCAACAATACCAGATGCAGTGCTTTTGCTCAATTTCATTCGTTCAGAAAGCTCTCCAAGTGTTAGGTGTGGTTCTTTACGAATCAAACCGAGTGCCAAAAGCTGTACAACGGTAATTCCGTGACGCGCTGCTTCAACGGCCAGGAAATGATTGATCTTTTTATGCACATCTCGAAATGACAGCACGACTTCACGAACTAAATTTTCATCCATGTTTTCTATTAGCCTCCCGTATTTTCGTATACGAACGATTCGTATGCGAACAATTAGCAATGATAACTTTACGCCTGATTTTATTACTTGTCAATCCTTCACTTCCAGTTTATTCTTCTTGCAAGCGATCACAAGTGTGTCGCATCAACTAACGATAAAATTAAAAAAAATCACAAAAAAGGATGCCGATTTGGGAATCAGCATCCTTTACACACATAAAAATTATTGGGCAGTGATTAAGGCACCTTCTCCGCAACGGCGCTCAATTTCTTTTTCAAACAATTCATGAATGCGAGCTGTTACTGGGCCACGTTTACCATCTCCAACTATCACGCCATTCAAGTCAATAATTGGAGTAACTTCAAGCGTTGTACTGGAAATAAAAATCTCATCTGCAGCTTCCAAATCCTGTATAGTGAAATCCGCTTCATGTACAGTGATACCAGCTTCTCGTGCCACTTGATTGATCACTTGACGAGTAATCCCGTTTAAAATTAAATTATCCGCACCATGCGTCCAAAGTTCACCATTTTTTATGATTGACACATTGGAAGCAGAACATTCCGTCACTAAGTCACCGCGATGCAATATGGCTTCAAGCGCTCCTTCTTGGTGTGCTTTATTTTTTGCTAAAATATTCCCTAACAAGCTGATACTCTTAATATCACAGCGTAGCCAACGAACGTCTTCCAATGTGATTGCCTTTCCACCTGTCACAAATTGTGCTTCATTACGCGGCACATTCGTTGCCGAAGCAGTTAAAATCCCTTCAAGTGGAAATGCATCAGGAATAATATGATTGCGCGGCATTTGGATACCACGTGACACTTGCAGATAGACGTTTCCGGTTTGAATGTTATTTTCTTTCACTAAACTTTCTAACAACTCACGCAATTTATCTTTTGAATAAGGAATTGTAAGTTCAATTTTGGCAGCACTAGCATACAGGCGGTCAATATGCTCATCATATGTAAAAAATTGACCGTTATAAAGACGAACAACTTCATAGACACCATCGCCGAACTGATAACCGCGATCTTCGATGTCGACTTTCGCAACGTCACGGTCCACCAATTGATCATTTACTAAAACTTTCATTTACTTCACTCCTTATTTTTTCTACTTGAAAGCTTCTAAAAAAATAGCCATATGCAAACTCTTAGGCCTGCATACGGCTAGAATTTTTTCAATTATAACCCTTATTTTGCCAATTTGTAAAGAGCTTCTGCATAAATCGCTGTCGCTTTCAGCAAATCATCAAAATAACTGAACTCATCTTTTTGGTGCATCGTATCTTCACGACCTGGGAACAAGGCACCGAATGCCACACCTGTTTCGAGATGACGTGCATATGTACCCCCGCCGATCGAAAGCAGTGTTGCTTCTTCACCCGTGTGTTTCGTATAGACTTCTTGCAGGATTTGAATAAGCGGATGATCTTGTGGTACGAAAAGTGGTTTCGAATCGTTATAATGTGAGTACTCCGCATTATATTCCAATACGACTGTTTCTGCTTTGTTTTTCAATTTATCCATATTAGCTGTTACAGGATAACGGAAATTCAAACCATAACGACCGCCTTCTTTCGTGCTGTAGCGAATTACACCAACGTTCATTGTCAGCTCGCCACTTTCTTTGTCTTCATAATTGATACCAAGTTTAACAGCACGTGAATCGCCAAATAGATAATCACGACCAAATGCAACAAAATCTTTTGCAGCACCTGTTAGTTCAAAACTGCCAAGAAAGGCAACCAGGTGAAGGCCTGCATTGATTCCATTATTTGGTTCCATTGCATGTGCTGATTTTCCAACAACAGAAATGGTCACTTGTGTGCCTTCTGTTTGAATTTCACCTGTCACGTCATGGTTTTGTAGGAAATCTGTAAAAGCTTTTTCAAGTCCGGCTACATCTTCCACATCTTCCAAAACAGCACGTGCATGATCGGGTACCATATTGTAGCGTTCGCCCGATTCAAAGCTGATCAATCGGAAATCAGCTGCCCCGTCTTTTTCGCCGCCTTTAAAGGAAACATCTAGTTCTGAAATTCCTTTTTCCGCGTGGATAATTGGAAATTCAGCATCTGGGACAAAAGCAACTGTTGGCTGTTCTTCTGTCTCAAAATAACGTTCTACACAGCTCATTCCACTTTCTTCGTCAGAACCTACAATGATTCGAATTCTGCGAGAAATTGGCAATCCTAGTTCTTTAATGATCTTCAGCGCATAATAACCAGCAATTGTTGGTCCTTTATCATCTGCAACACCGCGGGCATACAATTTGCCGTCTTTTAAAATGGGATCAAATGGATCGTGGCTCCAGCCGTCACCAACCGGTACAACATCCACATGACCAAGTACGCCAACCAACTCATCGCCTGCACCATATTCCAAATGACCAGCTACATTCCCCACTTCTTTTGTGGCAAATCCATCTTTTGCACCTAATTTGATCATGTAATCAAGGGCACGCTTTACATCAGGGCCAAATGGTGCTTCTTCTGTACTCTTGCTGTCATCCCGCACACTTGGAATGCGAAGCAACCCTTCTAGATCTTTTAGAAAATCGTCTCGGCGACTTTCCACTTCTTTTTGCCAATCGATTGTACTCATTCGCTTTTCAGTCCTTCCACTTATTACTTACGTCTACTATTGTAAACCCTTTTTCCCCACTAGGAAAGCCGTAACTTGCTAAAATATAAAATTTCACTTATCGGGCACCCATAAAGTTTTTGATTGCATCAAAATCCCAGCGTGCCATCCGCTCAGCAAATACCAGATCGACTTGTGCAAGCGATGTTTTTTCAAGCGGTAAAAATTGATAAGCTTCGTGCTCTTCTGATAACCGAATGGTACCATTTTCTGGCATTTCAACTAAATAAAAAACACCCGTAATCTGATAATCTGGTTGAAAATTTTCCCATGTGTCATAAAGAATGAATGGCTGAACTTCAAGCCCTGTTTCTTCATAAACTTCACGAAAAAGGCATTCGCCGTGCGTCTCGCCAAAGTGCATTTTGCCACCAGGCAACTCATAAACATCGCCAATCTGCCCTTTCTTTTTTAACACTAGAAATGTATCTCCTTTGACAATCACTGCTTTTACAGCAGGAATAACAGGTTTCATTTTACAAATCCCCCTTTCTTCCGATATGATAAAATGGATAATCCGCCCTCTATTTTAGCGCGATTGCAGCAAGTAATTCAAGTAGAAATCGAAAGGAAGTCTGATCATGAAAAAAATCACACCGAAGCATGTCTGCCATGTCATTCATGAACGAGATGAGGACGGCTATAAAAATCAATATGGAAAGGTATTGATTATAGCGGGAAATGAGATGTATGGAGGCGCCGGTATCATGGCTGCAGAAGGAGCTGTTTGCAGTGGAGCTGGACTCGTTACACTCGCTTCACATCAGGTCAACCGAAGTTCACTTCATGCCCGTTTGCCTGAATGTATGTTTCTTGACTATCTGGACACCCATCACCTGAAAGAACTTTTACCAAGCTTTGATACGGTTTTAATTGGTCCGGGACTTGGGCTGGACCAGACTGCATATGATCTGTTGCTTCTCGTTCTCTCGGAAAGTTCGGCTGAACAACAACTGATCCTTGATGGGGATGCCATAACTCTTTTTGCACAAAATCAGCTGCCACGGCCAAATGCCCGGTTGATTTTCACGCCGCATCAAGGCGAATGGGAACGACTAAAAAGTTTGCTTCCAGAAACAGACGATCCGGCAGAGTTTGCAGAACGTCTACCTGCCGTACTCGTCCTAAAAGGTCACCGGACACGCGTCTATACACCAGATGATGATGTCTGGCAAAACGTTTACGGTTCTCCTGCTATGGCAACTGGTGGCATGGGCGATACACTGGCTGGCATTATCGCGGGACTACTCCACCAAACAGAACAGCCGCTTGACGGGTTACTTGCCGCAGTCTTTTTTCACAGTTATATTGCCGATATTTTAGCTAAAAAACGTTTCGTGGTGCGCCCTACTGAGGTGTCCGCTCAACTGCCGGAGTATTTGAAGATCTTTAGCGAAATGACTGAAAGCTGAAAAACGCACATCCTTTCTTACTATGAAACATCCCTTAAATTGATAAGGAATTTTCATATACATAGAAAAGATGTGCGTTTTTTTAGCGAATACCTAGGCGTTGTCGAAAGGCTTTCCCTCTAGGGCCAAATAATTTATCTGACAGATGCAGTTTGAGGGATAAATAGCCGTAGACACCCGCGCCGATCACACCGCAAATGATCACAAGCAGCAGTGCACTCAATTTATGATCTGGACTGATAAAGGTTGCCAGTCCAAAATAAGCGAGCAAAACGGCAGCGGCCATTGCAGCTGTCAAAAAGAAAAATAATACTGTTCGCCGAAAAATAAGCGAAAAGGAAAAATGAACATATTTTTTAATGATGTATAGCATAAAGATGCAGCTGACTGCGTAACCAATTCCTGTTGCAAGGATCGCGCCTTTTGCTTCCCAGAGAATGATCAAAGGCATTTGCAAAACTGTTTTTGCAAGCAAACCCAGCAGTAATCCAAGAACCGTAAAGCGCTGCTCGTCGATCCCCTGCAAGACTGCAGCGGCTACGCTGAACAATGAAAACAAAATCGCGATCGGTGCATAGAATTGCAGTAAATCTACTCCAGTTTCACTTGCTGCAAAGAAAACAGTGAAAAGTGGTCTTGCTAAAAGGGCGATCCCAAAACAGGCTGGAATCGTTAAAAATAACAGAATCTGAAAAACATCATTGAGTTGACGTTTGACCTGCTCGCGTTCTCCTCGAACATATGAAGCAGTTACAAGCGGAACAAGTGCCATGGAAAAAGCAATCGCTAGTGTTCCTGGAATTAAAATCAGTTTTTGTACATCAAAATTAATGATTGCCACATAAGAATTAACTTTTTCTGCCGCCACTCCAATGTAGCTGAGAACACGCCCCAGTGTGAATTGATCGACCAGCTGATAAAGGGAATTGGCAGAGCCGACGATAATGAATGGGATCGCTGATAAAATGATCTGCTTATAAAGCGTGCCGATCGATACATGCAATTCGCCGCGCGTCTGTGTGAGCATCCGGTCAAGACCGGGCTTTCGTTTGAAATAGTACCATAAAAGCAGCAGCAAGCTAGCAAGCGCGCCGACAAAGGCTGAGAATGTCGCTAAACTGACAGCTGTCACCACATTGCCTCCCAGCACATACATCACGACAAATGTACTGCCTAACAAGAAAATAATTCTGACTACTTGTTCAATGACTTGGGAAACAGCTGGAGGCCCCATTGAATTATAACCTTGGAAAAAACCACGTAATAAGCTCATAACGGGAATAATCAAAAGGGCAAAACTAACGGCCCGGATGACTTGGATACCATCTTCAAGGCTGTACCCACCTTCAAGTTGCTGCATACTTGCGAGAATCGGTGCAAGTGCATACATGGCAATAAAACATAAAATACCCGAGGCGATCATGAGATAAACGCCGGTTCGAAACAAACGTCGACCAATGGCATATTCTTCCATCGCATTGTATTTCGCAATATATTTAGCAACCGCAAGTGGAATTCCTGCGGTAGCCACGCTAAGAAACAATTGATAAGGTACATAGCCGAAATTATAAAGAAGAGCTGGCTTGTCCCCGCCAATAATGGCATAAAACGGAATGACATATAAAATGCCCAACACTTTGGAAATAAGTGTTCCGAGTGTTAGGATAAATGTCCCTCGAAGTAATTTTGAACCCATCGTTTTACTTCCTTATCTAAAAATTAGTAACATTCTTGTCTACTTTACCATTTAATTACGCAAAAAAAAAGAACCTTCCTGCAAAATTTGATTAAGATTACAGAAAGATTCTTTTTATGTTGTTATCAACCCTCTTTTTTCATTTTCCTAACACTGAAAAAAGAAAGAGCAGCAAATACAATGAGTGCAAACGGAATCACCAAGTTGCCTACCTGTGCAGTCTGCTTCACAAACATCATCACAACCGAAAAAAGAATATAGGCAATGTAGACTAAATAAACAATGCCAATGATTTTTTCGTCCTTTTTTAATTTGAAAAATGTAAGCAGCAGCCAGCCGCCGATTGCTAAAAAAGCCACTGTATTGAGTCCACTGTTTAAAATCATTTTTTGAAAATCGGCTTCCGATAATTTGGCCACAATCTCATTTCTCATGGAATTTACGGCAACGAGTCCAATAATCGCTAATAATCCTTGTAAAATGGAAATCACAGCTAATGTCATCGTTACATAACGCGTCGTTTTGTGCAGATAGGTTTCTTCTGTTTCCTGCATATTTTGGCCTTCTTTCTATTCGCTTTCTACTAAAACGACTTTACCACGACTGAAAAAGCTTTTCAACTTTCACTTTCTACTGCTTTTTTAATGAAGTGAATAATTTCCTCCTCCTGTTTTTCATGGAATGCTTGGACCACTTTACTACCGATGACAACACCATCTGAAAACTTGCTGAAAAACTGAACATGTTCAATAGTTGAGACGCCAAATCCTGCTAACACTGGTACCTCACTATTATGGCAAATAAAATCGAAATGCTCCTTCAAAAGCGGGTCAAATGTTGGACGTTCACCTGTTGTGCCATTCACTGTGACCGCATAAACAAACCCCTCTGCCTGCTGTATAAGTTCTTTCACACGTTCTTTTGGACTTGTTAAGGAGACAAGCGGTACGAGTGCCAAATCAGTTTCTTTTAAATATGGCCGCAGAAAATGACTTTCCTCCGCGGGCAAATCAGGAATGATCAATCCTTTCACTGGCGTCTCGGTAAGTCGATGCACAAAACGCTGCGTTCCAAAATGAAATAGCGGATTAAAATAGGTCATCATAACAAGAGGAAGCTCGGTTTCAACCTCCGCCAACTTGTCGAGAACTTTTTCAAGCGTGACACCATTTGCAAAAGCACGCAATCCGGCAGCTTGGATCACTGGTCCGTCTGCAACTGGATCTGAAAAAGGGATGCCGATCTCCACAGCTGCTACACCCGCCTGTTCTAGTAGACGGATACGAGCAGGCAAATGCTCGAGTCCTCCGTCACCTGCCATGATATAAGGAACAATCAGTGGTTTATGATGATCTTTCAATTTTTTAGTGAGTGTTTTCATACATCTCTTCCTTTCAGTTTTGACTTGACCTGTTCAACATCTTTATCGCCACGGCCTGAAAGATTGATGATGATGGCTTGACTCGCCGATAGTTCGCTTGCTAGTTTAACACCATAACTGATCGCATGAGCGCTTTCCAGAGCTGGAATGATCCCTTCTGTTTGCGCAAGTAGCTGAAAAGCAGCAAGTGCTTCCTGATCAGTCACAGAGACGTATTCTGCACGACCAATTTCTTTAAAATGACTGTGTTCCGGACCGATCCCCGGATAATCCAACCCCGCCGAAATCGAAAAAGCTTCTATTATTTGTCCATCATTGTCCTGCAGAACATCCATCATCGCACCGTGAAGTACGCCTTTTTCTCCTTTGGCAATAGTCGCCGCATGCTGATCCGTCTCAAGGCCTGCCCCCGCCGCTTCTACGCCATACATCGCTACGGCTGTATCTTCTATGAAGGGATAAAAAAGCCCCATTGCATTACTGCCCCCGCCTACACAAGCCACGATCGCTTTAGGCAATTTCCCCTCTACTTCTAAGAATTGACTCCTAGCTTCATCACCAATAATCCGCTGATAATCCCGCACGATTTCCGGGAAGGGGTGCGGCCCAAGGACTGAGCCCATGATGTAATGGGTATCCTCGACATTTGCCACCCAGTAGCGTAGCGCTTCATTGACTGCATCTTTTAAGGTACGACTGCCTGACTTCACACTGACCACTTTCGCCCCTAAAAGTTCCATCCGAAAAACATTTAGCGCTTGTCTGGCTACGTCCTCCTCCCCCATAAAAATCGTACACTCCATGTTGAATAGTGCTGCCACTGTTGCAGTTGCAACCCCATGCTGGCCGGCACCTGTTTCCGCTACTATTTTTTGTTTGCCCATCTGCCGAGCAAGGAGGGCCTGCCCAATCGTATTATTGATTTTATGTGCACCTGTATGATTGAGATCTTCTCGCTTTAAATAAATTTTGGCACCCCCAGCGTACGTGGTCAGCTGTTCCGCAAAATAAAGCGGTGTTTTTCTGCCAACATAATGGGTTAAATAGTAGGAAAGCTCTTTTTGGAAATCCGGATCTTTTTTGGAGGCTCTGTAAGCATCCTCTAATTCCAGAATTGCCTGCATTAATGTTTCGGGAACAAATCGGCCCCCATAACTGCCAAAAAAGCCATTTTGATCGGGCGCTGTATAGGTCATTTTTCACTTCTCTCCTTTGCTTGCTGAATAAACTGCTTTATTTTTTGAATATCTTTTTTTCCATTTGTTTCGACTCCGCTAGAAACATCGACTGCAAGTGGAGTAAATTTACGAATCGCCGCGTCTACATTATCACTTGTGAGGCCTCCTGCAATGATGAGCCGTTCCTGCGGCAATTTTTTCTCGTCCAGTTTTTCCCAGTCAAATGCAATGCCCCCACCACCCTCGTATTCTATACTTGGCGCATCTAATAAGATCAGACAATCTGGATATGTGGATGGATCTCCTTGGATATGACCATCTTTTACTTTGAACGCTTTGATTGCAGGAGCTGAAAGGCTGCTCGCAAAAGCGGGTGTTTCCTTCCCGTGTAGTTGCACATAATCGAGCGGTACCTGCCGGATTGCTTCTTCCACTTCTTCAAAGTCTGGGTCAACGAAGACACCTACTTTTTGAACTGTTTCAGCCAGTCCTGTAGCAATGGATGATGCCGTCTGAATCGTCACCTGGCGCTTACTAGGTGCAAAGACAAAGCCAATAAAGTCTGCACCTTCTGCCGCCGCAAATTGCGCATCCGCTTTTGTTTTTATTCCGCAAATTTTCACTTTCATCTTTTCACCCTCAATCTTTCAGCAGCAGTCACTGGATCATCCGCTCGCATCAACGCTTCGCCAACTAATACACCATGATAAGCCGTTTTGATCCGCTCGACATCTGCCGGCTCACTGAAACCTGATTCACTGATATAAAATGGTCCCGGTGAAAACTGAGTTGCTAAACGCTCGCTGACCGCAATATCCACTTCAAAACTTCGCAGATCACGATTATTGACGCCAATCAGTACGGCACCCGATCGTTCAGCTATTTGAAGTTCTTCATCATCATGCACTTCGACTAAAGTTTCAAGACCAATTTTTCGCGCCGTTTCCAGAAGTTCTTTTAACCGCCGCTCTCCTAAAGCAGCAACAATCAGTAGTACAACAGATGCTCCGTAATTGCGCGCGCGAATCAACTGCTTTTCAGAAATAATAAAATCTTTACAGAGAACAGGAAGCTGAACAGCACTAGCAACCTGCTGAAGATCTTCCATTGACCCCTTGAAATACGTTTCATCCGTCAAAACAGAAATCATTGCCGCTTTCGCCGTTTGATACTTTTTGGCCTGTAGAACAGGATCTACCCTTAACTGAATGTCTCCTTTAGAAGGAGAAGCGCGTTTCACCTCGGCAATCAGTTGTAACGTGTCCATATGTTCTGCCAGACATTTGCGAAAAGAGTAGATTGGTGGTAAGTTTTTCCGTAATTTTTCGTCGGGCATACTAACGACTTCGCTTTCTTTTGCTTGTAGAATCTCCTTTAAAAAAGTCATCCAGTCACGACCTCCTTCTGCTTTTCAATCAGTTCCTGCAGCTTTGCATAGGCTGCACCAGACAAAATGATTTCTCTAGCGAGTTGAACGCCCTTTTCGATCGTATCTGTACATCCGTAAGCAAATAAGCCCATCCCGGCATTTAGAAGTGTGGTATCGAAATAGGCACTCGGCTCTCCTTTTAATACCTGTTTCAAAATAAGCGCGTTCGTTTTCGCGTCACCACCTCGAATCGCTTCAAGTGGTGCATATTTCAATCCGACATCTTCCGGTCCAAACTGATGTAAGGTGACTCGATCCTGATGTAACCATGCATAATGATTCGTCCCTGCAAGTGTCGCCTCATCCAGTCCACCGGCCCCGTGCACAACCACAGCTTTCTTTCTTCCTAAATTTTGCAGCACATATGCAATCTGTTCCAGAAGCTCAGCCCGGTAAATACCCATCAACTGCACCTCAAGTGGAACTGGATTCGTCAGCGGACCAATCAGATTAAAAACAGTTGGGGTTGCTAATCTTTGTCGTACCGGCATAACATATTTCATATTTGGATGAACAGCTGGTGCAAACAAAAAGGCAATCCCCACCTCATCCAATACTCTTGCCAGTTCAGCTTCTGTTTGGATGATTTCGACACCAAGCTCAGCAAGTACATCTGCACTACCTGATTTACTTGAAATACTCCGGTTGCCGTGCTTGGCTATTGGAATCCCATTTGCCGCTAAAACAAAGGCTGCTGTAGTACTGATATTAAAACTTCCTGACCGGTCACCCCCTGTTCCGCAATTGTCCATTACCCCTTGAGCCTTAACTGGTACCGATTGCGCCACTTGTTGCATTGCTTCTGCTATGGCTGTGATCTCCTCAATGGTCTCTCCCTTTATTTTAAGAGCCACAAGCAACGCACCGAGTTCCGCTTCGGAAAGGCTTCCTTGGAAAATGTGATCAGCTAATTGCCGCATTTCTTGTTTGGATAAATTTTGTTGCCTGTAGATTTTTTGCAATAAATTTTGCATTCTACCGCCCCTCCTTTACAATTTCAATAAAATTTTGCATGATTTTTTCACCGAACGGACTGCCGATTGACTCAGGATGGAATTGGACACCATAAATGCTTTCTGATTGGTGCTGCACCGCCATAATCTCCCCATCATCTAGTGCCCGCGCAGTTACTTTTAATGCTTTCGGTAGTGAATCTTCTGCCAAAACCAACGAATGATACCGCATCACTTCAAAGCGTTTAGGCAATGCTTGAAAAAACGGTACATTCTGATGAAGCTGCTCAATCTCAGATACCTTACCATGTCGAATTTTTCGTGCTTGCGCGACCTGTCCGCCAAACACTTCCCCAATCGCCTGATGTCCCAAACAGATACCAAGCATTGGCTTTTTCCCAATCATTTTTTTAATCAACGGTTCCATTTGGCCCGCATCACTTGGAACACCTGGCCCCGGTGAAAAGATTATAGCCGCTGCCCGATCTGCTGTTTCAAATAGTTGCGGCGCATCATTTCGTAAAACTTCAACTTCGCAAGTATCTCCTAAATACTGCGCCAGATTATAGGTAAAAGAATCATAATTATCAACTAGCAAAATCATTCGCCCACCTCCAGTAATGCTTTTGCTTTCTGTAGTGTTTCTTCATATTCTTTTTCTGGATCCGAATCATAAACAATACCAGCTCCCGCCTGCACATATGCTGTCTTTCCTTTTAAAATCATTGTCCGTAGAACCAGAGCAAAGTCCATGTTGCCGCGTCTTGTCAAATAACCGGCTGCTCCGCCATAAGGGCCGCGTTTAACATTTTCCCATTCATAGATCCGCTGGATTGCGCGGATTTTCGGCGCCCCGCTCACTGTCCCGGCTGGAAGTGTTGCTTTTAATGCTTCAAGCGGTCGAACATCCTCTCTTAGTTCGCCAGACACAACTGACACAAGATGCATTAAAAATCGATACCGTTCGATTGTCAGATAGATTGGCACTTGTACTGAACCAATTCGACTAATTTTCCCAATGTCATTTCGTCCTAAGTCTACGAGCATCCTATGTTCGGCTAATTCTTTTTCATCTGTTTGCAGCTCTTCTGCAAGTGTTTGATCCTCTTCTTTCGACTTTCCCCGCCGCCTTGTTCCTGCAATCGGATTCGTCTTAACAATTCGATTTTTCACGCTAATCAGACTCTCAGGTGAAGAACCAATCAGTTTTACTTCACCAAAATCCATGTAAAATAGGTATGGCGAGGGGTTAAGAAGACGTAACTTCCGGTAATAAGTAAAGGGATCCGCATCAAAATCTGCCATTAGTCGCTGCGAAAGAACTATTTGAAAAAAATCGCCTTTTTGAATAGATTGTTTTGCTTTTTGAACCATCCTCATATACATTTCTTTTGAATAATTGCTTGTAACCTTCATTTTTTTGACAGAAGTCTGTGCTTGTAGGGGTTGGACATCTCTAAACTGCAAATATCGCATTTCTAACTTCTTCTGCAGCTCTTCTTCAGAACGTTTGGAATACGCATTTTCTTCTACTAAAGTCAGCGTTTCCTGTTGATGGTCAAAAATCGCATAGGACTCATAAAGAAAGAAATAGATATCCGGCAATTCAAGATCATCATTTGGTAGTGCGCCCATTTTTTCATAGTAAGCTGCAACATCAAAACCGACATAGCCAACAGCCCCTGCCTCAAAAGGCCGCTCTTCTGCCTCATTTTCCGGCGTTAGAACAATATCTTCTATGGTTGCAAGCGGATCTACTGTCTCTATCTCTTCTCCGTCCAGAAAAAGATGTGTAGCAATAACTTTGATTTCGTGAACAGGATCATAGACAATTATGGAATAGCGTCCCGCTTCATCATCCTTCGCCGCCCCCTCTAGTAAACTTTTGTAAGTACCTTCTAATTGTTCAAACACAGATATTGCGGTAAAAGTATCTGCTTGCAGCACCATTTGAAAACTTGCCATTTCTCATCACCTCTTTATTAAAATAAAAAACCCCCTGCACGCAAATCATTTGCATACAGAGGGCGAATCTCTCGCGGTACCACCTCTTTTAAAGAGTTTTTCACTCTTCATCTCACGCCGATAACGGAGCAACCCGTTTCCTCCTACTTGCCGAGCTTTCAAAGGATCACGCACAGGGCCCATTCCGATCTGACTGCTTATCAGCTTTCACCAACCGCTGACTCTCTAAAAAGCTTATTCAGATCCTACTTTTCCTGCTTGATGCTTTTACAACTAATCTTCAATAAAAAAGGGCCCCTCTCCATGTCTAATGAAAGACAAGGACGAGGGACCCGTGGTGCCACCTTGATTAACGAAAATATCGCTCACTCTCCAGCCAAACTGCTTACATTTGATTGGTTGCCTTGTATAACGATAAGGCCTAATCGCTGCTCCTACTTGGTTGATTCAACCGTTCAAAGCAGAGGCTCCAAAGTCCATTCACATCATTTCCGCTACTGCCTCACACCATCCGACAGCTCTCTGAAAACTTCCATCATGCTACTTACTCTTTATCAACGCCAAAAATATCTTGCATTCACTATAGCAGAACTTTTTTTAGATTGCAAGCCATTTTTATTTATTTCTGAAAAAGGTAGCTTTTGAACAAAAAATCATTTGGACTCAGTGCAGAAATCGTGCATTTTTTCATCCTTTTCTTTTCTGTGAAACAATTTCGATTCATTTCTATTACAATTACCAGTAATATCCGTAAAAATTAATAAAACCATGATATTTCTATAATAAAAAGCACTTTTATGCCCCTTCAAAAGTCTTAGAAAACGCTTTATTAATAAGGCGATATGCCCATTTTTAAGATTATGTGAAACTTTTCACGTGAAATACTGGACAAACTTTTTTTTATCGCTTATACTAACGGTGTAATCAAATAAATCCGAAAGACGCGGCAAGTCGACTGCCAAATTTTTTTGGATGATTAGGGACACCATTTGTCTAACAAGGACATTAATCGTCCCACTCTATTATTAGGAGGTTCAAATAATGGCAATTAAAGAAGAAGCAACTCGCGAAGTATTAGAAGTAACAAAAATGATCGACCAATTAGCTGAAAATGGACAAAAGGCATTGAAGGCTTTTGAGAATTATGATCAAGAGCAAATCGACCATATCGTTCATGAGATGGCCCTAGCAGGACTTGATCAACATATGCCGCTTGCAAAAATGGCAGTCGAAGAAACAGGCCGCGGACTATATGAAGACAAATGTATCAAAAATATTTTTGCAACAGAATATATTTGGAATAACATTAAAAATAATAAAACGGTTGGCATCATTAATGAAGACAAACAAACTGGCGTAATTGAAATTGCTGAGCCAGTTGGTGTGGTTGCTGGGGTTACACCTACAACAAACCCAACTTCCACTACACTTTTCAAATCGATTATTGCAATCAAAACACGTAATCCGATTATTTTCGCCTTCCACCCAAGCGCTCAAAAATGTTCTGCTGAAGCTGCTCGTATCGTTTACGAAGCAGCCGTAAAAGCAGGTGCTCCTGAAAACTGTATCCAATGGATCGAAAAACCATCTATTGAAGCGACGAAACAATTGATGAACCATGAAAAAGTAGCACTTGTTCTAGCAACAGGTGGTGCAGGTATGGTTAAATCCGCTTATTCAACTGGTAAACCGGCTCTAGGCGTTGGTCCTGGTAATGTACCAGCTTACATCGACAAAACAGCAAAAATCAAACGTGCAGTGAATGACTTGGTTCTTTCAAAATCATTTGACCAAGGGATGATTTGTGCTTCTGAACAAGCGGTTATCGTTGACAAGGAAATCGCCAAAGAAGTAAAAGAAGAGTTTATTGCGAACAACTGTTACTTTGTAAAAGGTGCAGAATTTAAGAAATTAGAAAGCTTTGTAATCAATCCTGAAAGAGGTACTTTAAATCCTGATGTTGTGGGTAAATCCCCTGCTTGGATTGCTGAACATGCTGGCTTTAAAGTTTCTGCTGACACAAAAATTCTGATTGCAGAAATCAACGGTGTTGGTGATAAACATCCGCTTTCCCACGAAAAACTTAGTCCAGTACTTGCCTTTATTGAAGCAAAAGATCAAGCAGAAGCGTTCGAACGTGCTGAGCAAATGCTTGAATACGGTGGTCTAGGTCACTCAGCTGTTATCCACTCGACTGACGTAGAAGCACAAAAACAATTTGGTCTTCGCATGAAAGCTTGTCGTATCATCGTAAATGCTCCATCTGCACAAGGCGGAATCGGCGACATTTATAATGGCTTTATCCCTTCCCTAACTCTTGGTTGCGGATCTTATGGTAAAAACTCTGTATCACAAAATGTTAGCGCGACAAACTTGCTCAACGTAAAGCGTATCGCAGATCGGAGAAATAATATGCAATGGTTCAAATTACCACCAAAAGTCTTCTTTGAAAAATATTCCACGCAGTACCTGCAAAAAATGGAAGGCTTGAATCGCGTATTTATCGTAACAGACCCTGGTATGGTTCAATTCAAATATGTCGACGTTGTAATCGAACACTTGAAACGCCGTTCGAATGATGTTTCTTACCAAGTATTTGCTGATGTAGAACCAGATCCATCCGATGTAACGGTTTATAAAGGTGCTGAACTGATGAAAGACTTCAAACCTGACTGCATTATTGCACTTGGTGGTGGTTCTGCTATGGATGCTGCAAAAGGTATGTGGCTCTTCTATGAACACCCTGAAGCTTCCTTCTTCGGCTTAAAACAAAAATTCTTGGATATCCGCAAACGGACATTCAAATATCCAAAACTTGGCGAAAAAGCAAAATTCGTTGCCATCCCAACTACAAGTGGTACTGGATCTGAAGTTACGCCTTTTGCAGTTATCACGGATAAAGAAAATAACATCAAGTACCCTCTCGCTGACTATGAACTAACACCAGATGTAGCGATTGTCGATGCACAATATGTCATGACTGTCCCAGCACACATCACTGCTGATACTGGTATGGATGTTCTAACACACGCGATCGAATCTTATGTATCTGTTATGGCAAGTGATTACACACGTGGTCTTTCCATTCGTGCTATCGAACTGGTATTTGAAAGCTTGCGTGATTCTGTACTCAAAGGCGATCCAGACGCTCGCGAAAAAATGCACAATGCTTCAGCAATGGCCGGTATGGCGTTTGCAAATGCATTCCTAGGTATCAACCATAGCTTAGCACACAAAATCGGCCCGGAATTCCATATTCCACATGGCCGTGCAAATGCGATTTTGATGCCACATGTGATTCGTTACAATGCTCAAAAACCTTATAAACATGCCCTCTTCCCTAAATATGAAAGCTTCACTGCTGATGAAGACTATGCACGTATCGCACGTACGATCGGTCTGAAAGCATCTACAACAGAAGAAGGTGTGAAATCACTTGTTGATGCAATCATTAAACTAGGTAAAGATATTGGCATCGATATGAGCTTGAAAGGTCAAAATGTTGATAAGAAAGCATTTGATGCAGTGGTTGATACACTGGCAGATCGTGCATTCCTTGATCAATGTACAACAGCTAATCCTAAACAACCGCTTGTAAGTGAACTAAAACAAATCTATATCGAAGCTTACAAAGGCGTATAAACTTACTAACTTGTCCACCTTTTCATATAAGTTAGCGTGATACACTCCTGTTATTCTTTATTCCCTTGATGGTAATAGGAAAAGTATCTACGAAAAGCCCATCTTTGAGATTCTCCAAGATGGGCTTTTTCTTTTCCGACTTAAGACGGATATCCTCCCCTTCTGCAGTATAATGTTTTTATCATACAAATGGTATATAATGTTTCTATTACTAAAAAAGGAAGTGAAAATATGAAAGCCACCGTTTTACAGCTTGACCAAGTGTCAAAGAAAATCGGGAAAAAAACACTGGTCGAAAATATCAGCTTTGATATCAAACAAGGCGAAGTTTTTGGTTTACTTGGTCCGAATGGTGCTGGTAAAACAACCATCATTCGTTCCATCGTAGGACTGATCAATCGCACCACTGGAAAAGTACATATTAATGGAATCGATATTGATCAAGATTTCAAAGGCGCCATTAAAGAGGTCGGTGCCATCATCGAAAATCCCGAATTTTATATGTATATGAGCGGCTTGGACAACCTCAAGCAATTCGCTCGAATGAGTCGAAAAGCAGTTACAGATGAAGAAATGGCTCAAATCATTGAACGAGTTAAATTAAGCCATGCCATTCATCAGAAAGTCAAGACGTATTCGCTGGGAATGCGTCAACGTCTTGGTGTGGCACAAGCATTACTCCACAATCCTGCTCTTCTAATTTTAGATGAGCCGACAAACGGCCTTGATCCGCAAGGTATGGCCGAATTTCGCGATTTGATTCGTGAATTGGCTCACTCCGGCACGTCTGTCCTTATCTCTAGTCATTTATTAAGTGAGATTCAACAGATCACTGATCGTTTTGCCATTATTAATCAAGGAAAGTTGACCCATATTGAAAGCATGTCCGATCTTACACTAAATGCACGCCGTAAGTATCGCCTTGTTGTGTCTGATGGTCAAAAAGCACAATCACTTCTTACTCAGTTAGAACCCGGACTGTTAACAATTGACGGCAACACGATTGAAATTGAACTGGAGGCTGAGCTTGTGCCGCAAATTGCCCAATTACTTGTCCGCAGTGAAATCGACTTGCTTGAAATGGCCTTGCACCAAGCCTCTCTCGAAGAACGATTCCTGACTCTAACGAATGGAGGCGATACAAAATGACCGCACTTTTAAAAAATGAATGGCTGAAACTTTTCAAACGAAAATCTAGCTGGATCATGCAGATCATTCTAGTTGTGATTGTTGCTCTCATGGCAATTATGATGTTTTCCATCACAAAAATTACCAGTGACTCTTCTGACCCTGCTGCAAAAGGCGGCGGCATTACAGCTTATACAAACGAAAATGGTCAGCAGGTGAGTGAGGAAGACTACTATCGTTCCTTTGATGGGAATGGTAAAACAAACTACCATGCTGTTCAATTATCCTTACAAGATTCAGTCAATACGCTTAAGGAACAATTAAAACAAGCACCTGAAAGTGAAAAAGAACAGATTCAAAATCAAATCGATTATTATCAGGGTTATATTGATGCAGGTGAGAAACCACTTGCAATGAATGACTTTTCCAATGCTTCATTCTTTGGCTCGTTAGGTTCCTCTGCAACGGTTGCAACGATATTAGTCGTGATTGTGGCCAGTACGATTGTGGCATTTGAGTTTTCAGGGGGAACAATTAAGCTCCTTCTTGTTCGACCCTACTCGCGCTCCCAGATTCTAGTTTCCAAGTATTTGATTTGTATTGCTTATGCGATCCTTTCAAGCATTACATTATTTCTATCATCGTTTATTTTCTCTTTTATCTTACCGAAAGCCTCTCTATTTCTGCCGCTCAGTCCGAACACCGGTGCGACTACAGCCTTTACCCAAGCCTTGCAGTTATCTGGCTCTAACTTTATTCTGATGCTGCTCTTTTTGACGATTGCCTTTTTGTTCTCGACTGTTGTTCGTTCTCAAGCATTAGCGGTCGGAGTGGGTATTGGGATCTTGTTCTCAGGTAGTATACTTGCCAGTCTGCTCCCTCTTGCTATCGCTAAATACGATTGGCTGAAATGGCTTCTTTTCAACTTGCTAAATCTCAATCAAGCCGTTATGGGAAATACTGTAGCTGGCGGACTCGCCATTTGGCAAATAATTATTGGAATCTTTGTTTACATTGCCCTCTTGCTCATTTTAACATTTACGATTTTCCGCAAACGTGACGTGGCATTAAGCTAAACCAAGTGATAAAAAACCAGAAATCAGTTTCCATGATCGGATACTATCAAACAGTTCGAATCTGTTTGACCTTATCCAGTCAGCTGATTTCTGGTTCTTTTTATAGAGCGTTCGAATGGCAAGGACAGCTAACTTCATGATCATCAATCATGCCAATTGCCTGTAAAAAAGAATAAATAATCACTGGACCGACAAAAGAGAACCCTCGTCTTTTTAAATCTTGACTGATGGTTTCTGAAAGTGTGCTTTGTGCTGGCATTTCAGCACTTGTCGTCCATTGGTTCACAATCCGCACCCCTTTTGTAAAATGCCAAAAATAAGCATCAAGCGAACCAAATTCGGCAATTACTTTTTGAGCAGCTATTGCATTTTTTTTCACTGCTTGAATTTTGAGACGATTGCGGATCACTTCCCCCTTTTCACGAATAGCAGCTAGTTCGGCTTCGGATAAAACAGCACAACGTGCAATCTCAAACCCATAAAAAGCTTCTTGATAACCTGCCCGCTTTGATAAAATCGTTCTCCATGACAGCCCTGCTTGAGCGCCTTCCAAATTCAACATTTCAAAAATATAACGATCATCATGATTGGGAACACACCATTCTCGGTCGTGATATTCTTTCATCACTTCGTCCTTTTCCGCCCAACTACATCGATTTTCCATTCTCTATACACCTCATTTTATCATTATTGTACAGCTCATTCTTCGCAAAATTTCACACTTACATTCACAATGATCCCTATACGCTCTCTTCACTTATATGTAAGATTCATCCTATCTCTCCTGAAAATTCAAATGCGATATCCATCTAATAGCACCATATTTACGATCCTCACTCTCCATTATAGAACATTCGTTCGCTTTTCGCAATCCTTATAAAAATGAATCTAAGATAAGTGTTGAGAAAAACCTAAAATGAAGCAACCACCTTTTAAAAAAAGGGCTTGATTGCTTCATTTTAGGTTCTCTTATTTTTCTTTAATATTTTAAAACTTCTTTATCCATCATTCTAAGCTTCCAGTTTTTGTCTCAGCACCATTGGAAGAATTCCACCATTCCGGTAGTAATCAATTTCAACCTCAGAATCAAATCGAACGACTACTTGGAAGGTTTTGGCTTGCCCATCCTCAGACACAGCCGTCACATTTACCAAATCATGTGGGCGGACATTTTCATCTACTGCTACAGAAATAACTTCTTTCCCAGTTAAACCAAGCGTATCTGCACTCTCTCCTGACTGAAATTGAAGTGGAAGAACACCCATCATCACTAAATTGGAGCGATGAATCCGCTCATAACTTTTAGCAATGACTGTTTTTATGCCGAGAAGGTTTGTTCCTTTTGCCGCCCAGTCGCGGGATGAACCCATGCCATAATCATCACCAGCAAACACAATGAGTCCCGTTCCGTCAGCTAGATATTTATGAGATGCGTCATAGATGGACATCACTTCCCCTGTTGGCCAATAGGTTGTATAGCCTCCTTCAGTACCAGGGGCAATCTGATTTTTAATCCGAATATTCGCAAAGGTCCCGCGCATCATTACATCATGATGGCCACGTCTCGAACCGTAGGAATTGAAGTCACGAATTGCTACACCTTCCGCTTGTAAAAATTTACCTGCTGGTGTGTCCTTACCAATCGCACCGGCGGGAGAGATATGGTCAGTTGTCACCGAGTCACCGAATTTACCAATCACTCGCAGTGAATCAAGCGGTTCAACATGCCCAGCCTCTTTAGAAAGATGCTCAAAAAACGGCGGGTTCGCAATATAAGTAGAAGTTTCATTCCATTTATAAAGTGGCTCATCTGTTGTCTTGATTGCATTCCAAGCCTCATTCTCATCGAAAACGCGCGCATATTGTTCACGAAATAGTTCAGGCGTGACCGTTTCTTCAACAAGTGCTTTTACTTCTTCTGCACTTGGCCAAATATCGTCTAAATAGACTTCTTTACCATGATATCCGCGTCCGATCGCTTCTTTTGTCAAGTCCAGATTGGTTGTACCAGCAAGCGCATAAGCTACAACAAGTGGCGGTGAGGCAAGAAAATTCGCTTTAACGAGCGCATGAATCCGCCCCTCAAAATTCCGATTTCCGCTCAAGACTGCTGATACAAGGAGATCATTTTCCTGAATAGCTTGCTCAATCTCATCTTTTAATGGTCCGGAATTCCCAATACAAGTCGTGCAACCGTAACCGACTAAATCAAAACCTAGTTTTTGTAGATAAGGAAGCAAACCGGCTTTTTCCAGATAGCCAGTCACAACTTTGGATCCCGGCGCAAGAGACGTTTTGACAAATTTCGGCACTTCAAGACCTGCTTCAACTGCTTTTTTAGCAACCAAGCCAGCTGCAAGCATTACATAAGGATTTGATGTATTCGTGCAGCTTGTAATAGCTGCAATCGCAATAGAACCAGTCTTCATGATAGATTCATCACCATTACCAAATACAATTTTAGCTTCTTTTTCCAAATCTTTTTCTTTCAGCCCAAACCCTTGGTTACCAGCTGGAGCTGTGATCGATTCTCGGAAAGTTTCTTTCATCTTTGAAAGTGGAATTAGATCCTGTGGTCGTTTTGGTCCAGAAAGATTGGGCTCAATTTCATCCAGCCGAATTTCTACAGTATCTGTATAAGTTGGTTCTGGTTTATCTGCTGTGAAAAAGAGGTCATTTTCTTCCAGATATTTCTGGACAAGTGCAATCTGCTCCTCACTGCGGCCTGTTAGACGCAAATAAGCCAGTGATTCCGCATCCACAGGGAAGAAACCACATGTCGCACCATATTCAGGCGCCATATTGGAAACCGTCGCGCGATCAGCAAGCGGTAAAGTCGAAACTCCCGGACCGTAGAATTCGACAAATTTACCGACTACTTTTTTCTCACGAAGTACTTGCGTTACCTTTAGCGCAAAATCTGTAGCTGTTGCCCCATTTGGAAGAGCGCCGGTAAGCTTGACACCGATTACTTCTGGAATCGGGAAATATGATGGCTGACCGAGCATGCCAGCTTCTGCTTCAATACCGCCAACACCCCAGCCAAGCACGCCAATTCCACCAATCATTGTTGTATGGCTGTCAGTACCGACAAGGCTGTCCGGATATGCAGTCCATTCCCCGTCTTCGTTTTCTTTTGCAATCACAACACTAGCCAGATATTCCAAGTTGACCTGGTGGACAATTCCGGTAGCTGGCGGTACAGCACGATAATTATCAAAGGCTTTCTGCGCCCAGTTTAAAAACTCATAGCGTTCCATATTCCGCTCAAATTCGAGCTCCATATTGATCTTTAAAGCTTCAGGATTTGCATAGCTATCTACTTGAACAGAATGATCGACAACAAGGTCCACGGGGATTTCCGGATTGATTTTTTTTGGATCCCCGCCCAAATCTACCATAGCTTTTCTAAGTGAAGCTAAATCAACGACAGCAGGTACACCTGTAAAATCCTGTAAAATAACACGAGCTGGTTTAAATGGAACTTCTCCAATCGTTCCCTCAGGAGACCATTTTGCGAGGCCTTCAATATGCGCATCTGTAATCACGCGGCCATCTCGTTGTCTCAGTACAGATTCTAGTAAAACCCGGATGGAATACGGTAATTTTTGGATCTTTGTTACTTGATTTGCTTCTAACGTATTTAGTTTGTAATAATGGTACGTCTGTTCATTCAGCTGAAAAGACGCTTTCGCTTGTTCTTTCCAATTGGTCATGTCTTCGTTTCCTCCTTTGCTTGAAACGCTTTTCCTACTTATCTATTGTACTGAAATTCAGTTGATAAGTAAACAAAGATAAACTTCCTCATTTCAATAAGTTTTTGTTATTGATCTATAAAAAAAAGAATGGCTCAATGTGCTTTTTGCCATTCTTTTTGAAATTTATTTTTATAGGCGATGATATCCTGAACATATTTCTTACTGTGGTTATAGGCAAAAATCGCCTTTTCTTCTTGACCATCTTTAGCTCCATTATCAGCAAGGAAATTGGCTGTACTAAAAACGGCATCTTCTAAATCCCATGGGTCAGCCTTACCATCACCATTTGCATCCACACCATAGCCACCATGTTTTTTAATATAGGCGGGGTCAGTCAAATCTTTTTCCGCAATATCTCCTATTCCATTTGTAAGCGGGCAACTTTTCTCTTGCCAACCAACAAAACTGCAGGGCATAAACTGCATAGGGCCGATTGCTCCTGCTTTCGAGATCATGGGTTCAGCTGTCGAGAATTTTGTTTCCACACGATGGACAGCTGCCAGAAGAAACCAGCTGATTTGATACTGCTCAGCGGCTTTCTGATAGATCGGGATGTAATCTGCTGGGATACTCGTTTCGTATTTTTGAGTCTCTTTTTCGGTCGTCGTCTGCATGATGAGAATAAGGGCAATCACCGCTACAACCAGGCTTATAAGACTTGCAACAATCAAGACAGCACTTCGTTTTTTCAGCTTGACTTTTTTCATAAAAGAGTTGCTTAGCGTGCTAAAACTAAGATCTCTCCTTGATCCAGGTGTTCAATCAGCTGCTCAATCTCTTCTTTTGTCAAATCAAAATCATCTAAAAGTCGGCGCACACTTTTATCATCTGTGCGTGAAAACCATTTTGCGAACGGTCCAGCAGCATAGAAAGCGCCGTTCGGTGTATAGACCTGCGGTAAAACAAGTCCGCCGCTCAGCGACTGCAAAATACCGGAAATAATGCCGAAAGCTTCTTCATTGACCGGACGCTCCACTTCCACTTGTTCTTCCTCAGCCAGCTCTTCAATTTCTTTTGGACGCTTTGCCAGAATCGAAATATCTTCTTTTTGATAACCTGAAAGCTCTAATTCTTTGATTTTTTTAACGGCCTCTTCTTCTGTTGCCGCTGCAAATACTTCCCATTTTGTCATTATGATCGCTTCCTTTCATTTTCCAACATCAAAATTTCTTTCATTTCGTCAAGTGTTAACTTGGTCAGTAGTTTTTCACCTGGTTGAATGACTTCGTCGACTAACGCTTGTTTTTTCTGTTGCAAGGCATAGATTTTTTCTTCAATCGTACCTTTTGTGATCATTCGAATCACTTGAACAACCTTTTTTTGACCGATTCGATGGGCACGAGAGGCAGCTTGCTCTTCCACGGCCGGATTCCACCAGAGATCGTATAAGATTACGGTATCTGCCCCAATTAGATTCAGCCCGGTCCCGCCAGCTTTCAGCGAGATCAGAAAAATGCTTTTTTGTCCTTCATTAAATGCTGTAACCATGTTGAGTCGCTCTTTTACTGGCGTTTTTCCATCCATATAATAAAAGGCATGGCCCTCTTTTTCTAACTGATCACGAATCAAGCGAAGCATACCGGTAAACTGAGAAAAAATCAGCAATCGATTCTTGTTTTCTTCTGCTGTTTTTATTGTATCAAATAACTGCTCGAATTTGCCAGAACGACCTTGATATTCCGGTAAAAAAAGTCGCGGATCGCAGCAGATCTGCCGTAAACGAGTGAGACCGGCAAGCAGTTTCATCCGCTCTTCTCCATCTGCTAAATGTGGATCCAGTAAATCCTGCTGAATTTTTTCCAAATAAGCCAGATAAAGCGTCTTCTGTTCGTCGGTCAACTCAGACAAAAGATTTGTCTCGATTTTTTCCGGCAATTCCTTCACTACATCCTGCTTCAAGCGGCGCATCAAAAATGGTCGGATCAGCTTGGCAATGCTTTGAGGCGACATTTGCTTGAACTTTTGCAGTGCTGGAAAAAAGCCTGGCATCAACGTTTGAAAGATCGTCCACAGCTCATCAATTCGATTTTCAAGCGGTGTCCCGCTCAGTGCAAAGCGGGCACTAGCCTTGATCGAACGCACAGCGAGCGATGCTTTCGTCTGATAATTTTTAATCGTTTGTGACTCATCTAAAATCAGACAGGCGAACCTTTTCTTACTCAGTGCAATCTCATCTTGACGCACACTGGGATAGGAAATCAAATATACACAGCCCGTCTTCATCCCATCAATCATTTTTAGCCGCTGTTGCTTATCTCCATAAATAACCTCCACTGGAATCTCAGGAGCAAAACGCTGCCACTCACTCTGCCAATTATACAGCAGAGAAGCTGGCGTGACGATAAGAATCGGATCAAGATCGGACCGCTCTTCTAAAATCCCTGTCAAAAAAGCAATTGTCTGGATGGTTTTGCCAAGCCCCATATCATCAGCTAAAACTCCACCCAATCGGTATTTATAAAGCGAGCGCAGCCACTGATAACCGATGAGTTGATAATCCCGCAGCTCAGCTGACAGCTTTTTGGGAAGCGGATACTGATCTGGCACCATTTCTGTAATATCTTCCAGCAGGTGTTTAAAATCACGGTTAAAGCGATGACTTTCATCTGCACGCTGAATACCAAGTTCTTCATAAATCTGAACCCCTCGATAAAGCGGCACTTGCAGTTCACTCTGGACATCTTTTTTTCGAATATCAAGTAAATCGAATACCTGCTCCATCTCCTGATAGCTCTGTGCCTCTAGTGACAAAAAACGCCCATTTTTCAAGCGATGAAAGGATTGTTTGTCCCGTAAAGATTCAAGCACTTGCTGGATTTCATCCCGCGCGATTCCTTCGAATTCAAAATTGACTGCTAAAAAATCACCACTTTCTTCGAGATTCAAAGCCAAGACCGGCTTGACACGTTCTTCAATCATTTCTTCCAAGCCATCTTCCATGTAAATCTCTACATATTCGGAGAGCCGCGGCACGATATGATAATAAAATTGGTAGAGTTCCTCTTCTTTTTGTGAGACATAGATCGAGCCGCTTACAAAATGAAGCGGTGCCTGCTCAATCAAATTCATCACATAACTCTCTTTTTCAATATCGCGAATAATGACTTGTTCACTATCATCTCCATCATTTTCTTCTGCTTTGAAAGGATCGAATATCTGACTTCCGTAATGATAACGCAGCTGAACTTCATGACGATCTCCTGTTTGCATAATTGTCATTTTTGCCTCAAGTGGTTCCTGAATAATCCGTCCAGAAATTGATGGATCAAGCATGACGGTGCCGCTTTTCTTTAATGTTGGCAACACATAAGAGATCATTTCACTTAATTTCTGCTCACCAAATTGAACAAATTCTGCATTTGTTACTTGATGAAAAGCAATTAGCGGGGGCAGTTCGGTCCAAATTTCATCCAGTTCAATATATAAGACCCCTTCACAAAAAATGAGCTGATAGGCTTCTAGAAAAATAGCCTGCTGCAACATATCAAGTTCAAGTTCGTAATCGCCTGCATCATTTTGGGTCAAAGTATAAGAAAAATCCGGTTTTCCGGCCTTCAGCTGAATATGCTGATAGGTAAATGCTGGATTGCCTTTGCTATCCAAGATCGCAAGTGTAAGTGGCTGTTCAATCAATTTTTTGCACAATTCAACTGCCATACTGGCTGGAAGTATCAGCATTTTATCGTCTGAATAATTTCTTGTCCAATAATCAACATCCTGCTCAAACATTTTGGTCATTTCACTGATTTGGCTCAAGAGTTTTAAAATGGCTGTATCTTCTGGACCAAATGTATGTTCAGACGGATCATAACTGAATGTTTTCGTAAAATTATAGAGCTGTCCTTTTGAAACTGCCCGCAAAAAAGTACGAATATTTTTGACGATATAGGTTCGTTTCGGTCCGACTTTTAATTCGATTGCTAAAACATGCTGTTCTTTCTCCTGCTTAATTTTAAGTTGATAATGAATCAGCAGGGTTTCCTTGGAACGCAAATCTTCTGGCTGATATTGCTGCGACATGCTCGTTTGAAAAAGTGTTAAAAGCGTCTCTGCTTCCTGCTCTAAAATTCGTTTTTTAAAATCAGCCGACTTCTTCGCATGTTCGGCATCTCGGTGTAAAAGTGAAGCCGCATAAATATGTGCACAAACTGGCTCTTCGCCACTAAGATGTGGGGGACAGTTACAGTCAAAATCATTTTCTCCAAGGTAAACAGCTTGGGCTTGATCCGAAAATAGATAGCTTATTTTCTGCCCTTCCTGCTCAGTTCGGATATCCGTTTCATTAGCAAGCTCTTTTCCAGATTGCTTGATACGGTACGGAATCATTTGGTTTTCAATATCGACTTTGGTACCCACCTTGACTGCCCCTTTCAAATTACCTGTAAAACTTCATTATAGCTTATTTCGCAAGTGACGTAAATCCGCGTTTAGTTTGGGAGAATAAATTCCGTTGTGCTGCCTCGATTACTAGCCGTTACAACGAGCTTCGCTGGAATTCGCTCTTTCAGTTCCGGTACATGAGAAATAATCCCCACTAATCGACCACTTTCTTGCGTTTCAAGCAGACATTCGATCGCCATTTCTAGAGACTCTGGATCTAGCGTCCCAAAACCCTCGTCAATAAACATCGTCTCAAGCGAAATGCCACCAGCCATTTCCTGCACGACTTCTGCAAGCGCTAGCGCCAGTGCTAACGATGTTTTGAAGCTCTCACCACCGGAGAGCGTTTTGACATGACGGGTTTGTCCTGTATATTCATCAAATACTTCTAGTTCCAAACCGCTCTGAACATTACCTTTTGCCCGCTCTTTCTTTCTTCGTAGCAAGAAACGCCCGCCTGTCATTTTGGCTAATCGGAAATTAGCACGCTGAACGATTGTATCTAAAAAAGTGGCCAATACATAACGTTCAAAAGTTAGTTTGTGCTCATTTTTTCCGCGTGCCATATCCGCCAAGAAACCAATATCCGCATATTCAGCTTCATATTTTGCTAAACGAGTAAGCAGTGCATCTAAACGTTCTATCAACTGTTCTTTCTGCCGAATCGTCTCCGAAATATTGGCGTGACGTGTGGCAAGTTCGGCGCGATACTGTTTCATTTCAGAAAATGGCTGTTCCAACTCGGCTAATTCCGGTATCTCCTGCTGATCAACTTTGTTCTGCAGCGATACAATTTTTTCCTTTAAAAGTAGACAGTCGCTTTTGTAGCGCTCCAATTCTCCTTCAAGCGTAGATAATTCACCCACTTTTTTCAAATAGGCAAAATAACTTTCTGTATCTTGAAACCCCTTTTCATTCAGGGCCGTTTGAAAAACAGTCGCGGCACTGTTAGCCGATTGCTCTGCTTGGAAAAATTGTGTTTCTAACCCTTTCAAAAGTGATGCTGCCTGTACTTTAGCAATGGTTGCTTGTTCGGCTGCTCGCTTTGTAGTGACTTCCTGCTCTTCAAAGAGTGCCATATCAGCAGAGATTCTTTTCTTAGTTGCAAAAAAAGTTTCTGGAACTTGCAGCGCCTCAGGAATGGCTTCCTTTAACAGAGACTGTTCATGGAGAAGCTTCACCAAATGTTCTTTATATTGCTCACGATTTGGCGACAATTGCAAAAGTTGCGCCTTAATTTCTGCTACTTCTTGTTCCAATACCGCTTTTTCTTGCAGAGTTTTCTGACGCTCTTCAAGCTGTTCATGCAAGAATTGTTTTTCTTTTGTCAAATCATCTTTTTGTGAAATCGTTGCCTGATAGTTTTTTTCATAGTATTGCAGAGTTTCACCATTTTCTCGTTCACCCTGCTCGATTTGCCAAATAAGATGCTGCCGCTCTTTTTCTAAACGCGTGAACTTCTCTTCTATCTGCATCAATTCTTTTTCAGCCTGTTGCTGCTCTTCTGACGGCAGACTCTCTAAATAGACCGCTTTTTGCGGATGGTGGGTAGAACCACAGACAGGACAAGCTTCTCCTTCATTTAAGTTTGCAGCAAGTGTTGCTGCCAGTTCCTGCTCTTCTGCAGCTTGGAAAGCCAAAAGGTTCGCTTCCACTTTTTTTCGTTGCAAAGATATCTGTTCTAAGGCCTGTAACTTTTGTGCCAGACTTTTTTTCCAGTCTTGAAGCGCTTGTTCGCGTGCTATTTCAGCAGCATAATTATCGGCTGATCGCGCTAGTTCATCTAGTTGTTTTTCTAAATGATAATAGCGGCGCTCTAGATCATTGGTGTCGTTTAAAAGGATTTCTTTTAAACTAAGTGTTTGTTCTTTTTGTTCTTTTTTCCGCTCAATACCTACAAAACGATCATCCATTTGTTGTACATTATGCTGCACTGACTGTAACTCCGAGTCGATTGTTTGGAGTCGTTTGATTTTATGGGCAATCTCATCAAATTGAACAATATTTCGTTTCCACTTTTCATATTGTGGCCGTTTCTCCTCTAATTCCTCTAACTGACTACAGCTTTTTTGCTGCGCTTCTTCAGCTTGAGCAAGTTGGTTTTCCATCTCAAATTTAGCTTTCTCTACTTCTAGTTTAGCCTGCTCGCTTTTCAGCTTTTGTTCATATAGAGGCTTCAATCGTTCAGCCTGATGGATACGCTCAATTTGTACCGCTATTTTATCGAATCTGGATTGCTGTACTAGCAATTCTTCTAGTCGTTTTTCTGCTTGCTCTTTTTCGGCAAAATCTGCTAGCAATTGCTTGGCCGCTGCGATTTTTTTGAGAAGTTGCTCAATTTCCTGTTCAATTTGCTGCATCTTTTGAACCGACTGCTGCTTGGCCAATCGCTTTTCCTCTAACTGGTTTTCGATCAGTGCGCGCTCTTCACTTGTCGTCAACCCTTCTGGTATATCATCTTCAAAAAGCTGAGCAAGAATCAGCAGCTTTTCCTGCTCGGCATGTGTCACTTGTTGATAGGCCTTTTTTTGTTTCTCAAGCAACATTTCTTCTATTTTTTGATAAAATTGTGTATGTGCCAATCGTTGCAGAATTGCCTCTTTTTCTTTGCTTTCCGAAACTAACAACTCACGAAATTCCCCCTGTGGAATCATCAATATCTGCCTAAACTGATGAACATCCAATTGTAAAATTTCTTCCATTTTCGTTGTTACATCTCGAACAGACGTCGCCAAAAGTTTTTCTTCCCCGTTCATAATTTCATACAACGTGGCCTTTTGATTAAGCGTTCGCATCCCATCACCACGCTGTTTCCGGACCTCCTGCGTGGGTGTCCGCTCGATCAAATAGGTTTTGTTTCGCAACTCAAAAGAAAGTGATACATATGTAATTTCATGCGGGTCTGCAAAGTCGCTCCTCATCGAAAATCCTTCTCGATCATATGTGTTGGCTCGCCCAAATATGGCAAAACTGATCGCATCAAAAATGGTTGACTTACCTGCACCCGTTTTTCCCGTAATCACAAACATTCTCTCACTGCCAAGCTGTTCAAAATCAATAATTTCTGTTCCGGCATACGCCCCAAATGCTCGCATCGTCAATTGAAGTGGTTTCATTTTTCATCCCCTGCTTTCACTTCTCGAATCACCTTTTGAATCCATTCCTTTTGCCGAGTTGTCATTTCAGTCCCGCTCACCTCGTGAAAAAACTGTTCAAATAACTCTAAATCATCTTTTTGGACAATTTCTTCAAAAGCTTCTGTTTTCGTTGTTTGCTGATTGATGCGTTTTCGTTCAAGATGTAAAATATTGGGATAGAACTTGCGAAGCTTGCCGATCGGATCAATCAGTGCACCGGAATCTGTCAGTTTGATCTGCAGATAATCATCCGGCCGAGCATCAATATGTGTTGTCAATTCTTCTAGTGATCCTTCAATGATTCTTAAATCGTGCTTAGGAGTAAGCTGCCGTTCCCGCACGCTCAGCTGATTTGCATCATCAAATTCAACGATCCGAACACTTTTACGATCATTCGCTTCTGAAAAAGAATATTTAAGTGGGGAACCGCTATAATGAATCACATCATGTCGAATCGCATGCGGATGATGTAAATGTCCAAGTGCCACATAGTCGAAGCCATCGAATACGTCTATCGCCACCCTGTCCACATTCCCAATCGAAAGTTGTCGTTCAGAATCGCTTGGAATACCTCCACTAACAAACGCATGACCAACTAATATCTGGCGTTTACTAGAATCCTGTTTTTTGCGAATAGAGGCTGTAATTTGTCGAAAAGCATCATCAAAGCTTCTTACTGCATCATTTTTTGAAAGCGCACGAAAAGTTGCCGGTTCGTGATAAGGAACAAGCCAAATTTCCGCATCATCAAATACAATGGGTTCGATCTCAGCTGTTAATTTTCCCGCCATAAAAAATTGCTGTTGCCGGTACCAAGCTGCCCCAAATGCAAGCCGATCTGCACTGTCATGATTTCCACTGATCGCAAAAATCGGTTTGCCAAGCTCTACATTCCATGTGTAAAGTGTATCATTCAAAAGATTGACTGCTTCAGTTGGCGGCACAGAACGATCATAGAGATCTCCCGCCAAAAGAATTCCGTCTACTGCTTCTTCTTCAATAATCATTGTGATCTGGTTTAAAATATAAGCCTGTTCGGCAAGCATAGATACACCATTTACGATTTTGCCTAAATGAAGATCTGCTGTATGTAAGAGTTTCATGATATCCTCTTTTCTACTATTTTTTTCGTGCAAATTGCTATCTTTTTAAGTATACTATATTTTAGGCATGTTTTAATATAGGGAGTGAAGTAGGTTGTTCTACAAATTTGCTAAAACCGTCGTTCATGTGATTCTCTTTCTACTTGGCGGTCGCATAAAAATTCAAAATAAAGACAAAATCACCCAAACCCCTTATGTACTTGTTTCACCGCATACTTCATGGCTTGAGATTATTTATCTGGCTTTTGCGGTTTATCCTACACAGATTCATTATATGGCGAAGCAAGAACTGTTTAAAGGGAAAATACTTAATTGGGCAATGACACATTTCGGTGCGTTTCCAGTCAATCGATCCAACCCTGGGCCTAGTGCCATCAAGTCCCCGATCCGGATTTTAAAGCAAGGAAAAGTAGTTGGCATTTTCCCAAGTGGTACGAGAAGTCAGGCGAATCTTCATCTAAAACGTGGTGCTGTGACCATTGCGTTCAAAGCAAAAGCCCCCATTCTACCGGCTGTTTATGATGGCCCCAAAAATTTTAAAGAGGTACTGAAGCGCAAACCTGTTTATATTCGCTTTGGTGATTATATCTATCTGGATGATTCGGATAAGGAACAGAAGGAAATCCTGGAGCATAAATCGAATGAACTATTAGACACATTTGCGACATTACAAAATGAAATTAATGCCACGAAAAAGAAAAAATAAAAGCGTTTTGAATCTGCCCTTTTGAGGCGGCTTCAAAACGCTTTTACTTTCTTTTTTATTACATTGTATCCGTAATGATATCCGAACCCGCAAGACCGTTATCTTCTAAGATCTTTGCAATTTCATCAGAAGCTTTTTGCATTGCTTCATCAGCTGCTGTCGTATCCGGTTGATCCGCTTTTAGTGCATCCGCTTCTTGCTTATATGCATCGCTTAGATCTTTAACAGCTTTTTGGAAATCTTTCGTTGATTTACCGATATCTGGTACTTTTTCATTTGCAAGTGTTTCGGAAACTTTTTCAGCAGATGTCGAGCCAGCTGCTGCAAGTTGTTTCAGCTCATCAGCAGAAGGTGCAGGATCTGCGCCAGCTTGTGCCACATAGGCACTGTAATCACCATTATCTGCAGTAATTGTATCCACAAGACTCATGTAGTAGTTCAATACTTTTTCTTGTGTTTTAGACTCAGATGTTTGCTTGCTTTCTTCTTTTTTACCGGAATCACTGTTAGAACTTGAACATGCTGCAAGTGAGAACAACAAAATAAAGCCTAGAATTCCTACTAGTAATTTTTTCATTTTTTTCCTCCTCTAATTCAGTCACTTTTTGAAAGGGTATTAACAAAAAACACTATTTTTCAGATAATTAAAAACTATAAGTCAGAATTTTAATCCTGCATCAAGTTCTCCCTTTTTGTCGTGGCTTCCCTTTTCCCACTGCTTCAAAGTGTAAAGCATGGAACAACTTTTATTATAGCGTGTTCTACTTGGCAAAACAAGGGGGAATAAGTGATTTCCCCCAATTTACCAATTAAGCTATTTCCTCGTTTCCTGCCAATTTTTGTGCCACACTTTTATATTGAAAATACATGGCAATTCTCCAAGGTACGATCATCGCAAAAGCCATAATCCAAAACATACCCGAAAGTTCTCCTACTTCAACGCTTCCGCTGATCCAATACTTGATAAACAGACGGATCAAAAGCAGTGCCATCAAAATAACTGGAAAAGCTTTTGTTCTTTTAATGAAGACAAATTGATGTCTAATTTCGAATTTTGTTGTCCAGATCAAGATTAATGAAAAAACAAGTCCCATTAAAACAGCTTCCAAAATATCAAAACCCGATACGCGAAAATAGGGTATGACAAACATCAGTGCCCCAGTTGACATCATGATTGGCGGCAAAACGATCCCCTTGATCGATGCTGGCCGTTTAGATGACTTCATTCGAATCAAGATGATCATTGAGCCGAAAATGAGCGTGACAATGAATGAAAGAATGAGTGACATATGTAATTCCCCCTTATGATTAGCTATTTGCATTATAGCCCTAAAGAGATGAAAAACAAATTAAAATGCCTGTCTGTTAAGCCATATCCATTCCACTGTTTTGCAATTGATACATCGACTGATAAATCCCATTTTGGCGTACTAATTCTTCATGCGTGCCTCGTTCCACAATACGGCCTTTACTTAACACAAGAATCAGATCAGCATCTTTGATCGTCGAAAGTCGATGCGCAATCGCGATCGTTGTCCGCCCTTCCCGCATCTTGGCAAGCCCCGTTTGGATGAGCGTCTCTGTTTCTGTATCGATACTGGCAGTCGCCTCATCCAATACTAAAATTTGCGGATTTGCCACGACTGTTCTGGCAAATGATATCAACTGCCGCTGGCCACTTGAAAAAGAGGCCCCTCGTTCGATCACTTTGTGCTGGTAAGTATCGTCCAGTGTTTGAATGAAGCGGTCCGCTTGTACGAATTCAGCTGCATCTTGAACCGCCTGGTCAGAAATCGATTGATCGTAAAGCCGAATATTACTGGCAATATCTCCATAAAACATAAAACTGTCCTGTAAAACAAGCCCCATTTTCTGTCGCAGTTCCTGAATCGGATAGTGTTTGATCGAACGACCATCCAAAAGAATATCGCCTCGTTCAAATTCATAAAAACGCATCATCAAATTAATAACGGAACTTTTTCCGCTACCTGTATGCCCAACGAGCGCTACTGTTTGTCCGGGAAAAGCTGTAAAGCTGATATCTTTCAGTACATCATGCTCCCCGTCATAAGCAAAGGATACATTTCGAAACTCGATTTGACCTTGTTCAATTTTTGCTCCTGCTTCGGGAAACTGAGCAGGCACTTCTTCCGTTTCATCCATGATCCGAAATACCCGAGAGGCTGCCGTGATCGCTTCCTGATACATAGCAAGACGTTCCATCACATTATAAATCGCCTCTAAAAACCGATCAAAATAACTGATAAACGCATAGACAGTCCCAATTGCAACTGGCCCGATCAAGGATTCAGCACCAAAAAAACTTAAAATGATCACGACTGCAATCGCATAAATGAAATCGATCGCCGGTCCAAGAAGGAGCGCATTAAACTTGATATTTTTCATCCCGACATCATAGTAATCTTTATTAATCGCTTCAAACTCGGCCGTCAGTCTTTTTTCCTGATTGAATTGCTGGATAATGGCCATTCCAGAGATAGATTCGCTAATTTTGGCATTCAGTTGACTCAATTTTTCCCGACGTGCCCGATAGAATTTCGAACTATATTTGCGATAAACGATTATAATCAGCACAATCAGTGGAAAAAGAATCAAACTGTAAAAAGCCAGTTGCGCATTGAGGACAAACATCGAAGCATAAATCCCCACCAGCATAAACAAGCTTTGGATTGCAGTCGAAAGCACGTTGATAAACATATCTTTGATTGCTTCCGTATCATTGGTCACACGTGAGACCAGACTGCCTCCCGGTGTTTGATCGAAATAACGCATGCCGAGGCTATGCAATTTACTAAAAATATCCACACGAATTTGTTTGACAATATTGAGCGCAATCTTCTGGAAAAATACCAATTGAAAATACCAAACAACTGCTTTACCAAGTACTAACCCAAAATAACCGCAACCTAAAATCACAAATGCTTGAATATCAATGTTCATCGGTGTCAAATAATCATCAAGAAACTTTCGAATAATCAGCGGGGCATACACATCTGCCAATGTCACAAGTAGTACGAGTATCATTGTCACACATAAAAGCGGTATGTGGTACTTGGTGTAACGCATCAAGCGAAATAATACGGCGCGATGCTCACGCCCAGTCATCGTTTCTAGTTCTTGATTCGTTTGTTCTTCATTCATCTGCCCCACCTCCTTTTTCGAGTTCTTCTTCGAGCTGCTGCTCACGATATATCTCTGCATACCATCCGTCTTTCTCCAAGAGTTCAGAATGCGTGCCTCTTTCCTTAATCTTGCCGTCTTCTACTACAATGATCAGATTAGCATGCTCGACAGAACTTAACCGGTGGGCACTGATAATCGTTGTTTTAGCAGTTCGCTCTTTTCGCAAGTTATTCAGAATTTTTTCCTCGGTCTTGGCATCAACTGCTGATAAGGCATCATCTAAAATCAATAACTCAGGATCTAAAATCAATGCCCGTGCGATTGCCAGACGTTGCTTTTGTCCCCCAGAAAGCGAAACGCCTCGTTCGCCAACAATTGTACGGTAACCATCTTTGAACTCTACAATATCTTCATGGACAGAAACCAGCTTTGCAACTTCTTCCACCTGTTGATCACTGGCATCCGGATAACCGAAGCGAATATTATCTGCCACTGAAGTTGAAAATAAAAATTGATCTTGCGGCACATAACCAATCGCTCTGCGCAATACTCTCGTTTGATAAGCTGTGAGTGGTTCCCCGCCAAAGTAGATATTCCCCTGATAAGTGTCATATTCACGCAAAAGCAGTTTAAGTAGTGTCGTTTTACCTGATCCAGTCCGTCCAACGATTCCCAGTGTTTCACCTGCACGAATCGAAAATGTTATATTTTGGAGTACTGGCTCCGTTTCATCCGGATAGGTAAAACTTTTCAAATCAAACTGCAGATCACTGTTTGAGATGAACGTCTTAGCATCCGGCTGATCGACAATGTCTTCATGCTCCTGTAATAGACGATCCACCCGATCATAAGAGGCACTTCCTCTTTGAAGAATGTTATACAAAAAACCAAATGCCAGCATCGGCCATATCAATAAAAATAAATAATTGACAAAAGAGACTAGCTGCCCGATCGAAAGTGACCCTTCTACCATAAACTTAGCGCCCACTCCTAATGTGATCACAAATGACATCCCCACAACGATTGAGATCATCGGATCATAGAGCGCATCAATTTTGGCTACTTTCATGTTTCGATCGACTACATCCACTGTCTGATCAGAAAAATCTGCAATATCTTCTTTTTCTTGCCCAAAAGTTCGCGTCACTTTGATTCCAGCAATACTTTCCTGCACCTTATCATTGAGTCTTGAGAAAGCAGCCTGCGCCTCATGAAAGCGATCATGCAACATTTTGCCAAGGACTGAACTCCCGATGACCATGAGTGGCATGGGCAAAAGTGCAATCACAGTTAATCGCCAGTCGATACTGATCGCCATCATGGCAATCACCGTTCCGCCCGTCAAAAAAGAATCCGCTAACGTCAAAATCCCGATCCCTGCAACCTGCTGGATTGCCGTAATATCATTTGTCGCATGTGCCATCAGATCCCCAGTCCGGTAACGCTGAAAGAAAAACGGTGACATTTTGGTAAAGTGCTCGAATAAACGCAATCTCAGTTTTCGCTGCAATTTATTGTCTGAACCAAAAATCATCATCCGCCAAACATAACGGCCCACATACGTAATAATAGCTACTCCAGATAAAAGAAACATCCACTCAATCAATTTTGATTTTGTGAGTGTATCACTGGAAATTGCATCCACAACTTTCCCAATATAAAGCGGCGGAATCAGTTGCAACAAGGCAATTAAAAACAGAATTGATACGCCAAACAGATAATACAGTTTCTGTTCTTTAAAAAACCAGCCAAGCGATTTAAAAATTTTCAATCCGAAATCCCCTCCCTTTTTAAATTTAGGCAACAAAAAATAATGGCCCCATAATTGGTCCATTATTGCTAACACGTCTATTTGTCACCATTCGATTGCATACAAAACCTTGAACTAGAAGGGAGCGTTGTTAAAAAATGCCGACACCTTTATTCGTGGAGATACATGAAGATGCAAATTCGCTGACAGAAAGCAATAATGTAGTTTGATTATTATTTTCATTTCTTATACTAGTTGTTTTCATCATTCATTACCTCCTTTTCTCGTTTTATGCAACGATATCATTTTACCTGATAAGGAAAAATATTACAACTGATAATTAGAAATTAATTAAAATTTTTTAATTTGCTATTTTTCCGATTTTTTAATGTTCCATATAAAAACGCCTTTTCACTGTGTTTTTTATACACTTTGAAAAGGCGTTATTTATGAAGGGAAGCTTTCATTACCAAGCTTCCTGAATTTCTTTAAACCATTACTGTATGACAGTCCGTCACCATTTATTTTTTCTTTTTGTTTTTTATTTCTTTTTCTTGCTGTTTACCCATTGCACTCATCATTTGATTGATTTTCTTCTGAGAAGGCTTCATGCCCATTTGCGCCATCATCATTTGCAACATTTGCTCATTGATTGGCGGATTATTTTTCAGATAACTCATCATGTAGCGTCTTGCAATGAAAAAACCAGCAGCCAGCCCAGCAACTAAGCAAATCAGACCGACAAGAATGTAAATCCACATATTAACTTTCTCCTCCTTGAACGAATATACCTCTTTTATTGTACTTGATTTAAGTTGAACAAACAATAACTTTTTTCAAATCCCTTTTAAGTCCTTGTTTTTCAAATAACAACCGTTTTATTATAGCATTCTTTTCGAATTTTAGCCAAAAGAAAAAGCGGAAGTAAGAACACCTTCCGCTCAGATTTTTTAAAGCGATTTAACCGTTTCAACCACATTTTCTACGGTGAAGCCATAGTTCTTGATAATGGTATCCCCAGGGGCAGAAGCGCCAAAACGATCAATGCCGATCACCTTGCCGTCAAGCCCTACATAACGATCCCAGCCAAATGAAGCTGCCATCTCAATCGCTACCCGTTTTCTAACAGCATTCGGCAATACGCTTTCTTTATAAGAAGCTGATTGTTTCTCAAATAAATCAAAAGAAGGAACACTAACAACGGATGCATCAGTTCCCGTTTTTCTCAACTCAGCTTGGGCTTGAACAGCTAGATTCACTTCCGAACCACTAGCAAGAAGTATTACATCTGGTATTGCTTTTTCAGAAGCAGATAGCACATAAGCACCTTTTGCTACGCCCTCTTCAGCTAGCTCAGCTGATTTAGGTAATGTCGGCAAGCCTTGACGCGTCAATACGAGCGCATGAGGAGTATCTGTGGAAGAAATAGCCAGCTTCCATGCAGCCGTCACTTCATTGCCGTCAGCTGGACGAATCACTGACAATCCCGGCATTGCGCGAAGAGAAGCCAATTGTTCAACCGGTTCATGCGTCGGTCCATCTTCCCCTACAGCGATACTATCATGTGTCAAGACATAGGTAACTGGCAAATGTTGTATCGCTGAAAGCCGAATTGCAGCGCGTAAATAATCGGAGAAAACAAAGAATGTCCCACCATAAACTTTTAAACCACCATGGAGCGCCATACCGTTAAGTGCTGCTCCCATCGCAAATTCACGAACACCAAACCAGATGTTGCGTTCTGCCGGCGTCTCTTTTGTAAATTCACCGTCTGTCTTGATATTTGTATTGTTTGAACCTGCAAGGTCAGCTGAACCACCAAATAATTGCGGAAGTTTAACAGCAAGTGCATTAATTGTCTCACCGCTAGATGCACGACTGGCTAATGCTTGATCATCTCCATAAACAGGTAACCCGTCTGTCCAGTCGGTTGGCAATTCATCTGCCAGACTGTCTGACAACTGTTTAGCTAGCTCTGGATATTTCACTTGATATTGTTCAAAAAGCTGATTCCAAGCAGCTTCTTTTTGAGCGCCGCGCGTTTGAATCGTTTCTTTAAAACGATCATACACTTCTTGAGGCACGAAGAACGGCTCTTCATATTCCCAACCGTATGCAGCTTTTGCCGCTTTGATCCCTTCATCACCAAGCGGAGCGCCATGGACTTTACTTGTACCAGCATTAGGCGCACCAAAACCAATCACTGTTTTAACTTCGATGATTGTTGGTTGTGATGTGTTTTGTTTAGCTTTTTCGATTGCTGCCAAAATTTCGGCCGTATCATTTCCATCTTTTACTAATAGATGTTCCCACCCGTAACTCTCAAATCGAGCTTTCACATCTTCTGAGAAAGATTTATCTAAATCACCATCTAAGGAGATATCATTGGAATCATATAATAGGATCAAACGGCCTAATTGCTGATGCCCAGCAAGCGAAGCTGCTTCAGAAGCGACGCCTTCCATTAAATCACCATCGCCGCATAAGGCATATGTATAATGATCCACGATGTTAAAACCATCCTTATTGTACATGCCCTCTAAATGACGTTCTGCCATTGCCATCCCTACAGACATAGCAATTCCCTGTCCGAGAGGTCCAGTTGTAGCATCAACTCCATCCGTATAACGATACTCTGGATGGCCTGGCGTTTTACTGTCCCATTGTCTGAAATTCTTCAAATCCTCTAACTTTAAGTCAAAACCACTTAAATGAAGCAAACTATATAGAAGCATCGATCCATGACCTGCTGATAAAACGAAGCGGTCACGATTGAACCAAGTGGAATGAGCTGGATTGGTATTTAAAACCTTTGACCATAATGTATAAGCCATTGGTGCAGCCCCCATCGGTAAACCTGGATGACCGGAATTTGCTTTTTGGATCGCATCCATCGACAGCGTCCGAATCGAATTAATTGCTAACTGATCTGTATTATCAAACAAATGAAACATCCTCTCTGTATTATGATTATTACTACCCTTATCTTAAGCCTTCTGATTAAAATATACAACAAAAAACGCAAAAATGATCATTATTTTTGCGCGTTTGTTCATTTTTGCGCATTTGGTGATAAAAATTACTATTCATTTGGTTTATTGATGCTTCTGTCGGGCACGTTTAATTTTATCCGGTGTTACATCTCGCCCATTGGGATCCAATATGGTTGTTCGTTCGATTGTATTTTTCATATGAGAGCGAAATGATTTCAAATATTCTTTCCGAAGTTTTTCTTGCTCTATTTTTTCATCAGCAGTTAAAGTGCCTGCTTTTTTCTTTTTTGATAACTCATTAATTCGATCGATTTTTTCTTTTTCTAGCATACTATTTTACCCTCCATTTTGATTTCTTTATATAAAAGAAGAAAGCATCGGTATCGATACTTTCTTAGTATAACATTAACTACGGACTAGTGACCTCTTCCGCTGGTAAATCTGATGTACAGTGCGGACATTTAGTCGCTTTTTCTGGAACCGATGATTGGCAATAAGGGCATGTTTTAGTAGGAGCAGTTTTCGGCTCCAGATCAAGTACATATCTACTGACCAATTTAACAATTAAAAATATAGCAAAAGCAACAATCAAAAAACTAATGATATTATTGATAAAAAGCCCATAATTGATAGTCGGTGCTCCAGCATCTTGTGCGGCTTTCAATGAACGATAAGAATGACCATCCAAGCTGAAAAAGAGATTACTGAAGTCAACATTTCCAATTAGCATACCAAGCGGTGGCATAATGATATCCTCTACTAAAGAATTGACAATAGTTGTAAATGCGCCTCCAATAATAATCCCGATTGCCATACTCAATGCGTTCCCTTTTGCAATAAATGTTTTGAAATCTTTTAACATCTATATCATCCCTTCTTGGAATAGTTTACCTAATCCAAGAAAGAAAATAAAGAATATTGATTATTGATCTGCAAGTTGCAGATGAGTCGACTCATTTATTTGCTTTTCTTTAACTGGAATAATCAGAGAATCGCCCGTTTGAATTTGCCCATCTGCTAAATGATTTTCTTTTTCTACCCATTGAACAAATTCTTCTTGACTCATATGGCTTTCATCTGCATAGTCTGCTGCAAGTGCCCACACCGAATCCCCTTCATTGATTGCAATCTCCGAGTAATTCTCCGTATCACTATCTGCTAAAAACAGCATCAAAATGATTCCCATCGCTACACAACCAACTAATACAATTACTGTCGCATAATGTTTATCCCAAATCGCTTTTAAAGACATTTTTTATCCCTCCAAAAGAATGTATGTTCGCTTTTTATTTATTATAGAACACTCGTTCGTTTATGTCAACAAAAAAAACGAACTCTTGTTTGCATTTTTGATTTCTATTTGATATACTGAATTTATTAAAGAAGTATGATTATTTTTGACGGGGTGAAACCATGAAATTGTCGAAGCGGCAACAAGATATTTATGAATTTATCAAATCTGAAGTAAAAGAAAAAGGGTATCCACCTTCTGTTCGTGAAATCGGAGAAGCTGTCGGACTTGCTTCTAGTTCCACGGTTCATGGGCATCTTGCACGCCTTGAAGGAAAAGGACTTATTCGAAGAGACCCGACAAAACCGCGTGCGATAGAAATTCTAGGACTTGAAAATGAACCACCAACCCCAAGTGTCGTATCTGTCCCGATCATCGGCAAAGTAACTGCTGGTCTTCCTATTGAAGCAATTGAAAATATTGATGATTATTTTCCACTACCTGAATATCTTGCTGCAGGCGAAAAAGATATTTTTATGTTGGAAATTGATGGAGAAAGTATGATTAATGCTGGTATTTTGGATGGCGATAAGGTGATCGTTCGTAAGCAAAGCAATGCCAATAATGGTGAGATTGTGGTTGCAATGACAGATGAAAATGAAGCAACTTGTAAACGATTCTATAAAGAAAGCGATCATTTTCGTTTGCAACCCGAAAATGATTCAATGGAGCCTATCATTTTAAATAACGTTTCTGTCCTTGGTAAAGTGATCGGTTTGTTCCGAGATATTCATTAATCTTGTTTTACAATAAAAAACCGAATGATTAAATCATTCGGTTTTTTTGTGGCTCGATTATGCAGTATTATAAGTTTTACAGAGCATTTATTTCTACGCTCCTTCACACTATGGAAGATGCAAAAAATTTTCGCCAACCTAAATTAATATTGGCTTGTCATGCATTTTCATGAACTTTAACAGTGGTCAATTTATTGGATTAACCAGTTTTCATTAAGCTCGTTTTGAAATTCCTTTCGCCTTCTGCATCGAAATTGAGTGGCACACAGCAATATTGAGTATGGGCATCAAAGATACATTACTGAAGCGGGAACAGCCTTCATCGAATTTGGCCAAAATCATACGAAGATACAAGCTTTATTGCTGCTATCAATAGGGGCAATCTAATCATTTAATGAATCGGCTAAAGATACAATACTTAAATTTTTTTAAAGCCTTCGAAAGTTTTTCCTGACATACTTCTATATCCAATTAAACTTAAGTGATACCCATATAAAAAATAAGAGAAGCTAAAATCAAGCATCCAACCATGTTTTAAAATGGATTTTGCTAGCTTTTAGCTTCTTCTTATAATTTTTATTTCAGTTTTAATAGATTTCTAAATATTGATCACGTTCCCACGGATGAACAGCTGTACGGAACATATCGCATTCAATAGCTTTTGCTTCTAAAAAGTGCTCGAAGATATGTTCTCCTAAGCCATCTCGAATCACATCATCTTTTTCAAGTTCAACAAGTGCATGGCCAAGGCTTTCCGGTAAGTCGTAGATACCATGTTCATGGCGTTCTTGCTCATCCATGCCATAAATATTACGATCAACTGGGGCTGGAGGCGTCAATTCATTTTTAATGCCATCAAGTCCAGCTTTAAGAAGGACTGCCATTGCTAAATATGGATTTGCTGAAGGATCGACACTACGAAGTTCAAGACGAGTGCTGAGCCCACGAGAACTTGGAACACGCACGAGCGGACTACGATTTTTACCACTCCATGCAATGTAGCATGGGGCTTCGTATCCTGGAACTAAACGTTTGTAAGAGTTGATCGTCGGGTTGGTAACAGCAGTATATGCTCGCGCATGTTTGAGCATCCCTGCAAGGAATTTATAAGCAGTATCGCTTAATTGTTGATCCCCTTTTTCATCAAAGAAAGCATTTCCTTCTTGGGTGAAAAGAGACATATTAAAATGCATTCCCGAACCATTTACACCAAATAGTGGTTTTGGCATGAACGTGGCATGAAGACCATGCTTCCGAGCAATCGTCTTCACAACCAATTTGAAAGTTTGGATATTGTCACAAGCTGTAATGGCATCCTCATATTTGAAATCAATTTCATGCTGTCCTGGGGCAACTTCATGATGACTCGCTTCGATCTCAAAGCCCATTTCTTCCAGCTCAAGTACAATATCGCGTCGACAATTTTCGCCTAAATCTGTTGGTGCAAGGTCGAAATAACCGCCCGAATCATTTAGTTCTAGTGTTGGTTTACGGTTTTCATCCAGTTTGAAAAGAAAGAATTCAGGCTCCGGTCCCAAGTTAAAATCAGTAAAGCCTAGCTCTTCCATTTCATGAAGTACACGTTTTAAATTGGCGCGAGGATCCCCTGAAAATGGCGTCATATCAGGATTGTAAATGTCGCAAATCATCCGAGCGACTTTTCCTTTTTCTGCTGTCCAAGGAAATACTACCCAGGTATCCAGATCCGGGAATAAATACATATCGGATTCTTCAATTCGAACAAAACCTTCAATTGAAGAACCGTCAAACATGATTTTGTTATCGAGTGCTTTTTTCAACTGACTGATTGGGATTTCAACATTCTTGATAATCCCCAAAATATCCGTAAATTGTAATCGGATAAATTTTACATTTTGTTCATCTGCAAAACGGAAAATATCCTCTTTTGTATAATTTGCCATTTTAACTCCTCCTAAATAGTGATTATATCAACTTGAAAAAGTAAATACCTATGCTACAGTCTGGGCAGCTGCCCTTTTGCCGTGTGATCTCTTTTCACGAATCGACCGGCTTGTTCCATTTCACTGCGGAGAATCTTTCGCACATCTTCATCTGTCAATGGGACTTTTAGTTCTTTTTCTTGCATCTGATACATTTTCTTAATTCCCGCAATATTCAGACCATCATTTAAATAATCTTTGATTTCAAGCAATGTATCAATGTCCTGTAAAGAATACAAGCGATGATTGCCTTGATTACGAGCAGGGTGTATCAAACCTTGATCTTCATAATAACGAATTTGTCTTGCAGTTAAATCCGTTAGTTTCATAACGGGGCCAATCGGGAAAAGAGGCATCGATCGACGAATTTCTTTTTCACTCACGGCATTTCCCCCTCATCATTTTTTTATGATAGTTGCATTATAATGTACGTGAGTTCTTTTGTCAAATTTATGTAAGATAATCTAACATCTATTAAAATCTCTTATATACCAGCTATTTTGGCTATAAAAAAACGAGCCATATTGACTCGTTCAAAAAATTTTTTCATTTTTTTCGCAATTCTATGTTAGCCGAAGATTTTATCAATCCTTTTTCAAATAAAGCTTGCAAGGCTTGTGAAATAGCAATTTTAACATGTTCATAGGTCAGCCCGCCTTGTACATACAGTTCATAGGGAGGGCGAATCGGACCATCTGCTGTTAATTCGAGACTGGCCCCCTGAATGAATGTACCGGCTGCCATAATGACGTCATCTTCGTAGCCCGGCATATAATCTCCGATCGGCAAAACATGAGCGTTGACGGGGGAAGCTGCTTGGATGGCTTGAGCGAAGGCAATCATTTTTTCCTTGTCTTCAAAAGAGACGCTTTGGATCAGATCTGTTCGATCCGCTTGCCAGTTGGGATTTGTTTTGACACCAATCTGTTCCAGCATTGCTGCCGTAAATCTAGCTCCCTTTACCGCTTGAGCCACCACATGCGGCGCCAAAAAGAATCCCTGATACATTTCAAGCAGACTATATAAACTTGCACCTGCCTCGAGACCGATTCCTGGTGTAGTCAAACGATATCCACATTTTTCCACAAGCGCTGTTTTCCCAGCGATATAACCGCCGATCTTCGCTAAACCGCCTCCAGGGTTTTTTATGAGAGAACCTGCGATAATATCTGCTCCCACTTCAATCGGCTCTCTGCGCTCAACAAATTCCCCATAACAATTATCAACAAAGACAATAACATCCGGTCGCACCTTTTTAACAAACTGAATCATTTCCTCAATTTGGCGAATGGTAAAGGAATCTCGGCTTGCATAACCTTTTGAACGTTGGATGCCAATTACTTTGACATGTTCGTTCAGTGCCTGTTCTACTCGTTCAAAATCAACAGTTCCATTGTCACGAAGCGGTATAGCTTGATAACCTATTTGAAATTCACGTAATGAGCCATGACCAGAACCACGAATGCCAACAATTTCTTCGAGAGTATCATAAGGAGCACCTGTGATATAAAGAAGCTCATCGCCCGGACGAAGCAGCCCGAAGAGTACAGTAGATATAGCATGAGTGCCCGAAATAAGCTGTGGACGAACGATAGCTTTCTCTGCCTGAAAAACCGAAGCATAGACGCGTTCTAAATTATCCCGTCCCTCATCGTCATAACCGTAACCTGTCGAGATTTGAAAATGAAAGTCGGATACTTTGTTCTCTGTAAAAGCATGTAATACTTTTGCTTGATTTTCCTCAGCAATTTGATCAGTTTCTTTATTCAGCGGTGCAATCCATTTCTCTGCTTGTTTGCGCATATTTTGCAAGTGTTGCTCTAAATCCATGAAAATCCCTCTCGATTCTTTTTATTTACAAGGAAAAAGACAGGTTCCCCTGCCTCTTTGCATTTTTATTCTTGATTTAATGTTACATTTTTTTGTGGGGAGAATGTAGAGATTGCATGTTTGAAAACGAGCTGTTGTTTGCCGTCTACATCCAAAAGAACTGTGAAGCTATCAAAACTTACAACTCGACCTCTAAGCTGGAATCCGTTTGTTAAAAAAACGGTAGCTAGAATTTTTTCTTTTCGTAATTGATTCAAATATTGATCTTGTAAAGCTTGCCCACCTTGTTTCATTTTTCCTCTCTCTCCTATCTCTCTTTCCATGTTCACTCTTAAAATCGGAGTATTCATCTGCAAGAATCATCCGCATGGTTACAAATACCCTCTAATGTACGAACTAAAACCGCCAATCCAGATTATCTTTTAAAAATGCCTGAATCAGACAGTCTGCTTGTTGTAGCAACTTTTCATCCGTCGCATTCAGCCAATTGACTGTCATTCTATTGCGAAACCAGGTTAACTGACGCTTCGCAAAATGACGTGAATTTTGCTGGATGGCCGAAATGACCTCTTCTTTTGTGCAGGCACCTTCAAAATAAGGGCCCCATTCCTTATAGCCGATTCCTTTGCTCGCTTGCGACTGATGAACTCCAAGTTCATACAGATGAAAGGCTTCCTGCTCAAGGCCTGCTGCAAGCATTTGCTCAACACGGCTGTTTATTCGTTCGTATAATTGTCCTCGATCCATGTCCAGTGCAATAAAACAAGGCGCATAAGTTGATTTCAATTGATTATGTACTTGAAAATCGCTGAATGGCTTGTTTGTTTCATGAATAACTTCAAGCGCCCGGATAACGCGCTGTTTATTATTCGCATGAATTTCAGATGCACTTTTTGGATCTTTTTCTTTTAGAAGCTGCCAAAGCTGTTCGCTCGAAAAATTCGCCAGCTCTTGGCGATAGGCTTCATTTTTACCTGTTTGCCCAAATTCATAATCATAAAAAACTGACTGGATATAAAGACCTGTTCCACCAACAATAAGGGGAAGATGTCCTTTTTGCCAGATTGTTTCAATCGCTTGTTCAGTCAAGCGCTTGAAGTCAGCTGCCGTAAAAGCGGTATCCGGCGATGTCACATCAAGTAAATGATGCGGAACGCCCTCCATTTCTTCTGGTTTGATTTTAGCTGTTCCTATATCAAGTCCCTGGTAAACTTGCATGGAATCGCCGCTGATGATCTCTCCTTGCCACTTTTTTGCCAGTTTGACACTTAGCGCTGTTTTACCGACAGCAGTGGGTCCGAGGATGACAATCACTGGAATTTTACCCAATAAAAAAGCCCTCCTTTTTGCCTACTAATAAGGTATCATAAAAGAGCAAGATTGAAAATAGCTATTTAACAATTTTAAAAAAAGTTTATTGGAATAAAAGCGGACAAGGGTCAAAAAAATTCACCAGACAAAATTTAGTCTGGCGAATCGGTAAAATTATTTCTTCTCATGCCAATCAGCAGGCTCTCGTGCATCATTGATTTGTGTTTCTAGCTCTATTTCAAGTTGCTCTCTTGTAACAGGGTCCCAGTGGAACAGCTGATCCATTTCTTCCACTACTTCTTTTTTCCATTCCAACAGATATGGCATGTCAAAGAGCAGATAACCTGTTCTTCTAAGTAGAAAATCAATTGGATGAATCGCTGCTTCATGATAAACAGCATAATGGAGTTCTGCATATAAACTATTCGGAAGTTGATGTCCGCCATTTTCTTTATGTTCCTGCGCATAGGTGAATAGTTGATCGATATTGGACCCATAGCGTTTGACAATAATTCTCGCTTCTTCTATCGACCAGCCAAATCGATTGACAGCTTCTTTTGTTTTCTTCTCAATAAATGAAGGAAGTTGTGCTGATCCGCCGATATCACCACCCGAAATTGGTAGATGTCTTGTTTGAGCCCCCTTATATTTTTTTCCGGTTTCCTTGCTTAGCGTTTTTGTGATTTCATCCAGAAGTTTTTCCGCCATTTTACGATAACCTGTTAGTTTACCTCCAGCCATGGTTATTAAGCCGCTTTCAGAAAACCAAACTTCATCCTTTCGAGAAATTTCCGATGGATCTTTGCCTTCCTCATAAATAAGGGGCCGGACGCCTGCCCAGCTAGATTCAATGTCTTTTTCAGTAATATGGACATCTGGGAACATATAATTGATTGCTTTGATCACATAATGGTGATCAGCTTCTAACGCTTTCGGATTAATAGGTGTTTCCTCATAAAAAGTGTCTGTAGTCCCAACATACACCTTTTTGTCACGAGGGATTGCAAAAACCATTCGGCCATCTGGCGTATCAAAGTAGACAGCCTGCTCCATTGGAAATCTTGATTTATCAATGACCAGATGAATCCCTTTTGTAAGCCGCAAATGCTTATTATTTTGTGTATGGTCTAATTTCCGCACTTTATCTACCCACGGACCAGCTGCATTAATGACTCGGCGGCCGAGGATATCGTATACCTTGTCAGTAATCCGATCTGTCACGGTGATGCCTTTCACTTTTTTGCTATCAGTATATAAAAAATTTTCTGCTCTTGTGTAATTGATGACATCTGCTCCTAACTCGACCGCTTTTTTCATTACCTCTATCGTTAGCCGCGCATCATCTGTCCGATATTCTACATAATAGCCTGAACCTTTTAAACCTTCCTTTTTAACAAAAGGATTTTTAGCCAAAGTTTCTTGTGGTGTCAAAATTTTACGTCGCTCACTTTTTTTAACGCCTGCAAGATAATCGTAAAGTCGAATCCCCATACTAGCCGTAAATTTTCCCATGTTTCCACCTTTATGAAACGGTAACATCATCCATTCTGGTGTCGTGACATGCGGACCATTCTCATAAACGATTGCCCGCTCCTTCCCTAGTTCAGATACTTCTTTTACTTCAAACTGTTGTAAATACCGTAATCCACCATGAACAAGCTTGGTCGAACGGCTGCTTGTTCCGCTGGCAAAGTCACCCATTTCAATTAGCGCGACCTCTAAGCCTCTTGAAACAGCATCAAGTGCGATTCCTGCACCTGTAATCCCCCCACCGATAATAACCAGATCATAAGTATGCTCCTGCAATTTTTGTTCGATCGTTTCCCGGTCGAATGCTGAAAATAATTGTACCATTCTTGTTTTGCCCCCTTCATTTAAATGTCCGATTTCTCTCACATGGCACTTTTCCACTTTTTTAGAAAGTTAAAACGCACCTATGCAAAAAAGAGAGACCCTAAAAAAGCGATTACTCGCCCATTAGAGTCTCTCCACATCTCAGACAAATTCATTAACTTATCCTCATTATAGAAAAGCAATCTTCCTTTTCCTAGTTTTTTGCTTGTTCACATATGAATTTGATAATGTATACCGTATGATTCCATTCTCATGTGTGACAATTGGCTCAAATTATCTGATTGCTCCCTTTCTTAGTTACAGCCAAGCCATTCTATGATATGATGAAATATATGTTTTAGGGAAATTTTAGAGATACATAGAAAGTTTAGGAGATGTTATTTTGAAACGAACGGCTCGTTACAGCAGAAAGTACGTTCCGAGTATTGATGGACTTAGAGCACTGGCCGTTTTAGCTGTAATTGCCTATCATTTGAATTATGCCTGGGCAAGGGGTGGCTTTATCGGTGTTGATATATTTTTTGTGTTATCTGGTTATTTAATTACAAATATCTTACTCACTCAATGGGATAAAGAAAATACTATACATTTAAAAGAGTTTTGGTTAAGGCGTTTTCGCCGTCTAGTACCTGCAGCATTTGTTATGATTATCGCGGTTGTTATTTTCGCAGTATTATTTAACCGCAGTTTGCTGACGACACTTCGCGGTGATGCCTTCGCTTCATTTTTCTATATGAGCAACTGGTGGTTCATTTTCCATAACGTTTCATATTTCGATTCATTTGGCATGCCCTCACCACTTAAAAATCTTTGGTCGCTTGCCATTGAAGAACAATTTTATCTGATCTGGCCGCTGTTTTTGTATGTCTTTTTACGTTATATTAAGAATCCAAAACTACTCTTACAAATCGTTATTGTGATTGGCTTGTTATCAGCGATTTTAATGGGTGTCTTATATACGCCTGGTGCTGATCCCAGCCGAGTTTATTACGGAACAGATACACGCCTTTTCGATCTGTTAGCAGGTTGTGCGCTTGCATTTGTCTGGCCATTTACTCGGTTGAGTCCGCAGATTCCTCGAAAGAGTAAATGGACGCTTAATATTGCTGGGACTGTCAGTGTAATCGTCTTTATCGCACTTGTCTATCTACTAAATGAATATCAGTCTTTCCTTTACCGTGGTGGTCTTCTTTTTGTTGCGCTTCTCGGCGTCGTGATGATTGCAACGATCGCCCACCCGTCCTGTTATCTTAGTCGCGTATTCAGCTTTCGGCCGCTGCGCTGGATAGGTACACGTTCATATGGTATCTATCTGTGGCATTATCCGATTATTACGCTGACAACGCCAGTGGCAGAAATCGGACATCCAAGCCTGATTCGTTCTCTTTTACAAGTAGCTGCTACTTTTATCATTGCTGAACTATCTTTCCGGTTCTTAGAAACGCCAATTCGCAAAAAAGGTTTTGTGGCTTTTATAAAAGGCTTCAAAAACCGTACCTATCCAGTTTTCAAGAACAAACCAGTTGGTAAATGGGCTGCTATTGGCGGACTGGCACTACTGCTCATCATTTTTTCACTTGGCATGAGCGGTATTCTTCCAGTTAAAACGAATGCTGAGAATACAGTTACGCATGTAAAATCCGAACCTGATAAACCATCTGGAAAAGAAACAGAGCCGCCAAAACAAGCGCCTGATAAACAGCAACCGAGTGATGATACCCAACAAAGCGGTAATTCAAATCAAGATAATCAGCAAAGTCAGGCTCCGCCAGCAAATGACACCCAGCAGGATCAGATTGCTTATCAGCAAACTCTTGCCATTGGGGATTCGATTATGATTGATATTGAACCTTATTTGAAAGATGCAGTACCGAACGTCACAATTGACGGGAAGATTGGCCGCCAATTAGTAGATGCTATCAGCCTTGCTTCCAGTTATCAGAAATTTAATACACCGGATAGTGCAGTTGTTTTGGAACTGGGGACAAACGGGCCATTTTCTGAGAAACAACTTGATACACTTTTAGATGAATTCGATCAGGCACATATATTCTTAATGAATACACGTGTACCTCGTGGTTGGGAATCTGAAGTAAATGAAGCGATTAATAAACAGAGCGACCGCCCGAATGTGACTGTAGTCGATTGGTACTCCCTTGCAATTAATCACAGTAACTATTTCGGCAGTGATGGTGTTCACTTAACAAAATCCGGCTCTGAAGCCTATGTTAATTTACTTGTTGACAGCATGAAGAAAAATCCTCCGCCAAAATAGCAAAACTCCAGCAAACCTTTTTTAAAGGAGTGCTGGAGTTTTTTCTTTTCCAAGATTTATTTTCAAGCAAAGACTGTCGACCATTCTCCCCGCTTTGCTAAAAATTCTTCTGCAAGTGCCTGTGCGCCTTCTAAACTATGGCTTGCCGCCCAGCCACATTGCACCTCATTACAAGCAGGTACTTCCTTAGCCGCAAGCACGTCTTGAAGCGTCTGTTCGATTATTTTCAAAACAGCTTCGTAGCTATCATGATTGATTAGTGATACATAAAATCCTGTTTGACACCCCATTGGGCTGATATCTACAATTTTATCAGTATGATTACGCGACAGCTCTGCCATCAAATGTTCAAGTGAATGAAGCGCTGGCATCTCCATATGCGCCTGATTGGGCTGCTTAAAACGCACGTCATATTTATAAATTTCATCGCCATGGATACCGATTTTTTTGCCCGCCAGTCGGACATACGGTGCTTTTACTTTTGTATGATCAAGATTGAAGCTTTCCACATTCATCTTTTTCGTCAACCTAATCCCTCCTCTATAGAATTTATTGTACCATATCAAAAGAGAAAGCAGCCAGTCTGCTCGACTAGCTGCTTTTCGCTTTTATTCAGTCTCCGCTGTATCATCAGCGTCGGAGATTTTCTTCTCTTCAATCCACATTGCAACAGGACTTCCTTCCATACTTTCATCAAGTACAAAAGAACCGTTTGAATAGCGATCTGTTAAATGTAGATTGGCTACTTCCAAATCAATCATCTGTTCCTTATCTGTTTCAATCAGTAATTTATCTTCCTGATGGACAAGCTTCATATCAACAAAGCGATGCGGATTATTTTTTAGTTCACGTAGCATGATCAAGCCACGTTTTGCCCGAGAGATCGGTTCAAATTCACTGAGCTTCATCTGTTTGAGGGAACCTCGATGCGTAATAAGCACCATTGTCCGTTTATCATCAGGTTCAATGACTGCACCACCAATCACTTCATCACCAGCTTTTAAATTGATCGCCTTTACACCAGCTGCTCGCGCTCCGGAATCAGGAACTTCATTCACATGATAGCGAAGTCCATAACCCTGTTTTGTCGCTAAGAAGACGTCTTCATCACCGTCGATCTGCGTGGCAAAAATCAGTTCATCATCATTTTTAAGTTTGATCGCCATCATCGCTTTAGAATAACGCTGCGGCTGATAATTAGTGATTTTGGATGTTTTGATCATTCCCTGACGCGTCATAAACAAGAACATTTTGCTTTCATCAAATTTTTGCACACCACAAACTGCAACAATCTCTTCACCAGTTTCAATATCTGTGGCTAAATGACTGATATGGTCACCTAGATTTTTCCATCGAATATCTGGTAGTTCATGCACAGGACGGTAAATGAAGTTGCCCCGATTTGTAAACATTACGAGGAAGTCCATTGTGTTCATCTTTTGAATAAACATCGGGTGATCTAATTCCTTCATTGCTAGTTCTTCACCACTCGATGCGCTATATGATCTAACACTTGTCCGTTTGGCATAACCTTCTTTAGTGACAGAGACAATCACATCTTCAGAAGCAACCAATACTTCTGTATCGATTTTGATTTCAGCAATTTCAGCTTGAATCTCTGTTAATCGTGGTGTCTTATAGGCTTTCTTCACATCATTCAATTCATTTTTGATTACAAGGCGAAGTTCTTTCTCATCGCCTAGAATTTTTTCAAGAAATTGGATTTGTTCGTTGAGCTCAGCTGCTTCTTTCTGCAATTCTGTCACATCAGTATTCGTCAAGCGATATAACTGCAAAGAAACGATTGCTTCAGCTTGTTTCTCACTGAAATCATAGGTCGTTTGCAAGTTTAATTTGGCATCGCGCTTATCTTTTGAACTGCGAATCAGTTTAATGACTTCATCCAAAATCGACAGAGCCTTCATCAAACCTTCTAAAATATGCTGTCGTGCTTTCGCTTTACGAATTTCGAATTCAGAACGTTTAGTCACCACTTCAATCTGATGGCCGATATATGCATCTAGAAGCGGGATCAATCCCATCAGTTCAGGACGACGATTGTGAATCGCCACCATGTTAAAATTATAGCTAACTTGTAAATCAGTATTTTTGAATAGATAGTTCAAAACACCTGTTGCATTAGCATCTTTCTTCAACTCAACCGCTATGCGCAATCCAGTACGATCCGTTTCATCGCGCACTTCCGAAATGCCCTCGATTTTCTTCTCAATACGAAGCTCATCCATACGTTTAACTAGATTCGCTTTATTGACTTCATAGGGGATCTCTGTAATCGTGATCTGCTGTCTTCCACCTCGAATATCTTCAATTTCCGTTTTGGAACGAACCACGACACGACCTTTCCCCGTCTGATAAGCTTTTCGGATGCCGTCTGCTCCTTGAATAATACCACCTGTTGGAAAATCCGGGCCTTTGACTATGGCCATAATTTCTTCTAGCGTACAGTCAGGTCGGTCGAGCCGTTTGACAACAGCATCAATGATTTCCGTTAAATTATGAGGCGGAATATCTGTCGCATAACCGGCTGAAATCCCAGTGGAGCCATTGACTAGCAAATTGGGGAATCTAGCCGGAAGCACTGTTGGTTCGCTTGCCGTATCATCAAAATTCGGCACAAAGTCGACCGTTTCTTTTTCAATATCGCGTAAAAGTTCGGCACTGATTGCTGAAAGTCGAGCTTCCGTGTACCGCATTGCTGCCGGTGGGTCACCATCCACACTCCCATTGTTTCCGTGCATTTCGATCAGATAGCTACGAACCTTCCAATCCTGGCTCATCCGAACCATCGCTTCATATACAGAAGAATCTCCATGCGGATGGTAGTTCCCGATAACGTTGCCGACTGTCTTGGCAGATTTTCGGAAACCTTTTTCATGCGTATTGCCTTCTTCATTCATGGCAAACAAAATACGACGCTGTACAGGCTTCAAGCCGTCTCGTGCATCTGGAAGTGCCCGTTCCTGAATAATATATTTACTGTAGCGACCAAAGCGGTCACCCATTACTTCTTCGAGTGCGAGGTCTTGAATATGTTCATCTTGTGTACTCAATCTTCATTCACCTCAACTGTCATCATGTTCTCATTTTCCAGAATACTTTGATCTTCTTCCAATGTAAACTCAACATGGCTTTCGATCCATTTACGTCTAGGTTCAACTTTATCTCCCATCAATGTCGCCACACGCCGTTCTGCTCGAGCCACGTCGTCAATCCGCACACGAATCAGTGTGCGAGTATCTGGATTCATCGTCGTTTCCCAAAGCTGATCCGCATTCATTTCACCAAGACCTTTATAACGCTGGATAATGTAGCCACGACCTACCTTTTTGATGCAGGCATCTAGCTCGTCATCTGTCCATGCATATTCAATTATTTCTTTTTTACCGGAACCTTTACTCACTTTGTAGAGAGGTGGTAGAGCGATAAAAACCTTGCCCGCTTCCACAAGAGGTTTCATATAACGATAGAAAAAAGTCAATAGCAAGACCTGAATATGTGCCCCGTCCGTATCTGCATCGGTCATAATCACGATTTTGTCGTAATTGCAGTCCGCTACATCAAATTCAGGACCTACGCCTGCACCAACTGTATGAATAATCGTGCTGATTTCTTCATTTTTGAGGATATCCTGTAACTTCGCTTTTTCAGTATTGATTACTTTACCACGTAATGGTAAAATTGCCTGAAACTTACGGTCACGGCCTTGTTTAGCCGAACCACCTGCTGAATCTCCTTCGACTAGGTAGAGTTCATTTTTATTCGGGTTGCGAGATTGAGCAGGAGTCAATTTTCCAGAAAGAATTGTTTCTGAGCGCTTCCGTTTTTTTCCGTTACGCGTTTCTTCCCGCGCCTTACGAGCTGCTTCCCGTGCTTCCCGTGCTTTGATAGCTTTTTTGACTAACAAGGCACTGGTATCAGGGTTTTCCGCCAAAAAGTAAGCGAGATGTTCCGCAACTACAGCATCAACAGCTTGCCGCGCCTCCGCTGTACCAAGTTTTTCTTTAGTCTGTCCTTCAAATTGGAGCAGATTTTCGGGAACTCGAATTGACAAAACAGCTGAAAGGCCTTCGCGAATATCGCTTCCTTCAAGATTTTTGTCTTTTTCTTTAAGCAAACTGACACGTTTGGCGTAATCATTAAAAACACGCGTCATGGCTGCTTTCATCCCAGATTCGTGCGTACCGGCACCGCGTGTGCGTACATTATTGACAAAGCTGAGAATGTTTTCTGAATAGCCATCATTGAACTGAAAAGCCATTTCAATTTCGATCGTGCCGCTTTCACCCTCAAAATCAACTACTGGATGAAGGACATCTTTCCCTTCATTGATATATTCAACAAAGTTTTTAACACCTTCCTCAAAATGAAAAGCTTCTCCCATACCAACTCGTTCGTCGATTAGTTCAATTCGCATTCCCTTGAGCAAAAAAGCAGACTCACGCAGACGTTCAGATAGCGTTTCATAATTATAAGAAGTTGTGGGGAAAATTTTGGGGTCTGGCTTAAAGCGGATCGTCGTACCCGTCATTTTACTCTTGCCAATTTTTCGAAGTGTACCATCCGGCTTCCCACCGTTTACAAAATTTTGCTCATAAATGGCGCCATCACGATGGATCGTCACTTTTAGCCATTCAGAGAGGGCATTCACGACGGATGAACCAACACCGTGCAAACCACCACTTGTCTTATAGCCGCCGCTTTGACCGAATTTACCACCCGCATGAAGAACTGTCAGAATCACCTCAACAGTAGGTTTACCTGTTTTATGCATACCAACTGGCATACCGCGACCTTTATCTTCGACACTGACACTCCCATCCTCATGAAGTGTCACTTTGATTTCATTTCCAAATCCCGCAAGTGCTTCGTCCACGGAATTATCGACAATTTCATATACTAAATGATGCAGTCCACGTACGTCTGTTGAACCAATATACATAGCCGGACGTTTACGAACTGCTTCTAAACCTTCTAGTACCTGAATGGAATCATCATTATACTCGTTTACCATTCATTTTTATCTCCTTTCATTCCCATGCCTAGCCCCCTTGTTTTAAGAGCTACCACTAAAGAATAGCAAATAGTTGCCAATTTAGCAAAACGAAACCACAAAATACGAACATACTTTCTTATTATATCAAAAATCCGTTTGAAATGTAAGGGTGGATTCGACTGATAGTTTCACTTTATTCACCTATGGATAAATCTCGTCCCTCATTTCTAAAAGCTCCAACAAAAAACAGGCTCCTGTAGAGAACCTGTTTCGAAAACGCTCGAAAACCAGTTAAAGCAATTCTTGATAAGCTACTTTGATACAGCGATCCATAATGACCGGATAGCCTTTTTCTGTCAAAAACTGTGCAGCTTCTTCGTTCACAAGCCCAAGCTGTGCCCAAAAAACAGTTGCATCAATTTGAACAAATGCTTCTGCCACTTCCGGCAAAAATTCAGAGCGTCTGAAAACATTCACGATATCAACATGCTCTTTGATATCCGTCAGTTCTTTTACGGCCTTTTCTCCTAAGATTTCATCAGCACGAGGATTGACAGGAATTATACGATACCCTGCATCCTGCATCACTTTGGCCACTTGGTAGCTGGTACGTTCAGGCTTGTCGCTAAGACCAACAACCGCAATCGTCTTGGCATTTTCCAAGATCGACTTCTGTTCATTTAAACTAGGATTTTGAAAAGTCATCTTCTCACTCCTTCGTATCTTGTCTCCGTTTGCGAAAAATAAAATACTGCTCTATCAGAATACCAATAACACTACCAACAATCAAGCCATTATTTAAAACAGCCAAAAGTGCAGCCGGTAAATCACTCAGTGCATCGGCAGGTAAAAACATAACTCCCACACCTGTGAGAATCGCAATACCGATTGTCAAGTAGCGTTCTTCTTCTAATGTCGTAATCTTTTTAAGCTCCTTCAGCGCCATGATCAGCATATTAGCAAACAGGACAAAGGTTACTGCATAACCAACTGCTGCCGGAATTGTCGCCATCACAGCCATTATTGGCGGAAAAAAAGCAATCAAAGCGGTCAAAATGCAACCTAATAAGAAAGGACGTCTACTTTTCTCGCCAGTTTGTGCAACAAAACCAGCTGCGCCACTAATGGGAACTGGACCAATCGCACTAAATAAACCACTTAATAACTGATTGATTCCTGACACAAAACCACCTCGTCGATAACGCTTCGGTTCACTTGGCTGGCCTGGAAAAAGAATATTTTCCATCAATCGAACAGAAGCCACCAGATTTGTGATCAGCAAAAAGGTGATAAAGAAAGCCGTTGTTAAACTACCCCAGTCAAAAGTTGGAAGACCAAAAGCAAAAATCTGCGGCAAAGAAAAAATATGTTCCTGCAATGCGGGCGAAATACTCTTTCCGCAAACAATAAATAGGCTCCACCCCAAAATCAGCGCAAAAATAACCGAATACTGTCTCAGCCAGAGTATTTTTGTTCTTCCAAAACTAAAGGTAAGTATAATAACAACTAAACTTAACAAAGCCACTATAGGATCCATCTTAGGATGCGCTTCTGTAATCCCCAGCATTCCCTTTAAAAATGAGCCGCTCATCTGCAAAACAAGCAGTAACAAATAGATGAGTGTGACAGTTGGTGTGAAAAGACGCGCTAGTTTTTCAATGATCCCAAAAAACGCCAACAAAATAAATAAAACACCACTGAAAAGCATACCGAATGATAACGCTTCAAGTGCTTCAATATTCGTACTATATAAAACACCGACAAACCCTGCATAAAGCGTGAAAACACTCCACCACAAACCAGCCGGCCCCTCATGAATCGGCAATTTATGTCCTATTACGCCTTGCAAAAAACCAGCAATTCCCAGTACAAAGATTGTACGCTGCATAAAAAGTGCAGTTTCTGCTGGACTAAGATGATATAAATCACTAATAGCGATTGGTGCCGCTATTGCTGCGGCAATCATAAAAATCATCCACTGGAAACCAGCTGTTATTCCCTTCATCTTACTCCCCCTTTTTAATGGTAACTTCCAACTATTAATTGTAGTCTTGACCAGCTATTTAGTAAAGCCATTTTGAAAAAAACCCGCCATTTTGAGCAGATTTATGCTATAATGCTAAAGAATAAGGTTTCAAAAAGGGGTATCAAATCATGTCTATTTCATTTTTACTACTCATCGGACTCGCCTATTTGATTGGTTCCATCCCATCAGGTTTGTGGATCGGAAAAATTTTTTATAAAAAAGATATTCGTGATTATGGAAGCGGAAATCTAGGCGCTACTAATTCATTTCGCGTGCTTGGCATCAAAGCCGGTAGCGTGGTCACTGTTATGGATATTCTTAAAGGAACTGTTTCGACCTTACTGCCCTATTTTTTTGGTTTTGAGCTTGGTCATCATTACTGGCTATTAACAGGGGTAGCAGCGATTATTGGTCACAGTTTCCCAATTTTCGCTGGCTTCAAGGGTGGAAAAGCTGTGGCAACAAGCGCCGGTGTGATTTTAGCCTATGCACCACTGCTTTTCATTATTGCCATTCTCATATTCTTACTGACATTGAAAATCAGTAAATATGTTTCCCTCAGTTCAATGGTTGCCGCAGTTGCAGCTTTCATTTGTTCACTTTTTATGAATGATTGGATTCTCGTCATTTTGATCAGTTGTCTAGCACTCTTTATCATTTGGCGTCACCGGACCAACATCAAACGAATCCGGAGTGGTGAAGAACCTAAAATTAAATGGATGTAAAAAAAGCTTATGCGAGAAGAATTCACATAAGCTTTTTTTAGTTTTAGCCAACTGTAATGCTATACAGTGAATTAAAAATAGCTTCTGGCTCCAATTGTTCGATTCCTGCTTTATCTCGCAATTCAACAGGAGTGCCTACACTATCTGCAATTCCAAACCATGGCTCAATGCACAAAAATGGCGTGCCTTCCCCAGCTGTCCAGATCCCAACAAATGGAAAATCAGGAAAAGTTACTTTGACAAAATGGGTATGAGCCTGAGAACGAATGGCTACTTCATTTTGATTCAATCCTTCAAAAATCAGCGCATCATTTGCAAACAACTCATAATGAAGTGGTAACTGCTGCGTTTTTTCCTCCACAATTTTTTTAACCGCTCCACTTCGATAGGGTCCTTCCAGAACAAGCGTCTCGAGCGATTCTTTTGCACCGAAATCCAAGTAATAGTCCTCAAATTGACTACCTTCGACAAGAGGTACATTAAATGCAGGATGTGCTCCGATAGAGAAGTAGATGCGTTTATCATCTGTATTTTCAACGTGATATTCCACATGCACAGTGTCATTATTCAACGTGTAGCTGACCTGAAGTCGGAACGAGAATGGATACACAGACTTAGATTGCTGATCTGCCAGTAATTCAAACACGACATGTGTATCGGCTTCTTCTACAACTTGAAAAGTTCGGTCACGTGCAAAACCATGCTGCGGCAAATGAAATGTCTCTCCGTCCACATAGTAGGTATCTTCCACCAAGCGCCCGACTGTCGGAAATAGAATCGGAGCATGGCGTCCCCAAAATGCTTTGTCCGCATGCCACAAATATTCAAGGCCCGTTTTTTTATGATGAATCCTGGTTAATTCAGCCCCTTCTGCTTTCATTTCTACCAATAATTGTTCATTTTCTAGTTTTATCATCCTGTTCTCCTTCTAAGTGAAAACGGCGTAATTGCTCCATTTCCCCCTCTTTGATTAAAACGATACGCTGAATATCACCAAAAAGATCATAATGCGGCAATCCCTCATGATTATAATCAATATAAGCTTCTGGTAAACCATATCGTTTTCCCCAAGCCTTCAATTTGGTTAGGTCGCTGCTTGCAGCCTTGGTTACTGTTTTTGATTCTGGAAAGCGGTCATCCAGCCAGTAGTGAGTAATGAGTGCCACCTCACCTCGTGCAGCTTTTTCTTTAAATGCTTCCAGTTCGCCTCGTTTTATACCAAACGCCATCACTTGTCCTCGTCAGGTAAAGCGGAAAGGTATTTCTGATGCCATTCTTTAAATACACGACGCAAGGCAATAGGCTGAAAAGTCTCTTTCTTCACACAAACATGCTGAGTCGATCCGGTTACAGCAATCTCATCTGTTTCAGCGTAACGGATCTCATAACCATAGGTTACTCGAATACCGTCGTATGCTTCCAACCAAGTCTTTACAATCGCTGTTTGCCCATAACGAAGTGGCTTTCCATAATGAATCTTCACATCCAGAACTGGGGATAGATAACCAGCTGCTTCCATATCAAAATAACGCAATCCTAGCGTCTCGATAAAGCGAGTTCTGCCGATTTCCATCCAAACAAGATAATTGGCATGGTAGACGACTCCCATCTGATCAGTTTCTGCATAGCGGACTTCGATTTCCGTTTCATTCGTAATCATATCTTCCCCTCCAAATTCAACAAGTTCTTTTCTATTTTAGCAAATATCTATGGAAAATAGAACCAGTGGGCATAAAAAGACCCCCTTGCTTCAAAAAAGAAGGAGGTCTTAATCTTATAAAACTCTAACTTAGTTATTTTTCAATTTTTCCAGTTCGACAAGGAATTTGTCATTCAAGACACGAATAAAGGTTCCTTTCATGCCAAGTGAACGCGAATCAATAACACCAGCACTTTCAAGTTTACGAAGTGCATTGACAATAACAGAACGGGTAATACCTACACGGTCTGCAATTTTAGAAGCGACAAGCAAGCCTTCTTTGCCATTCAGCTCATCAAAGATATGTTCAATTGCTTCGAGCTCACTGTAAGAAAGCGAACTGATCGCCATTTGAACAACAGCACGACTTCTTGCTTCTTCTTCGATTTCTTCTGCTTTTTCATGAAGGATCTCCATACCGACAACTGTGCTACCATATTCAGCCAGCAATAAATCATCATCATTGAAACGATTCTCTAAACGAGAAAGAATCAATGTACCTAGACGTTCCCCACCACCAACAATCGGCACGATTGTTGTTAAACCTTTTGTAAATAAGTCGCTGTTTTCAATCGGAAAAGCTGTATAATGACTTGACACTTCTAAATTAGGAGAAGTTTCATTCACATTGAATAAGCTTTGCGTATATTCTTCTGGAAATTGGCGCTCTGTAAGCATTTGTTTCATACGTTCATTTTCAATCGGCAAAATTTCTGAATAGCCCAAAAGTTTCCCTTTACGACTTACGATATACGTATTTGCTTCGATTACATCACTTAATGTGTCCGCCATTTCTTTGAAGTTCACTGTTTTTCCTGCCGCATTTTGTAGCATGGAATTAATTTTTCTTGTTTTTTCTAATAAGCTCATTATTAAATCCTCCTAAAGTTTATAAAATAAATTGCGTTAAATCTTTATTATTCATGATTCCTTGTAGTTTTTCATTGACATAGCCTTCTGTGACTGTCACTGATTCCAAATTGATATCCGGCGCCTCGAACAAGAGGTCCTCTAACAACTTCTCAAGAATCGTGTGAAGCCGTCTGGCACCAATGTTATCGGAATCCTGATTGACTTGAAAAGCAATTTGCGCCAATCGCTCCACCGCTTCTTTCGTGAAAATCAGTTCAATTCCTTCCGTCTGAAGAAGTGCTTTGTACTGTTTAATCAATGCATTATCTGGTTCTGTTAAAATCTTGATAAAATCTTCCTCAGAAAGCTTATCAAGTTCAATCCGGATAGGAAAACGCCCTTGAAGTTCAGGGATCAAGTCTGACGGTTTGGAAATATGGAAGGCTCCTGCTGCAATAAACAAAATGTATTCAGTGCTGACTGAGCCATATTTGGTCGCCACCTGAGAGCCTTCAACGATGGGGAGAATATCGCGCTGCACACCTTCACGTGATATTTGGGCATTCCCGCCACCTTCCTTACTCGCAATTTTGTCGATTTCATCGATGAAAATGATACCAGTCTGTTCAGCACGTCTGATTCCCTCAGAAGCCACTTCGTCATTGTCAATCAATTTGGAAGCTTCATCTTCAAAAAGAATTTTTTTGGCTTCCCGAACGGTTACTTTTCGTTTTTTCTTGCGAGCAGGAAACAGATTGCTAAATGCGTCTTGCATGCCAGCCATTTGATCCATTCCGCTTCCACGCATCAAATCAAACATTTGGTTTTGTTGCTCCGTGACTTCTACGGTAACCATTTCTTGATCTAATTCACCATTTTGCAGCTGCCATTCTATTTTGCTGCGTTTAGTTTGTAATTCCTGATCAACTGGTTCCTCCTCATCCTGCTGTGCGATATTCCCGCCACTAAATAAAGCTTCAAACGGATTCTGGCCTGTCTGCTGTTTCTTCTTTTGACTAGGAGCAAGCAGCTTGACAAGACGTTTCTCTGCGTTCTTCTCCGCTTTGACACGTACAAGTTGCATTTTTTCTTCCTTCACAAGTCTGACAGAAACTTCAACTAAGTCGCGAACCATCGATTCAACATCGCGACCGACATAGCCCACTTCCGTAAATTTTGTCGCCTCTACTTTTGTAAAAGGTGCTTTGACGATTTTGGCGATTCTTCTTGCAATTTCGGTTTTTCCGACTCCTGTAGGTCCAATCATCAGAATATTTTTCGGAATCACCTCATCGCGAATCATTTCATCCATCAATGTCCGTCGATAACGATTTCGTAAGGCTACAGCAACAGACTTTTTAGCACCGGTTTGACCCACGATATACTGATCAAGTCTTTCCACAATTTGTCTTGGTGTTAAATTCATCGTTCCAGATCCAGTACTCACTTGCAACACTCCTTTTAGAGTTCTTCCACTATGATGTGGTCATTTGTAAACACACAAATTTCTGATGCGATCTCTAAAGCATGTCGGGCAATTTCTTTCGCTTCCATCTGTTCGCCATTATGCCGTTTCAGGGCACGTCCTGCCGCCAGTGCATAATTGCCACCAGAGCCAATCGCAAGAATTCCATCATCCGGCTCAATTACCTCGCCAGTCCCCGATACAAGAAGAATGGTTTCGCTATCCATGACGATCAGCATGGCTTCAAGTTTTCTCAGCACGTTATCACTCCGCCACTGTTGGGCAAGTTCAACGGCTGCTCTTTCTAGATTCCCATTGTATTCATTCAATTTACCTTCAAATTTTTCAAAAAGGGTAAAAGCATCTGCTACAGAACCTGCAAAGCCCGCAATAACTTTATCATGAAACAGACGTCTTACTTTCCGTGCCGTATGTTTCATAATGACTGACTCGCCAAGTGTAACCTGTCCGTCACCAGCCATTGCCGCTTTGCCGTTATGTTGGACTGCAAAAATCGTTGTTGCATGCATTTCCATTTTTTCCGCCTCCTACTCATTATGCTCGAGGGTGATGCTTCATGTAGGTCGCTTTCAGATGTTCTTTTGTGACATGTGTATAGATTTGTGTCGATGATAGACTTGCATGTCCCAAAAGCTCCTGCACAGTCCGCATATCAGCCCCATTGTTTAGTAAATCTGTTGCAAATGTATGTCGCAACATATGCGGATAGATTTTGCGTGTCAAAGCTGCTTCATCAATAATTTTTGTTAAACAATAGCGGATCCCTCTCGTTGTAAGTGGATCACCATAATGATTTACAAGCAAAACATCGTGCTCTTTGTGATACGCTGTCATCAGCTTCTTGCGCCCCCCGCCCAAGTAAGCTGTGATTGCATCTTCCAAAAATGCACCATAAGGAACATAGCGCTCTTTGTTCCCTTTTCCCCTAATTAAGATCGCTTGATAGGTTTTATCTATATCAGATAGACGAACACCGGCACACTCTGAAACACGAATTCCTGTCCCATACAACAATTCCAACATCACACGATCCCTCATTGTAAGCGCTTCATCATCCTGATAAACCACCTGAAACAAAGCTTCCATTTCTTCTGAGTAGAAAAACTTCGGAAGCCTTAACTGATTTTTCGCATGAGAAACGGAGGTGAAGGGATTGGTTCCAACAAGATTTTCCCGAAGCATGAACGTATAAAAGCTTCTGAGACTCGACAATTTTCGAGCGACAGATGTTCGTGCATATTTTTCCTTTTTCAGCTCTGTCAGGTATAAACGCACATCCATAAAGGTAACAGCCCGAAAGCCTGCGATTGCCTGTTGATTTAAAAAAGTTTGAAAATCCAGAATATCTTGTTTATAAGCAAGTGCGGTATTTACAGAATAATTGCGTTCATTCATCAAATAATCCATAAACGCTTGTTCTGCTCTTTTATCGTCTTCCAAGATTACACACCTCTCAAACATTATCATGGTACCACAATTAATCCTGAGTTGCAAACAATTTACGCATTTTTCACAACATTTCCAATTAATCTTGAAAGTCGATCAATTCACTAATTTTATAGGCAATAACACTCCGTTAAAATTAGTCTAGACCAATTGTCAAGGAGGTCGCCAGCTGTTCGCTTTTTCACGAAGGATGACAATCTTGTATACCATTTTCTCCGTATGTCAAAGAGACTGAGCAATTACGCTCAGCCCCACCTATTATAGTAGTTTTACATCTGTTCTGCAAGTGTTTTTATAGCATTTAATGCTCTTTCCGCTAATTTCTCATTTCGCTCTTGTTTTGCGCGAATTCTTTCAGGCAATTCCGGGAAAAGTCCAAAGTTAACATTCATTGGCTGGAAGGTTTTTGATGCTGTACTCGTGATATAACGAGCCATACTGCCAATCGCACTTTCTTCAGGAAATACAACTGGTGATTCACCATTTATATAGCGCGCGGCATTGATACCCGCAGCAAGACCACTTGCCGCTGACTCCACATATCCTTCAACACCTGTCATTTGTCCAGCAAAAAAGAGTGACGGGTTTTCTTTTAATTGATAAGTAGGCATCATAACTTTTGGCGAGTTAATAAATGTATTGCGATGCATTACACCATAACGCACGATCTCAGCATTTTCAAGTCCTGGTATCATTTGAAAAACACGTTTCTGTTCGCCCCATTTTAGATGTGTTTGGAAACCTACCATATTGAATAAAGTGCCGGCAGCATCGTCTTGACGTAATTGCAAAACAGCATAAGGTCTTCTGCCAGTTTTAGGATCTTCCAGCCCCACAGGTTTAAGTGGACCGAACAGCATCGTTTTAATACCACGTTTAGCCATGACTTCAATCGGCATGCATCCTTCAAAGAAAATCTCTTTTTCAAAGCTCTTTCGTTCAGCAGTCTCAGCAGTAATCAACGCCTCATAAAAAGCTGTAAATTCTTCTTCTGTCATCGGACAATTTAGATACGCAGCTTCCCCTTTATCATAACGCGATTTCAGATAGACTTTCTCCATATCAATGCTGTCCCTTTCAATAATCGGTGCAGCCGCATCATAGAAATAAAGATGTTCTTCTCCAGTCAATTGTCGAATCTCTTTCGCTAGACTTTCACTGGTAAGCGGTCCAGTTGCAATAACAGTTGGACCTTCGGGAATTTCTGTCACTTCTTCTGTATGTACAGTTACTAAGGGATGATTTTTTACTTGTTCTGTTACATATCCTGAAAACTCATGCCGATCAACGGCAAGAGCTCCCCCAGCCGGAACAGAAGCACGATCAGCCGCTTGGATGATAATCGAGTCAAGTATCCGCATCTCTTCTTTGATAACACCGACAGCATTGGTCAAGTTATTAGCACGTAAGGAATTCGTACAGACTAATTCCGCAAATTGATCGGTATGATGCGCAGGTGTCTGCTTTACTGGACGCATTTCATACAGATCAACATGAATCCCCCGCTTTGCTAATTGCCAAGCAGCCTCTGAACCCGCAAGTCCGGCACCAATCACATTGACTTTCTTTTCCATTTTTTCATTCCCCCAAATCTGATTAAAGGGACATTGGCCGGTTCTCCAATGTCCCCCGAATTTGTTTATTTTTGTGTCTCTTCTTTGTAGTCACAGCTCGTACACTGAATTTGAATGCCTTTTTTGAGTTTTTTCTCAACCAAATCATGTTTACCACATTTTGGACAAGGCCTTCCCACAGGTTTATCCCAAGAAACATAGTCACAATCAGGATAACGATCACAACCGTAGAATATCCGTTTTTTCTTACTTTTTCTTTCAATTACATGACCTTTGCCACATTTTGGACAAGCAACCCCAATTTCTTTCACGATTGGTTTTGTGTTGCGACAATCAGGGAAACGACTACAAGCTAAGAACTTACCATATTTACCCATCTTGATAACCATGGGTGCCCCGCAGACATCACAATCAATCCCGGCCGGCTCATCCTTGATCTCAATTTTCTCCATTTCCTCGTCCGCACGCTTGACATTGGGCTCGAAACCTTTATAAAATTCATCGATAACTTGGATCCAATCCATTTTCCCATGCTCGATTTCATCTAATTCCGACTCCATATTAGCCGTGAATTCAACGTTTAGAATCTCAGGGAAATATTCTTCGATCAACTCATTCACGATTTCACCCAGTTCAGTAGGCTCAAATCGCTTATTATTCAACGATACATAGTTGCGCCGCTGAATCGTATCAAGTGTCGGTGCATAGGTAGATGGACGCCCTACGCCGATCTCTTCCAACGTTTTAACCAGCCGAGCTTCTGTATAACGTGGAGGTGGCTGAGTAAAGTGTTGTCTTTGCTCAAGAGAGTCTGATTTAACATTATCTCCCTTTTCCAGCTCTGGTAAAATATTTTCTTTTTCTTCTTTGTTATCGTCACTACTTTCAACATAGACTTTCATAAAACCTGCAAATTTGATTTTCGATCCATTTGCACGGAAAATTACGCCATTGTTGTTCAAATCTACACGCATTGTATCAAGAACCGCCGGTGTCATTTGACTTGCAATAAATCGTTCCCAAATCAACTTGTAAAGACGTAATTGATCACGACTCAAATATTCTTTCATTTCTTGCGGGCTCCGCATCACACTTGTCGGACGAATCGCTTCATGGGCATCTTGTGCGCCTTTTTGGTTCTTGTCTGTTCTTTTTTTAGTACGCGCAAACTCACTACCGTATTGATCAACAATATATTGATGTGCTTCTTGTGTAGCTGTATCCGAAATCCGAGTCGAATCGGTACGCATATAGGTAATCAAACCGACCGTTCCTTGTCTACCAAGCGCGATCCCTTCATAAAGCTGTTGCGCCAGCATCATAGTTTTTCTTGTCCGGAAATTGAGTTTCCGAGCTGCTTCCTGTTGCAAGCTGGAAGTCGTAAAAGGAGCTGCAGGATTACGTAGACGCTCTTTCTTCGTAACATCTATCACTTCGTAATCTTTTCCTTTTAAACGCGCCATCACTTTTTGCACATCTTCTACACTAGACAATTTTTGTTTCTTACCATCATAGCCATAAAAAGCGGCTTGGAATGCTTTCCTACCTTTTTTGAAGTTTCCATCAATCGTCCAATATTCTTCTGGTTTAAACGCTTTGATTTCTCTTTCACGATCAATAATCAGACGAAGTGCAACGGATTGAACACGTCCAGCACTCAATCCTTTTTTGACTTTTTTCCATAAAATCGGACTGATATTATAACCTACGAGACGATCTAAAACACGCCGAGCCTGTTGGGCATCAACGAGATCCATATCAATCTTACGCGGGGTCTTAAAAGATTCTTTGACTGCTTCTTTGGTAATCTCATTAAAAACAACGCGCAAATCATCAGTTTGATCAAGATCCAAGCTGTGCGCCAAGTGCCAGGCAATAGCTTCCCCTTCACGATCCGGGTCAGCTGCCAGATAGACTTTTTTGGCTTTTTTAGCCGCCTGTTTTAGTTCTTTTAAAACAGGACCTTTGCCACGAATTGTGATATATTTCGGATCATAATGATGTTCAAAATCAATACCCATTTGGCTTTTCGGCAAATCCCGTACATGCCCCATCGAAGCCTTTACTTTATATTTTTTCCCTAGGTATTTTTCAATTGTTTTTGCTTTTGCGGGTGATTCCACAATAACTAGATAGTCTGCCATTCAAAATTTCCTCCCTAATATGGGTCAACTAAACGGGCTAAATAGAGCAGGCTATTTTCTGCCTCGTTTTTTGTTTCGTATTACTGGTAATTCAGTAGTAAATAATAGCCTTTAAAAAAAGGTTTGTCAATCCTGAATATAAAAATAATACGAAATTCAATGTTGAGAGTGAAATAGATTCTTTAGCAAACTTATCTCAAAAAATGAGGAATTGCAAGAAAAATCCCTTACAAAATACAAAAACATTATTTAATCAATTTCTTCTATTATATGCGCACTATTAAAAATCAACTTTGCTCCTTCTTGAATCAATCGATGACAACCCCTTTCTTCTTGATCAAAAATCCGACCAGGGACAGCAAATACTTCTCGATTTTGTTCAAGAGCACTATAAGCTGTAATTAAGGATCCACTTTGTTCGCGTGCCGCCACAACAACCGTTCCTTTTGAAATTCCACTGATCAAGCGATTTCGGTCTGGAAAATGCCATTTTCTGGGCCTTGTATGAAATGTATATTCTGTTAAAGCTAAGCCACTTTCCGCAATTTCTTGAAAAAGTGGCCGATTCTCTGCTGGATAGATATGTCCGAATCCCGCTCCTAAAATGGCGATTGTCATGAGCCCGACTTGACTGGCAGCTTGGTGAGCAGACGTGTCGATCCCTTTTGCTAAACCACTAACGATCGCCCAGTTTGTCTGGCGGAGTCCGCGAATTAAAAAATGTGTGGCTTCTCGCCCATAATCACTTGCATACCTTGGCCCAACAAAACTGATTGTTTTTTTTGAAAGGACTGATCGATTTCCTCGGTAAAACAATACGGGTGGCGCATATGGAATTTCTCTCAGTAGAGCTGGATAGTCATCATCTAAATAAAAGAGAAATGTTTGATCTTCTTTATCTGCTTCACTAAACAGATTGTCCGTTGGCTGAAGAAATCGCCTTTTAAACATATTTTCTGTATAACAAAAAACTTCTTCTTTACAAACAATTTGCCAAATTTCAGCTCTTTTTCGTGCTGGAAGATGCAATAACTTTTGCCAAGTTTCCCTTCGCTGTAAATCCATATCATCCCCTCCTGAATTCTATTGTAGAACGACGTGGAATATTCGTAAAATCGGTAAAATTAAGTTTTCAGCATCAAAAAAAGAAGCTTCCCTATAGAAAACTCCCTTTTATCTTATTTGCTGTAGTTATCACTCATTCAAAATGCAACATTGATTCTTTTACTGGTGAAAAACTTTTTCGATGAATCGGCGTAATGCCCAATTCTTTCAGTCCTTGTAAGTGGTTTTTCGTTCCGTATCCCATATTGTGTTCGAAATCATAGCCGGGATACGTTCGTGCATACTGCCTCATCATCTGATCCCGCGTGACCTTTGCAATAATCGAAGCAGCAGCAATTGAAACGCTCAAGCTGTCTCCTTTGATCAAAGAAGTCTCATTTTCCATATAGCCCAGCGGCATCGCATCGATCAGAAGATGATCTGGCTCCACCGTCAAATTTTCAACGGCTGCCTTCATTGCCAGCTTTGTTGCCTCATAGATATTTACCTGATCAATCACATCATGAGGAATGATACCTATACCTATACTAACTGCAGTTTGTTTGATTTCTTCAAATAAATACTCTCGTTTCGCTTCGCTCAGTTGCTTAGAGTCATTGACGCCAAAAAGTTTAGCATCTGATGGTAAAATGACTGCAGCCGAAACTACCGGCCCTGCCAGAGGCCCGCGACCTACTTCATCAATCCCAGCGATATATCTGGCACCCTTTTGATAAGCTGCGCGTTCATAACGGCACATTGTCTCATATTTTTCCAACAGTAATGCTTCTTTTGTTAGCCGTTTGTTTGCTTGTTCAGCAAGTTTTTGTACACCTTTACGAGGATCATTGAAAAAAGCAGTCAGTTCATCTGGATGTTTTACGTTAGAAAGCTCATTTTTAATCATCTTGATCGTTTTTGTCATTCATCTGTTCCTCGATTTCTTCTGGTATATCAAAGCTGATCTGCCCCATTTTCTGCTGTCGGATTTCTCTCACTACCACTTCTGCTGCACGGCCATAATCTGGTTCATGATAACGATCCACTAGATGGCGTTTTTCAGCTATGAGACGCAGCAATTCCTCCGTGTCTTCTAGAGGCACCTCTAAGTCCAGCCAAGTCGTTAATGCCCGCGGGTAGTATTGATGCAAGAATGCCAGCCCAAACGCAGCAACATCTTCCATTTGTAAAAGATCGTCTTTAATCGCTCCGGTAAGTGCCAACTTATAACCGACACTTTGGTCTTCGAATTTGGGCCACAATATCCCCGGTGTATCCAGCAGTTCCAAACTTTTACCCACTTTGATCCACTGTTGCGCCTTCGTAACACCCGGTTTATTTCCTGTTTTCGCAATATTTTTCTTCGCTAAACGATTGATCAAAGTAGATTTTCCCACATTAGGAATACCTAAAATCATCGCTCGAATTGCCCGTGGTTTCATCCCTTTCGCACGAAGTCTCTCAAATTTTTCAGCCATCACTTCTTGAGCAGCGCGCTCGATCGCATGCATATTTTTTCCTTGCCATGAATTCACAGCCACAGCAGGAAGCCCTTTTGCACGATAAAATTCAATCCATTTTTTTGTCACTGCCTCATCAGCCATGTCGGCTTTATTTAAAATAATGATTCTTTTTTTCTGATGAATAATTTCTCCCAGCATGGGATTTGCGGAAGATTGCGGAATTCGTGCATCTACCAGCTCAAAAATCACATCTACTAATTTTAATTTTTCGGTAACTTGTCGGCGTGCTTTCGCCATATGTCCCGGAAACCATTGTATCGTCATACTTTTCCCTCTTATTCAATTATTTTTGCATCGCTTAGCGGCCAGTAGCAAATCGAAGTTGTTCCCACAATATCCTCTTTTGGGATTGGACCGATGATTCTGCTATCTCGACTGGCACGTCTGTTATCGCCCATAACAAAGTAGGTATCGTCCGGAACTTTTCCACCGTCCAATTGTTCCACCGTGCTATAGTTATCCGTCAAATTTCCTTCTGTCACTTTTTCCTTGTAGTCATTTAAATAAGGTTCATCATACTTCTTGTCATTGATATACAGTTCGTCATTTTTATATTCGATCTTATCTCCTGGAAGTCCAATCACACGTTTGATGTACTCGTTCTTACCTTCACGAAAGACCACCACATCAAAACGATCTACTTGACCGAATTTGTTGATAATGACTCGGTCGCCATCCTGAAGTGTTGGCATCATTGAAACACCGTCAACAATGATGGGTACGAACAGGTAATAACGAATCACGGTAGCTAATAAAACGGCTACGACCAGTGCCCAAATCCAAGCCCAAAGTCGTTTTAAATTTTTTTCTTTCAACAATTGCACCGCCTATTTTGAAATTCTCATTTTCATTATAACGAAAAAAAAGCCTAAATAATAGAGGAATCCGTGAATTTTCACGGATTCCTATTAATTGTCATTTGAAAAACTAATGACGACTCCATCAACATCACTTTCATCAATAAAGCCAAATATACGACTGTCAGTACTGTTTTCCCGGTTATCTCCTAAAACAAAAAGTTTCCCTTCCGGCACAGTTGTTTGCCCGGTTATATCCTCCAGAGTAAAATCTCCATCGCCTGATCCTGGCTGTGAATAAGTTTTCATGCCATCTGCAAGGTAAGACTCAATATGACGCTTGCCGTTAACATACAGCTCGCCATCTTTAAAAGCAATCTCATCTCCAGGAACCCCAATCACTCGCTTGATAAAATAACTACCTTCTGTATTTCCCAATTCTGCTGGTGCATCAAAAACAATTTTATCGTATCGATCTGGCTTGGTTACTTTTTCTATGAAAAGCCGCTGCCCATCATGATAGGTCGGCATCATTGATTCCCCATCTACTTTCACAGGCGCAAAGACAAATGCTCTTACAAGCAGCGCAATGAGAAGTGCTGAAACAATAACCAGAACCCAACTGAAAAACTGTTGTTTTTTCGTTTTTGGTTTTTCTTTTTTCTTTGCCATGCCTTACTTCCTCTCATGCTGAAAGTGCTTCAGCGTATTCAAACAAAGAAAGACCCGATCCGAATCGACAGGGTCATTTCTGATAGCTAATTTTAGTTTACCACTGATTTTATTTTTGTAAAGAATCACCAAATGAGATCACTTTTCCAAGCACATTTTTTTCATCAATAAAACCAATATAACGACTATCTTTACTGATTCGTCGATTATCACCCAGAACAAATAATTTCCCATCTGGAACCTTGCTGACTCCGCCACATGCTGGCAATTCGCTTAATGTAAAATCTTCGGTTAATTGACCACCAGAAAGATTTTCTTTTTCACTATCAAGATAGGGTTCATCATATTTTTCATCATTGATATAGAGCTGATCATCTTTATATTCGATTGTATCTCCCGGTAGCCCGATGACACGTTTAATATATTCTGCATTTTCTTCATCTGGGGCTGGGAAAACGATAATATCAAAACGATCAGGTGACGAAACCTTATTGATAAACAAGTGTTCCCCGTCATGAAGTGTCGGCTCCATCGAATCTCCGTAAACCGTTACAGGAGAAATAAGAAAATATCGAATTGCAAAAGCGATCACGAGGGCAACGATAATTACTTTTGCCCATCCCCATACAGATTTCAGCACGGAACCCTTCTTTTCTTCATTGACCATAATCCAATTCCTCTCTCGCAATTAATAGTTAAAATTATAGCATGAGCTGATTCATAAGTCTTATAAAACGTTTCATTTATAGGATTTCTCTGATGGGAAATACCTATCTTTTTTCTTCCCGTTGCAAGGCTTCTGTAAACAGCATCATAAGTTCTGCATCCTTATATCCCTTCAGTTTCCCACTACGAATCACTTCTTGCAACTTAACAACGAGTTTCTCTTTTCGTTTATTTTGCAATCTAGGTACATCTAAGGCGCCAACAAAGCTCCCCTTCCCAGCAATCGTTTCAACATACCCCATCCGTGCTAAATCTTGATAGACACGCTTTATGGTAATCGTACTGACATCCTTTTGTTCCGCCATTTCCCGAATCGATGGCAATTTTTCTCCTTCCTTATAAACTTGGCTTTCTATTTGATGGATCAACCACTCTTCCATCTGTTCATAGATTGGACTCTCTTTTTTCAAACTTCTCCCGCCTCCGTGCATCTCGTATATATACAATATACACAGAACGAGTATTTTATACAAGTAAAAAGCGAAACCTCAATAGGCTTCGCTTTTTAAAATATTTAAGCAGATGTTTTAATCGGGATAATAGAGCCATCCTCAAGTTTCAGTTGTGGTTCATCTTCTCCTGTTACAGCCGCTTTTGTAATAATGCACTGCTCAATATCATCACGTGACGGGATTTCGAACATCACATCGAGCATAATGCTTTCAATGATAGATCGTAAACCACGCGCCCCCGTTTTACGATGAATCGCTTCTTGGGCAATTGCTGTGAGCGCATCTGGTTCAAATTCGAGCGTTACATTATCCAGTTCTAGCATTTTTTGATACTGCTTCACTAAGGCATTTTTCGGCTCCGTCAAAATCGAAACAAGCGCCGCTTCATCAAGCTGTTCCAAAGTTGCAATCACTGGCAAACGACCAATAAATTCTGGAATCAAACCAAATTTCAGCAGATCTTCTGGGACCACTTTTGAAAGATAGGTCTCATCGTCATTGAGTGCTGCGTTTTCTGCTCCAAAGCCAATCACTTTTTCACCCATCCGGTTTTTCACAATTTGCTCGATGCCGTCAAAAGCACCCCCTACAATGAACAAGACATTACTTGTATCAATTTGGATGAATTCCTGATGAGGATGCTTCCGGCCGCCTTGAGGAGGAACACTTGCAACAGTTCCTTCAAGGATTTTTAAAAGAGCCTGTTGGACTCCTTCGCCTGATACATCTCTAGTAATGGATGGATTCTCAGATTTACGAGCCACTTTATCGATTTCATCAATGTAGATGATCCCCTTCTCGGCTTTTTCCACATCATAATCTGCAGCTTGGATCAATTTAAGAAGGATATTTTCTACATCCTCTCCTACATATCCAGCTTCTGTAAGTGAAGTTGCATCTGCAATCGCAAACGGTACATTTAAAATTCGCGCAAGAGTTTGAGCAAGTAATGTTTTACCACTACCAGTGGGTCCGATTAAACAGATATTACTCTTAGAAAGCTCAACATCCTCTTCATTTTTTGATTCATTGGAATTAATTCGTTTATAGTGATTGTAAACGGCTACTGACAACGCTTTTTTCGCACGTTCTTGTCCGATTACATAATCGCTTAAAATGTGGCGAATTTCATGCGGTTTTGGTACATCTTCAAAGTCCACAAATTCAGACACATTCAGTTCTTCTTCAATGATTTCATTGCAAAGTTCAATGCACTCATCGCAAATATAGACTCCAGGCCCTGCAACAAGCTTACGTACTTGATCTTGCGTTTTTCCGCAAAAGGAGCATTTCAACTGGCCTTTTTCGTCATTAAATTTGAACAAATCCTTTCACCCCTTCGCTTAAGGTTCTAGCATGACGCAAAACATCATGTGTGTTTATAATATCACTAGTTTATAGGAAATGAAAGCAAGGCGCTTTAGCAAGAAAGGACATGAGATTTGCTCATGTCCTTCGCCTCACAACTTCATTCTGCGATCGTTCCCGCTTATTTTTCAACTGCACTTTCAACAAGCAGGTCGATTGCTTTACGGATTTTAAGGTCTGCTTTTAATTCGCTCAAATCGCCCAATGCTTTGCGAACTGCATCCTTTTCCATTCCGTATTTTTCAGCTAGTTCGGAAACCTCTTCGTCAATCGCTTCTTCAGTTGGTTCGATTTTTTCTGCATCAGCAATCGCTTCAAGAACAAGATTCATTTTAACACGTTTTTCTGCATCTTTTTCAAATTGATCATGCATTCCTTCAGCAGTCTGACCTGTGAACTGATAATAAAGTTCTGGAGTTAGACCTTGCGCTTGAAGGTCTTGAGCAAAGTGGCTCATCAAATGATCTGCTTCATGATGGATCATAGCATGTGGAATGTCTACTTCAGCATTTTCAACTGCTTTTTGAATAACTTCATCTTGTTTCGCTTGGCTGGCAGCATCTTCTTTGGCTTCTTTCAAACGTTTTGTGACTTTTTCTTTCAATTCAGCTACAGTTTCCACTTCTGAATCAATATCTTTTGCCAGCTCATCATCTAATTCTGGCACTTCTTTAGTTTTGATTTCATGCACGTTCACTTTGAAAACAACCGCTTGTCCAGCAAGATCTTCCGCATGATATTCTTCTGGGAAAGTTAATTCTAATTCTTTTTCTTCGCCAGCTTTTACCCCTTCAAGTTTTTCTTCAAAACCTGGGATAAATTGGCCTGAGCCTAGCTCAAGTGAATAGTTTTCAGCTTTGCCACCTTCGAATGGTTCGCCGTCTTTGAAACCTTCAAAGTCAAGCACGACTGTATCACCTTTCACAGCTGCTTCGCCATCATCTTTGACAACAAGATCTGCTTGACGTTCTTGCATGGACTTCAATTCTTCTTCCACTTCTTCGTCTTTTAGTTCGCCATCTTGTTTTGCTACTTCCAGACCTTTATAATCGCCAAGTTTCACTTCTGGTTTTACAGTGATTTCAGCAGTTAATACCCAGTTTTCACCTGGTTCCATAGATTCAATGTTGACTTGCGGCGTATCAACTGGATCAATGCCCGCTTCTTCAACTGCTTGCGGATAAACTTCCGGAAGCAAAATATCCAGTGCATCTTGATAAAGTGCTTCTTCACCAAAACGTTGATTAAAAATTTGACGTGGTACCTTTCCTTTACGGAATCCAGGTACATTCAATGTTTTACGTACTTTTTTGAAAGCACGATCCATACCTGATTTGATTTGTTCTTGCGTAATTTCAAAGGTAAGGGTTCCGACGTTACCTTCCTGTTTTTCCCATTTTACTGACATGGTTTAATTCCCTCCATTATCTATTTAGTTCAAAATAAAAAAATCTCATGACAAGTTTCAGCCATACTAATTTATAATACCATAAAGAGCGGTACATTAAAACAAGAAAATATTAGATCAAAAACTTTTGCTGATATATTTCAAGCTGTTCAATAAAACGGACACAGTCTGCAATCTCCTCATTTGGCTGCTGCTCTTCTTGATAAAATCTCATCGCCCAGTCAATATAGGCATTGGCCCAATTTTCTGCTGTATTTTCCGGGTAATTAAAAGGATATAGTAAAAACAAATGATGCTGAAATGTCGCCAATAACTGTTCCAGTAAACTCGGATTTTCGCTTTCCAACTTTTCATGTAGCGCCACAATCACTTGATCTGCACGCTTTTGTTCCTCTTCAAAACACAGCTGTGCAGGATTAAAAGTTTTCACATGAGCTGCTTTTTCAACAGTCAATTCCTGATCAACATGATGCTCTTGAAAAAGTTCAAAAATAACTGTTTTCACATACGGCGAGATTTGTTCTTCTATTAGAAAGGCCTTCAGTGGCTCAATATAACGATCAAATTCTCCAACACTGATCTGCTGTAAAAATGAAAGTTGTTCACTAGATGACCATTCTGGAAAGTGTTGAATGTCCCGAACCAGCTGATATTTTCTAGGAAAGAAAATCAGATTATCTGGCTTTTCTTCCGCCATGTCATTATGCTTTTTCGGTGGTTCATTCTCCATAAAGTGTTTAACGAGTGTAAAATAAGTATCCATTTCATCTGTCTGCATGTAACTCACAGACAGTTCCCCCAAAATTTCCTTGACGTAACCGTCCATCATCAAAAAACGATACCCAACATCTTTTGCCTTTTGATAATCTCCCCGCTGATTTAAAAATTGCAACAGAATATGGACGATTTCCCGATTACAAGGCTCTGCTTCATAAAGATTCATCAGATAATTCATAGCTTCATTTTGTTCAGAAAAAGTCAGCGATGATAGTCCTTCATTTAGAAAGCGCTTGATGATTTCAGGAAAATAACTATCTTTTTCGCTCATAGATAATACTCCTTTAACAGATAAGTTTTCTGTTTCTTTACCCTTGCTCACCGTCTTTCAATCTAAAAATAACACTTTTGAAAGTCTGATATATTCTATTTGATTTAGTGCCGAATGTCAAGCGAGTTATCCCCTTTTTTTGGGTTGTTTGTAGGCTTCAATTAGAATTGTGATTTTTTTAACAAATAGTTTTTAATTACTTATTTTACATTGGAAGTCACTTTTCATTTTACAGATCTATTTCCCTTACACAAAATCTTTTACTATATACGCTATAGTGTATATAATAAAGATAACTGAAAGCTGTTATTGAACTCCAGATTCGCATATAAAGTTTCACCAGATAACATTTTGCGAAAGGAGTGTTTTGATGCACCCTCTTGACCAATATTTAAAGGAAAAAGGGAGTAATCGCAATCGGCTTGCTACACGATGCGGTCTTTCTCCTTCCAATCTTTCAAGTTATATTCGTCGTAACACTAAAGTTGAAAACATCCCTGCAAAAGTAATTTTTGCTTTGGCGAAAGAAACAGACGAAACGATGGATCATGTTTATATGGCTATGCTGGAATTTCAAAACGGTGAGTAAATAGAAGTTTCAAAAAAAGAGGAAGTGTCTGACATGCATTTTAAAACGCCTCTATTGCCTCATCAAATAAAAGCAGTAGAAAAAATCGGTCCGCTTAAAGTCGGGGGACTGCTAATGGATATGGGAACAGGGAAGACTCGAACAATTTTTGAAATATACATGCAAAAATATTTAGCTGGCAAAGTGGATAAAATCCTTTATGTCTGCCCTTTTTCTGTTAAAGAAACGATTGAAAAAGAATTTTCCAAGCATTTCAATGAAGTTCCTCCCCATACGATTGTTGGCTATGAGACTATCAGCAATAGTAACGGTGCCTATATGGATCTTTTGGAAGAACTTGACGAACGTACCTTTTTCATTTTAGATGAAAGTCACTATATTAAGAATTTTTCTGCCAAGCGCACAACACGAATCATAGAACTGGGAAAAAAAGTTTCTTACCGCTTTATAATGACCGGCACTGCTATCACTAAACACGTGGAAGATTTATTTGCTCAATTTTTCTTTTTAGATAAGCGGATTCTCGGCTACCAGTCTTTTTATGATTTTGCGGATAACCATTTAGAATACAGTATCTACAATCCAAATGTTGTCGTAAAATCTCTAAATCTTCCTTATCTTACAGCCAAAATACAGCCTTATGTCTATCAGGTTAAAAAAAGCGACTGTCTTTTGCTTCCAAACCAGTCAAAACTCCAATATGATTATGATTTCACTCCTGAAAGTCAACTAACTTATTTCGAACGAAAAACAGATTTTTTAGGCAAACTAGAGCGCTTCGAGAAAATCCGCGGAACCGATATTTTCCAAATGTTTACAGAATTACAGAAAATCGCTGACACAGATGACAATAAATTGAGCCTCGTCAAAAAATGCGCTGAGGAACTTGACGGACTTAAAATTATTTATTTCAAATTTATCGACAGCCTTAATAAATTCAAAGAACTCTCTTCTTCGGATATCTTTGAATACAGTGGTCAAGTCAGTTATGAAGACAGACAACTTCATTTAGCCAAGTGGCGGCTCAGTAAACACGGGACTTTGCTTTTAACTTATCAAAGCGGCTCGCATTCCTTGAATCTGCAAGATGCTAAACATGTTCTTTTTGCCAATAAAACCTTTAATTTCGCTCTTCGCCATCAAGCAGAAGATCGCATTCACCGTATCGGTCAGGATAATACTTGTCAATATTTCGATTTTACCAATGAGCAAGTCATTGAACTTTATATTGACAAATCCATTGCTAAGAAAGAGAATCTAGTAAAAAAATTCACCGAAGAAGTCAAAAAGGTAAAAGAAAATACTAACGCTGACATTCGAGAGGAGCTGCGCAAACTATGGGACAGCCATGTGTAACACAAAACGTCTATGAAGCCGCAAATGAACGCCTTGAAATTATTTTTTCAGAATTTGATAATGTCATTCTTTCGTTTTCCGGTGGGAAGGACAGTAGTGTCATGCTACATCTCGTACTTGATTTTATGAGGCGCCATCAGATTCAAAAAAAAATCAGTGTTTATCATCTTGACTATGAAGGACAGTATACGGCAACAACGGATTATGTAACAAAAATCTTTCGAGAAAATATTGACTTAATCGAGCCCTATTGGTGTTGTTTACCAATTGCGGCTCAATCAGCTGTCTCCATGTATAAAGACCACTGGATCCCATGGGAAACTGACAAAAAAGATATCTGGGTACGTGAAATGCCGGATTTTGATTTTATTATTAATGAAAGCAACGCTCCTTTCGATTTTGATTTTCATGGAATTTGGGACTATGAATTTAATCGCCGTTTTTTACGTTGGCATCATCGCCAAAAAAAAGCCACCAAGACGATCCTACTGATTGGTATTCGGGAGCAAGAATCCCTTAACCGTTATGCCGCTATTCATAAAAAGGAAAGCATGTATCAGAATTATCGGTTTACAACAAAAATTTTTCCTGATATTTATCACGGTTATCCGATTCACGACTGGCTGGTAGAAGACATTTGGACTGCCAACGCAAAATTCGCCTGGCCTTATAATGAAATTTATGACTTATATCATTTGGCCGGTGTTTCTCTTCGGAATATGAGAGTAGCGAGCCCCTTCAATGATTCTGCAACAGAATCTCTAAAACTTTACCGGGTGATCGAGCCTGCCATGTGGTCCAAGCTTGTAGGACGCGTCAATGGAGCTAATTTCACCGCCATTTACGGAGGGACTTCTGCTATGGCATGGAAGGATATCAAACTACCCCCAAACCACACATGGAAAAGTTATTTGGAATTTTTACTTACAACCCTTCCAGAAGAAACGCGCAATCGTTATTTAAAAAAATTCAAAACTAGCATTCATTACTGGACAGACCGTGGCGGAGCCTTGAAAGTTTCAACAGTCGAAGAACTAAAGAAGCTCCATTTAGACATTGAATTTCTTGGAAAACCTCAATCCAAACGACATTATACCAACGAAATGGAAGTGGTTCGTTTTGCTGATTATCCAGATGATTTGACTATTAAAGACTTTGCCAGTGTGCCAACTTACAAGCGAATGTGCATTACGATTCTCAAAAATGATTATGCCTGCAAATACATGGGATTTGGTCAAACAAAATTAGAACTTGAAAAGAGAAAAAGAGCCTTAGCAAAATACAATGACATATTATGAGGTGATTGAATGAATTACAGAAGTCCTGTTTACAATGTGCAACCCATTCATTATTCAAAAATCCAAGCAAACCACTATAACCCCAATCAGGTTGCCCCGCCCGAGCTTAAACTTTTGGAAAAATCCATTTGGGAAGATGGCTATACCCAACCCATTGTTTGTTACCAACTTGAAGAAACCATCCAAGAATCTACATGCTATGAAATTGTTGATGGTTTCCATCGGTATACGGTTATGAAAAAATCGAAGCGAATCCGTGAGCGCGAAAAAGGAATGTTGCCAGTTGTAACCTTACAAAAAGATCTTTCAAACCGAATAGCTTCAACGATTCGTCACAATCGTGCCCGTGGCTCACACGATATCCAATTAATGACAGAAATCGTGGCTGAATTGACGGATTCGGGCATGAGCGACCAATGGATCATGAAAAATATCGGCATGGAACCGGACGAACTTTTACGGCTTAAACAAATCAGCGGACTTGCCTCTCTGTTCGCGGAAAATGAATTCAGTATCCTCAACCAAAAAAATCAATACACATAACACGCATCCTATTTTCTTGAAAATTCTTTTAGTTAACCGATAAATAGCTTCCACCTCTTATGATATAGATAACTCTGCTCTATGCATATTCCTAAACTAGACGTACGGAAGTTGCAAGTCAGATAATGTAAAAAAGAGCAGCTAAGCCAAGTATAAAGTCTTTTCTTAAAATGACCTTTACTTGATTTGGTTGCTCTTTTTCATTTTGGCACCGCCTGTTTGCTATAGCATGCCATTGTCAAATTAGATTCGTCTTCCCCTTTCCTTTTTAGTAAAAATCTTATTTTTTGGTTTGAATATTAAATGAGAGAAGGTATTTTAAAAAAATAAGGGCATTTCTGCACATTTCTAGCTATTTACCGCCTGAAAAAAATAGTCGCTTTGAAAATAACTGGGTAGTATAATAATCTTACACACTAGATTCTATCGGGCTATTATTGAGCCGCTCACGTATTTATCTTTTTTAACATTTTGACGTGTCCATTTAAATAAACCATCCTTTTAAAAAGGATGGTTTTACATCAAATTATATTTAGTATCTATTTTCTACTCGATTTTTCTTCGTAGAATTCTTTTAAATCACACATCAGGATTTCACTCAGTATGACGGCGTTTCGATATGATAATCTCACCGTGCCTTTTTCAATATTGGAATAGCCACTCGTATACTTATATCCCATTTTCCTAGCAATAAATGCTTGTGTAATCCCACGTTTTTTTCGAAGTTCACGAATCTTGTCTACATTGATGTTTTTTGTCTTATCCTGTTCCATCACCGCTCCTCCAAATTACACACATTGTGTTAGTAGTTCTATTATATCAATCGATAAGTAGCCAGTCAATGTACCTCATTGGAGTTGTTCCGTCTTTTGTAGCCAATTTGTGTAATTTTATGTATAATAAATGTATAATCATAGTTAAGATAAAATTTTTTTACCTCAATATTCGCTTAATCAGCCCTTTTTGTACTTTTTTACAGTTATTTTATTCATAAAAATACGAAGGAGAGAAAAATATGGTGAAATTTCATGAAAAACTTATTTTTCTTAGAGAAAAACAAGGTTGGACAAAAGCTGAAACTGCTCGTCGCCTCGGACTGAAGGCATCCTCTACCTATGGAAATTGGGAGTACGGGATTCGGGAGCCTGATCTAGAAACAGTCTCACAAATCGCACATCTTTTTGACGTGACCATTGACTATTTACTTGGCGAGGATCTTAGTAGTCAACAAACTGTTCAGCAAAATGAAACAACAGATATCAAATATGAGCTGGAGAAAATTTGTGAGGACATTCAGCTGATGGAAAATCCTGTATTTGGTGGACTTATGTTATCCGATCTTACTTCCCTTTATCTAGTTGACAGTATACGCTTTACTAGTCAACAAGCAGAACGCATCAATTTATCTCAACAAAAGTGAGGATGTAATTATGACTAAAATAAATGAACGACTCGAGACATTGCGTAATAGCCGCGGTTGGACCAAAGCTGAGACAGCACGAAGATTAGAGCTGAAAGCCCCTTCCACATACGGTAATTGGGAGTATGGGATTCGTGAACCTGATCTTTTGATGCTGCAAAAATTGGCAGATTTATTTGAAGTAAGTGTCGATTTTCTTTTAAAAGGAGAGGAAGCACCTCTTTCATCCCCTGCTTCTCCCGATCTTCAGTCAGATTTAAAATACCGGTTAGAGAAAATTTGCGAAACCATTCAAAATCAGTCGGACGCTAATTTCGGCGGAAATACACTGACAGATTTTGCAGCTGACTATCTGGTTGATAACTTGCGTTTTGTAAGCCGCCAAGCAGAAAAAATAAATATCAAACAAAATCATTCCAAAGAAGAAAAATAAGCAGTGATCAGATGATTAATATTTGAATTTTATTCTTTTTTTAGGTAATCTAGAGGATGAAGTTTATTTTTCACTACTCGTGGAATATGGACTTTGACAATATAATAAAAGGGAGGATGACCTTATGTCAAATTGGTTTTATCAAGAAAATAACCAAGAATTAGGGCCTTACACAGATCAGGAGATGGTTGTTCTTTACCGCAAGGGCAGGGTGCATGATCAAACGCTTGTGCAACTTGAAAAGCATACAGACTGGGTTCCTTTTGCCCAAACACCCCTCTATCGTCATGTCAGCCATCATGAGTCGAAAACACTTCATACAGATCCGTTAACAGGGGAAAAAGTAACAAATGAGATCCATGTGAAAGATTTGTTTTCCGGTGTTTTTAAAAAGCATCATAAAGATGAAGGAGATCTTGTTTTTATCGCTGGAACAAAATGGACTACTCCAAAAGAAGAAGATATTTCTGCAACTTGGCCTCGTCCTTGGGTATTCTCAAGAGTTTTCATCGTGCTTGCAATCACCTATTTCTTATTGCTAGCTTGTACATATATTTTCGGCAACGCCAACACGATTCCTGGTCTTATGGTTATTGGTTCGTTCGCTGTTCCGTTTTCCGTTTTAATCTTTTTCTTTGAAGCGAATGTCCCGCGAAATATCAGTGTATTTGATGTTGTAAAAATGTTTTTCATCGGTGGGGTCGCTGCACTTGTGGCTACGCTGATTCTTTATGATATTATTCCAGTTGGAAAACTTAACTACTTCAATGCTTTTCTAGTTGGTGTTATTGAAGAAACTGGAAAAATGGTCATTGTTGCCCTATTTATTAAATCACTTAATTCAAAATATGTATTAAATGGGCTTTTGATTGGTGCTGCAGTGGGAGCTGGATTCGCTGCTTTTGAATCACTGGGCTATGCTTTCAACTATAGTGTTGATGCCGCTTTCCTATTTAAAAACACACATATCGCTGGTGATACAATGCTTGAAATCATTTTCAGTCGCGGCTGGCAGTCAATTGGCGGTCACGTTGTGTGGGCTGCGATTTCTGGAGCAGCGATCGTCATTGCCAAAGGAGATGCGAAACTAGGTATGCAGCACTTCTTTACGGCTAAATTCTGGCGCTTGTTCATCATTCCCATCTTGCTTCACTTTGTTTGGGATTGTCCATTCAATCCACTTCCACAAATCGCTTTCAAACAAATCGTTCTGATCGTGATCGTCTGGATCGTCATTATCATGCTCATCAGTACTGGCTTAAGACAAGTTTCACGAATCAGCAAAGAAAAACGCGCACACGTTTCATAAATGAAAAACACCCGGTAATCTTTTATCGGGTGTTTTTCTATCTTTTCTTGGCGCAAAAGTCTTTAAAAATTAGAATTTTCGTGTAAAATGGAAGTATTACTATTTTAAGAAGGGATTATCCATTATGCGTAAAGATTTAAAAAACTGTAAACGGATCGTTGTCAAGGTTGGTACCAGCACTCTGATGCACCCAAATGGCAATATCAACCTCCGAACAATTGAAAAACTGGCACAAGTACTAGCCGAGTTGCGTAATGAAGGCCGGGAAGTCATCTTGGTTTCTTCCGGCGCGATTGGCGTAGGCTGCCGTAAACTCCGGATTGACAAACGACCGACCACGATCCCTGAACAGCAAGCCATTGCTGCTGTTGGTCAAAATGAGCTAATGCATATTTACAGCAAATTTTTTGGGGAATATGGCTATCCAGTCGGCCAAGTACTTTTAACGCGTGATGTGATTGACTACCCCACCAGTCGTAAAAATGTGATGAATACGCTTGAGACGCTTATTCGGCAAGGAATCATTCCGATTGTCAATGAAAATGATACGGTAGCTGTTGAAGAAATTGAACATATTACTAAATTTGGTGATAATGATCGACTCTCTGCCATTGTTGCTAAATTAGTGGATGCGACTCTACTAATTATGTTATCTGATATCAACGGCTTTTATGAAAGCGATCCTAGTGTGAACCCTCTTGCTGAAATGTTTGATGAAATCCATGCCATCACCCCTGAGATTGAGCAATTAGCTGGTGGTAAAGGTTCAGAATTCGGCACAGGTGGCATGTTGACAAAACTTGCAGCAGCAGATTATTGTCTTCGCTCAGATCGAATGATGCTTCTGACAAATGGGCAAGATCCTGCAGTCATTTTTGATATATTAGATGGGCAGCGTGTCGGTACCCTTTTTGCTGCTGAATTTCAAAAAGAAATGGAGGATATCCGTAATGTCTGAACTTGAACAAAAAGGGCGTGCTGCTAAAACAGCCAGCCGAGTACTTGCCACTTGTACAACTCAGAAGAAAAACGCGGCACTTCTACACTTGGCTGACCAAATTGAAAATCACACGCAACTTCTTCTAACAGCCAATGAAAAGGATCTTGTCGCAGCGAAGGAAAAAGGAACAGCCGAAACAATGCTCGATCGACTACGATTAACTGAAAGTCGGATTGCTGAGATCGCAAATGGGACACGACAAGTTGCTGCATTGAAAGACCCTGTCGGCGAAGTGACTCAAATGTGGCAAAATGAAGCCAATTTAACGATTGGCAAAAAACGCGTCCCACTTGGTGCAATCGGAATCATCTATGAATCACGGCCAAATGTGACGGTTGACGCAGCTGCACTTTGCTTCAAAGCCGGCAATGCCGTACTACTCAGAGGCGGGAGTGAAGCTTTCCATTCCAATCAGGCATTGGTAGAAGTCATCCAATCCGCATTATCAGAACGGGGGCTTCCTCCTGCTGCCGTTCAGCTTATTGAAGATACTTCCCGCGAAACTGCACGAGAAATGATGAAACTCAATCAGTATCTCGATGTACTGATTCCTCGTGGCGGTGCCAAATTGATCCAAACAGTCGTTCAGGAGGCTACTGTACCTGTCATCGAAACGGGTACAGGCAATTGCCATATTTATGTGGATGAAGCGGCTGATCTTGAAATGGCCGCACGCATTCTAGTTAACGGCAAATGTTCGCGTCCTTCTGTTTGCAATGCAGTTGAGACATTATTAGTGCATGAGAAAGTGGCAGCACGTTTCTTGCCACTCGCCGAGCAAGCACTCTCTACTTTCCAGGTAGAACTGCGTGCAGATTCTCAAGCAGCTCCTTTTTTTAAAAAATATACGGCAGCTTCAGATGAAGATTTTTATACGGAATTTCTTGATTATATTTTGGCTGTGAAAGTCGTTCCTTCTCTTGACGAAGCCATTGCGCATATCAATCAATATGGGACCGGACATTCTGAAGCAATCATTACGAATGACTATTTTGCCTCCCAACAATTTCAAAATGAAGTGGATGCTGCCGCAGTTTATGTAAACGCCTCGACTCGTTTTACAGACGGATTTGCATTCGGCTTTGGTGCTGAAATTGGGATTAGCACACAAAAGCTTCATGCCCGTGGCCCAATGGGACTTGTAGAACTTACTTCGAACAAATATATTATTCTGGGTCAGGGCCAGATTCGCGAATGATTTAAAAGAAGCCACTGGAATACGCTTGCCTGTAAAGACAATGCTCTTCCAGCGGCTTCTTTATTTCGTTAATTTATCGTCAATCCAGCTGATAATATCCTGAAAAACCTCTTGCTTGCAAGTTTCATTAATCAGCTCGTGGCGGCCGCCTTCATAAATTTTATAGGTGACATCTTCCACTCCCGATTCTGCAAGTTTTACTGCAAGCTTCGGCACGTCTTTGCCAAAATGGCCTACTGGATCATCGCTACCTGTAAGTAATAAGATAGGCAAGTCAGCCGGGATTTTTTTCATTTCTTTTTTATTTTGAGCTAGGGAAATGGCTTCGAATAAATTATCAAAAAAGCCTGTAGTCCCAATTATTGGGCCGCAAAATGGATCTTTTTCATAACCCTGATAGATTTCTGGGTCTCTGGACAGCCAGCTGAAACGATGCCGGTCAGTAAATGAATGATTAAATCTCCAAAATGCCAATTTATTTAATTGCGCATTTCGACGATATGGATTTTTCCTTATTCCTCTACCTGAAAGTGACTGCCCAACTGCTAAAAGGAAGGGCGGCTGTAAACCACTACCTGCTAAAATAATACCGTCAAGTGGATATTTTGTCATATAGTAGCGCATCACAAAGCTCCCCATGCTGTGCGCATAAATAAAATGTGGAATATTGGGATATTCTGTTTCTATATAATCCCACAACTCATGTTGATCTTCGACTAAATCTTCAAAGCCAACTTCCGGTTCCAGATGCCCCAGCTCCTCTTCATTTCTGGCAGTCAGTCCAAAACCACGGTGATCATCTGCAAGTGCTACATACCCCGCCTTATTTAATACTTCCGCAAAAGTTTGATATCTTGCGCCATGTTCTGCCATCCCGTGAACAATTTGAATGACGCCCTTTGGTGATGCCACCTGATCCCAAATATGTACATGTAATTTCAATTCATCTCGCATTTGTATTTTCTTTTGTTTGTACATTTGCCCTCCTCCTCTACTGCTTTCATTATACCAAGGAGAAAGTTTGGAATCACTCACTTACTATCGGGACTTTTGATTAGCTAGTAAAAAAAATACAGTCCTATTCTCATATTTTTTAAATTCGTTACGCTTTATATTGTTCAGTATATCACAATATGTTAGAATAACTACATAAGGAGATGGTTGACGTGAAGCAAAGTTTAGCTCATTTACAAATGTATGATTATTTACTCAAGAAATATCGGAATAAAGATACTTTTCCTGATACAAAGATGGTAGTGGAAATAGACGGTAAATTGTGGACGGGTGACTTTATTCATTTAGAAGATTGTCATATTATCGAAATTGATTGGGACGACACCAGTTACACACGTGTGGAACGAACAAAGGATGCCATTAATCCGGAGTTCGACCAAAAAGTTCAGGCCTCCAATGTGAATGTTAGTGAAAATCGAATGGATGCGAAAATCAATCGTTTAAAAAATATCGAAATTTTATATCAAGAAATTCAGCAGTTTGTTCATCAGATAGACAGTGAGGAGACTTCTTTAAAAACCTGTCTTTACGACGCATATTGCTTGGATACACGCGTCAAATTACCTTTCTTGGATCTTCAAGGAAAATCAATCCGATTAGTCTCTTTAACAAATTAACTTTTTCTGCCGATGTCACACGTACACATCGGCTTTTTTATGCCAACGAGAAAATCTATCAGCCTTCTTCTTGCTCAAGAATTTCAAAAGGAGGTTGTTCCTCATATTGTAGAAGTTCTAATAGCTTCTTTTTTAGAATCACTGGTTCAATCGGTAGGTTTTGAAGTGTGGCTTGATCAACCCACACAAAATGAAGCGTATATACCTCTTGTTCTCCCTGTGGATAATGCTCGATCTTTGTAAAACTCGGTCTTGCGTAAAGATCCTCCCCCTCGACTAAGTCTACCTGATAATAGAATTCAATGGCATCATACACTGTTTCACCAATGCTGAAATAGTTTTCTATCAAAAACAAAAGTTCTCCTATACGTATTTTTTTCCCTAGCTCTTCCTGCATCTCACGCAAAAGTGCTTCTCTTGTGGTCTCTCTTTCAACTGCGCCTCCTGGTACTGCATAATGATTACTATCTTCTGATCGATGCAGAAGAATTTTTCCTTGATAGTTGATAACTGCACAGGTTCTTGTATGTTTCATTTAAATGCTCCTTTATATATGTTTTTTCCATCTTTCTTGAGTGATTTTACCGCCATTTTCAATAGAATTATGTTACACTGAAAGTATGTAAGAGAACTTTCAAGGAGGAGATTGCATGTTTCGAGTACTTTTAGTTTTAACAGCGATTGTTTTCCCTGCTTTTTTAATCGCCATTACTATTTATCAAGTTTATAAAAAGAAAACGACTACCTATATGCCATTAAAAAATGAGTTTTCTTATTGGATGAAATCATAATTGTAAAGGGGGCAATAGCTATGAAAAAAGCGGAAAGTGAAAAATCACTCGTGATAAAAATCGTGCTTGCTGTTCTGTTAGGTCTATTTTTACTTAATTTAATGCCATTTTTAGCGATCTTTTCGTAATTTTTTTAACTAATGGATTGCCTTTTCCTTTGTTATATGTTATATTTTCGATAATTCGTATCAATTTTTTATGGTGAGACAGTTGAAGAAAATCACTTCAATGCTTTTTTATAAAAAAGACTCCAACTTCCATTTTGGTTGTTGGACTTTTTTTGTCTCAAAACAGGTGAAAGGAGTTTTTACATGACAAATAAAGAATGGGGCTTCAATTTTCTCAAAATCATTGGAGGTGCTCTTGTATTCTCTCTTGCAGTGAATGTTTTTGCGATTCCCAATGACCTTGGCGAAGGTGGCGTGACAGGGCTTACGATGCTGCTTTACTATCTGTTTGCCTGGTCTCCTGCACTAACGACACTCTTCTTTAATGGTATCCTACTGATAATTGGTTACAAGTTTTTAGACCGACTAACCATTATTCTGACCATTGTTGCAGTGAGTTTCACATCGCTTTTTCTGCAGTTAACAAAATCACTAGCTTTTCACACGGATCAGACTATTATCGCAGCTATCTCTGCTGGCGCTCTTATGGGACTTGGCATGGGACTGATTATGCAGGGAGGCGGAACGACTGCCGGGAGTGCCATTTTGGCTAAAATCGCCAATAAATTCCTTGGCTGGAACACAAGCTATGCATTACTTTTCTTTGATTTAATTGTCGTGGTCCCTTCGGTGGTTGTGATTGGGCTCCAAAACATGCTTTTTACGATCGTATCGCTTTATGTTTCTACCAAAGTACTTGATTTTATTCTAGAAGGTTACAATCCCAAAAAATCTGTTACTATCATTTCTGAGAAATACGAAGAAATTGCTCATGATATCGATCTTTATTTAAGCAGAGGCATCACACTGTTACACGGGCAGGGTTATTACTTGAAACAAGACAAAAAAATCCTTTACATTATTATCAGTAAACAGCAGCTGCTTGCGCTCACACGAATCGTCAATCAACATGATAAGAAAGCCTTTTTTATTATTCATGATGTACAAAGTGTCATTGGTGAAGGGTTCACAAAACAAATCAGCAGTGAATAGAGCCATGCACTATTTCCTGTTTGCTGGAAATATGCTACAATTAATCCAGAAATCATGGTATATGTGAGGCGTAGCAATGAAACGACAAAAACCGTCTAATTTACTATTGTTATTTGTTGGCTTCTTTTTCCTTATGCTAGCGCTCATTAATTTGGGGATCTCCTATTTTTGGGACTTTAGCGATATTGAAAATCAAGTGGTTGGTATTCTTCTATTGATATTCAGCATCGGCGTTTTTATAGCTCGCCACATTTTAGTGAAAAAGGAAAACTAAAAATAAACCACTAGGGTATACTGTTACAGTATCATAAGCACCCATCAGTGGTTTATTTTTTCGCTATTTTGACCAGCCTTTGCTGCTCGTAATAACATATAATATCCATAGGGGCTTCTGTTTTTAAAATATGTGTGATTAAATAAGGAAGATTATCTACGACACCTGTATTTTCCTGATCAAGAATCCAGTTCAATGGCTTAAAATCTAATATTCCTTCTCTGGTCGCAAGAGGTAACGCATAAGAAGGCAATTGATGGAGCTCTGCTAGAAAAAGGTGCAAAATTCCCGAGTGTCGCTGCTCTTCTATCCATTCCATCATTCCAGCCGCACGGATTTTATACGTTGGCTGCTTCAAACCTGTCTCCTCTTCAATCTCTCTTATAGCACAATTAAAAGGTGTTTCGCCAGCTTCCAGTTTCCCACCGACACCGTTCCACTTGCCCATTCCAGGTGCTTTATTCCGATTCAATAATAAAATCTTTTGCTGATATTTGAGAAAACATAATGTATATTGCATGCTGCCACTCCTTTAATGAATAAAAAGTACATAAACCCAGTAAAGACATTCCACTACCGACATCCCGATGGTCAAATAACTCATCCATTTAGTTGTACGTACATATAACCGTAACGGTTTTGTATGAATATCCTTGACAGTATATAAAGCCATAGCGGCTAATATAAAATGAAACAAGGGAATAAATACAGAAATAAAGGCCATTCCAAGGCCGGCGATTGCACGTTTTCGTTCACTTTCGCGCATGTTGGTCATCCTTTCAACGATTCTTTCCTCTTATTCTTTCTACTTGACCTTTCCATCAGTCTACACTACTGTCAGGTCATTTGGAATTACTTGACTCCCTCATATCACTTTCTCTTTATTGTAACGAAATGGAGAATGGGATTCAATCCTCACCCTCTGTGACCGGCGACAATTCGCGTTCGCTGAATAGCTGTTGCCGCTTCTGTATAGCTGACTGCTCGCATGATGGCACTTTTTCCAAAGCGCTGCCGAATGTCATCTACAGTTTGATCCAATTTTTGGTGACTCATGAGTTGATAGCTATTTTCAAAAAGATTGATTTGTGCGAATGTATCTGGTCGAATCCCACCTACCGAAACATTCACGCTCCGAACTGCCTCGCCTTGATAGTAGCGATCAAATAAAATGGAAAATGCTTGAATCAGTTTACTGGTTACATTTGTTGCTTCGCTGATTTTCATTCTTCTGGAAAAGCCTGCAGCTTGGGTATTTCGACTGTTGCCAACTGAAAGATGGATAATGTCGCCGATAGCCTTCTGTTCACGCAACCGCTCAGCAACATCTTCGACCATTTCTAAAATAATGATCCTTACCTCTTCCTTTTCATGATAATCTCGAAACAGAATCTGATTTTTGCTGTAGGATTTTTCGAGCGGTGCCGCTGTCTCTCCAATACGTGTATAATCAATGCCATTCGCATGATAGTAGAGCTGCTCGCCAAGTATACCAAATTCTTTTTTTAAAATATCAATATCAGCGTGTGCCAAACTTTTAACTGAATAGTAGCCATGCTTTTCAAGGCGTAAAGCCGTTCGTCTTCCGATCCCCCAGAAATCTGTTAGTTGTTTGATTTGCCAAACAGTTTGGGGAATATTTTCATAGTTCCAGTAAGCAATCCCATCACTTGTTTTTTTAGCCGCATTATCCATGGCGAGTTTAGCTAATAGTGGATTATCCCCAATTCCAATCGAGCAGTGCAACTGATACCGGGCAAATAAAGTCTGTTTGATTTTCCTTGCAATCACAACTGCATCACCCATTAAAGCAACACTGCCGGTGATATCTAAAAAAGATTCGTCAATCGAGTAGGCTTGGACATAGCGTTGTTCCGTATACTGCTCGAATAATTCATTAATTCGCTTATTCATACTCAAATAGAGCGACATATGTGGCTCAACAATTTTGACGGTTCCATCACGCGGTACTTCAAATAAACGATTAGCGGTTGTAATTCCATAAGCTTTTTTAACAGCCGGACTTGCAGCAAGAATGACACCGCCCGGCCGATTTAGATCACTGACAACAACTAATCGTGTATGCAGTGGATCAAGCCCACGAAGCGCACACTCGACAGACGCAAAAAAGCTTTTGATGTCTACAGCAAGGATAGCTCGCCTTGGCAACTGGTCTAACTCAAACGTCAATAGTGACATCATTTTCACCTCTCTACTCATTATACGAACATAAGTTCTGTTTATCAAGTGTTTTTCTATTAAATTTTTTGAAAATTCATCTCTAAAAATTAGACACACATTCACTAAAATGAAATTTTCAAATTAAAATTATCTGATTTAATATTTATTTGCTCATCATTGATACTAAAACGTAATGGTTTATTCTTTCATTAATAGCCATTTGGTAAAGAAAGTTCAATCAGTTCAAGCTCGCCATAATCTATATCATTTTTAGTAGGGGAAACATTTGACTTAATCCCTTTATTCCCAATATACTTGTTCGTTTGTAAACCTTGAATTTTGCAGGGCTATCTATAATAAGCTTTCCAGTCTTACTGTTTTTTTAATTTTCAGATATTATTTAATATGTTACTCCTTCTCACACCTCATTTTTAATCACAAATGTTGCCGATAAACTTACCATATCAAGACGTCTGGAATACTTATCAATTACATTTAGAGAAAGTATGTCTGGAACAGCATTACGGACCTTATTGAGGAGTACTTTATCGGCCTCGTTTAAAACGGATTCTGAAAAAAGTGTGCAAAAGTGTGCAATTTCTTCCTAAGTTTTTTATAAAAAAAAGATACCAAAACGGCGCAAACCCCTGGTATCACTGGTTTTATAAATGACGTCCTGAGAGGGATTCGAACCCCCGACCGACGGCTTAGAAGGCCGTTGCTCTATCCAGCTGAGCTATCAGGACAGGTTGGCTTGTTTTTCACAGCCAAGTACCATTTTATGTTTATTTATGCATTTTGTCAATGTTTTTCTGAAAACCATTGACGATTTTATCCATCACGCTTTTACAAGTGGAAAGGTTTGAGTCAAATCAGTCAATTCCTGGTCTTCATTGTCCATAAAACGCACGCGAACGCCTTCCTGGACGGTTTCAATCAGCGCATAGGTTTTAATGCGGATTCGACCTCGAGGAAGTGAGATGCTGCCTGGATTCAAAATAACCGTATCGTCAATCATATCAGCGCCTAATTCGTGGGAGTGCCCGAAAAAAGCAAAGTCCGCGCCTAGTTCCCGCGCACGGTAACGTAAATTCATCAGCGTCATCTTAATGTTGTATAAATGACCGTGGGTGACGAGTATCCGATACCCTGCTACATCTAAGACTAAATCATTTGGAAAGTCGGTACCAAAGTCACAGTTTCCTCTAACAGTCTGGAAACCAACCATGGCAGGATCATCTTTTTCAAGCTCGGAATCGCCACAGTGGATCATCGCATCTACTTTTCCTTCGTATTTTTCCTTCAAATGAAGCAAACAGTCACGTTCATGATGGCTGTCGCTAACTACTAATAATTTCATTGATAAGTCGTCCTCCCCATGTGCTACTGAGATATATTCTCTCACTTTTCCCCGATTTTTGCCAGTAGTTTTTCGATATTTTCTGCTAGCCGTTTTAATGCATTCGCTCGGTGGCTGATTTTATTCTTTTCCTCTGGAGAAAGATTGGCCATCGTTGTACCATATTCTGGCAAATAAAAAAGTGGATCGTAACCGAAGCCATTACTGCCGGATGGTGCTGTGGCGATGATTCCTTTTACTTCTCCTGTATAAAAATCGGTTTGCCCAGTTGGACTACTGACAGCAAGTGTACAGTGGAACTTGGCCGTGCGCGCCTCTTCTACAACGTTTTGCAGGTCATTCAGGAGCTTTTCATTATTTTTTGCATCATTATGCGCCTCACCTGCATAACGAGCTGAATAAATGCCTGGTGCCCCATCTAGCGCATCTACCATCAAACCGGAATCATCTGCAATAACAACTTCGCCAATTTGTTTAGCCACAGTTTCTGCTTTTAATGCGGCATTTTCAGCAAAAGTCGTACCGGTTTCTTCGATTTCGCCAATTTCAGGAAAATCAGCCAGTGTTTTGATTGTTATCCCATAAGGTGCTAGCATTTCTTCAAATTCTTTCGCTTTACCAGGATTGGCTGTCGCGATGACTAATTGTTTCATTTTTATTCCGCCCCTTTGATTGCTTTCGTTATTTCTTCGCCGATTATTTCTTGCTGAATCAGGGTCAGCTGATTGATTCCAATTCGACCAAGACGCAGCAATTCTGCGAGTTCAGTATCCGAGAAAGTAGCCTCTTCACCTGTTCCCTGCAGCTCAACAAATTGTCCACTGCCCGTCATGATGATATTCATGTCGACGTTTGCTGCACTATCTTCTACATAATTCAAATCCAAGACTGCTTTCCCATCTTCTAAAAGACCGACACTCGTTGCAGCTAGAAAATCTCGAATTGGAAATTTCTTGAATGGTTCATTTTTATGGAGTTTCCAAATGGCCAGTGCCATCGCGACGAATGCACCTGTGATTGAAGCAGTTCGTGTTCCGCCATCTGCTTGAATGACATCGCAATCCAGCCAAATCGTCCGCTCGCCTAGCGCATCTAAATCAACCACTGCTCGTAAAGCACGACCGATCAGACGCTGAATTTCCATTGTCCGACCGGTGACTTTCCCTTTTGAAGACTCTCGGATATTACGGCTTTCAGTGGCACGTGGCAACATGGCATACTCTGCTGAGATCCAGCCTTTTCCTTGACCACGCATAAACGGCGGTACTTTTTCCTCTACAGTAGCAGCACAAATGACTTTTGTATTCCCAGTTGCAATAAGGACTGAGCCCTCGGGATGCAACAAGTAGTCTTTATCCATCGTGATGACACGGAGCTGTTCTTCTTTTCGTCCATCAAATCTCATTTTTTCCCTCTCCTAATTCAATATGTTCAATTTTCATTTCAGGTATCGCTAACCAGTCTTCTGCAATATTGCGAAAAATCGGTACAGAACCAGTTGTAAAAAAACGATGCTGAACAGATTCTTCTGTCGCATCCAGCAAATTATGGTAATCAAGTAATGCACTGACCTCACTGGCAGTTTCTTCACCAGAATTAATCACAGCCACTCCTTCCCCCATAAAGTTTTCAATCAGCGGTTTCAAAAGTGGATAGTGCGTGCAGCCAAGAATCAAGGTGTCGATCTTCGTGCTTTTAAGCGGCAGAAGTGATTCTGCTACTACCTTTTTGGCAATCGCACTTTTATATTCGCCGGATTCTACAATGGAAACAAATTTTGGGCAAGCTAGCGAATCCACTTCCACATGTCGGTTGAGTGTTTTTAAAGCGGCTGGATAAGCCATGCTTTGTACCGTACCGATCGTACCAAGAATACCAATCTTATTATTCCGTGACGCTTTCAGAGCAGCACGAGAGCCTGGCTGAATAACACCAATCACAGGAATGTCCAGCTTGGCGCGAATATCTTTTAAAGCGGCTGCTGTCGCTGTATTACAAGCAATCACAAGCATTTTAATGTTCCGCTCCACAAGAAAATTAGTCATTTCCCAAGTAAATTTATGCACTTCTTCTGTATCACGCGGACCATAGGGACAGCGCGCAGTATCTCCTAAATAATAAATCTGTTCGTGAGGCAGCTGCTTGAGTACTTCCTTAACGACGGTCAAGCCGCCCACGCCAGAATCAATAAATCCTATTGCTCGTTTCACGTTCTCGCCTCATTTTCTTTAGATAAGCCTTTTTAAACTATACGTTTCCATTTTCTTATTTTTTGCGAGATTTAGCAAGTATTTTTTGCGATTTGCTGCTTTCTGCCAAAATCCAAAAAGATTCTGCTTTTATTTTGCAGAGAAAATTGGTTATAATAGAAAAAGGAAAGTGGGGTTACATAGATGACTGAACCAAATCAAGAACAAGAAGAAACAAAGCCTACTGCTGGACTGAATGAAACTTCCTTTAGTTTTGGCTATGGACTTTTGCGAGATTATTTGCTGCCGGATCTTCTCGGTGATGAGACGCCACATATTTTATATTGGGCTGGAAAGGATCTAGCAAGAAAATTTCCGCTAGATACGTATCAGGCGATCGAGCAATTCTTTGTACAAGCTTCCTTTGGTGAACTTTCAATGATCAAGGAAAAGAAAGATGAGCTCAGATTGCTTCTTTCCGGAGAAGAAGTCGCACGTCGTTTTGACGCTCAAGAGACACCTAGTTTCAAACTTGAAGCAGGTTTTTTGGCTGAGCAACTCCAAAACCAGCGTCGCCTTTATACAGAAGCCTATGATGAAATTAATCAACGCAAAAAAGAAGCTACTTTAATCATTAAATGGGATCGGAAAGAATCGATCGATAATGAGGATAACTATTAAAAAACAGCGTCTCTTGCATGGAAAACCAGTTCGTTTGGTTTTTCTGCAAGAGACGCTCTTTTATTTTTCTAATTCAAATGTATCATGAAGGATCTGAGCGGCTTCCACCATTTTACGATCTGGAACAACGGTTGATACTTTGATTTCAGAAGTGCTAATCATCTTGATTGGAATTTTCTGCTCTGTCAAAGCTTCAAACATACGTGCGGCGACTCCTGGATTGGAAACCATTCCGGAACCGACTATCGAGACTTTAGCAAGCTGCTGTTCAGATTCCAATTTGCTGAAACCGGCTTCTTCTTTGTTCGCTTCAAGGACAGCCAGTGTTTCAAGCAAATCCCCTGTTTGGATGGTAAATGACAGATTGCCGTGTCCAAGACCTGTGATCCCTTGAATGATAATATCTACATCGATCTTCTTTTCAGCAAGCGCAGTAAAAACTTTAGCCATGCGCATGTCTTCCTTTTTCTCCCAATGGATCGTGACTCGGGTCATTTGATCTTCAAAAGCGATTCCTCGTACTACTTTGGTATTCTCCACCGTCATTTCCTCCTCAATCATGGTTCCAATTTCCGTGCCATGGCTTTCGCGGACTTCCAGCGGGATGCGGAAGTTTTTCGCATACTCAACAGAGCGGGGATGCAGGACTCCAGCGCCCAGATGAGCCAGTTCCAACATTTCATCATAGGTCAGCTGGGAAAGTTTGACTGCTTTTGGCACATAGCGCGGATCTGTGGTATAGACACCGTCCACATCCGTGCAGATTGAGCATTTGGTCGCATCCAAAGCAGCTGCAAGTGCCACGGCAGTCGTATCACTTCCCCCTCGACCAAGTGTCGTGATTTCTCCTTCACAAGTAACACCCTGAAAGCCAGCCACAATAACGATCTCACCGTTTTCAAGATGACTTTTGATTCGATCGGTGTCGATTTCGGTGATCCGGGCATTACTGTGGACTTCTTCGGTCTCAATGCCCGCCTGCCAGCCTGTAAGCGATGTGGCAGGTACCCCTTGTGCCTTTAAAGCCATGCTCAATAGAGAAATCGTAACTTGCTCACCGGTCGACAGCAACATGTCCATTTCACGCTTATCTGGGCAGTCCGTGATCTCACCTGCCATTTGGACAAGTTTATCAGTGGATTTGCCCATTGCTGAGACAACAACGATGACACGATTACCAGCCGCCCGCTCGCGAATTGCCTGTTCAGCGGTTTTCTGGATTTTTTGGATAGTGCTGACGGAAGTCCCGCCAAATTTAAGAACAACTAGCCCCATTTTTATTCCTTGCCTCCCTGTTCATTATCTTGCTTTTCGATTTCCTTTACTTTTTGATAGACTGCTTCAGCGACGTTTTGCGGGATCCCGCTGTTTTTCAATTCGTCGATGCTAGCCGCCTTGATTTTCTTCATGGAGCCAAAATGCTGCAGAATTTTTTTCTTGCGTCCTGGACCCACGCCGGGAATGTCGTCCAGAATCGATTGAAAGCCTGTTTTGCTGCGCAACTGTCGATGAAAAGTAATGGCAAAGCGGTGGACTTCATCCTGAATCCGCTGCAGCAGGTAAAATTCTTGACTGTTGCGTTCTAGCGGAACAATCTCAAGCGGATCACCAAATAAGAGCTGACTGGTCCGATGTTTATCATCTTTGGCCAGTCCAGCGACCGGGATATCGAGACCCAGTTCATTGATCAGCACGTCTTTTGCGCTGTCGATCTGACCTTTCCCACCGTCAATCAAGATCAGATCCGGCAGCGGTAGATTCTCTTTTAAAACACGCCAGTAACGACGGCGGACGACCTCACGCATTGTGGCATAATCATCTGGCCCTGCCACGGTTTTAATTTTATATTTGCGGTAATCATTTTTACTTGGTTTGCCGTCTAAGAAAGTCACCATAGCAGAGACAGGATCTGTCCCATAAATATTTGAGTTATCAAATGCCTCAATGCGTGTTGGGGTTGGGATTCCCATTTGTTCACCCAGCTTTTCAACGGCTCCGACTGTGCGTTCCTCGTTTCGTTCAAGCAGCATGAATTTTTCATTCAGAGCGATTTTGGCATTTTTATATGCTAACTTGACGAGTTCTTTTTTATTCCCACGTTTTGGCACAATGATTTTCGTTTCTGGAAGCAGCGCAGCAATCGCCTCTTCATCTACATCATCCGGCAGAAAAATCTCTTTTGGCACGATATGATTCGCTTTTTGGTAAAATTGACCGATAAAGGTCAGAAAATCTTCTTCGGCATCATTATAAAATGGAAACTGTGAAACATCACGTTCAATGAGTTTTCCTTGACGGATAAAGAAAACCTGTACACACATCCAACCTTTGTCAATGGCATAACCAAACACGTCCCGATCTATAAAATCATTCATGGACATTTTTTGTTTTTCCATAGTGGTTTCGATTGCTGTAATTTGGTCACGGAATTCGGCTGCTTTTTCAAATTCCATATTTTCAGCAGCTTGCGTCATTTTTTTTGTGAGATCCTGTTTCACATTTTTATAGCCGCCATTTAAAAAGTGCACGATCTCATCTGACATTTTGCGGTATGTGTCCTGCTCTACTTCAAAGACACATGGCGCTAAGCATTGGCCAAGATGGTAATACAAACAAACTTTATTGGGCAGGGTCGTGCATTTTCGAAGCGGATAGAGGCGATCCAGAATTTTTTTGACTTCATTTGCTGCGTAAACATTCGGGTACGGGCCAAAATACTTCCCTTTATCTTTTTTGACCTGCCGTGTAATAATCAGGCGTGGATGGCGTTCATTTGTAATTTTGATGAACGGGTAGGTTTTGTCATCTTTTAGACGAATATTGAAACGCGGATCATGTTTTTTGATTAGATTGATCTCAAGCAGAAGCGCTTCAACATCAGAGGAAGTCACAATATATTCAAAATCGGTAATTTCCTGCACGAGACGAGCTGTTTTCGTATCATGACTACCAGTGAAATAGGATCGAACACGATTTTTAAGTATTTTTGCCTTCCCTACATAGATGATCGTTCCCTGTTTATCTTTCATCAGATAACAACCGGGCTGATCTGGAAGCAAGGCTAATTTATTTTGAAGATGGCTGGATACCATTTAATCATCAACTCCATTAATCGGAAACTTATGTTCGCTTTTTCTTGAAAGAAAAGACACGTCTTGTTAGGCCGTGCCACTTTAAAAAAGGACATCACTTTTCAGCGATGTCCTCATTTTATCATATTTATGCAGGGTTTACATATATTTGTCGATGATTTCGTCCAATTCTTCTTTTGGACGGTAACCAATGACCGTGTCGACGACTTCTCCGTCTTTTTTGATTAAAAGTGTTGGGATGCTCATAACGCCAAATTGGCTGGGTACTTGTTGATTTTCATCCACGTCCATTTTGACGATTTTTAATTTATCTCCACGTTCTGCATCGATTTCTTCCAATACAGGGGCAACCATCCGGCACGGTCCGCACCATGTTGCCCAGAAATCAGTCAAAACGAGTCCTTGATTCGTTTCTTGTTCGAATGTAGCATCGGTAATTTCTTGGATTGCCACTTTCATCAACTCCTTCTTCATGTTAATCTCAGTATAGCACCGTGAGCAATACGGGGCTATTCTTTTGCTCATAGGCGCACTCTATTTAAGTTCTGCGATCGTAATTCCATTGCCGCCTTCTGCTGCAGAGCCGAATCGATAACTTTTTACAAGGCGATGGTTTTTCAAATATTCGGTAACCCCAGTTCGAAGCGCACCGGTTCCTTTACCATGAATGATGGCAACTTGCGGATAACCGGCGAGCAAAGCTTCATCCAAGTATTTATCTAGTTCAGCGAGCGCATCCTCATATCTGACACCGCGCAAATCTAGTTCGGCTTTGACAGGTTCTGTATTGCCGCGAACATTGGTAATGATCCGTTGCTTTTTCGGTTTTTCCGGCTCGATATATGCCAAATCGTTTTCTTTGATTTTCATTTTGATGATGCCGATCTGAACATTCCATTCCTTGGCATTCACACGATCGAGCAGGTCCCCTTTTTGACCCAGTGACAGAACTCGGACATGGTCACCTGGCTCAAAGATGTGCACTTTTTGTTTGGGTGCCTCAACTTTTTTGCTGAGCGTTTTCGGTTTCGCACGTCCCAGACGCGTTTTAGCATCGATTAGTTCATGCTCCTTGATTCCTGCTGCACCGTGAAGCTGCATCATCCGGAGTTCATGGATGATCTCTTCAGCTTCTTGTTCCGCTTGTTCCACAATTCCAGCCGCTTTCCGATTGGCTTTTTCAATGAGCTGCTCTTTTTGATTGTAGTATTGAACAATTTCTTTTTGCAAATCTTTTAATAGTTTTTCTGCTTCACGAGTTGTTTCAGCAGCATCTTGATAAGCTTGTTCTGCCAGATTGCGCTTTTCTTCGAGACTGGAGATCATGTCGTTCAGGTCGGCACTTTCTGTATCTACAAGAGAACGTGCAGAAGCAATCACTGTTTCATCTAACCCCAGCCGTTTGGAAATCTCAAATGCATTACTACGACCTGGAATGCCAATCAAAAGCTTGTAGGTGGGGCTTAGTGTTTCCACGTTGAATTCAACGGAGGCATTCGTCACTCCTGCACGATTATACCCATATGCTTTTAGCTCGGGATAATGTGTAGTGGCAACGACAGACGCGTCTTTTGCCAGAGCGGCATCTAATATTGCAATCGCCAGCGCCGCCCCTTCCTGCGGATCTGTCCCAGCTCCCAGTTCATCAAATAAAATCAGCGAGCGATCGTTCATTTTTTGCATGATTGCCACGATATTCGTCATATGAGAAGAAAACGTGCTCAGACTTTGTTCGATTGATTGTTCGTCTCCAATATCGGCAAAAACATCCTCGAAAACAGCCACTTCTGAATCTTCAACAGCTGGAATTTGCAGACCGGCTTGAGCCATCAGCGTCAAGAGTCCTATTGTTTTTAGCGTAATGGTTTTTCCGCCTGTGTTAGGACCCGTAATAACAATCGCTTGATAGCCGTCTCCTAGCAGAATATCATTTTTGACTACTTTCTGTGCATCCAAAAGCGGGTGTCTGGCACCAAAAAGTTTGACCACTCCGTCTTGATTCAAATGTGGGGTGACAGCTTTCATCTGCTGACCGAATCGCGCTTTTGCTAGGATGAAATCAAAACGGCCTAAGCAGTAAGTATTATGATGGATTTCTTGCGTGATTTCTGCCAATTCCGCCGAAAGTTCGGCAAGTATCCGGTCGATTTCCTGGTTTTCTTTTGCTTGGAGTTCACGGCGCTCATTATTGAGATCAACAACGCTTTGCGGCTCAATAAAGAGTGTTTGACCGGATGCTGACTGATCATGAACGATTCCGCCATAATGGCCTTTGTATTCCTGCTTGACCGGCAGAACGTAACGGTCATTTCGAATCGTGATTACCGTGTCGCTCAGCATGGTGGCAGCATTTCGTTCACGAAGCAGACTTTCTAATTTTTCACGGACACGTCCTTCTGTTCGAGTCAGTGTTTGACGGATGCTGCGCAGCGTATCGCTAGCTGAATCAAGTACAAAGCCTGCTTCATCAACAGAAAGAGTGATCCGATCCTCCATTTCGCGCATCACAAGAAGTTCGCGGCTCAAGTTATAAAGCAGTGGGAGTTCCACACCCTGATCTTCCATATCTGCCAAAAAGTTTTTCATGGCACGACTGACTCGCAGATTGCTGCCGATCTGATGGATTTCAAGACCGTTCAGGTTCCCACCAATTTCAAGTCGTTTCAAATGCGGGGCAACATCATATAAACCTGAAATCGGGGCACTGCCGCGCAACCGGATCACTTTGGCTCCTTCTTCCGTCTCACGCTGATTCTTTTGGACCAGCGCAAAGTCGGAACTCGGATGAAGAGCCTCAATGGCTTCTTTTCCAAGTACGGAAGTGGCAAATTCTTTTAATTGTTGCTTGATTTTATCAAATTCGAGTAATTGTTCCACTCGTTTTTCCATTTTTACATTCCTCATTTATTTAGGATAAATTGACGAAATGCTTCTTTCGTCATCGTATTTAAAATTTGTGGTGGGCTGAGCCATGCTTTTCTGGCAGCCCGAACACCCAGATCCATAAAATCAAGGTGCTTGGTATCATGTGCATCCGTATTGATCGCGATTTTGACGCCAGCTTCTGCTGCAAGCATCAAATGGGCGCGATCCAAATCAAGACGCTGCGGATTAGCATTCAGCTCTAATGCTGTATTGGTATTTTTGGCTAGCTGGATTAGTTCTGGTACATCCACGTTATAAGGAGACCGGTTTACAATAATTCGTCCCGTCGGATGTGCGATCAGGCGGACATATGGACTCTCACAAGCCGCTTGAAGACGAGCCATGATCTCTGCTTTCGTTTGGCTAAAACCTGAATGGATCGAGGCAATGACAAAATCTAGCTCTTGCAAAAAGTCTGCTTCAAAATCTAAACGAGCATCTGTTAAGATATCCATTTCTACGCCTGAATAGACATCGATTTCAGGATAATCTGCACTGATTTTGCGAATTTCTTCTTGTTGATTTCGCAAGCGTTTTTCATCCAAGCCATTTGCTACGCGCAAAAATTTACCGTGATCTGTGATGACCATATAGTCGTACTGCTTAGCAATGCAGGCTTCGATCATCTCTCGAATCGAATAAGCGCCGTCTGACCAGGTGGTATGCATGTGCAGGTCGCCACGAATGTCTGTTTGTTGCAAAAGTGGCGATGTGGTCTTTATTCGATCAATTTCTGTTCCGTCAATCCGAAGTTCTGGAGGGATAAATGGCAAATCAAAGTGGGCGAAAAAGGCTTCTTCACTAGTAAAAGTCTTTCGTTCGGTGGACTCACTTTCTACACCGTATTCGCTAATCTTTTCCTTGCGTTCCTTTGCTAGTTGCCGCATCCGGATATTGTGTTCCTTGGAGCCAGTAAAATGATGTAGCGTTGTTGCGAAACTTGCTGGCTCGACTAATCGAAAATCTACAGCTATTGAAATGTCAAGCGCCAGTTCAAGGGATACTTTTGTGTCGCCGGCACCGATTACCTCCGATTGAAAAGGAAACGCTTCAAGGGCTACTCGTACTTTTTCCGGCTGCTCAGTTGAAATCACATAATCCATATCTTTAACAGTCTCACTAAGACGTCTCAGGCTGCCGGCTTGTTGGAATTGTTTGATTTCGGGAATCTGCTCTAAATAAGTTTCTACTTTTTGAGCAGCTTTCAGAACTTCATAAATCGGATAGCGTTCCGGGCGCTCTCCAAGTGCTTTCACACCTTCGATGATCTTTTCACTGGACTTTTTGCCGAATCCTTTTAGCGTCTCTATTTTACCAGATGCACCTGCTTCCAGTAAGGTCTCCCGATCGATCACACCCAACTCTTGATAAAGTCGGGCTAGCTTTTTGCCACCAAGTCCGGGAACTTTCAGCAGCGGGACAAGCCCTGCAGGAACTTCTTTTTTCAGAGCCTCAAGTTCAGGAGATTCCCCTGTTTCAAGAAAGATTTGAATGATTTGTCCGGTCGTTTTTCCTATCCCAGAAAGCGTTGTAATATCTCCCATTTCTGCCAGACTCCGTTGATCAGTCTCAAGACTTTGGGCTGCTTTTCTGAAAGCGGCTATTTTAAACGGATTTTCTCCTTTTAATTCCATATATATCGCAATTTCTTCCAATAATCGGATAATTTCTTTTTTGCTTTGAATCATTTTCTCACCCCATACGCAGAAACAGACCAGACGCTTTTCACCTGGCCTGTACGTTTTTTATTTTGGTAAAAACCCGGTCATCCATTCAAAAAACTGTTTGGATAAAATCGGTGTATTCTCTAGTATCCACTGGGCAACGCTGGAGCTCTGAATGAGATCACGCGTCCAGTCAGCCGGGTAGATGGCACCGATATAAAGAATCAAAAAGATGAATAAGTAAACTTGAATGACACCTAACGCCCCGCCAATCAAACCGTTGATCTGCCGTAAGATCGGAATTCGTGTTGCGCCACCGATCAAAGAAGCCAGCATGTGTACAACGATGATCGCTACGATAAAAATCAACAGAAACGCCAGCGCATTATAGTAAGCTTCTTCTGTGCGCAAAAGCTTAAATAGATGGTACATATCATTCGATTTATCCACTGTAGGATATGGAATGAATGTCAAGTGCGGCGCGAGCATCTGATAGTATTGCTGGGCGATAAAAAAGGACAACACATACCCCAGCGTAATGATCAACTGACGGAGGATGCCATTTTTATAGCCACCAAACAGGCCGCAGATAAGTAAAAATATGATGATGACATTTAAAATCATGAATCTCTTCCTTTATACTTTGCTAGTTCTTCTTCTAAATCTTTCAATTTTTGCTCAAGCAGAAGATAATCATGGGTTGCATTGACTGCTGTTAAAACCGCTAATCTTCCACTATCAAGCGCCGGGTTCTGCTCACTGATCTCATGCATTTTTTCATCGACCAGACGGGCAACTTTTCGCAAGTGATCGAGTGGCTCTGTCCCTACAATCGTGTATTCTCGTCCATAAATCGTGGTTGTAATCCGGTTTCTTTGGTTCTCAGTCACTAGCTTACAACTCCTTCCCATGAAAATTGACTGCTCTTGTACCTCATCTTATCACGAAAAGTCAGGAATGGAAAGAGGCAACCCCTCGTCTCTCTAAGAATTCAGTCTAGGGACGCAGAAAATTTTCTCAAGGCTCACCTATTCGTGATACAATGGAATTGAGTGAATTTTGAAAGGAAGATGACCTATCGCAAACACGGTGATCAACTTGACTACCAATGAAATAAATCAAATCAAGGCACATTATGCGCCGTTTTCGACCCTAAAACTACCGCCGGGAGCTATTTTTGCTGCTAAAGCTCCCCGTTTTACAGTAACTGCTTATAAGTCTGGTAAAGTGATGTTTCAAGGCGCTGACGGGGAAAAAGAAGCTGCAAAATGGCAAGACTCAGCAACCGCTTTGTCTCCTTCTCGCTCTACCAAAAAGCCGGTAGCACACGGTCTGCCTGCCGGTTTCAGCAATTGGAATGTGCTTGGCTCGGATGAAGTCGGGACGGGTGACTTTTTCGGTCCTATTACGGTTTGTGCCTCATATGTAACTCGTGAACAAATGCCGCTATTAAAAGCGCTGGGTGTGAAGGATTCCAAAGCGATGAAGGATCCTGAAATCTGCGCCATTGCAAAAGAAATTATACCGGTCATCCCACATAGCGTACTGATTTGTCCTAATCCCAAATATAATGAAGTTGTCCGACGTGGCATGAATCAGGGACAGATCAAAGCACTGCTGCATAATCGAGCGTTAAGTAATGTACTCAAACGTATTTCCCCGGAAAAACCTCAAGCCATCCTGATCGATCAGTTTGCTGAAAAAAATACATATTACCGTTATCTGAGCCATGAGACTGAAATCGTTCAGGAAGATGTCTTTTTTGCGACCAAGGCAGAAGGACTTCATCTATCTGTTGCGGCCAGCTCGATTATTGCCCGCTACAAATTCGTCGAAGCATTCAGCGCCATGGAAAAGGAACTAGGTCGCCCACTCACAAAAGGAGCTGGTGCCAAAGTGGATCAGGCCGCTGCTCAGATTATTCGTGAGTTCGGTCCGGAAAAACTGGCTCAATATACCAAGCAGCATTTTGCCAATACAGAAAAAGCGATGAAATTGGCACAGAGATAAATAAAAAGCCGACAGAAAAATATGACTGAAAATCGCCCGCTTGATTGGGGTATTTCTCAGCATACTTCTGTCGGCTTTTTTCATAAATTGCCAGAAATCCAGATTTCTTCTCCTATCAGTAACATGTCTTTGATTCGTCTATCCACTTCATTTAAGAAAGCCGCACTTGATGGATTCGTCATTTTCAAATGTTGCCACTCTGCCAAAACAACTGGCCATTCCTCTTTAGTGACAGGATTCATTCCAGTCGGATCAAAGGTCTCAAAGCCTTCCTCTTTCCGTGGATAAAGCAATTTCAGTCCTCGATAAAGGATGACAAAATCTTCCTCATAAATCCACAGACAAGTAGCTGCGGAAGCCTGAATATTCGTACCTTCTTGATAGGGTTCAAAAAAATAGCCAATCGGCCCGTCTGCTGCAAAATGAAATTGTTCGATGGCCGTATGCCTTTTCTCCTCAGTGATCCGGAGTGGGTTCGCTGGCTGGTTCAAACATTCTTTCAGTTCCAAAACGAGTCGCTCAAATTGACGATTTCGTCGACAATCAGGAAAACGGTCATAAAAGGTAAACAAAATTTCCTCATCCAGCTCAAAAATAAAGATTTCAGCAAGCTGGTTCAGTTGCCATAATTCAAATGCTGCTTGATTTTTAGCCACAAACCACTGCTGATCTGTTTGACAGGAAAAATATTTTCCTCTCCCATACCTTTTTTTCAAAAAGGTCTCAATCGCGGCTTGTTTTTCCACAGTGGTCAAATCGTGAGGAGGATTCAGCTTTATCTGATATTTCATGTTGCCCTCCTGTTCTACAAATTAGGTATTTGCCAATTGATTGTCGGTCTCCCATTTTCAAGCAAGAAAGCATTCGTTCTTGAAAACGGTCGTGAACCGAGAAAACCATAATTCGCCGAATAGGGACTTGGATGTGAGGATGTGAACACGGCATGGCGCGAATTTTTCAACAAGACTTGCTTCTGTTTCGCATTATTGCCCCACAGTAAAAAAACGATCGGCTCTTCTTTTTGATCAAGTAGCTCGATAATATGGTCGGTCAACTGCTCCCAGCCTTTGCCACGATGGGAATTAGCTTGACCAGCTCGTACCGTCAGCACTGTGTTAAGTAGTAGCACGCCTTGATCTGCCCACGGTTTCAAATAACCGTTATTCGGCATTGTACATGTTAAATCCTCACATAATTCTTGATAGATATTTTGTAGCGAAGGAGGGGTCGGTATGCCCGCTTGCACCGAAAAAGACAAGCCATGTGCCTGACCAGCGCCATGATAAGGATCCTGCCCTAAGATCACCACTTTTACATCCTGATAAGCTGTATATTTTAATGCATTGAAAATGTCATACATGTCTGGATAAACACGTTTTGTCCCATATTCATACTTCAAAAACTCACGCAGTCTCAAGTAATAGTCTTTTTTAAATTCTAGTTCTAGAAGATCATCCCAGTCATTGCCGATTTGTATCATCTGTCAAGCGCCTCCTAAAAATTCCCGTTGTTTTTTCTTTTATCATAGCATAAAAATTCCAGAAGTGGGAAGGCTTTGTAGTCATCTCACATACCAAAAAACCCAGTGCCTTCAAAATCAGACACTGGGCAAAAAATTATTCTTCTTCTTGTTTACCGTGCGAAATATCCTGCTGATAGTCTCCTTTTCGGGTCACAAATGGCCACCAGTTGCCGCGTCCAAATAATTTGACCATAACAGGGACAAAAAGCGGCAAAATGATAAAGGCATAAAGCACTAAACCAATCAGTACGACCGTTGCAATCTCGAGCAGTGACAGCACACCCGCTGGCATCATTGCAGCGAAAGTTCCGCCAAGAATAATGACCGCTGAGAAAATCACGCCGCCCATTTTCTTCATGGAGAGCAGCATCCGTTCTTTCACACTCATTCCTACATACTCATTGAAACGGCTCATCAGGAAGATCGAGTAGTCGATTCCGAGCGCGATCAAGACGACAAAACCGAAGAACGGTGTGGCCCACGTCAAACCACTATAGTCGCCAATTCTTGTGAAAATGATCTCGGCATACCCAAGTGCAGCTAGATAGGTCAGCATCAAGGACGCAATCAAATAGATCGGCATGACAAGTGAGCGAAGCAGAATGACAAGTGTGATAAAGACGCTCACCAGAACAAATACCATCACTAAATGATAATCGGCAGTCGACATGTCGCGAGTATCATAGTTCATACTGGTCATACCACCAATCCCAATATGGGCGTTTTCAAGCTTTGTTCCCTTCAAACTAGCATCAAGCTGATCATTGATGTCATCAATGGCATTCATCGCCTCATTGGAATATGGGTTGGCTTTTAGAACAACATTGATCGTTGCCATTTTGCCGTCGTCTGAAATATATTGATCCAAAACTTTTTGATAGTCTTCATTTTGAAGCAATTCGTCTGGTACATAAATGCCAGAATCACTATATGGCTGTTTGCTCCACGCATCAATCAGATCAGTCGCTGTACCGAGGCCGGATTCTACTTGTCCAAGGCCATCTGCTCCACTTTTCAGGCCGGTCGTCAGTTGACCGATCTGACCGCTGAAGCTCTCAAATCCACTGGCAAGTTCTCCCTGTCCGGCGGCAATTTGGTCTAGTGCCAGTTGAATTTGTGGCATTTGGCTGATTGCCTGGTCTTGACCATCTGCTGCTTGGTTGAGCCCAGTTTCAAGCTGATCCAAGCCGGTTTCAAGTTGACCGAGCGCATCATTAAACTGACTGAGGCCAGATGAGATTTGATGCGACTGCTCATTCAGCTGTTTCATTGCGGAAGAAAGAGAGCTGATGCCCGTATTTAGCTGATCAATTTGCGTTTTGGCAGCCTGCATCTGCTGGCCAATTTGCGTTTCGAGCTGTGTTTTTAGATCAGCACCGGCTGTCTGCAATTTTTCCAAATCGCTGGCCAATTTTTGGAAAGCTGGATCTTGCTGCATTTCTGGATGCGCTGCTACAAAAGTATTCACAGAGCTTTCGATTTGTGCCATCGTATTTTCAAACGCGGAGGTATCAATCGCTGGCGTGTCTTGATTACTGAAAGCATCTAAACTGCTGGCAATACTTTCCAGATTCTGCTGTACCGTCTCATAGCCATTTTGCAGCTGTGCTTCTCCGTCTTGCAGTTTTTGCAGCTCACTTCTAGCGGTTGCGACACCAGCTTTTAGTTCACCAGCCCCGCTTGCACCACTTTTAATACCATCTGAAATTTGCGTCAAGCCTTGCTGCAGAGCGGATACCCCTTGTTTCGTCTGATTTGTTCCGCTTTGCAAAGCATCTACACCAGACACAGCTTCACCAAGCATGGGTTCTGCAGCTTCTAGCTCCTGACCAGCTTCATCAAGTCCGTCTTTTACTTGCGAGATCCCGTCTCCTGCTTCACCAATGCCAGCTCCTAATGCATCAGCTTGTTTCTTTACATAAATATCATCGACCCGTGTTCCGACTGGACGACTAGCGCTCATGACCATATCCACACTTTTCAGATCGGCCAGATCATCTGAGACCTGTTCGATCAAGGCGATATATTCACTAGTCCGCATATCCTCATCATTCTCAAGATAAATCTGCGTCGGCGCTACTTGACCAGCACCAAAACTGTCAGACACGATCTCAAAGCCTTTTTTCGATGGGTACTTGTCGCTGATTTCATCCAGTGAGTTAAAGCTTTCCTCACCAGTATGCAAAACAATGGGCGGAATGATGACAATTGCAACGATTAAAAGCGCGACAAATGGACGTGCAAAGGAAAGATTCCCGGCAAAGCCCCACAGTTTATTTTCCTTATGTTCGATCGATTTGCTCATCGGCCAGAACAAGTGCCGCCCGAGTATGGACATAAAGAAAGGAACAACTGAATAGATTGCCAGCAGCAGCACAACGATTCCGACACCTACTGCGACAGCAGAGCGGTAAAGATCGAATTGTACAAAATAAAGTGTTGTAAAAGCAACAAGTACGGCGATCCCACTATAAATAACTGTTTTTCCAGCTGTCCGGTAAGTAACAGAAACGGCCTCGCGTATATCAAGCCCACGTCCGACTTCCTCTTTGAATCGACTCATCAATAAGATACAGTAGTCGGTCCCGATCCCAAACATGATGACGACCATAAATATCTGCGTATAAGTTGAAACTGGGAAACCAAGATCATTGACAAGAAAAGCAACAATGTCTTGAGCAATAATATAAGAAATACCCACTGTCAAAAGTGGAATGAATGGTGCGATAGCTGAACGGAAGACTAAGAACAGAACAACAAGGATAAAGACCACTGTGATCCCTTCTGTTTTATGTAAACCGTCTTCTGATCCTTGAATGACATCTTCATTGATAAGGGCATTCCCTGTCAAATAACTGTCAACGCCGCTCACCTGCATTTTTTTATCCAAATCATCACGAATTTCACTCACAGGGGTATCCCCAGCATCGACAGTCAATGCTGCAATCACGGTTTTTCCGTCTTCTGAGATAAATTTATCTTTTAATTCAGGTTGATTGAAACCATCCAGAACTTCTGTCACATGAAGGTCTTCTTTGTCTTTTTCAATGGATGTCAAACTTTTTTCAATCGCATCCATTTCTTTCGCGGTTAATTTATGATCCGCATTGTAAACAGCTATATACTGCTCACCTTTATTATCAGGATCATGTTTCTTCTGCATTTCGGTTGCAACAGAAGATGGATATCCATCCGGCAATTTGATTTCGCCGTTTTCCCGAACTAGATTGGCCATATTCGGTGCTGTTAGAGTTAAAACAACTGCTAACGCTAACCATAGAATCACGATCGGCCATCTGAATCGCATCACTTTTTTCATATTAAGCTTCCCCCCGCTTTTTTGCTACGACTGTTTGTGTAATCAATTGATAGAGTCGTAAAAATTCTGTACTTTCTTCTTCACCTAAAATTGCTACCCAGTCCAAAATCAGACCTTTCATATCCTGCTCACATTTGAGGGTAAAATCTTTCCCTGCCTGCGTAATTTTAATTAAAATCTCACGCCTATCAGCTGAATTTTTTTCACGTGTAATCCAGTTTTTTTCTTCCAAGCGTTTGATTTTGGTGGTCATAGCACTTTTATTAACGTTCATCATACAAGCAATTTCTGTGGCGCTTAACGCATCTTGACGGGTGAGTTCACGTAAAAGAAAAAATTGCTCGATAGAAACTTCGCGGTCATGTTTTCGAACACGATCGCTGATTTCCTTGATCGCGAATACATAGGTCGTTTGATAACTATCAATAAATTCATCGATCCACTTTTCCTCCATTCATTCACCTCCAATATAGCAATGTTTATTGTATACCCCCTGTACTAATTTGTAAACCGAAAAGGATGGCATCCAATAAAAAAGAGACGGCTATTTTCTTTTTGAGTCCGTCTCATTGTTGTTTGCTATATTGAATGAGTTTTTTATCTATTAGCGGAATCAAGACTGGCGCCAAAATTAGATAAAAAAGAAAATTGCCGATCGCGTGAAGCGTGTCAAACTCAAGTCCTGCTAGATAGTACACCCAGAAATAGTGTCCGCCATAAAGCGGCGCTTGCATCAAGGCTTGAATAATTCCATAAAGGTAGCCGCAAAATGCTGCATAAAGCGCCATCACGATCAGTGGAATCCTGGAAAACCGTGGTCGAATCAGCCAAGCAGTTACCCAAACAATCACCGCATAACCCAAAATTTGTCCAATCGTCCAAAAACCAAAGCCTAGCATTAAATTAGACAACAGCATAACAAGTGTGGCATGGATCAAACCATATCTCCATCCCATCAGTAGCGTAACAATCAAAACGAGACTTGTGACAGGCTGGACATTGGGAATAAAGGAGAACACCAGCCGCCCTGAAACCGTGAGTGCTACCAGCAGTGCAATCAATGTCATACTCTGGATATTTGTAACAGGGACATGACTATAGCGATTTTTAATTTCCATGCAGGTCCCAACTTATCTGATCACCATTTTTCGGGAACACATCCTTAGCCCCTTTTGGAGACATCTCGCCGTTTACTTCAAATAGCCAGTATTCTCCCGCACTTTCATTTTGTGAAACCCCATTGATGGAGGTGATAAAACCATCTTCGTCCTCGACCTCAAAGTATTCTTTCATGATCGTGAAAAGACTCATACCTTGATCTGCTTTTATTTTTTGGGTTGCAATTTCCTCTGTCCCCTTATTTTTTGTGACAGTTATCTCGATTTTAACGGGAGATAACTCAGCCTCCCTTACTTTTCCCGTATCGCCGCTACAAGCAGCAAGCATGACCACGCTAACCAGCCATAATAGCAGGCTCGCTCTTTGTAAACCCCTTTTCACACCAAAACCCCTTTCGCTTGTTGAGTCTCATACCTATGATTTAGCTTTAGCGTAACATAGAATTTGTTCTTTCGCATAAAAAAAGCAATCTCCAGTTCAAAGGAGATTGCTTTTTTGTTATTCAACTGATTTTAATGCTTCAATCATATCGATCCGTTTTAATCGCACATGCATGACTAGCATCACGATTGTTGCAAAAACGAATGTCAGGATGGCTGCATATAAATAGCTGACGGGATAAATACCTGGACTGAACATCATATTATCAACTTCTGCTGTCGTGATGACAAAACGATGCAGGAAAAAACCAAGTACAAATCCGACTAAAATACCAAGGAAGGTTAAAATAATGTTTTCTCGATACACGTACATGGTCACTTCTTTTGGATAGAAACCGAGGACCTTAATCGTTGAGAGTTCTCGTATTCGTTCTGACACATTAATGTTGGTCAAATTGTAGAGTACGATGAAGGCCAGAATCGCTGCTGAAATGACAAGTACCAGCATGACGACATTCAAACTGCTCAGGCTGTCATTCAACATATCACTGATGGAGTTGGAGAATGTAACAGACAATACACTGCTATTTTGTGTCAGCTGTTCGGCAAAATTGTCCTGCCATTTGCTTGACGTATTATCAAAGTTTAGCAGATCCGTATTGTAGGACGGCTTTTTATGGAAGACTTTTTGATAATAATCTTTCGACATAAACAGATAGTGTCCCGCATAGTTTTCAGCAATTGCAGAAATTTTGACCTGGTAAGTATCATTGTTTGCATCCTTGATCGTAATTGTATCACCGGGTTTTAAATCATAAAGTTTAGCTAGCTTTTCCGTGATTACAGCTCCGTTATTTCCCAGTCTCTCCTTTTCTCCACTTTTACGATTGTGGAGGGAAATAAAATCTGAAAAATGATTCGTTGATTCAGGCACAGCGACAGATACTTGCTGCGTATTCTTTCCTGCTTTCTTTGTATCAAAGGAAGCAAGCGACATTTGTAGCCGTTCCGTAATGTTCGGATCCTGCATTAGTTTTTCATAATCTTGTTTGGGTGATTTTGTTGCATTTACATCTTTTGCAACCATAGCGTCGTATTTCATGACATTTCCATATTGCAACTTGGCAATGTCACTGATCGAGTCACGCAAGCCAAAACCTGTCAGAATCAGCGCTGTACAACCAGCTACACCAAGAACAGTCATCAACATCCGTTGTTTGTAACGGAAAATATTCCGAGCGGTAACTTTATAGGTAAAGCTCATTCGTTTCCAGATAAACGGGATTCGTTCTAGCAAAATCCGTTTTCCATTTTTCGGCGCTTTTGGACGCATCAGTGTAGCTGCATTGGCTCGAAGCTCTGCCCGACATGCAACATATGCTGTCAAAGTCGTACAAACAAGCGCCACGATCAGCGAAATAATACTAAAGCTGAGATAATACGAAACATCTACTGGTGGTAAACTGTACATTGTATTATTGTAGGCATTGTAAATGATTTGCGGGAAGAGCAGATGCCCGATAAAAATCCCACCAATCGTTCCAAGTACGCTTGCAGTCGTTCCATACACGAGGAATTTCAGCATAATGTCTCGATTATCGTAACCAAGTGCTTTTAGTGTCCCAATTTGGGTCCGCTGTTCTTCTACCATCCGCGTCATCGTTGTTAAGCAGACAAGTCCAGCAATCAAGAAGAAGAAGACGGGAAATACGGTGGACATCGAATTCAGCCGATCAGCATTTTCTTTGAATTCCGAGTAACCCGGATTATTTAAACGATCTAATACATAGTATTTTGGCTGATCGAGCTGATCAAGTTTTTCTTTTGCTTCTGTAAGTTTTTTCTCACCGTTCGCTATTTGTGCTTCACTTTCCGCTTTTGTATCCGCGAATTTTGTAGCATTTTCATCGTACGCCTTTTGCCCTTCTTCTAACTTAGCATAGGCACTGTCAAGCTCTGCCTGACCACTCTTTTTACCAGCTGCTAGTTCGGCTTTCCCTGTTGAAAGCTGCGCCATACCATCTGTATAAGCTTTTTCGCCAGCCTGATAATTGGCTTCTGCCTGTGTCAGCTCAGTTTCTTTTTGCGTGAGCTCACTACTTGCCGCGTCTACTTCGGCTTTTTTGGTATTGAATTCATTTTGCGCTGTTTGATATCGGGTGTTTAAATCAGCAGCTGTCTGATTCGCTTTTGCCTGCATCTCTTGCAGACTGGCCTCTGACACCTGGCCTGCGAAAATAGCATCCAAAGCGGCTGTGCCTCCACTAAATTGGCTGACGCTTTGATACAACTCCGTCTTAAATGCTGGTGAAACATGAATCTCACCATTTTGATAATGGAAGTCTTCCGATTGGTTCGGATCCACGATGATTGTTGGATAGCTGCTCAAACTACTGAGAAAATTCGCATACGTCTCTGCTTGGCTCGCTGCCGTTCTAAGTTGAGTAAGTTGTGCTTCTGCATCTGAAAGAGCCTTCTGTCCATCTGCCAGTTGAGCTTTTGCAGCCTCGAGCTGTGTTCGCCCACTTTCGAGAGCCGGACCTGCTTGATCAAGTTCTGCTTTAGCACTTGCAAGTTGACTTTCTGCCTGATCCAGCTTTGCCTGTCCATCTGTCATTTTCTGATCAAAGGCTTTTTTACCATTTTCATAGTCGTTCCAGCCTTGATCCAACTGACTTTTTGCATCTTTCAATTGCTTTTCGCCATCTGCTAGTTGTCTTTTAGCGTCTTCTAATTTGGCTTCATTTTCAGCAATTTTTTGTTCGCCGTCTTGTTTGATTTCATCCAACCTTTTTTCTGGTTGGTCCTTTAGAGCCGCATCAATGGCTTTCTTATCTTTTTTGACTGTCTCTTCGTACTCATCTGAATAACTTTCTAAATCAGCTGTATTTTTAAACAGAATATTCGCGGTAGTATAGACGTCCATATTGAAATCTTTTTCCGGTACGACTGCAATCGCATCTGTCTGTCCTTTTCCGACAGTGCTTGTGCCACGCTCCTCCTGCTCAATATACTGCGGACTTGAAACAAAACCTACCACTTTAAATGTACTGTTTTTAAGTGTGTCTTCCGGGTCTTCCCCATTCTTATCGACAAAACTGATGGTATCACCAATCTTGAACTTCTCGTGCATCTCTTTCGTATCATCCAATGCGATTTCACCTGTCTTTTTCGGCAGGTGTCCGCTTTTAACAACAAATTGATTCACACGATTACCATCTTTTGTATCATAAGAATACAGCTTAATGGCTAATGGATCTCCTTTTAATAAAAGATCTGCTGTATAACCCGGTTCCACAGTTTCAACCTGATCCATTTGCCGCAATTCTTCGAGATCGCTATCATCAATACCATAATTTGACTGAACGGTATAGTCAGCTAAATGGTTGACCTTATAATAATGATCTGCCGTTTGGAGCATATCTGGACCGGTAGCCTTGATCCCAATGAAAAAGGCAACACCGAGTAAAATCAGTGCAAAAATTGAGAAAAACCGACTTTTAGACTTCCAGATTTCCTTCGTGATATCTTTCCATAATGCTTTTTTCTTCAAAATGACAGCCTCCTTACCATTCGATCACATCGATCGAAACAGGATGGTCATTTTCTTTGATCGAACGAACTTTGGCGTTGTTAATCTCAATCACGCGGTCAGCAATCGGTGTAATTGCCGCATTGTGGGTGATGACGATCACGGTCGTACCGGTATTTCGGCAAGTATCCTGCAACAATTTTAAAACGGCTTTCCCCGTCTCATAATCAAGTGCACCAGTTGGTTCATCACAAAGTAACAGTTTAGGCGCTTTTGCAAGTGCACGAGCGATCGCAACACGCTGCTGTTCTCCGCCGGAAAGTTGTGCCGGGAAATTATCAAGTCGGTGTCCAAGTCCTACTTCTTTTAATACTTCTTCTGCATCAAGTGCATTTGGTGACACTTGTGCGGCTAGTTCTACATTTTCTTTCGCGGTCAAATTCGGAACAAGATTGTAAAATTGGAAGACGAATCCGACATCTGTTCGCCGGTAACCAGTTAATTGTTTGGCATTGAACTGCGCGATATCTGCACCATCCACCACAACTTTTCCTTCATCACAGCTGTCCATACCGCCTAAAATATTAAGAACTGTAGATTTTCCTGCCCCGGAAGGTCCAACAATTACCACGAATTCACCCTTACCAATACTAAACTCAATGCCATCATTTGCGGTGACAATGCTTTCTCCCATCTGATAGCGTTTGTATACTTTCTTTAACTCCACGTATGCCACTGGCAGCCCTCATTTTCTTGCTTGTAATTTTGTTTTTGACAAAAAGCATATATCCATTATAGCACTAATCATTTCACTCTGTCAGTGCTAAAAAACAGCCGGCAAATTTTCTGCCGACTGTCTATGTTTAACGGATCACCGCACCAAAAGCTTCTTGCAAGGCACTTGTCACTTGATCCGTTTGTGCACTGACTTCTTCTTCTACTAACGTCCGTTCTGGATCTTGATAGGTCAAGGAATAAGCCAGTGATTTTTTATTTTCACCAAGTGAATCCCCTTGGAAAATATCAAATAGTTTCACATCCTGCAACAGCTTACCGCCATTTTCACGAATCACACTTAGAATAGCTTGATGTGCCACATCTTCACCAACGACAAAAGCAATATCACGTGTCACCGCCGGATAACGCGGAATCTGCTGATACATGATCGCTGTTTTTTCTGCTTCAAGCAATGTGGCAAAATTCATTTCAAATACATACGTCTCATGCAGATCATATGTTTTTTCGACTGCTGGATGAAGGGCGCCTATATAGCCAATTTCCTTTTCAGCCAGATAAATTGCAGCAGTGCGCCCCGGATGAAGATCTACTTTTTGAGCAGGTTTAAAAGTGAGCGGGCTCGTTACGCCTAGTTTTTGTATCAAGCCTTCCACAATCCCTTTCAAAACGAAGAAATCCACCGTTTTTGTTGTTTTTTGCCAATCTGTTTCAGTCCATTCACCTGTGATCAGTCCCGCTAGATGTTCTTCCTCTTCTGGAAGCGCATCACCAGTAGTCGCATAGAAAACACTGCCTAATTCGTAAAGATGAACGTTCCGATTCTTCCGTGCCACATTGTACCGAGCCGAATGCAAAAGACCAGGTACGATACTTTGACGCAGGTGACTATGCTCTTCGCTCATTGGCATAGAAAGCTTCACTGCACCCGCTTCTTTGAGTGCCAAATGACTTGCCTCTTTTTCGGAAACGAGCGAATAAGTGAGTGCTTGAGTGAGCCCAGCACCTTCCAAATAGCGACGGATCAAGCGGCGAGCGGTTTGACTTGCTGTTAGTCCACCGGTTGAAGCTGTCGCTGGAAGTGTCGCCGGAATCCGGTCGTAGCCATAAATGCGGGCAATTTCTTCCAGTAAGTCGGCTTCAATCGTGATATCCCATCTGCGGGAAGGAACCGTCACAGTGAAAATTTCACCATCAACTTGCAGAAGAAAGCCTAAGCGGGCAAAAATCTGCTCAATATCAGCGGCCTCTAAAGCAGTCCCCAACAAGCGATTGATTCGCATCAAATCAGTTGAAATGACTTGACTGCCGGTTTCACGATGATCTTCTTCTGCTACTCCACTGATCAGTTTACCACCGCTCAGTTCGGCAATCAAAGCGGCACCATGTGCCAATGCTTTTTCTACCTTGAATGCATCGCTACCTTTGTCATACCGAATGCTTGCTTCTGTTCGCAGTCCTAGTTCGCGTGACGTTTTACCGATCGATCCTGCACTGAAGATCGCCCCTTCCAGCAGTACAGTTGTCGTTGCATCTGTCACTTCGGTTGTTGCCCCGCCCATAACTCCGGCAATAGCAATTGGTTCTATGCCATCAGTTATCAAAGCGGCACCGCTCGGCAGATTGCGTTTTTGATCATCCAGAGTTGTCAGTGTTTCACCTTCTCTTGCCAAACGAACAACGATTTCTTTTGACGCGATTGTATCATAGTCAAAGGAATGTAGAGGCTGGCCATAAAGAAGATTGATGTAATTGGTCACGTCAACAACATTGTTATGCGGACGGATACCAGCTTTCATCAGACGAGTTTGTAGCCAAAGTGGTGATTCTTGAATGGTAATGTCTTCGATCAATTTCACCGCATAGTAAGGGGCTGCTTCTTTTGCTTCTACTTTGACAGCTATACGGCCATCGATACTCCCGCTTTCGGTTACATCTGGTTGTTCCACTGGCGCAAAAGTCTGACCGATGATCGCTCCTACCTCATGCGCCACCCCGATCATGCTAAGTGCATCAGCCCGGTTAGGCGTAATCGCCATGTCTAAGACTGCATCATAAAGACCGAGTAATCGAATGGCATCCGCTCCAACAGTTGCCGCTTCTGGCAATACAAAAATCCCATCTTGATAGGCTTTTGGAATGACTTTCCCTTCAAAACCAAGTTCTTGAAGGGAACAAATCATCCCTTCCGATACTTCGCCACGCAGTTTAGCCCGTTTGATTTTGAGACCACCTGGAAGTCGTGCCCCGACTTTAGCGACGATTACTTTTTGACCAGCACGCACATTGGGTGCCCCGCAAATGATTTGGATGGGGTCCTCTTCGTCTGTTTGAACGGTTGTTTTATTTAATTTATCTGCGCTTGGGTGTTTTTCGCAAGTCAAAACCTCCCCTACAACGATTTTTTTTAAAGCAGCATCTAAATGTTCGACACCTTCTATTTCAATTCCCGTCCGTGTGATCGCTTCTGCCAAACTTTCCGCATCTAAATCAAGCGTAGGAAAAAATTCTTTGACCCACTCGTAAGATACTAACATATCAGCGTCCCTCCGTTTCTTGAGCGGCAAACTGTTCTGCAAACCGCAAATCATTCGTATAAAGATGGCGAATGTCGTCCACACCATATTTCAGCATTGCGATCCGCTCGGGCCCCATGCCGAAAGCAAAACCACTGTATTTCTTCGAGTCAATACCGCTCATTTCAAGGACATTCGGGTGTACCATTCCAGAACCGAGAATCTCAATCCAACCTGTTCCTTTGCAGACCCGGCATCCACTACCCCCGCATTTGAAGCAGGAGATATCCATTTCGACGGATGGTTCTGTGAACGGGAAAAAGCTTGGACGCAGCCGAATTTCACGATCATCGCCAAACATTTTTTTCGCTAAAACAGTCAGTGTCCCTTTTAAATCACTAAACGTAATATTTTCTCCCACTACAAGTCCTTCGATTTGTGTAAACTGATGTGAGTGGGTTGCATCGTCATTATCCCGGCGATAGACTTTCCCCGGACAGATGATCTTGATCGGTCCATTTTTAAAATCATGTTTTTCCATGGTACGCGCTTGAACAGGTGATGTTTGTGTGCGCAACAGCGTGTTTTCCGTAATATAAAAGCTGTCTTGCATATCCCGAGCCGGGTGACCTTTTGGTAAATTGAGGGCTTCGAAGTTATAATAATCAAGTTCGACTTCCGGGCCTTCCGCCACACGGTAACCCATTCCAATGAACAAATCTTCCAATTCTTCGATAACTTGCGTGAGAAGATGTGGAGTCCCGGCACCGACTTTTGTTCCGGGAAGTGTCACATCAATGGTTTCTTCTTGTAGTTTCGTAATAATCGCTTCTTCCTCAAGACGAGCCTGAGCAGCTTCGATTTGTTTGGCAAGTGCCGTTCTGACCTCATTAGCACGTGCACCCACAAGCGGTTTCTCTTCAGCAGAAAGTTTGCCCATTTGTTTCATAATCTCTGTCATCGGCCCTTTTTTACCTAAATATTTAACACGCAGATCATTCAAGCTTTTTAAGTCCGTCACTTGCGTAAGCGATTCTTCAGCTTCTTTTTGCAAAGCGTTTAATTGTTCTAACATTTCCTCCACTCCTTTACGATTTTAGACAAAATAAAAAACCTCCATCCACAAAAGGGACGAGGTTGATTCGCGGTACCACCCTTATAAAAGCAGATAAACTGCTTTCACTTCATTCAAATAACGATCAATGGTATTTGACCGATCTGCCTTTTGAAATCATCTCCCGGCAGCGACTCGTGGAGCTGAAATGTTCACAAAATCATCCTGTAAGGCAGCTTCCAGTCCATGACCGCCTCTCCCTAGACTTCAAACTTTGCTACTTGTCTCCGTCATTGTCTTTTACATTTTAAATTGTCATTTGTTTTTCATTATAATATGGATTTGGGGAGTTTGCAAGGGGAGGAGCATACGTATATTCAAATTTTTTACTACTAGTAACGTATCCTTCTTTTTAGTCAAGCTCATCAACCACTACGTTTAAAAACAAAGCCAGACGAATATCGCCTGGCTTTTCCTCTAACCTTATACTGCTGTTTCTTCTATTTTTATCCACTTATCTGCCCAACACTGTACTTGAACCATGACTTCTTGCAAGTCTTTCCCCTTGTCAGTCAGCTCATATTCAATCCGTACGGGGGTTTCAGGATAAACTTGACGGATGACGATATCTAACTCTTCTAGTTCTTTTAAACGTTCCGCTAATACGCGATCACTCATTTGAGGAATCTCGCTGGCTACTTGCTTAAATCGCTTCGGACCTGTTAGCAGTACGTTGATGATTAAACCCGTCCATCTTTTGCCAAGAAGTTGAAATGCAGACTCAAACTTCGGACATACTTTATGTTCTTCAGCCATATTTCTCACCTCACAAATATTGTACCACAAACTTGAAGCGAAAGTAACTAATTTATCTTAAATAACTTATAAAATGTAAGTTGTAATTCCTATTTGAAAAATCCATTCTACGGGCTTAAAATAGAAGTAACGAAATAAAGGAGTGATCCATCATGCCCAGTTACCGATATGTTGTGAAAAGCTCTGTAGAAGAAACAATGGATATGATCAAATTATCCCAAGCAAAAAGCAACCCGATTTTTGAAGAGCTCCGGATCGTCATGGGAGAACATAAGCTAGCAACGCTGGCTTATGAAAAATATTATATACGTAACTCGAACCGAACAGCCCTATTTGTTACGATTCATGATTTTTATGACCAAGCTGAAGTGACGGTGATTTCGACCGGAAGCTCCGATAATTTTCTCTTTAATTTTGAATGGGGAGCGGCACATGATTATATCGCTTCGGTCAAAAAAGTCCTTCGCCCAGTACTAATCAGCGAAACTGAAATTAAGTATGAATGAAAGTTAAAAGCCCTGCTTGTATAGCTTAAGGAGGGCTTTTCATTTGCTCAAATGTTTTCTGATTTTGCTAATGCATACATCAAGATACCCGCTGCCACTCCTACATTTAGTGATTCACTCTCCCCGTAAATCGGGATATAAACACCAGCAGTCACTTTATCAATTAATTCTGGAGCAATCCCTTGTCCTTCGTTGCCAACCAACAAAGCCAGAGTTTCCTGTTTGGGTATCTCTTCAAAAGAGCATGCTTCCTTATCCAAAATTGCACCGTATACCGGTACACCTTCTTCTTTTAGATTCTCCACCCAAACATGCAGATCGGCTGAAAAAACTGGTAGATGAAAATGACTCCCCTGTGCGGAACGGATCACTTTCGGATTATATAGATCGGCCGAACCGGTTCCAAGCACGACAGCATCGTAACCGGCTGCATCGGCTGTCCGAATCAGCGTCCCGATATTGCCCGGATCCTGCACGCGGTCGACCAAAAGAAACTTCTTGCCAAATAACATCATGATACTTGGGCTCGTCATCTTCACAACAGCGAAAATCCCCTGCTCCGCTTTTGTCTCACTGATAAAATGCGCAACTTCGCGTGAAATTCGTGTTACTTTAGCTGCTGTATCGAAGGGGGCTTTTGTTAGATCAATCTCTGGAAGAGCAAATAGTTCTTGTACGAAACCGTCCTGCTTGAGTGCCTCTTCCACAAGATGAAAGCCTTCAACAAGATAAGTCCCCGTTGCCTCTCGTTCTTTTTTCATTTGTAATTTGCGCAATTGTTTAACCCGCTCATTTTTAGTTGAATGAATGATTTCCACGTTTTATTTCCTCGCTTTGTAATATTTTCGTAATAAAAATCATTTTAAATCGGTAAATTTTCTTTGTAAGCAAAAAGTCCTAATTTATTTCCCTGAATGCCTCGAAAATAGCCTTTTCAACCTGCGCTCGGGTCTGTTTGAAAGTAAAATAATCATCTGCCTCCACCTGAAGAGCTTGTTTGCGCAATTCTAGTCCATAGACAGGGTGAATACCTGCTTCAACGGCCTGGTTCCGATTCATAGCAAGCCTAGCGGCGGCTTGTGCATAAAGCTCAGCTTCACTAGCAGCCACCAAATGAAAGTCTAAATCTCCTGCTTGCTTGACTATATTATAGAAGGAATAGGAATCAATGAAGTCGTTCGGCAAAGTAACGGTACCTTTTATTTCGTTTTGGAGAACCAAATCACTAAAAGCTTTTTGCAGATTTTCAGTTGTTAACATACCGAGACCGCTTAAACTGGTACTATTGTGGAAATAATAGACTTCTTCTTTGCCGCGCAGTCGATCTACTGTTCTTGACCATGGCGAACGACATTTCCCTTCCGTACTGCCAATTAAATAGGGAAGCCGCATAATCAGCACATCAAAACTCGCAGATTGTTCTGCGAGTGTGCGTGCTTCCTGTTGCAAACTGGCATGAATAAATGGATGGAGATCGGCTAGATGCCATTCAGGATGCTTTTCTGCAAAGGTATTGTAAAAAGAACTCATGATGACCACTTGCTTCACCCCAGCTTGCTTGGCCAAATGAGTGAAACGTTCAGCTGTATTTACATTGACACGAAAGAAAAATTCTTGTGCGGGCTTTTGAGGTGTCGCATGAGGACCTGCCCCCATCGCAAAAACAAAGACTTCAGTATGGCGGAGTAACCGCATGATCTCTGCATCACTCCACAGGCTTAGATCCCCGAAAATATGCACCTGCTCGTCATAGCTTTTTGGTAATGGCGGCTTAGAAATAATTTGAACACTTTTTCCAGCAAGCTGACATGCTGTAAGAATCTGTTGACCAATAAGTCCCGCTCCCGCAATCAATATCTCTGCCATTCCTCAATCCTCCATCCCAAAATGCTCTCTCCATTATTTTAGAGGGATTACTGATGAAAAGCAAGCAGCTCTGTTTTCCCCTAAAAAAGCTGTGTATGAACTAGCCATACACAGCTTTGTTTTTTATTCACCTGCTTTGATTTTAGCTACAGTATCTTTATCTAACCGTTTGACGACCTCTGTAATCAGTTTTACCGCATATTCAAAATCATCACGATGAAGAATGGATGAATGCGAATGGATATACCGTGTTGCGATCGTAATTGGCAATGATGGTACTCCATCACCAGAAAGATGCATAGATCCAGCATCTGTTCCTCCATTTGGTATCGCTTCAAATTGATATGGAATGCCGAGTTCATCTGCTACATCTGTAACAAAGTCACGCAAACCCGGGTGGCTGACCATGGAAGCATCATAAATCACAATCTGCGGACCTTTCCCCATCTTGCTTTGCGCTTCTGTTGGAGAGATCCCTGGTGTATCTCCAGCAATACCCACATCCACAGCAAAACCAATATCTGGATTTACAAAATGAGCAGCTGTTTTAGAACCACGAAGTCCCACCTCCTCCTGCACCGCACCAACACCGAATACAGTATTTGGATGTTTTTCTTTATGGAGATTTTTAAGTACTTCAATAGCGATCGCAAGGCCAATTCGGTTATCCCATGCTTTAGCCAATAGATATTTTTCGTTATGCATCACGGTGAAATCGAATGCTGGCACGATCATATCTCCCGGCCGAACACCTGCCTTTTCAGCTTCTTCCTTATCCGCCACACCGATATCTATAAACATGTCTTTGATTGCGATGGATTTTTGGCGTTCTGCTGCTGTCATAATGTGAGGCGGCTTTGAACCAATCACGCCAGTAATTTCTTCACCTTTACGCGTCACAATGGTCACCTTTTGCGATAACATCACATGCGGAACCCAACCTCCGACCGTTTGAAACTTGATAAAGCCTTTTTCATCGATTTGCGAGACCATAAAACCAACCTCATCCAGATGACCTGTAATCATGATTTTAGGTCCTTCTGCATCTCCCACTTTTTTCGCAACGGAACTTCCTAGTCCATCTTGTGCGAGTTCGTCTGCAAACGGTTTGATATATGCATCAAAAGTTTGACGGACTGCTCGTTCATTACCTGCGATGCCTTTAGCGTCTGTCAAATCTTTTAGCATTTTTAACGTTTCATCCATTCCTTTTCTCCTCCTTGCATGCTTAAAATATGTCTACATTTAGTAGTATAGCAGAAAAATCAGAAAAAGCACGAGTAGACATAAAAAAACAGAAGTCTGCAAAACAAGCACTTTTTGCAATCTTCTGTCTCATAATTTTAAATTCAATTTTATAACGACGCTGTAATCAAACTGATTGAAATCTGTTTATTCACTTGTTTATCTGTCGTACGGTGGCTGCCAATCACATATGGCTGTTCAAAGCTATCATGCCCTACCGACATTTTGCCGACTGTGGTTTGAGCATTTGTAGTTTCTGTCGCAGCGAATGAATGGCTTCTATTTATTTGATAAAGCTGTTTGACTGCATTTTTATGAACCCATCCAGTCATGCCAGTTTCAAGTTGGATTTGATACCATTTTTCTTCAGAACCGCTAACACCAGACTCGGAGATAATCGTCAGCTTGTTACCCTTCGCTTCTGAAATTTCGGCTTTTTCATAAGCGCCATTCGTTCCAGCGGGTTCACTCCAAATTTGAAGAGGATCATTACTCACCACTTCCCCCACAGCATGACGGATGGACTGATTGATCTTTTCATTCTGAGAACTATCAAAACGTGTCAGATTAAAACTTTCGATCAGCTCGATCAATTTAGCAGCATAATGAGGGTCAGAAGAATAGCCAGTCTTTCCAAGCGCTTCTGCTGCTTTATGATAGTCTTTTTCGCCCAAAAGACCTGCATAGAGGTTTTTATTCCAAGTTGGTCCTTCTATAAATAGCTGAGCATGATCGCTTAGAGATTCATACCAGCTGGGGTATGCACGGAAATCAGCAGATGTTTCGTACCAACTGCCTCCACTATGCTCTCTGGTGGTCAAATGGATGGTCTGCCCCTGATAGTTCCCTTTGATTCCAAAAAGATTATGCCCTTTTGTTGCAAGTTCACTCTTGCCCCAATCAGATTCTAGAATCGCTTGAGAAATCGTGATGCTTGCTAAAATACCATTTTCCCGCTCCACTTTTTGTGCGTGAGGCGCAATTTCATTAATAAACGATGCTTGTTCTGAAGTTAGGCTGGTTGTTTCAGCTGCTCTTACATTGACAGGAACAAAGATGATGGAAATTGAAAAACCGAATAGCCCCACTTTAATCAAGTGCTTCTTCGCAAGTTGCCACATAATGAGTTTTGCACATCCTTTTACTTTAAGAGTTTCATGTTTTTATCAAAACAAGTGTTCTTTTAGCAACCATTTCATTCTATCAAAACTTTCCCGTAATCTATATTACATTTATGTATCTATTATGACAGATAACTGATAACAATTGGATTTTCTAAGTCTATCATAGATGGATTTTTTCTGAAAAAGCATGAAAAAAAGAACGAAACATGTCTTTTTACCTAATAATAAGACAAAGATTTCGTTCTTTTTATATGCTTATTGAGGGACAATTTGATCACTTTTGACCCAGCCAATGGTTTTTCCATCCACGGCAAATTGATACCAAGTGGCGTCTGTTGTTTTGGCTTCCCCGATCAATTGCAGATCATCTCGTGCAAAATAGCTGATTTTTTCCACCTTTTGTGCACCAACTAGCCCGTAAGGTTCTGACCAAACAGTTTCATCTGCTCCCTCTTTCACTTCCCCGTAAGCAGAAATTTTTCTAGTTGACAGAAGTTTCTCATCAATTTTATCATAGACCGCTAGATCATATTGCTCGATTAAATCTATGAGCTTGTAAGCATAATCAGGGTCAGTGGCATAGCCAGCTGTTACAAGTGCCAAGGCAGCCTCTTCATATCCAGAAGCCTCGATAACGGGTTTGTATTTATCTTTATCCCATGAGGTCCCACGTAAGAAAAGCTGGGCATGATCATCAAGCGAGGCATTCCAATCATCGTACTTACGAAAATCTGCCTGTATCTCGATCCATTTACCGTCTACGTACTCTTTTGTTTTCATATTGACTTTCGGTACATCTCCGCTTGCTTTCACACCAAATAGATTATTGGCTTCCTGTGCAAGATCACTTTCGCCCCAATTCGATTCAAGAATTGCTTGGGCAAGTGTGATACTTGTCAAGATACCTTCTTCCTGTTGGATCTCCTGTGCATGCTTAGAAAGTTGGTTAATAAAATCTTCTTCTTTCGACTTATAGGCTGGCGCAGGAGCTGTGGCAATCAAATAAGCTTCACGGATGAATGCTGCGATGATCCCTAACGAAATCAGCAAGACTAAAATGCCCGAAATCGCAAGAATACGTTTCTTCCGCTGCCGCTTCGTCAGTTTTCTCTTTTTCTTCAGTGCGGGTCACGCCTTTCTCTCTTTGTTTCCCTTTCAACTAGCATACGTCACTTTCGCTGGAATTGCAATTAGTCGCCAGCACTATATTCAATTAAAAGAGATGGCAAAATTAGCCATCTCTTATAAATTTATTTACTTACAACGGAAAAGCGTTCTCGAATATGGCGACCGTTTTCCGCTTCATCCACCATGGCAATCGCATAATCAGCATAGCTGATTTCACTTTGTCCGGCAGCATTCACAAGCAACTGATGACCACCACTCTTATAACTACCTGTTCGCTCACCTTCATAATTGAAGAAAGCTGCTGGACTTAAATATGTCCAGTTAAGTTGTTGATTCTCCTGCAATATATCAAATGCCTTGCCCATATTAGATGCAGTTGGCAAAAAAGCTGCTGGGAAATCTGGTGTATCCATCACACGAATGGTCTCGTCTGCATCCACATAGAGACTTCCAGCTCCACCGACAACTAAAAGTCGCACTTCTGGGTGTCCTTCTAAAAGTGTTGTCAAATGTGCCAGCGACTCTACATGCAATCCTTCCTTTCCTGCTGGAGCATTAAAAGCATCAATGACAACATCTTGTCCGCTTAAATCTGTTTCTGTAAGATCAAAGAGATCCTTCTCTAGCACTTTAGCTGTGGTTTCTCCTAGTTTCGACTGATTGCGTACAACGGCTGTTACTTCATGATTGCCCCGTGACAAAGCTTCTTCTAAAATCATATGTCCTGCTTTTCCTGTTGCACCTATAATCGCGATTTTCATCATTTTTCCTCCTTTTTTGTAACTGATATAGTTACAAAAATGTGATTTTTTTACAAGGCACGATTATTCATGCCTTGCTCTTTTCCATAATATCAGCTGCAACATCTGAAACTGTAACAGCGGCTAACTCTTCTTCCATCTTGCGGGTGGCTGTCTGAAAAATCCCATTGAGTGAGTCCTGGATGTTAGCTCCGACTAGACATGCCGGATTTGGATGCTGATGCAGATCAAAAAGTGTGGCATCTGCACTGACAGCCCGGTAAACATCAAGTAGCGTGATAGCATCTGCTTCCTTGAGCAGACGTGTCTCAGTGATTCCAGGAGCTGAATAGATCAGTCCTGCCTTTTTCAATTGACTCATAATCCGCCGAATTACGACAGGATTCGTTCCGACACTGCTGGCAATAAGGTCAGAGGTCAGTGGTTTGTCACGATGGATATCGATAAGTACCAACGTATGGACAGCGACACTAAAGCGAGTTGAAATGGCCATTTCTTTCACTCCTTTGTAACTATTATAGTTACATTAAGAGGGTTTGTCAATAAAAAAGGCAGACTCTGCTGCGAGCCTGCCTGAAATCAACGTATTTTTTTTACAGCTTTACTTATAAAATAACGATAACTATGCCATTTGAACGCAAGCTCATTACGGTGAAGTAAGCTTTGATACATGGCTTGCTTATTCTTTGGTAGGGCAGAAAACTCCTCCGAATTAATAGTTTCTTCTATATAACAAAGAACTTCCTGTTGTATGTTTGAGCGATCAGGCTCCTTTGCCGAAAATAGCCACTCAATCAAAGAAAACAAATCGATTTCCAGAAACTTTAATCTTTTTTGTTGCTGCAAACTGCGACTTGCAGGCTTCTCTTGAAATACCTTGTCAACAAGTCTGAGCGCATGGAGACGATCAGTAACAAGAGTAGGTCTGTTCCGCTGTTGCGTAATGGATTTGCCACTTGACCGGGCACGCCATAGATAGCCGACTTCTGGTAAAACGTGGATCTGTTCTGCTTTAATCAGGGCAGTAAGGGCTACAGGTATATCTTCATAGGTACGGCCAATTTCAAAATGCAGATCGTTCTCTTCCCAAAATGTCCGCTTGAATAATTTATTCCAAACAGTTGTGTCATAAAGTAGTTCTGGCGTTTCTTCCAGTGTCGTCCCCCATTTTTGCTGTTTCATATAATGCTGATGGAGAACAGATGGATAACGACCTTTCTCATTCAAACGATCGACACCAATGGTTATCACATCAGCTACTCCTTTTTCAAGGGAGGCCATCATATGCAGGTACATATTGCTTAAAACTACATCATCACTATCTAAAAAACCGATATAATCGCCAGTTGAAGAGGCCACACCTCGATTTCGAGCTGCTGATAGACCAGCATTTTCTTGTGTAATCAGCTGGAAAGGATATTCCTTCTCTAAGAGTGCCAGTTTTTCAGCCGTGTTGTCCGTGGAACCGTCATTCACGACGATCACTTCTTTTTCCGAATAGTTTTCCGCAAAGATGGATTGAATACACGCCTCGATATATTCTTCTACATTATATGCAGGAATGATGATACTAATTTTCATTTTTATAACTCCTTAAAAACCGGTTTTCTTTCGGCGTGCTTCAAATGGCACTTTCCAAATCCAATCGCCAATGAGTAGATGGCCATTTAAATAAAAATGAACCGCCCACTTTTTCAGTTTGGCTGTTAGTCCTGTTCCGGCCTGATAATCAGCTTGGCGCCAATTGGGAAATGACTGTTCCATCTCCTGCTTAATTTTTTTCAGTAGGACTTTGCGTTCTTTTTTTGAAGACAGATAAATAATTTTACGTAAAATCGTCCGGTAGACAAGATGTTCTAAATATAAGCGTTCCAATTCTGTTTCATTATTTTCCAGTAGTCCAGCTCGTTTTAATTCTGCTCTCACATTTTCAAGCATCGGGATGACGTCCAGAAAGCGTGCGCCGTCCTGCTGATTCGTTTGGGAATCTTTGCGGTCTACGATATAGAAATAAAGAGCCTTGCTAATTTTGACAGGACGTTTTGCTCTTAATGCCACGACAGGAACAATCCCAAGGTCTTCAAACCAGGATCCCATTGGAAATCGCAACCCCGCCCATAAATCTGCCCGGTAAAATTTATTCCAAGGCACCGTTCCAGCATCCGTCAAAAAATAACCGCTTTTTCGAGGGATATATTGCTTATCACCCTGTTCGTTTACATTATACGAAGTAAAAATCACTAAATCAGCTTGTTCTCGCTCAACATACTGCATACAGGTGGCAACCAATTCAGGCGAAATATAGTCATCACTGTCAACCATGATCACATAGTCCCCCGTCATCAAGTCAAGTCCTTTATTCCTGGCGCTGGCCTGACCACCATTTTGCTGTTCGATATAGCGAATACGCGGATCATGATAAGCTGCAAGAATTCTTTGAGGATCACCTGGCGAGCCATCATTGATCAGTAAGATTTCCAAATGCGGATAGGTTTGAGCTAATATTGAGTCTAGACAACGTTGCAAATATTTTTCGGTTTGATAAATAGGGACGATCACACTTACTAACGGGTTCATTTCTTTTTTCCTCCGAAGACTTTCTCATCTTCTAGAATACTGGTTTCACATGGGTTTGTCTAGCTATTCCATTTTTCCAACAAAAAAGGAGCAGGCAGAAAACCCGCTCCTTATTTCAACCTTTAAAATTATAAACAGGACGAATGATCTCCTCGATTGTCAGCGTTTCATGGATTTCTTCCATAAGCAGTTTAGCTGGTTTGTAAGCTGCTGGTGCCTCATCTAGCGTTTTTTTGGAAACAGACGTCGTATAAATACCTTTCATTGCGCGCTGGTAACCTTCCAAGCTGATTGTCTGTTTAGCTTTTGAGCGACTGAGCAGACGTCCAGCGCCGTGCGGAGCGGAATAATTCCAATCTGGATTGCCTTTACCGACACCCAAAATACTGCCATCACGCATATTCAGCGGTACAATCAGCCGCTCATCCTGCCGAGCAGATGTTGCTCCCTTGCGGACCATGCCGGTTTCAAGATCGATAAAATTATGGACACAATCAAACGTATCCATCACATGCTTCTCCCATTTCATGGCTTTCAAAATCACGGTAGCCATCGTAGCACGATTCTTAGCAGCAAACTGTTGAGCCAGTGACATATCATGCAAATACGCCTGCAACGCTTCGTTTTCCAAATAAGAGGCCTCATATGGCAGTTTGTTTTCTTCCCGCAGTTGCTTTAGTTCTGCAGCCCGCACCATTTGTCCTTTCTTTTTGGCGGAGCGTTCGGCTTCTTTTAATTCTTTACGCAGTTGATCTAATTTTTCATACGCCGCATCTTGATGAAATTCAGCCACATCTTTACCCAAGATTCGACTGCCACTATGGATGATGAGATAGAGCGCTTTATCACCTTCTGCCACTTCGATGAAATGATTCCCTGACCCAAGTGTGCCAAGACTTCTTTCTGCCCAATCACGACGAATGTCCGCATGAAAACGTTCTGCAGTCATGGCAGCAATCGGTTTATCAAAAGTATCGTGCCCGCTCGGAATTCGTTCCCGAATGATATGGTCTAATTTGTCGAACGGCGTCTTCAGCTTAGTTTTGTTAAGTTTGGTCACATGAATGCCGCAACCGATATCAACACCAACTAAGCTTGGTACAACTTTATCTATTTGTGAAAGAGTAGCACCAATCACACATCCCTTGCCGCTATGCGTGTCTGGCATAATGCGAATGTGGCTGTCTTTCAAAAAAGCATAGTTCGTTAGTGCCATGATCTGCCCAATCGTGCTGTCATCAAGCTGATCAGTAAAGACTTTTGCTTCGTTGTATTTTCCTTTAATGGTTAACATATAATCCCTCTCTTTATTGGTTCTATTCATCGATGTATAGAGACAAAAAAACCGCAGCCAAAGCATCTTTGACCACGGGCTAACATTTATCTTTTTCCGTCCAAAAGAAGGGAAAACTGTTGGGTGCAATCAGTTGTCAAAATTGGGCTTATTGGCTTTTTTTGTCTCCTATGATTTTTTTCCAACATTATTTCCACCTCTTTTCGTTTCAATTATTTTCATTTTAACATACTTGTGAATTCATAGCAAAGCCTTCTTTACTTGAATACGCAGCACCGTTTTCAACTTATCAGGGTCTGTTTTGCGAGGATCGCTCAAATAGATCTCTTTATGCTCTTTTGAAAGTCGTGTGTAACCGTTTTGTTCTGCGAAAGCCGCCATTTTTTCAAAACTTGCAGGCTCCGTATCATAGCTACCGAGATGTAGCATTTGGATCACATCGCCTTCTCTTCGTTCTTCCAATCGAGCCTTCTCTAGCAGTGTTGGATCAACCTTTTTAGCAGTCAGCTGTTTTGCTTCTTCAAAAACGGCCGGTGTCACAAAATCAGGCTGCCGAATCATGATTGTATATGTAAATTGAGATTTATCAAGCGGCTCGCTATCCCGTTGTTTCGTACTCCACTCCCCTTCAAGCGGATACACGGTATACTCAAAATAGCCGGGTGGTGTATGCCCTTTTTTCGGCATCATCCGAATGGCATATGATAATGCATAGAGGACACCTACTTTTTCATCAAATAATGAACCGTTGGGATCTCCTTCTCCTTCGATTACAATATAATTTAGGGCCGGCACCTCTAAAAATGCTGGAGTTTGCCCCGGCAAATACAGATTTTTTTCCTGTTTACGCCACTCATACTTCATCCAAAATTCCTCCTTCACAATTAAGCAGTTTCTACTTTAGGTATACATTGAATGGCCCCCATCGTCAACTTTCAACCATAAAAAAACAGCAAGTCAATTACCTGCTGCGGATTTTACGTCCTTTTAACATATGCATACTGACAGCAACGCATAATGTACCTAGTGCCATCGGAATAAGTGGATTGGTGTCTCCCATCGTTGGAAGCTCAATATTTGCGGGTACTGTCTCAGACGCTGCTGTTTCTGCTGCCAGCGTATGTACCGGAATAAAGAAACATAGACTTGCAACGAAACAAATCATTAAAAATTTTTTCACGCTGCTCACCTTCTCAAATCTTGATTTTCTTTATTTTAACGCAGAAATCCGAAAAAAAGCTGTGGATTGCATGAGAGACGGATTAAATTCATTTGGTTTCGATTTTTTGACGACTGAATGTTTTGCTGAAAAGCTGCTTCACCAAAAGAAACAACATATTTCCAATCGTAATTCCACAAGCCAGTGCTACAGCCGAGGAAATCACATCAAAAAAACTTGCTGCTGCTGCAATTTTATCCCCGGTGAAAAGCTCCTTAAAGACTTCATAAAAAGTAATCCCGGGAACAACTGGCACGAGACCTGGAATAAAGAAGACTGTTGATGGGTATTTGCGCCAGTAACTATAAAAGTAACTGAGTGTACTTAAGATGAGTGAACAAACGAAACTTGTCACAAAAACATTGTAACCGTGCGTACTGAGCAGCCAGTAGCCAATCCAGCCGGAAGCTCCGACAATTCCCCCTGCCACTATGGTCTCTCTTGGAATCCGACAAAGTATCCCAAAGGAGATCGAGGCAAGGAAGCTAAAAACAAAATGATAGATGAGTTCAAACAGCATCAACCCGACCTCCTAAAAATGGAATAATAAAAAGACAAGTGCTACACCGCAGCCAAGTGCGGCCGCAATAAACAAACTTTCAAATAAGCGAATAATTCCCGACAAATAATGTCGACTCATCAGATCACGAATGGCATTTGTCACCCCGATTCCAGGAACAAGCGGAATAACTGTCCCGATCATCGTCATATTGATATCCTGCCCCACAAAATGGAAAAGAATAAAACCTGCTAAACAACCAATAAAAGTGGACACAAATTCAAGAATAAACGGATAGTCTGCAAGGCTGGATAATTTTTGAAATAGGTAATAGGCCAGCACGCCAGCAGTCACACTGCTCGGCAAATCTTCCAAGTGTCCGCCAAAAATCAGCACAATCGATCCACTGAGAAGCGCGGTGAAGAAAAGTTGTTTCCACATTGGATACCGCTCTTCTTTTTGAGCAAGTTCTCGCAGCTTTGCATCCATTTCTTCAAGTGTCAGCAAGTCCGCTTGATAATCACGTGAGATCTGATTGACGACCACGATTTTTTCCAAGTTATAACCTCTTGTATCAATACGTAGAAAACTGCTTTCTTCCAGATTTGTTTTTACAAAAACGCCAGTAAGTGTCACATATGTATAATAGCTTTTCCGCTGTTCTGTACCTAAACTTTTACGGATTACCCGTTCCATCGTATCCTCAACGCGTGAGATCTCCGCCCCATTTTCGAGTAGCAGCTTGCCTGTCAGTAAGGCCGTCTGGATAATAAAAGCATGATTTTTATCGTCCATTTTCTTCACCTTTGCCTTTCTTGCATTCTCTCTCATTATACTTCCAGCTCGCCAAAATGAAAACCTCTTTTCCGTTCAAGCAAATCAGCACGAACAAAAAAGAGGTAAAATAGGAAGAATGGACTTCTCATCCATATAAACTGTATTCAAATCGCCTCGGCTTCAGTAACCTTCTGATAGACCATCAACAGTTTGACTGTCTGCGCCGTATCATTTTGGATCCCTTTTAAAGAAGAGGCATTAAAGTGAGCAGTATCCCCAGGAGTGAGCGAATAAATCTGATGATCCAGCTCGATCTGCGGCGCTCCTGCCAACACATAAAGGAAAACTTCGCCTGTTAATTTTTGCAGGACAATTGCTTCCTCCGATTGCTGTGGAAAAATTTCTAAAATTCGAGGTATCATCCATTTTCCTGTTTCGCTTGCCGAAAGATTGCGGATGATTTTTTCATTGTCTGCATGCAACACCGTTTGCTCATGTGTTTTTAGAATATGTTCTCCAGTTTGATGCTTATTTTCAAAAAAGTAATGGATATCCCTATCTAAAAAATCCGCCATTTTGATGAGTGCTTCGACGGAAACGGTTCGCATGCCGCGTTCAAACTGTGACAGATATCCGGCAGACAGATCTACCTGATCGCCAAGTTCTTTAAGTGTCAGCTTCTTTTCGATGCGTGCCGCTTTGACTTTTTGGCCGATTTTATACATGCTTTAACCTCCTTCTTTCTTATGAACCTCACTTACAGGAATGCTAACAAAACTTATTATAGCAATCCCTGCGCCAGTTTGACAAATACAGAAAGCGACAGCTCAGCCATTTTCTACTGAATTGTCGCTTTTAGAACCGGTAGACTTTGTCATACCGCCAATCTGCACTGCGTTTATCTTGGAGAGGCCGTTCGTAAAGAGTAAAGCCTGCCTCCTGATGGTGAAATTTTTCTCCAATTCGCCAATTCGTATACCAGTTTGTGAAGCGATTGGGCCACTTTTCAGGCATAAACGGCAGTTCTTCATCTAATTCAAACCGAAGCTTCGGCAACTCCTCGCCAATGATCGTCTGCTGATAAAAACCGCCAAATGATTGGCCAAAAATCTCCTGAAGCCGTTCTTTGCGCCAAGCGGGAAATAAGGAAGCTTTTTCTGCCAATTCCTCTGTCAGTACTCGAAATTTATTGAGATGATAGATGCGGCGCATTTCAGCCAGAGATAAGAGTGAACCTGTTTTTAAAATCACAGCTGTTTCTGCCCAAAGCTGCTGGTCACGACTGATCACATGAAGAAAATACACGGAAAATTCATCCTCATGCACTTGAAAATAGTCGTCTGCAGCATACTTACAATTTCCGCTTTCAGCCATTTTTTTAAGTACTGCTAGGAGATCCACTTGTCGATTGGTTGAAACCTGCTGATATTTGATTTCCACAGTTTGAATGATTTCCATTTTATGCCTCCTTTCCAGTAAGAATTTGCCGAAGCGACTGCGCGATTAGGACGATTTCCTCTTTTTCCACTGTGCGGATATCAAAAAGCAGTTCGTCCTGTTGTACACGCGCAATAATCGGAATTTCCAGTTTTCGTAAAGCTGTCTCTAAGTGCTGAACGCCAAATACTGTCGGTCGAACCGCTACAACAAAAGTCGGCAACTGAACGTTCGGCATGGAGCCACCTCCGATCTGCGCAGTACTTTCTTTTACTTCACTACGAAGTGCCGTTAATTCATCTAACTGTCCCTTTAAATAGCGCGCTTTTTCTTGAAGTACTTCAACCGGGGTTGACAGCATTCGATAGAAGGGCAACTTTTCACTGATTTCCTGCTCATCCAGATAAAGTCGAAGCGTCCCTTCCAGTGCAGCAATCGTCATTTTATCGACACGAAGGGCCCGGGTCAACTGATTTTTTTTGAGCGTATCGATAAACGTCTTTTTACCAACAATCACGCCTGCCTGAGGTCCACCAAGCAGCTTGTCTCCGCTGAAAGTGACGATATCCGCGCCTGCTGCTAAGGCTTCCTGAACCGTTTCCTCGTGCTGAACTCCATATTTTTTCAGGTCCACCAGTATGCCACTGCCCATATCATAAAAAAGCGGCACATGAAGCTGATCCGCCAGTAGTCGTAGCTGCTGGATCGAGACGCTTTCTGTAAAACCTTGTATGTGAAAATTACTGGTATGCACTTTTAAAAAAGCACTCGTTTTTTCTGGATCAAAGGCTTGCTCAAAGTCGGCCATATGCGTTTTATTCGTTGTCCCGACTTCCCTGAGTATGGCACCACCAAGCTGCATGATTTCTGGAATCCGGAATGAACCACCGATCTCGACCAGTTCTCCGCGTGAGACAATCACTTCTTTTTGACGGCAGAAAGTCGCGAGTAAAAGTAGGACTGCGGCTGCATTATTATTTACAACCATTGCACTTTCAGCTCCTGTCAATTTGGTCAGTAGTTTTTCGAGATGCTGATAACGGGAACCGCGCGTACCGCTTTCCAGATCATATTCCACATTGGTAAATTCAAAGGCAGCATCATACAACTGCTCTTGCACAGCTAGACTCAGTTTCGCCCGCCCTAGATTGGTATGCAGAATCGTCCCAGTGGCATTGATGACCTTTTTACAACTGGCAGAATAATCCTTTTGAAGCAAGGCAGCAGCAACTTTACAAAGCGCTACATTGGTTGCTGGCGATTTTTCTGTCTGCATCTGTTGTTCACGCTCTTTTTTGACGGCGAAACGCAGTGCATCCGTTACAAGCTCACGCGGAAATTCATGCAGTAAACCGGCGGCTTCAGGGGTACATAAAAGTGTATGGATGGCTGGTACCTGAATTTTCTGCTTCATTCGGCTTCCTCCTTCATCGCTTTTTGTGCAAGCACACGAACAGCATAGACGGCCTGTTTGATTTCCTCTGGTGTCGTAAAGCTGGAAAAACTGAACCGGACCATTCCCTGCTGTTCTGTTTGATAATGCTGATGGAGCAATGGCGCACAGTGCAGCCCTCCTCGACAAGCAATCCCAAATTCTGTCATGAGCCGTTCAGCCGCTATATTGGAATCCATTTTACCAATATTGAAACTGATGAGACTAGCAGCTGCTTCCTCACCATTTCCATAAAACGTTAGCCCCGGTTCTTTTTTCAACGCCTGATAAAATTGATTTGTGGCTTGTTTGGCCTTTTCTCCAGCTTCTGGATGGGCATTTAGATAACGCACGCCTGCACCCAGGCCAAGAATGTTTGGCGTGCTGAGCGTACCGGCTTCTAAATGTTCTGGAAGAAAAGGTGGCATCGACTTAGCCTGCGAAAAAACACCCGTCCCCCCCTCAAGAAGTGGATTGATCTGACCTGCAAGTGCTTCCCGTAGAATAAGTCCACCACTTCCCTGAGGTCCGTATAGAGATTTATGTCCGGTAAAAATAAGTGCGGCGATCTTCATCCGTGCCATATCGATCGCTTCGATACCAGCCGTTTGAGCAGCATCAACAAAAAATTGTAAATCATGAGCGGCGCAAATCTCTCCCAGTGCCTGTAAGTTATTTCTGCATCCAGTCACATTGGACGCATGGCTTGTAACAATAGCTCTCGTTTGCCCTGGGCGAATGGCTGTCTGAAACTGCTCGACTGATGTCCTTCCCGTCCGGAAGTCGAGTGGCAAAATGGTCAGCTCCACTCCTTCTTGCTGCAAATGATAGAGTGGCCGTAAAATCGCATTATGTTCCATTGCCGTTGTGATAATATGATCGCCCGGCCGCAAAAATCCTTTCAGTAGAATATTAGCGGCCTCTGTTGCATTTTTCGTAAAAATTACTTCTCTATCTTCCCCGGCTGAAAAATAATCTTTGATGAGTTCACGCACTGCTGTGACTGCATGGAGCCCTTTCAAACTTGCTGCATGTCCTGCTCTTGTTGGATTGCCGATCGTTTGTCCAGCAATTGCTTCAAAGACTGCTTCAGCAACTTCCTTCGGCTTAATAAGTGTTGTGGCAGCATTATCTAAATAGATCATTTTTGTCTCCTTTCAGCCCAGCACGCGATAATTTTCAACTCGTTTTGTCACACCTTCTTTATCGAGTGTCTCTAAAATCAGCATGGCATAGCGACGACTCGAACCAGTTAGATCCCGAAAATCAGCCAGCGTCATTTTGCCATGCGTCTTGATACATTCTCGACTGATGGTGATGGCTTTTTCATAATAATCACGCGCCATGACAAATTCATGGTCCAACTTGATAAGAGTGTTCCCCTCCAAATAAGCAACCATTTCTAGCAAATTTTCCTGCCCTGTCGTCAGTTCCTTCACACTTCTCGGCTTAAAACCATCCTCCATAAGAGCCGCTTCGATTTGCTGGCGTTCTCTTTGCTGATAAGCGTTCAACTTGATTTCGAAGGAAGCTGATTGGATCTGATCCCGCATCATTCGCAAACAGCCTAGTTCAGCCAGTCGCTCAAGACAAGCTTCAAATTGCTTGATGGGAATATCGAAATCGGTTTTTTCGTAGAGCTCCGCTTTAGACATCCCATAGCGGAGACGGTAGCGTTTATGGTAGCGCATCAGTATATCTTCAAGCCGCTCTTCCAACTGCTCGAACCGGTTGCGCGTCGTGTAACGCCCGCCAATTTCCATCAATTCTCCAGCTGCTTCAAGCTGCTTCAAATACGCACTTGTTTCTTGAGTCGTTTTGCCAATATACTGGCTAATCGCCATTTCATCTGAGAATACTTCACGGCGCTTATCCAAAAAGCCTGCAATCACAATCGTCATATTACTGCTCGCTTGTGTTGCCAGTGCCGTCACAACCTCTTCATGAAAACGTTTATGCTTCACAGGACAAGGATCAAGCACCCGGCCACCGCCCAGTGTATACAGCGGTGAGTAATTACGAATAATAAAAGCATCATTTTTTTTGACTGCAACCTGCTCTTCCAATCTGAGTTGTACAAAGCCGGTCTCTCCCGGCGTAATTTCTTCCTTACCGATTGGAACAGCACGTGCCATCACTTCATTTGTGCCGATATAAAGGCGGACTCGATCCCATAATACTAGACTTTCCGGGGCATCCTTGAGTAAGTTTAGTTCCACATCAAGCATCCAACTGATTTCAAGTTGAGCTGCTGGTGCTAGGGTAAACCCTCGTTTCAGTTCGGCTGCCTTTACACCTGTGAGATTTAAAGCCGTCCGCATCCCGGCTCGAGTCTCATTGACATTTTCTTCATGGATCTGAATGTTTCTGACTTTGACTTTTTGACAAGCTGGATACAGCATCATTTCATCTCCTGTATGGATTGCCCCCTGCAAAAGCGTTCCCGTCACAACAGTCCCAAACCCTTTCACCGAAAAAGCACGATCTACTGGCATGTAAGGAAATAAAGCTGTATTTTGCTCTGGCAGCTCACTCGTCAGCTGATCGATCTTCTCAACAAGCGACTCTAAACCAATTCCGTCCACAGCATCCACAAATAATAATGGAGCTGTCTCTAAAAACCCATTCGTCAGCTGATCCCGAATATCAATTTCCACTAGTTCACGCATTTCTTCGTCGACCAACCCGCATTTGGTGACGACAATAATAAAATTCTCCACGCCCAGTAGCTCCAAAATAGCCGCATGCTCCTTTGTTTGTGGCATAACACCTTCTTGTGCATCAATCACTAGTAGCACCAACTGCACGCCCTGGGCCCCGGCCAGCATATTTTTCATAAAGCGTTCATGCCCTGGCACATCCACGATTCCGGCTATCCGACCACTAGGTAGCTTAAAATAAGCAAAGCCCAGATCAATCGAAAGACCGCGCTTCTTTTCCTCTTTTGTGGTATCAGTTTCCATTCCCGTTAGTGCACGAATCAATGTCGTTTTGCCATGATCGACATGCCCGGCAGTTCCGATCACGATCCTTTTCATCAATAAACTCCTTTCACCGTTCCAGCTGCTGATACTCGCCTCCCACTTTCCAGTAAATCGTTCCGGAAAATTCTTCGCCAAGCTCCCAGACAGCCTGTTTGTCTTCTGTTTCTGTAAGAATTGCTAAGCCGCAACTAGCTGAAATTTGGACAGGTAATGGTATCATGCGGCTATCTTCAAACTGTTTTTGAAAAGATTTTTCAGCTTTTAAAGCCAATTTTGTAGAGGGAAAGCTGATAAGGAAGGTCATTTCACGTCACCTCTACGGTTCAATGACCGGATATTGCTGCATCAGTTCTACAATCCGGTACATATTGGTGATCTCGCCAACCGCAAGTTCTTTTGTTAGTCCATAAAAATCAAGACATATGCCACAAGTTGCGATCCATGTCCCTGCTTCTGCCATCTTTCGCAGATCCTGAAGGCTTTTTGAACGAGCAGTTGTTAGAAATGCACCCCGGTTATAAAAAAGAATCGCCGTCGGATACTGCTCCTGTTCACTGCAGGCAAATAGAAAATTCTGCAGCAATGTTTCCCCCAACACATCGTCTCCACTTCCCATCCGATCACTTCCGACCACGACGATTTTTTCCAGTAGCTCACACTGTTCCTCAATAGATTCCGCTGAATTTACTGATTCACCCGCTATTTGTATAATCATCACTTGGTAATGACAATCTGCCACTTTTTTAGTTTGTGCGTTAAAGCCTAATTGTTCAGCCATTTTGGTCAGATTTTGCGTCGCGATTTCATTGTCTACTTCTACACACAATGCCTCTTTAGTCTCTTTTAAAGCTTTTCGTGTTTCAATGACAGGTAGCGGACAGGCCTTTCCCATTGCATCAATGATTTTCATTCTGTTTCACTCCTTATCGAATGGTTATTGGGTACGCTTTTTTTTCTGTAAATCGTCCAATCACTTGTGCGTCCAGCCCCAGCTGTTGCAATGTTGCGCACAGTTGCTCAGCCTCCGCTTTCGGCAAAGCAATCAGCAGTCCGCCAGATGTTTGTGGATCAAACAACACTTCTTCCAAAGCAAAATCAGCTTGCTGAAAGCAGATCGATGCTTGCAGATGATTCCGGTTTCGCTGACCACCAGCTGTCCCGAGAAAATCAGCTGCCGCTTCTCTTGCACCCGGCAAGATCGGAATTTTTTCAGCAGTCAGTTCTACACTTTGATCCTCGGCGATCATTTCACTTAAATGGCCAAGTAGTCCAAAACCGGTCACATCCGTCATCGCGTGAACATGAAAATCCCGTGCTGTTTCTGAAGCTGATTTATTCAGGGTTTCCATCGAATGGAGAGCCGCTTTAAAATCTGCTTCTTTTACTTCATGCACACTGTACCCTGTAGTAATCAAACCCGTTCCGAGCGGCTTCGTCAAAATCAGCAGATCATCTTCTTTTGCCCCCTGATTTGTTAAAATGGCTTCTGGATGGATCGTGCCGCTTACTGAAAGACCATATTTCATTTTAGGATCATGGATTGAATGTCCGCCAGCCAAAATCACACCCGCCTCAAGCAATATATCCATCCCGCCTTTTAATATCGCTTCAAGTGGGTCTAATGACTGTTCTTCCGGATAGCAAACCAAGTTGAGTGCTGTGATAGGCTGACCACCCATTGCATAAACATCACTCAGTGCGTTACAAGCGGCAATCCGTCCAAAATGATAAGGATCTGCCACCATTGCTGGGAAAAAGTCGACCGTTTGAATTAAAGCCAGCTCTTCTGTTAAAGCAATGACCGCTGCATCATCCGCATGGTCAAATCCGACCAGCAATCGTTCGCTTTTTGGCTGCTTGATATTTTTTAAGAGTCCAGAAAGCACATCTACACCCATTTTGGCGTTACAGCCACCGCAAATAATCAAATCCTTGCTCATTTTTCAATCAGTTCCTTTCTTATCAAGGTTCACCACAGGCCCCGTTTCTGTTAAAAGTGCCGCTTGGTGATATGTTAGTAAGCATACAAGTTTATATTCTCTACTGACTTGTGTAGTATTTCCATCAACAGTAAACAAAGGGAAACGGAACGCTCCGTCTCCCTCTTCCATGTTTATTCGGACACGGTTTTCGGATCTGTTTTACGGAAACCGGAAATCAGCATAGTGATCGATGTATAGACAACCACTGCAATAATGATCCACGTTAAGACCGTCAGATCCATACTTTTCACGAATTGTACCGCCACAATGACGCCTAAGATCCCCCCAATAGTCAGACCTATCACGCCTTTTTTCGAATACCGATCGTGTTTGATAAATTCAAGACTCGCAACTGGCATTAGCGCCGAGCAGGAAGTCATCATAATCGGGAATGCGACCAACGGATTTAGTCCTAACATAAAGACCATTGCCATACATGGTGCATAAAGACCCACACCCGCTGTCATCAAAGCTCCCAGAATAAAGTTGCCGACAATCGCCACAACAAGTAAACCGCCACTAAGTCCCATCGCTTCATTCCCTTTTCCTAGCAGGTCAAGTAGCTGCAACTGCTGAAGTGCCATCAAAACAGCAGTAATCGCAAGGGCAATCCCCATCGCCGCTTGAATCTTTTTCTCCGGCAACTTGGAAACTGTCCGCGCGCCAATGAAAGAACCAACCATTGCCGCAAGTACCATCGAAACCAGTGTGACCGGGTCTACTTCTACAACGGTGATAAAAAGAAATGCCTCTACAATCACCGGGATGGCATGCCCTGCATTCAATGTTCCCGGTAGCAGCTCATCATTTTTCAAGAAACGAGTAATTTTAAAACCTAATGTTGTTGTAGCAAACGAACCGATTCCAAGGGCATCAAGAAAGTCTGTAATAAATCCGACAATCCCTGCTACCCATACATTTTCTTTCCCCCAATCGCCTCGATGTGCCACCAAATCCTTGATCAAATAAATCGCAAAAACAGCACCAACCACTAAAAGTAAGCCTAAAATCGCTGTAACCATTCTCCTCTTCCTTTCTGTAAATCATTTTCGCAAGTTTGTTATTTCAGGATAAAACCATTGACAAGAGGGTCTTCCGGATCAAATAGGAATGAGTTGAAACCTGTGATATAGGCTGAACCCGTTACTTCTGGGATAATTGCTTTTAGTTCACCAGCTTGCGTTTCCCGAACAACGCGTCCTTTAAAGAGTGTCCCTAAAATACTTTCATAGACAAATGGTTCATTGATTTTAAGTGCTCCTTTAGCATAAAGAGTGGCCAGTTTCGCACTAGTGCCAGTTCCGCATGGCGAGCGGTCCACCTGTCCTTCTCCAAAGATGACAACGTTCTTATACGTTGCTTCTGGATGAGTCGGTTCATCATAAATCTCCACCAGATCGACCGTTTGGATATGTGGCAAGGTTGGATGCTGAATATCCACTTGCCGATTGATTTCAGCTAGCAATTTCATGGCTTTTTCAGTAAGTTGTGTTGCATTTTCAGGTTTAATCTCAAGACCCAGTTCTTTCGCATGAATAATCGCAAAGAAACTGCCGCCAAAAGAGATATCAAATGTGACTTCTCCTACTTCTGGAACATTCAAGGAAAGCTGTTCTTTATAAAGGAAGCTCGGCACATTTTGGAAAGATACTTCTTTTACTTTATTCCCGTCCTCATTTAGAAAAGCGGTTGCATGGACTAGCCCGGCAGCTGTATCCAGCACCACTTGGGCTGTATCGCCAGTTCCATGATCAACCATGCCGGTTTCAATTGCAGCCGTCACTGCTGCAATTGTATTGTGTCCGCACATGTTGAGATAGCCGCCACCATCCATAAAGATGATGCCGAAATCAGCTTCTTTGTTGGTCGGTGCCGTCAAAAAGGCACCAAACATATCATTGTGCCCACGCGGTTCATGCATCAGCGCTTTTCTAAGTGAATCTTGATGATCAATCAAATATTGTCTTTTCTCAGCCATCGTATCACCTGGAATATTCGGAATACCTCCCGTAATGATACGAGCTGCTTCCCCAGCTGTATGAGAGTCAATTGCTGAGATCATTTTGGATAATTTCATCTTCTTACCTCCGATTTTTGAACGTTCAAATTCTAGGCGTTTCGCGAATTCTGCCTCATTTTCAACTTCAAAAATGCGAGTGCTTTTCTTGCATCTAGTGCATCTACATTGTTTTCGCCAACCACTTCTGTCTCAATACCTGCTGCTGATTTATTAATATCAACGACAAATTCCGTAAACACATTCTCCACGACAAATTTTGCCTGCGTTCCAATGAATTTCAACCCGACAACGGAAATATCGCGGCTGCCGATTTCTTCCATCACATTGGCAAAATCAACATCGGTATTCCCCCAGCCATCCGCTGAAATAATGGCACCACTTGCCCCCATACTTTCAATAAGAGCTGCAGTCCGATTGCCGACAAAATGCTTCATTTTGTTGTCTTGAGGGGTTCCTGCAACAATGATCCCTGTTAATTGGACGTCTTTGTCACCGTCTAAAACAGCAAGTACAGGATCGCGAAAATGATGTAAACTGGTTTCTTTTGTAGATGGTCCAACACCCATTTCAAGACTCCTCTCCGAATTTGATAAACTCTTCACAAATTTATCAGCATAGCATCAGAGAAAGCCTATTCGCCTTCTCTGATTCATGCTGTTCTGAATCAAGTGAGTGAACGCAGAGCGCCATCTCGATACTCATTTGGCGATAAAACGACAGGCATATTGGCCAAATCAATATTCGAGAAACCGTCCTCGGCTCCGCTTGGTTCAGATGGAAACAGCAAATTGTCATACATTGCGCCTTGACCGGCAACAAGTTTGACAAGCGCGATACGTTCTTTTCCATTTGGTTTCCGAGTCGGATCTGGAAAATCATGCCGCTCTGTTGCTGTCTTTCCATTTATCATCTTCAAAATGTCTCGAATAGGCTGGATAAATGCATCACTGGCCTGAAACATTGAAAATGCAAGACTTCGCGTAAAGACTGGTGCGCCTTTCAAAAGGATATCGATATGAATGATAAAATCATTTTCACCAGGAGTCCCGGCACGTCCGAATATCACTTTTTCATCCAAGTAGCCTTCTGAAGAACCAAATTCATGCATCTGTCTGCCCATCTGATCGCCCCCTGTCACAAGGACATAAACGCCTGTAAGTGTATGGGTCACTCCATTTCCACAATCGCCAAGTACCTTCGTTGAAATCGGCACAATATCCATAATCGAATGGATTTCGACATGGCGTGCGTTTGGTGGAATCACCTGAACGCTTATTTTTTCAAATGTTTCGGGCAACAGATAATCTGTTTTCGGTTCAAGCGGAAAAATCAATTTTCCTTGCTCGATTGCTGCTTTTTTACCTGTCTCTACTGATTGCATATGAAAACTTTTGATGGTTAGCATTCCAAAAACTCCTAACCGTATTAGATGTGTGCAATATATTCATATGGAAGTGGTACGATTTTTCCGGCACTTGGAATCGAGACGAGCTGTTCCAACGTGTCTTTCAAAATCGCATGCTGCATCTCAATGTTATGCGGTTCTCCTGCATTCGCACCCATAGGCATAAGCGGTGCTACTGCACGCGGGGAACCGTTTTGGCGCACTACTGGAGGTAATGCTGCAATAAGGATGGTTGGGATACCGGCTTCTTCAATAGCTCTCTGCACGATCACGGCAGTTCTGTGGCATGTGCCTCAACCGGCGGTCAAAACGACCGCATCAACCTCCTCTTCCTTCAAACGACGCGCGATTTCAGGACCTGTTTCTTCAGTGAAAACTTCCTGATTACCGCCACCTCCCATGAAGCCGAAATGCATCGGCGCAACATCTTTAATGATTCCTTCTGCCGCAAGTTCATTCAAGCGGTCGATCGGGAACATACAGTTAACATCTTTATTGACATCAGCATTATCATAACCACCATGTGAAACCATTAGCTCACTGCTAGGTGTTTCACGAGGAATTTCACGAAATGACGTATCCCCTGCCAAATTGAAGCGTTTATCAGCTTTCAAATGAACGCCCGCTGCTGTTGCAAGGGCAACACGCATTTCTTTCAATTCTTTGGTCACTGCGGTAAAGACTGGTTTTGGCGTGATCGGCACAAAAATTTCCGATTGCAAGCCTTCTGTGACTGTAAGTTTCATTTATTCTGCTCCTTTCTCACTCATTCGGGTGCGAATCTCATCCCGACGTTTTTTGGTTTCTTCGATCGCTTCCACATATTTATCATCCGGCTTCTCGGCCAAGACTTCAGGATAACTCATCATAAAGCCTACTTCCTGACCAAGTGCTAAATCATACTGACTGATCAGCATACGCCGCGGGATTTTGAATGTTCCCAGCCGGCCTTTGATATCAATCGTCACACTGGCATCTGTAATCTCGACCAAGATGCCTTCAAACATTCTTTCAGTAGATTGATATTTCAGCAGATCTTCTCTATTCATAATTCACCTTCACAAACGACGATCAAGCGTCTTCTTTTTCATAGATCTCCAGCCGTTTCTTACTTTTTGGCAAGACTTGTTCATTATCAAGCAGTTCGATCTTTTCACCCGTCGCTTTTTCGATTGCTTCGACATTGCTTAGTTTCACATTTGGATTCCACTTGCGTTCCGCTGCCTTCACTTCTCCGCCGCCTAGTGCCGTTTTTAACATTGCCAGCGCACGAATCGCATCTTCTTCGCAAAGTGTATTATTGGCTAGGATCTCATTTTCAATCCCTTGCTTCGACTTGTTGTTGTCGATCATATGCTTCATATACTTGTTCCCGACAACCAGTGCACCTTGAACGGCAGAATAAGTGATTCCAACAACTTCCACATCACGTTTCCCGATTTCTTCAATATGAGAAGCAAAATCAATGTGATTGTTACCGAAGCCTTCTGTCGTTACAATTGCACCATCAATATCCATCGCTTCAACCAGCATGCCGAGGCGTTTCGATACATAAAATTTTTCCGAGTTGGCTTGTGGTGAACCCACAAAAATAACGCCCACAAGATCGATCTCTTCATCTTCCATTGCTTTTTTTACAAGCGGTTCACGGAAATAATGGCGCGAGCATTCTTTAGAAGCAGGTCCAATACACGTCAATGCATGAATGCCGCCGTCAAGCACTTCTGTCGGAGCAAGCATCACCGGTAAATTCCCTAAATCGACATTTGGTTTCGCGCCAAGTGTACCAACTGGCTCGACCGGCATGATCAAATTATCATGCATCGCTCCTTGCCCCATGATTTCCTTGACAAGTAGAACACGCTTATTGCCTTTCCGACGTTTTTGAACGATTTCTTCGGAGTTTGTACATGTAAGTCCTTCCGCTTCTTTTAATGCCTTACGAATTTCATCTGTAATCACATCAGCAGCCTTGTGCGCTGCGAGCGGACCGCTTCTTTCCATATTCGTTCCGGCTTTAATCGTTGCTTGAATTTTGATAAAGGTTTCCCCTTTATCTGGCGCACCTGGACGATTCCACATGATATTGCGATCAAGTTCCCCTTCTGAGGAACCAAATTCTCCAATTTGCACGCCGTTCTCATCCGTTCCAGTCAAGACAATCACAACGCCATCCAAGACACGGGTAATACCGTGACCGATTTCACCCTCTTCTTTTGTTGCGATTGGTTGGACATCCATGATGGTTTCGCTATAAACGTCGTATTGATCCGGTGTAATGATTTCCATATTCATATCAACAACAAGTTCTTCATGAGCAGCTGCTTCTTTTAATAGCGCTTCTTTATCACGCAAATAAAGTGTTGTCCCACGAATTTCTGTCTCTTCACCAAAAGCCACTTCTTTAATTGCGTAATGGTTTTTAATCAGCTTGCGGACTTCCTTCGCTTCACCAGCTGCTTCTTCTGCTGGCACTACAGCACTTTCTGCTTCGGCACCCGTCTGAATTGCTGCCGTTTCGCTACTTGCTATCTGATTTGCTGCAGGTGCTACGAGCGGGATTTCCAGTTCAATGCCTTTTCCTTCCGCGATGGAAAGTTTCAACATTTGACCGCCTACATAAGCGGCACTGGATACTGCGGCCGGAGCTGCCGGACTGATGGATTGCTCTGTCACTTGATCAGTGTCCACTTTTTCATCCACTACAGTCTCAGAACTTGTTACGTTGATACCTTCTAATACATCCGGTGTTAGGGGTACCAATGCATCCATTGTTTTTGTTAATGTTGCACCGATGACCTCTTCGATTTTCAAATGATTATCAGGCATTGTTAGAAGTCCAGAATCCTCTAAATCCGGGAATAAAACTGGATCTTCTAGATTTTCAGGCTGAATGATGGTGCCTTTTTCTGTGCGGCAACATAAAACAGCGGGATCTTTGGCATGGTCTTTTGCTGTTTCTGCAGTGATTGACATCTGCAAAACCTCCTTTAGGATCGTTCTTTTTTGTCAAAACTAATCGTCCGTTTCAAGTCGGCGATACAGCTTATGACCAGCCGCGCGTAAGACATGATCGGTACTGTGATAAACCGGAACTCCTAACCTAGGAGCTACACCCATGACGGTGTTTGTTCAATCCTGACATGTACCAGTTAAAATGACTTCTGCGCCCTCTTTTTTCATTTTAAGGACTTTTTCAGCTTGTCCGGGACAGATACCCGGCAGGCCACATCTGTATCTGCCGTCCACTTCAACCATTCGTTTACAGCGTTCTGCTGCAACAACATCTGCTCCCATATTATGGGCAATTTCTTCCAGTCGCTCCTTACTGCCACCGCATTCACATATTAAGATCCCGACTTTCCGATCTTCATTAGGATACGGCATCGCAACTAAAATACCGCCAGTCGTTTTGGTGATTGTGGCATCTTCTGTGCTGCTACGCCCGGTAAACGGACCACCAATCACGATCTCACCATGCGGTTCAATATAGCCACCAGCTTCTTTAATCAGCTCTCTTACGGGAAGACCGATTGGCTGGTTCAAAAAAACAGTCTCTCCGCCTTTGACACGTCCACCAACTGTCACATCTTTTTCAATAAAAGGTTTCCGGTCCTCAATCGCTTCCACAGCATGCTTAATTGTTTCGACATTGGAAACAATCGCATTTGCCGCACTTGGAAGCTGTCCCGGTTCAAGTGTGACACCCAAAACTTCCCGAATGATCACCCGCTCATCTCCAGATGGATACATATCCGGCAGATAAAAGAGTGTCATATTCGGCTCATCTTGAATGACCTTACTTAAAATGGCTGCCGCTTTCTTATGCTTTGGCTTAATGGCAATCACCGTATTCTCAGCCTGAACGATTTCCTGTAAATATCGCAACCCTCGAATCAGTTTTTCCGGCTCTTCTTCTAGAAAACGAATATTATGTCCTAGAAGCGGCTCACACTCCGCTGCATTGGCAATCACGGTACCACCGACAATCGTTGTTCGATATTTCACATGTGTAGGGAAACCAGCACCACCAGCGCCCACGATTCCTGCTTCTTCGATCGCTTGAAGCATCGTTTCTGTTTCTGGGATTGGCTGGAAGTCCTTTTCATGTAAATCAAGGGCTTCAATCTCAATAAATTGGTCATTCAAAGTAGTCACAATCCCGGAAGCGCTTGCATGAATGGGGGCACCCAGACCGTTCGGTTCAGCAATACGCATACCGCGTTTCACTTCTTCTCCAAGACTGATTATTGGCTTGCAAGGAGCACCTACATGTTGCTTTAATGGTATTTGAAGTTTCATTCTTTTCACCTCCTTTTTACTTTGTTCTTTTTTTCACAATTGATTGAGAAATGGGGTTGGAAAAATAAAAAGTGTCCCATTTCAAATTCATAATATCACAAACTAAGTAAAATACAACGGAATCTAGAAGATGAACACTTTCTTATAATAAAATAAGACACCAAATAATTTACTATAAAAAATTAGTATTGACGCCATTTTAGGTTTGTGCTACTATTCACTTGGGAGTGGCTGGGTTCTGGTGTTCCCTCTGGTCTTCAAAACCAGTATGAGGAGTTAAGAGCTTCTTGGGTGGGTTCGATTCCCACACATTCCCGCCAATATCAAGGTTTCAGGTGTTAGGTTTGGCAATTTTTACAGTGAAAAATTGGTCATATACTAGCACCTTTTTTCTTTTATTACTTGTGTAAGCGGACACAAAAGTGGTTATTTTTCATGTGGCTAATTTTCATATAAAAAGTGCCCAATATTCAGGAAGGAGTCTCCGAAATGAGTAAAAGTTCTATTTTCCAGAAAACAAATATTTTTGAAACCTTACAGGACTATGATTGTTTTCTGACAGATGAATCTAAAATCAAACAGCTCATTGAACGCTTTAAGCAAGATCAATCCGAGATCAGCACTGCACTCATCTGTCAAAATTCCGGTGGAGAACTGACATACCGCGTTCCGTTTGTTCGTATTCTCTATGTTCTCCAAGGAACCATTCGAATTACTATTGATGCCAAACTTGTGGAATATTCAGCTGGATGCTTTATTATCGCCAGCCCTGCAACAGAGATTTTTTACAGTGAGTTAGAAGATGATACTGAAGTGATGACGCTTCTTTTTAAAAAGGATTTTTTTGATCTTGTTTTAGTCAATCAACTTGCAGATTATCCGCTTTTTTATGATTTCATTCATTATGTCATGACAGAAAAAGAACAGAAAAGCAATTATTTCTTTTTTGCCTGTAAGCCAGAAGATGATACTCGTTATTTAGCACTTATATTATTAAAAGAGATTTTATCCCATAAAAAAAACAGCCCTTACAAAGTGGTAAGAGCTGCCTTTCTGTTGCTTATCGCCGAGTTAGATCGACTGAAAGACATAAGCTTAATTTTAAAAGAATCTGTTGTGAGTTCCAATATGCTTGTCGGCGAAATCCTAAAATACATACAATTGCATTATGATGTCGTAACGTTACAACATCTTTCAGACATTTTCGGTCTCCATCCAAATTATCTTTCCGGCCTGATTAAAGAAAACACAGGCAAACTATTTTCCCAACACCTTGCCGAAGTCCGTTTGGAAAAAGCTGTTTACTTATTGCTAAACACCAATCTTTCTATCAGTAAAATCAGTGAGATGCTTGGTTATATGGATAAAGGCTACTTCTTCAAACTGTTTAAAAAACATTTTCAGATGTCACCTCGTAAATATCGGCTGGCCTATCAAAAAGAAGTACAACCGCCTCAATAAGCTTTTGCCCAGTGGACAATATGTTTAGCAACCTTGCCGCAATGCGGACAGATTTTTCCTGTTACAGGTTCTTGATTATCTTCAAAGGTCATGCATCTAGCTGTAGCTGTTGTTTCTTCTTTTACTTTTGCCTCACATGTAGCATCTCCACACCAAGGCGTGACGGCAAAACCACCCTGTTCAATTCGCGCATCGAATGCAGCTCGTTCTTCCATGTATTCAGTTTTTTCTGCCGCACGTGCTTTAGCCGATTCAAACAAATTATTTTGGATGACTTCAAGCAGCTCACTTATTTTTTCTTTCAGTCCGTCAAGCGGCGTCATTATCTTTTCGCCTGTATCACGACGAACTAGCACAACTTGAGAAAGTGCAATATCACGAGGTCCAGCTTCAAGTCGAAGAGGAATCCCTTTCATTTCCGAGTCGTTGAATTTATAACCAGGCATTTTATCGCTCTTATCCACTTTGACACGAAATCCTTCTTTTTTGAGCATTTGATACAAGTCATCAGTAAATTCTAGCACGCCTTCCTTATTTTGGGCAATTGGTACGATCATCACTTGAGTTGGTGCAACGCGTGGTGGCATGATCATTCCACGATTATCCCCATGCACCATGATTAGTGCGCCGATCGAACGAGTAGTAATGGCCCATGAAGTCTGATGGACAAATTGTTCACTGCCGTCTTTCGCCTGGAATTTAATATCAAAAGCCTTAGCGAAATGATCACCCAAATGATGGCTGGTTGTAATTTGCAAGGCTTTCCCATCATACATCAGCGTTTCATTCGTATAAGTGATCTCGGCTCCAGCAAAACGTTCACTTTCTGTCTTGACTCCCCCAACAACTGGAATCGCCAGAAGCTCTTCGCACACCTCTTTGTATAGGTCTAGTATTCGCAAGGCTTCCTTATCTGCGTCTTCAAAAGAATCATGGCATGTATGGCCTTCTTGCCAGAAGAATTCCGTTGTCCGTAAAAATGGTCGTGTGGTCTTTTCCCAGCGAACAACGCTCACCCATTGGTTATAAAGCTTTGGCAAATCACGGTAAGAATGGATAATATTTTGGAAATGCTCTGCAAACATAACTTCGGAAGTCGGCCGAACCGCCAATCGCTCAGCTAGTTCACTGTCACCGCCATGTGTAACCCAGGCTACTTCCGGTGCAAAGCCCTCTACATGTTCTGCTTCTTTAAGCAGCAAATGTTCTGGAATCAAAAGCGGCATCGCTACATTTTCATGATCCATTTCTTTTAGGCGTATATCCACATAGTGCTGGATATTTTCCCAAAGGGCATAGCCAGTGGGTCTGAGCACCATACATCCTTTTACACTGGAATAATCTGCTAACTCCGCTTTTCGTACAATGTCCGTATACCATTGTGCAAAATCTTCATCTCGATTCGTAATATCTTTTACAAATTCTTGTGCCATCTGCTCCACCTCATTCATATTTTTTGAAGAATCAAAATTATATTTTTAAAAATTTTGTTGAGAGCATCAAAAAAAGCACGCTTCTACAGGGACCAAAAATGGCGGTACCACCCTGTTTTAAAGCAATGCTTTACAACTCAACATGATAACGGTCTAAACCGTGCAAATTTGCAAGAACTCAAGTCGGCAGGTTCAAGGGCTTATTTACGTGATGACCTTTCAGCAAATGACCATCTCTCTGATAGGTAAAAAAGAAACCTCTACTAATCCGTATCATCGTTCGGATATTTAAATATAAATTGATTATAGCGAGGGAGCTGACCCCTGTCAACCATCGAATAAGACCGTTACCCTCATATTCTGAAAAAAAGCCACCCTAAAACCACAAAAAACGATGAATACACAACTTTTACAAGCAAAATCAACACTTCTTTATTCTCGCAAAAACTTTTTATAAATCCTGTCAGCCACCACTATATCTAAAATCGCACTCCCCACCGACTTGAATAAGGTGATCTCCTCATCTGAATGACGAAATGCATCTTCTTTAAGTAAAAGTGTCCCTAATTCCACAAAATCATTTGGATGAACAACGCCCTGATCAATCGCACTCAAAACGTCCCCTGCTTCAGCAAAAACCCCTTCTGCCGTATCAATCGTTCGAACAGCTGCCCGTCTAATCGCTTCAGTCGGTAACTCTCGCATATCGGGGGTAAATGCACCTATGCCATTGATGTGCGTACCCGGAGCCAGCCAATCTCCGTCAAATGTCGGTCGTTTACTCGTTGTGACAGTTGTAATGATTTCCGCTTGGCGAACGGCCTGTTCAAGCGAATCTGCCATGACAAACTCCGTCTCAGAATTATGAAAGACTTTTTGACAGTTTTGAACGAATGCATGACACCGCGTCATATCTAAATCATAAACAGCCACACGCTTCAAATCACGCACAGCAAGCATGGCTTCGAGTTGGCGTAGCGCCTGTCCACCCGTGCCGATCAAAAGAGCAGAACTCGCCTCTTTTTTAGCCAAGCAATCAGTCGCCAGGCCTTGAACTGCCCCTGTCCGCAGTTTCGTCAAGGCCGTTCCTTCCAAACGTGCTGCAAGCATCCCTGTCTCTGTATCCAGTAAGAAAACATCTGCCGGAACTGCTGGAAGACCGTGCTGAGAGTTCTCTGGAAAAACAGAAACGATTTTAAAACCGCCCATTCCACCATCTTTTAAATAAGCGGGCATGAGCAATGTCTCACCTTTTGGAAAAGAAAGTTTTTCGCGCAGTGGTACACTTGCTGCTTTAGACGCATGTAATCTAAGTGCCTCTTTACAAGCTAAAATGGCTTCCCGCATGGAAAAATCCTGTTCGATTTGTTGCGCAGTAATTTCTTTCACTTTTTGTGAGCTCCTCTCCAACATCAACTATATATGTCGCATTATAACATAGAAAAACGCCCGCAGAAGTGGCTATTTTTCAAATGAAAGCGCCAGTTTCTGCAAGCGTTGATAAGCATCTGGAAAACCTGTCGACTCTGGACAGATTGCACAAACGAATTGTACCTTTCCAATCAATTTCCTTAGATACTGCTTTTCTATCAAAGATTCTGCCACCTCACCTTTTTCTTTCAAACAAGCGAGATGGTCTGCTAGGCCGTATTTTTCTAAATAATAAATTTCCTGCCGCAACTTATTTCGATATCGCCTTGGAACCTGCGGATGCTGATTCACAACAATCCCTGTTACACGCTGCTGCATACTTTGGTCTGTATATTTTGTTTTATGCGGGTTAAGATCAAGCTGCATTGCTTCTAAAAAATGCTCGACCTTTCGTTTTACAAGCGTCAAATCAGCTTCATTCGTTGAAAAAGTTAAATCATCAGAATAACGCGAATAGGTCACCCCTCGTTCCTTACACCACTCACCGATGTAATCATCAAAAGGGCGCATGATCAGGTTAGAAATCAACGCTGAGGTTGGAGCCCCTTGTGGCAACCCATCATTTAAGCAGCATAAATTGGTTAAAAGCATCCTCGTATTATCTGGGAATAGCGATTTAGGAAAAGCAGCCGCCATAACTTTTGGAAAAGATAAACTATCAAAAAAGTCCAATAAATCAAGTTGCAATAGCTGCTTTTTACCAACATGTGGACTTGCATTTGGTAAAATTCCGCCACCCTTTCGATAAGCTGTTGCAAAAGAGGATAAAGTTCGTGTTTCAAGAAGCATTAAAATATTTTTTTGAATCATTTTTAAAAGCGGATCCGGCGCATGCAACGTTCGCACGCCACCTGTTCGTTTTGGGATTTTCACAGTCAGGTAATGCTGATTGATCGACCGACTGACCGTATAGAGAACCTCTATTTTTTCTTTATCTGACCATGTGTCATCATACTGCCGCAGCAAGTTCAAATCCAGCAAAAAGGCTCGTTCCTCTTGATCTGAGCAATTCTTCCAAAAATGAGAATTCATTTTCTCGCCCTCTTTCCTGTAAAAAAGAAGAGGCCCTACTAAAAAGCGAACCGTGAGTCGCGCCAAAGTACTTTAGCCGCTTGCCGGCGTAAAGCACATGCCAATGTGCGGTAGTACTTTAAAGCAGATCGCGGCTAACCGATAAAGAAACTTATCCGGTGGCGACTCGCCAACAGATCCAGAATAGATTCCGGTTTTTGCTAGGACCTCTTCTTTATTCAAATTCATTATAACACGGAAAAAATTTTTGAGCGATTGTTATAAAAAACAGCACTTTTAGAAGGCCGATGCAACCATAACTTTTGATTACCAGCTTCAATAATATTCGTAAAATCCTTTCATGATGACACCTCAAAAAATATGATGACTATCAATATAAAGTTCTACTATCAAATAATTGTTTTTTTATACAGGACGTGACTCGTTTCTTCAAAAGAATTGCTTTTCTTAAAACCTAAATGCTCGTAAAAATGTGCCCCTTCTTGATTAGCTGTTCTTAATGTTACGATACGGGCTGAGGCTTTTTCCAAAAGTTCATTAACTAACAACTTCCCCAAGCCATTTTTTCGGTATTTTCTCATCACATAAAGATGTCTTAATCTTATCACACCTTCATTATATGGATCCTGATTCAATCCGCCGATACCAATTAACTGAGCTCCATCCTCAACCCCAAGTAGTATCTCGTTAACTTGATCAAAACGATTCCTCCCATCCATATATTCATCCAGAAGTCTTTGTAAAAAAGAATACTGATCATCTATGCTGTCCTGTAGCAATAACTGGTAGTTTTCTTGAAGCAAATCCGTAATCTCTTTTATCTTCATTATTTTCATCCCCCTTCAGAAATGAAAAAAGAACCAATAATGAGGCTTCCCATTATAATAGCTCTTTTTTGGTTTGCTTATTTTATAGATACATCTGCAAAGACTAGCTACTGTTTTTGATTGACCGCCATTTTTTTCAGAAGAATCTGTCGCAGCTCTTCAATTGGAACCGCCTGTTCAAATTTAATCTGAAATGTTCCCTTTCCGATTTTATATCCTTTACCGACTAGACTGTTTCTGACCTCTTCTTCCATCGAATCTTGTCCAAATCCCACGGAAACATGTTTTTTATAGGCTGCAAAACCACCAAACTCGCCATAATACTTATAAAACGGAACACCATAACTAATTTTTTCTTCTGCTTCTGGTACAGTTTCTCGAATAATTTGCCGAACCTCTTGAAGAGTTGGCTGTGCTTCCGGCGCAGCCTCTGCAATATAAGCAGCTACATTTTCTGCTTTTTTCAATTATTTACGCCTCCTTTAATCATTTAATCCCTTGCCATTTAATATTCGTTCAATATTTTTTTCAATCCGCGTTTCCCGTGTTTTCGCCTGTTTGGCAGAAGAAAAAAAGAGCAGATAAGCCTTCTGACGCCCTGGGGTCAAATTTTCAAAAGCCGTTTTCAGCTCCGGTGATTCCTTCATTTTGGCTTCTAATTCCACAGGCATGGGGATTTCTGTTTTTTTAGATTCAACTTTCAAGCCCGCTTTTTCGATCGCTACAGCCTCATCGATATAAGTTAACACAGAAGCAGCTTTTTGCTCCACATCTGCCACATCGGTAAAGCGAATTTGCATCGCCGACTGTGAATTTTCACCAACAGGAACCAGGATTTTCTTCGTATCTTTCAGCAAGGCTCCTTTTGGGAACATTAAAGCAAAATAGGATTTGAACCCTTGAACAATGACGATATTCTTCCCATCTGCTGTATAACAAGGCTTTCCCCATTTAAAATCCTCTATTAAACCTGATTCAAGAAGAACCGCTCTGAGTGCTTCTGTTTCTTGTTGCCAAATTGTAATTCTGTCTAAATACGCATCTACTTTTGGATTCAAATCACTTTTCATCATTCCGGAACACCTCAATTCAATGATCAAGCCTCATTCGACTTTACTTGAATATACAACACTTATACACGCTATTCAACTAATTATATCCCCTTATTATCACTAAGATTTTGGCAAACAAATAAAGTATAGTAAAATAAGTAAATGATCGGAGGCGATTAATATGGATAAACTGCAAATCATCCAACAAGCCCAGCAAGTGACAAACGGTTTTAAAGTGATTCAAAATCTTGCTAGGATGCTTCGCGAAGAAACTACTACTCTTGAAACAGAAAAGCTTGCGTTGGAATTTTATCAACATCCCGCATATCAAGTGAGGACGCTGGCCGTATTTCTAATGGGCTCCCTTGCAGCGCAAAAACCTGCTTTATTAGCTTATTTAAAAGACACGGTTAGTGCGGATGAAGACTGGCGTGTCCAAGAAATACTCGCCATGGCTTTTGACCAGTATTGCAAGGATAGTGGTTATGAAAAAGCCTTACCGGTGATCAAAACATGGTTAAAAGATGAGAGGCCCAATGTGCGCAGATCTGTAACAGAAGGCTTGCGGATTTGGACATCTCGCCCCTACTTTTCTAACCACCCAGAGACAGCTATTTCGTTATTAGCTGGTCTCCATCAAGACGAAAGCAACTATGTTCGAAAATCCGTTGGGAATGCTTTAAGAGATATTAGTAAAAAACACCCTAAACTCGTGATAGACGAAGTGCTTATGTGGGACAAAACGGATAAACATACGCAACAAGTCATCAAACTTATAACAAAAAACGGATTGATTATTGAGTAACTAAAATGAGCCAGCTAACATGGCTCGTTTTTATATCTCATCATGCATTTACTTACTCGATTTTAAATAGCGGTAATATTTCTTCTTTATCAGGAATAAACGGATTGAACTATGTAATTCGGTCCCTTAAATCTATCACATATGAAATCCCGTCCCCTAGATAAAACATACCAAACTCAGCAAACTGCATAAACATTTTGCGGCAAAACATCTTATAATTCACTAGGTAGGAGCAGGTGCCTCAATGTTAGTTATATTTACTAACCATATGATTAACATTGGGGCAACCCGCTCCAAACAGGATTGGTTGATTGGTGGTGCTTGATTTTGCACCATGAATCTCCCATTTTCATTCATCTCACTTGCTGCCGCATAGTTTATGGAGTTTTCCCAAATGATCACTTTATTTCATTCAAATTTCATAGATTTTGACAGCACACCGGAAATTTTTTCCGGTGATTTTTTTATTTTAAGTAGTTAACCAAAAGTAATTTTTCTCTTTTATGTGATCGTTTACAAAAAATCGATTTATCACACCTTTTACAATAAAAAGTTGCTTTTTACCATTATGACCAAATCTTTTTCCACCTATACTTTATATAAACAAGTTGAGAATCCGTGAAATAACCATTTTAATACTCTCTTTTGACCATAGTGATAGCATTATTTCTCATTTATACTGAATTAATACAGTCAATTGAAAGGTTGTGAGGACAATGGTGAGCCATTATCAAAATCCTATTTTACGAGGAATGTACCCAGATCCAAGTATTGTCTTAGTGCAGGATACTTATTATTTAGTTAACAGTACATTTGAGTATTATCCAGGTATCACTTTGTCTAAAAGTACTGATTTGTTAAACTGGACGCGTCTCCCAAGTATTACGAAAAAAAGTTCCCAAGCCGATTTACGAGAAGCGCAATCAAATGAAGGCATTTTTGCAGTCTGCATTCGCTACCACAAAGGGGCATTTTACGTTATTACGACAAACTTTGCTGAATTTAAAAATTTCATTATTCGTGGTGCTTTGTCAGCAGATGGTTCAACGATTATTTGGGATGAACAGCGGACTGAAATTGATATTAAGGGCATCGATCCTGATTTATACTTTGAAAAGGATCAGACTTATGTCACTTTCACAGGCTATATTGATGATAAAGGAACAAAAGCCATCCAGCAAGTCGAAATTGATTTAACAACCGGTAGTCTTTTACGTGGGCCAGAAGTAATCAGTTACGGGACTGGTGGCCGTGATGTAGAAGGACCCCATATCATTAAAAGAAATGGCGGCTACTATTTGCTTGCAGCTGAAGGCGGAACGGGCGTTGGTCATATGATCACCCTATTTTACAGCTCGTCGCTTTGGGGACCCTTTGACGATTCAGATGGGATCAATCCGCTTTTCACAAATCGTGACCGGGCGAATGAGCCACTGCAAAACATTGGTCATGCTGATCTTTTTCAAGACATAAAAGGAAACTGGTGGCTGACATGTTTGGGGACAAGACCTGCTTCTGTAGGATTTACGCAAATCACCAATCTAGGACGAGAAACTTTGCTTTATCCCGTGATATGGGATGGAAAATGGCCAAAAATATACACAGGAATCCCAACTGCCGAAGTTGATTTAGGCTGTTTTCCGAATCATGCTTCTAATTTGCCAAATGAGCAGGTATTCAATGGATTCCACGATGAATTTCAGGAGAAAACGTTACATCCGGAATGGGTAAGTTTGCGTGACAGTTTGGAAGATCGTTTATGCCTTCAGCCGGGCCGACTCATTTTGACAGGAAATGATTTGCGTTTGGAAGATTTAGGAACCCCCTCTTTTTTAGGCGTGCGGCAGACGGAACATCAGGAGTCATTCAAAGTTTATCTCGATCAGGAGCAAACATATGTTGGAAAAGGTATACTAGGGGTAGCTTGCCTAATCAGCCATGATCATTATGGAGCGATATTAGTTGAGCGGCAGCCACAGAAGGAGCATTATCAAATATTACGTAAACAAAAAATTGGCGATGTGGACGTCACAGAGATCATTGGTACTTTAGATACGCTGCCAGATTACTTTGAAATCATCCACCATAAAGACACCAAAACGTTTAGCGCTGTCACCAAAGATGCTCGCCATTCTTTCAGCACGCAGGCTCTGCACTTTTCAAACGAAGCTATTGCCGCTTTGAATACGGGAGATTTTCAAGGGATGTATGTTTTGAATGATGCGCAGATGGCAGTTGTGAGGGTGGCACGGGAAACTGTTTAGATTAAAGTAAACCTTACATTATTTAATTCATTTTGTTTACTTGTACAGTTTGAATGTTGGAAATGATCATGGTAACCCATGTTGAAATACTATCAAAGAGGAAAGATTTATCATGATTATCTTTTAAGTGTAAATGGATTTTGCTAGTTCTGTTTGAACTTGTAAATCAGAAATAGACAGATTTTAGAATTTAAAAGTTTTATTGAAATACGAATCAAAAAGATAGATAAATATTAAACTATCCAATATCAGTATATATAAGTTTACAAGTATAAGTGAAATGACGACCACTTTTTGAAAGAGCATGCGGAAAAGTTTTATCAATTGAAAAAGAAGATTTATTTATTCAAAACAATAAAAAAGAGTTGCACAATATACAAC
>NZ_CAJYCN010000003.1 GCF_913566895.1 Listeria ilorinensis | reverse complement strand
TTATTATGGTGTTAGCTTTATATTATTTTGTAGGGAAACCCTCTTAAGAGATATGTAAATCTGAATTGGATTATCGAAATAAAAACAATTAAATTCAAGAATAAAAAATTGAGTTGAAGTGAAAGGATTTTCTTCTATCTGAAACAGATTCAGAAAATGTAGTTAAAACAATAGATTTTATAAAAAGCAGTGATCAAGATAAGAGAAATCACTTTGAAGATATCTTATATTAAGGCAGCCGTTACGTTGGTATCTTCAATATTTAATCTCTAGTAATAGGGGAAAGTTGAGATCATTGACAGTGTGAGTGAAGAAAAGGGTGTTAGTCAGGAGTTTACGAGAATAAATTTTTTAACAGAAGATTTTATTCTAATTCTAGAAGGTAAAAAAAGTGTGCCGGAATATACTAATGAGCAGTATTTTCATGGATTATAATGCTATCAACAAGGAAAAGAGTTATCAAAATGGATAGAATTCTACTCTAAATGAATCTCTTATTTAAGAAACACTTGCCCATATTTTTTACAAAAACAACGATTATTAGTCAAACTAGATAAAGCACTCCTGCCAAAAAAACTGTATTCAAGCCAAAAAGAAAATAAAACCTACAAAACGGTATAAGGTAAGCTTGTTCTAACAACTGCTTCTAATTTCATGATCGTCTATACAATCTTTTATAGGCAGTCAAATTTTTCAAATAAAGAAGTCTCTGAAATTCTTCGTATTTTTCAGAGGCTTCTTTTTGTGGTCAAATTTAGTGTGAAAGGCTTGAGTTATCTAAAATTTGGTCAATGCCCGGAAGAGAACTTTAAAAGGCAGGCTAGGAGAAAAAAAGAATAATAAGAAGGACTGAATCGATGTTATATATGTATAGATGAAGACGAAAGGAGCAGGTTTATGAAAAAGAAAGTGCCCAAAATTTTAGTAGCTGGATTAATTATCATTAGTGGGGTGCAAGGCGTGTATGCCCCTTCTGCTTTAATAGGCGGAGAAAATATTAAAATCGTTCAGGCGGCACAGATAAAAGGAAATAATCTTGTTCAAAATCCTAATTTCACTATGGATAGCAGTGCAATGAATACAGGCAATCTAATAACGAATTGGCAAGTTTTTGGATTGGACTGGAAAGAAGCAGCAATCGCATTTAAACAAGGGGGCGGAGGGTATATCCCGGTTTTTAATGATGGAGGTTTAAATGATAAATATGCTTTAATTGCTACTGCGAATGGTATCCGAGCTGAGGCTGTCGATATAAATAGTATGGCTGGACTAAGGACTTTTGTTCCAACTAAGCCAGGTCATACATATATCGCTTCCGCTAATATTGATACAAATGCAGATGTCCATCATATGGCATTTGGAAGTAAATATGATAGTATTTCAGAATTGTCAGGAGAGCACCAAATAGAATTAGTAGCCTCAAGTTCAACTACTGAGCTGAATTTAGGTGCTATGTTTTATAAAGGGAAAGGTCAATTTTGTGAGTATACAAATGTTCAGGTATACGAATTAATTAATACACCTGATATTACTGGTCAAGATCTGCAATTAAAAAAAGGAGAGGTATTTGATCCTTTAGCCAACATGCAGGCTAAAGATGTGGAAGATGGCGACTTGACGAGTAAAATCCAAGTAATAGATAATCCAGTCGATATGGATAAAGTGGGAACTTATATTGTTAAATATCAAGTAACGGATAGGGATGGTAATACTACAAAATATGAACGACAAGTTACAGTATACAGTAACGACGTCCCTGTTATTATAGGTGATCAGGAAACTACGATTAAAATTGGATCAAGCTTCGATCCGATGAGCGGAATGAAAGCAACTGACACAGAAGATGGTGACTTGACGGATAAACTGCAGGTAGAAGGCCAAGTTGATACGCAAAAAGTAGGTGATTATCTGCTCACCTACACAGTCGAAGACAGTCAGCATAATCAAGCTACTTTTAAGCGGATGGTGCATGTGGTCAGCAATGAAAAACCGGTCATCACAGGCGACAAGGAAACCACGATCAAAGTGGGGGCGACATTTGATCCGATGAGTACGATGCATGCCAGTGACAAAGAAGATGGCGACTTGACGAGCAAACTGCAAGTAACAGGCCAAGTCGATCCACAAAAAATAGGCGATTATCTACTTACTTACACGGTAGAAGACAGCCAGCACAACCAGACCACTTTTAAACGGACCGTCCATGTGGTCAGTAATGAGAAGCCCGTCATTACAGGCGAGAAAGAAAGTTCGATCAAAGTGGGGACGACGTTTGATCCGATGAGTACGATGCATGCCAGCGATAAAGAAGATGGCGATCTCACCAAGCAGCTTACTGTAAGTGGACAAGTGGATCCGATGGTGGTCGGGGACTATACCCTTACTTACCATGTTACAGACAGTGATGACAATACAGCCACATTCACACGGCTGGTCCATGTGCAAAGCAATGATGCCCCGGTCATTCTGGGGGAACCGGAAGTTCGTCTGAATCCTGGCAGCCCGTTTGATCCGCTTGATAAAATGGCAGCGAGCGATAAAGAGGATGGCGATCTGACCGCACAATTGAAAGTGCTGGATAATCCAGTCAATACGAAGGTGCCGGGAACATATGAAGTGAAGTATCAGGTCACAGACAGCGATGACAATACAACGACCTTCACGAAGACAGTCATCGTGACAGAAGCTCCGGTTATCGCAGGGGTAAAAGAAATCCGCGTTAATCCGAATAGTACGTTTGATCCGTTTGACAAGATGACGGCGAGTGATAAAGAAGATGGCGATCTAACGGCCGCTCTTAAAGTTCTGACAAATGATGTCAATACGAAAGTGCCCGGAACGTATCATGTCACTTACCAAGTCACAGATAGTGACGGCAACCAAGCGACATTTGAACAGACGGTGATCGTGACCCACGCGCCAACGATCGAAGCCTCCGACCAGACTATCCAGCAAGGCGCTTCTTTTGATCCGTTAAAAGTAGTCAAGGCTAGCGACAAAGAAGATGGCGACTTAAGCAACCAAGTGGTGGTCAAGCAGTCCAATGTGGATCCGCAAGTGCCAGGCGTCTATCAGGTCACCTACATGGTGAAAGATAAAGACGGCAACTGGGCAGAGAAGACCATTCAAGTCACAGTCCAAGCTTTGCCGAAAAAAGAAACTCCAGCCCCGCAAGTGGTAAGCAGTCCCGTAAAACCAGCCCCGAAACCAGCAACCTTACCAAAAACAGGGGACTCGTCTGAATGGCCATGGCCAGCAGCAGGGGCAGCTCTTTTAGTGATGAGTTTGGGTCTTCTGGCTTTACGGAAAAAAGAATAATTTTCGTTTAAATAGTGAAAATAAAGATTTGTCTAGAGCCAGTTCAACAGTGTATGTTGAGCTGGCTTAGTTTTTCTCTTGAAAAACTAAATTTAAGCAAGATTTATTAATAGTATTATCAAAAAAGATCGTCTATTACAAGCTCTAAGCGGATTGCTTCCCACCCATACAAAAATCCTGTATCTTTAAGAAGAATCTTACATAAAGGGGTAAAAATTTGTGCGATTAAAAAGAAATTGGGGCTACCTGTTGCTTTTTCTGCTGATATTCTTACTGGTGCCATTGCAACATGTATCCGCCCATGCGACGCTTTTAAGCATGACGCCTGAAGATGGCAGCAACTTGGCAGAGCTCCCCGATACGATTCAGCTTACTTTTAGCGAAGCAATCGAATCGGATTTTCCATCCATCATCGTAAAAAATTCTGCGGGCGCACAGATTGATGATGGTCAGACAAAAATAGGAAAAGATCCTCGAGTGGTCTATGTAAAACTGAAGAAAGAATTGGCAGATACAGCAGATGTCTATTCGGTTTCATGGCGGGTTGTTTCTGCAGACGGACATCCAGTATCTGGGATGAATGCTTTCAAAGTCGGGGATACCACGCAATCACTTCCAAAAAGAAGTATGGTAGAGCAGCCAATTAGTGTGGATATTGCCAGTTCTATTGGGAAATTTGTTCTGTACAGCGGCTTTGTTTTGGCTGCTGGCTGGCTTTTGCTGATTATAATAATGCAGAAAATTCATGAGAAACCGCTTGATCGGTTTGAGAAGCGTTCCAAAAGATGGTTGTGTGTGACCACTAGTTTTCTTTTATTAGGTGAAATGCTCTCTATATGGGTCAACACGGCGGTTATTCTAAATCTGCCGCTCAAATCAGCTTTGTTTCCAGCGGCAATGGTTCAAGTGATCACCGAGACAACGACTGGCCATTTGTGGTTGCTTAGTTTACTGGGGATAAGTGGTATTGGACTTTTCGGCTGGATCTGGCTTAGGTACGGGAAAGCTCGATTAAATGGCACATATTTCCTAATGATGCTGTGCCTACTTTTGGTAATGTTGTTAAAAGCCATGAGTGGTCATGCTCAGGCAGCAATCGATCCAGCAGTTGCGATAACAGCTGATTTTCTGCATATTGTCGGGGCAAGTGTTTGGATCGGCGGAATTCTAGCGATACTTTATTTTACACGTAAGGAAGGGACTGCTTACTGGAGCAAGTTCAGCTATGTGGCGATGGGGGCTGTTGCTTTGCTACTCATGACCGGTTTATTGCTTGGCGTTATGAACATGGGTGAAATGAAGAACTTGTTTACAACAAATTATGGATATGTATTGTTGGTGAAAATGGGACTGGTTATCTGCATGGGGCTGTTGGGGTTGTTTCATTATTTATATATACGTCACAAGCAGAAACCCCTACCGATAAAGACAATTGTGGCTGAAAATATAGTCGGTTTGGTCATATTGCTGACAGCAGGCTTTTTGACAAATCAGCCGCTTCCCCCACCACAAGCACCGGAACCTTTTCAACAGACTCTTGCAACTGCGCAAAATAAAGCATTTATCAAGCTGAAAATTACACCTAAAATCGTTGGCGATAATCAATTTATAGTTACATTTACAAATATTGACCAGCAGCAGCTAACAAATTTCGAAAAAGTGACAATCAATTTTGAGTATCAGCATGAGCATGCGAGCACCGCAATGGAAGAATCTTCGACGGGCACTTATATAGCCAAGGGCCTTTATTTAAATCAAAAAGGAACTTGGCGAATCACAGTCAAAGGGCTCACAAAAGACTACACAACAATCGAGCAGACCTTTGATGTCAAAGTTGAATAAAGGGGGAAGAAAAAATGAAAGCATTCGCAATTTTTTTCACAATATTACTCATGATTTTTGCTGTACCAAAAGTTGTGTCAGCGCATATCACTGTAAAACCGGAAAGCTCGGTGGTTGGTTCCTATGAAACTTATACGATGAAGGTGCCTGTTGAAAAAGAAAGCAATACAACAAAAATCGTTTTAAAAATACCAGATGGCGCCACTTATGAATCGGTTGAGCCTGTTCTGGGGTTTCAAGCGACTTTTGATTCCGCAAAGAATGTACTAATATGAAAGGCAACAGAAGACGGCTTGAAGACAGGAGAATTTCAACAATTTTCATTGATTGTAAAAAATCCTGATCAAACTGGGGAGATTGTCTGGGATGCTTATCAGTATTATGCAGATGGAGAGCTAGTTGAATGGGATGGTGAGATGGATGGGGATACACCTCATTCTGTAACTAAAATTGAAAAAAATACAGCTGGTCAAGTGGTTTCAGAACATGGGAGTACAGTAGATGGGCTGGAAAAAGAAACGAGCCAATCCTGGATGCTTCTTTCCATAGTTCTTGCTGTACTCAGCTTGATTTTATCAATGATAACAGGCATAATTGTATGGAAATGGAGGGGACATAAAAAATGAATCAAACAAGCGGAGAGAAAGCATGGGCCATCGTTGCTTATATAAGCTACTTCTTTTTACCAATTATCGTACCATTGCTGATTTGGTTATTAGGACCGAGTGAATATGTGAAACAGCACGGTCGCAGTGCCTTTTTAATCAGTCTTGTACCATCCATCATCAATATTATCTTTATAGGTACTTTGGCAATATACGGACTGGGTGTTGCGGATGATCAGGGGCTAGTTGTGATTGGAATGTTTGGTGTTGCGGCAATTTTAATTCTTAATTTGGTTTTACTCATCTGGATCATTGTTCGAATCATAAAAGTAGCAACAAATTGAGCTTAACAACTGAGGTGGAAAAATGACACGACTAATCAAGCATGTAGCAATCGGTATGCCGAAAGAAATGATATTTGAAAATGGAAAATCCATGATGACAGGGATTGAAAAAGGCGCAGTGGAGCAAGCTTATTTAACAAAGGATGGCTTCATGGATGATCGTCCGTATAATAAGAAATATCATGGTGGTCCAGATCGAGCGGTATGTCTGTTTCCGCATGAGCACTATGCATTTTTTGAACGAATTTTTCAAAAAACATTACCTAAGAGCGCGTTTGGAGAAAATTTGATCGTTTCAGGTATGTTAGAAAAAGATGTGGCGATTGGCGATATCTTTCAGGCAGGTCAAGCCATATTTCAAATTTCGGAAGCACGCAATCCGTGTAGTACGATTGCAAAATATCATCACATGCCAGAGCTTTATAAGAAAGTAACAGAAACCGGCTTTACAGGTTATTTAGCTCGAACCTTGAAGGAAGGCGAGATTTGTTGTGGGGATCAAGTGATGCTGCTTGAGAAGGCAAAGGATCCAGATGTGACCGTTGCCTATTGTCATGAAATGGTCCTTCATGGGAAAGGACGAGGAAAAGAATTGGCGCGGATATTGGCGGTAGATGCACTCTCTGTTAGATATCGACTCAGCGTGGAGAAAAAAAGGGCAAGATACACATAAAAAGCAGTCACTTAGCAGTTTCTTCTGCTAGGGGCTGCTTTTTAGTTTACTCTATTTCTTTTTGCTTTTTCATTTGCAAAAATTGTTCAATGATTTCGATTTCCTGGTTATTCAATTCGGGAACATCTTCAATGGCTTTTGTAATCTTAGCAATTTTTTCGGAACTTTGCATGGTCTTTGGTTTGGCAGAAAAGTAACTCATCAATGTACTTGTTACCATCCCGATAAAGCCAATCCCAAACAGCATCATGATGGAGGCCAGAATACGACCAAGAGGAGTAACTGGAACAATGTCTCCATATCCGACTGTTGTGGCCGTTACAATTGCCCACCATAATGCGTCAGGGTAGTCTTTGATGGAAGGCTCCAGAAAAACCATTGGAACAGGGATAATAATGACAAGCAGGACAAAAATCAGCAAAAAGCGATTTAAGCCGTTTGTCCGTAAAAAGGTGAAAAGAGGTATCACGTAACGCTTTCCCATTGCAGTGAGCTGTAGAATACGAAAAAAACTCACGATTCGAGCTGCACGGAAGCCACTGTAAAAAGGAATTGCTGCAATAAGTTCAAAAGGATGCGTTTTAACAAAATGCCATTTCCGATCTGAACGTTTTAGACGTACAAGATAGTCGAGTAAAAAGACCAGCCAAATAAGCCAATTCAATATGGTTGTATACACATTATGATAAGGTAAAAGTGCGATGGAGAGCAGGACAAGTCCAAGCATAAAAATCTCGTAAATCAGTCGCTTTTTTTCTCTAGTCATCAGATAAGTCCTTTCCTTTATTATGTCCTTATTGTAGCATATTCAGTTGATGACAGAAAAGTTCCATTAAAAGAGTATTTTCTTTTGAATTTATGTCTAAAACAAGTTCCATTATTTTTTTGATCTCTTTTTCGTCTAAAATATGAAGAGAAAAGATTACTTGTATTTAAAGTTCACAAAAATGTAACATATTCTAAAAAAAAGTGCTAAAGTATACTTGTTTTATATGACAATAGAGTATAATAATGATTGTACCATTGTAATAAATCATGTTATTTGGCAAATAAAATAATAAACAATACGTAATTATGATTAGTAAATGAAAAGGAGTCAATAATTTTGTTCAGCTATCAAGAATTTATCAATGTATTGGATAGTAATAAAATTGAATATGCTAAAGTTAGGTATCCAGCTGCAGAAACTATTACAAATGATGTTAAGGATGACTATGTTTATCTCATAATAGAAGGATGTGCAGGTGCATATTTTTACCATGAGCCCAGCAAAATGTACTCTTTATTTGGAGAAGGAACCATGGTCGGTTACTGCATGATTCTTGATGCTTTTCCAAATAAATTCATCTTTAAAACGGTGACAGAATGCTTTGTTTATATCATAAAAAAAGCAGATATAGAATATGTGCTTACATTTCCAGAGAACTATCCGTTTAATTATTTCTTTATGAAGGAACTTAGTAAAGTTATCTACTATAAGTCGCTCAATTCAAGTATTGCTTCTGAAGATAAGTTGCTTCATTGTTTTGTTAGTATTATTCAGCTCTTGAAAGTACCGGTGGAAAAAGGATATTATGTGTTTCCCAAAAAAATCACGACAAAAATTTTGTTGCAACATAGTGAATTGAATAGCAGTACTTTTTATAAACAACTAGCCAAATTGAGAGAACAGGACATAGTTATGAAGCAAGAGAATGTTTGGCTATTATCGCAAAAGAAAGTATTAGAACATGCAGAGAGGCTGCATATAGATTTAGAGGAAAATGTCACAATCTAAAAAATAGAAGAAAAAAGCACCTATCCAAGTAGGACCCATGTTAGATGGGAAACTATGGAAAGGTGCTTTTTTAAATAATTTTAAATCAAACCGTAACGTTCAAAAAAGTTATGAATACCGTCTTCATCATGTGTCTCAGTTATCTCATCAGCGACTTGTTTCAACGCCTCTTGCGCATTTCCCATTGCTACACCATAGTTGACAAATTGCAGCATTTCTAAATCATTATGTCCATCACCAATTGCAATTGTATCTGTTTTGGGGCGTTCTAAATATTCCAGTAAACGAATAATCGCAAGTTCTTTATTGATACCAGGTAGGACGATTTCACCGCTATTTTGACCAAAAGCAGGTACTGTTGTCTGCATAATGGTAAAACGATCGCCAAATCGATCAGCAACTTCTTGAAATGGATAGGTGGCATGGATAAAAGAGATTTTGTTTACATCTGTCAGTTCCTCAAAAGGAGGTTCAGGCTGCAACAGATCAAAGAATCCCTTTGTTCCTTCTTTCAGCTTTTGATAGGCTTCGCTTGCTGGATCAAGGCCCGAATACATTTGTTTTTCCATCTCAGATACACAATACTGGCTTTTAAAAAGGCCGTGATTGGATTCAAGATAGTAGCCGATCTTATTTTCATTAAAGAAATGGACGATGGCTTGAAGATCTGCCTCGTTGAATGTTTCATGATAGAGGATGCCAGCTTTTGTTTCAATATAGCCACCCCCTGCACCTATCATTCCGTCGAAAGGAAGTGCCGCAATTTCTTCTGTTATCTCGGCTTTGGAGCGACCTGTGCACAAATAGATCTGGTGTCCGTTTGCCTGAGCTTTTTGAATGGCAAGTTTAGCAGATGATGGAACCATCCCATAATCATTACAAAGTGTGCCATCTACATCAATAAAAATCAGTTTGTTCGTCATGTATTTCTCCTTTTATGTAAGAATCTCATATTCAGCATAACAATTTTGAGGCAGTTTGTGAAGAGTGTGTATGATTCTCAGTCCTAACGAATCCGCAATCGATTCTTTTTGCTCCTTGAAGCAAGCAGGCAAAGATAGCTGAATAAGGCAAACAGCATAGTAATAATCAGACTATGGAAAAGCGCCACGTAAAGGTTAACCCCCGTATAGACAGATAACATCCCAGTGAGCGCCTGCAGGGCTACGAAAACTACAGATAAAACCATCCCGTAAGTCAAAACGCGGTAATGACGGTAGTCTCGGAAGACCAAATAGGTGACATACAGAATCCAAATAACTAAAATAAGCGCGGCAAGCCGATGAAAATATTGCACGTAATCTTGAATTGAGTCTGGAAAAATAAAATGTCCATTTTCAAATGGCCAAACTGGAACAGCTAAACTCGCTTTTTCATGGCGAACAAGAGCTCCAGTATAGACCGCCAAATAGGTATAGATCGTAAGCAAATAAAGGTGGACACGGAGTTTGGTCCCCATAATCAAATTGCGAGCATCAAATTTTCGATCAACTTCAAAAATCAGTAGCGCTAGTAAGACGATGGCTGCGTAACAAATAATGGAGATGCCAAAATGAAGTGCCATAATATACGGGTTTTGTCCCCACATAACGGCAGCAGCCCCCATAAATGCCTGTAAAATAAGAAACAAAACGGCGATAATAGCCAGCGGTTTTGTTTCTCGGCGGTCTCGCATATAAATCCATGCGCAAACAGCCAGCACGATAACGAAAATAGAACTGACGCCAGTTGTGAGCCGGTGCGCGACTTCAATCAGCTTTTCTGGCGTAATATCGGTCAATCGAACAAGTTGGCCGTTACAAAGTGGCCAGCTGTTGCCGCAACCATCTGCTGAACCCGTTTTTGTTACAAGTGCTCCCCCAAAGACGACGAAGGTCATACAGATGATTGTCAGGACAGACCAGACTTTTAAAAATTTTTTCATTCTTTAAAATCTCCCCTTTGATGCATATGTAATTTTTCCCTCAACGTGCTAAAAAGTGCACAAATGAGGGTATGTTATGAATAGAGCACAGGATGTCTTTTTTATTGTAGCTTGTTTTCAAAGTGAAGTAAAGAAAGCAAGCTATAAAAGAAAAAGATAGATTGCAATTTATTTCACAAAGTTTTATCATATGCAATCTTTCAAAGTGCCAATAAATAAAAGGGTTACAAGCCGATTAATTGACAAATGAAGTACAAATTTCACATAATAGAATGGAAGGTAAGAGAACTGCAGGAGGAAAGGGGAAAACGCTCCTGCGGTCATAGAAGCGCGCAATCTAAGGGGGAATTACTTTTGAATCAAATGGAGAAAACAGGGGGTTTGCAATCAAGCCCTGCTTTGAGTCGATTTACTGTAAAAGACTTTACGGAATTAATTAAAATCGGAATCGTCAATTCCAATACAATCACTGCTTTTACAGGAATGTGGCTAGCTTTTCAATTAAATGGCCTATCATTCATCGGAAATTTGGATACGGTTATTTTTACGATTCTGGGCTCAGCGATGATCGTTGCTGCATCGGGTGCATTCAACAATGTCATTGACCGCGATATTGATGGAATTATGGAACGAACGAAAAATCGGCCAACAATGACTGGGAAGATCTCGGGGCGCCGTGCACTGGTGGTAGCTTTAGGATTAGGGCTTTTAGGCACGATTATGCTGTTTATGACGACTTGGCAGGCAGGCGTTTTGGGTCTGTTGGGCGTTTTCTTATATGTAGTTGTTTACTCGATGTATGCTAAACGTAAATTAGTTGCAAATACGGTGATTGGTAGCTTTTCTGGAGCAGTTCCGCCGCTGATTGGTTGGTTTGCTGTAGAGCCAAGTTTCAGCTTAATCCCGGTTATGCTGTTTCTAATCATGTTTTGTTGGCAGCCGCCTCATTTTTATGCGATTGCGATTAAGCGTCGTGAAGAATATCAAGCAGCGGGAATCCCAATGCTTCCAGTCGTAAAAGGGATTGAACGAACAAAGAAAAGCATGCTATTTTGGGTCGTGCTTTTAACTATCTTGCCATTTTTCATGACAGAACTGGGGATATTGTTTATTGTTTTAGCAACCATCCTCAATCTAGGTTGGTTGGCACTTTCTCTTTATGGTTTTAAAATGACTGACAGTATAAAATGGGCACGACTGATGTTCGTTTATTCATTAAATTATATGACCATCTTGTTTGTTGCGATGATCGTCATTTCAATCTTTTTGTAACTTTTTAAAGCTTTGCATCTATTCATTGAAATAGATGCAAAGCTTTTTTTGTGCGGGCTCTTTTTCTTAAACAAATCTTTAAAGTTTTGTTCCTATTTTTTTCATATTCATGTGCTAAAGTACTAGTAAAGTTGGATTTGGAGGAGAGATAATATGAAAATTGCTAGTTACGAACGCACGATCCATCTCATTGAAAATGGTCATTTAGAAACAGCTAAAAATGAAGCAGAAAATATGATTCTTGAAAATCCATCCCATTTCGCAGGGTACTTAAATTTAAGCTACTATTACTTAAAAATAAACCAATTGCAAGATGCAGCGCAGCAAATGGAACAGGTGATTGTCTATCATACTGGCCAAAAAGAAATCTATCAACAGGCGATTGCCATTTATAAGGGGTTGAAAGATTCAAGAAAGGTAATCAACTATGCGCGAGCAGGAATTAAACTTTTCCCTGAGGAAGCTGTTTTTTATTTTGAACTGGCGGAGCATTTACCAAGACGACTGAATGAACGCGAGCCATTTTATCAAAAAGCGATTGAACTACAGCCTGAAAATGCACAGTTTTTAGCTAAATACAGTTATCTGTTGGCAATGAAAGATCCAAAAAATAAACAAGCGCGTCATTACGAACATTTGGTACTCGGCTTAGAACCAGAAAAGCCCCTCTACTTATTTTGGTTTGCAAAAGCGAACTATAGAAGAGGAGATTTTGAACGAGCAAGAAACTTTTCTGAACAAGCAGTTAGCTTAGCGCCAGACGATGAGCAGTATCAGCTTTTTAACAGCAAAATGCAACAAACGAGGCAGCCTATTTGGGCACTTTATGAAAAAATGCGATTGTTTTTTCGCTTTACACCACTGTACTATACGATCCCGCTTATAACTGCGTACTTATGGAGCGTTTATTTACTTGGTGGAGTTATTGGAAGTACCGCCTTGTTATTGTTAGTTATTCCACTTTTGCTTATGATTACTGCTATTTTGATTCAGATCAAGCAAAGTGGTCATAAGCTGACTATCCAAGAAAAACAAAACCGCTATGTGAGGCTGCCAATTGCTATTATTTCCTTGATTTTCTTATTAGGTATTTATTTTGTGAGCAATTATCAGGAAGAGCAAAGTTCCGTTCCATTGGAATCACGAGCTAAAATTGTCGGTCAACAAACACCGAATAGCTTTATGGAGAACAGCCAGAGAATCGGTCGTTAAAAAATCCAGCAAGAAAAGCATGCTTTTCTTGCTGGATTTTTTGATGGAATGATTATTTTTTAAGCATCTGTGCAACTTCAGCATTAAAATCTTTCATTGACTGATCGACATCGGCACCATTGACCGCAATTTGCTCCCAGTATTTTTTATAGGATTCAGCCATTTCTTCGTATTGCGGTACAAGTGGCATGGCTTTACTAGCCTCTAGCTGCTCTTTAAAGATTTGGTAATTGCCATCATTTTTGATGGAAGGATCTTCCCATGCTTCCACATTGGAAGGAAGATTTTTGGTTGATTTCAGATAGTCCATTTGCACATCTGAACGACTGAGGTAATCAATCAGTTTAAGTGCATTTTCTTTTTGGTTGCTGTATTCAAAGACAGCCAAGTCAGAGCCGCCGAGTGCAGATAGATTGTTTTCCTTTTTAGGCAATGTAGCAATGGCCCATTTTCCGTCTAATTCAGGTGCAGTTGTTTCCAATGTATTAACCATCCATGGACCACTGACAAACATTGGTAAGATTGGCTTATCACCGCCAAATGATTGTGTGATATCCATTCCCAAATCCTGCTTTGGTGTGGCACCGTCTTTAATAAAACTATCCAAATAGTTGATTGCATCAACGAATTCTTTCTCGTCTAAAACCGGTTCACCTTTTTCGTTGATAAGTTCGGAGCCATTTTGGCGACCAAACATAAAGCCGAATGTTCCTTCATTGGGATCAATATTGAATCCGTAAAGATCATCGCCACGTTTAGACAATGTGACTGCAACATCATGTAGTTCGTCCCATGTTTTGGGTGGTTCTGAATATCCAGCTGCTTCCAAGATATCTGTACGGTAGAAAAGAACACGCGTTTCCACATACCAAGGGATGCCATAGGTTTTATCATGAAATTGTGTTGTTTCGACAGATGCCGGATAAAATTTAGAAGGATCGAGATTGTCAGTTGAATCGATTTTATTTGTGATATCAGCTAAAGCACCAGCTTCGACGAATTCTGCCATATTTGTTGTTCCAACCTGAACGACATCTGGTCCAGATTTTGAAGCAATTGCTGTAAGCATTTTATCATGAGCGTTACTCCAAGGGATCGCTTGGACTTTCACTTTTATACCTGTTTCTTTCGTAAATCCTTTTACAAGCTCTTTAGTTGTTGAGGCTTCATCTCCCATCGCCCAAAATACAAGTTCGTTCTTGGATGATGAAGAATCTTTATTACTATCTGATCCGCTACAAGCAGATAACAGTAAGAAAGATGAAAGAGCTGCTGCTGCTAAAACTGTGAGTGAAAATCGTTTTTTCATTTAAATTCCCCCATTTTACAATTTTAAAATCGTGGACAGCATCACAGGATGAAAGTCGTATCAGTAAATATGATAGAAACGTTTCTATATGAAATTATAATATGTGGACTTTTTAAATGCAAGCGCTTTCTATTTTGCGGTATTTTCGATAATTACAAGGCGGATATAATTTTTTAGACGAGGATTTCTAATAAAATGAGTGAAACGTTTTCATTTTGTCCATTTCTTTCATTATTCTCGGAAAAATGTAAGATTTATTGAAATATGCTTTGCGATTATCTAACAATTTGATGAAAAGATAGCTTTTAGCGATTAAAATCGTTACAATAAAAGAAACACGCAAGGAGGGCAAAAATGAAATTCATTTTAAGAGTTCTCGTGTTGCTTGTGATTTGCCTTTTTATCGGGTATAACACGGATCTCTTTTTTAGCAGTCCAAGCGATACGAATGAAGCATCGGAAAAAGTGAAACAGAAAAATCTCTCAGAGGAAGAACAAAAGGCCAACGAATCTACGGAACCAATTAGTGATCAAAACAGCTTGAGTGCGTTGATCAATCAGGATGTTCGTCAAGTCGTTCAAAAATTTGGAGAGCCGGTTCGAAAAGATGCTACACCGTACGGCTACGAATACTACGTCTATAATCAGCCTAATTCCAGTTATATGCTGGTAGGCGTTCAAGATAATAAGGTGCAAACGATTTATGCGCTTGGACAGGATCTCGATGTCAGTCCTTATAAGATTGGCATGTCATCGGAAAAGGTTTTTACAAATGCAAATTTGCAATCGGAAGTCTCTTTCCATTATGAGGACAATTTTTATCGCTTTGAACTTTCAGAAGACGATTTGAATGTTCGACCAGTGGCAGATCTAGGTAGCGGCGTTTACGCACAGCTAAATTTTGATAAATTTACTTCTAAGCTGGTCAGTGTGCGTTATATGAATAAACTGTCTTTCATTAAAATGCACCCTTATGAATTAAATTATCAAGGCGAAATCTATCAAGAAGAGGTCACTGATGAAACATGGCGGCAGATTGAACAAGGGGCAGATCAGGAAGTACTTGAGATCACCAACGTCATTCGCGAACGATATGGTGCAAATGAAGTGGCAAAGGATGCGGCGGTTGCCAAGGTTGCTTACTCGCATAGTCTAGATATGGCGAAAAATAATTATTTTGATCACAATTCACCGACAGAGGGTGCGCTTTCTGACAGACTTCAAAAAGCTGGGATCAAATATACTAAGGCCGGCGAAAATATTGCATATAATTATATGGATGCTGGCGCCGCAGTGGAAGGTTGGTTGAATTCAGAAGGACATCGTAAGAATCTGCTGGATAAAAGCTTTACTTATATGGGTGAGGGAACCTATCAGAAGTACTATACGCAAAACTTTCTAACAAAATAAGAATTATGGTATAATATATGATATAAAAAGTCATGGAGGGAATAAGGGATGATTGCTACAATGGAAAACCTTGCACTTCTTGACATGGCGGATGATTTAGCTGCAAAGATTTTGGACTCAGAAATCGTGCATGATTATCTAGCAAAGAAAAAAGCGATGGAAACCAGTCCGGAAACACAACATAAGCGACGTGCTTTTATCAAAATCAAAGAACGTTATGATGAAGTGCAGCGCTTTGGACGTTATCATCCAGATTATAAAGAAGTAACACGAAAAACCCGTGCTTTAAAACGCGAGCTGGATATGGACGAACATGTCGCTGCTTTCAGGCAGGCTGAGACGGCGCTTCAGACATTGTTCGATGAGATCAGTTTGCTGCTTGCCAGTGCGGTTTCAGAAAATATAAAAGTACCGACCGGAAATCCTTTTTTTGAGCAAAAATCGAGCTGCTCATCAGGCGGTTGTGGCAGCGGGGGAAGCTGCGGTTGTTCGGCCTGATTCGGTCCAGGTAAGGAAAAGGGGAAAGTCACAATGGAAAATGATCGTCAAGCCATCGTTATTTGGCTGAATCATTTAAAGCAAGTGCGTTCATTGAAGCGTTTTGGCAATGTGCATTATGTTTCGCGCAAGCTGAAATATGCAGTGCTTTACTGCAACATGTGCGATGTGGAAGAAGTTTCGGCAAAGATTGCCCGCTTTCACTATGTAAAGCGTGTGGAGCCATCGTTCCGTCCATTTTTAAAAACGGAATATGAATCCAAAATCGAATCGGGCTATGAGCGCAAGCGCGATGATGTACAGATTAGTATTTAAAGAAAGAGCGGATCTTATGGATCTGCTCTTTTTTAAGGCCGCAGCTTTGATTTTCTGTTTAATTTAGGTAAAATGGAAAAGTAATCATCAAACTAATCAGGAAATGTAGGAATGAAAGATGAGAGTAATTGCAGGACAGAGAAAGGGACATCCGCTGAAAGCGGTCCCTGGGAATAATACCCGACCGACAACAGATAAAATCAAGGAATCACTGTTTTCAATGATCGGGCCATTTTTTGATGGCGGTAAGGTACTCGATCTATTTGCGGGGAGCGGAGGTCTAGGAATTGAAGCCCTTAGCCGCGGTATGGATCAGGCGATTTTTATTGATCAGGCTGCACCGGCAATCAAAACCATTCACGAAAATTTACGTTCGACACGGCTACTGGAGCAGGCTGAGGTTTATCGAAATGATGCCTTTCGCGCCTTAAAACTTTTGGCGAAAAATGAGCATCAATTTGATCTTGTGCTGCTGGATCCGCCTTATAAAAAGCAGGAGCTGGAAAAACTGATGCTGCAGCTTTCGGAACTTGGGCTGCTTCGCCCGGCTTGTTTAGTGGTTTGCGAGCATGATAAAACTGTTGAACTTCCGGAACGAGTGGGTAGTCTCAGGAAAATCAAAGCGCCGACTTATGGAATCACCGTCTTGTCGATTTACGAACTGGAGGAGGAATCAGAATGAAGCAAGTGTCGGCTATTTGCCCAGGTACTTTTGACCCGATAACCAATGGACATTTAGACATTATCGAAAGAGCAGCCGAGATTTTTGATACACTCTATGTTGCTGTACTCATCAATTCCAGTAAAAAGCCACTTTTTTCTTTAGAGAAACGGATGGACTTGATCAGAGCGGCAACAGCTCATTTGCCGAATGTTGTAGTCGAAAGCTCCAGCGGTCTGCTTGTTCATTACGCGAAGGCAAAAGGCGCGAAAACAATCGTGCGTGGTTTGAGAGCGGTCAGTGATTTTGAATATGAAATGCAGATTGCCGCCATGAACCGAACGATCGATTCGGAAGTAGAGACCTTTTTCATGATGACGAATCCCCAATATTCATTTTTAAGCTCAAGCATTGTTAAAGAAGTGGCACAGTATCAAGAGGATGTCAGTGGACTTGTACCGGCAGTCGTGCAGCAAGCTTTACAAACAAAATTTAAAATGTAGAAAAGCAGGAGTTGAATCAGATGCGCAAACAGTGGAAACAGATCACATTGATCGCCATTTTACTCGTACTTATCGTGGGATTCTTTATCCCGATGCCTTATTACATCACGAAACCTGGTTCAGCTGATGAATTGGAGCCGCTTGTATCCGTAAAGGGGCACCCGGAAACTGTCAAAGGTTCCTTTAGTCTGGTGACAGTCGCCCAGTCACCAGCAAACATCTATTCATATGTAGCGTCAAAATTTTTACCTTATCATGAGATTGAAAAAGACGATGAAGTGAAATATGAAGACGAATCGGACGAGGAATACAATGTTCGCCAGATGTATATGATGAACGAATCCAAAAATAACGCTATTCAGGTGGCCTATAAAGCTGCCGGACAGCAAGTGGAAGTCGAATACAATGGTGTTTATGTGCTGAGCGTGATGGATGATGTGCCGGCCGCGAAATATCTGCATGCTGGTGACTTGATCAAAGCCGTAGATGGTAATGAATTTAAATCGAGTGAGGAATTCATCAAATATGTTAAAAGTAAAAAAGCGGGTGACAAAATCAAAGTCGACTATGTGCATGATAAAAAGCATGAATCCGCTGAAATTGAATTGACGACCATTGATAAAAAAGGGACTGTCGGGATTGGAATAACGCTTGTGGACGATCAGAAAGTCACGACGGATCCTAAAGTCGATATTGATTCGGACAAAATCGGCGGTCCATCTGCCGGCCTGATGTTCAGTCTGGAAATCTACAGCCGTTTCCAAGATGAAGACATCACAAAAGGTTACCAAATCGCGGGAACTGGCACGATTGACCCGGACGGAAATGTTGGTCGAATCGGCGGAATCGATCAGAAGGTGGTAGCGGCCGATAAAGCCGGTGCTGACATCTTCTTTGCGCCGGACGATACGATCACAAAGGACATGAAAAAAGAAGACCCAACGATCGAATCCAATTATGATCTGGCTAAAAAGACCGCCAAAGAGATTGACTCAGATATGAAAATTGTTCCCGTCAAAACATTCCAAGATGCCGTCGATTATTTGGAGCGGTTGGAGAAAAAATAACAAGAAGCGCGTACCCCATTTGAGCAAATTATGAGGTGCGCGCTTCTTTTACAATCATAAGTTTACTGGAATATTGAAAGATAGAAAAAATAAAATTATCACATTGGTTTGTTGAACGCTTTCATTTATGATAGAAGTATCTTAACAAAAGGGAGATGGAACATATGTTAAAGAAAAAAATAAAATTTATAACTTTACTCATTGCTGATGGCGCCTTCAATTGTACTAGCAAACGAAGGTACTGTAACTAACGGGGAGAAAGTCATTGATACAGGCGATTCTACTGTAATTCAAGAAAATAATACGGGATTTGCTATTATAGATAACAACACTGATGAACAACAAGAAATACACAGTATAATGATAATTACACTGAAGCTGTCGTAACATATGAAAATGGAGCCAAGAATGAATTTGTTAAAGATGAAAAAGGGAACATATACCTAGATGGGGAGTTAATTGTAGAGCGGATAACAGAAAAAAGGCTCTTGCTGAAGGCTGGCTCTAATACTTTCAAATATGTGACAACGTTCAAAACAAAAGCTAGTATTTATCGAAATACTGCTTCAAATGCTGCAACAATTGCAGGGTTAGTTGGCGGTCCAGTTGGCGCATTCACAACAATTGTGGGAATAATTTCGGGTTTTAGAAGCTATGGTTTAAAAGAAGTATACATTAAGATTGATCAGTACTATAACAGCTATACACATTATGTGAAAAATTATTTTTATTTTTATAAAAAGTCTAATTATACAAGTTTGATTAAATCCACAACTGAGTCTTTTAATATTTGATGAAACGTAGGTGATTAATTATGTGGGAAAAATTTTATTCACGCAAAGTAAATAGAATAGGGCTGCCTTTATTATTAGTTTTTTTGTTGATTATCACGATCGTGAATTATTTTCATCAAGGCTCGACGACGTATAAGTCAGCGCTTGTTTTGGTTAATATAGGTTTAATTGTTGTCGTGTTAATTGTGAATATTGGATACTCTTATCGTTATTCAAAGAAGAATCAAAACAATAAGTCATTTAACGACAACTAAAATATCAGCAAAACAATTAAAAGTTAAGCTTATTTTGATAAGATACCTTCAAGGCGGACTCTAAAATATAAAACCCGCTTGAAGGTATTTCTATGTTTAAAAAAAGTAAAATTAGAGTCTGTTGAAAATTATCACAAAGGATTAAGTGAAGTAACTTGCCTTTCTGGTTATTTACGCCACAAATATCGATCTAGCTGGATAACAAGTCCATCTAAACAAACATACAGTCGTCCATACTTCTTTTAGTTAAAACGCAAAGAGCGGTTCACAATTATCAGCTGAATTTACAGCCTGATTTTAGGCTCTCTAATTTTTAGTACAACAACAATGGTCGTCTAAAATCTTCATTCATGTCGAGCTTTCCCCCCTCGAGCAGGGCATAAATCCGTGTCGCCCGAATATCAGCAGCAACAACTTCAGCGGGAGCTTTGGAAATCGTTGACACAAGCGGGAAATTTAGCTCTTTTTTGACAGACGAAAGGTAATGCTGCCCAGCGCGCGTCATGCCGAGAATGTGATGATACGGCGTTTGCTGTTCATCTTTTAAATGATGAAGCACAAGTTGAACCGCTGCTCGTTTGATTCTGGATGTGCTGTAACGCTTGGTCGTCATCAACTGCAAAAATTCGTCCGCCGAGTCAACCTCTAAGGCCGTCTTTACCATGCGATTCTCAATGCCCTCTGTGATGCTGTTCATCTTGGCCAGTTCATTAGGAGAATCGGTCAAAAGCCGGTACCGAAGCGGCGCCCACATGTCGTCAAATGCCAAAAAACGGGCATCATAGGTTGTTAGATCCTGAAAAACGGCTGTCGGAACATAAGGCTCAAGTTCGGCAAAGTCGTCTTTCAAAATCATTTTCCGGATGGCTGTAGCACTGGTCAGTTTGGCATCAGTCGGTCGCTCTTCGTGGTAGTCCGTCTGGCGGCGCAGTGTTGCAAGCTTCATCGATAGGCCCAGCTCACGAACCGCCAGCGCATAATGAAAGCCGAGAATGTTATTAGGTAAAGTCAAATCTAGCGGTTGGTTTTGCCCAGCATGCCGCAAAGCTTCCATATAGGCCGTCCCGTAGCTGTTTTTTTTATCCGCCAGAAGTTCTTTTAATTTGATTGTAAAGGCTTCTGAAATAGCCCAATTGGTCAGCTCTTCAAAACGTGTTACCTGCCCGTCCTCACTGCCAAAATAAAGCGTATCAACCTGCAAATCACCCAACAGTCGAACGGCCTCACGCGCAAAAATATCCGCCTGCTGAACCGCAAAACGAACAGGCAGTTCAACGACAAGGTCGACCCCGGCGGAGAGGGCCATCTTGGTACGCGCGTGTTTTGAAAGAATAGCCGGTTCGCCTCGCTGCACGAACGAGCCGCTCATGATAGCCACTACGACATCTGCCCCCGTATCCTGTCGTGCCCGCTCTAAATGATAAAGATGTCCATTATGAAATGGATTATATTCGACTACGATTCCTACGGCTTTCATTTTTCACCCTCCTTTGAATGTACTTTTTCATTATTTTACCATAAAATAAAAGAAGAATTATAGCGATACAAAAGCTTGAAAAACATTGACAAAACCTTTGTAAAAAGCTATAATATTTTTTGTTGCGCTTGGAGTGATGAAAATGAAATGGGCTTTAAGTCAGTTGAAAAAATCACACGACGGAATCTTCCAATTGGATGAGACGGTCGACCTGACAGAATTTTTACAAGCAAATCATCAGGATATGCGAGATGCTAGTCCTGTACATGTCACAGGCAGTCTGGATGTAGCTGCGAATCAGGTAGCTGCACATATCATGCTGACAGGTGAATGGATTTTACCGTGTGCACGTACGCTTGTTGATGTACATGTTCCTTATGAAATCACAGCAGATGAAACTTTTGTTAAAACGGAAGACGCTTTGGCAGATGAATCTTTTCATTTGATGGAGAAGGATACCGTAGATTTGACTCCTGTTGTAGAGGAACTTCTTCTGGTTGAAATTCCGATGCAGGTCTTTAGTGAAGAAGCAGCAGATGATACGGCTCTTCCTAAGGGTGCGGATTGGACACTCAAGACAGAAGAACAACTTTTAAAAGAGCAAGCAGAACAGCAACCGAAAGTGGATCCTCGTCTTGCAGGTCTGGCAGATTTTTTTGATGAAAATCAAGAATCTGAATGACGGCTTGCTAAGCTGGAATATATGAAGGACTTGTCCTTTAAAATGAGGCAAACGTCTCTAAGGAGGTGTATCGAAAATGGCAGTACCTTTTAGAAGAACTTCTAAAACAAGAAAACGTAAACGTCGTACGCACTACAAATTGCAAGTGCCGGGCATGAATGAATGCCCCAACTGCGGCGAAATGAAATTATCCCACCGCGTGTGTCCTGAATGTGGTCACTACGATGGTAAAGATGTAGCAAACAGCTAATCTTGCTAAAAACAGGCGAACGTTTCGTTTGTTTTCATAAACCTAAGGAGATGCCATGGATCTCTTTAGGTTTTTTCTTTTGCTTTGGCATAAGATTTAGTAGAATAGAATTTGACGGCAGCAAAGAAACGCATCTTACATTTGCAAGTGGTGAAAAAGAATTGACACTTATTCAAGCGATCTTTAACAAAGCGCACTTGCAAGCAATGATTTGGAAAATGAATTTGATGAGAACGGCTGTGGAATTGAAACAGTAGTTAGAGATCCGATCGGTGTTACAGTGATGGATCTTTTAGATACTTACCAAATTGACTTAGACCTGGAAGAGACAATTCATGAACGGGACTAGTTGTTTGGGGGATAAATATTTGTGGATAAGAGAAAGGAAGAACGATATGAAAGTGGGGATAGTTGGAGCAGGGGCGATCGGGCTTCTGTATGGCGCGAATTTAGCTGAACATGCGGATGTGATACTGTTCACCAGACGAAAAGAACAGGCGGAACTTTTGGTGGAAAAAGGGCTTCTCATAGATGGGCAGTATTGTCAGGTAGCTGCGCAGGAAGTTAGTGGACTCTCAAAACGAGCAGCAGATTTGGACCTGCTTATTTTAACGATGAAATCCTATCAATTGGCTGAATTTTTGCCAATACTGTCTCTTCTTCCTAAAAATTTGCCACTGCTGTTTTTACAAAATGGAGTGGCTCATTTAAAATGGCTTGCCGATTGCCCGCAGGAGACAATCCTAGTCGGCAGTTCTGAACACGGGGCGATTCGAGAAAATGACTACATGGTATTGTGGCGTGGGAAAGGTCGTACGAATTTCAGTGTGTTTAAGGGCTCGCTGCCAGACTATCTGCGCCATTTTTTCCAGCAGACAGACACGAACTTTCCTTTTATCCGAAAAGCAACAGTCGAACAGGTTTTACGCGAGAAATGGTTTATTAATCTCATTATTAATCCGCTGACGGCGGCATTCCTATGTCCGAATGGCGATCTGCTCACAAATCTGGATTATCAGGCGGAAACGCAGGCACTTGTACAGGAAGTCACGCCACTTTTTCAAGCAGAAGCTTCTTTTGAGAAAATCCAGACAATTTGCGTGCAGACTGCTAGTAACTGGTCTTCGATGGCAGAAGATGTCAGGAAAGGACGAAAAACGGAAATCGAAGGGATACTCCGCCCTGCATTAGAGGCTGGAAGAGAGCAAGGTGTATTGCTCCCACGGCTTACATTGTTATATCATTTGATTAAAGGGAAGGAAGGCGAAAAACATGCTTAATTGGATAACGGATCCTGCTGCGTGGCTCATTATTTTGCCAATCATTGTGTTTATAGCAGCACATCTAATCATCAAAAGAATGACACATAAAAAGCAAAAAAGTATCAAACTGGCAGCAGACATTTCGACTTTCTTCTTTATATTAGCGGATCATTTGTTTATGCTGCTTGTGCTGGGCCGTTCCTATTTGCTTTATATTTTGTTAGGTCTTTTTATTATAGGGATTGTACTTGTCAGTGTGCAGGCGACTCGGGAAGGCGAGCTTCATTTTGGCAAAGTTTTGCGTGGCTTTTGGCGCATCTGTTTTATAACTTTTGTGCTGCTGTATCTCGTTTTATTTATTATCGGTGTGATTCAAAGTATCCTGACTCTTGTGGCATAAGTCAAACCAGACGTTGCGCAAATCAAAATAACCGTAATTACTTCCAACCATCCCTTTCAAATTTGCGTCGACTAGAAAGCTTTTGGCATCAAAAAACAAATAGATCAATAAAAAATTTTGCATCAGCCATGACTCGATTTTGTCATGGCTTTTTTGTCGCGTTTTTTCATCCGAGCCTGCTTGAAAATCTGCTGTTAGCTCAAGCAATGTTTTCTTATAATTGACGGGCCAAAATTTCTGTGGGGCAAGAGAGGGATTGAGCAGGAAATCCAGAAAACTCACCTCTAAATCAGCCCCACTTTCTTCGGATAAAACAAAGAGATCTGCCTCTGTCTGAAAATCTGTTTGATAATAATCAGCCATAAAAAGAGGGACGGGAATGATCGAAATGTTTAATTTGGCTGCTTCTGTTTTGAATTTGTTCGCAAGCGACTCACCCCAGGGTTTATTATAGTAACCTAAGCGAATCGGATCTCCATTATAACCGCTTTCCATAAGTAAATGTTGAATTTTTGCAAGATCATGTGGGGGTAACATAGGATCTTTTTCTTGCATCAAATATCCATGAGCCACAGTTTTATTGCTTAGGACACCTTCCTTTTGCCATTTCTCTATAAAAGCCAAATGATAGATCGCTTCACGGAAAGCGGGATGCTGTAAAAAAGGTAGTGGCGAATGAAAGTTAAAGGCAAGAAAATGAACGGTGTTGGAGTAACTGTCCTGCTCAAGCAGATGCTCCTCATGCTTGTCATTAGTGCGGCTAAATTGCGCGCCAAAAGCTACCGGATCCTGCGGGACAAACCAGAACTCCACCTGATCGAGTAGAGGACGAGTGGAAAAATAATGATCAAATGCCGTTAGAATGATTCGTTCCTCGTTTCGTTCTGTCAGTTTGAAAGGGCCAGTTGAAAGCCACTGGTTTTCATCAAAGGGATGATCGCGGGGTAATATCGTTATATTGCCACTGCATAAATAGCGTAAAAAAAGAGCATTGGGTCGTTTTAAAATAATTTCGATCGTATAACGGTCGCGTATTTGCATCGTGTCTATTTCAGAAAGCTTCCAAGCACCTACACTTGCAGAACTGGCAGCCATTTTGAGTGAGTAAATCACATCTTCACTGTCCATTTCTCGTTCATGATGAAAGAAGACGCCTTTCCGCAAATAAATCAGCCAAGATTGGTGATCGGTTGTGTAAAAATGGTGTGCCAACCATGGGAGGATCTCATCAGTCTTTGCATGAAATTTAAAAAGAGGATCGCCAAGTTGATCAATGAGAAAATATTCAAATGAAGTAACAACTTTGGTAGGATGGAGCGTACCGATACGGCGCTGAACGATCGCACGCATGATTTCTCCCTTTTGCATATGGAAGCTGGTACCTAAAAGTTGATTGATGGCAGGCATCATCAAACTTTGATAGTTGGATGATTCAGAAAGCTTTAGCAGAGAAAGTAAAAAAGAAAGCTGCTCATCGTCTTGCTTTTGTGATAGATAAGCAGCTAAATCATCCTGAAATTTTCTGAAAAAAGTAAGTGTTGATAAATGACCTCGTCCAGATCCGGGCTGGTACATAAACAGACCAGCCGCTTGATACTTAAGCAGTTTGCGTTTTGCATTCTTTACCGAGCAGTACCAAAGTTCAGCAAGTGCTTGAAGAGAAAGCGGACTTGTCATCTCGGTGTCCAGCCAAAGTCGCAATTGAAAATAATCCCGATCCATCTTAACACCTCCGTAAATAAAAAAGGGGACAAAAAAGCAAAAAGTCGTCCCTTTTAAGTCGTTCTATTCCACCTTATACTAACAGAAAAGTGACTCAGAGAGAAATTTCTAGTTTAAAAGAGGGGGCAATAAGATGTTTAAAATGCTTCATCCAAATATTCGGGCACGTATTGTGATCAATTTTCTTAGCAAATTGATTGCCACGATGATTTTTCCATTTATGGCTATTTATTTTACCAAGTATTATGGTGCAGAAGTAGCAGGTGTTTTGCTCATTGTACATGTAACTGTCCAGTTTCTAGCAGGTATTTATGGCGGATATGTGACTGATCGGATTGGCCGCCGACCATTAATGATCTGGGGAGAAGCTGTGAAAGCTGTCGCTTATTTAGGGATGGTCGTCGTCAATTCGTCCCTTTTGAACTTGCCGGGACTGACTTTTCTGCTGATGCTGGTTATTGCTATTGCGCAAGGTTTGATTACTCCCGCTTCGGATGCAATGCTGATTGATGTCAGTACACCTGAATCCAGAACCTTTATGTATTCTGTCAGCTACTGGGCCAATAATCTTTCAATAACAGTGGGGGTTATGATTGGTGGCTGGCTGTTCAGTCAGTATTTATTTGAGCTTTTGTTTGGGTTATTCATATTGTCCCTTCTAACAACAGGGCTTACAATTCTTTGGATAAAAGAAACTTTTACGCCAAGCAGGCATGCCACGGTTTTAAATCCCCGCTTTTTTGGACTGAGTGAACTAGGCGGTAGTTACATGCAAGTCATTAAAGATAGACCTTTTCTGCTATTTACACTCTCAGGGATTTGCATCATGACGATTGAGTATCAGCGGAATAATTTCATTTCAGTTCAACTGGCGGAAAAATTTCCAGCCCATTTTGTCTCAATCAGCCACTTACTGACCTTTGAGTTAGATGGTATCAAAATGTTGAGTTTACTGACAACTGTCAATACAATCTGTATTGTTCTTTTTACAGTGCCGGTTGCCAAATGGCTTAAAAATAGAAGCCAAACAGTGATGATGTATTTAGGGTTTTTGTTGTTCGCGATCGGATTTGCTTTTTCAGCGATATCACTCAATTTGACTGTACTACTAATTGCCACGCTGATTCTGTCAGTTGGAGAACTGCTCTATGTGCCAACTCGGCAAACGATTATGGCAGATCTGGCTGATGAGAGTAAACGCGGCACTTATATGGCTTTTAACGGCATGATCTATCAAAGTGGCCGGATTTTTGCATCAGTGACTCTTGTTTTTGCCCCTCTGATTGGTGGTATGGGTATAGGAATCTTTATTTTGGGGTGCGGCATTGGTGGATGTTTGCTGGCTGCTATGGGACTTAAACGAGTTCAGAAAAAAATCTGGCAGCCTGAAAAAAACTAAAGTGGGGAATTGTGGAAAATAGCCCCACCTTCTTTCCACTAGCTACCACCTTTTATAAAACGCATGATATCAATGTTTTCTCGTCTTTCTCATATTAGAAAGGCGAATTTTTTATGGGAATTTTGGATTTTGGGTGGTGCAAAGTGGGGAGATGTGGTAAAGTAGAAAATAAGAAAGTGGGGGAAGTCTAATGTTCATGGGTGAATATCGTCACAACATCGATATAAAGGGCCGTCTGATCGTGCCAGCCAAGTTCCGTGAAGCATTAGGGGATAAGTTTGTCATTACCCGCGGCCTTGATAAGTGTCTATTTGCTTACCCGGGCAACGAGTGGAGCAAACTGGAAGAAAAAATCCAAACTTTACCACTGACGAAAAAAGACGCTCGTTCTTTTACGCGTTTCTTCTTTTCCGGCGCCTCTGAATGCGAGCTGGACAAGCAGGGCCGTATCAACATCCCGTCGAATTTGATGGGTTATGCAGGTCTTGAAAAGGAAACCGTGATTATCGGAGTGTCCAATCGTATTGAAATTTGGAGCGAAAATTCGTGGGATGATTTCTTCACGGAATCTGAGGAATCTTTCTCGGATATTGCTGAAAATATGATTGGGTTCGATATCTAAGGAGGAGTGAAGATGTTTAACCATGAGACCGTTCTTTTGCATGAAACAGTAGACATGCTTGAGATCGACCCAAACGGCATCTACGTTGACTGCACGCTAGGCGGCGCAGGACATACGAGATATTTAATAGAGAAGCTTGATAAAGGACATGTTTTCGCTTTTGATCAGGACATAACGGCTATCCAAAATGCTGAAAATGTTCTTCAAGATGTACGCGAAAAGGTAACATTTATCAAAGCGAATTTTCGGGAGTTAAAAAAAGAACTTGAAAAACAAGGGGTTACACAGGTAAATGGTATTTTATATGATTTAGGTGTTTCTTCACCGCAACTTGATGTGACAGAGCGTGGTTTCAGTTATCATCATGATGCACCGCTTGACATGCGGATGGATCAAAGTCAGCAGCTTACGGCGAAAAATGTTATCAATGAGTGGGACTACAATGATTTAGTCAAGATTTTTTTTCGTTACGGCGAAGAAAAGTTTTCTAAGCAAATCGCCCGTGAAATTGAAAGACGGCGGGCAGTTAGTCCGATCGAAACGACCGGTGAACTTGTTGACATTATTAAGACGGCCATACCCGCACCAGCCAGAAGAAAAGGCGGGCATCCGGCAAAACGGACTTTCCAAGCGGTGAGAATCGCTGTCAATGATGAGTTGGGTGCAGTAGAAGAGTCCTTGAAAGATGCCCTTTCGCTGCTGAAAAGTGGCGGGCGAATCAGTGTGATCACTTTCCATTCATTAGAAGACCGTATTACGAAACAAATGTTCAAGGAAGTGACAAGCACGCGTGACTTACCACCCGGGCTGCCGATGATCCCAGATGAATATCAGCCGGAATTTAAATTGATTACACGAAAACCAATCCTTCCAAGTGATGCAGAGCTTGCGCAGAATAATCGAGCGCGTTCAGCCAAACTTCGGGTGATTGAAAAATTGTAGATAGCTGCCACGGTCAAAGAAAAGTTTAAGAACAGTAGGAGTTGAAAGTATGAGTAATGTAGCCTACAAACCAAATATCGAACGCGAACATGTACATACGAGACAGCCTGAACAAAAAAAGCAGATTTTAAGACGCGGGAAGATCACACTTGGTGAAAAAATCATCATTGTGGCCGCAGTTGCAGTGATTGCATTCTTTGCTTTTAAAATGGTCAGTGTTCAGGCATCGATTTACAATGTCAATAAAGATATTCAGGCGAGTGAAGAAAAAATAGTAGATCAGAAAAAAACAAATGAAGATTTAAAGGTCCAAGAAAAACAACTGAGCAGTTATGACCGAGTACTGGATAAAGCAAAACAAGACGGCTTGAAACTAGACGGTGATAATGTGAAAGTAGTGGACGGCAAATGAAACGGCGTATAGGAAACATGAGGAGAGGCGCTCTCGTATTATTTATTTTTTTTGCTGCGCTTTTCCTTCTTGTAACCGGCCGTTTTCTTTATTTAGAGATTACGGGCATGGCTAATGGACAACCACTCGCTGCCGAAGCTGCTAAACAGCATCAGAAAAGTCAGGTCATTGAAGCAAATCGTGGATCAATTCTAGACCGGAATGGAGACGTAATCGCCGAAGACACGGCGACTTATACGCTTGCTGCCGTCGTTTCTAATAAAACTGCAAATGGGACGGACAATCCCATGTATGTCAAAGATAAAGAAAAAACGGCCAAAGTACTGGCTAAATATATTCCGATGAGCGAAGAAGATATTTTAAAACGCCTCAATACGAAAGATGCTTATCAGGTTGAATTCGGGGAAGCAGGCAAAAATATTTCCAGCGAAACCAAAGCGAAAATTGAAGCGGAAAATCTGCCGGGCCTAACATTTACACGGACGCCGCAGCGCTTTTATCCGAATGGTACTTTTTCGTCACAGCTGATCGGATTTGCACAGCAACAGGAAAATAAAGACGGTTCAACCACGCTTGAAGGTAAGATGGGGATTGAGCAAAGCTATAACGATGTTTTAAATGGTAAAAATGGAAAAGTCACATATAGTACGGATAGTTCAGGCTACATCTTGCCGAATGCCGAAAAGAATGTCAAAGAAGCCGAAGATGGTAGTGATATCCAGCTGACAATCGACAAGAAAATCCAGACTTTCCTGGAAGATACGATGTCGACCGTTCAGGAAACATATAATCCGAAAAATATGATGGCTGTTGTGATGAACCCGAAAACAGGTGAAATTCTCGCGATGAGTCAGCGTCCATCTTTTAACCCAGAAGATCGTTCAGGACTTGACTCCAGCAGTGAAGGGATCTGGCAGGACTTGCCAGTCGAATATGCCTATGAGCCGGGATCTGTTATGAAGATATTCACGCTGGCGTCCGCAATCGATAGTGGTGTCTATGATCCGAATGCCTATTATCAATCGGGTACGTATAAAGTGGGAGATATCACCATCCATGACCACAATAACGGTGTCGGCTGGGGAAGTATCACTTACCGAGAAGGGGTCGAACGCTCTAGTAATGTTGCCTTTGCTAATTTACTTGATAAAATGGGCACAGATACGTTCTACAGCTATTTGACAAAATTCGGTTTTGGTCAAAAGACAGGCATCAATTTGCCAAATGAAGCGACTGGTCAGATTCTTTATAATTATCCAGTTGAAAAAGTGACAACTGCATTTGGACAGGGTACAACAGTCACAATGATGCAAATGATGCAAGGGGCATCCGCTATTGCTAGCGATGGTAAAATGAAGTTGCCCTATGTCGTCTCTTCTGTCACAGATCCGAATACAGGTAAATCTGATACAACCAAGACCACTGTTACAGGTCAACCGATTTCTACTGAAACAGCCAAACAAACACGAGAAGAATTGACTTATGTTGTCAATGGTGAGGAGGGAACAGGGAAACTTTATCAGATTCCTGGCTATAAAGTAGCAGGGAAAACAGGTACCTCCCAAATTCCAGATCCGACAACTGGTAAATATATGACTGGAAGCAATAACTATATTTTCTCTTTCATGGGAATGGCACCAGCGGATGATCCGGAGCTTGTCATGTATGTGACGATCCAACAGCCGCAGCTAAAAGATGGTCAAACAGGCGGTCAGGCAGTGGCTGATGTATTCAATCCAGTCATGAAGAATAGCTTACAGTACATGAATATTGAACCTGCTGATCAAGCAAAATTAAATTCGGTTTCCGTGCCCAATGTGACAAGTAAATCAGTCGATGACGCAAAAAAAGTCATTTCAGATGCTGGCCTTGAGCCAGTGATCGTTGGAAACGGTCAAAAAATCGTGCAGCAAAGTTCAACCTCAGGAGAAAAAGTTCTGCAAGGCGGTAAAGTGATTCTGATGACAGATGGAGATATGACGATGCCGGATATGACAAGTTGGTCGAAAGATGATGCGCTCAAAGTTTCAGAAATTACCGGTGTGCCGTTTACATTCAGCGGTTCCGGTTATGTGACGAAGCAGAACATTTCAGCAGGAAGCGTCATCAACGAGGCGTCAAAAGTAGAAATCACGCTCGGGAATCCAGCTGATATTTCGACCTATAATCAAAATCATGATACCACTTCCACTGACAATTCAGACAGCGGAACGGATATCAATGAAAATGAAGGTGTGGGAGATCTTCTCACAACCGGTGGTGGATAAATAATTTTATAGCTCCCTTTGCATCAGTCGAGGGAGCTATTTATCCTATGGAAATGGGCAGTTGTTTTTGCTAAGATAGAGAAGGAACTTTGACATCTTCGTTTTAGCAAAAATCGCTGGAAGATAGAAGTTTAGAGGAGATGGACGTTAACGTGAAAGTAAGAGAATTAATCAATGTGCTGGCACTCTATCAAGGAGAAGTGGCAGATGACCTTGAAATCACGGCGATCGAACAGGACAGTCGTCGCGTGAAGCCAGGAGCACTTTTTATTTGTATTGACGGTGAAGTGGTGGATGGGCATGATTTCGCTCAAAAAGCTGAAGAACTGGGAGCAAGCCTCATCATTGCGGAAAAGCCGGTACCGGTTACCGTTCCTACCCTACTCGTACGTGATTCCAAACGAGCAATGGCACAGCTGGCAGATGCCTTTTATGATCATCCTAGTCAAAAATTAAAACTGATTGGTGTAACAGGAACCAATGGGAAAACGACTGTCACACATTTGATTGAAAAGGTACTGGCTGATCATGATGAAAAAACCGGTCTGATCGGTACTATGTATCGTAAAATCGGTGACCAGATTTTAGAAACAATCAATACCACACCTGATAGTCTAACCCTTCAAAAGACTTTCGATGAAATGGTGAAAAAAGAAGTGACCAGTGCTGTGATGGAAGTTTCCTCACATGCACTTGTACAAGGACGCGTTTATGGTTGCGATTATGATGTGGCAGTTTTCACCAACCTGTCTCAAGATCATTTGGATTATCACCATACAATGGAAGAGTATGCCCATGCTAAAAGTTTGCTCTTTGCACAGCTGGGCAATCGTTATAGTCAATCAGCGCTTAAATATGCAGTATTGAATGCCGATGATCCAGTTTCGACACTCATGCAGAAAGCTACGGCTGCACCAATTTTGACTTATGGGATTGATCAGGATGCTGATTTTCGTGCCCAAAATATTCAAGTCCGCAGTACTGGTTCGACTTTTGAACTTGTAACACCGTTTGGTTCTGAACAAGTGACAATCAAAATGGTAGGTAAGTTCAGTATCTACAATATGCTGGCAGCACTAACTGCTTGTTTTGCACTAGGAGTACCGTACTCGCAAGCAGTAAAGAGTCTTGGCGAAGTAGCTGGAGTGTCAGGAAGATTCGAACTTGTGCATGCAGGTCAGGACTTTCCAGTTATTGTTGATTATTCTCATACGCCGGATGGCTTGTTGAACGTACTAGAAACCATTGATGAATTTGCTGAACGACGCGTCTTTTGTGTGGTTGGCTGTGGCGGAGACCGGGATAAAGGCAAGCGACCGCAAATGGCCAAGATCGCTGTTCAGTATGCAACGGACCCGGTATTCACTTCTGATAATCCGCGGACAGAAGATCCCGAAGCGATTATTCAAGATATGCTGGCAGGTGTGACTGGAGCTGATTATGTCGTAAAAGTTGATCGGCGTGAGGCTATTGAATATGCTGTCAGTCAAGCGGTTAGCGGAGATGTTATTTTGATTGCTGGCAAGGGCCATGAAGATTATCAAATTATCGGAACAACCAAAATCAATTTTGACGATCGGGTAGTTGCGCGAGAAGCTATTGAAAAAAAGCAACAACTCGACTAAAATAAAAAAAGGTTAATATGCTTTTAGGAGCTGCCGTAATTTTACGGTTAAAAAGATTGGAGAGAAGATTGTGTCACTATACATGCTAGTATCAGCACTTGCGATAGCGTTTGTCATTACGGTGATTGGCGTACCTTTATTCATCCCGTTTTTGGTTAAATTAAAATTTGGTCAAAGTATTCGGGAAGAAGGACCAAAATTACATGAAAAAAAATCTGGGACACCTACAATGGGAGCCGTGGTTTATTTAACCGCAATCGTAGTCAGCTACGTGTTGATCTCGCTGATTAGTGGTACATTTACTTCAGCGACTTGGTTGCTACTTTTGGCACTGATCTTGTTTGGGATTCTTGGATTTCAGGATGATTACATCAAGGTGGTCAAGAAGAGGAATTTAGGTCTGACCAGCAAGCAGAAGTTTTTCGGACAAGTAGGGATTGCTGTTATTTTCTATATCGGCTATCTGCTTGCAGGCTATCCGAATACAATCAATATTCCCTTCACTTCGATCGAGCTGCACCTGAGTTATTTCTTTGTACTCTTTGTGCTATTTTGGCTGGTTGGTTTTTCAAATGCAGTGAATTTAACGGATGGACTTGACGGACTGGTTTCTGGCTTATCGAGTATTGCCTTTCTAGCTTTCGGAGTGATTGCCATCTATCAAAAAGAATTTTCTGTTGCGCTGTTCTGCTTTGCAGTCGTCGGCGGTATGCTTGGCTTTTTGATTTTCAATAAGAATCCCGCAAAAATCTTTATGGGCGATACAGGATCGCTTGCACTTGGTGGAGCGATTGCCGCGGTTTCGATTCTCTTGAAGCAGGAATGGCTGCTGCTTTTGATTGGGATTGTCTTTGTGATTGAGACGGCTTCGGTCATGCTCCAAGTGGCTTACTTTAAAATTTCGGGTGGTAAACGGATTTTCCGAATGACGCCTATCCACCACCATTTTGAATTAGGCGGTTGGAAAGAGTGGCGTGTCGTGCTGACTTTCTGGACAGTGGGACTCGTGGGTGCAATTTTAGCAATATTAATGGTTATGCTTTAAAAATAATCGAAGCGTCGTGCAGCTCGTTTTTGACGAGATTTGCTGACGCTTTCGGTCGTTTCATTATTAAATAAAAGGTCTATTAAAACTTTGGGGGAAGAGTCAAATGAAAAATATTGAAAACTATTATCATAAAAAAATTCTTGTTCTCGGTCTCGCAAAAAGTGGCGTTTCAGCAGCTGGATTACTTCATAAATTGGGTGCATTTGTGACGGTTAATGATCGGTTACCATTCAGCGAAAATCCAGAGGCACAGGGACTTTTGGAACAGGGAATCAAAGTGATTTGCGGAAGTCATCCGATTGAGTTGCTAGATGAAGGATTTGAATTGATTGTTAAGAATCCGGGAATTCCATACAATAACCCCATGATTGAAAAAGCACGACAGCTTAAAATCCCGGTTATTACTGAGGTCGAATTAGCCTATCAGATTTCCGAAGCACCGATCATCGGAATCACGGGAACGAATGGGAAAACGACGACAACGACGATTATCCATCATATGATCAATCAGCAGAGAAAAGAAACCTCTCTACTTGCCGGAAATATTGGTTTTCCAGCTTCTGCCGTAGCCGAAGAGGCAACAAGCGAACAATATATAACGATGGAACTCAGCTCTTTCCAATTGATGGGTATTGAATCTTTCCATCCGCGAATCTCCGTGATCACAAATATCTATGAAGCGCATCTTGATTATCATAAGACACGGGATGAGTACGTAATGGCCAAATGGAATATCCAAAAAAATCAAACAGCAGACGATGTCCTGGTGATCAATTGGGATCAGGAAGAACTTCAGAATCTGACAAAAAGAACAAAAGCAGCAGTGATCCCATTTTCGACAACTCAACGGCTTGAAAAAGGCGCGTATGTGAAAAATGGTCAATTGATGTTTAATGACGAAGTAGTGGGTGTGCGGGATGATATCCTGCTACCAGGTGATCATAATCTTGAAAATATCTTAGCCTCTATCGCTGTTGCAAAAACGATTGGCATTTCTAGTGAAGCAATCATGAAAGTGTTGGAAACATTTAAAGGTGTTCCGCACCGGACACAATTTGTCACAGAATTGTCAGGACGCAAATTTTATAATGATTCCAAGGCGACGAATATTTTAGCAACGCAAAGTGCGCTTAAAGGATTTAAACAACCGGTGATTTTACTGGCTGGTGGACTTGATCGCGGTACAGAATTTGATGAATTGCGGCCATTCCTGAAAAATGTGAAAGAACTGATCGTATTTGGTGAAACAGCAGAAAAAATCGCACGTATCGGAAAAGAGGCGGGTGTGTCGGTTCACTTTGTCGAAAACGTTGAAAAAGCAGTACCTGTTGCCTTCAAGGTTTCGGCTCCAGGAGATGTGATTCTACTTTCGCCTGCTTGTGCGAGCTGGGATCAATACCGTACATTTGAAGTTCGTGGCAATGCCTATATGGAAGCAATTGAAACACTAGCTAAAGAGGTGGACCAATGAAAGTCGTTGTAAGCGGCGGGGGGACAGGTGGCCATATTTATCCGGCCCTTGCCTTTATCCGTCGATTTAAAGAAATGTATCCTGAAACAGAGTTCTTATACATCGGAACGGAAAAAGGACTGGAAGCGGATATCGTGCCGCGTGAAAAAATCCCTTTCCGTTCAATCGAGATCACGGGATTCAAACGAAAAATATCTACTGAAAATATTAAAACCGTGATGCGTTTTCTTAAAGGTGTCAAAAAAAGCAAACAAATGTTGCGGGAATTTCAGCCAGATGTAGTAGTTGGAACAGGTGGCTATGTTTGCGGCCCAGTTGTTTATGCAGCTGCCAAGTTAGGTATCCCAACCTTAATCCACGAGCAAAATAGTGTGGCTGGACTTACGAATAAATTTCTCAGCCGTTATGCGGATCGTGTAGCAATCTGCTTTGAAGAAGTCTGTGATTCATTTGCATCTGAGAAAATCGTCTTTACTGGTAATCCGCGTGCGTCGGAGGTTATCGGTGTCGAACCAGAGGCTGTTTTGACGGAGTACGGGCTTAAATCTGATTTACCTACAGTACTTGTTTTTGGGGGCAGTCGAGGTGCCCGTGGTTTGAACGAAGCTGTTGATAAAGCTTTGCCAGAGTGGCAGGGGAAAAATTATCAGCTGCTTTATGTGACAGGCGATGTTCACTATGAAAAAGTGAACAACTCGGTAGCCGCTAAGGCAAGCGGTCGACATATCAGTATCCAGCCATTCGTTTATGATATGCCGCGCGTTCTAAACGCTGTGACATTAGTGGTTTCACGAGCTGGTGCTACGACACTTGCTGAACTTACTGCATTAGGTGTGCCAAGCATTTTGATTCCAAGTCCTTATGTAACTGCGAATCATCAAGAACAAAATGCGCGTTCGCTTGAGAAAAATGGTGCAGCTGTTGTAATTACGGAAAACCGCCTTCCAGAAGTGAACTTAATGGAAGAAATCGACCGGATTATGGCAAGTGAAGAAACATTGGCAGATATGAAATACCGTGCTAAAGAACTTGGAAAACCAGACGCCAGTACTAAGCTTGTGGAAACAGCTGTTGAAATTATCCGCTAAGAAAAACCTATTCGTGCGAAAGGAGGTCTGATAAAATGGCAGAAAACCGAAAAGTGGTTTCCATTGAAAAGCGCATCCCGGAACTAAAAAAATATCGACGAAAGAAATTGATCCGTCATCTAGCCATTTTGATCGGCTTTTTCGCGATTTTGATTTTAATCACGCTTTACTTTATTTCACCTTACAGCAAGGTGGATACGATCTACGTTTCGGGGAATCGACAACTCACCGAGGATGAAGTGCGAAAAGCAAGCGGGATTAAGCAGGGTGAATATGTGTTTGCCATCAATAGCAGCAATGTATCTGATCAGCTTGAAAAAAATGAGCTGATTAAAAAAGCAAAAGTAGAAAAATCGGGCATCAATGATTATCGAATTACGATTACTGAAAATAAGACGGTTGGCTATGAAGAAAAAGATGGCGGCTACTATGATATTCTTGAAAATGGCGTTATGCTTGATAACAAGAAGACTAGTTTTCCAATCGGTAATGAACCGCTTTTTGTAGGTTTTAAAAATGGACAGGTACTAAAAGATATGGTCAGTCAATTGAATAAACTTGATGAAGACATTCAAGGCGCCATTTCGGAGATACATCTTGAACCAACAGATTCTGATCCAGAACATATCAGACTTTATATGAATGATGGTAACCAAGTCGTTGCATCTATTAATTCCTTCGCAGATAAGATGCAGTATTATCCATCTATTGCTGCACAGCTTAACGAAGGGCAAAGAGGTGTGATTGATATGGAAGTCGGTTCTTATTTTCAGAGTTATTATAAACAAAATGAAGAAAAAAAGCAGGGAAAGAGTGAATAGCGCCCCCTTATCCCTTGCTTCTCCTGAAAAAAACGAGAACAAGTATTCTTATTTTTGCAAATTCAAGAAATTATTCCGAAAAACTTACTAAAATTTGTCCTTTGTGCTTTAATTACTGGGATTGTTAGTGTAGACTGTAAATAAGTGATTTTGTATAATCATGTTGAGAAAAAGCCAAATCCTTTTTTTCAACACCAATAAAAATGGATATTTTACATAACCATTTTGCATAAAAGATGGCAAAGAATTGGACACAGTGCCAATAAAAACAAGAATAGATAATATGGAAAAAATGAAATTGGACTAAAGGAGGTGCCGATAAGTGGGAGATAGCGAAATTTATGTAAGTTTAGACATAGGTACATCTTCAGTAAAAGTCATCATTGCAGAAATGGCGGATGACAGACTCAATATTATCGGTGTGGGAAATGTTAAATCACAAGGGATTAAAAAAGGCATCATAATAGATATTGACAAGACGGTTGATTCCATTCGACAAGCCATTTCACAAGCGGAACGTATGGTGGGTGTGGAAATATCTCAAGTCATCGTCGGAATCGTCTCCAATCAGGTCACACTTGAAGCTTGCCGCGGGATTGTTGCTGTAAATAGTGAGAATCGTGAAATTACAGATGAAGATGTCTGGAATGTGATGGATGCTGCTCAAGTTGTGCCGCTTAGTCCTGAACGGGAAATTATCAATATACTTCCTGATCAGTATGTTGTGGACGGTCTTGATGGAATTACAGATCCGCACGGTATGATTGGTGTACGTCTCGAAATGGAAGGCACACTGATTACAGGATCCAAAACGATTTTACATAATACACTTCGTTGTGTGGAACGTGCCGGTCTTGAAGTGGCAGAGATTGCACTGCAACCGCTCGCTGAATCTTCTATTTCAATGACTGAAGATGACAAGGAATTCGGGACAGCCCTTATTAATGTGGGGGCAGGAACTACAACAATCAGCGCTTTCCAAAATGGCAAGTTGCTTTATACATCGGTCATTCCTGTTGGCGGTGACAATATTACCAAGGATCTCTCACTCGGCTTGAACACATCAACTGCTACAGCTGAAAAAGTCAAGCTTGAACATGGATATGCTTTCTATGAAGATGCTTCTCAGGATGAAGTTTTTGCGGTCAATGTGATTGGTTCAGAAGCGCAGCAACACTTTAATCAGCTGGAGATTGCGGATATCATTGAAGCTAGAATGGAAGAAATTTTCCACCTTGTACTGGATGATCTGAATCGAGTAGGCATTACACATTTGCCAGGCGGATTTGTTTTGACAGGAGGGACAATGGCGATCCCGGGAGCCGTGGATCTTGCGGCTAAAACCTTGAATGCGCATGTTCGGCTCGCTATTCCAGATTATATCGGCGTCCGTGATCCTTCCTTTACAACAGCTGTTGGTCTCATTCAATATGCTTGCCAGCTAGCAGAACTTGAGGGGCGCGATTTAAGTTCACGAACTGAAGAAACTTCTTATGAAGAAGAGCAGCCAAGAGAATCTAAGCCGACCAAACAACCTAAACCTAAAAAATCAGACGAAGAGAAAGTTTCAACAAAAATGAAAAATTTCTTCGGCGCCTTTTTTGAATAGTACCGGGAAAAAACCTCGGAGTGATAAACAATAGATGAAATTTCTGGAATTAGGAGGAAGTTAATATGTTAGAATTTGACACAAGTTCTGAAAGCTTGGCAACAATAAAAGTAATCGGTGTTGGTGGCGGCGGTAATAATGCAGTCAACCGAATGATCGATCATGGTGTGCAAGGGGTAGAGTTTATCTCTGTCAACACGGATGCGCAGGCACTCAATCTTGCAAAATCTGAAACAAAACTTCAAATTGGAGCAAAATTGACACGCGGATTAGGTGCGGGTGCGGTTCCTGAAATTGGGAAAAAAGCAGCCGAGGAAAGTCGTGAACAAATTGAAGAAGCACTGAAGGGTGCGGATATGGTATTTGTCACTGCCGGAATGGGCGGTGGCACTGGAACCGGTGCAGCACCAGTGATTGCAACGATCGCAAAAGAAATGGGCGCTTTGACAGTAGGTGTCGTGACGCGTCCGTTTGGTTTTGAAGGGCCAAAACGTTCCAAACAAGCTGTTTCTGGAACAGAAGCAATGAAAGAAGCAGTCGACACACTGATCGTGATCCCAAATGACCGCTTGCTTCAAATCGTTGATAAAAATACACCAATGCTTGAGGCCTTCCGTGAAGCGGATAATGTACTTCGGCAAGGTGTACAAGGGATTTCCGATTTGATTGCGGTACCAGGGCTGATTAATCTGGATTTCGCTGATGTGAAAACGATCATGACTAATCGTGGTTCTGCACTTATGGGAATCGGAATTGCAACGGGAGAAAACCGTGCGGCTGATGCAGCGAAAAAAGCAATCTCTTCCCCACTGCTTGAAACGAGTATCGATGGCGCAAAAGGCGTCTTGATGAATATCACAGGCGGATCGAACCTCAGCTTGTATGAAGTTCAAGAAGCAGCGGAAATCGTGGCAGGTGCTTCGGATCCGGATGTCAACATGATTTTTGGTTCTGTTATCAATGATGAATTAAAAGACGAATTGATTGTAACTGTTATTGCAACAGGTTTTGACGAAGCCAAACAAGCACAGCAAGCAGCTTCACGCAGACCGGCTCAGCAAATCCAAGTGAACCGTCCAAACTATGCGACACAACAGCAACCTGCTTATGAAGAGCCAAAACAACCGGCGCAAGAAGAGAATTATGTTCAACCCGAAGTTAATCAAGGAACACAAGATGTGGATGTGCCTGCATTTATCCGTAACCGCAACCGTCGCGGTAAATAATAATTTCCTGCTCCCCGGTCATGTATATGGCCGGGTAGACGGCTATTCAGAGCTAAACGTTTAGACGCATAGCGAGCGGGAAAATAGTAAGGTGATTCAAATGACAAAACAACAAAACTTAGCAGAGGTCACAGGTCGCATAGAAAAGGCTTGTTTAAAAGCTGATCGAAAATTAGATGAGGTGAGCCTTGTTGCCGTGACCAAAACAATTGATGTTGCAGGAATCGAGGAACTGTATACGCTGGGGCTACGAGACTTTGGTGAAAATCGGGTGGATGTATTTTTAGAAAAAGCTGCAGCAATGAAGGCGTATCAAGACATCAAATGGCACTTTATTGGTTCTTTGCAGACGCGTAAAGTTCGCCAGGTGTTGCCGTTTATTGATTATCTGCATTCACTTGATAGACCGTCACTTGCTGCTGAGATTGAAAAGCGTGCTGATCGGGATATTAACTGCTTTTTAGAAGTGAATATTTCTGGAGAAGCATCCAAACATGGTTTTACTAAAGAAGAAGCAGTGGATTTTTTAACACAGGCTTCGTTTCAACATATTCGTATTATTGGCCTGATGACAATGGCGCCCCTTACACAAGATGAAACCGAACTGCATCAAGTTTTTCACGAACTGAAAGAATTGCAGCAAAGAGTGGCATCTCTTGACTTGAACCGTATTCCTTGTACGGAATTATCTATGGGAATGACAAATGATTACGAGATCGCGATCCAAGAAGGCGCTACATATATCAGAGTTGGTCGAGCATTAGTGAATGACGAAATTGTGGAGGTGTAAAAAATGGGACTTTCCAATAAGTTCAAATCCTTTTTCTTTCTAGATGAAGAAGGCGAAGAGTATTATGAAGAAGAAGCGGTTCAACAAAAAGCGGAGCCGGCACCAAAGAAAAGCAAAAAAGAAAATCGCTTTCAAGCTGTAAAAGAGACGGAACAGAAGGTGGTAAGCATGCAAGGTGCCCAGTATTCAAGCCGAATGGTATTAGCTGAACCGCGTGTGTACGCTGAAGCGCAGGAACTGGCTGATTATTTGAAGGAATATAAAACAGTTGTAGTGAACTTGCAGCGCATCAATCATGATCAAGCAATTCGAATTGTGGACTTTTTAAGCGGAACTGTTTATGCTTTAGGTGGAGACATTCAACGTGTCGGAAATAATATTTTCCTTTGTACACCGGATAATGTTGAAGTAGATGGCTCGATCTCTGAAATGATCGAGGAACAAGACTTTATGTAACATAGAGAGAGGTTGAACGAAATTTGCAAATGTTTCTTTATCAAGTGGTAGAGGTGGTACTTTTCATCATTCGCTATTTGCCGACGCTGATGTTCATTTATTTTTTGATGAGTTGGTTTCCTGGGGCACGCGAATCGAAAATCGGTCAATTTTTGGCACGTATCTTTGAACCGATTTTAGAACCGTTCCGAAAAATCATCCCGCCAATTGGCATTTTTGATATCTCATCACTAATTGCCTTTATTCTTTTTCAATATGCAATGTCTGTCCTTACGAATTTGATTCAGGCATATATCGTGCCCATGTTATTTTAAAGGCTTTAAAGTCGACCAATTGGTTCGGCTTTTTTCTTTTTGGTGAAAAAAGATGAAACAAAATGAAAACGAATTGACTGATAACGTGGTATAATTGAACCAATAAAAGGAGAGGGAAGAATCGTCATGGAAGGAATTTATCAGCACTTTCGGGAAGAAGAATTTCCGTTTATTGATCAGATGCTTAGTCTGGCTGTTCAAGTGGAAGATGAATACGCACCTAGGCTGACATATTTTTTAGATCCGCGGCAGTGTTTTATTTTGGAGACTGTTGTAGGTGGTTATGCCAATCTTCGGGTATCATTTTTCGGCGGGAGTCAAGTTACAGAACGCAAGCGAGCGCTGATCTATCCGGATTATTATACGCCGGAATTGCAGGATTATGAGATCACTTTATTTCATATTCGCTATCCGGTTAAATTTACGACATTAACGCATCCTAAAATACTAGGGACTTTGATGTCGCTGGGGCTCAAGCGTGAACTATTTGGTGATATTGTAAATAGTGGAGATGAGTGGCAGCTTTTTTTGGCGGCTGAAATGAAGGATTTTGTCACTGGACAGTTGGATAAAATCGGCAAGGTACATGTGATGCTGGAAGAGGTACCCTTAGATCGGGCGATTTTGGTTGATCTAGTATGGGAAGAAATGGGGACGACCGTTTCTAGTATGCGGCTTGATGCGCTTCTAAGCAGTGCCCATAATCTTTCACGTCAAAAGGCCAAGCAGTTGATTACAGCAGGGCTTGTCAAAGTGAACTGGAAAACTGTGGAAAATCCAGATTTTGAATGTGAGGAAGAAGATATCCTGTCAGCGCGCGGCTATGGACGAATTAAAATCCTGGCTCGACATGGTAAAACAAAAAAAGATAAGATCCGGTTAGAAATCGGCTTTTTAAAATAAACGTGCAGCAAAATCCCGAAGCAGTGGGAAATTTTGCTGCACGTTTTAACTTTGTAGAAGCATGCGATCGAGTGCCATTAAAGCATTTGTTGTTGTTGGTTTGTCGACGTGGATTTGATGGATAAGTTCGCCTTGGTGAAGTTTCTCAAGTGTAAATAGTAAGTGCGGCAAATCGATCCGGTTCATTGTCATGCAGGGACAGGTAAATGGATTAAGTGAGACGATTTTTTTATCTGGATGGGCTTGAATGATCCGACCAACAAGATTAGCTTCCGTACCGATTGCCCATTCACTACCGGCTGGTGCTGCTTCGATCGTGTCGACAATTTTTTTCGTAGAGCCCGACTGGTCTGCTGCCTGAACGACTTCATAGCTGCATTCCGGATGAACGATAATCTGCATGGCTGGATGATTTTTACGGATATGGGAGATATTTTTTAATGTGAAATGCTGGTGGACCGAACAATAACCTTTCCATAGAATCACTTGCAGGCGCTGATCAGAAGTCTTTATTTCCTCAAGCTCTTGCAGGATCGGGTTCCAAACGGCCATTTCTTCGAGTGGAATGCCAAGTTCGGCAGTAGTATTGCGGCCAAGATGCTGATCTGGTAGAAAGAAAATACGCTTTTTCTGGGTGAGGGCATACTTGACAATTTGTTTGGCATTGCTGCTTGTGACTGTTGTCCCACCATGTGCCCCGACAAAAGCCTTGATAGCGGCAGTTGAGTTAATATAGGTGATCGGCATGATCGTATTGCCAAACCTTTCCATTAGCCGAGGCCAAGCTTGCTCAAGTTGGTAGATATCGGCCATATCGGCCATTGAACATCCGGCGCGCAAATCGGGTAGAAGCACTTTTTGTGTATCGTCTGTCAGCATGTCGGCTGTTTCTGCCATAAAATGAACGCCGCAAAAAACAATGTAGCGGGCCTTTTTATTTTGAGCAGCTGCTTGCGCTAGTTGGAGAGAATCACCAATACTGTCAGCAAATTGCACGACTTCATCCTTCTGATAATGATGGCATGGAATAAAAAGGGCTTCGCCAAATTCTTGCCGGATTGTTTGGATGCGGTGGATCATTTCTTCTGCGGACAGGTGATTGTAGCTTTCTGGTAATAGCGCCTTTCCGGCTTCCTCCAGCAGATTCATTCTTTTTCCCCCTTATAGTTGAAACTAATATCGAGTGCCTGAACAGAGTGTGTTAAAAAACCAAGTGATAACGAATGGGCGCCTGTTCCTCGGTAGCTCGGCAAGTCATCCATTGTGATCCCACCAGAGATTTCGGTTTGGATAGACTGTGGGACAAGCGGCTGCCAGTTTTTGATCTCTTCTGGCGTGCGATTGTCAAACATGATGATATCGGCTTCTGCTTCAATGGCTTCGAGCAGTTGCGCTTTCGTTTCGATCTCCACTTCGATTTTGACCATTTGACCAGCTGCTTGTCGAGCGGCTCTGACAGCTTCTTGAATTCCACCAGCAAAAGCGATGTGATTGTCTTTCAGCATAATACCATCATAGAGACCAAAGCGATGGTTGGTTCCGCCGCCTATTTTTACCGCATATTTATCGAATATTCGAAGCCCGGGTGCTGTTTTACGCGTGTCGGTGATCCGCATGTCCGGATCGTCGAGTGCCTTTACAGCCTGATGTGTCAATGTTGCAATCCCGCTCATCCGCTGCATCAGATTTAAAATGACCCGTTCGGCACTCAGTAATGTTCGGATCGGCCCCTGCACGACAAGTAGTTCATCAAGCGGCTCCACTGCATCTCCATCCTGCTTCATTTTTGTGATAGCAACCTGCCCGCCTAAAAGATCGTAGGCTTCTTCTGCCAGATCGCTTCCAGCCAAAATGCCACTACCCTTGGCGATAAAAACACCTTCTCCCTGCTGTTGGTCAGTGAAGATTGCATTGGCAGATAGATCCTCCTGTTGGATATCTTCCGTTAAAAAAACGGCTAATTTTTGTTTGACTAATAGGGAATTCATGGTTTGATTACCTCATTTCAGTTTCGACACGCTGCAATTGAACGAGAGCATTATCTGCCATTTTAGCAGCTAAGATACACATATTTCGGCGTTCAAGCATGTCTTTGTTCGTTACTTGACAATTAAGAAAAGAATGAGTTGCTAAAAAGCACAAGAGATCGTTTAAAGTTTTTTCTGAGCGCTCAATTCCAAGTGCTTGACGAACCTTTTCCTGAAGAACAGCTTTTTCGGGTAACGTGCCTTGCAATCCTTTTGTCTTTTTGGGAATGATCGCCATTTTTTTATACGCAACTTTTGTGCGTTTGATTTGGTCGGCCGCGCGCTTGCTGAAAACAAAGGCTTCCAAAAGAGAATTACTAGCCAAGCGATTGCTGCCATGGACGCCAGTTGAGGCGGCTTCACCAATGGCATATAGATCGGGAATGCTCGTTTGCCCGGATAAATTTGTGGAAATTCCTCCCATCAAAAAATGGGCGCCTGGCTGGACAGGGATTTTTTTTGTCAGCCGGAAGGGCTCTTGATTTTTATCAAGCATAGCTGTGATTTGCGGGAATTTTGTTTCAAAATCCGTTACAGCGGATATGTCAAGAAAGATGGTGCAGCCAGCATTTTGCGCTCGAAACAGGACACTGGAAACAACATCACGTGGAGCAAGATCGGCTAAGGGATGTTCTTCTGCCATCAGTCGGCGGTCATTTTGATCGACAAGAACAGCTCCTTGACCGCGAACTGCTTCTGACACAAGCCCGACTGCATGTCCATTGGCAAAATAAAGCGTTGGGTGAAATTGAATAGCACTGAGGTCACTCACTCTAGCACCAATTTGGATTGCCATTGCGATACCATCACCAGTAATGGAAAGGTCATTGCTGGTGCTGCCAAAAATCTGACCGATGCCGCCTGTTGCAATGATCAAGTGGTCACAGTGATAAAAATGGCAGTGTCCGTCTTTTGTTGTGAGTGTCCGGATGCCTGCAACATGACCATACTCATCCAGTAAGATCGAGGTGGCCATCTCATGCTGGTGAAACTGGACAGTGGCAGGGAAGTGATCATGTAAAAAACGAGTTAAGAGAAGCCCCGTTTGGTCACCGCCGGCATGCAGGATTCGTGGCATTGAATGAGCCCCTTCCAAACCAAAAAGTAGTTTTCCTTTAGAGGTCTGGTCAAAAATAAATCCTTCTCGATGCAGCTCTTCAATAATATGTGGTGCTTCTTCTACTAAGAGACGGACCGCTTTACGGTTATTTTCAAAATGTCCGGCGATCAAGGTATCACGGTAATGCGACAAAGGTTCGTCATCTGGATGAACTGCTGCAGCAATCCCGCCTTGCGCTAAAGCAGAGTTGGAAGCTAATGGATCTGATTTTGTGAATATATGCACATCGTAATCCTGTGCTAGTTCGAGAGCAGTTTGACTTCCCGCAATACCCGCTCCAAGGATAATTACCTTTTCTTTTACCAAATTGCTTCACCTTCTTATGGATAAATACGAGATTTTCAAGTACAATTATCATGTTATTACAGGTGTCTTGTCATCTAGTTTCACATAAAATCAAAAAAAATACAAGTATTAATTGAAGGGTGGGAAAAAATTGATTTATTTGGATCATGCCGCTACGACGAAAATAAGTGATGTAGCACTAGAAACCTATATGGAGACAGCGAGGCGATTTTTTGGCAATACAGAAAGTCTCCATGATACTGGAACAGATGCAGCGTGCTTACTCGATATGTGTCGTAAGAAGTGGGCAGAACTGCTGGCAGTACCGAAAGAAGGATTAATTTTTACAAGTGGCGGGACAGAGAGCAATCAACTTGCGATCGAGACAGCACTTTTACATACAACTAAAAAGAAAATTGTGGTATCCCCACTTGAACATGCGTCAATTTGGCAAAAACTTGCACAGCTCAAGAAGCGAGGATATACTGTTTGTGTATTTCCAGTATCGAGAGCAGGAGAGATTGACTTTGCAGCGCTTGAAGAATTGTTAACTGATGAAACAGCCTTGCTGATTGTGCAACACGTTAATTCTGAAACTGGGGCGGTGCAGGATGCCGAACGAGTGCAGCGATTGGCAGAGAAAAAGAAGATTTTATTACATATGGATCTGGTACAGAGCTTTGGAAAGGCAGATTTCCGACCAAATGGTGTAACAAGTTTTAGTATTTCTTCACATAAAATATACGGACCAAAAGGGACAGGACTTCTTTACATGGATCCAAGTCGAATCTGGCAAAAGGAAATGCCGGATGTCCATCATGAGAACGGCTATCGTGCAGGGACGATTGATTTACCGGCAATATCTGCCTTTACTGCTGCTGCTTGTGCTATAATGGAAAAGTATCCGGCAGAATTTGCGCGAATAGACGCCTTCAAAAAAGAGCTTGTACAAAAGCTTGCTCCACAGATTAAGATCTTGTCAAAAGAGAACGCATCTCCCTACATATTGGGCATGATTTTACCGCATGCGCTGGGAGAAGAGGCGCTGCTTTATTTTAGTAAGAATGGTTTACAGATTTCGACCAGCAGTGCTTGTACCTTAAGAGATACAATGCCTTCTCGCGCGCTTCTTGCGATGGGCTATACAAAAGAGGAAATAGAGAGAGTTATCCGTTTTTCATTTGGAGCGTCTAACCATATGCAGCAAATAGAGCCAATCAGGCAAATATTGACCTCATTTTTAGCAAAAGGAAGTGAACGAGGATGAGAAAATTATTAGGTGAAGAGCGCCGAGAAGCCATCATTGCTTGGTTAAAGGAAACAGACGAGCCCATTTCTGGCAGTGAAATTGCGAAAAGGACGAATGTCAGCCGCCAAGTCATTGTTCAGGATGTGTCGCTGCTTAAGGCGATGAATCAGCCGATCATGGCTACGCCACAGGGCTATATTTTGATTGATGAGAAAAAATCGAAGCGGAACCGACGGGTAATAGCTTGTCGTCATACGCGCGAAGAAACGGAAGCAGAGCTAAATATTTTAGTGGATCACGGAGTATCGGTCATTGACGTCATTGTGGAACATCCGATTTATGGAGAGATAACGGGCTCACTTCATCTGAACAGCCGTTTTGACGTGGGAAAATTTGTGCGCAAGCTAATGACAACGAGTGCCAGTCTTCTTTCAGGATTAACTGACGGGCTTCATCTTCATACGATTGAGGCGGACAGCAAAGAGCAGCTTGAAAAAGCTATTTCAGAGCTGGACGAAGCAGGCTTTCTGGTTCACTAATTTTTCATTAGTCGAGGCTTTCCATTATGAAGTAACTGTGTTAAAATGAAAATTAGACTAGCGAATTGTGAATTTTTTCGTGGGAAGGTAAATCATTTTTCGGATTTATTTTCTAAAAATCATACGGAGGTGTAACTATGCCATTATCTCCACTGGATATACATAATAAAGAATTTACCCGTGGTTTTAGAGGTTATGATGAGGATGAGGTAAATGATTTCCTTGATCAAATCATTAAGGACTATGAACAAGTCATTAAAGAGAAGAAGCGGCTTGAAGATACACTGAACAATAGTGAAGAGCGCTTGGGACATTTTACGAATATTGAAGAAACATTAAATAAATCGTTGATCGTTGCGCAAACAGCCGCGGAAGAAGTGAAACAATCTGCTGATAAGGAAGCCAAGTTGATTATTCGTGAAGCTGAAAAAAATGCTGACCGAATTTTGAGCGATTCACTTTCTAAAGCACGTAAGATTGCAATTGAAATTGAGGACTTGAAACGCCAATCTAAAGTTTTCCGTGAGAGACTCCGGATGCTTATAGAAGCGCAAATGGACCTTATTAAAAGCGATGATTGGCAACAAATGATGGAATATGATGTGGATGCAACAGAACTTTCAAGCATCAAAGAATTCCATGATGAGGCGAAGGAATCGAATAACGATTAAAAACAGTGAAACGAGATAAGTAATTTTTTCTAAAGCAGGCAAAAAGCGAGCTGGTGATGGTGAAAGATCAGCAGTCTGACGGAAAAGTGAAATCACTCGAATAGTTCTGATGCTGAATTTTTAGTAAGCATTGGCGTACCAGGCGTTAACGGACCGAAGTGGGCAATTTTTCTAAAGTTGTCAACGAGGGTGGTACCGCGATAAATCTCGTCCCTTTTTTGGGGAGGGGATTTTTTTGTTGGCATGGCAGCTCCATACGCATGCAAGCAAAGTGATCTCGATTGTTTAGAATGGAATGTTTAAATAAAACGAATAAGTAGAGGAGCGTTAAAATGGAATACAAAGAAACCTTACTCATGCCAAAAACGGCTTTTCCAATGCGTGGCAATTTGCCGAACAAGGAGCCTGAATGGCAAGCAAAATGGGAGAAAGAAGATCTTTATCACAAAATCCAAGAAAAAAATGCTGGTCGTAAAACCTATATCCTGCATGATGGACCGCCATATGCGAATGGGGAACTTCATATGGGGCATGCAATGAACAAGACGATCAAAGATTTTATCGTTCGTTATAAATCCATGGCCGGCTTCCGTTCACCATATGTGCCTGGTTGGGATACACATGGTTTGCCAATCGAAACGGCGCTGGCTAAAAAAGGTGTTAAACGGAAAGAAATGACAGTGGCAGAATTCCGTAAACTTTGTGCTGAATATGCTTACAAGCAAGTGGATATCCAACGTACGGGCTTTAAACGTCTAGGTGTAAATGCTGATTGGGAAAATCCGTATATTACGCTGACACCGGACTATGAAGCAGAACAAGTTAAAGTCTTTGGTGAAATGGCTAAAAAAGGCTATATTTACAAAGGGAAAAAACCAGTTTATTGGTCACCTTCCAGTGAATCTGCTTTGGCAGAAGCTGAAATCGAATATCAAGATAAAAAATCTGCCTCTATTTTTGTGGCATTTGATGTAACTGACGGAAAAGGTGTTCTAGAATCAGGAACAAAAATTGTGATCTGGACTACGACACCTTGGACGATCCCGGCAAATATGGCGATCACTGTCAATCCTGACCTGACATATGTTGTGGTCAATGTTGACGGAGTAAAGTATGTTGTGGCAGAAGCACTGCTTGATGGTTTGAAAGAAACTTTCCACTGGGAGAATGCAGCAGTTGAAAAAACGGTTCGCGGTTCCGAGCTTGAATATGTGGTAACGAAGCATCCGCTTTATGACCGGGATTCTCTTGTGATTAATGGTGATCATGCAACTGCCGAGGCAGGTACTGGAGCAGTTCATACGGCACCTGGACATGGGGAAGATGACTATCTGGTTGGTAAAAAGTATAATCTGGACATTCTGGCACCGCTCAATGATCGAGGTGTCTTCACCGAGGAAGCACCAGGATTTGAAGGCATGTTTTATGATGATGCGAATAAAGTCGTGACTGAGAAGCTGAAAGAATGCGGCGCTTTGCTTCATATGGAATTTATTACGCACTCCTATCCGCATGACTGGCGGACGAAAAAACCAGTTATTTTCCGGGCGACACCGCAATGGTTTGCATCGATCGACAAGTTCCGTGATGATCTTTTAAATGCGGTTCAAGATGTCACTTGGACGCCAGCATGGGGTGAAACACGTCTTTACAATATGGTTCGTGACCGGGGCGATTGGGTAATCTCTCGTCAAAGAGCGTGGGGCGTACCACTGCCGATTTTCTATGCGGAAAATGGTGAGGCGATCATCACGGATGAAACGATCACGCATATTGCGGATCTTTTCCGTGAGCATGGCTCGAATATCTGGTTTGAAAAAGAAGCCAAAGAATTGTTACCGGAAGGATTTACGCATCCCGGCAGTCCGAATGGCGAATTTACAAAAGAAAATGACATCATGGACGTGTGGTTTGATTCAGGTTCTAGTCATCAAGCCGTCCTAAACAGCCGTCCTGAACTCAGCTATCCGGCTGATTTATACATGGAAGGGTCTGACCAGTATCGTGGCTGGTTTAACTCTTCTCTTACGACAGGTGTGGCAGTAATGGGAGAAGCTCCTTATCGCAATGTACTAAGTCACGGCTTTACAATGGATGGAGAAGGCCGAAAAATGAGCAAATCACTCGGCAATACAATCCTGCCCGGCAAAATCATCAACCAGCTTGGTGCAGATATTGTACGTTTGTGGGTAGCTTCTGTAGACTATCAAGCCGATGTACGGGTCAGTGATGATATCTTGAAGCAAGTATCTGAAGTTTACCGGAAGATCCGCAATACCATGCGCTTTTTGCTGGGTAATGTGAGTGATTTCAATCCGTCGACTGATCAGGTTGCCTATCAGGATCTGCGGGAAGTAGATCAATATCTATTGATTAAATTGAACCGCTTGATCGAGACGGTACGAAACAGTTATGAGACATTCGAATTTTCAACGATTTATCATCAAGTCAATAATTTCTGTACAGTAGAACTTAGCCAGTTTTACATGGATTTTGCGAAAGATGTTGTCTATATTGAGGCAGCCGATAGCCATGATCGACGTGCGATGCAAACTGTGTTCTACGCCTGTGCAGATGCGCTTACAAAGCTTTTGGCACCAATCTTACCGCATACAACAGAAGAAGTCTGGCATCATCTAAATGGTGAAGAAGCGGATAGTATTCATCTGCAAGACTTGCCTGAAGCGATGAATTTTGCGGGATCAGATGCGCTTGAAGCGAAATGGGATGCCTTTATGAAGGTGCGCGATGTTGTGCAAAAAGCACTGGAAGAAGCGCGAAATGAAAAATTGATTGGAAAATCAATGCTGGCAAAAGTCACACTTTATGTTGATACAGAAGCTTCTACTCTCTTTGAATCTTTGGAAGGCGATTTTGCTCAGTTATTTATCGTTTCCGATTTTGAAATGATCAAAGGTCTTGATCAAGCTCCTGAAAATGCCGTCAGCAATGAACATGTGGCCGTTAGCATCTCGGTGGCAGAAGGTGAAACATGTGAACGTTGCCGTGTTGTGAAAAAGGATGTCGGCACAGATTCAGATCATCCGACACTGTGTGGACGTTGTGCAACAATCGTGAAGGAACATTATTAAAAACGACAAAAGGCTGCGCTTTTCTGATGAGAACGCAGCCTTTTTTCTTATTTTGGCACCCTTTTTGCTTCTTGAAAAATTTTTTGTTACAATAAGAAAAATCGCACGGAAGAGGGAGACATTGTGAAAATCGAATTTATCAAAGTTCATGGTTCACAAAATGACTTTTTTATTATTGATGAGCGTCGCAATCAATTGACAACATGGAGCGACAAAGAGAGACAAGTGTTTGCTAAAAAGATTACAGCTCGTGCATCAGAGCTTGGCGGGGCGGATGGTGTGCTGTTTGTGAGTGAGGCAGAAAGCGGGCAAGCAATTGGTAAAATGCGGGTCTTTAATGCAGATGGTTCTGAAGCATCCATGTGTGGAAATGGTTTGCGGACAGTTGCGCGCTATCTACTTGAAATGACAGGACAAAAGCGTGCTAAAGTGGATACCCTGAAAGCAACACTTGAAGTGGCAGAGGGAGAATCACTTGGTTATGAGATTCCAACTTTTGAAGTGGAGATTTCGCCCGTTTTATTTGCTCCAGAGGCTTTACCATTCAACCATCGTGGGCAATTATTCAACGAACTGATGCCTGAAATTGATCCAGAGCTTCGTTTTTCAGCGCTTGCAGTCCCTAATCCACATCTTGTCACCTTCGTAGATCAAAAGACGCTGGCAAGTGATAAGCAGGAAAAAATTGCCCGTTACTTGAATGGAGAGAATCCTTATTTCCCTGATGGTGTAAATGTCAGTTTTGTGAGACGTATGACGGATCAGGCGATTTTTGTGCGGACGTATGAACGGGGAGTAGGCTTTACGAATGCTTGTGGGACAGCGATGTCAGCCTCCAGTCTGATTAAAAAACTGCTGGATCATGATAAACTGGAAGCGGAACTTGACGTATATAATGATGGTGGTCGTGTGAAAGTGAAGGCTTCTCATGACGAACAAACTGATCAATATCGGATTACGCTGATTGGAAATGCTACCTTCACTTCAACGGGCATGATTTCTTACGAAGAAGGAGTCGGCATCGAAATCCTTCGGCAAGAAGAGACGGATGAAGAAAAACGTTATTTGCGAATGGTACAGGAAGTCCAACAATTTTTAGCAGAAAATGAGGCATGAAAAAGGAGACGAAGATGGAAACAAATCGAAAAAAAGCAATGCCACTTTTATTAGTCGGCGGATTTGCACTTTTACTATTTATTATTGAGGCTTTTTCAGTAGCTTCCGAGAAAAACTGGGTAGCTAAATTTGATTTAAGCTGGATTGAACGAATTCGAGGCAGTATTCATGCGAGTATGACGACGATGATCGAGTTTTTGACGGATTTTGGTTCGGCAGAGTATATCATCGTGATGACGATTATTGTAGTGATCGTGTTATTTATCTTACGCAAATTCGTTGTGGGTCTTTGGTTTGGTGGAACGATTCTATTTTGTGGTATCGTGATGAACTATTTGCTGAAACATTTTGTGGAACGAAATCGTCCTCCACAAACTAATTGGCTGATTGAGGAATCAGGATTTAGCTTTCCGAGCGGTCACGCGACAGCTACGACAGTTTTTTACGGCCTAGCGGCATTATTTTTGATTTTCACTGTACGAAAAATGTGGCAAAAAATAGTGATCGGAGCTTTGGGGCTAGTGATTATTTTCTTCATTATGTATTCACGGATCTACTTAGGTGTCCATTATCCAACAGACGTATTAGGCGGATTCCTGTTCGGAATCGCTTCGATCTTTATCTCAACTGGTGTTTATTTCCTTGTTAGAAAACCGCTTCAACAGTTGCTGCGTAAATGGCGGTTAAATGATAAAAGCATTGTAGAATAAGTGAAGATGCGGAAAGTGATAGAAGCTTTCCGCATCTTTTTATTATAATATAGGATCAATTTTTTGAAAAAATAAAATGTAAACGTAACGCTTTTTTGCTTGATTTTCTAAAAAATTGAGAGTATGATAAGGTTGTTGATAAGAAAATAGATATGATGTTTGTAGAAAGCGGAAAAGAATATTCACATGTTATAAAGGGTATTCCGGCTCTATCATTTGAATACTTTTTATAATATGTGAATTTTTTATGGAAATATTGGGGTGTTTGTTGTTGCTTGCACGACCATGTTTTTGAAGAAAGGAACATATTTAGAAAATTTTTTTGGAGGTTTGTGAAACATGCAAACAGGTACAGTAAAATGGTTCAACGGTGAAAAAGGTTTTGGCTTTATCGAAGTAGAAGGTGGCGACGATGTATTCGTACATTTCAGCGCTATCGAAGGTGAAGGTTTCAAAACACTTGACGAAGGTCAAAGCGTAGAATTTGAAATCGTTGAAGGTCAACGTGGCCCACAAGCAGAAAAAGTTGTAAAACTTTAATTGCCAAAGAGGCGACGATAGGAAAAACCACTTTCCTGAGAAGATAGGCAATCAATCGTAGAAATTGGAATAAAACCGATTTTTATAATTTGCCCCTTTTCGTGCAGGAAAGTGGTTTTTAATATTTTGTATAATAAAGCAGACCAATAAGGAAGCCGATTAATCCAACGATAGGACGAATATGAAATAAGGAATAAGAATTGCCAAAAAAAAGACCTAAGATGGCGACGAATAAAGAAGCAATAATTGCTAAAAATAATAAAAAAGAATGATTTTCTCGATTGATAAGAAAAATAATTCCTGAAAAAAGAAGAAGCAAACTAGCGATAAAACCAGCGATGATGGTTAGGTCACTGGAAAAGTTAAAAATATTAAAATTCTCTACATCTTGCGGGAACCGGTAATTTTTTATTTCTTCAACTATTCCTAAGCAGCCAGTTAGCAGCATAAGTATACCCATTAATTTTTTCATTGTGTCCTCCTTGTTAAAGAATGATGTAATTTTAGTATAACCGATTTATAAATAATGAAAACAGGAATAAGATTGTGAAAAAAGAAACAAATAAATCCTTGATATACCAGTTGTATAGAAATTTATTATAACAGATTTATTTTGTTTATATAACAGTTTTTAAGAGTAAATTCTTGAATTAGCATATATAAAGTGTATAATAAAGGATGATAATTGAATCTGTATTAATTTAAAAATAAAAATATATAGTACAAGGATGATTGTGATGAAAAATGATGAGCAAAGAAAATCAGGGGCAGATCTTGTTGTAGACAGTTTGATTAATCAAGGTGTTACGCATGTTTTTGGGATCCCCGGTGCAAAAATTGATAAAGTATTTGATGTTTTGGAAGATCGCGGACCTGAACTAATTGTCAGCCGTCATGAGCAAAATGCTGCATTTATGGCTGCTGCAATCGGTCGATTAACAGGTAAACCAGGCGTTGTTATGGTTACAAGTGGGCCAGGTGCTTCTAATTTAGCGACAGGACTTGTAACAGCAACTGCAGAAGGGGATCCTGTTGTTGCGCTTGCCGGAAATGTTGGCCGTTCAGATCGCCTAAAAAGAACGCACCAATCCATGGATAATGCGGCACTTTTTACACCAATCACAAAATACAGTGAAGAGGTTGTACATGCAGAAAGTGTTCCAGAAGCGATTACCAATGCCTTTCGGGCAGCTGCTGAATCTCGTCAAGGGGCTGCTTTTGTCAGCCTGCCACAAGATATTGTCAATGAAGAAGATGTGCCAGTCAAAGCGATTCGCCCACTTGCACGTCCTGAAAATGGCCCAGCTTCCAAAGAACAAGTAGCAAAGCTAGTCAGCCGATTGAAAAAAGCCAAATTGCCAGTACTTCTTTTGGGAATGCGTGCCAGCAGTCCTGAAATTACGAGTGCGATTCGCCGTTTGCTCCAAAAAACCAGTATTCCAGTTGTCGAAACTTTCCAAGCAGCGGGTGTCATTTCGCGAGATCTTGAGGAAAACTTCTTTGGCCGAGTCGGTTTATTTCGGAATCAGCCGGGAGACATTCTGCTAAGCAAGGCCGATCTTGTCATCACGGTCGGCTATGATCCAATCGAATATGATCCTAAAAGCTGGAATGCTTCTGGTGATAGAACGATCGTCCACATTGATGATATTATGGCGGATATTGATCATTATTATCAACCAGTGACAGAACTTGTGGGCAATATTGCCTTGACGCTCGATCGGATCAATGCCAAATTCGGCGGACTAGAGCTTGCAGATAAAGAACTGGCAATCTTGAATGGCCTTCGGGAACAGCTCGAATTGCGGGACAATCCACCGGCACCAGATGAAACAGGGCTTGTGCATCCATTGTCTGTTATTCAAGAATTACGTTCTCAAGTGGATGATAATGTGACGGTTACCGTGGATGTAGGCTCGCATTACATTTGGATGGCTCGGCATTTCCGCTCCTATGAGCCGCGTCGCCTGCTATTTAGTAACGGCATGCAGACTCTTGGGGTCGCGCTTCCGTGGGGAATTGCGGCGGGACTTGTTCGTCCTGGCGAAAAGGTGGTTTCGATTTCAGGAGATGGCGGCTTCCTTTTCTCCGCAATGGAACTTGAAACAGCAGTTCGTCTGCGTATCCCACTTGTTCATTTGATTTGGAATGACGGTAGCTATGATATGGTAGCCTTCCAGCAAAAAATGAAATATGGCAGAGAAGCAGCTGTCCGTTTTGGCGGCGTCGACTTTGTCAAATATGCGGAAAGTTTTGGTGCGAAAGGGCTGCGAGTCGAGTCCCCTGATCAGTTGGCAGATGTTTTAAAAGAGGCGCTTGAAGCGGAAGGGCCGGTTGTTGTGGATATTCCGATCGATTATCGGGATAATGAGAAATTAGGCGAAACACTTTTGCCGGATCAATTTTATTAATCGAAAGAGAGGGCTCTTTCATAAATTACGGTATAGTCAGTCGTGACTATGCCGTTTTTTCTTATTCAGAATGTTTTCCTGTTAGAACCAACCTACAATTTTTTTAACAAGCTATCCTCCGCTGTCAGAGACGGTATGTAGATATATACTCGCTACTCATAATAAGTGGCGGTGTGGTTGAAGAAGACCAGCACATAAAAAATCCCCCCAAAAACTTGAGAACAAGCTTGGAGAGATTTACATATATAGGCATGAAGAAATCCCCGCCAAAAGCATCGTTTTTTTATTGATGAGCTGTACTATATAAACAGGAAAGAGCCGATGATTTGTGACTGTTCACATTTCATCGGCTCTGCGTCCGGCTCTTTAATAATAGATGTATTTAATTGTTTGGGCATCCACTAAGGTTTCTTTTTTGCATTTAGGGCAAAATGGTGGGAAATTCAAAAGCATTATGTCTTGTCGCAATTTTATTCGAGTTTTATTTTTGCAAATAGGACATAGCAAACAGTCAGTTCCATTTATCCCTTCATTTATATTCCTCACGCCGCCTATATCAAGTTGGTTAGTTTGTGCAAATATAATTCATTCACTGCTTAACATCTTTTTCGTTATGGAATGTATGATAATTGGCGGTATGATTTTTGAAGACAATACCATCAATTGATTATATACCCCCGTAATAACCGAAGTCTTCCCTTTTACAAGGGCTTTGTAACCTATCTTAGCAACAGCTTCTGGTGTCATAACAAAGAATTTGAATAATAGTGTATTTTCCATTCCTGCCTTAACAGCAAACTCTGTTTTCGTGGAACCGGGGCATAATGTTGTTATTGAAACACCGGTCCCTTTCAATTCTGCATTGATCCCTTTGGAAACATGCAGAATATATGCCTTTGTTGCAGCATATACAGCATCGTTCGGACAGGGTATTATAGAACCTGTAGAACCAAGGTTTAAAATACGACCATACCCGTTATTTACCATGTCAGGCAGAAACAACTTCATCATTTCCGTAGTGTAAATTACATGCAAACTAATCATTTCCTTTTCTTTCTCCAGATTAGTTTTCAAAAAAGAACCGTACTCATTAAATCCTGCATTATTTATCAATAGCTGAATGGACAAGCCAAGCTCCCGCACTGCTTCAAAAACCTTATTTGCAGCATTAGGCTTTTCTAAATCAATCGCAATCACAGAAACCTGTATCCCATATTTACATGTTAATTCCTTAGACTGATTATCCAGTTTTGCAGCATCCCTCGACACTAAAATTAAATCTATTTTTTCTTGTGCTAATTTGTCTGCAAAAGCCTTTCCGATACCACTTGTAGAACCCGTTATTAAGGCCGTATTAGTCATGTTTTACACCTCTAAGTATACCTCTGAAATGTTCCCACTCTGTAGCATAATCCATACAATGGGCGGTTTCGGGATTATCAGAATTCAATGCTTCATCATAAAAATTCAATTTCTTTTCAATTAATTGCGAAAGCCTTTGATAGGTCGTAATCTTTTCTTTCAGAAACACTTTATGTTCCATCAGAATATCACGGCGTCTTGGTATTGATTCATTTCCACCTTTCATCAGCATAGATACATACTGCTTGATCTTATGAATTGGCATATCTGTATCACGCAAACAACGAATCAAAAAAATCCACTCGACATCTGATTCTGTATAAGTGCGATGACCAGACTGATTTCGTTTTATCGGCGGCAATAGACCTTCTTTTTCATAATAGCGAAGACTGTCTTTCGTTAACTCCAGTTTTTTCGCTACTTCTCCTGCAGAATAATTCATATAGTTCACCTCTAGTCTAAATGATACCCTATGGAGTGTACACCATGTCAATGGTCAAATTGGATCTTGAAAATTTGAATATCCATATTTTTTCAATCGTTGTCAATGCTTGGCTACCCTAAGGATTTCAAGTTCTCTCTCTATCTTTGCATTTCTGCTTCAACTTTGGCATCCAGAACGCATTGCAGCTCACTCGTTATTTTTTTACGGTTATATGGCAAATATGCCGTTAAGGGTGTAAAATTTGAAACCGTTTTAGCAAATAAATGTGTTCGGATATTCAGATTGTTGATAAGCACTTGTAATTCACGGACACGCTTCCTGTTTCGTCCAATTTACGGCATTGCTCTAAAATATCATCAATAAGTAGCCATTGTCAGTACGGTCAATTACCCTCTTGCAAGCATTTTCATGATCTTCTCCTTGCTACGTTTGAAATCGTATTTGCAAATACAATAGTGGTATCTCTAAGCTGCTGATAAAGGTTTTCAGCTCGAACAACTTTTCCAGTTCTTCCTCGATTTCTCGTTTATGGCGAGAAGGCTGCTGTTGCTATCATCCTGCAATACTGACTTGGACAATAGTCTTATGAAAAAGGAGCGCAGGCTTTTTTGAGAAACTGAAAGCAGCAGAAACCACTGATGTGATGCACAATGAAGTTTATGGTGCAGATATTTTGAAATATGCCTTTTTGGCGGCTATTTCGCGCAAGCAGGTTTTGGTTTACAGAGGGTGGTGAATCAACTACAATAAGGGAGAAGGAGGAGAGTGTGAAAATGAATATTGCGAAAATGATTGATCATACGGCGCTTAAGCCGGATACGACGAGGGCTCAAATTTTACAATTGACCAAAGAGGCGAAGGAGTACGGTTTTGCATCTGTTTGTGTCAATCCGACTTGGGTCAGCCTTTGTAAGGATGAACTTGCTGGAACAGAAGTAGATGTTTGTACGGTGATTGGTTTTCCGCTTGGTGCGAATACATCGGCTGTTAAAGCTTTTGAAACGAAAAATGCGATCGAAAACGGTGCGACTGAGGTTGATATGGTCATCAATATCGGTGCTTTGAAAGAGCAGGATGATGCACTTGTTGAAGCGGATATTCGTGCGGTTGTCAAAGCAGCAAACGGAACACTTGTCAAAGTGATTATCGAAACATGTCTATTGACAGATGAAGAAAAAGTTCGTGCTTGCAAGCTTGCAGTGAAAGCTGGAGCTAATTTTGTCAAAACATCTACTGGTTTTTCAACAGGCGGTGCAACAACAGCTGATATCGCATTGATGCGCAAAACAGTTGGATCAGAAGTTGGCGTGAAGGCATCAGGCGGCGTTCGGACAAAAGAAGATGTGCTGGCAATGATTGAAGCTGGTGCTTCTAGAATTGGTGCAAGTGCAGGTGTTGCAATCGTTTCTGGCGAAGAAAGTGACTCGGATTATTAATGGAAAACCCCGAGAAAGGTTTATTCTTTTGATGAAATGAGAGGGAGTAGGGGGTGTTTTTTTGAGCGTTACGATTCGTGAAATTGCAGAAAAAACCGGTGTTTCGATTACGGCCATCTCGCAGATTCTAAACGGTAAGGGAGATCGTTTCAGTGAGGCGACGAAAAAGCGGGTGCTCGAAACAGCAAAAGAAATGGCTTATAAACCGAATTTTTTTGCTAAAAATATGATCACCAGTCATACAAATACAATCGGTATGATCGTGCCGCAAGTGACCGATGCTTTTTTTTCGCAAATGGTCAAAGGGGCAGAGGACTATTTGAACCGTTACGAGTACATGATCATGCTTTGCAACACATCAAATGATAAGGAACGAGAAGACCAGTATGTCGAGGAACTGTTGCACCGGGCAGTGGATGGCCTGATTATTGCCAGTCCCAATATCTTAGCATCAAAAGTTTTCGAGCGGCTTCGCGGGAAAAATAAGCCCTTCATTCTCCTTGATCGTCAGCGGAATGAACAGAAGGAAGGGCGGATTGCTGTAAATGATTATGAGGGCGGTTACATGGCAACGAAGCACCTGATTGAATTAGGACATCAGGCAATAGGGATCATTATTGCAGATGCTAGCTTTTATAATGTTTTTGAGCGGTTTGAGGGTTATAAAGCATGTATGCGCGACTACGGCATTACGATCAAACCGGAGTGGATCACTAGTGGAGATCAGACCATGCAAGGCGGTTATCAGGCAACGCATATGCTAATGAAAACGGAGGTCACTGCGCTATTTGCAACCAATGATTTGATGGCAGTCGGGGCGTACCGTGCAGCGCTGGAATGTGGCAAGCGGGTTCCTGATGATTTGTCTGTTATTGGTTTTGATGATATTGAATTATCTGAGTTTATGACGCCACCTCTGACCACCATTCGCCAGCCCATCTATCAGCTGGGTGAAATTGCAGCAAAGTTTCTGCTTCGCAAAATCGAGCATCCTGAAGAAAAAATGGGCAATTGTGAGCTTGATCTGACACTTATCGAGCGAGGGAGTACAAAAAGAATTGACAGTTGGCAGAAAAGTAACGTATAGTGAGTGTGACGATACTTTTCTAGTTTAAGTAAAACGGTTTACTTGTGAATGAAACCGATAACAAAAAGGAGTGTTGAAGGTGAGAATGGTCGATCTGATTGCCAAAAAAAGGGACGGTGGCGAGTTAACGACTGCAGAGATTCAATTTTTCATTGATGGATATACGAAAGGTGAGATACCGGATTATCAAGTCAGCGCGCTGCTTATGGCAATCTATTTCAAAGATATGACGGACCAGGAGCGGGCAGATATGACAATGGCAATGGTCAATTCTGGCGAGACAATCGACCTATCAGCAATTCATGGCATCAAAGTAGATAAGCATTCGACGGGCGGTGTTGGTGATACAACGACGCTTGTCTTGGCACCGCTTGTTGCCGCTGTTGGCGTTCCCGTAGCCAAAATGTCTGGACGCGGGTTGGGGCATACTGGCGGAACGATCGACAAACTGGAATCCATTCAAGGCTTCCATGTAGAGATTACCAAAGATGCTTTTATTGATCTGGTCAACGAGGAGGGGCTGGCGGTCATCGGTCAAAGTGGCAACTTGACCCCGGCAGATAAAAAATTGTATGCGCTACGGGATGTTACAGCAACAGTCAATGCCATTCCGTTGATTGCTAGCTCGATCATGAGTAAAAAAATTGCTGCGGGTGCAGATGCAATCGTACTGGATGTCAAAACGGGTGCAGGAGCCTTTATGAAAACAGAAGAAGATGCGGCAGAGCTAGCGCATGCTATGGTGCGGATCGGTAAAAGTGTTGGTCGAAATACGATGGCCGTTCTTTCAGATATGTCTCAGCCACTAGGACTGGCTATCGGAAATTCACTGGAGGTTCAGGAAGCGATTGATACGCTTCGCGGCGAGGGGCCAGAAGATTTGACTGAGCTTGTACTTGTGCTGGGAAGCCAAATGGTTGTTTTGGCAGAACAAGCGGTAACATTGGAAGAAGCGCGCGCCAAGCTGCTTGATGTAATGAAAAATGGGGCAGCCTTGGAAAAATTCAAATCATTTTTGGCTCATCAAGGCGGGGATCCTTCTGTAGTTGATCAGCCGGATAAACTTCCTCAGGCTCGTTTCCAAATTGAACTTCCTGCGAAAAAAGCAGGATATGTGGCTGAAATTGTAGCGGATGAACTTGGGATTGCAGCAATGCTTCTAGGTGCAGGACGGGCGACAAAGGAAGATGAAATCGATTTAGCGGTAGGTCTCAAGCTGCATAAAAAAGTAGGCGATTCGGTTGAAATGGGTGAATCACTGCTTACGATTTATAGCAATCGGGAAGCAGTAGAGGATGTGATGGAGAAACTCTACCAGAATATCCACATTACCGATCATGCTGAAAAACCTGTTTTGATCCATCGGGTGATCACAGAGTAAATAGCTAAATACATTTGCATAAATAAAGAAGCGTCTGGCTGTGTTTTGACAGTCAGACGCTTCTTTTAATTTTCAGCTGCTTCAATTTGTTCCAGCATATCTGGTGAACCAAGATCACTGCGAAGGAATTCGGAAGTCTGCGGTAATTCAAGCTCGAATTCTGTTTGTTGGGCTACTTCGACGACACCCTCCAAAAGTTCGTAGTCAAACACGTGACCGCCAATTTGTCGCATGTCATCAATAAAATGAATATGATAACCAGCAACGCCGATTCCGCTGATATATTTGGGGGTGAAGAAACCGACAATCGTACCCGTGATGTATTCAAAATGATAGGTCGGTTGTGTTTTGACCGCTTCGATCAGTGGCGGATAAGGTCGACTCTGCTTAGGTGCAACCCGCGTGTCGACCACTTTAAAATTCCCCGTTACTTTAACAGCATAAAAAACATTCGGTCCTTGAACAAGTGAAGCAATTTTTTCTTCGACTGCCTCTCGAGTCATGCTTTCTTTTACTTCAAAAAGGACATCTGGCTCAAAGTAAGTAACGGTTGCATAAGGTGTCGTATCATCAGGAGCTACTTTATAGGCTTTGCCGTCTTCTCGAATTTGGAAAGGTTCGCCGTCTACAATGATCAGCTCTCCATCAAAATCGTTCAGAGTGCCGATGCCTAAATCACCGTGTTCCATTAAATCTTTAAAAGTTGTTGTGCCGCCAAAAAGACCGCCAACCAGTGCTGCCATGGTGGAATGCTGAAAAAGTCGATTTTTTCGTTTCGCTTCCATTTATTTTACACTCCTTGGTATGTTATATTGGAATTTGTATTTTTTAATAGTACAGTTTCTCTATTCCCGTTTATTATAGCATAAAACATATGAAATCTAAAGAAAACAGTTTGGTAGATGGATATGAACTGTTATATAAATGGAAGCCCCCTTACTGAAACAGCAAGGGGGAGGATATTAAACCAGCAATGTATAAAGTGTCCGGTTGTCATTGATCGGGATAAAAGCTGGATCAAAGCGGCGCATTCTTTCAAGCAGTGCCGCGTAATCATCTTTTTGATGAAGCAGGACGCCAATAATGACAGGGCCGTTATTCCGGTTGACTTTTTTTGTGTACTCAAACTTTGTAATATCATCTTGAGGTCCTAGCACTTCATTGACAAATTCTTTTAGTGCACCCGGTCGTTGGGGGAAATTTACGATAAAATAATGTTTGAGACCTTCGAAAAGTAGCGACCGTTCTTCGATTTCCTGCATCCGATTGATATCATTATTTCCACCGCTGATAATACATATGACAGTTTTTCCTTTCACTTTTTCTTGATAGTGTTCCAGTGCTGCTACACTTAGGGCTCCGGCGGGTTCAGCCACGATCGCTTGCTTTGTATAGAGATCTAAAATGGATGAACAGACTTCGCCTTCTGCCACTTCGACCATCTCGTCGACCAGCTGCTCCGCATGATGGAAAGTAAGCTCACCAACTTGTTTGACTGCAGCACCATCTACAAATTTATCGATTTCCGGCAGCGTGACAATCTGGCCTGCTTCAAGCGAGCGGGTCATTGACGGGGCCCCGGTCGGTTCGACACCGATAATTTTTGTGATCGGACTGACTGCTTTCAAATAACTGCCTACACCTGAAATCAGCCCGCCACCACCAACTGCTGCAAAACAATAGTCGGCCTGCACTTTTTCGCGGTTCATATCATGCAGCATCTCGACTGCAAGTGAACCTTGACCAGCGATGATCGCCGGATCGTCGAACGGAGCAATGAAAGTTGTATGATGATCAGCTGAATACTGTTTGGCTGCTTCAGCCGAAGCATCAAACGTATCACCTGTCAAAATCACTTCTGCATATTCGCCACCAAAAAACTGTACTTGCGAGATTTTTTGCTGAGGGGTCGTAGTGGGCATGAAAATCGTTGCCTGCACTTGCATTTTCTGGCAGGTGTAGGCAACCCCTTGCGCATGATTGCCGGCACTAGCACATGTGACACCTTTTGCCAGTTCGTTTTTTTCGAGTGAAGCAATCGCGTAATAGGCACCGCGTAACTTGAATGATCGCACCCACTGCAAGTCTTCTCGCTTTAAGTACACGTGGCAGCTGTACTTTTGCGACAGGTAGTAATCATATTGAAGTGGTGTATGTTTGACGACCGGTTTCAGTACTTCATAAGCTTTTTCGACCTCTTCTTTCGTTACAAGTAAGTCCACTAATTCCACTTTCATCACTACCTTTGTTTTATTTCGCGTCTACTTTTGCTTCATATGCTTTGATTTCCTCCAGATGCTGGAACGTGATCGCGATATCGTCAAGCCCATGAATGAATTTATTTTTCCAAGTCGGATCGATAGAAAAGGAGTAGTCGCCTACCGAGCTGGTGATTTTTTGTTTCGGCAAGTCAATCGTGATGGATTCATCCGCTGCCAGAGAAGCCAACTTGTCACGCGCTTCTTTCGGCAGAACGATCGGGAGAATACCATTTTTCGTACAGTTCATGTAGAAAATATCACTGTAACCGCCAGCAATGATCACTCGAAACCGATAATCAAGCAAGGCCCATGCCGCATGTTCCCGCGAGGAACCACAGCCAAAATTATCACCCGTGATTAAAATGGTAGCCTCCTCGCGATCCGGTGCATTAAGTGGAAAATCAGGATTGGGTTTGCGATTTGGCAAATAGCGCCACTCGTCGAACAGAAATTCGCCAAATCCGGTTTTTTCAATACGTTTCAAAAAAGTCTTGGGAATGATCTGATCTGTGTCAATATTGTCATTCATCAGTGCTACCGTTTTGCCAACATGGATATTAATAGCCTCCACTTGAAACTACCTCCTTACGAATATCAATAAAGTGTCCATGGATCGCAGCAGCAGCGGCCATAGCAGGGGAGACGAGATGCGTTCGGGCCCCTTTTCCTTGCCGGCCTTCAAAGTTCCGATTGCTGGTCGAGGCACAATGAACGCCTTCTGGTACCTGATCGGGATTCATACCGAGACACATCGAACAGCCTGGTTCACGCCATTCAAAACCTGCTGCTTTGAAAACCTCATCAAGTCCTTTCTGTTCCGCTGCTTTACGAACCTGTCTGGAGCCTGGCACAACAAGTGCTCGAATTCCTTCTTTTACTTTTTTTCCTTCAACGATGCGAGCTGCTTCCTCAAGATCTGATAGGCGAGCGTTCGTACAAGAGCCGATAAAAACATAGCCAAGCTCGATATCCGCTGCTTTTTGACCAGGTTCAAGCCCCATATAATGATAGGCGCGTTCTGTATTGACATCTTGAATCTCTGGGAACTGCTGATCGAAGGGGACGCCCATTTCAGGATTGGTTCCCCAGGTCACATAAGGGGCAAGATGTGAGACGTCTACCTTGATCGAATGGTCAAACACGGCATCAGAGTCTGTCTTCAGCGTTTCCCAATCCCGTATGGCCTTCTCCATGTCTGCCGGTGCATAAGCGCGTCCAGCCAGATAGTCATACGTTGTTTGGTCTGGCGCCATCATGCCCATTTTAGCACCGCCTTCGATCGCCATGTTGCAGATCGTCATTCGTTCCTCCATGGAAAGATTTTCAATGGTTTCGCCGTAATATTCGATCGCATAGCCTGTTCCGAAAGCTACACCATATGTGGCAATCAAATGAAGAATAATATCCTTAGCATAGACACCTTTTGGCAGTTGGCCCACGATCTCGATGCCCATTGATTTGGGTTTCTGTTGCCAAATCGTTTGTGTCGCAAAAACATGTTCCACTTCACTTGAACCAATTCCAAAACCGATCGCACCAAAAGCGCCATGTGTGGCTGTATGCGAGTCGCCGCAAACGATTATCTTACCTGGCTGGGTAAGGCCTGTTTCAGGTCCGACCATATGAACGATTCCCTGCAGATCGCTTCCCATATCCGCCAGTCTGATGCCGAATTCCTGACAGTTTTTTTGAAGCGCCTCGATTTGCTTTTTCGCAACCAGATCTTGAATGTTAAAAATATCTTCAGTCGGTACATTATGGTCCATTGTGGCAAACGTTTTGTCCGGACGCCGCACTTTTCTGCCTTCCATGCGCAAACCTTCAAAGGCCTGAGGAGAAGTCACTTCATGGATCAGATGGAGGTCCACATAGAGTAATTGCGGTTCACCTTCTTTTCCGAAAATGACATGTCTGTTCCACAATTTATCAAAAAGTGTTTGTCCCATTTTGTACCGCTCCTTTCTGGATTTCTTTTATGACTGCCTCCGTAAAAGCTGTCGTCGTCGCGTTTCCGCCAAGATCTTTTGTCAAACAGCCGCTCTCCATGGTTCGATTGGTTGCTTGTTCGATTTTTTTTGCTGCTTCATGAAGTTGGAAAGATTGACGTAGCATCATGGCAACAGAGAGAATCATTGAGATTGGATTGGCAATATTTTGACCCGCGATATCGGGTGCAGAGCCGTGGATAGGTTCATAGAGCGAAGGTCCATTTTCTGCATGACTGGCAGAAGGGAGCAATCCCAGAGAGCCGGGAATTACAGAAGCCTCGTCACTGATAATATCGCCAAACATATTTTCTGTTACGATGACATCAAACTTTTTGGGATTTTGGATGAGCAGCATACTGGCAGCATCCACATATAGGTGCTCAAGTGTGATTTCGGGATAGCGAGCTGCCACCTGTTCCGCAATTTTTCGCCACAACTTACTTGAAGCAAGAACGTTGGCTTTATCCACTGAAGTTACTTTTTTATCACGTGAACGGGCGATGAGAAAAGCTTTTTCAATGATCCGTTCAATCTCGTAAGCTTGATAGTAGAGCGTATCAGTCGCTTCATGCTCGTTCCACTGCTTTGGCTCGCCAAAATAAAGACCGCCAGTCAGCTCACGAACAACAATAAAATCACATCCGGCGACCCGGTCTTCTTTCAGTGGGGAAAGATGTGAAATAGCTGCCGGTACTTGGATGGGGCGAATGTTGGCAAAAAGTGCCAGTGCTTTCCGCAGTGCCAAGAGGCCTGCTTCCGGCCGCTCTGTCTCCTCATCCCACTTAGGTCCGCCGATTGCAGCTAGTAGGATAGCATCTGCTTCTTTAGCGGCGTCAAGCGTTTCTTTTGGGAGCGGTTCGCCAAATTGGTCAATCGCTGCTCCTCCAAAAGCTTTTTTGCTAATTTGAAAACGGTAGTCGGTACCTTCTGAGATTGCTTCAAGTACATCCAGCCCGCATTTCATGATTTCTGGACCGATCCCGTCACCTGGGAGGGCGACGATCTTATAACTCTTCATATCAGCGGACTCCTTTCAGCTGGGCTTTTTGACATTTCGTGCTGGCCGAAACATAAGCCTTGGCACTGGCAGTCAGTACATCGTGATCAATCCCGATGCCATGGAAATCTGTTCCAGTTTCATCTTGAATGATCGTATGCACTTCTGCTTGAGCATCTTGACCAGCCGTAATGGCTTGGATACGGTAATCTGTCAATGTCACATTTTGCCCGAACAACCGGTTGATCGTATTATAAATCGCCTCGATACTACCGGCGCCTGTGGCAGCATCTTCTTGCGTTTCACCATTTTCTGTCTCAATACGGACGATTGCACCTTGGACACCGCCAGTCACGTATTGCACTTGCAAATGCCGTAGCTCTACTTCTTCATTAGCCGCTTGTGTTTGTCCAAGGATCAGGGCGTGGAGGTCATCTTCTGTGACTTCCTTTTTGACATCTGCCAGTTGTTTGAAACGGCGGAAAGATTCGTTTTGTTCCTCTTCAGAAAGTGTGTAGCCAAGCTCGGCCATGCGCGTGATAAAGGCGTGTCTGCCGGACAATTTGCCAAGAGGGAGGGAATTTTTTTCGACACCTACCAGTGCCGGTGTAATAATTTCGTACGTATCCGGGTTTTTCAGGACGCCATCCTGATGAATACCGGATTCGTGTGCATAGGCATTGCCGCCAATAACCGCCTTATTCCGCGGTACCGGCATCCCAGAAAGACGACTGACAAGATCACTCGTTGCTTTGATTTGATTTAGCGTGATATTCGTTTCCGCTTGGTAAAAATCTTTCCGGATATGAAGCGCCACTGCTACTTCTTCAAGCGCTGTGTTACCAGCCCGCTCACCAATCCCGTTGATTGCACCTTCTACACGTGTAGCCCCGTTTTCGATTGCAGCAAGAGAATTTGCTACTGCCATGCCAAGATCATCATGGCAGTGGGAGGAGAATGTCACCTCATCGAAAGTCGGAATATTTTCTTTCAAATCACGGAACAGCTGTCCGAATTCGCTGGGATTCGTATAGCCGACTGTATCTGGAATATTAATCACTTTGGCTCCTGCATCGATTGCTGTTCGGACTGCTTCGATTAGAAAGCTTCGTTCTGTCCGGGTAGCGTCTTCTGGCGAGAACTGAACGATGTCGAAGTACTGTCTGGCGTAGGCCACATGATGTTTGATGGAAGCAAGTACCTCCGCGCGTGACATTTTGAGTTTGTACTTCATGTGTACATCACTGGTTGCCAGAAAAATATGAAGTTGTGGTTTAGCGGCGTTTTTTAGTGCCTCTTTTGCGCTGTCAATATCTTTTTCTACACATCTTGCTAGTCCTGTCACAGATGAATGTTTAACGGCTTCACTAATGGCTTTCACACATTCAAAATCACCAGGAGAAGAAATCGGAAAACCGGCTTCAATCACATCAACGCCGAGCTTTTCCAGTTGTAAGGCGATCTGAACCTTCTCTCTTACATCAAAATTTACACCAGGCGTCTGTTCGCCGTCTCGGAGCGTTGTGTCAAAAAACTGGATTCTTTTCATTCGATTTCACCTCATTCTTTTTATTTGCGGCTTTAGGCCTCATGAAAGGGCAAAAAATTGTCCTTTCATCAAACCATTGCCTGCTAGCGTGAAAATTATCCTCTCCAATTGTGAGGATAATTTTCACAAGCAAACTCGGATTTTCTTACTGTTGTGGCTTTACAAACGGCATCATTTCACGAAGCTCTGCACCAACTTTTTCAATTTGATGGCCTTTTTGTTCCGCACGCAGTCGGTAGAACTCCTTAAAGCCGTTTTGATTATCCGCAATAAATGCTTTGGCAAAGGTGCCATTTTGGATATCTGTCAAAACACCTTTCATCGCTGCTTTTGTATCAGCAGTTACTACACGCGGTCCGGAAACATAGTCACCGTATTCAGCCGTATTGGAAATGGAATCACGCATTTTTTCCATACCGCCTTCATACATCAAGTCAACAATCAATTTCATTTCATGGAGTACTTCAAAGTAAGCAAGTTCCGGCTGATACCCAGCTTCGACCAGCGTCTCAAATCCAGCTTGAATCAAATGCGTACAGCCGCCACAAAGGACTGCCTGCTCTCCGAACAAATCGGTTTCCGTTTCTTCCTTGAAAGTCGTCTCGATCACGCCAGCACGTGTCGCTCCGATCCCTTTTGCATAAGAAAGCGCTACATCACGTGCTTTACCTGTTGCATCTTGATAAACAGCGAAAAGGGAAGGAACTGCGCCTCCTTCTACAAATGTCCGGCGAACGAGATGTCCTGGACCTTTTGGTGCAACTAGGAAAACATCAATATCTTGAGGAGGTGTAATGACATCAAAATGAATGTTAAATCCATGAGCAAAAGCAAGGGCATTGCCGGCTTCTAAATTTGGCTTGATTTCATTTTCATATGTAGCACCTTGTGTTTCATCGGGCAAAAGTATCATAACGCAATCGGCTTTTGCGGATGCCTCATTTACAGGAAATACGTCAAATCCGTCTTGTCTAGCTGCTTCCGCCGATTTTCCTTCACGAATTCCAATAATCACGTGATTTCCATTGTCACGCAGGTTTTGCGCGTGGGCGTGTCCTTGTGATCCGTAACCGATAATCGCCACCGTTTTGCCTTCCAGTGCATTTGTTTGAACAGCATCTTCATAATAAACTTTTGTCATTTTTCAAACCTCCATTTTTCTATTTATAACGTAGACATATGCTACGCTTCTTCAGCAACTTACGTATTGCGGGGGGGAGTAGTTAAAGTTTCTTGGGACTTCTAGTAAAGCCAGTCACACCTGTTCGCGCCATCTGTTTGATTCCGTAGGGGCGGATGATGTCAACGAAGGCATCAATCTTTTCACTTGTACCGGTGACTTGGATGACGACATTTTTGGTGCCGACGTCTATCACTGTTGCTCGAAACGGCTCAATAACGGCATTCAGTTCGGAACGGGCAGCAGCAGGGGCGCTGACTTTGACTAGTGCCAACTCCCGTTCGATATGAGGATCATCCGTGATATCACTGACTTTCAGGACATCAATCTGTTTATTGAGCTGCTTTGTGACTTGTTCGATTTCATAAAGCGAATCGACATGGACAACAATCGTGATGCGGGAAACATTCGGTATTTCTGTCCAGCCGACTGAGATGCTGTCGATATTATATTGTCGCCTTGAAATGACACCCGTGATCCGGTTCAACACGCCGGACGAGTTATTCACAGTTGCGGTAATGATTCGGCGCATATCATTCGACTCCTTCCATTTGGTGATTCGGCTTGCCGCTTGGAATTATCGGCAGGACGAGTTCATTTTTTGCGATATGGACATCAATAACGGCTGAACCCGGCTCCATAAAAATTTTCCTTAGATCCTTTTCAAGCGTTTCTGGATTTGTCAGACAAAACCCTTTGACGCCGTAAGCTTCCGCCAATTTCACAAAATCAGGCTGTGTTTGGAAAAGAGAGTGAGAGTAGCGCTCATTATGGAATTTTTCCTGCCACTGTCGCACCATACCGAGTGAGGCGTTATTCAAAATGATCACTTTCACATTGATGCTATATTCATTTAAGATCGCCAGCTCCTGATTGGTCATCTGGAACCCGCCATCACCGACGAAACAGACAACTGTTTTGCTAGGAAAGGCGAGCGAGGCGCCGATTGCTGCCGGAAAGCCAAAGCCCATCGTACCTAGGCCACCACTCGTAATAATCTGATGATCATACTGGAAAGGATAGAATTGTGCGGTCCACATCTGATGCTGACCGACATCTGTTGCTACTAAAGCTTCACCTCCCGTTATGTCACCAACGATCTCAATCACTTTCTGTGGTTTGATTGAAAGTTTGGAAGAACGGTCATAGGAAAAGGGATGCCGGTTTTTTCGTGTCAAATTCAACTTGTACCAATGAGAAGTATCAGGCTTTTCCTCAAGCTGAATCATAAGCATTGCACGGAGCGTCTCCCCGATGTCGGCTACAATTGGGATATCGGTTGGGATCACTTTGCCGATTTCTGCCGGATCAATATCAATATGGGCAATTGTCGCTTTGGTTGCAAATTCTTTTGGGGCACTGGCAAGGCGGTCATCGAAACGAGAACCAAAATTGATCAATAGATCGCAGTCGGTGAGTGCCATATTAGCAGCGTAGGAACCATGCATCCCCCCCATGCCGAGAAACAGTTCATGGTCATTTGGAAAGCTACCTAGTCCAAGTAACGTATTCACAACAGGCAACTGATAACGTTCAGCAAATTCCAACAATTCACTGGTCGAACGGGAATGATTGACACCTGCACCAGCTAGGATCAGTGGTTTACTCGCTCTTGAAAGTGCCGTCATCAATTTTTCGATCTGCAGCGGATTTGGTGAATAGGTTGGCTGGTAGCCTGGCAGATCAATCGTATCTGCTTTGACCTGATCGGTTTCCGCAATACCCATATCTTTTGGAAGATCGATCACAACGGGACCTTTTCGACCAGTACTAGCGATATGAAAAGCTTCATTGATGATGCGAGGAAGATCCCGCACATCACGTACTTGATAATTGTATTTTGTGATCGGGATTGTCAGTCCGATCATATCTGCTTCCTGAAAAGCATCTTTGCCGATGCCGGGTGTATGGACTTGACCAGTAAAAACAACGAGGGGAATGGAATCGCTCATCGCATCAGCAATTCCGGTCAGCACATTAGTTGCACCTGGCCCACTTGTTACAACGACAACACCAGGCTTTCCTGTGACGCGCGCATAGCCTTCTGCTGCATGGATAGCACCTTGCTCGTGTCTAGTCAAAATATGGGGGATGTCGCAGTCATAGAAAGCATCGTAAAGCGGTAGAACTGCACCGCCCGGATAACCAAAAATCATCTCGACCTGCTGTTTTTTAAGCGAGTCGATCAAAAGTTCAGCGCCGCTTTTTGCTTCATTTTCCTTACTTGTTTTCGTCACCATTTTCATCACCTCGTCTTTAGTCGATCAAATCTTCTGGAATTTGCATGACACCGCCAGTATGGGCGCTTGTTACAAGTGCTGTATATCTGGCCAGATAACCTGTCTTGACTTTTGCTTTGAATTTAGGGAGTCTCAGTTTGCGTTCGGCTAGTACTTCATCCGAAACATCAACATTAAGTGTTCGGTTCGGCAGGTCGATCGTGATCACATCTCCATCTTCAATCAAGCCAATAGGCCCACCAGCAGCTGCCTCTGGTGAAACATGACCAACCGCGATCCCGCGAGTCGCACCGGAAAAGCGTCCATCTGTGATCAATGCTACATCTTTTCCAAGACCTCGACCAACAATGCTGGAAGTGGGGGCCAGCATTTCCGGCATACCTGGTCCACCTTTTGGTCCCTCGTAACGGATCACGACGACATGTCCCTCACGAACAGTATGATTATCAATGGCTTCCACGGCTTCATCATGGGAGCTAAAACAAATCGCTTTGCCTTTGAAGACTTGTATGGAAGGATCAACGCCGCCAACTTTGATTGCTGCGCCTTTAGGGGCGATATTGCCAAAAAGGATTGACAAGCCGCCAACTGGGCTGTAAGGAGCTTCTTTCGGATGAATCACTTGTTCATTTTTGATCGCTGCTTCCGCTACATTTTCACGAATGGTTTTCCCGGTAACTGTGATCCGATCGGGATGAATCGCATCCCCAAGATCAACCAGTTCTTTGACGATCGCCGAGACACCGCCAGCTTCATGGACGTCATGCATCGAGTAGGCAGAAGAAGGCGCGATTTTAGATAGATAGGGCACGCGAGCTGCAATCTCATTGATACGTTCCAATTCATAATCGATCCCTGCTTCGTTTGCCAGGGCGAGCGTATGGAGGACCGTATTTGTCGAGCCGCCCATTGCCATATCTAGTGCAAATGCATCATCAATGGCATCTTTTGTAATAATATCACGCGGTCGGATATCCTTTTTGACTAGATCCATCAAATGGAAAGCCGATTTTCGAATCAGTTCGCGCCGATCATCCGAAACGGCAAGTGTCGTCCCATTTCCCGGGAGTGCGACACCAAGAATCTCCATCAAACAGTTCATCGAATTGGCTGTAAACATACCGGCGCAGGAACCACAAGTAGGGCAGGCATTTGCCTCAAGGTCTAGAAATTCCGATTGGCTGATCGATCCTTCTTTAAAGGCTCCGACCGCTTCAAACATTGAAGAGAGCGTTAAGGCTTTTCCTGTAGCAGAAAGTCCCGCCTTCATCGGTCCGCCGGAACAAAAGATCGCTGGTACATTTGTCCGAACGGAGGCAAGCAGCATCCCAGGTGTGATTTTGTCACAATTCGGAATATAAAACACACCGTCGAACCAGTGCGCATTGATGACTGTTTCTGCAGCATCTGCAATGATTTCCCGACTCGGTAGGGAATAACGCATCCCGATATGACCCATCGCAATCCCGTCGTCCACACCAATCGTGTTAAATTCGAAAGGAATCCCCCCAGCCTCGCGAATGGCTTCTTTTGCCACATCTGCTAGTTCGCGTAAATGAACATGCCCTGGAACGATGTCGATATAAGAATTACAGATGGCGATAAACGGTTTATTCATATCGCCGGGACTTTTTAATTGTCCGGTTGCGTGCAGTAGACTCCTGGCTGGTGCCTGATCCACACCTTTTTTGATCTTATCACTTCTCATATCATGACCTCATTCCTTCGTTTAAATAGTGTGCCGAACCAGAATATTTAGAAAATCTAAAATAGAACGGCAATTGTCTGCTTGCAATTGGATAAAGAAAAAGCACCCCACTTTTGAATAAACAAAAATGGGATGCTTGTGAAAGAATCCCATTTGAAACAGGACTCAGACACTGTAAAAAATTACAGCTAAGCGAGTCCTGCTACCTTAATAAAATTGTAATGACAGCATTAAAATAAGTGGTTTTCATGGTCATTAACTCCTTTAAAAATTGGATTCTATATGGTTAATTTCATACACCAAAGCGTTAAATCTTTCAAGTAGTGTGATGTTATTATTAAATATAACGGTCTTTTGGCTATCTGTCAACCGCTATTTTTAAAGTTTTCCGTCATTTTGGACAATTCATCCAAATTTGATAATAAAGTAATTTTAGCACCTGGTCACATAATCCACTTATAATCTTAATGGAAGCGAATTCATAAGAGGAATTAAAAAATAATTTCTGAAAAAATTTATTTTTAAAAACTGATTATCTGATAAAGAGTTGCGAAAAAATCATGAAGAAACGCCTGATTAGTTGCCAAAAAGACGTATTTTCTGCTAAATTAAACTTATTAAAACGAAGGAAAGTCAGGGCTTGAGATGAGAATTTTAGAAACCGAAAGATTACGGTTAATTGAATATACCTATGAGATGATTCAAGCTACGATTTCCGGTATGGATGAGTTAGAAATGGCAACAGGTTATCAAGTATCACGGGACTGGCCAGGAATTGATTTTTTCTTTTACTTGCCATATGTTTTAGAAAATGTCAAAAAGAACCCCGCGATGACCAGATGGACGCGGCTTGTTGTTTTGAAAGAGGAAAACAAAGTGATTGGAGAGATTGGCGGACAAGGCGATCCAGATGCCACAGGAGAAATTGAGCTTGGCTACAGCATTGTCGCGGCCTACCAAAATCGAGGCTATATGACCGAAGCATTGACGGAGATGATACACTGGCTGAAGACAGAACCGGTCATCAAACGGATTTTTGCTCGCTGCTATGATAATAACCAGGCATCGATCCAAGTCTTACGCCACACTGGATTTTTATATTTGACGGGAGAAGACACGAAAGAAATCGGCGGCACAATCATGATGTGGGAACTCCCGAGCGAAGAGGTGAAAACACATGATAATTGTGCCCTCTGGTAAGCCGAAAATTTGGGATAAATCTCCAGAAAAAGGGGCTGTTCCAGCACGAAAAGCGTACACTGGTACCTTTCACCGACTAGCAAGAGCCTATGCAGAGCAGTTTGCTGGTAATGGAGGGTACCTCATTCTTTCACCGAAATACGGCTTTTTACGACCAAATGATCTTGTCCCAGGTTCATATGATGTCCGGTTTACCCGAAAAGGAACAAATCCTACCACGATCGATTTAAAAACACTCAAGCAGCAATGGGAAAAAGTAGCCCTTTCTACTGAAGAAACTGTGACACTGCTTGGCGGTGTCAAGTATGGGCCGCTTTGCCGAGCCATTATGGGCGAGGCGGTACGAATCGAAGAACCACTTGTCGGCCAGGGTGGCATCGGCTTTATGCAGCAGGCACTAAAAAAAGCGGTTGAAATGAATCAACCGCTAACCAATCGTCGAGATTAAAAAAAGTGCCGCTGTAATCAGTAAACACATGACGCCCATATTGACATTGCGTCGGATAAAAAAATACAACGTCTGAAGTAGCATCAATATGGCCAAAGATACAACAATCGTGTGTAACATTCGGATAGCCTCCATTCAAGAAATAACATGCCGAAACAGTTTAGAACTGTTTCGGCTTTTTTAGTCGAATAATTTTTTGATTTTATCAAGCAGGTTGGTCGATTCCGGGTCTGGTGTTTCCTTATTTTCAAGCGGGTGCAGATGAATATCATTTTGATTGACTTCGGCTTGGCTGGCGAGAACAAGATAAATGTCCGTATCGCCTGCTTCACGTGAGACGATCGAAAAAGGCATTTTATACGTTTCAGCAAGTGCTATAAAGGGGCGCAGGTTCGGATAACCAAGGTCGCCGTTCAAAAGCATTTTAGCCTGCGGATGCGCCTTGATTTTTTCTTCTAGAGAAAGAAGCAAATTTTTATTCATTACTTCTTTTCGCGTCATAGCAATAATTACACGTTCTCGGAATGTGCCTAAATATTTTTTCTGCTCGGCCGGATTCACCTCAAGATTGCCATACATACCATGCTCCAGATAATCTTCAATGTTTTCAGCCATTTATCTGCTCCTTTTTTTCAGCATTCTTAACATATATTGTAACATGAAAAAGAACGTTTATGCTGAGAAAGTGTCTAAAAGGGGTTAAAAAGAAAGTGAGAAGCGGCAGTTACTGGTATTTATGATAAAGTGTCTGCAGATAATCATGAAATCCGGTATAAAAATCATTCTCATCCAAGAGAGTCACATGCATTCCGAGCTGTAACAAAAATCGATAACCAGCTTCATGATTAGGCAAAGTAAGCGTCGCAAGAAACTGCCCATCATCGAGTGCTTCAACAGCAGAAAGATCAAATCGTTCGACAAGTTGCTCCCGACCGATCTTGTCCACAATCAGTCTGACTTCCTGCATGGAAAAAGCTGATTGACCGGCTCCTGCTGAAAATGGCTGCTTTTGGAAGGGACGCGGTGCAAATGACTGTTCCCAAATGTGCAACTTTATGATTCGTGACAGTTTGAATGTCCGAAAGTCTTCCCGCTCTAAACTATATCCTTGCAAATACCAGAAACGATTCCGAAAAAGGAGGTGATAGGGTTCCACTTGTCGCGTTGTTTCAAAGCCATCCCGGTCAATATAATCTAGTGTGACTAGTTGCTGTTTTTTGATTGCCAGATGTAGTTCTTCTACAAACTGATTTAAATCACGGTTACCACTAACATTTGAAAAGTCGAGTGACACTGGATGTGGAGCAGCTTCAGGAGACACGTCTACCATGTTCCGAATTTTGCGCAGCGTTTTTTTGATTTCAGGAGAAGCAAGCAGCTGTTCAAAACCATCCAGACTGGTCAGAATGGCTGTCAGATCGTCGACCGTCAACAATTTTTTATCCACTTTGTAAGTAGGCATGATGCCGATACCTCCTTTAGCTCCTGTAAGTGAATAAATCGGAATCCGAGCCATCGAAAGCGTCTCGATATCACGATAAATTGTTCGTTTGGAAACCTCAAACATTTGAGCCATTTCAGCTGCACTTACAAGTTCTCTTTGAAGCAGCAGCATAACGATCCCGATCAGACGTTCAATTTTCATTAAAAAGCTCCTTTATTTTTTTAATATTGACATACAGTTGTCAACATTACGAGTGTATAGTGATAGCATAACAAAAAATGATTTATATTTGGAGGGAAACGATGATGGCATTTAAAATCATTCAACACGTGCAAGAAGTTTTTTCAGGGAATAAAGTAGAAATTCCGGCATTCAATCCGCAAGAAGGCTTAGGGAAAATGAGTGAAATCAAAGCAGCCGCGCTGGCTAAATATGCAAAAGATAAACAAGCGCTTGTGGGAATTAACACCAATGTGGAAGACAAACAGTATTATCTTGTGGCAGAAGCTGGCAGTGAGAAAGGGGACACAACTTTTGAAATTCCAGCAGGTCTCTATGCTAAATTTGAAACAATTGAAACGGCTCGCACTGCCATCGATCAATTCATCGGGCAAGCTTATAGTGAAGTTGCACAAAGTGAAAAAGTTGGTATCGGTGGTAATTTCAACTTGGAAGATTTTCGGGGAGCAGGTTTGACTTTGTATATTCCAGTGTTTGAAAAATAGAATTTATTTTTCTCCAAATTAGAATAGGAAAAAATCTAGGTAACAGAAAAACTGAAGACCACGCAAGAGAACCATTTTTAATGGAGATTGCGTGATCTTCAGTTTTTCTTTATTGACTTTTATTCATTTACCGGGAACCAGTAAAAACCATCTCGTTGTACAAGATCATCGGCTTCTTTTGGTCCCATAGAGCCGGATTTATAATTCGGGAAGTGATCTTTCGTCGTATTCCAGACAGCAGCAATCTGATCAATAAAGCGCCAAGACAGGCTCACTTCATCCCAGTGTGAGAAATAGGTCGCATCGCCACGCAGACAGTCTAAAATCAATTTTTCATAAGCTTCTGGTGTATTCATGCCATCTGGAGAAGAGTGAACATAATCCAGATTAACTGGCATAGTGACCATTCCTTGACCAGGCTCTTTTACGTTCAAATGCAAAGTAATGCCTTCATTCGGCTGAATATGGATGACAAGGACATTGCCGCCCAGAGACTGCTGTTGACCAAACAGATTCAAAGGCACATTTTTAAAATGGATCGCAATCTGTGTCGCTTTGTCGGCCAGACGTTTTCCAGTACGAATATAAAAAGGTACCCCCGTCCAGCGGAAATTATCAATCATCAATTTAGCCGCAACAAATGTTTCTGTATTGGAATGCGGGTCAACATTTTCTTCCTGTCTGTAGCCTTTTAGCTCTTTACCATCGACCTCTCCCTCACCGTATTGTCCACGGATGAAGTTTTGATGGACTTCTTTCCCTTCGTATACGCGGAGGGAACGCAGTGCACGCACTTTTTCATGCCGGATTTCTTCCGTTGTCAGCTTGATCGGCGGTTCCATCGCAAGTAGAGAAACGATTTGTAAAATATGATTTTGCACCATATCTCGTAGTGCGCCGCTTTCGTCATAATATTTACCGCGATCCTCAACACCCAGCACTTCACTCAATGTCACTTGGATGTTGTCGATGTACCGATTATTCCAAAGCGACTCGATAATGGAGTTGGCGAAGCGGATCACAGAGATATTTTGAATCATTTCTTTTCCTAAATAATGATCGATCCGGTAAATTTCATCTTCATTGAATGCTTGACGAAGAGAATTGTTCAGTTCTTCCGCGCTCTTTAAGTCATGACCAAATGGCTTTTCAATAATCAAACGATGGAAGCCTTCTGTATCTACAAAGCCCTCGGATTTGATTCGGCTGGCAATCATACCGAAAAAGTTGGGCGCCATTGCCAAGTAGAAAAGTCGATTTCCTTTTAAGTCGTATTTTTCATCCAATTCATCGGATAGGGTTTTCAGTTTTACATAGGATTCTTGATTGGTTACATCATGGGATTGATAGTAGAAATGAGAAGAAAAGGCATCCGCTAATTCCTCGTGGTCCTCAATATCTTTTAAGGAAGCTTTTACTTTATCACGAAAAAAGTCATCGCTCCATTCACGACGAGCAGTTCCAATGACGGCAAAATTCTCGCCCAGCGATCCTTTTTTATATAAATGGAACAGGGAAGGGTAAAGTTTGCGATTTGCTAAATCTCCTGTACCACCAAAAATGGTAATTAACGCTCTTTGTTCTAACTCATCTGTCATACGATTTACCCTCTTTCTGAATTTTCTATAAGCATTTATCATAGAAAAAGTAGTTTCACAATCATTCGCCAAAATTCCGCAATGAATGGATAAAACTCCCTCATTAACTCCATACTATTTTATCCATTAAAAACTGTTTGTGCAACTGTTTAAGCCAGAATATTTTCAAAGCCTTTTATGAAAGCGCTTCATGAAATCACTTCGGTCATTTCAGACGAAATATGTTAAAATAAGAAGATGTGATGAAACAATCGATCAACTGAAAGGACGAAAAACGATGGAATTGATTTTTTTAGGCACGGGAGCAGGCGTACCGTCGAAAAGTCGGAATGTGACCTCCATCGCCTTGTCGATGTTAAATGAACGAAACAGCATTTGGTTGTTTGATTGCGGAGAAGGTACACAACATCAGGTTTTACGCAGTCAAATCAAGTTGGGTAAACTCGAAAAAATCTTTATTACACATTTGCATGGGGATCATCTCTTTGGCTTGCCTGGTCTTTTGAGTAGTCGGTCTTTTCAGGGCGGTATAACCCCTGTGACACTCTATGGACCAAAAGGTATCCAAGCATATATTGAAACATCACTTACGATAAGTGGTTCCCATTTGACTTATCCGCTCCATATTGTGGAACTTGAGGAAGGCTTGGTATTTGAAGATGACATGTTTACCATGACCTGCCAAAAATTAGATCATGGTATAGAATCATTTGGCTTTCGGATCGTTGAGGCAGATAAAAACGGCACGCTAGATGCTGAAAGATTGAGAGCAGAAGGTGTGAGTCCAGGACCGGTTTATCAGCAATTAAAAAAAGGGGAGAGGGTCACGCTAGAAGATGGTCGGATCTTGGATGGTCGGGATTATATTGGTCCAAGTCAAAAGGGGCGAATCGTGGCGATTTTTGGGGACACTCGTGCTCTAGAAACGGAAATCGAACTGGCGAACGGGGCTGACTTGATTGTCCATGAGGCGACTTTTTCAGCAGATAAGCAAGAAATGGCTAGCAGATATATGCATTCTACGACACAAGAAGCAGCTCAGCTTGCGCAAAAAGCACAGGCTAAGCACTTAATTTTGACTCATATCAGTTCACGCTATGATCAGGAAGCCAGTAAGGCATTGCTTCATGAAGCACGACAAATCTTCCCTAATACAGATTTAGCCAGTGATTTTGCTAGCTTCTCAGTAGAAGGTGAACCGTCATGAATGAGTTTTTAAAAAATAAAAATGTCTTGATTACAGGTGCATCAAGCGGTTTAGGTAGAGAACTGGCGCTTCAGATTGCGGCAAATGGTGGGAATCCTATTCTTGTAGCCAGAAACACTGAAGCCTTAAAGGAGACAGCCCGTCAGGTTGAACTGGAGTATGAAAAAAAATGTGCGTATTATCCATGTGATTTAAGTGATTTTGAAGCGATTACTCATCTTGTGGAGAAAGTGGTCAGTGAACAGCAAAATGTGACTGTGCTCATCAATTGTGCTGGATTTGGTTTGTTTGAACTAGCTGAGGAAACGCCTTTTGATGTAACAAAGGAAATGTTTGATGTCAATGTTCTTGGATTGATCAAACTTACGCAGGAGCTGATTCCCGTACTTCGTAACAATCGTCGCAGTCATATCCTTAATATTGCTTCTCAAGCTGGCAAAATGGCAACTCCTAAATCTGCTGTATATGCTGCAACAAAATTTGCAGTACTAGGTTATTCAAATGCACTACGAATGGAGCTCGCTGATCAGCGTACAAATGTTACAACTGTCAATCCAGGTCCGATTGCCACAGAATTTTTTGATCGAGCTGATCAAACAGGTAATTACTTGAAAAATGTAGGCCGCTTTGCTCTTAAACCAAAAAAAGTGGCAAAGAAAACCGTAAAAATTATTGGAACAGAAAAAAGAGAAGTCAATCTGCCGTGTTCCATGAGTATTGTGTCCAAGTTATACCAAGTATCACCTGTACTTATTGAAAAACTCGGTAAGAAAGCCTTTTTGAAAAAATAATTCGTTGCGAGCTTCCAAAAGACTGGAGGCTCGTATTTGTTTTTTTAACAAGAATTCGGTATAATAAAAATAAGAACATTTGTTTGTATCGGAGGAATAAAAGTGATGGATACATCTCGTAAAATCATTCATATCGATATGGATGCTTTTTATGCATCAGTGGAGCAGCGGGATCATCCGGAGTACCGTGGTAAGCCACTGATTATTGGTGGTGATCCGAATAAGAGAGGTGTTGTATCAACCTGCTCTTATGAAGCGCGCAAATATGGCGTCCATTCCGCTATGCCCACGAAGCAAGCCGTCAAAAAATGTCCGCAGGGAATTTTTATTCACGGCAATATGGAGCATTATAAAGAAGTTTCTGATCAAATCCGCTCTATATTTAAACGTTACACGGATCTGATTGAGCCCCTTTCACTCGATGAGGCTTATTTAGATGTAACCGAAAACAAGAAGGGGATGAAGTCTGCCACGCTGATCGCACGCGAAATTCAGCGAACGATCTATCAGGAACTTCGACTCACGTCCTCAGCAGGCGTTTCTTATAATAAATTTATTGCCAAAATTGCTTCTGATTACCGGAAACCGGCTGGACTGACAGTTGTGACACCAGAAGAAGCAGCGGCATTCTTGGAATCCATTCCGATTGACAAATTTTATGGTGTCGGTAAAGTGACCGCAGAAAAAATGCATCGTTTGGGGATTCATACTGGCAAAGATCTAAAGGGATGGAGCGAGTGGGATTTGATGCGTGAGTTCCATAAGCACGGCTATTATTTATATCGGCATGTCCGAGGCGAATCGAATACAGTTGTTAATCCGAAGCGTGACCGCAAATCAGTGGGGAAAGAGACTACTTTTGCCGAAAATATTTCAGATGAACGCCTTCTTCAACAAGCTTTATGGCATTTTGCCGGTAAGATTGAAACACGACTTCAAAAGATTCACAAGCATGGTAAAACAGTGGTGCTCAAGATCCGTTATGGTGATTTTAGTACTTATACAAAGCGGCTTACGTTAAATGATTATATTCTCGACCAGCAGTCGATTTATGAAGCAGGGTGTGTCCTTCTGGCGGATACCTTTACAGGAGAAGAGTCTGTCCGTTTGATAGGTCTGACAGTCTCTAATTTAAAGCCGGTTTATTTTGAGAATTTGCGGTTGGAGATTTAAAAATAGGAAGCAGAATGGGCAAAAAACCCGTTGCTTCCTATTTTTTAGTAGGCACTTATTGTTTTTATGGGAGTCGAACTTTCTGGAATATATATTTGCCACTTTTGATAGCCATTTTTATTACGCTTATCAGAAGGCTTTAACGTGACTTTTTCTGCATCAGTAGCAATCGTGAAATAGTGGTATTCAGGATTCTTTGGCGGATTAACACTCAGTTCATTTGTACGCTTATTGGAGACTAAGGCAAATGTGAGCGAACGAATATCTGGGGATTGGATTTGGATTTCGTCTAGCGAGAAATTCAGTGAAATCTCAGAAGCATGTTGATTTTTAACAATAAATTTGAAAAGCGCCAGATGTGTATTTAGATCCTCACCTAACTCCACTTCTAAATGGGAAGAACCATTCTTTTCCTTGTAACGGATGGTATCGACATTTTCAAAAGAGACCTCCTGCAATTTGTCCGCTTTTGTAAATTGATAAGAGGAGGAATTTTCCAAAGTGGGATTGAAGTTCATGTTATAAAGAAAATTTTCTGTAAAAACAACGGGATAGTGTGTAACAGAGACGATTTTACTTTGATGCTGTTTGTAAATCTTATTAGTAAAATAGAGACAAGAGAGTAGTAGGCAGATCGTTAATATAATGACCCTTTTTTTGTTCATAGTTTATCTCCTGATTAGATGTTTTACAAAATTATAACATACAAACAATAGGGTTAGTTCGGGCAAGGTATAAATTGTTATCGATAAGAGCTATTGATAGTTTTATTAGGAAAACAAAATGAACCTCTGTTTTTCCAAGCGAATAATTTACAGAAGTAATAAGAGGTTGTGAACCAATAAGGGTGCATAGTAATTTCAGTAAGCGAAGGAATATACAAGAAAACGCAGAACAAGTGATAAAAATCATCTGTCCTGCGTTCTTTTTATTTCAACTCAATTAAGCGTTCTTTGAGTTCTTGCTCCATCGATACGAGTTCTTTTTCAGCTGCAGCACGTTTAGCACGGCCTTCTTGTTGAATCTTAAGTGTTTCTTGCAACGTTTCAATGAGACTAGACTGTGTTTCTTTCAAGGTTTCGATATCGACAATTCCTCTTTCGTTTTCACGAGCAGTTTCAATCGCGTTAGTTTTGAGCATATCAGCATTGCGTTTCAATAGTTCATTCGTCGTTTCGGAAACCTGACGTTGTGCTTGAACAGCTTGTTGCTGACGAAGTAAAGTGAGCGCAATGGCTACTTGGTTTTTCCAAAGTGGGATGGCTGTCATGATAGAGGATTGGATTTTTTCAGCAAGTGCCTGATTGGTGTTTTGGATCAAGCGAATCTGTGGCGCCTGTTGGATCGTGATTTGACGGCTTAGTTTTAAGTCGTGGACACGTTTTTCAAGCCGATCCGCAAATTGAGTTAAATCATTCACTTCTTGGAAATCCATTTGATCGCCTGATTCCTCGGCTTTTTTGCGTAGGGCAGGCAGCATCTGTGTATTGATTTCTTCGATTTTTAGTTCTCCGGCTGCAATATAAATATTGAGTGCCTGAAAATAATCTTTATTTTTATCATAAAGCTGTTCTAAGAAGGAGTTATCTTCCATCAGTCGCTTTTTGGAGTGTTCCAATTTAAGGGCGATTCGGTCGATCTGCGTACCGATTTTTTGATACTTGGAAGTGATCTCATTAATCGACTGTTTGACGCGATGGAACATTTTGGTGAAAACATTGCGATTGCGTGCAGCTAGTTCATCAGGATCTGCTTCCTGCAAGCGGTACATAAGATCGCTGATAATGTCACCGATCGGGCCGACATCTTGTTTTTGAACATGTGCCAGCATCGAATGGGAAAAATCATGGAGTTTGGCTTGAGCGGGAGCCCCGTAACTAAGAATTGCAGCCTGATTGCCCGGCTCGATCTGTTTGCTAAGTTCAACAGCCTGACGCTTATTGCTTTCGGGTAGCATGTCGACTAGTCTTGGAGCTGCTTCATTCTCACTATTTACAATGCTCGTTTCAGTAGTTTGTTTGGTACCGAATGGATCGCTTAAAAGATCGTCGAGCGTTTGATTCATTTCTTTTTCTAAAAGTTCTGTTTGACTTACTTCGGTGCTTTTTTTCTCATTTGAGTTCTCAGTCATTCTTTATGGCTCCTTTCGAATTTTTGCTTTTGTTTGCTCACTGCATTTTTGGCTACTTCTAATTCGAAATCAAGACTGTTGACGTCCTGATTGAGCAGGGTGAACAAATCTTTTTCGACCACTCGGCTCAAATCATTGAGGAGTGTACGTGTATCCGATAAGGTTTGATAAATTTTCTTATCTTTGACCGGTTGGCTTTCAAGAAAAGCATATTTTTCGGTAAGTTCAACCAATGAATCAAGATGACTGAAGAAGAAATCCTCAGCTTCGTAAAAACGCTTGGGTTCTTCTTTTACGATGCCATAGATGCGTTTTGTCAGCTGGAGCGTTTTGTTCCGTTCTTGGAAAGAGTAAAGGGTCTTGTGACTGCCCATGATTTTTTGCAAGCGGATGATTTTAGCACGTGCTTCGTCTAAGTTCGTCCGAATGTATTTATACTCTTTCTTGGTGAGACCGGTTTTCTCAGTTAAGGCCCGGTCGCCAGCTCGTGAAGACAGGAAGAATAGCACAACCGCAATCACAGCAGTGATGAGTAAAACAAGCAGCATTTTTTCTGTGAAAACGAATGAGAGAATCCCGAACAACAGGCTGATCAATACGAAGGAACCGGCAAAAGCCATAATCTTTTTAAATAGAGTCATGTTTATCTTCTCCTTCAATACCATTCTAAAACAAGCGAAATATGTACAAAAATGTACGACTCACTTGCAGATGTTCACCAGTTTAGAAAGGGGGTTTGGTTATGTCTACATCATACCATAACTGAAAAAAATCTGTTATCAGTCGCGCGATGTAAATTGTTCTCGGACTTAGATATGTTATACTTATGATACCACGAAATACGGGAAGTTAAGCAGAACTTGCGAAATGAGGGAACAAGATGGAAAATCTCGAAGAAAAAACGATAACAGAAGAGACGCTTTTCAAAGGGCGCATCATTGAGCTTAAGCTAGCTAAAGTGGCGCTTCCAAACGGAAAAACAGCTACAAGAGAGTTGGTTCATCATCCGGGTGCGGTTGCCATCATTCCGGTTACATCGGATCATAAGCTGATCTTAGTCGAACAGTTTCGAAAACCGCTTGAGAAAACAATCGTGGAAATCCCTGCTGGAAAAATTGAACCCGGTGAGGACCATGCGCTGACTGCAAGACGTGAATTGGAAGAAGAAACGGGATTTGCTTCCGGCGCATTTGAATATTTAACAGCCTTTTACACATCGCCGGGTTTTGCGGACGAACTTTTACATATCTACCTTGCAAAAGATCTGTACCGTCCAAAAAAGACACGCGCGCTGGATGAAGATGAGTTTATCAATGTCCTAACAGTTTCATTAGATGAGGCTAAACAATTAATGGAAAATCAAGTAATTATCGATGCGAAAACGATCTTTGCTATTCAGCATTTGGAAATGAGCTTACTTCAAGCTAAATTGGAAGAAGGCTAAAAAAATCCAGCATTCCGCTTTTCTATAGGAATGCTGGACTTTTTTTATTCGAAACTTTCATGGTGTGTACTAACCATTGCCTCATCGGCTGCTTGAGGCTCTAAGAATTTCATCGCACTGTTTACTGCAATCGGCCCTTCATGAAGACCAGCTAAAATGATACGAATTTTCCGCTTATAGCAGGCTACATCCCCACAAGCAAAAATACCAGGGATACTTGTCTGCATCAAGTCATCTACAGTGATTCCCCATTCTTCAGTATCAAAACCCCAGTCACGCATCGCGCCTAACTCCACTTTCACTCCATGACCTACAAAAATTGCGTCACAGGGGAGGGTTTGTGTCTGATCGGTTTGTTTACAGCGAATCATTACTTGACGCAGTCTGCCCGCCTCACCAGATAGGCGCTCAATGTCATGGGCTAGATGGATGGCTGCATGAGACTTCTTTAATTCATGTACAGCTTCTTCATGACCTCTCAAATCATCTCCACGATAGATGACTTGTACATTTTCAGCAACTGGTAAAAGCGTATGTGCCGCGTCAAGTGCTGCATTGCCACCGCCGGAAATCACGACTTTTTTGCCGCGGAAGACTTCTAGATCGGTTAAGCTGTAATGGAGCTGTTCAGGGAAATCAACTGTATTTTCAGCTTCAAGCGGATTTACTTCATAGGTGCCGCTTCCGCAGGCAATGATAATCGTCTTGGAAAAATGCTGTGTACCATTTTCCGATTCCAGTAAGAAATTTCCTTCTGGTAGCTGCTCTAAACAGGTGATTTTTTCATTATAAATGATAGTTGGCTGAAATGTTTCGGCTTGTTTTTTTAGATTGGCAATCAGTTCGTGTCCCTTGATTTCGGGAATCCCACCAATGTCACGAATCATTTTTTCAGGATAGAAGTAGCGAACTTTGCCGCCTGCATCCGGTTCAGCATCAATCAGTTTGGTTTTCATTGCCCGGAGACCACTGTAAAAAGCAGTATAAAGACCAACTGGTCCGGCTCCGATAATCGTCACATCAAATAATTCCGGCTGCAATACGCTCAGTCCCCCTCACCACATCTTTAATCTCACATCCGCTGCAAGTTTCATACGGCAAGCAAAGCGGGACACCTGTGCGCGGGTCAATCAAAATATCCGCACGAATATTGAAAACATCTTCCAGCATTTCGCTTGTCATGACTTTTTGCGGTGTTCCACAGGCAGCCATTTGTCCTTCTTTGATAGCGATCATGTGGCTGGCATAACGAGAGGCATGGTTAAGATCGTGTACGACCATTACGATCGTCCGTTTTTCTTTTTCATTTAAATGTTTCAAAATATTCATCACATCCAGTTGATGCGTCATATCAAGAAATGTAGTAGGTTCATCAAGGAAAAGAACAGAGGTATCTTGGGCAAGTGCCATCGCAATCCAAGCCCGCTGTCGTTGTCCGCCCGAAAGCTGTTCGATCGGCCGATCGGTAAAATCCTCCATGTTTGTCATGCGGATCGCCCAGTCAATCATTTCGCGATCAGCAAGATTGAGTGCTTTCATTCCTTTTTGATGAGGTGTCCGACCATAGGAGACAAGGTCAAATACAGTCAATCCGCCAGGGGCAGAAGGATTTTGAGGCAAAATCGATAATTCTTTTGCAATTTGTTTGGTGGATTCCTGATGGATTTTCTTTCCATCTAGGATAACATTTCCTTGCGTAGGCTGCATCAGTCGGCTCATGGTTTTTAAAATGGTGGACTTTCCAGACCCGTTTGCCCCAACAAGCGCAGTAATCTCGCCTTCAGGGATTTCTATATTTAAACGATCCACAATAATGCGTTTCTCATAGGCAATTTGCAAATCTTCTGTGTAAAGTTTTTTCAAGGCCATCACTCCAATGATTATAGTGATAATGATTATCAGTTTCAGTATAGAATTTTTCTCAGCAACAAGCAAGCTGAAAATAAAGACAATGTGATTACAGATAATAATGATTACAAAAAATAAGCTAAATTTTACTAATTGATAACAGTTGTAGACAGTGGAAATGATTTATGTTATCTTATAGGAAGTAAGTATTTAAGCGGAATTATTAATAAATAAAGAGCAAATTTAAAAATTCGATACTTGTTTTTTAATTAGAATTATTATAAACTATTTAAGTGAATTAATTGATAATGAGAATTGATTAGAATTTCAACAGGAAGCACAGCAGAGGGAGGAATGGAACAATGGAAGGCCGAATTGGACGAATTAAAGCACAACTGCATGAAGCAAGCTACAAGTTGACTCCGCAACGGGAAGCTACTGTGCGGGTGTTGCTGGAAAATGAAAAAGATCATTTGAGTGCAGAAGAAGTCTTTTTACGTGTGAAAGATATTGCACCGGATACAGGACTTGCAACTGTTTATCGGACATTAGAGCTACTTACGGAACTTCGGATCGTAGATAAAATTAATTTTGGCGATGGGGTTAGTCGTTATGATCTGCGAAAAGAAGGCGCTAAGCATTTCCATCATCACCTCGTCTGTCTGGAGTGTGGATCAGTAGAGGAAATTCAAGAAGATCTTTTGGAAGATGTTGAAAAGATTGTGGAGCAGAGATGGCATTTTTTGATTAAGGATCATCGTTTGACTTTCCAAGGGATCTGCTCGGAATGTAAGAAGAAAAGCAAGAAGAATAGCTGAACAATAGGAGGCCTGACCATATATTTGGTAGGTCTTTTTTTATGTCATTGCTAAACAAAGGAGAGAAGAAATCGTTTGAATTATAGAACAACTTAGTGATATCAGCGAAAAAATTCACGGGAAGATTAATCCGTGTTAAAATGAAAAATGTGGAGGTCGCGATATGAATGACTTAATAGAAGATTTTTTGCATTTTTTGATTGTGGAAAAAGGCTTATCAGATAATACACTTCATGCTTATAAACGGGATCTGAATTATTTTGCTAATTATATGGAAGAGACACGACAAATCGTGGACCCAGAAAAAATCGAACGTGCGGATATAGTAAGCTTTTTAGGCTATGCGCGTAAAGATGGGAAATCACCGCGATCTGTGGCACGCTATTTGGCGTCGTTGCGTTCATTTTTTCATTTTCTGCTACATGATGGTAAAGTTTCGCACGATCCGATGATTCAGATCGAAACACCGAAACAAGCAAAAGAATTACCTAAAGTGCTGAATCTTGATGAGGTAGAAAAACTGCTTGCGTCTCCTGATAGTAAAACCGTTTACGGCATACGCGATGTTGCAATGCTTGAGGTACTTTATGCGACAGGACTTCGTGTGAGTGAGTTGGTCCATTTGAAGATGGATGATTTGCATTTACAAATGGGGTTTATCCAGACGATCGGAAAAGGGGACAAAGAGCGTATCATACCTCTTGGATCAGCTGCCACAAAAGCGCTTCTCGATTATTTGGAAAATGGCCGACCGAAGCTGAGAAATTCAAAATACCGGGCTGATGAAGTGTTTTTGAATCACCATGGGAAAGGGATGTCGCGGCAGGGTTTCTGGAAAAATTTAAAACAGTTGGCAGTCAAGGCAGGTATTGAAAAATCGATCACACCGCATATGTTGAGGCATTCATTTGCCACCCATCTTTTGGAAAACGGAGCGGATCTTCGCTCAGTACAAGAACTCCTCGGACATGCAGATATTTCTACGACACAGATTTATACCCATGTGACAAAAGCGCGATTAAAGGATGTTTACAAAGAGTTTCATCCACGTGCTTAATCTATAATAATGAAGGGAAGGCGATTGATTTATGACAAAGCAATTTAAGCGTATTCATGTGATCGTGATGGATTCAGTGGGAATCGGCGAGGCACCGGATGCTTCGGATTTTGATGATTTTGGTGTAGATACTTTTGGACATATTGCAGAGAAGATGGACGGGCTCAAAATGCCAGAAATGGGTAAATTGGGCCTATCGAATATCGAACCTGTGCTGGGTGTGGAAAAAGCCACTGAACCAAAAGCTTACTATACAAAAATGCAAGAAGCTTCAAAAGGAAAAGATACGATGACAGGACACTGGGAAATTATGGGTCTTTATATTGATACGCCTTTTCGTGTGTTTCCAGACGGTTTTCCAGACGAATTGATTAGTCAGATCGAAGACTATACTGGACGGAAAGTGATCGGCAATAAACCGGCGAGTGGAACGGAGATTATGAGTGAGCTCGGGGAAGAACATATGAAAACAGGTGCACTCATTGTTTATACGTCGGCTGATTCCGTTCTTCAAATTGCGGCACATGAAGAGATTGTCCCGCTGGAAGAACTGTATGATATTTGCGAATACTGTCGGAAAATTACTTTAGACGATCCGTATATGTTAGGGCGGATCATTGCCCGTCCATTTGTTGGCGAACCGGGGAATTTTACGCGTACCCCTAATCGGCATGACTATGCTTTGAAACCTTTTAAACCGACTGTGATGAATGCTATGAAAGATGCTGGTAAAGATGTGATCGCCATCGGGAAGATCAGTGATATTTTTGATGGGGAAGGCGTTACGGAGGCTATTCGGACAAAATCGAATATGGATGGGATGGATCAGCTAAACCATGTGCTCGAGAAGGATTTTACTGGAATGAGCTTCTTAAATCTGGTTGACTTTGATGCGCTATTTGGTCATCGGCGTGATCCGATTGGTTACGGACAAGCCTTGGAAGAGTTTGACGCACGCTTACCGGAGGTTTTTGAACGGATGGCAGAAGATGATTTACTTATCATTACGGCAGATCATGGGAATGACCCGACTTATCGCGGGACCGATCATACACGCGAATATGTGCCGCTTCTTGTTTACTCCAAACGTTTTAGTGGCGGGAAAGAATTGCCACTGCGCCGCACATTTGCAGATTTGGGAGCCACAGTTGCAGATAATTTTGGCGTGAAAATGCCAGAATATGGTGAAAGCTTTTTGCAAGACTTGAAATAAAGAAGTGAGGGGAAAAAGATGAGTATCGAAAAAGTAAATGAAGCGGTTGAAAAAATTCGTCAAAGCTATCAGGGGACGCCAAAAATCGGTTTGATTCTAGGATCCGGACTAGGTGTTTTGGCAGATGAGATCATCGAACCAGTGAAGATTCCTTATCAGGAGATTCCGCATTTTCCTGTTTCAACGGTAGAAGGTCATGCAGGGCAATTCGTTTTTGGAAAGTTAGAACAAAAAGAAGTCGTAGCGATGCAGGGACGCTTCCATTATTATGAAGGCTATGCTATGCAGGAAGTGACATTTCCAGTTCGAGTCATGAAGGAGCTAGGCGTTGAACTGCTACTTGTGACCAATGCAGCTGGTGGTGTCAATGAACTTTACCATGCAGGGGATTTGATGCTCATTTCAGATCATATCAATTTTACTGGAACGAACCCGTTGATCGGTCGCAATGTCGAACATTTTGGTCCACGCTTTCCAGATATGTCGGAAGCTTATAGTTTGCGTTTACGGGAACAGGCACGAAAGATTGCTAGCGATTTGGAAATGTCGATTTGCGAAGGTGTATATGCCGGCTTTAGTGGCCCGACTTATGAAACGCCAGCTGAGATTCGCATGATGCGGACACTTGGTGCTGATGCAGTGGGCATGTCGACTGTTTCAGAAGTGATTATTGCTCGTCATGCCGGAATAGAAGTGCTTGGCATCAGCTGCATTACGAATATGGCAGCAGGAATTCTTGATCAGCCGCTTTCTCATGAAGAAGTGATTGAAACAACGGACCGGGTACAGGCAGACTTTTTACGTTATGTAAAAGCACTTGTCGCACAAATAAAATAAACTTTTCGCGCTAGGGGGGCGGTAAATGACGCAACTCCAGCGCGTTTTCTTTTATTTGCGGATAGTTATTGTAGCACTAGCCTAGTTTATGCTACTATAGAAAGGAACTTCTGAAAAAAGAATTCCGAGTAAAGGTGGGAATGAGCATGGCATTTGAACGGTATGGAACGATGAAAGTAAATGACAAAGGGCATCTAGAAATTGGAGGGGTTGATACGCTAAAGCTTGCTGAGAGTTATGGCACACCGCTTTATGTCTATGATGTTGCGCTTATTCGTGAGAGAGCTCGGGGTTTTAAAAAGACATTCGAGGAGTTGGGTGTGAAAGCACAAGTGGCTTATGCTAGCAAAGCTTTTTCAGCGCTTGCGATTTACCAATTGATGGCAGAAGAAGGGCTGTCGCTTGATGTCGTTTCTGGCGGAGAGCTTTATACGGCAATCGAGGCTGGCTATCCGAAAGAACGGATTCATTTCCATGGGAACAATAAGACAAATGAAGAGCTTGTGATGGCTCTGGATTATGAAATTGGCTGTATTGTATTGGATAATTTTTATGAAATTGAGTTGCTCACAGAACTATTAAGAAACAGAAAACAGAAAATCGCGGTGCTTGTTCGGGTGACACCGGGCATTGAAGCGCATACGCATGATTATATTTTGACGGGACAGGATGATTCGAAATTTGGATTTGGGCTTACGAATGGGCAAGCAGAAGAGGCGATTCGTCAAGTTTTGGCTGCTTCGGATGCCTTCGATTTGATCGGGCTCCATTGCCATATCGGTTCGCAAATTTTTGAAACGACTGGTTTTGTCATGGCGGCGCATCGGATCATGGAACAATTGGTCAGTTGGCACGAGTCGCTGGGGTTTGATTCGAAGGTACTCAATCTTGGCGGTGGCTTTGGTGTACGTTATACAGAAGAGGATGAACCGCTCGAACCAGCTGAGTATGTCCGGCAGATCGTAGCTGAAATCAAAAAAGTAGCAGAATCGCATGGTTTGGCAGTGCCGGAAATCTGGATCGAGCCAGGGCGGTCACTGGTCGGTGAGGCTGGAACAACGCTTTATCAGGCTGGTTCACGAAAAGAGGTACCGGGAGTGCGGCAGTATCTGGCTGTCGATGGCGGCATGAATGATAATATCAGACCGGCACTTTATGATGCACACTATGAGGCGGTTTTAGCTGGTCGTCCGCTCGACAAACCGGAAGAAACCATTTCACTGGCTGGAAAATGCTGTGAGTCTGGTGATATGCTGATTTGGGATTTGCCGCTTCCAAAAGCCGATGCGGGTGATATTTTAGCTGTGTTTTGTACAGGTGCTTACGGCTATTCAATGGCAAGCAATTATAATCGTATTCCGCGACCGGCAGTTGTTTTTGTGGAAAATGGTGAGGCGCAACTTGTCATCAAGCGTGAAAGCTATGCTGATTTGATACGAAATGATTTAGCACTCAGTTAAGGTGGTTACATAAGATGACCGAAATGAATTTTAAAGTAGAAGCTTTTGAAGGGCCGCTTGACTTGCTGCTTCATTTGATTGGAAAGCTTGAAATTGATATTTATGATATTCCAATGGTAGAGATTACTGAACAGTATATGGAATTCGTACACACGATGCAACGTCTTGAACTAGATGTGGCCAGTGAATATTTGGTGATGGCAGCGACGCTTCTGGCCATCAAAAGTAAAATGCTTTTGCCTAAACAGGAGCTTGAACTTGAAGAGAGCGATTTTGATCCGGACTTTGACCCACGTGATGAATTAGTGGAACGCCTGATAGAATACAAGCGTTACAAGGAAGCGGCACAGGAGCTTAAGGAAAAAGAAGCAGAGCGAAATTTTTATTTCAGCAAGCCGCCAATGGATCTGTCACCTTATGAGGATTTGGATGAGGCGCGTGAGCTCAATGTTACACTGGAGGATATGCTGGGTGCCTTCAATAAATTATTGCGGCGACAAAAATTGCATAAACCACTTCATACGCGAATTACCACGCAGGAGATCTCAATTGATACACGAATGGAAGAAGTGCTAGAAAAACTTGCAACACATAAAGGCAAACTTAAATTTGAAGAATTATTTGAAGAGCGGACCAAGGAACAAATGGTTGTCACTTTTTTGGCTCTGCTTGAGTTAATGAAACGAAAGGCTGTCTCTGTCGAGCAGGCAGACAGTTTTTCAGATTTGTATGTAGAAGGTAGAGGGGAAATTGAGCGTGAATAAAGAACAGCAGTTAGGAATACTCGAAAGCCTGCTTTTTGCGGCCGGTGATGAAGGTATCTCAACCAAGCAGCTTACAGAAGTCATGGAAATCACCTATATTGAGGCACTGAACCTGCTTGAGACCATGCAGGAACGTTACCAAGAGAACGAAGCGCGTGGGCTGGTATTACTAGAACTTGCCGGAACTTTTCAACTTGCAACAAAAAAAGAGTATGCCGATTATTTACGCAAACTTGTTGAAGCACCGCATTCTGCTTCACTTTCTCAGGCGTCACTTGAAACGCTAGCGATCATTGCTTACAGGCAGCCAATCACTCGAATGGAAGTGGACGAAGTGCGGGGCGTGCAATCGGACGGTCCAATCAGAACCCTTGTTGCGCGTGGACTCATAACAGATAAAGGTCGTGCTGAAGGAGCAGGGCGGGCAAAACTATATGTAACAACGAACGAATTTTTGGATGCTTTTGGTCTAAAGACGTTGGAAGAATTGCCACAGCTTGCTGAGGCAACTGATGAAATCGATCAGGATGAAATGGATTTGTTTTTCGACCGTTTCAACCAAACAAAACCAGAGAATGGGGATGAAACTTGATGGAAGAACGGTTACAAAAAGTCATCGCGAATGCGGGGGTTACTTCAAGAAGAAAAGCAGAGAAGTTGATTGAAGACGGAAAAGTGACTGTAAACGGGAAAGTAGTTCGCGAATTAGGGACAAAAGTCCGCGCCAGCGATCGTGTCGAAGTAGAAGGAATTGCGCTGACAAAAGAAGAGCATCGTTATTTTCTTTTTTATAAACCAAGAGGTGTTGTATCGGCTGTTTCGGATGAAAAAGGTCGGCGTGTGGTAACGGATTATTTTGAAGCTATCGGTACAAGACTTTATCCAGTTGGACGCTTGGATTATGATACATCCGGTCTGCTTTTAATGACGAATGACGGTGAATTTGCCAACTTATTGATGCACCCGCGCTATAAAGTAGAGAAAAAATATATTGCGCGACTAAAAGGTATCCCAGAACGGGAAGTCTTGCAAAAGCTTGCTAAGGGAGTCCATCTAGAAGGAAAGAAGACAGCCCCAGCAAAAGTGAAAATGCGATCATTTGATAAAAAAAAAGAAAAAGCAATTGTTGAAATCACCATTCACGAGGGAAGAAATCGACAAGTGCGAAAAATGTTTGAATCAGTGGGATTCCCAGTTCAAAAGCTGGTTCGCGAAGAATATGCTTTCCTGAATTTGCGGGGCCTGAACGCTGGAGAATGGCGTGAGTTGACACATCATGAAGTGAAACAGCTCAAGGCACTTGCTCAATTTGGTCAGAAATAATCAGGACATTTGTAGGGTTTTAATAGCGCGTTTTATGAAAAACATGTATAATTTATTTGATCGTTAGATTTTCTCATGAGAAGGTATGTGGGTGCCTCCATAAAAGAAGATCATGGATTTTACAATTGTTAGAGAATAGATTTGAAAAAATGAGCAATTCAAAGTTGGGGGATGTATACTTATGAGTGAGCAAATTAAAGTGCTTGTTGTCGACGATGAAGATCGTATCCGCCGTCTCTTAAAAATGTATCTTGAAAGAGAAAACTTTAAAATCGAGGAAGCTAGTGACGGAGATCAGGCGCTTCAAATGGCACTAAATAATAATTATGAGGTCATTTTACTTGATTTAATGATGCCGGGTAAAGATGGTATAGAAGTTTGCCGTGAGCTGCGTGAATATAAATCAACACCCGTTGTAATGCTGACAGCAAAAGGTGAAGAGGCGAATCGGGTACAGGGGTTTGAAGTAGGTGCTGATGATTATATCGTCAAACCTTTTAGCCCTCGTGAAGTAGTGCTTCGTGTGAAAGCTGTGCTTCGCCGCGCTCAGCAGATCGATAAGAATGTTGTGAGCAGTTTGCCAGGTGATGTGATTAACTTTCCGCATTTGTCTATTGATAATGAGGCACATCGCGTCATTGTAGACGGAACAGAAATCAGCTTGACACCAAAAGAATACGATTTACTTTATTATTTAGCAAAATCACCGGATAAAGTTTTTGACCGGGAATCTTTGCTGAAAGAGGTTTGGCGATATGAATTTTTTGGAGACTTGCGAACGATTGATACGCACGTAAAGAGACTACGTGAAAAATTGTTTGATGTTTCTGAGGAAGCAGCCAAAATGATTGTCACAGTATGGGGACTTGGATATAAATTTGAGGTTCCAGAAGACTAGTAAAATGCATAGGGGCAGGTTGGGGTACGTATAATCACCGGAAACCTGCTCTTTTTGATGGAATGATTTCTAAAAAGCGAGGTGAGAGCATGAGGATTTGGAATAGTATTGTAGGAAAAATCTGGAGTACGATCATCTTGCTTCTGATTGGCGTTCTGGTGATTTGCGGTTTTCTTGTTGCAATGGTTTACGAAAAAAACAATCTGGATGAGATTCAGCGTGATTTAGAACGTGTGGCCGACAACATCATTTCCATCATGAAAACAAATAATGAGCTGATCACAGATGAAACTTCTGGCGGCGATGCACTTGCTCTTTTAGATGATACGACGGGTGTGATCATTTCTGTTGATAATAAGCCAGTCTATACGCACGAATCTCCAGATGAAATATCGCAAAAAGCAATCCATAAATTAACAAGTGATGCAAAAATTCAGTCTGCACTCCGAGAAGAAGACCACTTGACAATGAAGTATGACTTTGAGGGAAGTAAAGATGACTTGCCTGTTGAGCTGACGGTTGAAAACTTTCAATTGCCGAATGGCCAGTCCGGGACGATTTTTGTCTACCAGTCTTTTCAAGATATTCTCAGCGTGAATGCTAAAACGACACGTACATTGATTTTGGCAGGGATCGGGGCTGTTTTGGTTACGTCGCTGTTATCTTTTATTTTTTCATCGCGGATGGCTTTTCCGCTTCGTGAAATGAAAAAAATTGCGGTGGCAGTCTCACGCGGGAATTTTGATAATCGTGTGCCGAGTTATACACATGATGAAATCGGGGACTTAGGTTTAGCTTTCAACAATATGGCGCAGCAGCTGAAATATAATATCAGTGCGCTCAGACAGGAGAAAGAGCAGCTTTCCAATATTCTGGTAGGGATGGCTGACGGTGTGATTAAGTTCAATGTCGATAAGACGATCATTCTAAGTAATCCACCAGCTGAAGAATTTTTACACAATTGGTTTTTCTCGTTCGAAAATAAAGAAAAGGGCTTGATTCCACCTAAATTAAGCCAAATGCTGGATCAAATTCTTGAAGTACAGGAAGAGCAGGTGGGTGAAATCACTTTTGGCGATCAAACATATGTCGCCATTTTGACCTTGCTGTATAATGGGGATGATATTCGTAGTATCGTCACTGTTATTCGAGATGTAACGGAGGAAAAACGTCTCGAAAAAATGAAGAGTGATTTTGTTAATAATATTTCTCATGAACTTAGAACACCCATTTCAATGCTTCAGGGATACAGTGAAGCAATCATTGATGGCGTTGCTCAGTCAGATGAAGAGGTGCGCGAGTTTGCCCAGATTATTTACGATGAGTCGCTGCGGATTGGCCGTCTGGTGAATGATATGCTGGACTTGGCCCGTATGGAAGCTGGCTTTAATCAATTGGATAAAAAAGAACAGCTGTTAGTACCTTTTATTGAAAAAGTAGCAGGGAATTTTGATGTGCTGGCGAAGGAAAATCATGTTACGCTGATTGTAGAAGCAGACGATCCGTCACTTGTTTATTTATTCGACCGAGACCGGATGGAGCAGGTACTGATCAATTTGATTATGAATGCGATCAGGCATACTGGAAGAGAAGGATATGACGGACGTGTGATTGTTCGTGAAGCCATAAATCGTGAAGCCAATCAACTTATTATTACTGTCGGTGATAATGGCAGTGGGATTGATGAAAAGGATATTCCGTATTTATTTGAGCGTTTTTATAAGGCGGATAAAGCACGAACACGTGGTAAAGCGGGCACTGGGATAGGGCTTGCTATCGTGAAAAATATCGTAGAGGCACATAATGGGAAAATTACAGTTGAAAGTGAAGTAGGCAAAGGATCAACCTTTATTATTACATTACCGCTTTCAATCAATTGAAGGAGATTGATAAAAATGACAGAAAGACCAAAAAAAGCTTGTAAGGAGTCACTGGTGATCAAAACCAGTCGAGTTTTTCCGCAAGATACCAATAACCACAATACACTGTTTGGTGGGAAATTGATGACCTATATTGATGATACGGCATCCATTAGTGCTTCCAGACATTGCCGCGTCGGAATTGTGACAGCTTCAACAGATTCAGTGGACTTTTTAAAACCAATTAAAAATGACCATTCTGTTTGTTTGGAGTCGTATGTGGCTTCGGTCGGCAGGAGCTCGATGGAAATATTTGTGAAAGTTATTTCGGAAAATCTAAAAACGGGAGAACGCTATTTAGCTGCGACATCTTTTTTGACCTTTGTTGCGATCAATGATGAAGGAAAAACTGTGACGGTACCAGAAGTTTACCCGGAGACGGATGAAGAAAAGATGATTTTTGAAGGTGCGGAAATCCGGGCAAAGGCAAGAAAAGAGCGATTGAAAGGCAGTCGTAAATTGGCTGAATCGTTATCCATCGATGTTCCTTGGCATCGACTCTGAGAAAAAATCGTGAAAATGCGCACAAAAGACTTGCTAAATTAGAAATCTATGCTACAATTACAATGTAAAAAATTATATCGTTCATCTTCGGGGCAGGGTGTAATTCCCGACCGGTGGTTAAAGTCCACGATCTGCTTAGGCAGTTGACTCTGGTGTAATTCCAGGACCGACAGTATAGTCTGGATGGGAGAGGATGTTGACAGTCTTTTTTGGCGTGTCTTTAAAAGACTTCAGGTGCATGTTTATTTTGCATGGCTGAATGTCTGTTTCTCCCTGACCAATTTTTTGGTGAGGGATTTTTTATTGGACACACCTCAGAAGCTGTTACCGTTTTTCTTTGGGATGAACATCAAAGGAGATCAGGAAAATGAAAAACTATTCACTAAAAACTTTTGTTGGGATTGCGGTATTTGGGACAGTATCATTCGTCATCATGCTGCTTCAGTTCCCGCTGTTGCCGAGTGCACCATTTCTAAAACTTGATTTTAGCGATATTCCGGCACTGATTGGCGGCTTGCTTTTTGGCCCGCTCGCTATTATATTGATTGAATTGATTAAAAATGTGTTGGAATTCTTTGTTTCGGGAAGCCCGGTAGGTGTGCCAGTTGGTGAGATTGCGAACTTCTTGTCAGGAATCTGCTACTGTCTGCCGATTTATTATTTGTTCTACTGGTTCCGTTCGACAAAGGGGATGCTTGTCTCCACTGCCACAGGAACGATTATCATGACAATCGCTATGAGTATTTTTAATTATTTTGTCTTGTTGCCATTTTATATCACACTTGGCGGACTTCCGGCTAATACGGACGTATCTGCTATGGTTGTAGCTGCTGTTATTCCGTTTAATTTACTGAAAGGCGTTATCGTCAGCGCTGTTTTCCTTGTACTTTATGCTTCCATGAAAAAATGGATCCTTAAAAATCAGACACCTAAAGAACGTAAAAGATATGAAAAAAAGCGTCATGAATTAGCATGACACTTTAAGAAGAATGATGCGGATCGCCATAAAACGGGTGGTCCGCTATTTTTATGGAAAGAGAGGGACAAAAAAAGGCAGCATCTTCCGCCTGATCAATCTGATTATCTGGAATTGGCAGAGTTCCCTGATTGTTGTCAAGCATCACATAAGCGAGGCCTTCCAGATCATAATCAAAGAGATCGGGCGCGTGAATAGAACAGGCACCGCAGGCGATACAAGTTTCTTTATCAACAATGGTATATTTAACCAACAGAAAAGCCTCCTAAAAATCAAGCATTTAATTAGAAACAGTATATCATATTTTAAAAGAAAACTTTGGTTAATTTTGATGTCGAACAAATGTTTCTGTGGTATGATAGGACAGGAAAGAGGTGAACGGATTGGACAGTTTAGATCTTTATCTGATGCAGTTACTAAATCATATCAAAGCGACGCGCAAATTACCGCTTATTTATGCCCTCATGACGGGAAAGAGAACTGGACAGGCTGTACAAGAAGCACATTTGTTTAAGATCAATCAGCTATTCGGTCTAACACCTCAACTGAAGGAAGCGGAATTTTCCAAGCGTATCGACCAGCTGAGCGCGAAAGGGTGGATTCGTGTTACAGAAGCAGGATGTATCAGTGTAAGAGATGCAGCAGATGAGCATTTCGATCGTCCGGACTGGCAAGGTTTTTCCATTCAAAAACGTGCCCATAGCTTTTTTGCACGTTTTCTCTTGGCTAGCCAAGTTATCAGTCAGAAGCAACATGGTAGGATGCATTATTTGCCAGCTATTCGGGATAAAGCTGTCCAATATTTCGTGAAAGAATGGTTAAAAGATGCGCCAGATAGCCAATTGGCTGAACTTTTCCGGAATGAACTAATTGGTTGGTTAGGGCATTCCAATGTGCAATATCCAGAGCTTGTGGCTTTTCGCTTAAGTGGCGGAGAGTGGATCGGTCTAACAGAAGAACAAGTTTATGAAAGATGTGGGCTTTGTTATTGGGATGGTTACTTTGAGTGGCTGTATGCTGTGCATTTTTTGTTTCGACATCAAGCAGATTTTCCAGTGCTGCAAAGCCTTATGCCGGCACCAGAACAGGCAATGACAAGTTCGGGGGCGGCTACTTTTTTTAAAATGAATAAAGTAGCTGGCATCGAGCAGTTGGCGGGATTAAGAAACCTGAAACAAAGTACGATTGAGGACCATTTGGTGGAAATACAGGCTACTTTCCCAGAAAGAAGTTTTGAGGGACTACCCAATAAGGCCGTTTGTGAAGAGATCGCTCAGGGGAGTTTTGCAAGTTTAAAAGAAATTAAAACGCATTATCCGGATTTGTCTTATTTCGAGATCCGTATGGCTGTCGTGAAGGGAGCGTGATAAAATGCGATTGGAAGACGCCTTAAAAAAATATCTTGGTTATGAGACGTTTCGACCTGGTCAAAAAGAAGTGATCGAGACTGCGCTGGCTGGAAGAAACAGTTTTGTCATGCTACCGACTGGAACCGGGAAAACGGTCTGCTATCAGCTGACGGGGTATTTGCTGGAGGGAGCAGTCGTTATTATTTCACCGTTACTCAGTCTGATGCAGGATCAAGTTGAGCGAATGAGGGCTTACGGAGAAAAGCGGGTCATTGCAATCAATAGCTTTTTAACACCTCAGGAAAAGGCTGAGGGCATGCAACAATTGGATCGTTATAAATTTATTTTTCTTTCACCAGAGATGCTGATGAATGACGCGATAAAAGGACGGCTTAAACAGTTAAAAATCGCTTTATTTGTCATTGATGAGGCGCATTGCATTTCGCAGTGGGGCCATGATTTCCGACCGGATTATTTGGCGTTGGGTGATTTTCGAGCAGAGTTTAAGTATCCATTAACCATGGTTTTGACAGCGACTGCTACTGAACGGGTACGACGGGATATTTTGAGGCAACTGCAACTGGATGATGCTGAAGAAATTATCTATTCGGTTAATCGACCGAATATCGCTCTATTCACCCGGAAATATGGGAGTTTCAAAGAAAAGAAAGCCGGATTACTAGAACTTGTTAGAGAACTTCAATCACCAGGAATCATTTATTTCAGTAGCAAGCGTTTGGCTGAAGAGTTCCAACAGCTCATTCGAATGGAAATATCTCTTCAAAGTGCCTACTACCATGGCGATATGGTGGCAGAAAGTCGCATGATGATCCAGCAGCAGTTTAGTCGCGGCCAATTGGATGTGATTTGTGCGACAAGTGCCTTTGGTATGGGCATCGATAAAGCAGATATTCGCTATGTGATTCATTTTCATTTGCCGGGGGATTTGGAAGCTTATGTGCAAGAGATTGGACGTGCTGGCAGAGATGGTAAAAAGAGCGCGGCCATTTTATTATATGCAACTGGAGATGAAATGCTTCAACGACAACTGGCGGATAGAGATGCGCTTGATCCAGCGTTGTTAGAATTACCTGCTGAACTTGTCGGGTCACTCCCGGAAAATGAGCAGCGTCTGTTAGCTCATTACGCAGCTAGCGGCCTTTCTAAGGCGATTATCAAAAGAAAGCTGGAAGAACGCCGACACTGGAAACAGCAGAATTTGGTAGCTATGAAGGGCTATGTGGAGACAGAAGATTGTTTGAGAGCCTATATTTTACGGTATTTTGGCGAAAAAGAGTTAGCTAAAGAACAACAAGATTGCTGCGACAGACATGCGGCAGAGTTAGGGGGATTTTTCGGAACAAACGAGATTCGGAATGATCCGCCTGATTGGTTGCGCTATTTAGATGAGCTGTTTATAGGACAATGATGATGCGCATTCTGACCCATTTTACAAATTCTCTTAAAAAATTAGCGCTTTGTGTTGTTGAATTGGTGTTTTATGGGTATAATTATTGCAGGGAAATGACATCCTTGTAATAAAAGATTAAGAAGAAAACAAATGATTTTTGAAATAAGGGAGGATTGCGACGAATGGCAAAGAACAAGCGCAGCGAACGATACAAACCATCTGATAACTATGAGGATGAGAAGTTTGCAGCAGAAGAAAAAGATGAGTTTGATAATGAACCGCCGATGCTTTCAAGATCTGACAGCAGACGTAGCAGAAAGAAAACCATCTTTCGCTATCCGCTACTCAATATATTGATCGTCTTCTTTTTATTAATTCCTATTGTAGTAATCGTTGTCTTTATGGCTGTTCAGTATTCTGGAACTTCGAATCAAGCAGATCAGGCTGATTCCAGTATTGAAGTTAAGAAAAACACTGAAAAGGAACAATCTGAAAAAGAAAAAGCAAAGAAAGAACAGGCAGAAAAAGAGCAAGCTGCAAAAGAAAAAGAACAAAAAGAACAAGCTGAAAAAGAAGCGGAAGAAAAGGCGGCACAGGAAGCAGAAGCTAAGAAACAGCAAGAAGCAGAAGCTGCTAAACAAGCAGAGGCTGAAAAACAGGCACAAGCAGAAGCAGACAAGAAAGCCCAAGAGGAAGCTGCCGCTCAAGCTGAAAAAGAAGCTAAGGAAAAAGAAGAAGCTGAACAATCAGCTGGAACACATACTGTTCAGGCAGGAGATACGCTTTATAGTATCGCGAAAAGTTTCTACGGAAGCTCTGGGGCGAGTGCCGGCGTAGAAAAAATCAAACAGGCAAACGGTTTGTCGAGTAATAATGTCCCTGTGGGCACAACTTTGACAATCCCTAAATAATGACAAAAGAATGAGCGCCAAACACCGGTTTACCCAAGTGCTTGGACTCGTTCTTTTTATGGAAAGAAGCGGGAAAAATGGCAAAGGTGGCATTAATCACAACTGGCGGAACGATTGCCAGCAAAAAAACAACTTCTGGCAAGCTTGCTTCAGGTGAACTTTCGGGGGAAGAACTTGTGGAGATTTGCGGTTTGCCAACAGAAATACAAGTGGATATTTATTCAACCTTTCAGTTGCCTTCCATGCACATTACGATGGAGGACTTAATCACCTTAAAGCAGTTGATTGAAGCGATCTATATGGATGAAACTTATGATGGCGTGGTCGTGACGCATGGGACCGATTCATTGGAAGAAACAGCTTACTTTTTAGATCTGGCCATTACTGATCGGCGACCAGTTGTCGTAACAGGTTCTCAGCGCGGGCCGGAAGAGATGGGAACGGATGCATATATCAATATTCGCCATGCAATTTATGCGGCCTGTGAAAACGAGCTACAAGATGCTGGAACGGTTGTTGTGTTTAATGAGCGGATATTTGCTGCCCGATATGTCAAAAAAGTACATGCGTCAAATATCCAAGGCTTTAGTGCGTTTGGGTTTGGATATCTGGGTATCATTGATAATGACAAAGTATTTATTTATCAGAAGCCTGTCATGCATGAATGTTATGATATTCGGTTGGCACTTAAAAAGGTGGTCATCATCAAGTGCTATTTAGATGCGGATGGGCTTTTCATTGATGCGGCAATTGATCAAGGCGTTGACGGAATTGTGCTTGAAGGAGTGGGACGTGGACAAGTTGCTCCGCGGATGATGCCGGCCATTTTGCGTGCACTGGCTGCGGGCATATCTGTTGTGATTACGACAAGTGCTGAGGAAGGAAATGTTTATACAACATATGATTATTTAGGCAGTACATTTGATTTGTTTAATCATGGCGTCATACTTGGCAATGATTATGATAGTAAGAAGGCCAGAATGAAGCTGGCTGTGTTGCTTGCATCAAAAGAAACGGTGACGCAAGCGGACTTTGGGTGAGAAAGGACAAAAACAGAATGGAAAAAATTTGCATTGCAATTGATGGGCCAGCAGCGGCCGGGAAAAGTACGGTAGCGAAGATTGTCGCGAAACAGCTTCATTTTATCTATCTGGATACAGGAGCGATGTATCGGGCGGTTACATATTTAGCCTACCAAAAAGGGATTGCTTATGAAGATGAGGCTAGTATTTTTACTGCATTAAAAAAGGCAGAAATTAGCTTTGAGCCTGGGGAAATTCAGCAAGTCTATATAGATCAAACGAATGTAACAGAAGTTATCCGATCTAATGAAGTGACGAATCATGTTTCGATCGTTGCAGCACATCCACTTATTCGCGAAGAATTGCAGAGACGGCAGCAGTTATTCGCAGCGGAAGGCGGCATTGTGATGGATGGCCGAGACATTGGAACAGCAGTTTTGCCAAATGCCGAGTTGAAAATTTTCCTTTTAGCAAGTGTGGCTGAAAGAGCTGAACGTCGTTTCAAAGAAAACCAAGAAAAGGGAATTAGCTGTGATCTTGAGCAATTGAAGCAGGAAATTGAAGCACGTGATCATCTTGATTATACAAGAGAACATTCTCCGCTAAAAAAAGCAGCGGATGCGATTGAATTAGATACGACTTCTATGACGATCGATGAGGTAGCGTATGATATATTACGATTAGCGCGAGAAAGGATTAAATAGTTCGTAAAATGGCTGATCGGCGTACTTTGTGCGCCGTTTTTTTAGATGGGACTTGACAAATTGATCGATTTGTAGGAAGTTAGAAGAGAGAATTTTTTTACCATAAATTTAGGGTGGGGAATTTTCTTTATAGGATTTTCTTGCAAAAAATCAGTATGTCGAACGCAATGCTCATTCTAGCAGTCTTTTGTTAGAATAACCTGACTTAGGTCATGAGAATGTTAAAGCTGTGTACTACTTTTGCTGCTACAGGAAAGTCCTAAATTCGACAAACGAATTGAGGAGGGCTACACATGTCTGAAGAATTAAACAATGTGGAAGTTAGAAACTTTGAAGAAGGAGACAAGGTAACAGGTACAGTTACTAGCGTCGAGGATAAACAAGTTTATGTTGGTATCCCTGACAGCAAACTCGATGGCGTTGTTCCTATCAGTGAACTTTCAAATGTACATGTGGAAACGGCTTCGGATGTAGTTAAAGTAGGCGACACATTAGATTTGATCGTGACTAAAGTGGAAGAAGATGTTCTGGTCCTCTCAAAACGCAAAGTGGATGCTGAAAAAGCAACAAGCGACATTCAAGCAAAATTCGAATCTGGCGAAGTTTTTGAAGCAGTCGTCAGTGATGTTGTAAAAGGCGGATTAGTTGTTGACTTGGGTGTACGTGCTTTCGTACCGGCTTCCCTTGTAGAAGACCATTTTGTAGAAGATTTCTCAGATTATAAAGGTCAGACGCTTACTTTCAAAGTAGTAGAATTCGAACCAGAAAATAATCGTGTCATCTTAAGTCATCGTGCTGTTGTAGAAGTAGAAAAGGCAGAGAAAAAACGGGAAATTCTTGAAAACATCAAAGAAGGCGATGTGATCGAAGGAACCGTTGAACGTTTAGCGAATTTTGGTGCTTTTGTTGATTTAGGTGGCGTTGATGGTCTTGTCCATATTTCACAAATTTCGTATCAACATGTTGCGACACCTGGTGATGTACTTTCAGAAGGTGAAAAAGTGACAGTGAAAGTCATTGGGGTAGATCCTGAAAATGAACGCATCTCACTTTCTATTAAAGATACACTTCCTGGACCTTGGGATAATATCAGTGAAAAAGCGCCAACTGGTGCTGTATTGACTGGTAAAGTCATGCGTCTGGTTTCGTTCGGTGCTTTTGTAGAAATTTTCCCTGGTGTAGAAGGACTTGTGCATATTTCGCAAATCTCTCATAAACATATTGGTACACCAGCAGAGGTTTTACAAGAAGGACAAGAGGTTGAAGTAAAAGTATTAGATGTAAACGAAGAGGAGAAACGTCTATCGTTAAGCATCAAAGAACTTACGGAAGAGCCTGCTCAAGAACCCGAGTATGAAATTCCAGAAGAGAATACAGGCTTCCAAATGGGTGATTTAATTGGCGATCAATTAAAAAAGATCCAAAACGAAGATAACGAATAAATCACAGAAATCCTGATGCGCCTACTTTAAGAAAGTGCATCAGGATTTTTTTAGTATAAAAATTGCATAAAAAGTTTGGTGAAAATCGTTGACAGTCGGTCGAATTATGGTATAATAAAAAAGCTGAGTCGAGTTGTAGAAGACTTTGATTGTATAATTATTCATTCTGATGGCCCGTTGGTCAAGCGGTTAAGACACCGCCCTTTCACGGCGGTAACACGGGTTCGAATCCCGTACGGGTCACCATTTATAAGGTTCCGTGGTGTAGGGGTTAACATGCCTGCCTGTCACGCAGGAGATCGCGGGTTCAAATCCCGTCGGAACCGCTTTTTAAAGTCCAGTATAGCTGGGCTTTTTTGTTTTTTAAGCAGTTAATAAGAGCGGCTTCATCACTTTCATTTATACTCGACAAGCGGGTGTTGAAATGTTTGTTTGATGGGCTAGGATTTGTGAATAATAAACAAGTAATGAAAACTCGTTGTTGTTTCAAGTGAAGAAGATTTACCAGTTAAGCGGTCTATGTTAAGATAAGATGGATAATATTTAGAGGACGAGAGGTAAGGAAATGACTGAACAAGTAGATAAGGAAAAAATTGCGCAAGCGGTACGAATGATTCTGGAGGCAGTGGGAGAAAACCCGGATCGTGAGGGTTTACTGGATACCCCAAATCGGGTAGCAAGAATGTATGAAGAAGTTTTTGCGGGTTTGAAAAAGGATCCGAGCATTCATTTTCAAACCGTTTTTGAAGAGCAGCACGAGGAATTAGTGCTTGTAAAGGATATTCGTTTTTCTTCGATGTGCGAGCATCACTTGGTTCCTTTTTTTGGCGTAGCGCATGTTGCTTATCTGCCGCAAAATGGTCGCGTAGCCGGTCTGAGCAAGTTGGCGCGGGTTGTCGATGATGTTAGTAAACGACCTCAGCTTCAAGAAAGAATCACAACAACTGTTGCTGAGATTATGATGGAAAAATTAAAACCGCTTGGTGTGATGGTCATTCTTGAAGCCGAACATATGTGTATGACAATTCGCGGCGTGAACAAACCAGGGACAATGACAGTGACGAGTGCTGTTCGGGGAGCCTTCCGCAATGACGACAAACTGAGGAGCGAGGTTATGGCGCTGATCAAAGGCTGATAATGAGAGAAAACTGCAGTCGCTCTGATTGCTGGTTAGTAGCCTTTTTATGGTATAATTTACTTTGTGTTCATCCTTTGTCTAAAAGGATACGTAGAACGGATTAATTTATGAATTAAAGGGGAAATTCAAATGACTTATCAAAGGAGCCGCATGCAATTGAAGGAAGTGGAGCAGTTGGTTCATGAGGAGACCACTAATCAATTTTTACAAGAACAATTTTCTGGTCCGGCGAAAGATAAGGATCAAATGCTTTGGTTGCACGAAGCGGTTCGCGGCTCTGGACTTAGCGAGACGGTTCGTTACCGAGTGATCAGTGCGACTCTTTATGTGATCCAGGCGCATGATACACACGATATGATTGACGAAAAAAATGATCCATTTCCGCTTGCTCGACAAGATCGTGAACTGATGGTTCTTGCTGGAGATTATTATAGTGCTCTTTATTACCGGACAATGGCGGAACTTGGCATGACAGCTCTTTTGGCCAAACTTCAAAAAGGTGTTCAGGAAACTAATACGGCAAAAACGAACCTATTGGAGCTCCACTTAGCCACTGATCAAGCGCTGTTTGAAGCACTTCGGCAAGCATCGAGTGCTATTTTTGAGCAGTTTGCGCGTTATTTTGAATGTGAAGAGAATTTTATCGAGCTCGCAAGTAAGGTGCTGCTACTTAAACAATTACTTCTTGAGGAGAAAAATAGCCGGGCAGGTCATATATCTAAGTTGCTTCCCGCCTATGAACATGGTTATTTTGCACACAGTACGAGTGCCGGTTTCGATGATTGGCTGTTTGAAATCATTGCTGACTTGAGTCAAGATATTTTGCGGCTTAAGGAAGAAGTCACAGGGCTTTCAGACGGACAAAAAGCGCGCATTCAGGAACTGCTAAAACGTTAAAGGGGGCCTTTAGGAACATGACTGAAACAAAAGAAGAAAAAGTACATCGTGTTTTTGAAAAAATTTCTCCTAGCTACGATGTGATGAATAGTGTGATCAGTTTCAAATTACATGTTTTATGGCGCAAACAGACAATGGAACTGATGCATATCGAGCGAGGAGCAAAAGTGCTTGATGTTTGCTGTGGGACGGCTGACTGGTCGATTCTTTCCGCCAAATATGTGGGGGAAGAAGGTACAGTTGTGGGGCTAGACTTTAGTGAAAATATGCTTGAAATCGGGCGTGAAAAGGTGGAAGCAAGTGGGCATGAGAATATCACTCTTATTCACGGAAATGCCATGTCACTACCTTTTCCAGATCATACATTTGATTATGTTACCATCGGTTTTGGCTTAAGAAATGTCCCTGACTATTTGACGGTATTAAAAGAAATGCGACGTGTTTTGAAGCCGGGTGGTCTTGCGGTTTGTTTAGATACCAGCCAACCTAATATTCCTGGATGGCGACAACTTTTCAACAGTTATTTTCGTCATATCATGCCGTTTTTAGGCAAATGGATGGCAAAAAGTTATGAGGAATACAATTGGCTGCAAGAGTCGACACGTGATTTTCCTGGCATGGGCGTCTTGTCGGATCTTTTTTATGAAGCAGGATTTTCCTATGTGCGCTATGTTTCTCATAGCGGCGGGGCTAGTGCGACACATTTTGGCGTAAAAAAGAAGGAACTTGATGGTGAGGACAAATGAAGTTTAATTTTCTAATGGCGAATGTGCAAAAGGAGATTGAGGCGATTGAAGCGGAATTGAAGGTGGCGGTCAGTCATGCTGAGGCAGAGACGACTTCACGTGCAGCCCTGCATCTACTGGAAGCTGGTGGGAAACGGATTCGCCCAATGCTTGTCTGTTTGTCGGCACGGCTGTCTAAAGAAGCGGATCCTGAACAAGTCAAGAATGCTGCTGTAGCAATTGAGCTGATCCACATGGCGTCGATCGTACATGATGATGTTGTAGACGATGCGGAACTGCGGCGTGGTCGACCGACGATCAAAGCAGTCTGGGGCAATCATATCGCGATGTATACAGGAGACTACCTTTTTGCTAAATCGCTTGAATACATGACAAAAATTCCCAGTGATAAAGCTCATCTAATGCTTTCTAAAGTGACTGTCGAACTAGCGACAGGTGAAATTGAGCAAATGCGGGACAAGTTTAATTTTGACCAAAATGTGCGCAGTTATTTGCGTCGGATCAAGCGGAAAACAGCATTGTTGCTGGCGGCCAGTTGTGGTCTTGGCGGTTTGATAGGCAAGCTTCCGGATCAGCTTGATGATAAACTTTACCGCTTTGGTTATTATGTCGGGATGGGTTTTCAAATTACGGATGATGTGCTTGATTTTAATGGATCTGAAAAAGAAGTAGGAAAGCCGCTTGGCGAGGATCTGCGTCAGGGAAATATGACGCTGCCTGTCTTTTTCGCAATGGAGGACCCTCTTCTTAGGAGACGGATTAAACGAATTACCAGTGAAACAGAACCTGCTGAGCTGGATGCTGTAGTACTGGCAATTAAGAAAAGTGGAGCTGTGGAGCAAGCTGAAAAAGTAGCGAGTTTATATCTACATAAGGCCAATCAGCTTTTACATGATTTTCAGCAGTCAAAAGAATTGAAACCGCTCCGGCAGATTGTAAAAATGCTTGATCAACGTGATTATTAAGGGAGTGAAAAAAATGGAAAGAACTTATTTGATGGTGAAACCGGATGGTGTCGACCGTGGACTGATCGGCCAGATTATGACGCGTTTCGAGCAGAAAGGCTTTAAGTTGGTTGGTGCAAAATTGATGTACATATCAGAGGAATTGGCACGCAAGCATTACGCAGAACATATCAATAAACCCTTTTTTCCGGATTTGCTTCAATTTATTACATCCAAGCCAGTGTTTGCCATGGTTTGGGAAGGTGAAGAGGTCATCGAGGCGGCACGGCTGATGATGGGAAAAACAAATCCGCTTGAAGCTATGGCTGGAACGATTCGGGCTGATTTTGCGATGAAGACAAACCGCAATGTTATTCATGGTTCGGACAGCGCAGCATCTGCAGAACGAGAAATCGCACTTTTCTTTCGACCGGAAGAAATTTGTGATTATGAAAAGTCCTTATCGCTTTATTTTTAACTGTTTCCAACTGGAGGCAGTTTCTTTTTTTAGAATCATTTTGCCAATTTACATAATTTTTTGATATGATAGGAGAATAAAAAGAAATGGTTGTGTTCTTTTTCGTCGTATGTTAAGATATTACAAATATACTTTAAAGCGCTAAAATATTTAGTGCCAAAATCGAGCCAATAAGGGAGAGTTGTTAAATGAGATACTTGACAGCTGGGGAATCGCATGGACCGGGTCTGACAACGATCATTGAAGGTCTACCGGCAGGAATGCCTTTACTTGCAGAGGATATTAATAAAGAATTAACAAGACGTCAAGGTGGTCATGGTCGCGGAGCAAGAATGCGAATTGAAAAAGACCGGGCGGAGATCACAGCAGGAATCAGACATGGGAAAACACTAGGCTCGCCAGTGGCACTTTTTGTAGAAAATAAGGACTGGAAGCATTGGGAAACAGTGATGAGTGTTGAGCCAGTCCCGGAAAAAAATGAACAGTCGCGGAAGGTGGCTAGACCTCGTCCAGGTCATGCAGATCTTGTGGGTGGCATCAAGTACGGACATCGCGATATGCGAAATGTATTGGAACGTTCCAGTGCGCGTGAAACGACTGTACGTGTAGCAGCTGGGGCCATTGCAAAAAAACTGCTTCATGAATTAGGGATTGAAGTAGCCGGCCATGTGCTTGAAATCGGAGGCACGAAAGCTGTTATATCGCGTGACTATGCAATAAAAGAGATTCAAGATGTTTCGGAAGCATCGCCGGTTCGGTGTCTAGATGAGGAAGCTGCACAGGAAATGATACAGAAAATCGATGAAGCGAAGAAAAATGGCGACACGATCGGTGGCGTTGTAGAAGTCGTGGTGGGCGGTGTTCCGGCTGGTCTTGGCAGCTATGTACAGTGGGATAAGAAACTGGATGCGAAGATTGCCCGTGCGATTTTGAGTATCAATGCATTCAAGGGGGCGGAATTCGGCGTTGGTTTTGAGGCAGCTCGTAAACCAGGCAGTGAAGTGATGGATGAGATTCTTTGGTCGGAAGAAGATGGCTATACGAGACGGACAAACCATTTGGGTGGTTTTGAAGGTGGTATGACAAATGGGATGCCAATCGTTGTCAAAGGTGTGATGAAGCCGATTCCGACGCTTTATAAACCGCTTCAAAGTGTGGATATTGATTCTAAGGAGCCGTTTAATGCCAGTGTCGAACGGTCAGATAGCTGTGCGGTTCCAGCAGCCAGTGTTGTGGCAGAAGCGGTTGTGGCATGGGAAGTAGCTGTGGCTGTTTTGGAAAAATTCGACGGAGACCGTTTCGATGTGCTGAAAAAGCATGTAGAAGAGCACCGGGCGCTTGCGAAGGAGTTTTAAGAATGGGCGAAGAAAAGTGGATTCATACTGCCAGTAAAACGTATCCAGTCTATATTGGGCAAAATATATGGCAGGAAGCTGGGCAGAACTTACTTTCTGCCCTTTCTTCCTATTCGAAAGTATTTGTGGTAACGGATCAGCATGTGGCAGCCTTACATAAGGAAAAATTAGATGCACTGCTTGCTCCGCTGAATGAAGTGATCTACTATATCACACCGAACGGAGAAGAGGCAAAAAGCTTTACTGTCTATGAAGACGTGATGACACGGGCAATTGAAAGCGGACTGGATCGGAAGTCTGTCCTACTTGCTTTTGGTGGAGGTGTAATTGGGGACTTAGGCGGTTTTGTGGCAGCAACTTATATGAGGGGGATTCCTTTTTATCAGTTTCCAACAACCGTTTTGGCGCATGATAGTGCTGTTGGCGGAAAAGTAGCGATTAATCATCCACTGGGTAAAAATCTGATCGGCCAATTTTATCAGCCGGAAGCGGTTTTTTATGATACACATCTTCTTGTGACTTTGCCTGAACGGGAAATGCGGTCTGGGTTTGCAGAGTTAGTCAAACATGCCCTTATTTCAGAGCGTCGATTGCTAGATACATTAATGGCGAGTTACCAAAAGCCAGAAGACTTTTATAAAAATGATCTGACACCCTATTTGGCACAGGGAATTGATGTGAAGGCGCAGATTGTTGCACAGGATGAAACGGAGCAGGGTGTGCGTGCGTATTTGAATTTTGGTCATACTTTTGGTCATGCCCTTGAAGCTTATGGAGGCTTTAAAAGATGGCTGCATGGAGAGGCGATTATTTTCGGCATGTTATTTGCGCTTCGGATGAGTCAGGAACAATTTGACCTGTCGTTTGATTTGGCGAATTTTGAAGCGTGGCTGACAGCGCTTGGCTACACAACGTTTTTACCAAAAGATGTAACTTTTGAAAATCTTTATCAAAATATGTTACACGATAAAAAAACAACATATCGGGAAGTGAAAATGGTTCTTTTGCAGGAGATTGGTGATTTGGCAATCGTTCCTGCAAGTGAAGAAACTCTCGAACATATTTTTCAAAAAATGAAACATGAAGGAGCGTGAGAAAAATGCGTGCGATACGCGGTGCAACAACTATTGAAGAAAACAAGGCGGGACAAATCTATCAGGCGACAAGTGAACTTTTTGCCAAAATCGTATCGCAAAATGATCTGACGCCAGAAGATTTTGTTTCAGTCATTATTACCGTGACAGAAGATATTTCAGCGGCCTTTCCAGCTCGAGCAGTTCGAGAAACGCCTGGGTTTGAACGAGTACCTGTGATGGGAATGCAGGAAATACCTGTTCCAGGTGCGCCGGAGAAATGTATTCGTATGATGTGCCACGTTAATATTGAAAAAAGTCTGGAAGAAGTCGAACATATTTATCTGCGAGAAGCGGTCCAATTGCGACCCGACTTGGTGAAAAAGGAGGAATTGTCATGAAATGGAAAGAATCATTAACAGGTCTTGCCTCTTATAAGCCGGGCAAGCGTGAGGAAGAAGTAATGGCAGAGCTAGGTTTAACAAGTATCACGAAACTTTCCTCTAATGAAAATCCACTAGGGGTTTCGGAAAAAGTGCAAGAACTGCAACAGGCGCTTCGTATGAGAACGGAAATCTACCCAGATGGCTGGGCGAGCGAATTGCGTCAAACGGTGGCCCAATTTTATCAGGTTGAGGAAGAGGAATTGATTTTTACAGCAGGTGTGGATGAATTGATTGAACTGCTCACACGTGTGCTGCTTGGTCATGGTACCAATACAGTCATGGCGGCGCCGACTTTTGTCCAATATCGTCAAAATGCACTGATCGAAGGGGCAGAAGTAAGAGAGATTCCGCTATTACCAGATGGTCATCATGATCTAGCTGGTATGCTTCAGGCAATTGATGAAAAGACGGCGATTGTTTGGCTTTGTAATCCAAATAATCCGACAGGAAACTATCTGCCATTAGCAGAAATTGAAGCTTTTCTAAAAAAAGTGCCGCAGGATGTGTTGGTAGTTCTAGATGAAGCCTATATCGAATATGTCGATCCGGTTCCTGAGAAACATGAAAGTTGGATCAAAACATATCCGAATCTGATCATTACACGGACATTTAGCAAAATTTATGGGCTGGCGAGTGCGCGTGTTGGCGTGGGAATTGCGGATGCTGCGATCATTCATCAACTGAACATCGTTCGACCACCTTTTAATACAACATCTATCGGGCAAAAGCTTGCGCAGACAGCCCTACTTGATCAGGCATTTGTTGAGAGATGCCGTCAGTCGAATCGGCAAGGCGTTGCGCTATACGAGGCATTCAGTGCGAAATATCCGGGAGTTACACTTTATCCGACGCAGGGGAACTTTGTGTTGCTCGATTTAGGAATACCGGCGGATGAAATTTTCCACTACTTGGAGAAAAATGGTTTTATCACGCGTTCTGGTGCAGCTCTTGGGTTTCCTACAGCAATCCGGATTACGATCGGGGAGGAGGCTGCCAACAAGGCGGTCATCGGGCTTTTAGAAGAGTTACTGGTCCAAGCGTAAAAGGAGGATAAACATGAAGGGGAATGTTTTAATCGTCGGGCTGGGACTGATTGGCGGTTCATTGGCATTATCCATTAAGGCAGCTCACTCGGAAGCGCATATCATAGCGGTGGATGTTTCTTATCGTTCACTGGAAGAGGGGCTGGCCCTTGGTATAATCGATGAGATTGGTGAAAGTGTCTTGTTAGATGCGCCCCGGGCTGATTTGATCATTTTTTGTTGCCCGGTAAAAGAAACAGAAGAACTTTTACAATATTTACCTAAAATAAAATTAAAACCGGATGTGCTGATTACGGATACGGGCAGTACGAAGGAGACGGTGATGGAGTCAGCCTCAGCTCTGCTTCATGCAGGGTTCACTTTTATCGGCGGGCATCCGATGGCTGGGTCACATAAAAGCGGCGTTCAGGCAGCGAAGCAGATTCTCTTTGAAAATGCTTACTATATGCTCACACCGATGACGGAAAAAGCACGACAGCGTACAGGTGAACTGCAGGCTTGGTTGAGCGGGACGCGAGCAAAATTTTTGGTGCTTTCGCCACATGAGCACGATGCAATCACAGGGATGTTGAGTCATTTACCGCATATTGTAGCAGCACAGTTGGTCAATCAGACAAGCGATTTTGTGGAGCAGTATCCACAGGCTTTTCGACTAGCGGCTGGTGGGTTTCGTGATATCACACGAATTGCTTCATCGGATCCGCGGATGTGGACGGATATTTCGCTGAGTAACCGGGAATTTCTTTTAAAGCAGCTGGCTGATTGGCAAAATGGCATGGAGGAGACTGCCCAAATGATTCGTGAAGGTGATCAGGAAGCGATCTATCGTTTTTTTGATGAAGCGAAAGAGTTTCGGGATTCGCTGCCGGTTCATCGTGGGGCGATTCCAGCCTTTTATGACTTGTTTGTCGATGTGCCGGATTATCCAGGGGTCATTTCAGAGATTACCGGTTATTTAGCAAAAGAAGCGATCAGTTTGATTAATATACGTATTCTTGAAACGCGTGAAGACATCTTTGGCATTTTGCAAATCACATTTCAAAACGAGGAAGATCGAAAAAGGGCAAAAGCGTGCATTGCGAAGTACAGCAGTTACACGAGCCGTTATGAATAGGAGCTTGAGTAGATGAAACTTATGACGAATAAAGAAAAATTACGCGGCAAAATCAGTGTTCCGGGTGATAAATCGATGTCGCACCGCAGTATTATGTTCGGAGCACTAGCAGAAGGCAAGACGGTGATCAAGCATTTTCTGCGAGCGGATGACTGCCTCAGTACGATTGCGGCTTTTCGAAAATTAGGCGTAAAAATTGAGGATAATGGCTCGGAAATTATTGTACATGGCAAGGGCGTGGGTGGTCTCAAGGCTCCATCTGCAGGACTTGATATCGGCAATTCTGGTACGACGATCCGTTTGATGATGGGGATTTTGGCAGGGCGACCGTTCGATAGCGTGCTATTTGGTGATGCTTCCATCGCCAAACGCCCAATGAATCGTGTGATGTTGCCGCTTCGTGAAATGGGGGCGAGGCTTGAAGGACGAGATGGTACAGAATTTGCACCGATTGCGATCACTGGTGGGGCGAATTTGAGAGCGATCGAATATACAATGCCAGTGGCCAGTGCACAGGTCAAAAGTGCGATTATTTTTGCGGCTTTGCAAGCGGAAGGCGAGACGGTGATTCATGAAAAAGAAAAAACGCGGGATCACACAGAGCATATGATTCGCCAGTTTGGCGGGGAGATTGACTTGGATGGATTAACAATCAAAGTACGAGGCGGTCAAACTTTCAAGGGGCAGGAAATGACTGTTCCGGGGGATGTTTCTTCGGCGGCTTTCTTTATCGTAGCTGCGAGTATTTTACCCGGTAGTGAGATCGAATTATCTCATGTGGGACTTAATCCAACCCGTACAGGAATCTTTGATGTGCTGGAAGAAATGGGTGGTAAAGTGGAGGTCCGTGATGCAAGCCGCAGTACTGGGAAGCTTGCTGGGAATCTGCTCGTTCGTTCTAGTGAATTAAAAGGGATCACGATCGGTGGCGAAATCATTCCGAGATTGATTGATGAGCTGCCAATCATCGCACTTTTAGCCACGCAAGCAGAAGGGGTCACGGTTATTAAAGACGCAGCTGAACTCAAGGTCAAAGAAACGAACCGAATTGATGCCGTTGCAAGTGAGTTAAATAAAATGGGTGCAGATATCACGCCAACAGATGATGGCATGGTCATTCGTGGCAAGACCCCTCTTCATGGTGCCAAAGTAACAAGTTATGGCGATCATCGTATTGGAATGATGCTGCAGATTGCTGCCCTTCTCGTGAGTGATGGAGAAGTAGAGTTAGAGCAGGCGGAAGCGGTCAGTGTCAGCTACCCAGCTTTCTTTGAAGATCTAGCTTCATTACTCTCATAACAGTGATAATAGGCCAAAAATCAGTTTGTGAATGACTGATTTTTGGCTTTTTTGTTTCAAACAGCAATCTTTCGCGTCGCCTAGATTGATGGTATAATAAAAGATACGATTTTTTGAAGGAGAGGGAAGGTCAAATGGAATTTGCAGAAAATATGCTTCATGCGCTCGAACATGAGGATATGAAAGCAGCCCGCATGTATTTTGAACGGGCTTTGCAAGAAGGTAGTGATGAGGAACAATTTTTTCTTGCGGAGCAATTGTTTAGTTTAGGATTCCTGGATGAAGCACAGGATTTATATGAGCTTCTTTTGGCTAAATATAAGGATGAAGGCGAACTGTTGGTACGAGCAGCAGAAGTCAGTCTGGAAAAAGATGAGATTGATGATGCACAGCGTTATTTGGAACTTGTGAATCCAGATGATGAAGCATATTTAGAGAGTCTGCTGGTTTTGGCAGATCTTTATCAGATGCAAGGCTTATTTGAGGTGACGGAACAAAAATTGCTGCTGGCAAAAGAACTGGCACCAGATGAAGCGATCATTGACTTTGCGCTGGGAGAATATTATTTATCTCAAGGGCGCTTTGCTTCAGCGGTTGCCAGTTACCGGAGTGCAGTAGATCAAGGGATGCTTGTCACGCTTGGTGGGACGGTTTCCCTGTATGAGCGGATTGCAGAAGCACTGAGTGCGAGTGGTGCTTTTGAAGATGCCCTTCTTTATTATGAAAAGGCGATTGAGGAAAATGAGTCGATGGATACGCTGTTCGGATACGGGCTGACGGCTTTTCAGGCAAAAGAGTACTCACGTGCCATTCATGCATTTGAACATCTCAAAGAGCATGATCCAGCCTATACGACACTCTATCCTTATTTGGCGAAGAGTTACCAGGAAAATGGTCAGATGGAAGAGGCACTGGCTATCTTTGAAGAAGGACTCAAACAAGATGAATTCAATAAAGAATTATATTTAGAAGCTGGCAAATTAGCCGAGTCGATGGGGAAAAATCAGCAAGCGGAAGCGCACTACCGGCAGGCGATTGTTTTGGATGAGGAGTATATCGAAGCAATTTTGGCACTTGACAAGCGGTTGATCCTAGACGGTGATTATGAAGGCGTGATCGAACTTTCGGAAACACTTGGTGAAGAGCAAATCACGGAGCCGCAAATCTTCTGGGACTTAAGTGTTGCATATCAAGAAACAGAACAATATAATAAAGCAAAAGCAAATTATGAACGTGCCTATCCTTCCTTCATCAATCAGCCGGATTTTTTACGCGACTATGGGTTATTCCTCCGAGAAGAAGGGGAAATAGGCAAAGCCACGGAAATTTTAACCAAATATCTGCAATTTGAACCGCAAGACGAGGAGATTTTAGACCTTCTAGCGGGAGAATAGCCGTTATTTTTTGAAAGGGGCGAAGAAGATGAAAGCATCCATTTCAGTTGATGAGAAAAAAGAGTTTATTCGCTGGCTGATAAGTACACATCAGATGAAAATGCGCGAAGCAATGTGGGTTCTTAACTATATTGCTGGGCATGATCAAATTATGGAATACGTTCACTTCGTCGATGATCTTGAAGGTGTTCCAAGAGGGCTGGTCTTATCTGCACAAGGTGTAGAGAATGAACCATTCCGCTTTTCAAAGGGGGATGTCACAACAAGCGACCCAGAAAAAGCTTTTCATGATATCCGTCTCAACTGGGACGAAGAATTATTTATTAAGTTACACTTTGAGGGGGCACTGAGCTCGCCTGAATATGCACTGGTTCGGGATGAGAACCCTTATTTGGAAGTGAAATTAGATAAAAAGGAACAGCAATTAGCAGTAAAATTTTTAAATCAATCACTGGCTGATTTTTCAAGAGCTAAACTGTTGGAAGCGATTGATGAAGCGCTTGACAATCGGGATGAAGAGACTTTTCGGGCACTTTTGAAAACCTATCAACATTTAGACTAGAAACGTTTGTGAGGGGAATGCGGGTCAAATTTGCGAGCGTCTATCAAAGAACTCGTGAATTTGGCTTTTTTGATGAATTGAGAGAGTGAGGGACTACAGGGGACATGTTGTATTCATTACTATCGAACCGCTCTTTTTTGCGGTTATTATTTGTGGTAAATGTACTTGGGGCGATTTATGGCTATATTTGGTATATTCCGCAGCTTCAAATCACGGCGCCGAGATATTGGCTATTTGTGCCAGACAGCCCCACAGCGATTTTGTTTTTTGTATTTGTGCTGGCTGCCTTTTTGGTAAAAAAACACTGGCCGCTTATGGAGGCACTGGCTTTCACTTGCCTGATGAAATACGGTATTTGGGCAGTAGGGATGAATATTGCTTTGATGATCGAGGAAAAAACATTTTTGCTAGCTGGGGCGATGTTGATGGTTTCTCACGCGCTGATGGCAGTGGAAGGATTTTTATACGCACCGTTTTACCGGTTTCGTATCGAGCATTTTCTGATTGCGGCTGTATGGATTTTACATAATGATGTGATTGATTATTTATTTGGCCAGATGCCGATTTATATGGGGATGGAGCAATATTTGTCTGTGATTGGTTATATGACTTTTTGGTTATCGATTTTTGTACTCTGGATCATTTATGAGAAATGTATAAAAAAAGAGCATTATACATTAGAGTTTCCTCATAGTAAGTGAATCTGATTGAGAAAACTGGCGCTATCCATTATAATATGAACTAATCACTATTAGGAAGAAGAGGAGTTTAACATGTCATTTAGTACGTATATCATTTACTTTTTACTTGTAGCAGCAATACCGCTTTGGGCGCAATATCGAGTGAAGACTACTTATGCAAAATATGCAAAAGTTGGAGTTAGGAGTGGCTTGACTGGAGCTGAAGTAGCACGAATGATTTTGGACCGAAACGGCTTGTCAGATATACCCGTTCGTGAGACAAACGGTATCTTAAGTGATCATTATGATCCAGGGAAGAAAACGGTATTTCTTTCTTCAAGCAATTATAATGGTAGAACGATTGCTGGAGCCGCAGTGGCAGCTCATGAAGTCGGTCACGTGATTCAGGATAAGGAAGGCTATACGATGATGCGGCTACGCTCAGCTCTTGTTCCGGCAACGATGTTCAGCTCCAATATTTCTTGGGTGTTTCTCTTGATCGGGATGTTTGCGAACCTTAGTGGTCTGATGCTGATCGGGATTATCTTGATGGCAGTAGGCGTCTTGTTTCAATTAGTCACTTTACCAGTTGAATTTGATGCGAGTAAACGCGCACTTGTTCAGCTTGAATCTGGCGGCTTTGTAACAGCAGATGAATTACCGCAAGCAAAACAAGTTCTCAGTGCAGCAGCAATGACATATGTGGCAGCAATGGCGGTAGCTGTACTCGAACTTCTGCGCTTGCTACTGATTTTTACTAACATGAATCGCAATTAATTTTATGTGAGGGATTTTTAGACAAGCATCGGTCAAAAAACCGGTGCTTTTGTTTGTCTGGAAGTATTTTATTTGTGCTATACTTTAAAGAAGCTATTTTTAAGGAGTCGAATTATGGAAACAGATGTAATTGTGATTGGCGGGGGACCGTCGGGGCTGATGGCAGCAATCAGTGCGGCTGAGCAGAAAAAGCGGGTCTTGCTGATTGAAAAGGGACCGCAGCTGGGACGAAAATTGATTCTTTCGGGAGGCGGTCGCTGCAATGTGACGAATCGGCGGTCAAAAGAGGAGATCATTGTGCATATCCCAGGAAATGGTCGCTTTTTATATAGTGCTTTTCATCATTTTGATAATATGGATATCATTGCTTTTTTTGAAGCATTGGGAGTGGGATTGAAAGAAGAAGATCATGGCCGGATGTTCCCCGTTTCTAACAGTGCTCGTTCTGTTCGGGATGCGATGACGGCACGAATGGATGAACTGGGTGTACGTGTGTTTTTGAAAACGCCGGTTCAAAAAGTGCTTTATCGGGATGGACACGTTACTGGGGTCAAACTTGGTAGCGGGGAAATTATTGCTGCAAAGGCAGTGATTGTGGCGGTTGGTGGGAAGGCAGTGCCTCGGACTGGTTCGACAGGAGACGGCTATAAGTGGGCAGAAGAAGCAGGTCATACGATTACTGAACTCTATCCAACAGAAGTGCCGATCACCTCGAATGAACCTTTTATCAAATCAAGGCAGCTGCAAGGAACTTCGCTACGCAATGTCAGCCTGTCTGTGTTGGGCAAAAAAAGTAAAATTATTGTCACGCATCAAATGGATATGATTTTTACGCACTTTGGTATCTCTGGACCGGCAGCGCTAAGGTGTAGTATGTTTGTCCAGCAAGCACTGAAAAAAAGTGAACAGGTTTGGATGAAGCTGGATCTATTTCCGGATGAAACGGATCAGGAAGTAACGAAAAGGATTCAAGAACTACTACAAGATCATCCGAAAAAAACGACCAAAAACGCCTTACATGCGGTCCAGCAGGAAAAAATACTGCTGTTCATGCTGGAACAGGCGGATATTGATCCTGAACAAGTTGTTCATCAAGTGAGCTCTAAAAAAATCGAACAATTTTGCAAGTTACTTAAAGATTTTCGGTTTTGTGTGAATGGAACCCTTGATTTTGAAAAGGCTTTTGTCACTGGCGGAGGGGTTTCGGTGAAAGAAATTATTCCACAAGAGATGCAATCTAAAAAAATGGCTGGCCTCTTTTTCTGCGGGGAGATTTTGGATATCAACGGTTATACGGGCGGCTACAATATAACCAGTGCTCTAGTGACAGGCCATACTGCAGGTCATTATGCAGGCTTAATAAGCGAATGAAATAAAAGAACCTAAAATCAAAGCCATTTTTCCACAGGACTTGATTTTAGGTTCTTTTATTTGCTAGTTTTCTGTGAATCATCAAGCTCCATTTTGATTTTGAAATTGGCAACTTCTTGTAAAAAAAGATCGGCAATTTGCTCACGTGCCTGATTGAAAATTTCATTCTTTCTAGTAGGATGAACGCGGTTAGATAATACAATCAGTCCAGACTTGCGCTTTTGATCCAACACAATAAAGGTACCTGTAAAACCAGTATGGTAAAGTGCGAAATCACCAAAGAAAGTAGGGCGCAGGTCAAAACCTAATCCACGGTCACGGTTCAGTGCGGCAGTGTAATTATGCGACATGCGATTTAGGGTCTCAGGTTTCAAAAAAGGATGGTTTTTCGGAAAAAGAATGGCCTGTGCATACTGGAGCAGATCGTCAAGTGGTGCAAATAACCCAGCATGACCGGTATTGCCGCCAGCTGTAAAAGCTTTGAAATCATGTACAACCCCTCTAATCAGCCCGCGATTTGCATCCCATTCAGTTGGGATAGCTTTGAGTGGATCCGTACGATAAAAACTGCTGGCTGTCATCTTAAGGGGCGTTAGGATATGTTGTTGTATACTTTCTTCATAAGGCATTCTGTCAATCACTTCAATCAAGTAACCGAGCAGTAAAAAATTAGCATCACTATATTCGATCCTTTGACGAACAGGTTCTATCTGAGGAGTTGCCATCACGTAACGCCGGACATCTCTTGCATCATGCATTGGAAAGCCGGGAATATTTTTAGCCAGACCGGATGCGTGTATCAAAAGATCCAACACCGTGACCTCCGGATAGCGAAAATCAGCTAACCACTGACTAATAGATGTTTCGAATGTAAGCTGCTCATTTTCTAGCAATTGTAAGATTCGACTAGTTGTAGCAATGACTTTTGTTAATGAAGCAACATCATAGATAGGGGACTCCGTTAAGAGAAGTGGTTCTTCCGCCGGAACAAGCGATTTTTTTCCAATTGCTTTTTTTTCGATGCCTGCTGGAGAAATGATAGCATAACTGATTCCTGGTGCTGCTTTTTGTTGAACAAGTGTTGCAAGAGCTTGTTTTGTTTTTGAGAAAGACATGATGAGTCGACTCCTTTGCTGCTTTATGGGGGAATGTTTTTTCATTCTTTGTAAGATAAATTTTAATCTAACTACCATCTCAGATTTTTAACGGTAATTTGTAAATCATTCACTTTTTTATTCGGACTTAAGTTTGTATCACATTCTGACAAAAATGAAGGACTAGTAATAGGGGGAAGGAGAAATTTTATGCAAAAGTTTATTTAACGATTAAGAACTTATACGAATGATAAATCCAGATCATATTTTTTGTGAAAAAAGAAGTTCATAAGCTAAAAAATCATTGTAGAACATGTCAAGTAAGCAAAGAATATTAACGAAAATTGCATATTTTTTAATTGAAATAATAACCTTGGGCGTAGTGAATACCGAGTGCAATAAGAAAATCAAGCTGTTCTTTTGTTTCAACACCTTCCACAATTAATGCTTGTCCATTTTTTTCCAGATACTGATGAAGATTTTGAAGGATCAGTTGCTTGCCAGAACTTTCTAGTAGATCTTGAAGTAGCTCTGTATCTGTTTTTACAAAATCAGCAGAATGACTGAGGATACGATCCACATCCGCGTATCCAGAGCCAAAGTCATCAATGGCAAAAAATGTGTCATAACGTGTTCGCAGTGGCTCAAGCTTTTGATGAAGTTCAGAAATACGTTCGGGCAGAAGAATAGAAGTTTCGAGAAATTCAAAGGTTACCCGGTCGCTTGCTTCCAAAAGTTCTTGGAGATATGGATAATGATCCAAAAAGGTATCATAAGAAATATTAATGAAAATACGTGCATCTTTATGTGGGAAGCGCTGGATGGCGTTTAAAATAGTCTGCAGCTCAAACTCATGGCGCAAACCAGCTTCTTCACATGCTGTAATAAAATCACTGATCGTCTCATATTTTTGTGGTTCTTGAAGACGGGTAAGGGATTCATAGCCAAGTATTTCGCGTGTTTGGATATTAATAATCGATTCATAAATAGTGTCGAATAGATTATGCTCAATAATTGAACGGATAGAGCGTGTCATGTTCATCCATCTTCCTTCATTTTGGGGTAAGGACTAGTTCTTTATTTATATAATCAAAAAAGTGAGTAGTCTCAGGGTTTGAGGTGTCCATTTTTTGAAGAAGTCCTTGTGCGATTTTACCATGTTTTACATTGTTTGTCTTCTGAAAATATTGAACTAAAAAAGCATAGACAGCTGTTGATTCCATTTGGTCGATAGCTTTTTGTGTAGTGCGGTCATAGCGACCGAAAATTTTTCCCTGCTCATCCAGCTCAGCTTGTAAAAATAAGTCAAAGTGTGGCTCAGGTTTCCCGTTCACTTCCAGGTAAGCAATGGCAATCAGCATTTGATCAATCATATTGACTTCTTTAGGGTCACTTTCAGTATATTGACCGTTTTGATAAATCTCTTTAAAAAAAGGATGCGCCTTGGCTTTTTTTAATGGTACAAAATTTCTATCCGAATAGCCAAGTAACTTCATTTCCGGAACAGCATAGTAACTAAGATGAAGGGTATCGGCCTGCTTTTTCATTTGGAAGTCATAGAAATCAAGGGGCGTATTTTGGGATAAGAGAAAGGTGTGATCTGCTTTATTGATTTTTTCTGCCAGTTCCTGATAGGGTGGATAATCAAACTGGCTACTTGCGGTTAAGAGCGCAGCCGCAATTCTCGTATCATCAATTAAAGCATTTGTCGTAGTCGTTTTCTGCGCCTCCCATTTTAAGAAAGTCCCTTCGTTGGTTGTGACAACAAAATGGTCGAGTAAGGAATGATACATCTGATCGAAACGGCTACTGTCGTCTACTTTTAAAAGATACTGCATGTAAAGACCGATACTTTCGGCTAAATAATGAGGATTGTCTGCCTGCTCATAGTCAATAATCAGGTGCTCATCGGTCAAATAATATTTTTCTATATGCTTGGAAACATTAGTTGCAAGCGGTTTGGTTGGTTCTGGCGGTTCAGCGGTTGGAGATTTTGTCGCATATAAAAACCAGAAAACGGCACCTATTGAAAGAACAAGGATCACAATAAGTGGAAACAGCCATTTCTTCATTCGTTCTCCTCCCTGCTTATTCTGACTTGGTTGCGTCCATTTTGCTTCGCTTGATAGAGTGCCTGATCGGCAGCTTCAAATAAAGCTTCCTGCTGCAGATAGCTATGTTCAGGAGTTGCATAATTACAAGCGACACCGATTGAGATCGTAACATTGCCGCTTTTAGGATTAAATGGGAAACGAGCATGATGAATTTCACTGCGAACAGTTTCGGCTATCAGCGCCGCATTTTTGAGACTGACATCGGGCATCAAAACAGCAAATTCTTCTCCGCCGATCCGAGCAACAAGTGTGTTCTTAGGAAAGAGACGGTTTTTTAAAATAACGCTGAACTGACTGAGAACCGTGTTTCCGGCCTGATGTCCATAATCATCATTGATTTCCTTAAAATGATCAATATCGATGATAAGCAGACTGAGCTGCTTTTTCCTTTTGGATGAGCGATTGAACTGTTTCTCAAAAGCAGTCATGAAATAGCGAATATTTGGAAGGTTCGTCAACATATCGGTCATAGCACTCGATTTTAATTGATACATCATTTTATTGCTACGGTCAATATAATTGGCTGCAGCATAAACCAAAATGCTTGTAATGACAAAAATGAAATAGAATAGAGTAGCATCCTGCCAATCTAAAACACGTGCTAGATCAAAATTTGTGAAATAATAGAAAGATAGTACAGGAATACTGCATAGAAATGCAAAAATATACTTTTTCAATTGGTTCATGTTGAGACTGCCGATTAGCATACATAGCAGATAAAAAGCGCTCAACAGAATCAGATAATGGATCGTTGCCGGATATCCACCCAAAACACCGAGCAGAATTCGACCGATAAACATCGTTAAGAAAGTGACTGTAGCAGTAAAGCGTCCGCCAAAAATCGTTGTAACGAGCAGAAGATTAATACGTAAATTTGTATAGACAACTGCTTCATCATTTAAAGAACCGCGAAACATGAAGTAGATTCCAGCGAGTCCGTAATAGATACCTAGTCCGATGGAAAGCATAGTATGGCGCTTGCTGAAGGTGAACCACTGTGGTCGAATGTCTCGTAGTTTGCGAAAGAAAATCCCTTGGATGAACAAGAGTGCTAAAAAAATCGATAAACTGTCAATATATGGATCAAGCGTTGAAAGCTTCATGTTTTTTCCATCCTTTAAGGTGAGATAGTACTGTTTTCCACCTGTTCTGTTCGGTTAAACAAGGCGGCAACCTGATTCCGGCCATGTTCTTTGGCGATATAAAGTGCCTGATCGGCTGTCTCGAATAGCTGTGTTTTGGTATCGAAGTAAGCGCCGTTAGTTTGATCGAAGCTAGCTACTCCGCAAGAGATTGTCAGCCTAGTTTGTTCAGATAAAAAAGGAAAGGGCGTTTCGGCTACCATTTGACGGATTTTTTCTGCCAATTCATAAGTTTCCACAAGTGTCGCTTGCGGTACAAGAATGGCAAATTCTTCTCCACCAATTCTGGCAGCAACCGTTCCTTTTGGTAGTGATAAATTTTTAAGTGATACGCTCAATAAGCTTAAAATCGTGTTTCCAGCCTGATGTCCATATGTATCGTTGACTTGTTTAAAATAATCAATATCAAAAATGATGAGACCAAGAGGTGTCAAGTGATGTTTGGCATTTAAAAAATAGTCCGTAAAAAGCGTCTCGAAATGACGGTAATTGGCTAGATTGGTTAGTGGGTCACGAAGAGCAGAGCGTTTCAGCTCGTAAGCCATTTTGTTTGACGAGTCGACATAGAGAATTGCTTGGAATAATACGAAACTAACAAAAAATGAAACAGCAAAAAAGCTGACCCAATCAGGCAGAGTGGTTACATCATAGGAGAGAGGGACTTTTTGATGCAAATAGAGCAGCATAAATGGGATCATGCTAAGCTTTGCAAAGAGAAATTTTTTCCAGAAACTGGTTTTCAAATAAGAAATTTCCATGCAAATAAGATGATAGGCAAGAATAAAAGCCGCATATACGACCTGATCTAAGGCGTTTGGTGCTAATAAGAATTTAAATAAAATAATCAGTACCACGGCTATATTAGCTGGTTTCTTTGTAGTAGACAGTAAATTGAAAATCAGGATGATATTTAGTAGCATATCTGTATAGATGCCGTATTCAAAACCCTGCTGGGCACGATAAATAAAATAGGCCCCAAGAAGCCCATAATATATACCCACTCCATATAAAATCAGTTGGTTCCAAGCTGGACGTTCAAAAAGATGCGGTTTTTTTTCGCGCAGTGTTCGCAGCAGCATACCATGAAAAAATTGAGCAGTTAAGAAAAGTGCGGCACTTGCGCCAATTGATTCTAACAAATTCCACATAAAAAAGCTCCCTTTTCTGTATAATGAACGGACATTCAGTTAAAATGAAACTGTATCCGTTAACTAGGAAGACTTAAAACGTAATATTATTGACATTATTATATAGTAATTCATATTATTACAAACTTTATTTTACTTGTCAATTCTGTATTGGATGAATGGAGGCATAAGAAATGGAGATTTCAGATCGATTGGTCGAATTGGCACGAAAGCGGGCAGCAGGATTTGCGCTGGAAGGCTTTGTGAAAGGAAAAGGACCGGAAGATGCAAAGGTGATGTTGGTTGGGGAGGCACCGGGTGAGACGGAGGTGGGGAGTCTGATTCCGTTTAGCGGTCGAGCCGGGAAAGAATTAATGAAATTTATGGCAATGGCAGGGCTGACTCGTGAGGATGTTTTTATCACCAGTGCCGTTCGCAGCCGACCATATCGTTATGGGGAAAAAACTGACCGAAAAACAGGGGAAACAATCAAACGGCGTTATAACAGACCGCCTACTCAGAAAGAAATTTTAGCCCATGCGCCGGTACTGGATGCAGAAATCCAAATGATCCATCCTGAAATCATTCTGGCGATGGGGAATGTGGGATTAAAACGACTACTTGGCAAATCGTATCAGGTCTCTGAACAACACGGTAAAATTTATCAAGGACCGGTGCAATATTTAGCGCGGCTAGACGATCAGACATACAGCTGGACAGAAAAAGAATATACAGTACTTGCTACCTTTCATCCGGCATCGATTTTCTATAACCGTCAGCTTCTTCCATTGATAGAGGCAGACTGGCAACTCCTTAGACAGCAATTGGAGGAGAAATGAAATGGAAAAGATTGCGATTATTGGCGGTGGAATTATAGGAGCAAGTGCTTTTTATCATTTGAGTAAAAGTGGGGTGGATGTGACGCTTTTCGACCGCAGAGATGCAGGGCAAGCAACGCGTCATGCAGCAGGTATTATTTGCCCTTGGTTATCGAAACGGCGCAATAAGGTCTGGTATGAGCTGGCGAAACACAGTGCGGCTTATTATCCGATCTTAGGTAAAAAACTGGAAAAACAGGTGGCACGAAGCGGCTACAAGCAAGTAGGGACACTTGTTTTGCGGGATTCAGAAGAAGGGGCTCGTCAGGTGGCGGATTTGGCGAGGGAGCGGCGCGTGGATGCGCCTGAGATTGGGGAGATCAAGCTGCTTGATCCGGCAGCTGTCAAAAGATACTTTCCCCTTGTCCAGCCTGGCTTATTCGGTGTACTTGTTTCAGGTGGCGGTCGGGCAGATGGGGAACAGATTCGGACGGCACTTCTTCAGGCAGCCCTTCAATCGAGTCATGCCCGTTATGTAGAGCAAGAAGCACATCTTGTGAGAAAAGCTCGTTCAGAGAAGCTAGAACTCAGGACAGGTGGCATTTTGACGGACTCATTTGACAAAGTGATTTATGCAGGCGGCGCGTGGATGACAGAAGAGCTTGCCCGCTTAGGATTCATCAGTGATTTGCTCCCACAAAAAGGACAGATCCTCATGTTGCAGACAGAGCAGTTGGATACAGATAATTGGCCAGTTGTTTTGCCGCCAAGCAGTAAAAGTATTGTGCCATTTGAAGCAGGTGTACTGATGGTTGGTGCTACGCATGAAAAAGAGGCGGGCTTCGATTTGACCGCAACAAAAGCTGCTCGTGAAGAAATTTTAGCAGCAGTTCGGCCATTTCTGGCAAATGTTGACCAGCTTCAGCTTATCCAACAGTCTGTCGGCACAAGACCCTATACCTCTGACTTCAAGCCGTTTATTGGGCAATTAGGCGATTTGCCTCTTTTTGTTGCTGGTGGGTTGGGCGCATCTGGTCTGACAACCGGTCCCTATGTAGGACGACTTTTAAGCGAAGCCGTCTCTGATAAGCCCCATGCACTCGATTTGCAATCGTTTGACCCGGCAGCTTATATCAAATGGCGTCAATAAATCGGGTTTTTATTTTCATCAAGTGTAAAGCCTTCCCCAATCACATCATGGACGACACTGACGGACACGAAAGCATGCGGATCGATAGCATCGATAATATTTTTCAACTGAATCAGTTCATTTTTAGCTACGACGACATAAAGAACATCCTGATCGAGTTTTGAAAAGCCGCCGCGCCCTTCAAGGATCGTGACACCGCGATTCATCGCCATCATGATATGGGAGGCGATCGTTTGATTATCTTTTGAAATAATCATCGCGCCACGAGCCGCATAGGCACCTTCCTGCACAAAATCAATCACTCGAGAGCCAATAAAAACGGTCACAAGTGTATACATGACTTGTCGAACATCTAGATAGGAAAGGGATGCTGTTAGGACGAGTGCATCAAAAATGAAGAGGGTTTTGCCCATACTGATCCCTTTTTTGAAATTCAATAATTTGGCGATAATATCACTGCCGCCAGTCGTGCCTCCGTAACGGAAAACAATTCCGAGTCCAACACCCGTGAAGCCACCGGCAAAAAGCGCCACAAGCAACAGGTCATTATGAAGATCGAGCGTAAATGGTATACGCTGAAAAATCCACAAAAAAAGTGACAGACTGAATGTACCGATGCCTGAATAAATAAAAGTGCGACTTCCAAGCACCCGCCAGCCGATCAGGAAAAGCGGGATATTGAGGAAGAGGTTGGAGTAGGCTGGATCGATTCCAAAGAAGTTGAGCAGAATCAGTGTGATCCCGGTCAGCCCGCCTTCCCCGAGCCCGTTTTGAATATTAAAATTGACAAGTCCGAATGCATAGATAGCTGTTCCAAGCATAATAAAAAAAATATTTTTAAAGCGCAGCGTTTTGAGCATGTATAGAACCCCTTTCATGAGTAAAAGTTGGACGATAGGAAGTTTTTTTCTGTATAATAAAATAGATTCCATCATACAGTTTATCATAATGGAGGGCAAAAACGTGACAAAAACGATGCAGGAAATGCAACAACAGGTTGATCAGTTTATCGGACAATTTGAAGAGGGATATTTCTCTCCACTCGCCATGATGGCGCGCATTACAGAAGAAACAGGTGAACTTGCACGTGAAATCAATCACTACTATGGTGAAAAACCGAAAAAAGCTTCCGAAGGTGAAAAGAAAATCGAGGAAGAAATGGGCGACACACTTTTTGTGCTGATTTGCATGGCGAATTCGCTTGGTGTGGATTTAGAGGCAGCACATGACATGGTGATGGCTAAATTCACCGAACGCGATAAGGATCGCTGGACGAAAAAGGAGGAAACAAAATGATCAAAGTAGCAGTATCAGGTTATAAAGGCAGAATGGGTAGTGAGGTCGTGAAAACGGTTCTTGGTGAAAAGGACATGGTGCTTGTCGGAGTACTTGATAAAGAACCAGCTGAGCAAGTGATGCCAGATTCTGATATACCTGTTTTTGGCGATTTAGAGACAATGATCAGTACAGTGCAGCCAGACTGTATCGTTGACTTTACGATTCCTAAATTTGCTTTTAGCAACACAAAGACCATCATTGAAAAAGGCGTTCGCGCAGTTGTTGGAACAACAGGCTTTACAGCAGAACAGATCGAAATATTAACAAAGATTGCGGAAGAACGCGGGGTTGGCAGCTTGATTGCGCCTAATTTTGCGATTGGCGCTGTTTTGATGATGCAGTTTGCTGAAAAAGCGGCGAAGTATTTTCCAAATGTGGAAATTATCGAGCTGCACCATGATAAAAAATTGGACGCACCAAGTGGTACAGCGGTTAAAACTGCCGAAATGATGGCAGCTGCCCGTGAAAAAATCCGCCAAGGGGCAGACGGTGAGGAAGAAACGATTTCTGGTGCTCGGGGTGCTGATTATGAAGGCATGCGGATCCATAGTGTGCGACTTCCCGGACTTGTAGCGCATCAGGAAGTAATATTTGGTGCAGAAGGACAAGGACTCACGCTTCGACACGATTCCTATGACCGGATTTCCTTTATGTCTGGTGTAGCCCTTGCAATCCGTGAAACAGCCAACCACCAAACACTTATTTACGGTCTTGAAAATATACTTTAAAGGAGCATTTTGCTATGATGCATATTGCACTGATTGCACACGATAGAAAAAAAGACTTAATGGTAGAATTTGCGACTGCTTATCAGCCAATTTTGGAAAAACATACGCTTTATGCGACCGGTACAACAGGGCTGCGCATCATGGAGGCGACGGGCTTAAGTGTCCATCGCTTTCAGTCGGGGCCGCTTGGAGGAGACCAGCAGATTGGCTCGAAAATTTCGGAAAACAAAATGGATCTGGTGATTTTTTTACGTGATCCATTGACTGCTCAGCCGCATGAACCGGATGTGACAGCTTTGATCCGGCTATGTGATGTTTATGAAATCCCGCTTGCAACCAATATCGGAACTGCAGAGGTGCTGATTCGGGGATTAAGTGAGGGTTTTCTAGAATGGCGTGATTTGCGTCGCAACAATGAAGAGATTTAAAGTTTGAAAGGAGCACTTATGAAAGCACAATTCATGAAAGCATTACCGGTACTAGAAAAGCTTGAAGCAGCTGGATTTGAGGCCTATTTTGTTGGCGGCGCAGTACGCGATTTCCTGCTGGAACGTGCTATCAGTGATGTTGATATTGCGACAAGTGCTTTTCCAGAAGAGGTCAAAATGATTTTTGCCCGCACATATGATACTGGTATTAAACATGGTACCGTGACAGTCAATGAAGATGGTGAACATTATGAAGTGACAACTTTTCGAACGGAAGGATCCTATACAGATTTCAGACGACCGGAAGAGGTCACCTTTATCCGTTCCTTAAAAGAAGATTTGTTGCGGCGTGATTTTACAATGAATGCCATTGCCATGGACCGTCACTTTGCTTTTCATGATCCTTTTCAAGGACAGTTGGCAATCAAGGAAAAGATTATTACGGCAGTTGGTGATCCTAAAGCGCGTTTTCATGAAGATGCACTTCGAATGATGCGGGCCGTTCGTTTTTTGAGCCAGCTTGACTTTACATTGGAAGAAAAGACGGCTCGGGCTTTAGCAGAAGAAATCAGTTTGCTGGCCTATGTCTCAGTAGAACGCATCACGGTTGAATGGCTGAAGCTTCATCGTGGCAAGGCATTTCCAAGAGCTGTTGAAATGATGATCAAGGTGGGGATGGAAGCCTATTTACCTGGACTTTCCGGAAAAAAAGACGCACTCCTGGTGCTGAGCAAATGGAGACTTCCGGAAGATGCGGATGATGAGCTGCTCTGGCTACTTTTGATGGCGGCAACGAAACCGGAAGAGGTCAGAGGAGCGCTTCGGGCTTGGCGGCTTCCCAACCGGACGATCAAACGGACAGCTGCAGCCTATCAGTTCTTGGCAAAAGATGGGAAGTGGTCGAGGTGGTCTCTTTACCAAGCAGGGGCTTCTCTTATTACCCTGATTGAAAACGGCCGTCAAGTTATGTCAGGTCAAAATGATTTGGCGAAATGTCTTTCAATCTACGAAGCCTTACCGATTCACAACCGCAGCGAACTGCAGGTGACAGGTCATGATCTATTGATGTGGAGCGGAGCATCGGGCGGTCCTTGGCTGAGCGAGACACTTCTTCGAGTAGAGAAGGCTGTTGTAAATGGTACTCTTTCGAATGAAAAAACAGAGATCAGGAGGTGGCTGGGCTATGGCGAAAACAAATCGTGAAAAACTGCTTGCCTATTTTGGGAAAAGACAGGATGAATTTATTTCTGGACAGCAGATTGCCGATTTATTAGGTTGTTCAAGGACGGCGGTCTGGAAGCATATGGAGAACCTACGCAAGGAAGGTTATGAAATAGAGGCTGTCCGCAATAAAGGATATCGTTTACACGTGGGGAAAAATCAATTTTCAAGAGATGCCATTCTGTTGGGGCTTAAGACTAGCTTTATCGGCCAAAATATGCACGTATTTGAGCGTGTTTCGTCTACGCAGCTCGTCGCCCATCAAGAAGTTTCCAATGGTGCTGAAAGTGGGACAGTGATTATCAGTGATGAACAGACGAAGGGAAAAGGTCGGCTTTTGCGACCGTGGGATTCTCAAAAAGGTCATGGCATCTGGATGAGCGTGATTTTAAAGCCGCGAATTGAGATTCGCCGTGTACCGCAGTTCACCTTTATTGCATCTTTGGCCGTATCTGAAGCCATCAATGAAGTGACCGGGCTTGAACCGCGCATCAAGTGGCCAAATGATCTTTATCTAGGCAAGAAGAAAATTTGCGGTGTGCTGACTGAAATGCAGGCGGAAGCAGAAACTATTCATGCCGTCATCATTGGGATTGGCGTCAATGTAGGACAGGAAAGTTTTCCAGAAGAGCTACGTCAAAAAGCGACTTCATTGCGGATTGAAGGTGGGAAGAATTACTCCAGACAAGTATTGATTCAGGCCATTCTTTTTTATTTAGAGAAATATTATCTACTTTTTGAAAGTCAGGGATTCCAGCCGATCAAACTTTTATGGGAAGAACGCGCCATTCCATTTCAGCAGCGTGTGCGCGTATCTACGCTTCAGGGAACGATTACAGGCATATCAAAAGGGATTTCAGAAGAAGGTGTTCTACTGGTTGAAGATGATGCTGGCGAGATACACCCTGTTTACTCAGCGGATATTGAAATCGAATAAACTTTATTTTTAACAGCCGAGAACGCAGTTTTTCCGGCTGTTTTTGTATAGAAAGCGGCTTTTTATATAAAAAACGAGCTGAAAATCAGTTTTGTTGTTTTTCTATTTTGAGAGAAATCAGCTACAATAGACAATAAAGGGGGCATAAAATGAAAAAAATAATAGGTATGATTTTGTGCGTTTGTCTGGGCGTGCTACTGACTGCATGCTCAGGTCAAACCAGTAAGCAGTCAGATGATGCGGCTTCTGAGACAAGTCAAGCAGCAAAAGCTTTTTTAAATACGATCGGGACAGCGGATTTTAAACAAAAGATGGCAGATAAAGAAACAGGCTTTGTTTATGTGGGCAGACCAAGCTGTGAGGATTGTCAGGCTTTTCAGCCGATCTTGCAAAAAGAGCTTACAGAGCAGGGCTATAGCGGCAAATTAGCTTATTACAATACAGATAAGGCTTCTGAGAAAAATCGTGATGAAATGGTGGACTTGCTTGAGGGTATGTCGATTGATTCAGTTCCGACAATGGTTTATTTGAAAGATGGAAAAGTCGTATCTACCTATGCCGCAACGGACAGTCAAAAAAATTTGGCAAAGTGGATGGATCAGCAAGCTGATTGAAGATTTATTCAATCAGCTTTTTTCCTGTTCAGAAGCTTTATAAAGGGTGCGGATTATGGTAAGATAGCAAAGTAATCAGGCATTGATTGTATTCTGTTCTAGAAACGATACCGCCTGATGAAAAATACATGTTTTTGCCGTGATTTCGCTATGGAACACGGACGAAAAGGAGAATGACAAATGAAAAAGCCGAGCCAATTTTTGGAAATGAAGGCAAATGGAGAGAAGATCACTATGGTGACAGCCTATGATTATCCCTCTGCGAAAAATGTCGAACAGGCGGGAGCGGATCTTATTCTAGTGGGTGATTCACTGGGGATGGTCGTTCTTGGCTATGATTCGACTGTGCCGGTCACACTAGATGATATGATCCATCATACAAAGGCAGTACGCCGAGGGGCTCCCGATACTTTCGTTGTGACAGATATGCCATTTATGACTTATCATGGCGGACTTGATGAAACGATTGCGAATGGTCGTAGGATCATTCAGGAGAGTGGTGCCCATGCGCTGAAACTGGAAGGTGCAGGAGAAGTAACGCATAAAATTGCTGCATTGACAGAGGCCGGTGCGCCGGTAGTGGCACACTTAGGTTTGACACCGCAAAGTGTTGGCTTGACAGGCAGTTATAAAGTGAGAGCGAAAGAAGCGGCAGAGGCCAAAAAGCTGATAGAAGATGCGCAGGCAGTCGAAGCTGCAGGGGCGATCATGCTTGTTTTAGAAGCTATTCCTAAACAGCTGGCAGAAAGAATTGAGGCGATTCTGACCATTCCGGTGATCGGCATCGGAGCAGGGAAAGGCACAGCTGGTCAGGTACTGGTTTATCACGATATCATTGGGTATGGGATTTCGCGCCGAGCTAAATTCGTGAAAGCCTATGCAGATATCGATCCAGTGATTGAAAAAGCGCTGGAACAATATGTGAAAGAAGTGAAGGCAGGCGAGTTCCCGACAGATGCCCATTCTTTTACCATGAAAGAAGAGCAGTTAGATGCGCTTTATGGAGGTGCAAAGAAGTGAAAATCCTTCGCACGGTTGAAGAACTTACCAATTGTCTGGCTGCGGAAAAAGAGGCGGAAATCGGTTTTGTTCCCACAATGGGTTTTCTCCATGAAGGGCACTTGACGCTGATTCGTGAGGCGCGGCGGGAAAATAGCCGAGTCGTTGTGAGTGTGTTTGTAAATCCAACACAATTTGGACCAGATGAGGATTTTGAAAGTTATCCGCGTGATGAGAAGCGGGATGCGGAACTTGCTGAGGCAGCAGGAGCAGATTTTTTGTTTATACCGAGTACCTCAGAAATGTATCCAGCGCCGCTTTCTGTGACATTCACGGTGACAAAGCGTACAGATGTGCTGGATGGAGCGAAGCGGCCGGGACATTTTGATGGAGTCGTTACAGTTTTAGCGAAACTGTTTCAGCTTGTGCAGCCGAAGCGGGCATATTTTGGGCAAAAAGATGCCCAGCAGGTCGCCGTTGTGAAAAACTTTGTGGCGGATTATTTCTTCCCAGTAGAGATTCGCACAGTGCCGACTGTTCGAGAAGAAGATGGGTTGGCAAGAAGTAGCCGGAATGTCTATCTGACCGAAACGGAGCGACAGGACGCGCCCAAACTGCATCAGGCACTGCTTGCAGGGAGATTGGCTTATCAGAAAACGTTAGATACTGAAAAGGCCTATCAGGCAGTACGGGAAGTGCTGGGCGAAACGGCTCGATCGATCGATTATTTGGCATTGCTCAGTTTTCCTGACTTTGATGAAAACCTGGACAAAAGTGCAGAATTAATTTTAGCCATCGCAGTTAAGTACAGTAAGGCTCGCCTGATAGACAACGAGATTTTTACAGCAAAGGAGGCGGGGAAATGAATCGAATTATGATGAATGGTAAAATTCATCGCGCTACGGTGACAGAAGCCAATCTGCAGTATGTGGGAAGCATTACGATCGATGCTGCGATTTTGGAAGAAGTCGATATGCTTGAAAATGAGAAAGTGCAGATTGTCGATAATAATAATGGCGCACGTTTTGAAACTTATATCATTGCTGGCGCGCGGGGGAGCGGTGTGATCTGCTTAAACGGGGCAGCAGCAAGACAGGTACAAGTTGGGGATGTGGTGATTATTATGAGTTATGGTATTTTTACGGCAGAAGAAGCACGCAAGCACCGGCCAAAAGTCGTCGTGCTAGATGAAAAAAATCAAATTGAACAGAGATTGACGGAAAAGCCGCATACAACCCTTTAAAGGCTAATGCGGGACGTGAGGTGGGAAACGGATGAAAAAAGTGAAAAGATATCTAGTGGTGGATCTGGAAACAACTGGTAATCAGGCCGGCCGAAAAGACAGGATCATTCAATTTGCTGGAGTATTGATTGAAAATGGCCAGATTACGCACACCTATTCTACTTTTGTTAATCCACTAAAAAAAATCCCGCCTTTTATCCAAGAACTCACAGGGATTTCCGATCAAGATGTCAAAGAGGCGCCGCATTTTGAAGATGTGGCGCCCATTATTTTGTCACTTCTGGAGGATACGGTTTTTGTGGCACATAATGTAGCATTTGACTGGACATTTTTGGAAAAAGAATTGAAAATGGCAGGCGAGAAGGTGCCTCGTATTCAAAAACTAGATACGGTAGAGCTCTCGCGGATTCTTTATCCGGGAATCGACAGTTACAAATTGCAGGACTTGGGGGACGAATTCGGATTTGGGCATGATCGGCCGCATCAGGCGGATAGTGACGCCTATGTAACGGCTGAGCTGCTGCTGCTTTGTTTGGAAAAACTGAACGGTCTGCCGCTTGAGGTCTTACGCAAGATGTCAAATATTGCTCAGCCGCTTAAGAATCATTTACCAGAGCTGCTGTTTGAAGTCGAAATGGCTCGAGAACGTAAAAATCAGCCCCTTTCAGAGGAACTCTTGTTGTACCGGGGACTTGTGATTCGGAAAAAGCAAGTTCGTCCTTCTGAAAAAATAGATCCGGGTGTCTTCCCTGTTGAGGTTGCTGAAAAAGAGGCTCTTTTTAAACGGGCTGGAGCACCTCTTTTTGCACGGTCAGGTCAATTTGAGATGATGGATCTAGTCTATCAGGCCATGCAGGAAAAACGGCATGCCCTAATCGAAGCCGGCACCGGGATCGGAAAATCACTCGGCTATTTTTTACCTTCGCTCTATTTTGCTAAGGAAAAACAATTGCCTGTCATTATCAGTACATATACAAATTTGCTGCAAAGTCAGCTTTATCATAAGGATGTCCGTTTAGCGAAGCGGCTTTCAGGGCTGCCAGTTTCGACCACGCTTTTGAAAGGACGAGACCACTATCTCAATTTGTTTAAATTTGAGAAGGTGCTGGAAGAACGAGATCCAACCTATGATGTCGTCGTAACAAAATTAAAACTCCTCGTCTGGTTGACTGAAACAGAGACCGGCGACATTGATGAAGTCAATTTGTCGAGTGGCGGACGGCTGTTTTGGAACCGGATGAAACACACTGGCTGGTACTTATCGGAAAAACGTGACCCGTGGCTTGCTTATGATTTTTATAAATTTAATTTAGAGCAGGCGAAACAGGCGGACCTTGTGATCGTCAATCATGCTTTACTTTTGAAAGACCACTTTGACACGCGAAAGCTTTTGCCAGAATATGCCTATGCAGTAATCGATGAAGCGCATCATTTTGCCGAAAGTGCTAGAAGTCAGGGCAGTTTTCGTTTATCCTATCGCAAGCTGAAATACTTTTTGAATCAGCTTGGCACACTGGAACGTTATTCGCTTTTAAGCCGGCTCGATCTTGTTTTTCCATCGGATGCGCATTTGTTTGATTTAGATATCGCGGCGCTCAAATTACCAGAAGCGGTCGAGGCCTTTTTTGCCGCTTTACAAAAGCAGCTTTTATCCAGTCGGAAAGGACGTACGGAAATGACGCTTGTCATGAGCAGTCAAAGTGACGAATGGGGCGAAGAGCTTTATTATTTGGCAGAAAATCTGCTGTCGCTCTTGCGTGAAGTTTGTCTTCATTTGCGTGCGCTGCTTGAAAAAAGCAAAAAGGAGCAGGAAACGCTCAAAGAAGGGGAAACGGCCTTTATAGAAGAGGTGTTTGCTTTTCTACTGGACTTTGAGGAGCTGACAAACGGCTTGGATCAGCTGGTGCATCAGAAACTGCCGGTTGAAACGATCATTATCGAGGCGGATAAAAACTGCTCGCTTTCCAGCGTGGCGCTGAAAGGCATTTTACTTCAAGTAGAAGAGCTGTTAGAGGACGAATTTTTCGGCAAGAAGGAAAGTGTGATTATGACTTCGGCGACGCTCTCAGTGGCGGATTCTTTTCACTATACCAAGCAGTCACTTGGACTTGCACATGCTGACCTGATCGAAGCACGCATCCCCTCTCCTTTTGACTATAAGACGAATAGTCGCGTCTTTTTACCAGATGATCTGCCACCGATCAAAGGAACGCCACTTGAGGTGTACACGCGTGTTCTAGCCGACTATTTGAAAGAGATTGCTTTGCGGACGGATGGACGGATGTTGGTACTGTTTACGGCGGCAGATATGCTGCGGCAAACAGCTGTGCGGATGAAAGATGTACCGGAACTGGATGATTATGTGGTGTTGGCGCAAGGACTTTCAAGTGGCAGCTCGGCCCGCCTGACCAAGCAATTCCAACTCTTTGACAAGGCGATCTTGCTGGGGCTTTCAAGTTTTTGGGAAGGGATTGATATTCCGGGAGAAGACCTGAGCTGTTTAGTGATCGTCAGACTACCGTTTGCGCCGCCGGACGATCCGTTTACCAAGGCACAGATTGCGCTCAAAAAAGCAAATGGTGAGAATGCTTTTCAAAACTTATCGCTTCCAGAGGCAGTGCTGCGCTTTAAGCAGGGCTTTGGTCGACTGATCCGGCGTGAAGATGACCGCGGTGTGGTGTTTATTTTCGACAATCGGGTCGACACGACGCGATTCGGGAAAACCTTTTTGCAGTCGCTGCCGCCAGTTGAAATCAAAAAAGGAGGGCGCGACGAGCTGCTTTCCTTCGTGAGTCAATTTTTTGCGGAAGATCGTGATTAGGACTTCAAAAAGTGAAAGCCTATTGCTATAATAGTTTTATGCTTGCAAGTTTGTGGGCAAATTTAGACAGAAATGAGCGGATTTATCTTGCAGAGACGAAAAAATAAAAAAAGAATTGGTCTTTGGATCCTGCTAGCTCTCGGCATTCTAATCCTCATTTCAGGGGGAGCTTACCTGTACCTTCGTTCGGCAGAAAAGCCGGTGGAAGAGGCCAAGCAGGAGGCGCTTGATCGTATCAGCGGCAGTATTGAGCTGAAAGAACAAGATCAATTTTATCTATACAATGGCGTTAAATCCACCTACTATGTATTGACCGGAAAAAACAAAGAAAATAAGGACATCGTGGTTTGGGTCCCGGAAAAGAAATCCGGTAAAATTTATGTAAAATATGCGAGTGACGGCATTTCAGAAGCTAAAGCCAAACAAATCGTGGAAGAAAAGAAACATCCGAAAAAGATTCTTAATGTAACGTTGGGTATGGAAAATGGTGTCCCGCTTTATGAAGTAAGTTACATTGGGAAGAATGATTCTTTGAACTATTACGATATGACTTTTTCGGACGGAGAATGGCTTCGAGAAATCGAAAACTTATAAATTTGTAGGAGGATGAAAGATGGAGATACCTTTATCAGAACGTGTGAAAAAAGTTGCGCCGTCTCCCACACTTGCGATCACAGCAAAAGCTAAGCAGATGAAGCATGACGGTATTGATGTAATCGGTCTTGGAGCAGGGGAACCAGACTTTAATACGCCACAGAATATTATTGACGCTGCGATCCGGTCAATGGAAGCAGGGTTTACGAAATATACACCTTCTACTGGGATTCCAGAATTAAAAGAGGCAATCGTGAAAAAACTAGCTCGTGATCAGGGACTTTCTTATGAAACGAACCAGATTTTTGTTGGAACTGGAGCCAAACATGTGCTTTATTCGGTTTTCCAGGCGCTTCTCAATCCTGGCGATGAAGTGATTGTCCCTGTTCCTTACTGGGTCACTTATCCAGAGCAAATCAAGCTGGCAGGTGGTGTCCCTGTATTTGTCGAAACGGGCTTTGAACAGGATTTCAAACTGAGTGCGGCTGATTTTGAGCAGGCGATTACCTCGAAAACAAAAGCAGTCGTACTCAATTCGCCTAATAACCCAACCGGCATGTGCTATACAAAAGAAGAGTTGATTCGAATCGGCAGTGTGGCAGCGAAGCACAATCTTGTCATCGTATCAGATGAGATTTATGAGAAATTGTATTACGGACAAGAAGAAATCTGCTCGATCGCCAGTCTTAATCAGGATTTGTACGCACGGACAGTGGTGATTAACGGCGTATCCAAAGCGTATTCGATGACTGGTTGGCGCATTGGCTATGCTGCGGCAGATGCGAAGTTGATTGCTGGAATGGGCAAATTGGCAGACCATTTAACAAGTAATCCTACGGCGAATGCGCAATATGCAGCTGTCGAAGCTTATGAAGGCAGTCAAACAGTTCCAGAACAAATGTATCAGGCTTTTGAAGAACGGATGGAACGTTTCTATCCAGAACTTGAGCAGATTCCAGGATTTCGACCGAAAAAACCGGACGGGGCTTTTTATTTCTTTATTAACGTAGAGGAAGCTTTGCAAATCAAAGGTTTTGAAAGCGGAGATGAGCTTGCTACTGCCCTGCTTGAACAGGCAAAAGTCGCGGTGATTCCTGGCTCAGGATTTGGTATGCCTGAATATATCCGTCTTTCTTATGCAACAGATCCGGAACTCTTCGGGGCGGCGCTTGTTAGAATCAAAGAATTTATGGAAAACTAGGGAGTGTACAAAGTGAAAATAACGATTAATCAAGCAAAAGATTATGTCAATCAAGAAGTAACGATCGGCGTTTGGCTTTCTAATAAACGTTCAAGCGGTAAGATCGCCTTTTTACAGCTTCGTGACGGTACAGGCTTTATGCAGGGCGTGGTTGTAAAAGCGGAAGTTGCAGAAGAGGTTTTTGCGCAAGCGAAAAGTCTCGCACAAGAAACCAGTTTTTTTGTAACCGGTGAGATCCATGAAGATACGCGCTCAAAATTTGGCTATGAAATGGCTGTGACTGGGATCGAGGTGATTTCCGAATCGCATGACTATCCGATTACGCCAAAAGAACATGGTACAGAGTTTTTGATGGATCATCGTCACTTATGGCTGCGTTCCAATCGTCAACATGCGATTATGAAAATTCGGAATGAGATCATTCGTGCTACGTATGAATTCTTTAATCGTGAAGGCTTTATGAAGATCGATCCACCAATTTTAACGGGTAGCGCGCCTGAAGGAACGACGGAGCTTTTCCACACGAAATACTTTGATGAAGATGCTTTTCTTTCTCAAAGTGGCCAGCTTTATATGGAAGCTGCGGCCATGGCATTCGGAAAGGTGTTTTCATTCGGACCTACTTTCCGGGCTGAAAAATCGAAAACACGTCGCCATTTGATCGAATTCTGGATGATTGAGCCGGAAATGGCCTTTTATAAATTGGAAGACAGCTTGGAAGTACAAGAGCAATATGTTGCTTTCCTTGTAAAATCTGTTCTGGATAATTGTATGCTGGAACTAGAACGGCTTGGGAGAGATACGACGCATCTTGAAAAAATGACAGCACCATTCCCGCGGATTACTTATACCGAAGCAATCGAACTGCTCAAAAAACAAGGCTTCGATGATATTGAGTGGGGTGATGATTTTGGTGCACCGCATGAAACGGCCATTGCCGATAGTTTTGAAAAACCAGTTTTCATCACGCATTATCCAAAAGCGATTAAGCCGTTTTATATGCCGGAAGATCCAACGAATGACCAAGTTGTATTGTGTGCAGACTTGATTGCACCTGAGGGTTATGGTGAGATCATTGGCGGATCAGAACGTATTCATGAACTTGATGTTTTGCTTGAACGTATCAAAGCATTCGGATTGGATGAGGAAGCCTATAGCTGGTATATCGACCTGGCACGCTATGGTTCCGTACCGCATTCTGGTTTTGGTTTAGGTCTTGAGAGAACCGTGGCTTGGATCTCAGGAACAGAGCATGTACGTGAGACAATCCCATTCCCTCGTCTATTAAATCGTCTATATCCTTAATGGTTATTCCGGAAAAGACACATCTCGTGCTGCGAGGTGTGTCTTTTTCATGCCGATTTTAGAAAATGGAAGAGCTTGCTGAAATTTTAAATAAAAATCGCCAACTTTCGGGTCAAATCATGATATACTTTTATAGTGAGGTGTTTTTGATGGAGCAAAAAATTATGCAGGAATGGATCAAAGAAGGGCAGCTGTCAATTTCGCAAGTTTTATTGGCGAATTATAAAGTGCTCTCTTTGAATGAAACGGAAATGATGCTGTTGATTCAAATCGAGTCATACCGTGCAGCTGGAAATCCGTTCCCATCCGTAGAAGAATTGACGATTCGGATGACACTGAGTCAAGGTGAGATCATGAAGCTGATCGAGACACTCATTGCGCGTGGTTTTCTTGCACTGACGCATCACGAGGAGCGGCAGATTTTAACGGAAGCCTATTCTCTAGAGCCACTGTGGGAAAAACTGTGGCTGCTTTATGAAGAGAAAGATCTGACTGGTCGCATCAATCAGCAAGTCAAAGAGGAGACCAACCTGTACCGCTTATTTGAAAGTGAATTTGGTCGCCCGCTGTCGCCGATTGAGGCAGAGACACTGTCGGCATGGCTAGACCAGGATCATGTGGCGCCAGATCTTGTGAAGGAAGCTTTGAAAGAGGCTGTCATCTCGTCTAAATTAAGCTTTCGTTATATCGACCGTATTTTGCTTAATTGGACAAAAGAGGGCGTGAAGACCGTAGAGGATGCCCGGAAAATAGCAGAAAACTTTCATCAAAATGGCAGTAAGGAAGCTGGAAGCAAGACGCAAGGAGCCTTCAAACAAAGCTCGGATAGTATTCCATTTTATGATTGGCTGGAGAAAAGAAAAGGGTGAGACAAGGTAGATGCTGACAAAACAACAAACCATTGATTGTATCAACGAAATGGCCAAAATGTTCCCTGCTGCTCACTGCGAGTTGATTCATAAGAATACCTTTGAGCTGTTGATTGCGGTCGTTTTATCTGCTCAATGTACAGATGTGCTGGTAAATAAAGTAACAGCAGATCTTTTTGAAAAGTATCACAAGCCGGAAGACTATCTGGCTGTTCCGCTTGCTGAACTAGAGGGAGATATCCGTTCGATCGGACTTTATCGTAACAAGGCTAAAAATATTCAAGCTTTGTCTAAAAAACTGTTGACTGAATTTGGCGGGGAAGTTCCAAAAACACATGCTGAACTTGAAAGCTTGCCGGGTGTGGGTCGTAAAACAGCAAATGTGGTCTTATCGGTTGGCTTTGGCGTGCCAGCACTAGCTGTCGACACGCATGTCGAACGGGTATCGAAAAGGTTGGGCATCTGTCGTTGGAAAGATTCAGTGGTTCAAGTGGAAGAAACACTAAAAAAGAAATTACCGGAAGAAATGTGGTCAGATGCGCATCATTATTTGATTTTTTTCGGCAGATATCACTGCAAGGCCCGGAAGCCGGAATGTCCTACTTGTCCGCTGCTTCATCTTTGTCGTGAAGGAAAGAAACAAGCGAAAGTGAGAGGATTTGATGGCTGAATTTAAGTACGCCCCAGAATTAACACATGCGAGGTTTCGCTCGCCAGACATCGTGATGAACGAGCTCGATGAAGCCTCTCTTTTTGTCAGCGGTGTACCGTTTTGGCAAGAGCAGATGTTTTATACAAAAGGTGCTGGGATTATGCCATGGCACGAGGAGACGGATAGAGCCTGTCGCCGCCTGAATAAACATATGAAGGTACTTCTTCTGGAAATTGAGACGGCACTTGAGAATAAGGAAAAGCCTAATCCGTCAAGTGTTACAGATGCCTTGGGAATTTTTCTTTCCATTTTATTTTGGAGCAATCATCGTCCTGTTCAATTAAATAATCTGGAAGAACAGATTCAAACACTGGAAATCAAGCCGCTAAATTTAGAGGAGCGGCTCCTGTACTGCCTAGAGCGTGCGCATACCTTTTTAGGCTATACGCAATTAAAGGAACTTATGCTTGAACAACGTAAATTGATTGCCAAAACAGAATAAAATAAAACCTGTCAGCAACTGATTTTCGGTCAGTGCCGGCAGGTTATTTTTTTGAAAGAAAAAGCGAAGTTAGCAAACAGCCATCTTCTAAAGTAGATCGAAAACTTTAGAAAGCAAGGGTACCTGCTAACTTCGCTTTATTTATGTGTTAAGTGCTATCCTGATTGTTATTCTGGTTGTTGTTCTGGCTGCTGTCTGGATTAGAAGAATCAGTGTTATTCTCTTGAGGAATCGTCACAGTCGTAGTTGCCGCTGCACTGGATTTATCACCTTTTTTCGCGACAACACTAATCGTAATCGTCGATCCCGGGCTACCGCCAGAAACGGTAATAGAAGTAGAGGTGACAGAGGTTGTCTGTCCATTGACAGTCACATCATAACTTTCGGCACCATCCACGGCGGTCCAACTTGCCGTAATTTGCTTGCTGGTTGCATCATATTTTGCAGTTAAACCAGCAGGGGTGCCTGGAGTGGCATTTTTCTCTTCCTCTTCTTTCTTCTTAGCTTCTTCTTCTTGTTTTTTCTTTTCTTCCTCTTCTTTTTTCGCTTTTTCTTCGTCTTCTTTGGCTTTCTTCGCGGAAGCAGACATCTCTGTTTTCGTTGGTTGCGTTCCTGCAACAAACAGTTCAGTCGTCATGTCTTCACTGGCCGTACCTGCAGCAGCTTTAACAGGTGGATTACTGCCTTTTAGAATCGGAACTGAAACTACACTGCTTGGCTGCTTGAAGTCAGCTGTTTCCTTACCTTCTGATACATGTCCCATTACTTTTGAGAACATGCGCTGGGCGATTTTTTGTTCGCTTGATGATAAATAATTTTCAATATCATCATAGCCGGTCCAAACAGAAACGGTATAATTGGTCGAATAACCAACAAACCAGGAATCACGGGCTGCGCCACTTGGATAATTGTATTTCGCTTGAGCACTTGAATCGAAGTTCGTCGTACCAGTCTTACCAGCAACTGGAACTCCGGAAACAGCAGCTGAAGTACCTGTACCTTTTGAAATAACATCTTTGAGCACATCTGAAATCATATAAGCAGTCGATTCTTTCATTGCGACGTGACTTTTTGGTTCCATATCGATCTCATCGCCGTCACCAGTCACAATTTTTGTGACAGTGTGCGGTTTGTTGTAGACCCCTTTATTTCCGAATGCACCATAAGCACCGGCCATTTGTAGCGGATTCGAAGAGTTGGCACCGATCGAATAGGACTCAGGGAATTCATCATAATCAAAGCCTAACTTGTCGGTAAACTCCATCGCTTTGTCTGTTCCGACAGCTTGTAAGGTTTTCAGTGCTGGGATATTCCGTGAATCATAAAGTGCCTGTCTCATCGTAATATCGCCCTGATAGCTGTGATCCCAGTTGTTGATTTCAGTACCACCACTATAAGTGTAAGGTTCATCTTTGATAATTTGTGCTGTAGACATGTTGAGATATTCGATTGCTGGTCCGTAATCTGCGATAGGTTTCATCGTAGAACCGACTTGCCGTTCAAGTTGTGTGGCGTAGTTGTAGCCACGAGTGACATTTTGATTACGCCCGCCGCCAATTGCTTGCACACGACCTGTTTTCGTATCCATCACGACAACACCAGCTTGCATCTTGTCATCCGTAAAGCTAACGATATCATTGGAATTCATCATTTGCTCGGTATACTTTTGGGCATCCTGATCAAGTGACGTATGAATCGTTAAACCGTCTTTATAAACATCATATTCATCAGGAATCTCACTTAGTACCTGTGTGACATAGGAGTCGTATTTATAGGAAGCTTCTTCGCGTTCTTCTTGTGATTGAAGACCATCCTTGATATCAACTGCCTGAGCGTCTTTCATTTCTTGCTTGGTGATTTTATCGTTGTTGTACATATTTGTCAGGACTAGATCACGCCGTTTTTTTGCAGCATCTGGATGGTCATAAGGGTTATAATTATTTGGACTTTGCGGCATTCCGGCGATAAGAGCCGTTTGCGCAAGGCTTAAATCTTTCAGACTTTTGCCGTAATAATGTTCAGCAGCCGTCTGCATCCCGTATGTGCGATCTGACATGTAAACTTTGTTGACATAAATTTCGATAATATCATGCTTGCTGTATTTTTCCTCTAGTTGAAGTGCCAGCCAAGCTTCTTGAGCTTTTCGTGCGAGCGACTTATCCGTATAATCCAGATAACTCATTTTGATGATTTGTTGAGATAGGGTACTTCCGCCCTGATCACCAAATCCATTTTGAAAGTTTGCGATAACAGCACCAACGAGACGGATCGGATCAATCCCATCATGCTCGTAAAAGCGATTATCTTCTGTGGACAAAATGGCGTCCTCCAATGTTTTCGGAATATCTGCATATTCCACGTAGTCCCGTTTTTCTGCACCTACTTCTGCAAAAACATTTCCGTCTTTATCTAGGATTTTTGACGAAACAGGGTCACGCAATTTGGAATCAGTAAGTTTGGGCGCGTCTTTTGCATAGGAATAGAAAAGACCGGCTCCAGCAGCAATCCCGAAGAAAGCGCAAAACAAACCAACGAAGAAAATTGTTTTGACGATCGTGCGGCCAATATGACGTTTCTTTTTGACCGGCAGCTGATCTTTTTTGCTGCGCTGCTTTGAGTTTTGCTGGCTGCGATACTGAGATCTTGTTTGCGGTTTTTCTGCCATTAAAAATCTCTCTCCTTTAAACTCGGCTGACTATCTACTTGCTTTATCCAGGACAGATAAAAAGTCAAGCCGCGGATTTAAACCATAGGGAATGAGGGCCGAGACATCGCGAAGTTCATCGATTGCAACCGATTTACGCCCGCCTTCAGCCATTCTTTGCCAAAATGGATAAAAATTTTGATACATGGTGAGATACACTTCGTCAAGTGTCCGAAAGCTGATGATCACAAAGGCAAGTCCGTTTTGTTTTACAACTTGCTCCATGTGGGTCAGCTGGTGAGGGTGGAAATTATTCAGTGGAAAAGAGGTCGTGTTTTTGGTTTCCTTGGCCTCAAAATCTAAATACTTTCCTTTATAAACACCATTATAGTCTGTTGTTGAAGGTTGTTTAAAATATGCCTCTCGTATCGTAGCGTTGCTTCTTTTTGGATAATCAACGCGCACGATTTGAACGGGAGTCGGTTTTTTGTGGATCACCGCAATATCATGCGCTAAATAATAAGCATTCGTATCATTTAAGTCATCCTCAAGCGACATTCCGCGTTTGCCATAAAGCGTCGGCAGTTTTTGATTCTTTTTCACAGCATTTGCTTTATTCGGTTGTTGTGGCTTTTTGCCGTTTGGATAGCCGATTGCCATGATTCTCACCTCATTGATCAAAAATAGCCAGCTCCATAGAACTAACCTTTATTATAACAAAATAAAATGAAATTCCTAGTAAAATTTGTGAGATCATCTGGAAAAGGATCGATAAATCAGGCATAAATGGGAACATACCTTCGTTTTTTGGTGAAGAAAAAAGGCATGTGAATGGGGATTTTACCTGAAATATGCTATTCTAAATACAAAGAAGGGGACAAGAAGATGACGAATTTAAAAAAATGGACACAATGGATGCTTGAGCAGAATGAAGCGAATTTTGCCCGTTATGAGAAAAATCGGGTGGAACAGGAAGTATTTGACTTTTATAAAGATATGAAACCATTCGTTGATGAAGCAAAGCGGATTGCTGATGGATTTTTAGAAGAGGCACTGCCATTTATTCAAAAAGAACGGCCGCGCTATATTGGAGAATTGCAGCTGCGACAAGCGGCAGAAAATCTACAAATGACAGCTGTTTCGGCTTTTAATGGAAAAAGCTTCTACAAGCATTTCTTGGATCATTATGAATCAACGAAGTATACTGTAACGCGTCTCCAAACGGCAATCATGCAAAGCGAGGAGAAAACATGAAATCAATTGTAGTGACCGGATATAAAAATTTTGAATTGGGAATTTTTAAGAAAGATGCTGAGGAAGCCCGTTTCATTAAAGAGGCTTTGCGTAAGGAATTATTAGCGCTTTTAGATGAGGGACTTGAGTGGGTCATCATCTCCGGACTACTTGGTACAGAACTTTGGGCCGGCGAAGTTGTTTCAGAATTAAAATGGCAGGGATATGCTGTCAAGCTTGCTGTGTTAGAACCGTTTGAAGGACAGGCGAGCAACTGGAATGAGGGGAATCAACTATGGGCTACTGAGGTGCTGCAGGAAGCGGATTATCATGCTTTTATTACAAAGCGTCCTTATGAAAGTCCGCGGCAGTTTGAAGTGCGTGATCAGTTTATAATCGATCATACGGAAGGTGCTTTATTGATTTATGATTTGGAAAAGGAAGGTTCGCCGCGCTTTTTCTATGAACGAGCGAAAGAGATGGCAGAACGGGGAGAATATGAACTTCGGCTGATCGATTTTTACCGGCTGCAGGAAGTGGTAGAGGAAATGAATGAGTGGGGAGGATCGGATGCTTGATGCAAAGCAATTTGAACAGATGATAAATAAAGAGAGGAATACAGCAGGATTTACATCATTTGTGAAGCGATTTATTCTGCTGGGTTTGATAAGATGTGAATATTCTGCGTTGTAAAAGGCGTATATGGTTATGATGATGACAGGACAGACAGGACATCAAGAGCCGGATGACTGATTGAAAGGAAAAAATGGTTCTCTATTTTGATAGGAATAGTCAAGCTAATTTAGTATGTATAAAGGAACGGAGCTAAAAAGTGGGTTAGTTCACAAAAAAAGATTACCGAGAAAGCAGGAGAGAGAAACTTGTATTTCTCGCAATTTTAAAGGCCTAGTCATTGACAAATGGTGTCAGATTTGGAACAATGATAATATGTATTCATTTACATAAAACTGATTGGAATTAAGAAGAGGTGAATCCGAATGGCTTCTGAACATTTTGAGTATAATTTAACAGCAAAAGAGATTTTAGAAAAAGAATTTAAAACTGGTCTTCGCGGTTATAATCCGGAAGATGTGGATGAATTTTTGGATATGGTCATTAAAGACTATGGTACTTTTACACAAGAAGTGGAAGCATTGCGTGCAGAAAATATCCGGCTTGTGCAAGAACTTGAAGGCAGCCCGGTCAAACGGGATTCAGCTGCAGCCACTTTTCAATCACAACCGCCTGTGCAACCAGCAGGCACGACTAATTTTGATATCTTGAAACGTTTATCAAATCTTGAAAAGCATGTTTTTGGAAACAAGCTGGACGATGGTGAATGATCTGTGGTATGATAAATACCGTTCATAATTAACGTTCGGATAATCGCTGCTTTGGCAGAGGAAAGTCCATGCTCGCACGGTGCTGAGATGCACGTAGTGATCGTGCCTAGTGAAACAATAAGCTAGGGCACTCCAGTTTTGACTGGTTTGACGGCAGATAAACGACCTACGTCTTCGGATAGGGTTTAGTAGTCTTGAAAGTGCCACAGTGACGAAGTTCTTCGAGAAATCGAGGAAGTGGAACGCGGTAAACCCCACGAGCGAGAAACTCAAACAATGGTAGAGGCACTTTTCCCGAGGAACTCAACAAGGGAAGAGGTACTGATTTTTCAGTGCAGATAGATGATTATCCCTGTATTACCTCCCTGCCGGTAATAGAGGACAGAACATGGCTTATAGAACGTTAATTGCAGGATGAAATGAAATTTTGGAGCTGTTTCATGCGGCCTTTTGCTTATTTGAATCGAATGAGCTCGGCAGTTGAAACAGCTTTTTTCTTGCTAAATAGAAAGGGACGTGTAAAATGGATGAGTTTCAATTAGTGGCAACAGCAGCATCAGGTCTTGAAGCGATTGTTGGAAAAGAAGTACAGCGCCTCGGTTATACACCTCAAGTCGAAAATGGAAAAGTTTTTTTCAAAGGAGATAAAATGGCGATTGCACGGGCAAATCTGTGGCTGCGGGTTGCAGATCGTGTGAAGATCGTCGTAGGTGAGTTTGAAGCTAAAACTTTCGATGATCTTTTTGAAAAAACGAAAGCCTTACCTTGGGAAGACTACTTGCCGCTTGATGCAGCATTTCCTGTGGCTGGAAAATCTGTCAAATCGACGCTGTATAGTGTGCCGGATTGCCAAGCGCTTGTTAAAAAAGCCATCGTCAATCGTTTGAGTGAAAAATATCGCCGTTCAGGTCGTTTGATGGAGTCGGGTGCCCTTTTCAAAATTGAAGTGGCACTTTTGAAAGACCGTGTAACGCTTACGATCGATACAAGTGGTGCGGGGCTTCATAAACGCGGCTATCGTATCGATCAAGGCGGTGCGCCTCTTAAAGAAACGATGGCAGCGGCCCTTGTTCTTTTGACAAGCTGGCACCCGGATCGTCCGTTTTATGATCCAGTATGTGGGTCAGGGACGATCCCGATTGAAGCAGCAATGATCGGGCAAAATATCGCGCCGGGTTTTAACCGTGAATTTGTCTCTGAAACATGGGACTGGATGCCGCAACGAATCTTTGAAGAGGCTAGACAAGAAGCAGAGGGTTTGGCGAATTATGAGCAGAAATTGGATATCATGGGAGCAGACATTGATCATAAAATGATAGAAATAGCCAAGCAAAATGCGATTGAAGCAGGGCTCGGTGATTTGATCTCCTTTAAGCAGATGCAAGTAAGCGATTTTACAACAGAAAAAGAATACGGAGTGATTGTTGCGAATCCACCATACGGGGAACGCTTGGAAGATGAGACCTCGATCAAGAAACTTTACCAGCAAATGGGTGAAGTTTACAGCACGCTTCCAACTTGGTCCGTCTATGTCGTAACTTCCTATGAAGCGTTTGAAGAAGCCTATGGTAAAAAGGCGACTAAAAAACGCAAACTTTATAACGGATATCTAAGAACCGATTATTATCAGTACTGGGGACCAAGAAAACCTCGTGATTATAAATAGACAGGAGACGAGAACATGACAGAAACATTGGCCTTATTAAAGCAGGAATTTTTAGATTTCGTACGGAAGATCGAAGCGAAAAAAGAAGCACTGGAACTGGTAGGTTGGGACATTCGTACTGGTGCGCCGAAGAAGGGGCTGGATCAGCGGGCGGAAGTGATCAGTGTTCTGTCAGCAGAAATTTTTGAGGCAGAGACGTCGGAAGAAATGGCGGCATTTATCGCAGCTCTTTCTCCTTATAAAGCAGAGCTAGATGAGATCACGGAGAAAACATTGCATGAATGTCAGAAGGAATATGATTTGAGCAAAAAAATCCCAGCAAAAGAATATCGAGCCTATACCAAACTTGTGGCACAGGCTGAAAATGCTTGGACAGAAGCAAGGGCTGAAAACGATTTTGCCAAATTTGAACTATATTTGACCGAAATCGTGGCGATGAAAAGACGCTTCATTGAATACTGGGGTTATGAGGAAAATCGCTATGATACGCTGCTTGATCAGTATGAACCGGGGATGACGGTTCAAATCGTGGATCGCGTTTTTGAGACGCTGCGCGAGGGAATCAAAGCGCTCCGCCTGAAAATTGAGCAGGAAGGTGTTCGACCAGATGAAACTTTACTGGGCCTTTACCGAATGCCGAAAGAAGAGCAGAAGCAACTGGGGCTTTCGGTCCTTGAAAAAATGGGCTTTGATTTTGATGCTGGCCGGCTCGATGATACTGTGCATCCATTTGCTTCGGGGTTAAATCCTGGCGATGTACGGATCACGACACGTTATGATGAAGAAAGTTTCAAAATGGCACTTTTTGGAATTATCCATGAAGGTGGTCATGCGATTTATGAACAAAATATCGATTGGCAGCTGGTTGGGACGCCACTTGCGAATGGTGCTTCAATGGGAATCCATGAGTCGCAGTCGCTGTTTTATGAGATTATTCTTGGCTCGAGCTTTGCTTTTTGGAAAAGCAACTACCCAGTGGTTCAAGAAATGGCCAAAGGAGCCTATGAAACGGTTCCTGTAGAAGACTTTTACCGGGCGCTTAATCTTACAGAAAGTTCGTTGATTCGGATTGAAGCAGATATTCTGACCTACCCGCTGCATATTATGATCCGCTATGAGCTTGAGAAAGCACTGATGAATGGCGAACTGGAGGTCAAGGATCTTCCGCAGGCATGGGGAGATATGTATGAAGCCTACTTAGGTATTCGTCCAGCTACTGATTCAGAGGGTGTTTTACAAGATATTCACTGGGCAGGCGGCGATTTTGGCTACTTCCCGTCCTATGCGCTCGGCCTTGTATATGCGGCTCAACTTTTTGAACAAATGAAAAAAGAGTTGCCAGAATTGGATCAGATTTTAGCAGGAGCGGATTATCAGCCGATCAAAGACTGGCTTACGCAGCATATTCATCATTATGGCAAGCTCAAAACTCCGATTGAATTATTGGAAGAAGCAACGAATGAGTCGATCAATCCGTCGTATTTACTTCATTTATTAGAAGAGCGGTATGCATTTGTCTATCAATTGAAAAACTAGCTTGACCGTGGAAATACACAACGTTATAATGTAACAATACTAACACACTTATATAATAGCTGTAATAAGGACAGCAAGTTTCTACCTGAATCCCGTAAAGATTCGGACTATAAGTGAGAATTGTCAAATTGATCAGTGACTATACTGGTTTCTTTTGCCTATTTCTCCTTATCTGGAGAGATGGGCATTTTTTATTTTAAGGGATTGTTTGAATGAGAGGAGTTATACTTTTGGAATTACTAGAGCAATATATTTTACAAAAAGGTACCGTTTTACCCGGAAATGTGTTGAAAGTGGATGCTTTTCTAAATCATCAAATTGATCCGGTGCTGATGCAGGCACTTGGTCAAGCTTTCAGTGAACGCTTTAAGAAGACTGGCATCACGAAGATTGTGACAATCGAGTCATCAGGGATTGCGCCGGCCGTATTTGCTGGCTTGGAAATGGGTGTGCCAGTCATTTTTGCACGGAAGAAAAAATCAGTGACTTTACAGGATCATCTCTATACATCGACGGTCTATTCCTATACAAAGAAAGAATCGAATGACATTTCTGTTTCCAAAGCATTTTTAACGAATGAAGATACGATCTTGATTATTGATGACTTTTTAGCTAATGGGCAGGCGGCGATCGGACTTTTAGAGATTGCGGAACAAGCAGGTGCCAAAGTTGCAGGAATTGGCATTGTGATCGAGAAAAGTTTTCAACAGGGACGCAGTTTGCTTGAAAAAACAGGCATTCCAGTTTATTCGCTAGCACGGATCGCTTCACTTGAAAATGAACAGATTGAATTTATCAGGGAGGATTAGGGGATGCTTGGTAAAGGGAGAATTTTAACTTTAGGTTTTCAACATGTGCTGGCCATGTATGCAGGTGCCGTAATCGTGCCCCTTCTTATTGGTGGTGCTTTGGGATTTGACGGGGAGCAAATGACGTATCTGGTTTCAATCGATATTTTTATGTGCGGGATTGCCACCCTTTTGCAACTTACGGTCAACCGTTTCTTTGGCATTGGTTTGCCCGTCGTACTTGGTTGCGCTGTGCAGGCGATCGCACCGATTATTTTGATCGGACAGGAGATGGGGATCGGCGCCATTTATGGCTCTATAATTATTTCAGGATTGTTTGTCCTAGTAATTGCGCCTTTTTTTTCTCAGATTGTGCGTTTTTTTCCTCCAGTTGTAACAGGCTCTGTCGTGACAATTATTGGACTTACACTAATTCCTGTTGCTATTAATAATCTGGCTGGTGGAGAAGGGTCAAAAGATTTTGGCTCGCTGTATAATCTGGGACTGGGGTTTGGGACACTTTTGCTGATTATTTGTGTATATCGTTTTGGTAAGGGTTTTTCTAAGGCAATAGCCGTATTGATCGGACTGGTTGGCGGTTCGCTGGTTGCCGCTGTTCTTGGCTATATTAGTTTTGTTCCGGTCAGTGAAGCGGATTGGTTCCATCTCCCAACACCATTTTATTTTGGGGCGCCGACTTTTGAATGGTCAGCGATTCTGACGATGATTTTGATTTCACTTGTCAGTATGGTGGAATCGACGGGTGTTTATTTTGCATTATCTGATATTGTAGGCAAACCACTCCAAAAGAAAGATCTGACACGGGGCTACCGGGCGGAAGGACTGGCCATTATTTTAGGGGGGATTTTTAACACATTCCCTTATACAGGCTATTCCCAAAACGTTGGTCTCGTACAATTATCCGGTATCAAAACACGCAAAGTAATCTATGCGGCAGCAGGCTTCTTGATTCTTCTGGGGCTCGTGCCCAAAATCGGTGCTGTGGCCACGATTATTCCTACTCCGGTGCTTGGAGGCGCGATGGTGGCCATGTTCGGTATGGTTGTTGCGCAAGGGATCAAGATGCTAGGAAAAGTTAATTTTTCTTCACAGGAAAATCTGCTGATCATTGCCTGTTCAGTTGGTGTAGGCTTAGGGGTGACAGTTGTGCCGGATCTTTTTAAAGAATTGCCTGCTTTTATTCAACTGTTTACAAGTAACGGCATTGTAGCTGGAAGTGTGATGGCGATTGCACTTAATCTTTTATTCAATCTGCGGCCGAAACGGAAAAAAACTGCTGAACAAGAACTGGAGATCCACCACGCGAAATAAAAAATGAAAATCTGTGAGAAGCTCAGGTAGATGTATTTCGCTACAAAGAGTTTTCACAGGTTTTTTAAGTAGTGAGACTTGCAAAATAAATAAAAAAGCGTATAATGTAAAACGTAATCATTTCGATTTATAAAAATTGAAAGGAGCATTCCATGGCTAAAAAGTCCAAAGTAGCAAAATACGAAAAACAGAAGCAACTTGTCGCACACTATGCTGAACTTCGGAGACAGCTAAAAGAAGAAGGACGTTATGATGAACTTCGAAAGCTGCCGCGTGATTCCTCGCCGTCCAGATTGCACAATCGTTGTGAATTAACGGGGCGTCCACACGGTTATATGCGTAAATTCGGCATGAGTCGGATCCGTTTCCGCGAACTTGCCCATAAAGGACAAATTCCTGGTGTCAAAAAAGCCAGCTGGTAATAAATAAGAAAAGCCATAAACGGGATATCGAATGATTTTCGTGTCCTAATGATGGCTTTTTTTATTTTGTGATTTATAAAAAAAGTAATATTTTATGAACGATATTGCATTGTTGTTGCAATCTGTGTTATATTCTAAAAGTGCCATTTTGGGACACAAAAAACAGTTGGAGGGAATACTTCATGAATAAAAAAGGGATTGCAGGGCTGATTTCAGCCTTACTAGTGTTAATGGTTGTGTTGACTGGTTGTGGGGAGCCGGATCGTGTTGCGCCAGATAAAGCAGCAGATTATGTAATGAATGCATTGATCAAAGGGGAAGATACAGATAAGTTAGAGGATACATTTGGTTCGGATTATGGTAACTTTGAGTCTGACTTCAAAGATGGTTTTATCTCTAGCTTTAAGAGCCAATTGACAAGTACGACAACGGCTGATCTTGATCAAGAAGTGAATGATTTTTATGATGCATTCATGGCACAAATGAAAAAAGAAGCAACTTATACAGCAAAAGTAACGAATGATGATAAAGAAAAACCAGAAGTGAAAATAAATGTGAAAGGTCTGGATATGGCAAGTGTTCAAAACGAGCTTACACAGAAACTCACAGATGCTGTAACAGCGGATCCATCACTTGCAACAGATCAAGATGCTTTGATGAAAAAAACGATGGAACTATATACAGAAGCCATCCAAAATGCGAAAGCAGTTGGGACTGGTACGGATGTTACGATGAAATTGGAGCCAAATTCAAGTGATGACAGTCAATGGAAGATGACCAATGAAACGGAATTCATGAATAATGTCGCAATGGCTCTTTACATGGGCGGCTACTAAGCAACAGTCGTTCCATTAAGATGCATAATAAAAAATAGAGGATCAAGAATCAGGCAAATGGTCTAGGGTTATAAATAGGCTTTGTCAGATTTTTGGTTCTCTTTGCTTTAGGTTTTCGGTCCTTTTCATGATACAATAAATGCCTGAATAGAATAAAGGAGGTTTTTTGACGATGTTGTTCTATGAGTTAATGCTTTATGTAGAGAATCCCCATCAAGTGGCCGAATTTTGGAAGAAAAACTTTGGCTTTACAGAAAACATCACAAAAGAAGAGGGAATTTTGAAAATCGAATTGAAACCACATGCATCAGCTGAAACTAAAATTATTTTATTTGAACGGGGAATCATTGCAAAATTAGAACCTGAATTGGATCTAAATACGCCATCCATGCTTTTCGGTGTGCCACAAGGCCAGCTTGATCCGTTATTTGAAACGGTCAAGGCAAATGGCGTCAAAGTAGGACAATTATTTACTACACCAGAAGGCAAGCGTGTATTTAATTTTGCTGATCCAGAAGAAAACTACTTTGCAGTTCGTGAATTGGACTCATAAAGATATTCGAGCAGGTGCCGAAAAAGTGCTTGCTAAATAAATGGAATGCTTTATTGGCAGGAAAATGTGTCTATATGTTTTCTTGCTTTTTTGTGGACATCCGCTGCTCGTTAAATGTCAAGATAGTGGATTTATCAGAAACTTGTTTTAAAAATGCTTTTTCGTTATAATGATTCTAAATTAGCGCAAAGGAGTTTTAAAAGTGTGGCAGCCGAAGGAAGAGGACATAATAGTAACGCTAAAACTCGTTAAGACTAAAGGCTTTGTGCTTGTGAATCTTCAGCAGGAAAATATTTTTGAGCATTATTTTATTGGTTTGGATAAATCATGTTTTTTACGTACCCTCTATTGGTTAGAGGCAAATCATTTTGTTTATCGGACACCTATTAAAGAAATTGGTAAAAAGCGCTATTATTTGACTGATGAGGGTGAGGCTTTAATGAAACAATTACAAAAAAACAAAGAGTCCTCGGAAACTTAGGGCTCTTTGCTAAAAAGTGTGGAAGCAAGTGGAATAACTTGCTTATTTTTAGTTTAACGGGCAAACAAGACAAAACCAAGAATAAAAAATGAAAAAAAGATGAACATTTTGATTGGGTGCTTGAGTGGCTCGTGCTACACTTGAAGAAGGTTAACAGAAAAGAGGATGGACGATGGAACAAAAAGAAAATTTATTGATTGTAGATGGAATGGCACTTCTTTTCCGTTCTTTTTATGCGACCAGTGTCACCAAACAATTTATGTACAATGCTTCAGGGACGCCAACGAATGCAGTGCAAGGGATGCTACGTCATCTGCTTGCTGTGATTCGCCAGGCGAAGCCGTCGCATACGCTAATCACTTGGGATATGGGAGCCAAGACGTTTCGGAACGAGTTGTTTGATGGATACAAGGCCAATCGAACGGCTCCGCCTGATGAAATGATTCCTCAATTTGATTTGGCAAAAGAAGTAATGGAACGCTTCGGCTTTCAAAATATCGGTGTGGCAGGCTATGAAGCGGATGATTGTATTGGGACGATCTCCACCCGTGCAGCAGCTTTTTTACCTACCACAGTTTTAAGCGGTGATAAGGATTTGTTGCAATTAATCTCAAAGACCAATCATGTCTGGATTATGCAAAAAGGTTACGGGAATTATAAACGCTATGATGAGGCTACTTTTTTTGCAGAGATGGGAATCACGCCGCTTCAGTTCATTGATGCTAAAGCATTGATGGGGGATACTTCTGATGGCTATCCAGGCGTTCGAGGAGTTGGTGAAAAAACAGCTCTCAAACTGATACAAGACTATGAGTCGATCGAGGGGATTTTAGCGCACCTGGATGAACTCAAACCAGGTATTCAAAAAAAGATTCAAGAGGATTTAGCGATGCTCGAACTTAGTCGGAAACTGGCGGCAATCCATACAAGTGTGCCACTTGAAGTCGACTATGACCAGTGTTTGTATCGCGGCATTACAAATGACTCTATGGATGTTGTACGCGAATATGGCTTGAAAACTGTAGAGCGGGATCTAGGTTTATAGGGTAAAACTGAAAAAGCATGATGCTCACTTCTTTTTTGTGGAAAGTCTTTCGTCTACAGGAAGTGAGTATCATGCTTTATTTTGGCGGCGTGCTTTTTGAATAGCTTGGCGGGCAAGCTGGTCTGCCTGTTTATTTTGGGCAACATTTTTCCATTCGATAAAAAAGAGTGGTACCTGTTCGATTAATTGTAGAATCTCGTCTAAGAGAGGTTTGAAAAGCAGGTTTTTAGCGTGCTTTTTTTCAATGGATTCAATAACAATCTTGCTGTCCGTATAGAGACGGATAAGGGTGGGCTGTTTTGGTAAAGCAAGCTCCAATCCCAGTTTTGTGGCAATAAATTCTGCTTCATGATTGGTGTAGAGGCCTAGTGGAACTGCATGCTGCTCATAAATGCCATCTGCGATCAAAACAATTCCTGCGCCACTTTGTCCTGGATTACCTGAGCTGGCGCCATCGACATAGATTTCCAAATATTTCGCCTCCATTTTTCTAGCTAGCAATCACTATATAAGAAATTAAAAAAAAGTGCAATAAAAAAGCTGACTAGAGATAGCCAGCTTGACCGTGTCTTTTGCGACTGGAGATGATTAGATTTTTTCGACGTTTGCAGCTTGTGGTCCGCGGTTGCCTTCAACGACCTCGAAGGAAACTTCTTGACCTTCTTCAAGAGATTTATAGCCATCTCCTTGAATTGCCGTGAAGTGAACGAAAATGTCTTCGCCGCCATCCGTTTCGATAAAACCATACCCTTTTTCATTGTTGAACCATTTTACTTTCCCGTTTTGCATTAAGACAAATCCTCCTAAATCCTCATGATCCAACTTCGCTGGATCACCGTACTTTCACACAAGACTTGCTTGTCTGATACTAACACTATAAAACAATTGACCTAGATACGTCAAGTAGATTTTCAAAATTTTTTATAACATTCCGACTTGTAATGGCTTACTTTTATGAAACTAAAGAATTATACGGTCGTTGTGTTCAATCAATCCTTTTATATTAGGTCTAAAGAATTTAATAAATATTACTTATTAGAGTATAAAGACCTATATGTGATTTTTTGACATGGAAATTTAAAAACTTTTCTGCTAAAAGAGTGTAAATATTTTGTTTCAGTCTGGTTCTATAGTACAATTTGTATGTGAAAGAAATTAAGTTGGAGGGTATGCGATGCCAACACCTAGTATGGAAGACTATATTGAAAAAATCTACTCACTCATTGAAACGAAAGGGTATGCGCGTGTATCAGATATTGCTGATGAGCTGCTTGTCCATCCCTCGTCTGTGACAAAAATGGTACAGAAGCTGGATAAAGATGAATATCTTGTTTATGAAAAATATCGCGGGCTGATTTTAACACCTAAGGGGAAGAAAGTAGGTAAACGACTGCTCGAGCGCCATACGCTTTTGGAAGAATTTTTACGTGTGATCGGCGTGATGGAGGAACATGTATATGATGATGTAGAAGGAATCGAGCATCATTTGAGTTGGAACTCAATTGACCGAATTGGTGATTTACTTCAATTCTTTGAGGAAAATCCGGATGCGCGTAAAAAATTACAAGACATGCAGGAAAAAACACATACAGAATGAATTTCGGTATGCCAAGTTTGCAAAATGTCGAAGCGCAATCAACAGGAACGTACAGCAACTGGCTTGCTGGCCGATTTTTTCGGTGTTCAAAAAAGAAAGTGGTTACATTTTGCAACTTATATACAATATACATATGGAGGGGAATAAAGAGTGGTCAAACAATTCAAATCCGATATTGAAATTGCTGCTGAAGCGGAAATTTTACCAATAACAGAAGTGGCAGAAGGTTTAGGGCTGGAATTAGATGATTTGGAGCTTTACGGGAAAACCAAAGCAAAATTGACTTATGAAACCATCCACGACTTGAAAACAAGAGAAGATGGCAAGCTAATCCTTGTAACAGCCATTAATCCGACTCCGGCTGGAGAAGGAAAGTCGACTGTAACAGTTGGGCTTGGGGATGCCCTTTCTCAAAAAAATAAGAAAACAGTCATTGCACTTCGGGAACCTTCGCTTGGCCCTACAATGGGGATCAAAGGTGGGGCAACGGGCGGCGGTTATGCGCAGGTGATCCCGATGGAAGATATCAATCTCCATTTTACAGGTGACTTCCATGCGATTACTGCAGCAAATAATGCACTCTCCGCGTTCATTGATAATCATATGCAGCAAGGGAATGAACTGGGGATCGATCAGCGGCGGATCGTTTGGAAACGGGTAGTCGATCTGAATGACCGGGCGCTCCGTAAAGTAGTTGTCGGACTTGGTGGACCAGTTCAGGGGATTCCACGGGAGGACGGTTTTGATATTACGGTGGCCTCGGAAATTATGGCAATCATTTGCCTAGCGACGGATTTAAAAGATTTAAAGCATCGACTGAGTGAGATCGTCATTGGCTATAATTATGCGCGTGAGCCAATCACGGTGGGCGAGCTTGGCTATGAGGGCGCGTTAACGCTTTTACTAAAAGATGCGCTGAAACCAAATTTGGTGCAGACGCTTGAACATACACCTGCAATCGTTCATGGGGGTCCTTTTGCTAATATTGCGCATGGTTGTAATAGCATCTCGGCGACACAAACGGCTTTGAAACTAGGAGAATTTACGGTAACAGAAGCCGGATTTGGCGCTGATCTTGGTGCTGAGAAATTCCTTGATATTAAGGTGCCAGCGCTTGGCAAGGCGCCGGACTGTGTGGTGATCGTAGCGACGATTCGCGCGTTGAAAATGCATGGTGGGGTCGCTAAAACAGATCTTGGTGAGGAAAATGTCGAAGCACTTCGAGCCGGGTTTGCCAATTTGGAAAAACATATCGACTCGATAGGACATTTCGGCATTCCTTTTGTAGTGGCGATCAATAAATTTATTACGGATACAGAGCAGGAAGTGGCGGCACTGGAAGCATTATGCGCGGCAAAAGATATTCCATTTTCTTTGACAGAGGTATGGGAAAAAGGCGGCGCAGGAGGGCTGGAACTTGCAGATAAAGTGATTGCTGAGGTTGAATCCGGTCGCGCTTCTTATAAACGTCTTTATGATGATGCGGATAGTATCGAAGAAAAACTGGAAAAAATCGTGACGAAAATCTATGGTGGCATGGGTGTAGAGCTGTCGACAAAAGCACAAAAACAAATTGCTGAGTTTAAAAAATACGGCTGGGATCGCTATCCAATCTGTATGGCGAAGACGCAGTACAGCTTATCGGATGATCCAGCACTTCTTGGCCGCCCGACGAATTTTACGGTCCATATTCGTGAGTTCATTCCAAAACTGGGAGCAGGCTTTGTAGTAGCCTTAACAGGCGACGTGATGACGATGCCAGGTTTGCCGAAAAAACCGGCAGCACTAAATATGGACGTGGATGAGAAAGGTCATGCGAAAGGTTTGTTTTAAGCGTTAAAATTCGAACCACAGTTTGCAGAAATGCAGCTGTGGTTTTTTGTGGAAAAAGATTAAAATTTTCTTTGGTGCAAAAAAGCGCAAACCTTCTCACTTGAAATTTTGTTTAGTGGAAATAAAAAATGTATACTGGACTTCGTTTTGCGTGAATCTTTGCTTTTTGATTGGACTAGAAATTATTTTATCCGCATTTATTGCCTAGACTTGCTCTTTCCGCTAAAATATAAGAAGACTACGCAAGATGGAAGGATTATCATGAAGCAAATAAAACTTGCAGGTATCGCGAAAAGTTTTGGCGAAAAAATATTATTTGATGGAGTCGATTTGACAGTCTCTGAAGGGGAACGGATCGGAGTCATCGGAGTCAATGGAACTGGAAAATCCACTTTACTTGAGATTGTATCCGGTAAGGAGTCAGCAGATGCAGGCGACATTATTCAACCGGGTGATTATACGATTGGCTATTTGGCGCAGGAGCCGCCTCTTGCTGCTAATAAAACGGTACTTGAAACAGTTTTTATGGCGGAAACGCGCAGTTTTCAGGCGATTCGTGCTTATGAGGAAGCGCTCCTTTTGATGGCTGCTTATCCGGATGAGGAAGTGCGTCACCAGGCTTTTTATGCCGCACAGCAGGAGATGGACGCAACACAGGCATGGGATATGAACACAGAAGCAAAAATGATTTTGGACAAACTAGGGATTCCAGATTTGACTGCACAAGTTGGGACGCTTTCAGGCGGTCAGAAAAAACGAGTCGGTCTGGCTCAGGTACTGATCGAGACGCCAGATCTGCTCATTCTGGATGAGCCGACCAACCATTTGGATTTTGAATCCATTCGCTTTTTAGAAGACTATTTGAATCGCTTTAAAGGGGCTGTTCTCTTAGTAACCCATGACCGGTACTTTTTGGACAGGGTGACGAATCATATCATTGAACTCGACCGTGGGAAAATTTATCGGTATGTCGGCAACTATGAGAAATTTATGGAGTCGAAAGCCATCCGAATGGAACAGGAAGAAAGTACGCGTGAGAAGAATCGCAATCTCTACCGGAAAGAACTGGCATGGATGCGACGCGGAGCTCAGGCGCGTTCTACCAAGCAGAAAGCGCGCAAAGATCGCTTTGGTGAACTGGAAACAAAGGTGAAAGCCAAGGATGACACCAGCAGTTTGGAGCTTGATTTTCAGCAAACGCGGCTTGGAAAAGAAGTCTTTACGCTCAAACATTTGGGGAAACATTTTGATGAGAAAGAAGTTTTGAAGGATTTCAGTTTGATCATTCAACCGGGAGAACGGATCGGTATTACGGGTGAAAACGGAACAGGTAAATCCACACTATTGAATCTGCTGGCGGGGCGACTCGAAGCTGATCAGGGCGAGCTGGTTGTTGGGCAGACGGTGCAGATCGGTTATTATACACAGCAGAATATTGAGCTGGATACGGAGAAACGGATGATCAGCTATTTGCAGGAAGTCGGCGAAACGGTGACGACTATGAGTGGAGAGACCATCAGTGTCAGCAGTATGCTCGAACGATTTCTATTTCCGCCAAGCACACATGGCAAATTGATTCAAAGTTTGTCGGGTGGTGAACGACGGAGGCTTTTCCTACTTAAAATCTTGATGGAACGGCCGAATGTGCTGCTGCTGGATGAACCAACGAATGATCTGGATACAGAAACGCTTACGGTGCTTGAAGATTATTTGGAAAGCTTTGGTGGGACGGTCATTACGGTCAGCCATGATCGCTACTTTTTGGATAAGGTGGCTCGCAAACTGCTTGTCTTTGAAGGGATGGGACAGATTCGGCCGTTTTACGGGGAATATAGCGACTATTTGGCTGAAAAGGAAGCGTCGCGCAAAACAAAGCGGCAAGTGGTGAAAAAGGCTGTGAAAGAAGAGCCCACTGAAGAGAAGCCAAAAGAAAAGACAAAGTTGACCTATATGGAGAAAAAAGAGTGGGAAGGGATCATGAATGAGATCGAATCGCTCGAAAATTCTCTGGAAGAGCTACGAACACGGCTTGAAGAAAGTGGGGCAGATTTTATGCTTGCGGCGGAACTGAATCAGGAAATCGAAAAACAAGAAGAGAAACTGGAGGAACGCATGAAGCGCTGGGAATATTTGGCGCAATATGCGGAGTAAGGAGTCGGTTGGGAAATGAAACAATATCTGGAACTTGAAAAATATGTGATGGAAAATGGTACGCAAAAAGGCGACCGGACGGGCACAGGCACCATCAGCACATTTGGCTATCAAATGCGATTTGATTTAGGGCAAGGTTTTCCGATTCTGACAACAAAACGGGTGCCGTTTAAATTAGTCGTTAGTGAATTGCTCTGGTTTCTGCATGGCGATACGAATATTCGTTATCTTTTGCAGCATAATAACAATATTTGGAACGAATGGGCGTTCGAGCGCTATGTAAAAAGTGCAGCCTACACGGGTCCTGATATGACGGATTTTGGGCTTCGGGCAGTATCTGATCCGGAGTTTAATGAACTTTATCAGGCTGAAATGGCGAAATTTAAAGTACAGATTTTAGAAGATGAAGCATTCGCAGAAAAATATGGCGAGCTGGGCAATATTTACGGCAAGCAGTGGCGGGAATGGAAAACTTCGACAGGGGAAACGATTGACCAGTTGAAAGACGTGATCGAGATGATCAAAACAAATCCGAATTCACGGCGTTTGATCGTTTCAGCTTGGAACCCGGAAGATGTACCGAACATGGCTTTGCCGCCTTGTCATACTTTGTTCCAGTTCTTTGTAGCGGATGGTAAACTCAGCTGTCAGCTTTATCAGCGCAGTGCAGATATTTTTCTGGGTGTGCCGTTTAATATTGCCAGCTATGCGTTACTTACACATTTGATCGCGCGTGAGACGGGGCTTGAAGTTGGAGAATTCGTGCATACGATGGGGGATGCACATCTTTATAACAACCACTTGGAACAGGTGAAAGAACAACTGAGTCGGGTGCCTCGAGCACTTCCTACACTACATTTGTCTGATCAGGTGCAGTCGATTTTTGATTTCGATGTGGCAGATGTTTGGCTAGAGGGCTATGACCCGCATCCATCCATCAAAGCGCCGATTTCAGTTTAAGAAGGAAGGGAAGAAGATGCTAACATTTATTTGGGCACAAGACGCGAACGGTGCAATCGGCAAGGATAACCAGATACCGTGGCATTTGCCAGCAGATCTGCGATTTTTTAAGGAACAGACGATTGGAAAAACGATCGTGATGGGGCGGAAAACGTATGAATCTTTAGGGAAGGCCTTGCCGAATCGGGAAACCATTATTTTGTCTCGAAATCATGACTTGCAGTTACCGGATGCCGAGGTCGTTCATGAGGTGGAAACGATTCTTACGCGCGCGAAAACAGAGGATATTCTTATCTGTGGAGGGGCGGAGATCTACCAGCTGTTCATGGCTTATGTAGATCGTTTGATCGTGACGAAGATCGCAGCGACTTTTCTTGCCGATACAAAATTTCCAGAAGTGGATTGGTCTCAGTTTGCTGAGGTAAGTCGAATCGAGAACAAAAAAGACGAAAAAAATCCTTATGACTATACATTTTTGACATATGTGCGTAAAAAGCCGAATCAGTGATTGATTCGGCTTTTTGCCAGAAAGGCGGAATTTGTAAAATGGAATCGAAATTAGCAGTCAATCTGCGGGCGATCAGGCGGATATCGCCACAGCTTGCTTGTCCGCATTGTGGCGGTCATTTGATGCTAGAAGAGGCTTCTTTGCTGTGTGAGACGGGGCATCGTTTTGATATAGCCAAACCAGGGTATTTATTTTTACTAGACCATGGCATTCACACAAAATATGAACGACAGCTATTCGAAGCACGAAAACGGATCAGTGATGTGGGTTTTTTTGCACCACTTACAGAAAAATTGGCTGAGCTGTGTGGCATTTATTTAAAAGGTCAGACAGATGGGCTGCTTGTGGATGCGGGCACAGGTGAAGGTAGCCATTTGGCAGAGATCAACCGGCAGCTTGGAGACAGCTTCCCAGTTGTTGGACTGGATATTGCAAAGGAAGGAATTCGGCAGGCGGCCCGCGACTATCCGGGACATGCATGGATTACGGCAGACTTGGCGGCTTGTCCTTTGCAGGAAGATTCGACAGTCCTCTTGCTGAATATTTTATCGCCAGCAAGTTACGGCGAGTTTGACCGGATCTTGAAGAAAGAAGGCCTTCTTATCAAAGTTTTTCCTGAGAAAGACTACTTGCAGGAAATTCGAATGGCTTTTGGGCTAAAAGAAAGCAGCGGACATGCGGTCGTTTATGCGCGCCTTTTGGAAGAATATACGATCATTCAGGAGGAGACGCTTCATTATCAAAAAGCGCTTTCGGCGGAACGGTTTCGCGACTTGCTTTTAATGACGCCACTCGGCTGGCATTTGGAAGCGGCGCAGGTCGACCATTTTTTACAGGGAGAACTTCCACAGGTTACGGTCGGGTATCGGCTTGTTGTCGCACGAAAAAAAGCTTGAACAGAAATGGGACTTAAAAAACAGCTCCTCGTACGGTATAATGAAGGCGAAATAAGAAATGAGAACGGGAGGATCATCATGATGGAGCAATTTGATTTACGAACACTGCAAAACGGTTCGGATATTCGCGGGATCGGAATTGAAACGGATAAACATGCACTTACACTGACAAATGGACATATCCAGCAGATTGCAAATGGTTTTGTCAACTGGCTGGCACAAAAAAAAGGTTTGTCAGGACAGGTGAAAGTAGCAGTTGGTCATGATAGCCGCTTGTCTGCTGAACGTATCAAGACAGCACTGATCGATCAATTGACAAGTAGAGGTGTTGATGTGCTCGATATGGGGCTTGCAACGACGCCAGCGATGTTTATGGCCACACAGTACAAAGAATATCAAGCAGATGCAGCCTTGATGATTACAGCCAGTCATTTGCCTTACTTTTATAATGGGATCAAATTTTTCACGAAGTCAGGCGGAGCAGAACATGCGGATATTACTTTTATGCTGGAAAATCCGGAAGTACAACAGGAATATTTTTCAGGAGGAGCAGTCGAAACGGGAGAGCTGCTTGCTACTTATGCACGGGATTTGGTGACTAAAATCCGGGCGGGAATACATGGTGCGGCTGATCCACTTCAACCGCTTGCCGGCAGTAAAATCATAGTGGATGCGGGGAATGGTGCGGGTGGTTTCTTCGCGACAGAAGTGTTGGCTGAACTTGGTGCTGATATTACCGGTAGTCAGTTTTTAGAGCCAGACGGTCATTTTCCTCATCATATTCCTAATCCAGACAATAATGAAGCCATGGCTAGTTTGAAAAAAGCAGTGCTTGCTAATGGGGCGGATCTTGGCGTAATTTTTGATACAGATGTGGACCGCTCAGCATTGATGGATGCACGTGGTGAAAGTTATAATCGAAACCCTTTGATTGCCATGATCAGTAGTATTTTGTTGCGCGAATATCCGGGGACAACCATTGTGACAGACTCGACAACGAGCAACCATTTGCAAGATTTTATTGAGTCACGTGGTGGGAAGCAGCATCGTTTCAAACGCGGTTATCGGAATGTCATCAATGAAGCGATTCGTCTAAATGAAGCGGGGACACCGAGTGAAATTGCCATTGAGATCAGTGGGCATGCTGCGCTAAAGGAAAACTATTTTCTCGATGACGGGGCCTATCTGGTGGCCAAAATTTTGATGACATATGCAGAACTACGGACAGAAGGAGGATCATTGCAGGACTTGATTACTGATTTGGTGGAACCTGCTGAAAGTACGGAAGCCCGTCTGCATATCGAGGCACCGGATTTCAAGATTTATGGACAGACAGTTCTTCGGAATCTACCAGCTTATGTACGGACGGTTCCAGGTTTTACGCTTGAACCATTGAACCATGAAGGCGTACGTGTCAATACATCGGGCGAATTTGGCCAGGGTTGGTTCTTGCTACGGATGAGTCTGCATGAACCGGTAATGCCAATGAGCATCGAAAGTGATGAGCCAGGCGGGGTTCGAAAAATCAAACAAGCGTTACAACCGTTTTTTGCGCAATATGAAGAGTTGATACAGCGCAGCTCGATTTATAAGTTTTTGAGATCTTGCTATTTGAAGAATAAGAGAAGTTAAAATCAAGGTTTAAGAGCCATTTTTTATGGTATCGCTTGATTTTAGCTTCTTTTTTACTTTTTATCTACGGCTATGGTCTTATTTTGTTATTTTTTTAAAGTTTTAACTGGTGTTTCGCTCATGAGCATGATAGGATAAAAAGCAAGTAAGTACTTAGTTTTTGAAGGAGTGACGGAATGGAACAGTGGATCACACAGATCATGACAGATTTCGGTTATTTCGGTGTCTTTTTTCTGATTATGATTGAAAATCTTTTTCCGCCTATCCCCTCTGAATTGATTTTGACATTTGGCGGTTTTATGACAACGGTCAGTCCGCTTAATTTGGTTATGGTAATTATCATGGCGACATTTGGTTCGGTGGTTGGAGCGATTTTGCTTTACAGTATTTCGCTTTATTTTGGCAAAGAACGGATCAAAGATTTTGTTCGTAAATACGGGCGAATCTTACGTTTGAAAGAGAGCGATATTGATAAGGCAGAGCGATCTTTTTTGAAATATGGTGGTCGGACAGTTTTTGTTTGCCGCATGGTACCGCTTGTTCGCAGTTTGATTTCGATACCAGCGGGAATGACACGTATGCCGTTTTTAAAATTTCTAACTCTTACGACACTCGGCAGTTTGATTTGGAATACAGTACTGATCAGTATTGGGGCGTTACTCGGCGAATCTTTCGGTAAAGCGGCCGCAGTGGTTGACCAGTTTTCATTGATTGTCTATCTATTGATTGGCGTGGGAGTGATCAGTTTTGTGATTTTGTTTTTCAAAAAAAGAGCGGGTGCACCGCTAGATGATGAATAAAAGTCAGTGAACTTGAGATTCCGATAAAGCTTGTTTTATCGGGATTTTTTTGCGTATAATAGAATATCAATAAAAAAGGGAGCGGTTAAAAAATGCGGATCGGAATGAGGACGGTAAAAACAGCAGTTGGCGCAGCGATTTCCATCATGCTGGCAGAATGGCTGGGACTTGAGTATGCCGTATCAGCGGGGATTATTACGATTTTGAGCATTCAAAATACCAAGAAAGGCTCGCTTGCGCTTGCAGTTCAGCGGATCTATTCGGCAGTTCTGGCTTTGTCGATTGCGGCGCTGTTTTTTCTTGTAATTGGTTTTAATGCGCTCAGCTTTGGGCTTTATCTGTTGGTTTTCATCCCATGTGCAGTTAAGCTGCGTGTCACAGATGGCATCGTTGTCAGTTCGGTACTAGTAACGCATGTATTAGTGGAGCAGTCGCTGTCTTTTTACTGGTTTAAAAATGAAATGCTACTACTTGCTATTGGTGCTGGTGTGGGGATTCTACTTAATTTATATATGCCAAAACTTGAAGATAAATTACGTGTGGAACAGATGAGGATTGAACAATTGATGCGAGACATCCTGCTTGAAATGGCAGCAAGCCTGCGGTGTCAGGAAGGTTTTCAGGATCAGACCGGTCGGTTGGATGCGCTTCGGACAGCACTGAATACGATGCAAGACAAAGCCGCACGAAATTTGGAAAATTATTTTTTTCATTCTGCCCATTATTACGTGCAATATGCGGACATGCGGATGGTGCAGTATAGGATATTGAAACAGATGGAACGGCATTTGCTGGGTGCTGGCGGGACGAATGAACAAAGTCTGGCACTGGCTGTGATCACTGAAAAAACAGCATCAAAACTCGCGGAGGATTATCCGGCTTCGGAGCTGGTGGAGGAAGTCACGCAGATGGTCCGCTCATTTCGTAAAAGCGGACTCCCGGAAACACGAGCTGAATTTGAAAGCCGGGCGATCTTGTTTCAATTTATGAATGATTTGCGTTATCTTTTGGAAACAAAACGAGATTTTTATTTGGAGTTTGGATTGGAAAGGGCAAAAGATACAGATGCTCGTCACGTTTAAATGCATTTAGAACGGGGCAAAATAGAACAAGGAGGTGTCGCCATGTATGCCGTAGTCGCCATTTTTGATGAACATCTGAACCAAAAAATCGTTCGAATCTGGAGAAAATTAGAGGAGACAGGTGTGTCGGATTATTTTGACCGAATGAAATTACGACTGCCGCATATTACGATTGCCAGTTATGGGGAATTGGACGTTCAGAACTTTATTCAGGAAATGCGCACCTTTTATCAGGATCGGTTGGCTTTTACAGTGACTTTTGCTTCATTTGGTTCTTTTATTGAAACACGAGCGGTTTATTTAGCACCGGTGATGACCTCAGAACTTTACTTGCTTCATTTGGATCACAGCAGCCGTTTTAAAGAATGGGTTCGCAATCCACATGTGCATTATCTGCCGGGAGAATGGGTGCCACATACAACGATTGCCAGTCATCTTGCCAGACATATGCAGATGCGTGTGTTTGAGTATCTCGTGCATCGTTCGCCTCGTCTGTCTGGACGCGTGACGGGGCTTGCTCTGATTCGGTTGGAAGGAGACGATGCAGAAATTCTTGCCATTAAGCGATTTAAACAACGAGTAGACCAATAAAAAACGTTATGCCGTGGACTTGACTTCAGTCGTCAAAGTTTTGGGCATAACGTTTTTTGATTAAGCAGTTACTTCTTCACGGGAAGAACGATCTTTTTCCAAAGTACCGGTTGCACGGCTTGTGACAACGCCTGCCACCATACTGTCACTTACATTGAGAGCAGTCCGTCCCATATCAATCAGTGGTTCGATCGAAATAAGGACGCCAGCAAGACCGACTGGCAAATTAAGAGCCGATAAAACGATGATTGCAGCAAAAGTTGCACCACCACCAACACCAGCTACACCGAATGAACTAATCGCAACAACGGCGACAACGGTTAAAATAAAGCTGATAGACGTTGGATCGATGCCAACTGTTGGAGCAATCATAATGGCTAGCATCGCCGGATAGATGGCTGCGCAACCGTTTTGCCCAATCGAAAGCCCAAATGAAGCAGCAAAATTGGCAATTCCCGAGGGCACGCCTAATTTTTGCTGTGTCTCAATATTGAGAGGCAAAGCTCCGGCACTTGTTCGAGAAGTAAAGGCAAATGTTAGAACAGGCAGTGTTTTGCGAATGTAAGTTAGTGGACTGATTCCAGTCAGCGATACGATGAGCAAATGGATCACAAACATGGCAATCAGTGCCACATAAGACGCGATAACAAAGCTGCCCAGCTTGATAATCGCATTTGCATCACTTGTCGCAACCGTATTGGTCATGATAGCGAACACGCCATAAGGTGTAAGGCGAAGAATCAACCGCACGATTCGTAGTACAATGGCGTAGATGGCATCGATTCCTTTGGCAAAAGTAGCAGCTTCATTTGGCTGTTTGCGCTGTACACCCAGAAAGGCAATTCCGATAAAAGCAGCAAACACAACAACTGCAATTGTCGAAGTGGCACGTGCCCCTGTCATATCAAGGAATGGGTTAGCAGGTAAAAGTTCGAGAATTTTTTGTGGGAGTGTTTGGTCGCTGATCGAGGCATAGCTGTCTTGGAGCTGTTTGGCCCGGGCCAGTTCTGCACCACCTTGATTGATATTGCTTGCGTCCAAATGGAAAAGAAGTGCTGAACCAATTCCGATAACAGCTGCAATTGCGGCTGTTACAACAAGCGTACCAATAATCCATAAACCAATTTTGGCAATATTGGTCTTCAATTCAAGACGTGTAAAGGCTGTTACAATAGAAACAAACACAAGTGGAATCGCGATCATTTGCAGAAATTTGACATAACTGCCGCCAACGATCCCAAGCCAATCTGTCGTTTCAGTTGTTACTGTGCTTGACGCTCCGTAAATCCACTGCACGAGAAAACCCGCTAAAATCCCAATAAAAAGTGCGAGTAAAACACGTTTTGAAAATGAAACATGCCGTTTGCCAAGATAAAAAAAGAGTCCTAATACGATAACGGCAATAGCTAAATTCAGGATAACAAGTACTGTATCCATTTTTTCCCTCCTTTTATGACAATTCTTTAATATGATTAATCCGATAAGAATTGTTGGTATTAAGGATACAGGGAAACGAGATTTTTGTCAATATAAAGGTTTTCTCTATTTAAAAAGTTGTTATTTTTATTAGAAAAGAAACACGCCCTGTCAATGGTATGACAGGGCAGTAAGCACGAGGAATAGATTAGACGGTTTCCATACTTCGGTGTTCTAAGAGAGAAGCTTGAGCGGCAGCCAGACGAGCGATCGGCACACGGAAAGGAGAACAGGAAACGTAATGTAGGCCGATTTTATGGAAGAAGTGGATGGATGCTGGATCACCGCCGTGTTCCCCACATACACCGATTTTGATGTTCGGCTGCGTCATACGACCTCGCACAGTCCCTAGTTCGACCAGTGCACCAACGCCATCCTGATCGATCGAGACAAATGGATCTCGCGAAATTAACGCTAATTTTTCATAACTTGGTAAAAATTTACCTGCATCATCGCGTGAAAAACCAAATGTCAATTGTGTCAGATCATTGGTGCCAAAACTGAAAAATTGGGCGTCCTGGGCGATTTGGTCAGCTACGATACAAGCACGAGGTGTCTCGATCATTGTCCCAATATCAAAAGGAAGGATCAGGCGTTCCTTTTCAAAAATCTGCTGAATGGTTGTTTTGATTTCATTTTTAATCAGTGCCAATTCGGCTTGCGTCGCGACAAGTGGGATCATAATTTCCGGTTGTACGGGGATGCCTTCGTCGTGAATCTCCATAGCACTCTCCATAATGGCTTCCGCTTGCATTTTGTAGATTTCTGGATAGGTCACGGCTAGTCGGCAGCCACGATGGCCTAGCATCGGATTGGTTTCTGCCAGTTCTGTAAGTCGGCGTCTGATTTCTGTAACTGTTTTACCACTGGCTTGAGAAAGCTTTTCGATCTCACCGGTTTCTTTAGGTAAAAATTCATGAAGCGGTGGATCCAACAATCGTATATTGATGGGGCGACCGTCGGCAATGCGGAACAATGCGCAGAAATCTTCCTTCTGCATCTGTTTTAATTTTTCGAGAGCGTCTTCACGTTCACGTATATTTTCAGCGATAATCATCTGACGGACGAAAGGAATGCGTTCTTCATGGAAAAACATATGCTCCGTGCGGCATAATCCAATCCCTTCGGCGCCAAAATGAAGTGCGGTTTGAAGATCCGCTGGTGTATCGGCGTTGACACGGATATGCAGACGTTTAGCTTCATTGACCCACTCCATCCATTCGTCAAAGGCTGGGAACAGTTCGGCTTCTGTCAGTGGGAGCTCCTCCCCATAAACTTGACCAGTGGTGCCGTCTAACGAAATCTGATCTCCTTCATGTAGAATATGGCCAGATTTTGTTCGTATTGCTTTTTCCTGTTCATCAATCAGGATGTCTGCACAGCCGACAACGCAGCATTTGCCCATACCTCGTGCTACAACAGCAGCATGAGAGGTCATACCGCCCCGGGCTGTCAGAATCGCTTCGCTTTTTGCCATGCCTTCGATATCTTCAGGAGATGTTTCGCTACGGACAAGAATGACTTTGCTTCCCATCTCGGCTGCTTTTACAGCGGATGCTGCATCAAAATAGATCATTCCGGTCGCAGCCCCAGGACTAGCTGGAAGCCCGGTTGCTAGAACACTGCTGCTTGCTAAGGCATCGACATGAAAAGCAGGATGGAGTAATTGATCAAGTTCATTAGGGGCAATTCGCATGATCGCCTCTTCTGTTGAAATTTTTCCCTCGTGTACCAAATCGACTGCTACTTGGATCGCTGCTTTTGTTGTCCGTTTGCCATTACGTGTTTGCAAAATGTAAAGCTGCTCTTTTTCAATGGTGAATTCGATATCTTGCATATCCTGATAGTGATCCTCTAAAAGGGCACAAGTGGTCATCAGTTCCTCATAGACCTCTGGCATTTGTGTTCGGAGCTGAGAAAGTTCGACAGGTGTGCGGATTCCGGCGACGACATCTTCGCCTTGCGCATTCAGTAAAAATTCACCGAAGACCTCTTTTTCACCGGTTGATGGATTGCGGGTGAAAGCGATCCCGGTTCCGCTTGTTTCGCCAGTGTTGCCAAAAACCATGGTCTGAATATTGACAGCGGTTCCATAAGAAGCATCAATCTCATGCAAGCGTCTGTAAATGACAGCCCGGGGATTCATCCAGGAATCAAAAACAGCAGTAATCGCAAGCATCAGTTGTTCTTTTGGATCTTGTGGAAAGTCACGACCAGATTCGGTTAAAAAAATGTCCAGATAACGTTCGATCAATTTTTCGAGATCAGTCGGCTGCAGGTCAGTATCAGACTGGCATCCCGCTTCTTTTTTGATCGCTACGAGGGCTTGTTCAAAATGGTAGCTCGGAATACCGAAGACGACATCACCGAACATTTGGATGAAGCGCCTGTAAGAGTCAAGGGAGGAACGGGCGTCACCTGTTGCGTGGATCATGCCTTGGACAGATTTTTCATTCAGTCCTAAGTTTAAAATGGTATCCATCATGCCTGGCATCGAAACCGGCGCACCTGATCGAACGGAGACGAGCAGGGGATTTTCCGTACTGCCAAATCGTTTGCCGGAAGCTTTTTCTAAATGTGCCAAATGGAGCATGACTTCACGCAAAATATCCTCAGATAGATGCCCATGATGCTCATTATAATCTTTGCAAGCATCTGTCGAGATGGTAAAGCCAGGTGGGACGGGCAGACCGATGCGGGTCATTTCAGCCAAATTAGCTCCTTTACCACCTAATAAGAACTTCATTTCTTTTCTGCCTTCATCAAACCGATACACAAATTTTCTCATCTCTGTTTCACCTCAAAATTAAATGGATTGGTCGAGCTGGATCATTTCTGTGACAAGTGCAGCTGTTTCTTCAATGGCTTTATCTTCTACGTGGATCACACGGCAGCCAAGTGTTTGAAAGGTTTCATAACCGTAAGATAGTTCTTCCAGGATACGTTTTTCGCTGGAATAATTGCTCATTTCATCAAGGCCGATCGATTTTAGCCGGGTTTTTCGGATTCTTTCTAGTTTTTCAGGTGTCGTGGTTAGCCCGATGATGCGGCGATGATCGATTTGTAAGAGTTCTTTCGGTAACGGGATTTCTGGTACAAGCGGCACATTGGCAACTTTCAAATTTTGATTGGCCAAATAGCTGCTGAGCGGGGTCTTGCTGGTGCGCGAGACGCCAATCAGTACGAGATCTGCTTCGAGTAGGCCGCGCGGATCCTTACAGTCGTCATACTTGACCGCAAATTCGATGGCGCGTATTCGGTCAAAATAAGCCCGATCAAGTCGGCGCATATTACCAGGATCTTCTAGCGAAGGCAGTCCCGTTTTTTCTTCGATAGCGGTCGTCAAATCACGGAGCAGGTCGACATTCTGTAAACCGTTGTCTTGGCAAAAACGTGAGGATTTTTCAGCTAGATGGGAGGTGACAATAGTTTGAACAACAATGCCACCTTCACGTCGCGCTTCTGTTAACGCCTCGAGTAGCGTTTCTTCATCACGGATAAATGGATGGCGCCGAATGTCCGGCACAGCATCAAGTGCAAATTGAGCGGTTGCTGCTCGAATGATATGTTGGGCGGTTTCACCAATGGCATCAGAGATAATATATACAATCAGTTTACTGGGCATACTGAACCTCCTGTCAGACTTTCTTCCAAGTATCGACGAATAGTCGAGTAATGCTTGATTTTGAAATTTTTCCGATGGGCTGCAAGATTCCTGTCTTCTTTTGGATAACAGGGATAGAATCAATTTGATGAGTGACGAGAAGTTCCGCTGTGTGAAGAACGCTTTCGTTTGCTTCAACGACGATGAGATTGGGCATGCGTGTCATGACGGTGGCAACAGGTGTCTCTTTCGTATCGGTACCAGCAATGGCGCTTTTCAGCAGATCTTTTCGACTTACAAGACCGATGAGCGCGTCCTTCTTTACAACATAGAGACTGCCGATATCTTCCAGAAAAAGAGTGACAATGGCATCATAGACACTGGTTTCTTTTTGAATGATTGCAGGAAGCGTCATCACGTCTTTGACTTTCATCTGTTTGATTTCTTCAAATAGGGCTGGATTGTCATCCAGTCCGGAGAAAAAGTAGCCGACTTTCGGCCGAGCATCGAGAATGCCAGTCATGGTCAAAACAGCTAGATCTGCTCGAATCGTTGCACGCGTTAGTTTTAAATGTTTGGCAATTTGATCGCCAGTTGCAGGTTCATGTGCCTTTACAAAAGCAATGATCTGGTGTTGGCGTTCTGAAAGTTGAATGGGAACCACATCCTTTATGAGGTTATGGCGTTATTATATAGTATGGCATAATTAAAATCAAGAGTTATTTATGTCATACTAATTAATGGCAAAGATGTGCTATAATGAAGTATACTCATTACACACATGTTGGATAGAAGTGGCAAGGGAACGTATCATGAATCACGCAATAGTCAATGAAAACTGGGAAAAGAAGAATGGAGACTGCCGGGGATTTCATGTATCACATTTGCAGACGGGCATGTGATCATTTTGAATTACAGTTTGTTTCGTGATACAGCTGCTGGTAAAAAGCGAATCTACCACGAGCCTGTATGTGATACGATGATTGAAAGTATGAAAAAATATGAGCCGCATTTATGGACAGAAATTGATCCGTGGACACAGATTGCTTACGAAGATGGTTACATTTATGGTGGCAGCGGTGTAATGGGGGATGAAGGGTTTATTGCGTGTACTGATCAAAAGCATCAGTTGCGCTGGGGAATCTTTTTCGAGCAGACGAATCCGATTAGACATGTAGAAATTCGTCATGATCGTTTGATTGCGAACAATGAACATGAAGAGCTTTGTATCCGGATCAATCTTAAAAATATAACAGAAATAACGGTTCAGATTATCGAATAGAAAGGAACTGACACTATGAAACTTGAAAGAGAAGAGATTATCTTACAGATTACGGCTTTTGCAGAACAGGAGATTCCCAAATTTTTAGAGAAGCATCAAGGCCTTGTTTTCTACGCATTTGCGCTGGATTGCAATGTAGCCTATGGAGAGGTGAATCTGTGCCTCAATACACTTGCGGATTTTGAAAAATCATTGGCTAGTTACAAAAAGAAGTGGCCGGATCAGTACAGGACAGAAGAAGATATTTTTGCTTTGAAATATAATACGGGAGATTGGGAATATCAGTGCTTTGCTACTACCTACTTTTTACAAGATGAGCAGCTTGACGAGATTTATGAACAATTTTCAGAGGAAGACTGGGAATATTGTTTGCAAATTTGCAACGAGTCGCTTCCACATATTACGGCGACAGCTGCTTTTCAGGCGATCCCCAAAGAAGAAGGTTTTATTTGCTACTGCATCGATCACGAGGAAGATGTGGCAGAGGCTGTTAGAAAGACGAATCCATTTTTATAAAAAAACGCACGCATCAACCAATTGAAGGTTTTTGCGTGTGTTTTAACATCCATCATACGTAAAATAAAATGGAAAAGTACATAAATGCAGTTCCAGCAATGACGAACAAATGCCAGATTGCATGCATATAAGGGATTTTGGGAAAGCTATATAAAACGGCGCCAATTGTAAAAGAAATACCGCCAACTAGAAGGAGGATAAAACCAGTCATGCCGAGACCAGCAATCAGCGGTTTGATACCGATCAAGACCATCCAGCCCATCAGACAATAAACAATCGTTGACAGAATCCGCCATTTATCCAGCCAAAAAATTTTATAGATAATCCCGAGAGCGGCCAGCCCCCAGACTACTCCGAACAAGGTCCAGCCCAAAGTGCCACCAAGTGTGATTAGAACAAAAGGGGTATAGGAACCGGCAATCAGCAAATAGATGGCAATATGATCCATAATATTAAAAAAGCGTCTTGCTTTACATGGCTTAAAGCTATGGAAGAGCGTGGAGCAGAGATACAGCAGCAAAAGTGAGATTCCGTAAATTAGATAGCTTGCCAGATAAATCGGGTCGCCTTTCATGACAGCAGAAACAATTAGCACGACAAATGCTGGAATGCTCAGTAGAAAGCCGATACCATGTGTGATGGCACTCGCGAGTTCTTCCTTCCAGTCATACGTCCAGGTTTGGTTCATATAACCACCTCATTTTTCATTCTATCCTTCTATGATACGCTAGAATGGAATAAATGAAAAGCGATTCTCTCTCCGACTTTGGCTGTATTTTTTCCTAGATAGTGCGATAAAACAATGCTAAAGCAGCCAGAAGCTGCTATAATAAAATAATTAAGCAGAAATTGGATGTGAAGAAAGTATGGCAAAAATTAAAATTATAACAGACTCAACCGCAGGCTTAACAATGGAAGAAATCAAACAATATCAGATCGAAGTATTGCCCCTCTCCGTAGAAGTGGATGGTAAAAGCTATAACCCGATGACAGATTTGACGGCGGAAAGCTTTATGGCAATGATGGCAGAAGCAAAAAGTCTACCTAAATCCTCACAGCCCCCGATCGGCGCATTTGTGGAAGCCTATGAAAAATTTCAGCAAGAGGGGTATGAAGTTCTTTCTCTTCATTTAACTGAAAAATTAAGTGGCACGGTTTTGACTGCACGTCAAGCGGCAGAAATTGCCGGTGGGAATGTGACCGTGATTGATACAGACTATACAGCTCGTGGTCAGGCTTTTCAAGTGATCGAAGCGGCCAAAATGGCGCAGGCCGGAACTTTTTCCGTGGCAGAAATCGTGGATCGGATCGCTGAAATTCGTGACAATACCAAGCTGTATATCGTAGTTGTAACCCTTGAAAATCTGATCAAAGGCGGACGTGTCGGCAAAATGCAGGGCATCATCGGCAACTTGCTCAATATTAAACTTGTTGCGCGATTAAAAGACGGTCAGCTGGAAGAAGAAACAAAACAGCGGAGCGTAAAAAAGATTTTAAACTATTTGATTGATACAGTGAAAAATGAAACAAAAAAAGTGAAAGAACTGGATATCGTCCATGCGAACGGTCAAAAAGAAGCCGAACAGCTGGCGGCAGAATTCAAAAGCCTTTTATCCTTGAAGGAAGTACCGATTTTTAAAGCAGACCCGATCATTGCAACACATGCGGGAAACGGTGCTTTTGCATTCATGTATTATACAGAATAAAGCGAGTGAACAGATATGTGGAAAAAGAAATACTGGTGGTTCATTATCCCGCTTCTACTGATCGTGCTCTCTGTCGGCGGCTATTATACCAAGCAGTATCTTGACTACCGAACGGAAATGGCTAAAACGCCGATTCGACTGGTGGCTATGGGAGATTCACTGACGGAAGGTGTTGGTGATGAGGATAAAAACGGCGGTTACGTGGGTATTTTGGAAACTAAATTCAAGAAAAATGAAGATGTGCGAAATGTTACCACCAGCAATTATGGTGTGGCAGGGAACCGGATCGATCAGTTGCTGAAACGGCTGAAAACACAAGATGATTTTAGGCAGGACGTGAAAAAGGCCAATGTGATTACGATTACGATCGGTGGTAATGATGTGATGGCTGTGCTAAAAAGTAAGCTGCTCGATGTACAGGTCTCCGATTTTGAAAAAGCCGATAAGAATTTTCAGAAAGACCTGAAAGAATTATTTGGTGAAATTCGTTCGCTGAATCAAGATGCGGAAGTTTATTTAGTTGGCATCTATAATCCTTATACGACTTATTTCAGTCAGATTGAAGAGTTCGATCAGGTGATCAGTGATTGGAATGCCGGATCGGAAAAGATTGTTAGAGAAGAGGGGCGAACACATTTTGTTCCGATTGCTGACAAATTGGAAAACCGCGAGGCAAAAAATAAGGATAAACCGAATCCGCTGCTTTCGACAAAAGATTATTTCCATCCCAATCATAAAGGCTACGAAGTGATGGCAGATACAATCTATCAGTCGATTGATAAGGATTTGAAAGCAGGTAGGATTTCCAAATAGAAAGGTGAAGAATCGTGGCACAGGAAACACGCTCAAAAGAAAAAACTACAAAAGCGGAATTAAAAAGAAAGATCAATATTTGGAAGGTCATCTGTTTGACACTCTTTTTGATTATCATTGGCTTTTTTGTGTATATCTATTTGGCTATTTTCGTATTCAGTCCGACTGAAGAGCCAACGCCGAAGCTGATCAGCAATAAAGAGATGGTGGAGTTCCAGTCTAGTACCACAAAGAATGACTTGAACAAGCTGATCTCCACATACATCGATGATTTCAGCAATAATCAAGATATTGGCTATGATGTGTATGTAGCAGATAATGTCATTTTTAAAGCGGAAGCAGAAATTTTCAATGAGCCGATCACGATGAAGCTAACATTTTCACCGAAAGTCGTAGATGACGGCAACGTCGAGTTGAAATTGAAAGATATGTCAGTGGGGGCTTTGCCGCTGCCGGTCAGTTATGTGATGGGCTATGTGAATGATAACTATAAATTTCCAGACTGGGTAACAGTCATTCCGAAAAAGAAGGAAATCTATTTAGATCTAACTAAGCTCAAGTTGAAAGGCGATACGAAAGTACGAATGGATACGCTTGATTTGAAGAAAGATGATATTTCGTTTACACTTTTAGTACCGGTTGATTAAGAGCCGGCTGGAAAGGGGGATGACAATGGAGGAAAATAGAACCGAAACGGCGATTTTTGCCGGTGGATGCTTTTGGTGTATGGTCAAACCGTTTGATACACTTCCGGGTATCATCAAGGTTGTTTCCGGATATACGGGTGGTCAAACGGTCAATCCGACTTATGAAGAAGTATGCAGCGGGACGACAGGGCATGCGGAAGCAGTGGAAATTACGTTTGACCCGTCAGTTTTCCCCTATGAAAAACTGGTAGAAGTCTACTGGCAGCAGACAGATCCAACCGATGCGACTGGACAATTTGTCGACCGTGGCACGAGCTATCGACCTGCGATTTTTTATGCGACAGAAGAACAAAAACAGATTGCTGAGCAGTCCAAACAGGCAATTGCTGAAAGCGGACGGTTCAAAAAGCCGATCGTAACCGAGATCGTACCTGCTAGTGTTTTTTATCCAGCGGAAGATTATCATCAGGATTTCTATAAAAAAGACAATGCACATTATAAAGGCTATCGAAATGCTTCTGGGAGAGACGGATTTATTGATTCTCATTGGAAGGAATGATGGACTTGGATCAAGCCGAAAAAAACGCCAAATTGAAGGAGTTATCAAAACTTTCCTATCAGGTGACACAGGAAAATGCGACAGAGCGTCCATTTGAAAATCCGTACTATGCTAATCAACAAGCAGGGATTTATGTGGACATCATTTCTGGCAAGCCACTGTTTTCCTCGACCGACCAATATGATGCCGGTTGCGGATGGCCCAGCTTTACGAAGCCGATCGACATGGAAGAGATCCAGGAAAAAAACGATCATAGCCATGGGATGCGCCGCGTAGAGGTTCGTTCCAAGGAGGCAGACTCTCATCTCGGCCACGTTTTTCCGGACGGACCTAAGGCGACAGGTGGTCTTCGTTATTGCATTAATTCCGCAGCACTCCGTTTTATTCCAGAGACGGATCTGGAAAGAGAAGGTTACGGCGAATATCGCATACTTTTCAAGTAAATAAATGGACTCTCTGGAAATTTCCAAAGAGTCCTGTTTTTTAGGAGGAGACAAAATGAAAGTAGGGATCATCGGTCTCGGGAATATCGCTCAGAAAGCCTATCTGCCAGTTTTTGCTGGTCTAGAGGGCATAGAGCTGCATCTTTGTACGCGCAGCGAAGAAAAATTAGACCAGCTGAGTGAGAAGTATCGTTTTCAGCACGTGCATAAGGATGTGAATGATCTGATTGAGGCCGGTATTGACTGTGCCTTTGTTCATAGCGCAACAAGCAGCCATTACGAGATTGTAAAGCAGCTACTTGAAAACCGCATCCCTGTCTACGTCGACAAACCGATTACCGACCGGATCGAGGAAACAGAAGAACTCACGACATTAGCAGAACAACAGGAAGTACTTTTAATGACGGGTTTCAATCGTCGTTTTGCACCGCGTTATCAAGCGCTTAAAGTTGTTGCGGACAGCAATATGATCGTGATGCAGAAGAATCGTAGCAAGCAACCTGGAGAAGCACGCACATTTGTTTATGATGATTTCATCCATGTACTGGACACGGTTCGTTTCCTATTGGATGCTAAAATTGAGACAATGCAGGTATATCCGGTTTGGAAGGGTGAGTTGCTTGCGGCTTTGACCGTCCAGCTCGGCGCGGCAGGGAAAACCGCCACCGCTATTATGAACCGGGACAGTGGGGTAAATGAGGAAGTAGTCACAGTCTATGCCCCAGATGGGAAACGGGAAGTTGAACAAGTGACCGAATGGGCACACTACAACGGAACAGATAAAACGATTGCTCGGTTCTCAGATTGGGATACGACCCTTTATAAACGCGGTTTTGAGTCGATCATTCATGCTTTTCTGGCGGCTGTCAAGGATAAGACAAAGGAGCCGATCGATTTGTGGGATGCGTTTGAAACGCACCGACTGGCTGAAGAAATTTTACTCAAATTAATGGATTAGTCTTTACCTTTTAATGGAAATCATCTATAGTAAAAACAGAAAAAGAAGTGGGGGAGAATAGCATGGGTAGAAGCTTTTATCATTTTCTCATGACCTATCGTGATCCAAGAAAACATGATCCGATGACGAATTTTGCGAATGCTGCTTATAAGGATCACGGATTTCCCAAACAGGCGAAAGATTATCATACGCTCAGTGAGTATTTGGAGCTGAACGTGACATACCTTTCGGGAATGGCGCTTTTCGATGAGCTTTATGAGAAATACAAAGAAGATCAAGAAAAAAACCGTCACTAAGGAGGAAGAAAGCATGAGTGTTCATATTGAAGCAAAACAGGGTGAAATTGCGGAAACGATTCTTTTACCAGGTGATCCGCTTCGGGCTAAGTATATTGCAGAAGCATTTCTAGAGGATGTAAAATTATTCAATCAGGTTCGCGGTATGTTCGGCTACACAGGTACATATAAAGGACACCCTGTCTCGGTTATGGGAACGGGCATGGGAGTTCCATCGATTTCGATTTATGCCAATGAACTGATGATGGAATATGGAGTGCAAAACTTGATTCGTGTCGGTACGATGGGTGCAATCCAGAAAGATGTGAAAGTCCGTGATGTGGTCATTGCGCAAGCAGCTTCTACAGATTCACAGATCAATCGCAATACATTTCCGGGCGTTGATTTTGCACCGGTGGCTGATTTTTCGCTTTTGAAGAAGGCTTATGATGCAGGTGTGAAGAAAGGCTTGTCGATTAAGGTTGGCAATGTGTTCTCATCCGATCGTTTTTACAATGACGAACTAGACAAGCAAAAACTGGCGGATTATGGGATTTTGGGGATTGAAATGGAGGCAGCGGCCCTCTATACGCTGGCTCACAAATACGGACGCAAGGCGCTGGCGATTTTGACAGTCAGTGACCATATCTTTACCGGTGAGGAGACAACGACTGAAGAGCGTCAAACGACTTTTAATGATATGATTATCGTTGCACTTGATGCAGCCATCCAAAAATAAAGCAAGCTGCGGGGGACAGTGAACGAACAGAAAGGTTGATCGATACAGATGAATTTTGTTTCTCTTGTCTTGGCAATTGCCATCAGTGGAGTACAAACGGTGGAGCAGTATTATTTTGACACACCTGCCACTCCGAAAACAGAGCAGACACAATCACAAACGAAAGATCAGACAGCATCTGAATTATCAAAATTAAAACAGGATCCCCTGTACCCGTACATCGATAAGCAAAACAAACTAATGGAAAAAGACGGGAAAGAATATATTGAAAATGAAGATAATCTGTTGATTCTGGCTAATAAGGATTATTTGATGCAGTCGACCTACGTCCCGGCCGATCTTGTGGTGCCGAATGTGGCTTTTTCATTTGGGGATACAACGATTGAAAAGGCGCATATGCGGAAGGAAGCTGCAGCAGCACTCGAAGATTTTTTTGCAGGTGCCAAAGAGGCTGGATATGATTTATTTGCTGTATCTGGCTACCGTTCCTATAATAATCAGCAGTCGATCTATCAACAGGAAATAGCTTCAGTTGGCGAAGAAAAAGCAAGTGAAGCGGTAGCTGTTCCAGGGACAAGTGAACATCAGACAGGACTTGCGATGGATATTTCTTCTCCAAGTCAAAACTATGAGCTGACAGAGGCGTTTGGAAGCACACCAGAAGGAAAATGGGCGGCAGATAATGCTTATAAATACGGTTTTATTCTCCGCTATCCTGATGGCAAACAAGATATTACAAAGTATGAATATGAATCTTGGCACTTCCGCTATGTAGGAAAAGATGCAGCAAAAATCATGCATGATAACAACTGGACATTGGAAGAATTTTTTGACCATGTAGCGTCCCTTGATAAAGAAGTACAAAAACTAGAAGCAAAATAAAACATGTAAGCAATCATCTGGCCGAAGCGCTGGATGGTTGCTTTTTTTGTGGTATCGTTTTTCTGGCTGTAAAAAAATACCGGAATGGAGAGAAAAAACTTGCTTTTATACCTATAGGGGGTATAATAAGGTGTGTAGAAAAGATAAAGGAGGAATTGATATGGTGCAAGATCAACCCCTCGTTCCACGTAAACAAGAAGAAACCAAGCTGATTCTGAATCGTTTGCGTCGTGTGGAAGGCCAAATTCGCGGCATTCAGCAAATGGTAGAAGAAGATCGCTATTGTACAGATATACTTGTTCAAATCTCAGCAGCAAATTCTGCGCTGAAAAAAGTCGGGCTACAGGTGCTTGAACATCATACGGCACATTGTGTGGTCAAGGCGACAGAAGAAGGGGAAAATCAGAAAGTGATGGACGACTTGATCAGTGCGATCCGTCAATTTTCTAAGTCGTGATAAGGAGAGAGCAATATGGAGGAAAAGACAGTCCGTCAAGATCTGAATGTATTCGGGATGACCTGCGCGGCTTGTTCTACTCGCGTGGAGAAATCACTGAATAAAACCCCAGGCGTTGAACGAGCCAATGTCAACTTAGTCACGGAGAATGCGGCGATTTATTATCATCCATCTGAGACGACACCAGAGGCACTCATCGAGGTGGTCAAAAAAGCAGGGTATGATGCGGCCAAAAAAATGTCCAAAGAAGAAAAAGAGGCTGTTTTAGCTAAAAATTTCCGACGTGAAGTGTGGCAATTCGTTTTTTCAGCAATCTTGTCACTACCGCTTTTACTGACGATGGCCACCCATATTCCAGGATTACGAGAAACGACTTTTGCAGAAACGATCGGTCAAGTGATCACCCCAACTTGGCAATTGATTCTGGCTACGATCGTTCAGTTTTATATTGGAGCGCGGTTCTATAAGGGCGCTTATAAGTCACTACGCGGCAAAAGTGCAAATATGGATGTACTTGTGGCGCTCGGTACATCAGCGGCTTATTTCTATAGTTTAGTGGAATATTTCTTGCAGCTGAATGATCCGACTAGAATGGCCCACTATTATTTTGAAACAAGTGCAGTTTTGATCACCTTGATTTTACTTGGCAAGCTGCTGGAAAGTTATGCTACATCCAGAACAACTGAATCAATTGCCGGTTTGCTCAAACTGCAGTCCAAAGAGGCACGCGTCTTGCGGGATGGCAAGGAATGGGAGGTGCCACTGGAAGAGCTTTCGGTCGGGGATATCGTAGTAGTTCGGCCGGGTGAAAAAATTCCGATTGATGGTGTGATCCGCGTCGGGGAGTCAAGTATTGATGAGTCTATGATTTCCGGTGAACCTGTTCCTGTAGAGAAAAAAGCAGGGGATGAGGTGATCGGATCCACGGTCAATTTTGACGGTGCTCTTCAAATCGAGGTAACCAAACGCATGGATGACACGGTATTACAGTCGATCATCCGACTTGTCGAGGAGGCACAGGGGATTAAGGCTCCTATTCAGCGGCTGGCTGACCGGATATCCGGCATTTTCGTACCAATCGTCCTCATGATCGCATTCCTAACTTTTGTGATTTGGTATCTGGTGACGGGGACGGTCAGTGATAGTTTGGTGGCTTCGATTGCCGTTCTTGTGATCGCATGTCCATGTGCCCTCGGTCTTGCTACACCAACTGCCATCATGGCCGGAACTGGGAAAGGTGCGGAAAACGGCATTCTGTTTAAGGGCGGCGAACATTTAGAGCGGACAGCAAAAGTCGATACAGTTATTTTTGATAAAACCGGGACGCTGACAGAAGGAAAACTGGAAGTTACAAGTGAACTTCAGCGGCGGCCGGATTTTGCTGCCATTGCTTTGGCACTTGAAAGCCAGTCTGATCACCCGATTGCACTGGCGATTCAAAAAAGGCTGGCTGATCATCAAGCGGAGGCGGACGAATTGCCGATCGAACGTGTGCGCAACAAAGCGGGGCATGGACTTACTGGCATTATAGATAATCAAAAAGTAGCGATTGGCTCATATCGTTTCATCGCCAAAACGGCCACTATCAGTGAAAACGACCGCCAGCAAATCGAACAATGGATGCGTGCCGGTCAGACCATCGTTGCACTTTCCATTGAGGAACAGTTTGCGGGAGCTTTCGCACTTTCCGATCAGGCGAGAGCAGAAGCAGGAGAAGCGATTCGTGCGCTGCAAGCGACTGGAGTAAAGACGTTTGTTTGTTCAGGCGATTTGAAACCAGTGGTTGCGAATATGGCAGATGAACTGGGGCTGGACGGCTACTTTGCTGAGCAGCTTCCCGGCGATAAAAGCCAATTGGTCGAGCGTTTACAGCAAGATGGACATGTCGTTGCGTTTGTCGGGGACGGCATCAATGACGCACCAGCTTTGGCAGCGAGTGATATAGGCATTAGTATTGGCACTGGGACAGACATTGCAATCGAAACAGGAGATGTCACGCTTGTCGGACATCGTCTGACGCTGATCCCAGAAACGCTGGCACTTAGTAAAGCCACCATGCGCAATATCCGCCAGAATTTTTTCTGGGCGCTGGCTTATAACTGTGCAGGCATTCCAATCGCAGCACTGGGGCTACTCGCACCATGGGTAGCAGGTTTGGCAATGGCTGGCAGTTCCGTATCAGTTGTCAGCAATGCTTTGCGGCTAAAAAGATATCGTTTTCGCGAGCCTGTCACGAACAAAAAGAGTCATGGCAAGAATAGAAAAGCAAGGAAAATAAGTATATAAACTCAATCAAGGAGGTTTTTTCATGGAACAACAAATTTTAAAAATCGATGGTATGAGTTGTGCCCACTGCAAGAAACGTGTGGAAGAAGCACTTCAAGGCGTCCAAGGTGTCAAATCAGCAGAAGTCTCACTGGAAAAAGAAGAGGCGATTGTTAGTTACGATGCCTCACTGGTTCAAGAAGCGGAGCTAGTCGAGGCAGTAGAAGAAGCTGGGTACGAAGTCATATAATCAACTTGCCGCACTGTTTAGCCCACAGTGCGGTTTTCATTTTGCCAAAAAAAGAGTTTTATAAATAGGGATACCATTCATACGTAAAAACTGGTAAAATAATAGAGTTAAGTTTGCATACATAAAAAAAGCGGGCATTTATAGATAGAAAGTGGTGAAGTTTCATGGATCAACATCCACAACCAGAAGAAGAGGAAAAAGAATCGAAGAAAAAGCAACCAGGCAACAGCTATATTAAAATAAAAGTTTTTCCGTTCATCATGATCATTTTTGCGTTCGTCTTTGTGACGGTACTTATCACAACCGTTGTGATGAGCTTAGGGGCAGATAAAGAAGTAAAAGTGACCATTCCGGAACGAAATGAATTTACCAAGCTTTACAATGTATATGATCAGATTACAAAAAACTACTATCAGGATACCGATTCAAGCAAAATGATCAACGGGGCGATTGAGGGCATGGTGGCCAGTCTTGATGATCCGTACTCCACCTATATGTCTAAAAAAGAATCAAGCCAGTTCAATGATTCCATTTCATCCAGTTTTGAGGGGATCGGGGCAGAAATCCAGGAATCAGATGGTCATATTATGATCGTATCGCCAATTAAAAACTCACCAGCTGAAAAAGCCGGACTGAAACCGCGAGATATTATCCAAAAAGTAGATGGGAAATCCATTGACGGGGATACTGCAACAGAGGCGACGAACAAGATTCGTGGCGAAAAAGGGACGGATGTGACGTTGACGATTAAGCGTGAAGGCGTCGATCAGCCATTTGATGTGACGATCACTCGTGACGAAATCCCTATCGAAACCGTTTATACCGAAATGGGTGACGATAAAATAGCTCATGTGACAATTAGTAGTTTCTCGGAAAATACATCGGAAGAATTCTTGAAAGCCGTGAAAAAACTGGATAAAGAAGGCATGAAAGGCCTTATCGTTGACCTGCGTGGCAATCCGGGAGGCCTGCTTGATCAAGCGGTGAATATCAGCAGCATGTTTGTGGATGATGGCAAAGTAGTTGTCCAAGAAGAAGACAAGGATGGTAAGAAAACAGCTATTCAGGCAGATAGTTCGGCAAATGATGGTTATAAAGTCAAAGTGCCAACAGTGATGCTGATCGATGACGGCAGTGCCAGTGCATCTGAAATCTTAGCAGCAGCAGCCAGTGAATCAGGGGATGTGCAGCTTGTCGGTACGAAATCATTTGGAAAAGGAACTGTGCAAACGGCGACAGAGCTGGACGATGGCTCTACACTGAAACTGACCATCGCAAAATGGCTGACACCGGATGGCGAATGGATCAATGAAAAAGGGATTACGCCAGATAAGGAAGTCAAGATGCCGGATTATGCGTCTATGACTGTTCCATCTGCATCGAAGAGTTATAAAGAAGGCGATTATGGCGATGAAGTCAAAACGATCGAAAGTCTTTTAAAAGCACTTGACTACAATGTGGGTGAAGTGGACGGATTGTATGACACCGATACAGCCTATGCGGTACAACGTTTCCAACGCGACAATGGGTTAGAAATTACTGGTGTGATGACCGGTGAAACGACAAGTAAGCTTGTTGAGTTGGTACAAAAACAGTTGACAGAGAACGACCCACAAGTAAATGCTGCAAAGGAAATGCTGAAATAAAAGAAATGAAAAAAAGCAACAAGCATTCGATATTTTGAGATTTAGGAAAGAAGAATGGTTCGTATAAACATTTTCTGCAATGATCGAACATATCCTAGAAAAGAATAAAATATTGAATAAGTGAACAAAAGCGGATGAGAGAATGTCTTTCATCTGCTTTTTTTGCGGCAACGAATCAGTTCTCATCTGTAAGCGGGAATAAAACGGCAAATAATCAAGAAAAAATGACTATCCAAATACAGAAGATCAATCTACTTTTGGTTGGACTGTTTTGGGAGGAGCTATTGTCCTGTTAGGTATCTATTTGCTTAGAAGAAATAGAAAAGCTTCAAGATAATAATATGAGAAACCCCTTTAGTCTAGAAAAAGGGGTTTTTCATTTGCTGGAATTTTGGGGGAAATAGAGGGACATCGAGCTTTTTATAAGACTCATCGTATTTCGTGTAGGATTGATTAAAAGACCTTCTCTATTAGGGAATAGAGAGGGCCTTTTTAATGGGCGTGCTGTAATTTTTTCTCTGTTATACGGACGCGGAAAGAAAGCAGGAGCGCCGCTGTAAAGAGTCCCGTGCTGAGTCCGATCCAGTAGCCAAAAGCACCTAGACTCCCAAGTGAAAGTAGATAGCCAAGTGGCAACCCAATCAACCAGTAGGCAATAAATGCAACAATCGAGGTGATCTTAACATCCTTGTAGCCACGCAGCGCCCCAAGTACAGGCGACAAAAGTGCATCTGCAAATTGAAACAGAATTGCATACATCAAAAAGGCTGTAATCAATTCGGCAAGTCCAGCATCTTTTGTGTAGAGAAAGGCAATCGGTGTGCGGAATAAGAATAGGATCAGTCCATTTATGCACCCAATCGAAATTGCTGCTAGCATTCCAATGCGGCGATAACTCTTGGCATCAGATAGCCGCCTGGCTCCCGTCTCATACCCAATTAAAATCATCAATGTGCTAGCAATGCTAAGCGGAAAGGCATATAAAAGCGTACAAACACTATTGGCCGACTGATGGGCTGCAATCGTATCTGTGCCGAAATGACCCATCAGAATCGTTACAGCAGAAAAAATCCCAGTTTCAAATAGAATTGTCAAGCCATTCGGAACGCCTATACCAAGGATTTCACGCGCAGGTTGCTGATCGAATCTTGCAGGACGTGATAAAATCTGAAAACGACGGATTCGACTTTGTGTCTGAATCAAAAGGAGGGTCACGATCAAAACGAGCCAGTAGGTAATTCCGGTTGCATAGCCACTCCCTGCACCGCCTAACTCTGGAAATCCCCAGTTCCCAAAAATCAATAGATAATTCAGTAGAATATTCATCGGAACAGTTGTCAAAGTTATTAGCATAGTAACTCGAGTAAGCCCAAGTGAATCAATAAATGCACGCAAAACAGCAGATAAAAAGAATGCAGGTATGCCGATCGAGATGCCTGTTAAAAAATGTCGAGCAGTTGTTTTGACGTCGTCTGTGATCGCCATGTGTGATAAAACGGATGGCACAAGAAAAAGATTAGCCAGAATGAGCAAAAATGCTAACGCCAAGGCAATATAAAGGCCATTATGAACAGTTTTCTTCACAGCGGTTTCTTTTTTGGCACCAATCAGTTGTGAAATAATCGGCGTGACGGCCATGAGCAGACCTGAAAAACCGGCGTTTACAGGTGACCACAGTGAGCTTCCGATTGCAACACCTGCTAGAGCCTGATTGGAATAATGACCGGACATCGTTGTATCAAAAAAAGTCATGGAAAAAAGTGTGAGCTGTGTAATGACGATAGGGGTGAAGATTAATAGAAATTGTCGCCATTTTCTCCAAAGTCCTTGTTGATGCTCCACATAGAAGCCCCCCCTTCTAACCATGCATTATATCATAGTTGATGGCTGAATCGGGAATTTTTTTAGAAATGAATTTGGAAATGAATATTAAAAAGTAATCAAAACAACTTTTGTTGCCTGAAAATGAGAATTCATGTATAATTCATGATTGTGGCAAGACATTTCTTGCGGGTTGGGAGAGGGACAATTTTATATTGAGGAAAAATCATGCAAAAATTTCTGGAAAGACAGTTTCAGTTAAAGAAGCATGGAGCAAACTTGCGGACGGAACTTTTGGCAGGCGTAATCGGCTTTTTTACAGTCGCATATATTATCGTTGTCAATAGTAGTATTCTGAGCGAGGCAGGAATTCCCAAAGAAGCAGCCATCCTTACCACAATTTTCATTTCTGTGGTAGGTTGTTTACTCATGGGCTTTATGGCCAATGTGCCATTGATCGTGATACCGGGAATGGGGATTAATGCCCTTTTCGCGTATACACTAGTCGGCAGTATGGGCCTTACTTGGCAGGAAGCTCTGGCTGCTGTCACAGTCAGTGGGATTCTGTTTATGATTCTGGCTTTTACACCACTTGCGGAAAAGCTTAACAACGCGATTCCACTGGTATTAAAGCAGGGGATTACAGTAGGTCTGGGGCTTTTTTTGGTGCTGCTTGGACTTGAGAAAGGGCAGTTAGTGAAGCCGGGGAAACACGGGTTATTGGAACTCGGCGCGCTGAATGATCCGTTTGTGCTTGCAACGCTCCTCACACTCCTTCTCACCTTGATTCTTGTCATCCGCAAAGTGCCTGGAACGTTTTTATGGAGCCTCATTTTGGGCACAGGGATCGGTTTTTTGTTTGGTGTAAACGGCCAAATCGGTCAGATGACGCTTAGTCTTGCGCCACTTAAAGAGGTCTTCTTTGCGTTCGATTTTCGTGGTGTGACAAATATTGTTTTCTGGTCAGGAGTCTTTACAATGACGATGGTGATTGTTTTTGAAACGGTCGGATTGACTTTTGGACAAACGAAGCAGTTGAAACGCGAAAAAGCATTGCCAAATGTCTTGCGGGCTAGTTCGATCACCGTGTTTTTATCCGGTCTGTTCGGCACCAGTCCAACGGTTTCTGCCCTAGAAAGCGGGTCGTTATTTGCCAGCGGTGCGAAAACGGGCCTTGCGACGGTGACAACCGGGCTCTTATTTGCAGCTTCGCTTGTATTGATGCCGTTTTTAGGTGTCATTCCGAACAGTGCAGTGGCGCCGATTCTGATTGTGATCGGGCTCAGCATGCTGCAGGAGTTCAAGGAAATGGATCTGAGAGATACAGCGAGTATGCTTTCGGCGCTACTAATCGTTGTATTGATCCCATTTACGTACAGTATTGCGGATGGAATCGCAGCAGGTTTTATTGCTTATCCGATTCTTTCACTGTTTACAAAAAAAACAGAGCGGATCTCGATCGTGATGTATGTGATTGCGGCTTTATTTTTACTGCAATTTATCATACAATGGATATAACTGAGACTAGGGCTTTCCGTCTTCGGGAAGCCCTTTTTCGATTTCATTAAGAGGGAAATGAGGCAAGGGCATGTATTATTATTTGATTACGTTGGCAGTTCTTGTACTGGATCAGCTGACGAAATACATTGTGGTGCAAACGATGGAAGTCGGCGAGAGCATCACAGTCATACCTGGATTTTTATACTGGCGAAGCTACCGAAATACAGGCGGCGCTTGGAGTATTTTAGAGGGGCATATGTGGCTATTTTATATTGTCACGATCGTAGTGGTAGGAATCATTATTTATATTATGCAAAGACATGCAAAGGGACAGCCACTCTTTTCGGTGAGTTTAGCCCTTATTTTAGGCGGAGCTGTGGGGAATTTCATTGACCGACTGCTGCATCAGGAAGTAGTTGATTTTATTTCGACAGTCTGGGGCAATTATTATTTCCCGATTTTCAACGTAGCAGATATGTCGCTTTGTGTCGGTGTTATGCTGATGTTGATTTATGTCTTCCTAGATGACCGTAAAACGAAAGGAAAAAAAGTATGACAAAAGAGACAATAACGATAACAGAAAATGTGACAGGTAGCCGGGTCGACAAGGCACTCAGCGAACTTTTACCACTTAGTCGCTCGCAAGTGCAACTGATGTTAAAAGAACGATCGGTAACCATAGGTGGAGCAGCTGTAAAACCGAATTATAAAGTAACTGCCGGTGAAGTCGTTACTTATGAATGGAAGGAAGCAGAAGAGCTGGAGGCAGTTCCAGAAAATATCCCACTTGAGATTTGCTATGAGGATGCGGATGTTTTGGTTGTGAATAAACCAGCTGGCATGGTGGTTCATCCATCGGCCGGACATCCAACTGGGACACTTGTGAATGCGCTGCTTTATCACTGCAAAGATTTGTCCGGTATAAATGGCGTGATCCGTCCGGGGATTGTACATCGGATCGATAAGGATACTTCTGGTCTTTTGATGGTGGCAAAAAATGATGCTGCTCATGAATCACTGGCGCAGCAGCTAAAAGATAAAACAAGCGATCGCGTTTATCTCACGCTTGTTCACGGAGTAATCCATCATCAAAAAGGGACGATCGAAGCGCCAATTGGTCGCTCTAAAGATGATCGGCAAAAAATGGCAGTAGTGCCAGATGGGAAGGAAGCTCGGACCCATTTTCAAGTGGTTGAGCGTTTTCCTGCTTTTACGCTGGTGGAATGTCAGCTTGATACAGGACGTACCCATCAGATCAGGGTGCATATGAAGTATATTGATCACCCGCTCGCCGGAGATCCGAAATATGGTCCGAAAAATACCATTCAAGGAAGCGGTCAGTTCCTTCATGCGGCAGAACTAGGTTTTACCCATCCGCGTACAGGCGAACGCCTTCATTTCGAATCGCCCCTGCCAGCAGATTTTGAAGCAGCTTTGGCTGAATTGCGGCAGGAGAAGGATCAGCCCGCAGAATAAATCACAAGCTTTATTTTTTATACCGATCTTCTTTATGCTGAGATCGGTATTTTTGGATGGATTATAAAATAAGCAAGAGTAGTGAAATGAACAGATGGTAGGGACAATAAAAAGAACTAGAAAGGAAGTGATTTCTTGTACGAAATTTTCTTCCTGTCTAGTTCTATTTTAATAGAATACTTTAGAAAAATGTGTCGGGAATGTGAAAAGTAAAGGATTTTAAGAATTAGAGATCACTTTATATTTTATAGTTCTTGTTTAGTATAATATACTGAATTTGGAGTTGGGAATATGGATAGCCATTTCATTTTTTTTGAGATGAATGAAATAATGAGGTGGCTCTCTCTCCAATACTTGATTTTTACATTAGCTAAAAATGTAATAAATCATGACTGTGATTGAAGATAACATAATTTCACCTCCCGACAGTTATTACTCTAACATATTGAAATAGATAATTGTAAGAATGTTACAAAATAAAACAAATGTGAGTGGAGAGTGACATGGGATGAGAAATAGAAGGCAGATTGGCGAGCTAATCAAAGAAATAAGGGAAAATTCAGGTGTACATTCACAAAAACTATATGAAGGCTTAATGACTAGGACAAACCTATATAGAATTGAAAGCAATCAACAAGGCTCAAGTTATGAAACAGTCATTCAACTGGTTGAAAGGCTTTCGATGAGTGTGGGCGAATTTGAGTATATAAGAAGAGATTATCATGATGATCCTTTAAAAGAATTTATGGATGAATTACGGAAAATCAGAGTATCGATTCACACTAAAGACTTAAAAGAACTCCAATTGCAAATAGAGCAGCAAATAGAGAATGAATATAGTGATGTATTAGTAGATTTATATCATATGATTAGCGGTTATATTATTTTGCAAGAAACCAATGATTTATCACTAGCTAGAACAAAATTTCTGAAAATATGGAGTAGGTTAGAAAAGAAAGATTGCTTATATTATAATGACGTTTTGCTGTTATCAAATATCTTATTCATGTTTGAAGAAGATATTATGTTACTTATTTTGGAAAGGTTAAATAGATATTATCAAATCTACGATAATTTTGGCGAAACAAAAAGGATAAAGAGAAATACATTGTATAATTATTGCACCTACTTGAGACTTCAAGAAAGATATTTAGAGGCTGAAAAGGTCATAAAAAACGTTTATCAGCTTGCTACAGAGGAAAAGGATGTACTGATGATTTTGGAAAGCCAGTATTGTTTATGTGAAGTAGCGTGGATAAAAGGAGATAAGACAAAATCTCACGGCAAAGTAAGGAAGATTATTGAAGCTTTGAAGATCAGTCAACAGGAATTTATAGCAGCTGATATCCAAGAAGATTGGTATAAATTGACGGGGAAACAAATGGAATAGAAAAGCCAACTTGCTTAAGAAAATCAGCCATTTCATCTCTATATCTGAAATATCAAATGAATTGTATAGATGGCTTAAGAGAGAAAGGGAGTTCATTGAAAAAAGACGACTAAGAAGAAAAGTGTCTATAAACATGATAAATGTGTTTCACTAAACGATACCCTTTACAAATAAAAACCCATCCTCGGAATCATAACGGGATAGGTTCTTCCTTTTCTTTTGGTAAAGTTTATCTTTTTTGGTTTTAGTGATACGAGTGTGAAGATCAAGCGTGTGAAATGGGCTGCGTTTCATCACGGGATCGAGATGCCCTTCGCGAATCCATTTTTCTCGCTGCTTCTTTGCTTTTGATTTGGCCATATGATCAGGCTCCTTTCGTGGTTATTGTAACATAGATTTAGGAGAGCATGAAGAAGATTTGGAAAAAATGGAAGAAATAGGCGTTATGAAGAAAAGAAAGCCTGTATTCAAATCTTTATTTATATGTGAACAGCTCACATGATAAATAAGTCAATGAGCTAGATGGATTTTAAGAGTTTTTGGCAGCGATTCAAAAAACATACATGCAGAGAAAAGAAAGCGTTCCTGAATTTTTACTCTCTTTATTTCTCTCGCTTTCTTATGGCGGCTTTCCAGAAAACTTACCGAACGAAAAAGAATCAAAAAATCACCTTTTGATGATTGACAAGGGACTGCTTTTCAGTTAAGCTAAATACAGTGAAAAACATATGGAACCTTTAAGTTAGTCCAGAGAGGCTAGGAAGGGATACGATAAAAGCACGTGATACGTGTATACTTTTAGCGGATGACACCCCTTTGCCTCGAATCTGGCAGAGGGGTTTTTATATGGAAAGGATGATCTTTGTGTCAGAACAAGTTGTTGTGATGGATGAAGCAGGTGTCAAACGTGCGCTCACTCGTGTCAGCTATGAGATTATCGAGCGAAACAAAGGTACGAAAGATCTGGCGCTAGTGGGTATCAAAACCCGTGGGATTTATCTTGCCAAGCGGATTGCCGAGCGGATCAAAATGATCGAGGATACGGAAATACCGGTGGGCGATGTGGATATCACGCTTTATCGAGATGATCTGAGTTATAAAAATGAAGAGACGCAGGAGCCTTCACTGAACGGAACCTCGATTCCGTTTTCACTGAAAGATAAGCGAGTGGTACTTGTCGATGATGTGCTTTATACCGGACGAACAGTGCGTGCCGCAATGGATGCGCTGATGGATGTGGGACGACCTGCCCAGATTCAGCTTGCTGTGCTTGCTGACCGCGGGCATCGTGAACTTCCGATCCGAGCAGACTTCGTCGGAAAAAATGTGCCGACTTCAAAAGAGGAACGCATCGAGGTTCATTTGACAGAAGTGGATCATGAACAAGATGCCGTCATGATTTTTAAATAATTGATCAACACTTTTTTAAAAGCAGTCCAGAGAGGCTGACAAAGAGTGCGATTTCATGAGGATGCGTGTGGCAAGTCTACGCTCATTCTGCATAAAAAAGCAGCAAAACTCTTTGTCAGGATTTCTGGCAAAGAGTTTTTTTATGGAAAGAGGGAGAAAAAATGTCAGAAACACAGCAAACTACAACAAAACCCGTCCTAGATATTCATGAACGACCGGCACTCAGCAAATGGATCGTTCTCAGTATTCAGCACTTATTCACAATGTTCGGGTCGACTATCTTTGTACCAAGCGTAACAGGACTAAGCCCAGGTGTCGCTCTTGTTTCAAGCGGACTTGGGACACTTGCTTACCTTGTGATCACGCGCGGAAAAATTCCTGCTTATCTGGGATCATCCTTTGCCTTTATTGCTCCACTGACGCAGTTTATGTTGAAAGACCAGTCGCCGGGTTCGGTCATGGTCGGTACTTTTTCAGTCGGGGTCGTCTATGCGATCGTTTCTTTGATCGTCTATTATGCGGGTGTGGATTGGATTCAAAAGGTACTACCACCAGTCGTTGTCGGACCGGTCATTATGGTAATCGGTTTAAGCTTGGCACCAAGCGCGGCGAATATGGCGATGGGAACGAGCAGTGGAGTGGAGAATTATAGCTGGGAAGCGCTGGCCGTTGCGCTTATTACACTTGCAGCAGCGATTATTGCGATGATTTTCTTCAAAGGTTTTCTCGGATTGATTCCAATTTTGTTTGGCTTTGCAGTGGGTTATGTGGCCAGTATGTGCTTTGGACTAGTCGACTATACGCTGATTAAGGAGGCTAGTTTCTTCCAAGTACCAGACTTTACGATCCCATTTGTGGATGCAGATCCGGTAGTGACGGTCACGGTCATTTTAAGTATGGCGCCGCTTGCCTTCGTAACAATGGCAGAACATATGGGGCACCAACTGGTTCTAAATAAAATTACCAACCGTAACTTCTTTAAAGATCCAGGCTTACACCGTTCGCTTCTTGCTGATGGTACGGCTTCGATCATTGCCTCCTTCCTTGGAGGACCTCCTGTTACAACGTACGGGGAAAATATCGGTGTTCTGGCGATTACGCGGGTCTATAGTGTGTTTGTGATCGGCGGGGCGGCAGTTTGTGCCATCTTGTTCGGTTTCATCGGCTATATCAATGCTATCATTACCTCTGTACCGCAGCCGGTTCTCGGCGGCATTTCATTACTACTTTTCGGAGTCATCGCATCGAGTGGCTTACGAATGATGATTGATAACAAAATTGATTTGAATATCAACCGCAACTTAATTATTACTTCTGTTGTCCTTGTGATCGGAATCGGCGGGCTATTTGTCCAAATTGGCTCCGTCCAGGTTTCTGGTATGGCAATGGCAGCACTTGTTGGGATCATTTTGAACCTGCTGATCCCCAAGAAAAAACACGCATAACGAAGACAACCAGCCTCTTTTAGCAGCATTCTAGAAGAGGCCTTTCTATAAGAAAATCTGAAAGGATGACGGTGAAAATGAAGCATTTATTGTCAATGGAGGATCTCAGCACGCTGGAAATCGAGCAGTTACTGGACCGGGCAGCTTATTTTAAACAGGGTGGGAAGCTTGAGGGGGATAAAAAACTTTATGCAGTCAATATGTTTTTTGAACCCAGTACGCGAACGCATCACAGTTTTGAGATGGCAGAAAAGAAGCTGGGGATTGAAACCATTTCATTTGAACCGGGCGAATCAAGTGTGACAAAAGGAGAGACACTGTACGATACAGTTCTGACGATGCAAGCGCTGGGAGTTGATATTGCTGTGATCCGCCATAAGGAAGAGCACTACTATGAACCGCTTAAAGCGCTTGACATCCATGTAATTAACGGCGGAGACGGCTGCGGACAGCATCCAAGTCAATGTCTGCTCGATTTATTTACCATCAAAGAAGAATTCGGCACATTCAGTGGCAAAAAGGTTGTGATTTGCGGCGACATCCTACACAGCCGCGTGGCGAATTCAAATATGCAAGTGCTGAAAAGGCTCGGCGCAGACATCTATTTTTCAGGGCCGCGGGAATGGTTTGATGCATCCTGTGCGGCTTACGGGACTTATTTAGACATTGATCAGGTAGTAGAAGTGGCAGATGTTCTTATGCTACTGCGTGTCCAGCATGAACGGCATCAGGCTGACGGGGCGGTGTTTTCTAAAGCAGATTATCATGCACAATATGGATTGACAATCGAGCGAGCGGCGAAAATGAAGAAGGATGCGATCATCATGCACCCGAGTCCGGTCAATCGAGATGTGGAGATCGCGGGCTGTTTGGTCGAAAGTGAACAGTCGCGCATCGTCGCTCAGATGCAAAATGGTGTGTTTATGCGCATGGCGATTTTAGAGGCTGTATTAAATGAAAAAGAAGCGGAGATGAGAGTATGTACCTTATAAAAAATGGACGATTGTTAAATGAACAGGGCGAGCTTGTGTCAAAGGATATTCTGATTGAAGATGAAAAAATCAGGCTGATTGCTGAAAATATTGAGGCGACAGAAGCGGAAATATTTGATGCGGCCGGGAAATTCATTGCGCCTGGTTTGATTGATGTACATGTTCATCTGCGCGAGCCTGGTGGCGAACATAAAGAAACGATCGCGACCGGGACTGCGGCAGCGGCAAAAGGGGGCTATACAACGATTTGTGCCATGCCAAATACAAAGCCAGTGCCAGATTCCAAAGAAACGATGCAAGCATTGATGAAGCGGATTGAAGAAACGGCTAAGGTGCGGGTCTTGCCATATGCGTCAATTACAGAAAGTCTTGGGACAGATCAGCTGGTCGATTTTGAAGGATTAGCAGTGAGTGGTGCCTTTGCTTTCACGGATGACGGTGTGGGCGTGCAGGCGGCAGGAACGATGTTTGAAGCCATGCAGGTGGCAGGTCGGCTGAATAAAGCGATCGTTGCCCACTGTGAAGATAATTCGCTTGTTTACGGTGGAGTTGTGCATGCAGGCAAATTTGCAGAAGCGCATGGCTTAAAAGGGATTCCGAATATCGCAGAATCGGTTCAGATTGCGCGCGATGTGTTGCTGGCTGAGGCAGCTGACTGTCATTATCATGTGTGTCATATCTCCACAAAAGAGTCGGTTCGGGTAGTTCGTGATGCGAAACGGGCAGGCATTCGGGTAACCGCGGAAGTATCACCGCATCACTTATTGCTTGATGAAGAGGATATTCCGAAAAACGATGGCAACTGGAAAATGAACCCGCCATTACGGGCAAGGGAAGATCACGATGCACTCCTTGAAGGGCTGCTTGATGGAACGATCGATTTTATCGCAACTGATCATGCCCCACACGCGGCTAGTGAGAAGAATGTACCCATGGAAGAGGCGGCTTTTGGGATTGTGGGACTGGAAACAGCCTTCCCACTGCTGTACACACACTTTGTGAAAACGGGCAAGTGGACACTCAAACAGTTGATCGATTGGCTGACGAAAAAGCCGGCAGCTGCATTTGACTTGCCGTTTGGAACGCTAGCAGAAGGCGGATTGGCTGACCTGACAATCATTGACTTGGAAACGGAACGATCGATTGATCCGAATGAATTTTATTCAAAAGGAAAAAATACCCCATTCACAGGCTGGAAATGTGCTGGTTTTCCTGTAGCGACACTTTTCCAAGGCGAATGGGTTTATCTAGAGGGGGAAAAATAATGACCAAACGGATGTTAATGCTCGAAGACGGCACGTATTTTGTTGGTGAGGCAATCGGCGCTGACAAGGAAACGATTGGAGAAGTGGTGTTTAATACCGGTATGACAGGTTACCAAGAAACCATTACAGATCCCTCTTATTACGGACAAATCATTACATTTACTTATCCACTAGTCGGCAACTATGGCATCAATCGTGATGACTATGAATCCATTCAGCCGGTTGTAAAAGGGGTAGTTGTGAAGGAAGCGGCTGAATTTCCTTCCAATTGGCGGGAACAAATGTCACTAGATGCTTTTTTGAAGGAAAAAGGGATCCCTGGTATCAGCGGAATCGATACACGCAAGTTGACTAAAATGATTCGGAAAGAAGGGACTTTAAAAGGGATCTTGGCGAGTGAAACGGCGGACAGAGAAGCACTTCTCCATCATCTGAAAGCGGTTCGTCTGCCAAAAGACCAAGTCAGCCAGGTTTCTTCCTCTAAACCATTTGCAAGTCCAGGTGAAGGAAAACGCGTCGTGTTAGTGGATTACGGTGTGAAAGGCTCGATTTTAAAAGAACTTAACAAGCGAGGCTGCCATGTGACGATTGTGCCACATGATATGACGGCAGAAGAGATTCTCCATATGCATCCAGATGGTATCATGCTTTCTAATGGACCCGGGGATCCAAAAGATGTCCCCGAAGCGCTCGATATGATCCGTGGGGTTCAAGGCAAAGTACCGCTATTCGGGATCTGTTTAGGACATCAGCTGTTTGCGCTGGCAAATGGGGCGGACACATTTAAAATGAAATTCGGTCATCGCGGAGCCAATCATCCCGTGAAAGAATTGGCGAGCGGTCGAGTCGACTTTACAGCGCAAAATCATGGTTATGCTGTGGATGCGGCGACACTTGAAGGAACAAATTTGACCGTGACCCATATGGAACTGAATGACGAAACCGTGGAAGGACTGGCACACAAAGAGTTTCAAGCGTTTACTGTGCAGTATCATCCAGAAGCAAATCCAGGGCCGAGCGATGTCAATTACTTATTTGATCAATTTATGGAAATGATGGAACAAAAGGGGGAACTGCGCCATGCCTAAACGGAAAGATATTCAAACGATACTTGTGATCGGCTCTGGTCCGATCGTGATTGGTCAAGCAGCCGAATTTGATTATGCAGGGACTCAAGCCTGTCTGAGTTTGAAAGAAGAAGGGTATCGTGTCGTACTGGTCAACTCGAATCCGGCGACCATTATGACGGATGCTGAAATGGCAGATAAGGTATATATTGAGCCAATTACACTCGACTTTGTTTCCCGGATTATTCGTAAAGAGCGGCCTGATGCGATCTTGCCGACACTTGGCGGTCAAACTGGGCTCAATATGGCCATGGAACTTTCGCGTGCTGGCATCTTGGAAGAATGTGGGGTTGAAGTGCTGGGAACGGATCTTGAAGCAATCAAAAAAGCAGAAGATCGTGAAGCTTTCCGCGACTTGATGAATGAACTTGGTCAGCCGGTTCCAGAAAGTGAGATCATTCATAATCTGGAAGAAGCGAAAAATTTTGTTGAGGAAATCGGTTATCCGGTGATTGTTCGTCCGGCCTATACACTTGGCGGTTCTGGTGGTGGGATTTGTCAGAATGAAACGGAATTGGAAGAAATCGTTCAAAGCGGTTTGAAACTAAGCCCAGTGACGCAGTGCCTGCTGGAAAAAAGCATTGCAGGCTTTAAAGAAGTGGAATATGAAGTCATGCGTGACCAAAATGACAACGCCATGGTGGTCTGCAATATGGAAAATATCGACCCAGTTGGCATTCATACGGGCGATTCGATTGTAGTGGCACCAAGTCAAACGCTTTCTGACCGCGAGTATCAGCTACTCCGTGATGTGTCGCTGAAGATCATCCGCGCACTGAAAATCGAAGGCGGCTGCAACGTACAGCTGGCGCTTGATCCAGACAGCTATCAGTATTATGTGATTGAAGTTAATCCACGTGTCAGTCGTTCGTCAGCGCTAGCAAGTAAGGCAACGGGTTATCCGATTGCTAAGTTGGCGGCTAAAATTGCAGTTGGTCTGACGCTCGATGAAATCAAAAATCCGGTGACCGGTACGACATTTGCTCACTTTGAGCCAACGCTCGACTATGTGGTAGCCAAGATTCCGCGTTTTCCGTTTGATAAATTTGAACATGGAGATCGTCGTCTTGGCACGCAAATGAAAGCTACCGGCGAGGTGATGGCGATCGGCCGGAATTTTGAAGAGGCAATTTTAAAAGCCGTTCGGTCACTTGAAATCGGCACAGATCATTTGTATCTCTTAGAAGCGGAAACAGCCGACGTGGCAGCGCGCGATAAGAAGATCCGCTTTCCGGAAGATGACCGCCTGTTTTATCTGGCAGCGGCTCTTAGAAATGGTGAAACAATCGAAGCGCTACATGAAAAAACCAAGATTGACCTTTTTTTCCTCTACAAATTTCAGCAAATCATCGCTTGGGAAGAAAAATTGCGCACAGAACCATTTTCTTTGGAAACCTTGACAAAAGTGAAACAACTGGGCTTTTCTGATCCAGCTGTAGCACGTTTAACCGGTAAAACGGAGCAGGAAATCTATGACTACCGAAAACAAGTTGGCTTACTGCCAGTTTATAAAATGGTCGACACCTGTGCAGCCGAGTTTGAATCAACGACGCCTTATTTCTACTCAAGCTATGAAGAGGAAAATGAGTCGATCCGGACAGAAAAAGATAGTGTGATCGTGCTGGGCTCTGGCCCGATCCGCATCGGACAAGGGGTAGAATTTGACTATGCGACCGTTCATTCTGTTTGGGCGATTCGCGAGGCAGGCTATGAAGCTATCATCATCAACAATAATCCTGAGACGGTTTCAACAGACTTCTCAATTTCCGATAAACTGTATTTTGAACCTTTGACACTGGAAGATGTGATGCACGTCATCGAACTGGAAAAACCGCGTGGCGTGATTGTTCAATTCGGCGGTCAAACGGCGATCAATTTAGCAGAAGGTCTTGCAGCGCGCGGTGTAAAGATTCTTGGTACAAGCTTGGAAGATATTGATCGTGCTGAAAATCGCGATGAATTTGAAAAGGCACTAATCAAACTTGGGATTCCACAGCCTGATGGGGCAACGGCGACCTCTGTAGAAGAAGCAGTCAAAGTGGCGGCACGGATCGGTTATCCGGTACTTGTTCGACCATCCTATGTGCTAGGTGGCCGGGCAATGGAGATTGTCGAAAATGAAACTGCACTCAAGTATTATATGAGTCATGCGGTCAAGGTCAATCCTAAGCATCCAGTCCTTGTCGACCGGTATGTTCGCGGCCAGGAAGTGGAAGTTGATGCGATTTCAGATGGTCAAGAAGTCCTGATCCCGGGCATCATGGAACATATCGAACGGGCTGGTGTCCATTCCGGCGACTCGATTGCCGTTTATCCAGCACAGCGTTTGAGCGCCAAAGCCAAAACAACGATTGCCGATTATACAACGCGTCTAGCAACCGGCCTTGGCATCATCGGCATGCTCAATATCCAATATGTCATCAGTGGCGAAGACGTGTTTGTCATTGAAGTGAACCCAAGATCGAGCCGGACAGCTCCCTTTCTAAGCAAAATCACCGATATCCCGATGGCCAATGTGGCGACTAAAGTCATTTTAGGCAGTAAACTGTCTGAACTCGGATACGCATCTGGCCTGGCACCTGAAAAAGATGAAATTTTTGTCAAAGTACCAGTATTCTCATTCGCTAAACTGCGTAGCGTTGACACGTCACTTGGTCCAGAAATGAAATCAACTGGTGAAGTCATGGGGAAAGATCGGACGCTCGAAAAGGCGCTTTACAAGGGCTTTGTTGCAAGCGGCATGACAATGCATGATTACGGTACTGTTCTACTGACTGTAGCAGACCGGGATAAAGAAGAAGCCACTGCGCTTGCTGAACGCTTCAACAAAATCGGCTTTACGATCCTTGCAACAAGCGGCACTGCTGAAACACTTGAAAAAGCAGCAATTCCCGTTTCCACTGTGAAAAAAATCGGTGAAAACCATGAGTCACTGCTTGATTCGATCCGTAGTGGCCGTGTGACCCTTGTTGTCAATACACTCACTAGTGGCAAACGCCCGGAAAGAGACGGTTTCCAAATTCGTCGTGAATCGGTAGAAAACGGTGTTCCAGTTTGTACGTCACTTGATACAGCTGAAGCGATCCTGCGCGTTCTGGAATCCCGCTCTTTTGATCTGGAAACCATTGATGCCAAGCAAAAAGCCTTACGATAAATCTCAGAAAAGCGAGGGAAAATCATGCAAACCAATATGGAGGTAGTGAGCCAAAAAGTCATTGCTGATCAAATCTATGAGCTGAAATTAAAAGGAAAAAATGTCAGAGAGATGTCAGCTGGTCAATTCTTAATGATCCGCCCGATGCGTGCAGATCTGTTGCTGCGTCGCCCGATCAGTCTTTGTCACATTGACAAAGAGCGGGAAACTGCGACCCTTTTATATCGAGCAGGTGGAGAGGGGACAAAAAGTTTGGCCGCCCTGAAACCTGGAATGTTTGCAGACGTGGTTGGACCGCTGGGACAGGGGTTTGATCTGACACTGATCAAAGCTGGCCGTCCGTACCTTCTGATTGGCGGAGGGATCGGGGTGCCGCCGCTCTATGAACTTGGCAGACAAATCAAAGCGCGCGGTGGGCTCGTCACTTTCGTAAATGGTTTTGCCTCAAAAAAAGATGTGTTTTACGCAGCAGAAATGAAACAAATCGGTACGGTCCATATCACAACGGAAGACGGATCGCATGGCACAAAAGGCTATGTCACGAATGTCACGCAAAACCTATCCTTTGAGCCGGCTCTTATTTTTAGTTGCGGTCCGCATTCGATGCTTACCGTAATCAAACAGGCTTATCCGGCAACGAAAACTTATTTGTCATTGGAAGAACGAATGGCTTGTGGTATAGGCGCTTGCTACGCTTGTGTTTGCGAGAAAAATACACCGGAAGCAGGTCACTTGAAAGTCTGTCAAGATGGTCCGGTTTTCCGTGCAGATGAGGTGAGACTATGAATCGTTTAGCAGTAGAACTCCCCGGCCTGTCTTTGAAAAATCCAATTATGCCTGCATCGGGCTGTTTCGGCTTTGGAAAAGAGTATGCCCAATTATATGATTTGAATCAGCTGGGTGCCATTATGATTAAAGCCGTGACTCCGGAGCAGCGACTTGGCAATCCCACGCCGCGAATCGCAGAAACCGCATCCGGCATGCTAAATGCAATCGGGTTGCAAAATCCAGGGTTGGAATCGGTTCTAAGCAATGAACTGCGTTTTTTAGAACAATATGACACTCCGATCATTGCCAATGTAGCCGGACGAACGGAAGAAGACTATGTAAAGGTTTGTGCTCGTATCAGTGAATCCAAAGTGGTAAAAGCGATCGAACTGAACATTTCCTGTCCGAATGTCAAGCAAGGTGGCATTACTTTTGGAACCGATCCAGAAGTGGCGCACCAGTTGACTCGGGCCGTTAAAAAAGTGGCAAAAGTTCCTGTTTATGTAAAACTTTCGCCGAATGTAACGGATATCGTCTCGATTGCCCAAGCGATCGAAGCAGCAGGAGCAGACGGTTTCACTATGATTAATACCCTGCTTGGTATGCGGATCGACCTCAAAACGCGCATGCCCGTCATCAAAAATGGGACAGGCGGCTTATCAGGACCAGCCATCAAACCAGTAGCCATCCGTATGATTCACCAAGTCCGTGCAGTCAGTGACTTGCCAATCATCGGGATGGGTGGCATCCAGACAGCAGATGATGTGCTGGAATTCTTAGTGGCAGGTGCAGATGCCGTTGCAATTGGTACGATGAATTTTAAAGACCCTTATATCTGTCCCAAATTAATCGAAGCTTTACCAGAAAGAATGGATATGTACGGAATCGAAACGTTACAAGCATTAAAAAAGGAGCAGAGTAAACGATGAACAAACCAATTATTGCCTTAGATTTTGCCTCGAAAACTCAAGTCGAAAACTTCTTAGCCCAAATGCCTAGCGAAGCGTTAAGCGTAAAGGTTGGCATGGAATTGTTTTACGCAGAAGGCGCCCCTTTGATCGAGCTGCTTAAAAAAAGCGGTCATGACATCTTTCTGGATTTGAAGCTGCATGACATCCCGAATACCGTCCAGCGCGCGATGCAAGTACTTGCCGGCCTTGGGGTAGACTTGATCAATATCCATGCAGCAGGCGGAAAGCAGATGATGGAAAGTGCCCTGATCGGCCTTGAAAAGGGAGCGTCTGGCAAACGTCCTAAGTTGATCGCAGTGACACAGCTCACCAGTACGAGTGAAAGTGAGATGCAGCAGGAGCAAGGGATTCAAATGAGTCTACTCGATTCCGTCTTGCAGTATAGTCGGTTGAGCTATGAGGCAGGCCTTGATGGCGTTGTCTGCTCTGCATTTGAGGCGCAGGCTATCAAGCAAACCACAGCGGCAGATTTTCTCTGTGTCACACCAGGCATTCGGCTTCAAAAAGGAGGAACGGATGATCAAAAGCGCGTTATGACACCAAGTGAAGCCCGGCAAAATGGCGCTAGTCAAATCGTAGTCGGCCGGCCGATCACGCAAGCAGAAGATCCAGCCGCCGCATATGAACAAGTTTTAAAGGAGTGGAATAGATCATGAAACAAGCACAAATCGCTGAACAATTACTCGCCATTAAGGCGGTATTTTTACAACCGAATGACCCGTTTACATGGGCATCCGGTATCAAGTCGCCGATTTACTGCGATAATCGCCTAACACTTGGTTTTCCAAAAGTTAGAAGAGAGATTGCAAACGGACTGGCAGATCTAATCAAAACTTATTTTGCGGAGGTAGAAGTCATTGCTGGCACAGCGACAGCCGGGATTCCACATGCTGCCTGGGTCAGTGAGATTCTCGACCTGCCAATGGTCTACGTCCGCAGTAAAGCCAAAGAGCATGGCAAAGGCAACCAAATCGAAGGCCCGATCCAGGCCGGACAAAGAGTGGTTGTAATTGAAGATCTGATTTCGACAGGTGGCAGCTCACTGAAAGCGGTGGAAGCACTTCGGGCAGCAGGTGCTGAAGTACTAGGGATTGCCGCAATTTTTACATATGGCTTGCCAAGCGGTCGCGAAAAATTGCAAGCAGCAGATGTCCAGCTTGAAACATTGACAGATTACCCAACACTGCTTGAAGTGGCCGCACAGAATGGCTATATCGTCGAATCGGATCTGAAAGCTTTGACCGAATGGCAGCAAGATCCAGAGAATTGGCGGAAATAGAAAAGGCAAAAGGTACCTATTTTAAATGGGTGCCTTTTTTGTATGTATTTTTATACATGTAATATTTGCTATTTAGTACTTATTCAGGACTTCTTTTTTTTCAAAAGGTTTATTTAAGTTAGAATATGAAAATTTAGTGACGAAATTATATTAGCTATGCATATTATATCGAATAAATGGCCAGAAAATCTATTTTTGTATACCATTTATAGCTAAAAGGGATAAATCATTTATGGTCAATAGTTGAAAATCTTAAAATATAGTATTTTTATTATGATTTATCAAGGTTTTAAAAGAATATTCAATCTTGTTGGTTATACATGATGTAGACATGTTAAAATAAATCAAACAACAGGAAAGGGGAATATGAAAAGCTTTTGTTTTTGTTAACGTTCTCATTTTTTCTGATGACGGGATTTTGGATTATTTTGGCATTTGCGATCAGCGGAAATCATCCATAAAAAAAGTGGTACAAGTATTTTTGAGATCTTACAGGACTTTTTTTACCTTTCACATAAAAGGATCTCTAAAAATTTTATCGCTAGAACAGTTTTTCTGAATATTGTTGCAAACGCTTTCTTAAGGTGCTAACATAAAAATAGATTCACAAGGATTGTTACCATTCGTTGGGCAAAACCTAAGTTAATCTCAAGGGATACGTGTGTCTTTTTGGAACACTAAACCTTAGATGAACTTGGGTTTTTCTATTGTTCAAAAAAACAAACAGAAAGAAGGGGTAAAAATGAATTATGAGCAATTAGCAAAGGACATCTTAAAAAATGTCGGTGGGAAAGAAAATGTAGCAAGTGTTTTTCATTGTGTGACCAGATTGCGATTTAAACTGAAAAATGAGAAGATTGCGAACTCAGAAGCGCTTGAAAAAATGGAGGGTGTGATCTCCGTTATCAAAAGTGGCGGTCAGTATCAAGTCGTGATTGGTAATCATGTTCCCGATGTATATAAGGCTGTTCTGGAGGTAGGCGGCATTTCTGCTGAAGGAAGTGGGGAAGACGAAGGCACATCCAGCGGAAATATTTTTAACCGTTTTATTGACATGATTTCCGGAATATTCACACCGATCTTAGGTCTACTTGCTGCAACAGGGATGATCAAAGGCTTTGCCGCCATGTTTGTAGCATTCGGCTGGCTTTCGGCGACTTCTGGGACCTACCAGATTTTATATGCAGCTGGTGACTGTTTATTCTTCTTCCTGCCGATTTTTCTTGGTTTTACGGCTGCCAAAAAATTTAAAGGGACGCCGTTTATCGGAATGGCAATCGGGGCAGCGCTTGTTTATCCGGCTCTTGCAGGACTTAAAGCTGCTGATCCGCTTTATACACTGTTTGAAGGAACGATTTTTCAATCTCCTGTTCATATCACCTTTTTAGGATTACCAGTTATTTTAATGACGTATTCCTCTTCTGTAATCCCCATTATCGCTGCCGTTTGGTTTGCTTCAAAAGTGGAAAGATGGTTACGCGGCATCATTCCTGACGTTGTAAAAACCTTCTTGATTCCATTTTTTACACTGCTGATCGTTATTCCTTTGACTTTTCTACTCATCGGTCCTATCGCTACTTGGGCAGGTCAATTACTCGGAGCAGGTGTCATGTGGGTGTACAATTTGAGTCCGATGATCGCAGGCGTGTTCCTTGGGGCATTCTGGCAGGTATTCGTAATTTTCGGCCTTCACTGGGGACTTATTCCAATTGCTATCAATAATTTGACAACACTTGGTTATGATCCTGTTCTTACGATGACTTTTGCAGCTTCTTTCGCTCAAATTGGTGCCGTACTTGCTGTCATGATTAAAACGAAAAATAAAAAATTGAAATCACTGAGTGTACCCGCTTTTATTTCGGGCATCTTTGGTGTAACGGAACCGGCGATTTACGGGGTCACACTACCGCTTAAGAAACCATTTATCATGAGCTGTATCGCTGCAGGTGTTGGCGGTGGAATCATCGGTTTTATTGGAGTAAAAAAATATATTATGGGCGGATTAGGTGTTTTTGGTATTCCTAATTTCATCAAACCAGGCGCAGCAATTGAACCAGCATTCTGGTGGATTCTTGCAGCGATTGGGATTGCGTTCGTATTAGCCTTTATACTTGTTATGGTGACAGGTTTCAAAGATAAAGAAGAAACAAGCAGCGAACCAGCACCACAAATTCCAGCAACAGAAACACTGATTGAACGGGAAGTGATAACAAGCCCTGTAATTGGCGAAGTTATTTCTTTGATAAATGTAAAAGACGAGGCATTCTCCTCTGGTGCCTTGGGTCGCGGCATTGCAGTTCGGCCAACTGAAGGTAAGCTTTACGCGCCTGTATCGGGAACTGTCACGATGATTTTTCCAACAGGGCACGCTGTCGGGATCACGACGGATGATGGTGCTGAAATATTGATCCATGTCGGTATGGATACTGTTCAGCTGGATGGTCAGTTTTTTACAGTGCATGTGTCACAAGGAGAAAAAGTGGAAACAGGCCAGCTGTTGATAGATTTCAATATAGAAGAAATTACTAACGCCGGCTATGATTTGACAACGCCGATCGTTGTAACGAATGCAGATCGGTATCTGGATGTCTTGATTATTGATGATAGCTCTGTCAAAGTGGGGGATCGCCTCATCACACTAGTTATTTAAGCTAAGTTTACAAAACAAATAAAAGAAGCCGAAATGAGTAATGCCAGAGAGGGCAGTATCATTTCGGCTTCTCTAATTTTTAGATGCGAAGTGCGCGAACTTTTTCTTCTTCCGGTGTCACAAAGTAAGTCGTTTGGTTATCATAAGTGACATACCCCGGTTTAGCGCCATTTGGTTTTTTGACATGCTTGATTTGTGTAGCATCCACCGGAACACGGGCCGATAGGCGAGCTTTAGAAAAGTGAGCAGCGATCATGGCAGCTTCTAGGATGCTGGTTTCATCCGGTTCACCTGATTCGATCACCACATGAGAGCCAGGAAGATCTTTGACATGGAACCACAGATAGTGATTTTTCGCCCATTTATTGGTCAAATAGTCATTTTGCTTGTTATTTTTTCCAACAAGAATCGTTAGGCCTGTACTGGAACGGTATTTGTCCAGCTTAGGTGCACTGTTTTTCTTGCGCATGCCTTTTTTCTGGCGATAACGCATGTACCCCTGTTCGCCCAGCTCCTGCCGAATTTCTTCAATATCTTCTGTACTGGCTGTATCCAGCTGCGCTTCAATGCCTTCGATGTAGCGAATCTCTTCTTTTGCAAGTGTGATTTGCTCCTCTACAAAATGAACAGCATTTCGCAATTTCTGGTAGCGGTTGAAATAGCTCTGTGCATTTTGCGAAGGTGTCTTACGTGTGTCAAGCGGAATCGTGACCCTTGTAAGCGCCTCATCGTAAAAATTTTCCACGGTAATCTCTTTCAATCCTTTTTCCATCTGGTAAAGATTGGCAGTCAAAAGCTCTCCTTTTATGCGGTAGTCATCTGCCTTTTCAGATTCAAGCAGCGTATTTTCCAGTTTTTCGATCTTTAAAAGATTTTTGGCACGTTCATTCGCGAGCAGTCGTTCCAGATCATGTGCTAATTGATGAACGCGATCACGTCTTGCTTTTCCCAGATAAAATTGGTCGAGTAGCGTGCTTAAATCAGAGTTTGTCTCTGCATCAGGATGCGTCATGAGTGGCATAAACGTGTAATCTTCACGGCTATCAGTTTTCAAGTACTGAGGCAGCGGTTTTTCCAAATAGGTCCGCACATCGTCAAGCGTTTCAAAAAAAGCATGGGGCAACGTAAGCGACCCTACTTCCCCAGCTCTGCCTACAATTTCCTTCGCAAGCAGTGGACTAAAGCCGGAAAATTTACGTACCAGCTGTTTGTCGATCTGTCCCTCTGAAAAATCAATCGCCGCCAAAAGAGAGGATTTGTCTGTCTGGAACGGGTCAAGCTTGTCTGCTTGTGGCGGTAGTAAATAGGTAGCACCCGGTAAAAGAGTCCGATAACTATTTTGCGCAGGAGAGATATGTTTGATACAGTCGACAATCGTCTGTTTTTCCTGATCGACTAGCGTAATGTTGCTATGCCGACCCATGATTTCAATGTATAATGTCGAACGGCGACTTTCGCCAATATCATCTTTGCCACGAATGTGGAACAAGAGAACACGTTCATTCGGAATCTGTTCGATTTCTTCAATAATCGCCCCTTCCAGATATTTACGTAACAGCATGCAGAACATTGGCGGCTGCACCGGGTTTTCTGGGATGTCGCTCGTCCACTGGATACGAGCATAACTTGGGTGAGCCGAAATCAGCAGGCGTTTATTTTCACGATTTTTGCGGATATAAAGGACCAGCTCATGCGAGAAAGGCTGGTGGATTTTCATGATTCGACCACTTTCAGCAGAATTTTTTAATTCTGGCAAAAGGGCTGTTAAAAACATTGCATCAAAAGCCATTTTTTTCTTCTCCTTTGTGGTTCATCCTTTTATTTTAGCACGTCTTGGGAGATCCTCCAAATCAGGTTTGACGAAACTTTGTCCATCACGCTAAAATGAATGGGAATGGAAGGGAGCCGGAAATATGAAAGTGCTGATAGCAGATGATAACGCGTTTATCACGGGGGGACTTGAAATCATTTTAAATATGGAAGCAGACATCGAAGTGGTGGGAATCGCGCAAAGCGGAGAGGAAGCAGTAGAATTTTGCCGGAAGGAGCCAGTCGATATTGCGCTTCTTGATATCCGCATGCCCCAAATGAACGGTGTGGAAGCGACGAAACAAATCACGGAAGAAACCGATACTAAAGTGATCATCTTGACGACATTTGATGATGATGCCTATATCATCAGCGCCATTCAAAACGGGGCAAAAGGCTATCTGCTGAAAAATAATGATCCGGCACTGATTATCCAAGCATTGCGAAGTGTCAGTCAGAATCAAAGCATTATTCAAGAGGAGATTTGGCTAAAAATGAAAGATTCTCTTTCAGGGCATACTGATTATGATGCGATCATGGAGCGACTTGGATTGACGAAACGTGAAAAAGAAATCATGGCAGCCGTTGCGAAAGGCTACAGCAATAAAGAAATCGCCCAACTGCTTTTTATTTCAGAAGGCACTGTCGCAAATCATATTTCCGCGCTTCTGGGGAAATTGTATCTCGACCATCGCACGCAACTGGCAATTCTTTATTTGACTGGAAAAGCGGGGGGCGAGACACGAAATGAATGAAAAAATCGGTCTTGACACGATTAGTGCTATTTTTCTGATGTGGTTGGTCTTTTTAGAAATTCCTAGTCTGTTTATTTTTACCCTTTATTTGATTATCACGCTTTTTTATTTAGCAGCTCAAATTTTTCTATCACTGTGGCCGCATGTTCAGCTGGTCGGCAGTTTATTGATTACGGCAGGTCTGTTGCTTTTGATTGCCACTGGGCTTTCCTTGCTTTTTTTCTTATTGCCGTTTGCAGCTGCTGGTTGTTTATATGCCTTAGCAGTGCCGCGGCTTCGTTATCAGTTTGGGCTTTTTGCTATCTGTCTTGCGCCAGCTTTTTTTGCGAAAGGTCATTTAGCGACAATGGGTTATGTGCTTGTTACTGGATTTGTCTTTTTATGCACACATTATTTTTTAGAACTCCGTCGGCTCAGACAAAGCAATGCGGAAGAAACAATCCGGCTCGAAGGAAAACTTTATCAGGCGGCACGAAAACAAGAAACCATGGAACGCGGTTTTCTAACACAGATCCATTTGCTTCGCTTGGAAGAACGTAATCAGCTCAGCCATAAGATTCATGATCAGCTGGGTCATTCTTTAACAGGGGGATTGATGCAACTTGAAGCCGCCAAAAAACTGCTCGAAAGGGATCCTGAAAAAGCCAGACAATTGCTTGACAATGCAATCAAAATCAGCCAAGAGGGCATTGAGCAGATTCGTCTAACACTGAAAGAGACTAAACCAGAGCAAGAAAGCTTAGCACTGGATCGGCTCAAATATCAACTAGAAGAATTTGAACAAAAAGCAGGCATGCGCACAATATTCAGAGTGAGTGGTAATCTAAGCAGGGTGACGCAAGAAATCTGGTATGTTATTAGTCAAAATCTAACAGAGGGCTTAACCAATATTCTAAAATACAGCAGGGCAACAAAGGTACAATTGGGACTGGAAGTTTTCAACAAATTCATTCGTTTTGAAATCAAAGATAATGGCGTCGGGACTGAGCAGCTTGAAAAAAGTCTCGGTTTGATTGGGATCGAAGAACGAACGGCTGCACTTGGCGGACAAACCACATGCAATCCGCATGCTGGTTTTGCAATCGTGATGATTTTTCCAATAAAACATGAGAATTTCACGGATAAAAAGTGAGGAATTGCACTGGGAGCAGCCTCGCTTTTTTATTATACTGAAAGCAAGGACTAAAAAAGGAGCGGAGAACATGAAAATCGTAGAAATTCGTCAATTAGTCAAAAAGTTCGATCAGACAATTGCTGTTGATCATTTGGATTTAACCATTGAAGCTGGCCAAATTTTTGGATTGCTCGGTCCCAATGGCGCGGGAAAAAGTACAACAATCAGCATTATTTGTGGTCTTTTGCGCCCAACTAATGGAACCGTGTATCTGTTTGAAGAAGAGAGCAATGGCCAGAATACAGGGCAAAAAGCACGGATCGGACTTGTTCCACAGGAGATTGCCCTTTATCCGGATTTATCGGCCTATGAGAATGTTCGTTTTTTTGCAGGACTGTATGGTTTGCGCGGCGAATCGTTGGAGCAGGCAGTGCAGGAAGCTCTCGCTTTTGTTGGTTTAGAGGAAAAGGCCAAGCTCCGACCTAAAACTTTTTCTGGCGGGATGAAAAGGAGGCTGAATATTGCCTGTGCGATTGCCCATAAGCCGTCGCTGATCATTATGGACGAACCCACTGTCGGCATTGATCCGCAGTCGCGCAACTATATTTTAGCCTCCATCAGACGACTGAATCAGGAAGGAGCCACGATTATTTACACCAGTCATTATATGGAAGAAGTCGAGGAGATTTGCGACCAGATTGCGATCATTGATCAAGGCCGCGTGATTGCAGAAGGTAGTAAAGAAACGCTAATTGGTCTTGTGACAGATGTAAAGGAAACCGTTATTACAGTGACGGATACAGTCAAAGTCAGCAAGGAAGCATTGATGGCTATTCGAGGAACCGTTGCCGTTCAGTTCGCCGAAAATAGGATCCGGCTAACTACAAAAGTAGAAATCAATCAGCTGAATGAAGTGTTATGTTATCTGCTCGCAAATAACATTGAAGTGCTGGCAGTTGAGCAGCAGAACCTGAATCTTGAAACGGTCTTTTTGAATTTAACAGGCCGTTTGCTTCGGGATTAGGGAGGCGACTAGTATGCAGTTATTTCAAATCGCATGGAAAGAATTCAAATTAAGCTTGCGCGACCGCCAATTTTTTATTTATTCGCTGCTTTTTCCGATCGCATTGATTTTTGTTCTAGGCAGTGTTCTCCAGAATGCTTTCAATGAGGATATGACCTTTGAAAAAGTAGAAGCCGTCTATATCACTCAAACGAAAAAAGAAAGCGCAGCTGCTTTCCAAAATTTTGCCAAACAAGCAAATGGAGAATTGATTCATTTTACAGAAATTGATCAGGAAAAAGAAGGCCGTGACCTAGTGGCACATGGAAAAAAAGATGCACTAATTGTCATTAGGGATCAAAAAATCCAAGTCATTACCAATATTCCAGATAAAGTCACCAAAACAGTTCTTGATAACTATATGCAGGCATTTTCCAGTCAATATCAATTGATAGCAGGAATTACGCAAATTGATCCGGCAAAATTACAGCCGGCACTCCAAAAAGCCTCTTCAAAGAGTGCTGAAATTACGACAGTGAAGCCTCCGTCCGGGAATCAGGTGACCTCCTTTCAATATTATGCGATTGCTTTGATTGCAATGGCAATGATGTTTGGTGTCATGAATGGCGCCAATACGTTCCGAATCGAAAAGACGCTGCACACCTATACACGTTTGCAGATCGCACCCGTTTCAAAAATGACGGTGCTCGGGGGCAATTTTTTAGGTACGTTGGGTATCAATGCTTTGGCGCTGCTTATTCTAATGCTTTTTTCTGACCTGTTCTTTGACGTTAACTGGGGAAGACATGCTGGATTTATTTTCTGTATCTATGTCTCTTTACTGCTCTTTTCCGTCGCTCTTGGTATCCTGCTGGATGTTGCTTCTAATAATAATCCAGCCGTTTTAGGGGCCGGGAATCTGCTCGTGCAAGTATTTTGTTTCCTCGGTGGTGCTTATTTTCCGATGGTCGGTGAGATCATGCCGCGCTTTTCACCAGTCGGCTGGCTGAACATTGGTGTACGCAATCTGCTCTACCAGAATGAATGGCAGGATGCAGTATTTGCTCTTGTTGGAAACCTTGCTCTAACAGCCTTGTTCATCAGTCTTTCATTTATTGTGATCAGACGAAAGGAAGTGTATTGAAATGAAGCAGATTGGCTGGTTATTCCATCATAATTTAATCACCCTCCGTGCTAGTAAGGTCAAACTCGTAACAATTCTTTTTCTGCCGATTTTGAGCATTCTGATCTATTTCTTTTCCTATGATCTTCAAGGGGATTCGACTGGAGCCTCGATTCGAGTGGCGAATGATGATTCTGGGACCTATACCACCGAACTTGTTTCGATGCTAGAACAAAAAGGGATCCAATCAGTCTCCGTAGAAAAAGGGAAAAAGCTCCTATCGAGTAATCAAATTGATGCGCTGATTCTCCTTCAAAAAGGCAGCAATCAAAGTTTAGCGAATGGTGTTCCCGCTCATTTCCAAATCCAGTCGATGCAAGGAGAGGATGTAGCCAAGACGGTGAAAATGACGCTGCAAGCAACGATCACACAAGTTGAAGCCTTGCTCGCAGCCGGTGGACCTGATCAGTTTGCCGCCTATCAAGCTTCCTACTTGTCAGCAGCACTTCCTGTGGAAAACGTCAATCTGAATGATAAGACCGATCTGACTAAAATAATGAGTGCACAGATTCTCGGTTTCCTATGTATGATGCTTCTGTATGCAGCCGGGAATGTTGGCGAACTCATTTTACAGGAAAAAGAAGACCGAACGTATCAGCGTCTGATGAGCACGCCACTTTCTGCAAATCAGTATTTGATCGGTAATGGTGTGTTCGGCTATCTTGTCGTTATTTTTGAAGTTCTTGTCTGTCTTATTGCCATGAATTTCATCTTCCAGATTGATCCTGGAACTTCCTACCTGGCACTTTTCGGCATTATGAGCTTATTTTCTCTGATGGCTATTTTTCTCTCACTTGCATTCGGTTTTGCAGCAAAAAGCAGACGAAGTATCAGTGCCTTGCAACTGATCATTTTCACACTGTCGACCCTTTTATCCGGCGCCTTGATCCCCATCACGATTATGCCGGATATTATGCAAAAAGTGGCTCATTTTATGCCGCAGTATTGGGTGATGCATGCGATTGATATTTTGCAAGATGAAGGCGGCGCAGCAGATCTTGTCAGCTCGATCGCTGTTCTCCTTGGTTTTACCGTTCTTTTTGCCAGTATCGCCATCTTCCAATATCGCAAAAAGGAAGAAGAAACTGTTTTTATGTAAAAATAACAGAGACTTGATGCTCTTGCCGCAGTCAAAATAAAAATTTGACGGGTGGTCTACGGGAGTTTGCAAGTCTCTTTTTTCTTTTTTTATAAAATGGCTGTATTTTTAGCCAAGATTTGCTATAATGATTAGATGAAATCGTGATTCGAGGTGTCTTGTGTAATGGTAAAAAGCATGACCGGTTTTGGACGTGCCAGTCAGGAGACGGCCGATTTTAAAGTGACCGTTGAACTGAAAGCCGTCAACCATCGCTACTTAGAATGTCTATTTCGGATGCCACGGCAGTTTAATTTTTTAGAAGGCAACTTAAAAAAAATGATTGCGAGGACGATTCGTCGCGGACGGGTCGAATGCTTTTTTTCTGTAGAAGGAACGCATATCGCTAAACAATCGCTCATTGTAGATTGGGATCTGGCGGATCACTACTATCGCTTTTTGAAAAAGGCCAAGGCACGCTATCCATTTGAATCAGAACTGACGATGCAGGATTTTCTGACAGACGCCGCCTATTTGGAAGTGAAAGAAGCACAAGAAGTCAGTCCAGAGCTGGAACCACTTTTTTTGAAGGCCTTAGAAAAAGCAGTGAAGCGGCTGGATGATATGCGTCAAACGGAAGGGAATGAACTTGCCCTCCATTTTAAAACACATTTAGCGACCTTGCAGCAAGCGCTTTTGACAGTAGAAGAGGAGCTCCCCAAAAATCGGCTTTACTATGAAGAAAAACTGAGGGCGCGACTTGAACAGATCGCTGGGACTGAATTTGATCAGCACTTGCTTTTTTCGGAATTGGCACTTATGCTGGAAAAGGCGGATATCAATGAGGAAATCGAACGGCTAGGTAGTCATATCAAGCAGTTTGAAGCTATCCTTCTGAAAGATGAACCCGTTGGTCGCAAACTTGATTTTCTGATTCAGGAAATGAATCGTGAAGTCAACACCATCGGTTCAAAAGCACAAATGCTGATCATTACTGAAAAGGTGGTCGAAATGAAGACAACACTTGAAAAAATTCGTGAACAAGTACAAAATGTGGAATAAGAGAAATGAGGGAAATAAATGTCAGAACGAGGACTGTTGATCGTTTTATCCGGCCCTTCAGGTGTTGGGAAAGGAACCGTTCGAGGAGCTATTTTTGACGATCCGGAAACGAATTTTGATTATTCGATTTCGATGACAACAAGAAGCCCACGCGAAGGCGAAAAGGACGGCGTTGATTATTATTTCCGCAGTCGCGAGGAATTTGAGGATGCCATTCAGGCTGGTCAAATGCTCGAATATGCAGAATACGTCGGCAACTACTATGGTACGCCACTTCAATATGTAGAAGAAAAACTAGCGCAAGGTATCGATGTTTTTCTCGAAATTGAAGTTCAGGGTGCGTTGCAGGTGAAAGAACGGATGCCTGAAGGTGTTTTCATCTTCCTGACACCGCCAGATCTTTCAGAGTTGAAAAATCGGATCATCGGACGCGGAACAGAATCAATGGAAGTCGTCAATGAGCGGATGGAAACAGCTCGTAAAGAAATCGAACTGATGACGAGTTACGATTATGCGGTCGTCAATGACTTGGTACCTGAGGCGGTTCGCAAAATCAAAGGAATTATTGAAACTGAACATTTAAAAACAGAGCGAGTGGTTCATCGCTATCAAAAAATGCTGGAGGGATTAAAATGATGTTATATCCATCAATTGACAACCTATTACTTAAAATCGATTCAAAATATTCACTAGTAACAGTGGCGGCAGGGCGTGCCCGTAACATGCAGGCGACTGACTCAAAAGGAACACTGCCAAGCTATGAATCGCACAAGTATGTCGGTAAAGCTTTGGAAGAAATCTATGCAGGAAAACTTATCATCGAAAAATAAGCCGATCCTGAATGCTCGAGCTCTGTTTAAAGCGGGAAACCAGCTTTAAGCAGAGTTTTTTTATACTGAAAGCATGAATTAGATAGGCGATCTATTGTATAATGAAAATGAATACTCGTTTGATTAGTACGAGGCTGTGATTGATTTTACTCGAACAGCCCAACAAAAGCGATTGAGGTGAAAAACATGCAAGGAAAAAATATTTTACTGGCCGTCTCAGGTGGGATTGCGGTTTATAAAGCAGTCGCACTTACCAGTAAGCTCACACAAAAAGGCGCAAATGTCAAAGTAATGATGACAGAACATGCCGCACAATTTGTTCCGCCACTTTCTTTTCAAGTACTTTCCCGAAATGATGTTTATACAGATACTTTTGATGAAAAAGAGTCAAAAGTTGTTGCCCATATTGATCTAGCTGACTGGGCGGATCTTGTGATTGTAGCTCCGGCAACTGCCAATCTAATCGGTAAAATGGCAAATGGGATCGCAGATGATATGGTCACCACGACCTTGCTGGCCACAGAAGCACCGGTCTGGGTTGCGCCGGCTATGAATGTTCACATGATCAGCCATCCAGCGGTCGTTCGCAACATCGAGCGACTGTATCAGGATGGTATCCGTTTTATTGAACCAGACGAAGGCTATTTGGCCTGCGGATATATAGGAAGAGGGCGTCTGGAAGAGCCAGAAAAAATCACTGCCCGAATCGAAGAATTTTTTCAAGAAGATAAAACCGTATTAGCGGGCAAAAAAATTCTGATCACAGCAGGCGGTACGCGCGAAAAACTGGATCCAGTCCGCTATTTCACCAACCGATCGAGCGGTAAAATGGGGTTTCAAATTGCTGAACAAACCATGCTGAAAGGAGCGGAGGTCACCCTTGTGACTGCCACAAGAGAACTGCCGATCCCGCCAAATGTTAAAGCGGTCTATGTCGATTCAGCTGAAGAGATGTATGAAGCTGTGGCACATGTCAAAGAGCAGCAAGACGCTTTTGTCATGGCAGCAGCAGTCGCCGATTATACGCCAGTAGAAGTGCATGAACATAAAATCAAAAAACAATCTGGCAACCTCTCGATCCAATTTAAGCGGACCAAAGATATCCTGCTTTCTGTTGGGGAAACCAAACGTTCTGATCAAGTTGTAATCGGCTTTGCGGCAGAAACGCAGAACATTGCAGAAAACGCCCGCACCAAATTGACTAAAAAACATGCGGATCTCATTGTCGCCAACAATGTGAGTGAACCCGGTGCCGGATTTGGTGTCGATACCAATATCGTCACCTTCTACTTTGCAGATGGTCGCGAAATTGCTTTACCACTTTTAGATAAGCGTGAAGTCGCTGCGCGAATCACGACAGAAATCAGCCGCGCATTGGATGCACAGCACAATGGTTGATGTGGCCGAAGTAATCGTAGATGTTCCGGCGATGCAAGTGGACCGGCCGTTTGACTATTTGATTCCGGAAGAATTGACAGATGTGGTAGCAGCCGGTATGCGTGTTATTGTGCCTTTTGGGCCGCGTACTGTTCAAGGCTTTGTCATCCAAACTAAAACAGTCCCCGAAAATAAAAAACTTAAAGCAATTCGCGAAGTGATGGATCTTTTGCCTGTTTTAAATACGGAACTTTTAGAACTGGGCGACTGGCTGGCAAAAGAAACACTTTCCTTTAAGGTTTCTGCCTATCAAGCGATGCTGCCGGCGCTTCTCCGTGCTAAATATGAAAAATATTTTGTTCGTGTAGACGAGGAAGATGAGGCACTCGAAGCTCTTTTTGAAGGATATGAAACGCTCGATTGGAAAAAGGCAGAAGCAAATGGACTGCTTAAAGTCCTTCAAAAATATCTGAAAAGCGGCCAAGTAGAAGCTGTCTATCAGGTGAAAAATAAGATCACTAAAAAAAAGGTTCGTTTTGTCCAATTAAAAAAAGACCCTATTCAATTGGAAGAGATCTTGCTTGATTTACCGAAAAGTGCAAAAGCCCAGCAAAAAGTTTTGCATTATTTTCAGCAGAGTGGTGAGACCCAAATTGCTCAAAAAGCCTTGCAAGCAGCAGCAAAAGTTACTGCTGAACCAATCAAAAAGTTGGCACTGACTGGTGTTTTAAAAATTGTCGACCAAGAAATTGCCCGAGATCCTTATGAAGGTCGGACTTTTGAAAAAACAATAGCGATGCCGCTTCTAGATGGTCAAAAACAGGCTTGTGATCAAATCATCGCGGCAGCTGAGCAGAACCGTGCAGAGACTTTCCTGCTTCATGGGGTGACCGGTAGCGGAAAAACCGAAATCTACTTGCAGACAATCGAGCATGTTTTAGCAAAGGGACAAGAAGCCATCGTCCTTGTACCAGAAATCTCACTCACTCCGCAAATGGTGACCCGCTTCAAAAGCCGTTTTGGCGATGAAGTAGCCGTGTTGCATAGTGCCTTGTCTTCTGGTGAAAAGTACGATGAATGGCGCCGGATCGAAAAAAAAGAAGCCCATGTCGTCGTTGGTGCTCGATCAGCAGTTTTTGCCCCATTTGAAAATTTAGGAATGATCATCATTGACGAAGAACACGAAGCGACGTATAAACAAGAAGATAATCCCCGTTATCATGCCCGTGATGTGGCCATCTGGCGAGCGGCTCGAGCAAGTATTCCAGTCGTTCTTGGTAGTGCAACCCCCTCGATGGAATCCTTTGCCCGTGCCCAAAAAAATGTCTATACACTGCTGTCACTTCCTGATCGGGTTAATCAGCAAGAGTTGCCCGAAGTCCATGTTGTCGATATGCGTGATGAACTCAGACAGCAGAATCGAACTGAGTTTTCCCGCATCTTGCTTGAAAAAATGAAAGACCGACTGGCACGAGGTGAGCAAACCGTTCTTTTGCTCAATAAACGTGGCTATGCATCCTTTGTAATGTGCCGTGACTGTGGCTATGTTGTCGAGTGTCCTAATTGTGATATTTCACTGACATATCATCAGGCGGCCCACAAGATGAAGTGTCATTATTGTGGTCATGAGGAGGCCGTTCCGAGTCATTGTCCAGCCTGCGAAAGTGAGCATATCCGCTACTTTGGCACTGGTACACAAAAAGTCGAAGAAAGTCTGACCAAGTTGCTTCCTGAAGCGCGCATTATTCGCATGGATGTCGATACGACCCGAACAAAAGGGGCGCATGAGAAGCTGCTGCAGCGCTTTGCGAATCACGAAGCCGATATTCTGCTAGGCACGCAAATGATTGCCAAAGGACTGGATTTTCCGGATATTACGCTAGTTGGCGTTTTGAATGCAGATACGATGCTGTTTCTACCAGATTTTCGTTCAGCCGAGCGGACCTTCCAGCTGCTCACTCAAGTCAGCGGACGAGCTGGGCGTCATGAACTCACCGGCGAAGTCATTGTGCAAAGCTATACACCGGAACATTACAGTATCCAATATGCAAAAAAACATGATTATCTGGGTTTTTATGAGCATGAGATGCAGATGCGCTACCGTTACCAATATCCGCCATTTTACTATTTAACCCTGATCGGCGTCAGTCATGAAGATGAGATGACCGTCATTCGAACGATTCGGCAAATTACCGACTATCTGCGCTCCAAGTTGCATCCAAATGCATTGATACTTGGCCCAGTACCTAGCACGATTAGTCGGATTAAAAATAAATACCGCTATCAATGTATGATCAAATATAAAGTAGAGCCTGAACTGCAGGCTGAATTAAAAAGTATTTTAGAACATTATCAAAAAGACCAGCAAAAAGGACTCACGATCTCAATTGACGTGCAGCCTTATGTGCTGATGTAAGAAGGAGATCACATGAAAAAAATTCTATTTATGGGCACGCCTGAATTTTCCGTTCCGATTTTAGAGCGCCTTGCTAGTGACTATCAAGTCATCGGTGTTGTCACTCAGCCAGATCGTCCCGTTGGCAGGAAGCGAATTTTAACACCTCCACCAGTGAAAAAGAAAGCACTTGAACTAGGGTTAAAAGTTTATCAACCTGAGAAACTTCGTACTTCAGAAGAATTAGCAGAACTGCTCACATTGGATATGGACCTGCTCGTCACAGCTGCATACGGTCAGATTTTGCCTGTCTCATTATTAGAAGCTCCTCGCTTTGGCTCGATCAATGTGCATGCGTCTCTGTTGCCCGAATACCGCGGCGGTGCCCCCGTCCATTATGCTGTTCTGGATGGGCAGCCTGAAACAGGCGTCACTATCATGTATATGGTAAAAGAACTGGATGCCGGTGATATGCTCACACAAAGAAAAATTCCGATTACAGATCAGGATGATACTGGGACAATGTTTGTCAAACTAAGCCAGCTCGGAGCAGAACTTTTGATGGATACCCTACCTAAACTTTTTGCCGGTGATTTGACTGCCATTCCGCAAGATACTGAAAAAGTGACCTTTGCCCGCAATATCAGCCGGGAACAAGAAAAAATCGATTGGAACAGGACGGCTCGAGAAATCTTCAATCAGGTTCGAGGACTCAGCCCATGGCCGGTTGCCTATACGACTTTGACTGAAAAGCCATTTAAAATTTGGCAAGCAAAACTAACAGAAGAAACAAGCACGACCCCAGCCGGAAGTTTTTATCCGCTTGGGAAAAATCGATTAGGCATTACAGCAGGAGATGGAAAAGTAGTCGAGCTGCTCGAGGTACAACCGGCCGGAAAGCCAAAAATGCCTACTGCAAGCTTTATGCAGGGAACAGGTCGCGATTTAAATGAAAAAACAAGGTTTGGTGATTAAATGAAAACTGTGCGTGAATTGGCACTTGAATCTATCCAAAAAATCGAAAAAAACGGCTCCTATAGTCATTTGCTTATTAATGAGGTGTTGAAAGGACAGGCTATCAAACCCGTCGATAAAGCCCTCTTGACCGAACTTGTCTATGGTACGATCCAGCGCAAGTTGACCCTTGATTTTTATCTGTCTCCATTTCTGAAAAAGGAACCGGAAGATTGGGTACGAAACCTTTTACGCTTGTCTGTCTATCAAATGGTTTACTTGGATAAAATCCCGGCGCATGCGATTTTGCACGAGGCAGGGGAAATTACCAAAAAAAAAGGGCACCAAGGAATCACCAAATTTGTCAACGGTGTCCTGCGTAATATCGAGCGGAAAGGGCTGCCGGCTTTTAGTACGATTCAGGATCCGGTTAAACGATTGACCATTGAAGCAAGTCTCCCAGAATGGTTGGCAGAGCGCTGGATTAACCAGTATGGCCCTGAGAAAGCAGCTGCCATTGGCGAAGCCTTTCTTACACCTCCCCACCAAAGTATCCGCGTCAATGAATGGCGCACAAGTCGTGAAATGGTTCAGAAAGAATTGGCAGAAGCCGGCATCTCGACCGTCCCGTCCCCCTATATCGAGGAAGCCCTTTTAGTTGAACACGGGACGATTGCAGAGACATCACTTTTTAAAGAGGGACTTGTAACGATTCAAGATGAAAGCTCAATGCTTGTGGCACATGCTCTTCGGCTTGAAGAAGGTTTGCAGGTTCTGGATGCCTGTGCAGCACCCGGCGGCAAAACAACACATATTGCCGAGAAAATGCGGAATACCGGTCAAGTGATAGCGCTCGACATTCATGCGCATAAAACAAAATTGATCCGTAACGCTGTTAAACGTATCGGTCTTAGAAATGTTCAGACGAAAGAGCTAGATGCAAGAACCGCCAGCCGCCATTTTGAACCAGCCAGTTTTGATCGTGTGCTTGTCGATGCTCCGTGTACCGGATTTGGTGTGCTGCGTCGCAAGCCGGATATCAAGTACCAAAAAACGGCTGAGGATATTCGTCGCTTGCATGATATCCAACTGGCAATTTTGGCTGATGTTAGCCAACTTGTGAAAGATAATGGTATATTAGTGTATAGTACATGTACAATCGATCAAGAAGAAAATCGGCAAGTTGCAGAAGCCTTTTTAAAAGCACATCCATCTTTTGCATTAATCGATGTGGTGCTTCCCGAAAAAATCGCACATCTGCAAAAAAATGGTTATTTAGAACTTTTGCCGACTGACATAGAAAGCGACGGATTTTTTGTCGCCAGTTTCCAAAAACGGAATTAAGAAATGGAGAGATGTACCCGATGCATGCAGAATTTCGTACAGACCGAGGTCGAATCAGACATCATAATGAAGATAATGGTGGTGTATTTGAAAATAAGACCGGCGACCCGATCGTTATCGTTGCAGACGGCATGGGCGGTCATAGAGCCGGGGATGTCGCCTCCGAAATGGCTGTCCGCCTCTTAAGTGAAGCATGGCAGGAAACCGAAGCCTTTTTGCTTACGGAAGATATCGAAAATTGGTTGAAAGAAAATATTCAAAATGTCAATCGTCAAATGGTTGAATATGCCACTACGAATGCCCAGGATTTAAAGGGGATGGGCACGACACTTGTGACCGCTGTTTTCACACGGAGTCAGGTTGTTGTGGCCAATGTGGGTGACAGTCGAGGCTACTTGCTTACAAATGGCAAACTGTTACAAATTACAGAAGACCATTCACTTGTCAATGAACTTTTACGAAAAGGTGAGATTTCTAAAGAAGCTGCTCAAAATCATCCGCGCAAAAATATTTTGCTTCGGGCATTAGGTGTGGAAGGTAAAGTGGAGAGTGATACATTCACACTTTCTTTTAGTAACAGTGATCAGCTACTGCTTTGTTCAGATGGCTTGACTAATATGGTGCCAGAAGAAGAAATGCGGGCCATCTTAAACAGTAAGCGAACACTTGCTGAAAAAGCAGATGCCTTTATAAATAAAGCCAATGCCTATGGTGGCGAGGATAATATTACGGTACTCCTGCTTGAGAGAAGTATTGGAAACAAGAGGGGGAATGAAGCATGATGGTCGGTAAGCGGCTAAGCGGCCGTTATAAAATTATCAGTCCAATCGGCGGCGGCGGGATGGCTAATGTTTTTCTGGCGCGGGATATGATTTTAGACCGCGATGTTGCCGTCAAAATCTTACGCATCGATTTGGCTGATGAAAGTAATTTGATTCGCCGTTTTCAGCGTGAGGCGCAATCGGCAACCAGTCTCGTTCACCCGAATATCGTGAGCATTTATGATATTGGTGAGGAAAATGATTTGCACTATATCGTGATGGAATATGTGGAAGGTACCGACTTAAAACAATACATCCAAGAAAATCATCCAATCCCATTCGACAAAGCGGTGGCTATCATGAGTCAAATCGTTTCTGCGATATCTGCTGCTCATCAGCATCATATCATTCATCGGGATGTGAAACCGCAGAACATTCTGATCGATCATGAAGGGATTGTGAAGATCACCGATTTTGGAATTGCAATGGCACTTTCTGAGACATCAATCACCCAAACGAACTCGTTACTTGGTTCTGTTCACTATTTGTCACCGGAACAAGCACGCGGCGGGATGGCCACTCAGAAATCAGATATTTATTCGATGGGGATTGTTTTTTATGAACTATTAATCGGCACGGTTCCGCATGACGGTGAATCAGCGGTATCGATTGCTATCAAACATCTGCAGGCGGAGATCCCTTCCGTGAGGGCTCAGAATCCGAATATCCCGCAGAGTTTAGAAAATATTATTATTCGGGCCACAGCCAAGGATCCTTTCCAGCGGTATCAATCTGCTGACGAAATGGAAGCTGATTTGAAAACCTGCCTAAATCCAGAAAGGCTCAATGAACCGAAATATGAATTAAATGGCGATGATGGTGATACAAAAACGATCCCTGTCATCAATTCTAAAAATACATTGCGTAATTTAGATGAAACCATGGTACCGGAAACTAGTGTGGTAGAGGAAGCCACTAAAGAAGAAAAGAAAATGGATCCGAAAAAGAAGAAAGGCAAGAAAAAGAAAGTGATTTGGATCGTCTCCATTGTGATTTTGCTTTTTGCCGCACTTATCATCGGACTTTGGTTCTTGGGCAAATCACCTGACGAGATCAAGGTGCCGGATGTCACTGGTAAAACAGAATCGCAAGCACTCAGCACGCTTCAAAAAGAAGGCTTCAATATCGGTAAAACGATCGAAACGAACAGTGATACAGTTGCAGAAGGGAAAGTCATCAAAAGTAACCCGAAAGCCGGCGAAATGAAAGAAAAAGGTTCGAAAGTCAATCTTTACATCAGTGTTGGATCTAAAACGATCAAAATGGATGACTATACCGGTCGCAGTTATGACGAGACTACTGCGCTGCTGAAAGAGCAAGGCTTTAAATCTATTAAAAAAGAAGAAAGCTACAGCAGTACCATCTCGGAAGGCATGATCATTTCACAAGATCCGAGTGCCGGAGATGAAGTCGTAGCGAAAGATACAGTGGTGACACTAACTGTCAGTAAGGGAACAGAACCGATTACGGTCAAAGATCTGAGCGGCTATAATGAGCGCGCTTTGGAAGACTATTCCAGTAGTACCGGGCTTGTCATCAATAAAACAGAAGAAAACTCGGACACCGTTGAAAAAGGTCAAGTAATCCGGCAATCACCATCTGCTGGTACAGAAGTCCAACCGGGTAGTACCGTAAATGTTGTGATTTCCAGTGGACCAAAAGAAAAAGAAGTAAAAAGTGTCAAAAAGACGTTTAACATTCCGTATCAAAAACCGGATGACAGCAGTCAAACGACCACCAATCACATCAAAATCTACATTCAAGATAAGAATCACAGCATGACATCTCCTTATCGTGAAATGGATATCAGCAAAGATACAACTGAAACAATCACTTTTGAAATTGAGGAAGGCACAGAAGGCGGTTATAAAATCATGCGTGATAATACCGTCATCGATGAAGGAACCGTTGCCTATCCGGGTTAAAGAAAGGAAGAGGCGCTCTGGAAGGTCAAATTATCAAAGCATTAAGCGGATTTTATTACTGCTATCATGAAGGGAAAGTCTATCAGTGCCGAGCACGTGGCAATTTTCGAAAACGGAAGCTGACACCACTTGTCGGCGATGATGTGATTTTTCAGGCTGAAAATGCAACAGATGGCTATATTATGGAGATCCTCCCAAGAGAAAATGCCTTAGTGAGGCCTCCTGTTGCCAATATCGATATTGCGATTCTTGTTTTTTCAGCAGTTGAACCAGCTTTTTCAACAAATTTGGCAGATCGTTTTCTGGTCGCCATCGAGCACGAGGACATTCGCCCGGTGATCTGCATCAGTAAAATGGATTTAGCAGACGAAGCAGAAACAGAAAACATCCTCCAACTTGTAGAGGTTTATCGGATGATTGGCTATGAAGTCTTTCTGACCAGTAAAGAAGTTGATAAAGAGTCGCTGATCGAACGAATTGAAGGAAAGACAGCGGTTATCGCCGGACAGAGCGGTGTTGGAAAGTCAACATTGCTCAATCAACTCAATCCCGATCTGTCGCTTGAAACAGGAGCTATATCTGATGCACTGGGGCGGGGGCGTCACACTACCCGCCACGTTGAGCTTCTTCCGATCGGCGGGGGATTCATTGCAGATACACCAGGCTTTAGTTCGATCGAGTGGACCACCATTGAAGCTTCAGAGCTCCAATTCAGTTTCCCTGAAATCGAAGACCGGCGCAGCGGCTGTAAATTCCGCGGTTGTTTGCATGAAAATGAACCTTCCTGTGCTGTAAAAGTGGCTGTAAGTGAAGGAGAAATAGCACCATTCCGTTATGAACATTACCTGCAAATTTTGACAGAAATCAAAAATAGAAAGCCGAGGTATTAAAAATGGGAAAAATCGCACCATCGATTTTAAGCGCAGACTTTGCCAATCTTGCTAGAGATATCCAAGAGGTAGAACAACTCGGGGCTGATTACTTACATGTAGATGTGATGGATGGACATTTTGTTCCAAATATCACGTTTGGGCCTGACACAGTAAAGGCGATCCGGCCAAATACTAAAATGCCCATTGATGTTCATCTGATGATTGAAGATCCGGATGCCTATATTCCGCAATTTGCACGGGCAGGAGCTGATTATATTTCTGTCCACGTGGAAACCTGCAAGCACTTGCATCGCACACTTCAACATATTCGTTCCTTTGATGTGAAAGCAGGAGCCGTTTTGAATCCAGCTACACCGATTGATACCATCCAACATGTACTCTCTGAACTGGATCTGGTGCTCTTTATGACAGTTAATCCAGGTTTTGGCGGGCAATCTTTTATCCCAGAAGTGACAGAAAAAATAGCGGCCTTCCGAAAAATCGTTGACGAACGAGATTTGAAAATTGAAATTGAAGTGGATGGCGGCATCAATCATGAGACAGCAAAACTTTGCTTAGATGCAGGTGCAGATGTTTTTGTGGCTGGTAGCTATATTTATGGTAATAAGAATCGAGCAACACCGATCGACAAGCTGCGCCACGTGGTTGGCGAATAACTGATAACAAAAAGACTTGAAGGCACTTTTTCAAGTCTTTTTTAGGAGGAGAAAAATGACAGTCATTCACATTATGGTTGGCGGACCGGAAACAGAACTGCCAGACCTGACACCTTATCAAAATGAAGCAGCCATTTGGCTTGGCATTGATCGGGGAGCTATCAGACTTCTCAAGCGGGGCATCCTGCCGCACAAAGCAATGGGAGACTTTGATTCAATCAATCATGCGGAATTAACGGATCTAAAGCAAAAAGTAGCAGATGTCGAACGCTTTCCTGCTGAAAAAGACGAGACGGATACAGAGATCGGACTTAGCTGGGCACTGGAACAATCTCCCGACAAGATTCGAATTTTCGGTGCGACAGGCGGACGAATTGATCATCTACTCGCGAACTTGACCATGCTCATGAAGCCCAGATTTAAGAAGGCGATTCCGCTCGTTGAAATCGTAGATCGTTATAACTATATCCGTATGTACGAACCGGGCATCCATAAGGTTCAGAAGCGACCGGAAATGAAATATGTCGCTTTTACAACCATGACAGATGTGGCGGCTCTTACATTGCGCGGCTTTAAATATCCGCTAGAAGAGGTAGATTACCCAGTCGGTTCTGCACTCTCAAGCAATGAATTCACAGGGGAAGAGGGCTTCTTTTCATTCAAAAGTGGCTTGATTTTATATACAGAAAGTCGTGATTAAGAAGATAGAAACTACGTTTGACCCAGGTAAAAACCCCAAAACAACACTTGTTTTGGGGTTTTTAACAAAGAAAAAATGCACCGAATCAAAATGATCGCTGCATTTGCTTCCTATGATTAAATTAAACACGTTCAACTTTACCAGATTTAAGCGCACGAGTGGAAACCCAAACTCTTTTAGGTTTACCATTAACAAGAATCCGCACTTTTTGCAGGTTTGCTTTCCAAGTACGTTTGCTGTAGTTCATCGCGTGGGAACGTTTGTTACCGGAACGTGATTTACGACCTGTGATCACACATTCTTTTGCCATCTATAACCCCTCCTTACAAGGCTTTCTTGAAAAGAACTTAATCCTTAAGTTCCATTTCTTATTTCATACACTAGATTAATTTATCATACCTCGAACGCTATTGCAAGTCTATCAGCGAAATTCCTGCAAAGAATTTTTCCTTGACAGTCCAATGAAGGCGGGAGTAAGAGAGATAATTAAAAACTTTCCATCCTATAGATAGTATAGTAAAATAAATGGGAATGGTTAAAACAACCTGAGAAAAACGACAGTGAAAATGGCTCAGAATTGTTCGAAGGAGGAACCAATATGTCACTTGAAATAGAAACAAAACATGGCAAAGTCGATATTACCAATGATGTGATCGCAACGATTGCAGGTGGAGCAGCCGAAGAAAATTTCGGTATCGTCGGTATGGCCAGTCAACATCAAATCCGCGACGGTCTAACCGATATCTTGCGCCGTGAAAACTTTACAAAAGGTGTGATTGTGCGCCAGGAAGAGGATGGCTTGCACATTGATATGTATATTATCGTCAGCTTTGGGACAAAAATTTCAGAGGTCGCACATAATGTGCAGGAACGTGTAAAATATACACTTGAAAAAACACTTGGACTATCCGTTGAAACAGTCAATATCTATGTTCAAGGTGTCAAAGTAATGAAGGAAGCATAAGGAGGATTATTTGACTTGGAAACTTATCAGTTAAATGGCGAAAAATGGGCAGCGATGATTACGCAAGGAGCAGAGAACTTAACGAGAAACGCTGATTTCGTTGATTCCCTCAATGTTTTCCCAGTACCAGATGGTGACACCGGGACCAATATGAATCTTTCGATGACAAGCGGGGCTAAGGAAGTAACTAGCTTTGATGCAAGCTCTGTTGGCGAAGTAAGTGCTAATTTTGCCAAAGGTCTTTTGATGGGGGCACTCGGTAACTCAGGCGTTATCCTTTCACAGCTTTTCCGCGGTTTCAGTAAAGCGGTAAGCGGCAAGGGCACACTAACACCCGCTGAATTTGCAGAAGCTTTTAAGAAAGGCGTTGAAACAGCTTATCAGGCAGTTATGAAACCTGTTGAAGGAACGATTTTGACCGTTGCGCGCGAGGCAGCTAAAGCCGGACTTGAAGCAGCTAAAAGTGAAACAGCAACAATCGAAAGCGTGATGGGCGCTATCCTTGAACAAGGGAAGATCGCTCTTGAAAAGACACCTGAGCAGCTGTCGGTTTTAAAAGAAGTCGGTGTAGTTGATAGTGGTGGACAAGGTCTGATCATTATCTATGAAGGCTTTTACGGAGAGCTAACCGGCGAAATGGAATTACCAGACTATATGAAGTCGATGAACGAACTGGTTCAGGCGGAACATCATCGTCATGTACAGGATTTCATGTCGACAGAAGATATTACATTCGGCTACTGTACGGAAATTATGGTTCGTATCAATGAAACTAAACCTGGACTAAAGCCGTTCGATGAAGAAGTGTTCCGTGCTGATCTTAGCAAAATGGGAGATTCTCTTCTTGTCGTAGCTGATGATGAAGTGGCCAAAGTCCATGTACACACCGAGCATCCGGGCGATGTTTTTAATTACGGACAGCAATATGGTAGTTTGATTAAAATGAAAGTGGAAAACATGCGTGAGCAGCATGATCATATTGTGAATAAACCGGAGGAGACGGCAGGTCCGAAAGCAGACTTTGGCATCGTGACAGTTTCCGCGGGTGCGGGGCTTGAAAAACTTTTCAAAAGCATGGGAGCCACCGTTGTCTTATCAGGCGGTCAAACGATGAATCCAAGTACAGAGGATATCGTAAGTGCTGTGAAGGCAGCTAATGCTAAACAGGTTTTTGTTCTGCCTAACAATAAAAATATCCTGATGGCTGCTGAGCAAGCTGCTGCTATCCTCGGTGAAGAGAAAGTACAGATCATCCCAACCAAAACGATTCCACAAGGACTTACTTCGCTTCTTGCATTTCGAGCGGATCATGATTTCGCAGCCAATACTGCTGGCATGATAGCAGCGATCAGTGATGTGGAAAGCGCGCAAATCACAACGGCTGTGCGCGATACGACGGTTGAAGGTATCACGATCCAAAAAGACGACTATATCGGCATTATCGAAGGTAAAATCAAAGTAGCAGAAAAAGCACTTGCACAAACAGCTGTCAAGACTTTGCAGACACTACTTGATGAAAACAGTGAGATCGTTACGATTATTTTCGGAGAAGGTGCTTCAAAAGAATCAGCGGAATCTTTAGCAGAAAAAATCGAAACAGATTTCCCGGATGTGGAATTTGAGATCCATGAAGGGAACCAACCTGTTTATCCGTATATTTTTGCCGTAGAATAAATGTGTTTGGCAGTAAGAAGGAAGAAAGGATGAAGTGAAATGAAGTATAGCAGTGTTTTTGATATCATCGGGCCAGTGATGATCGGACCTTCCAGTTCTCATACAGCAGGTGCGAGCAAAATCGGCAAGATTGCCAGAGACGTGTTCAATGATGTACCTTCACAGGTGGATTTTCATCTTTATGGTTCCTTCGCCAAAACTTACAAAGGACACGGAACAGATGTCGCACTGATTGGCGGACTTTTGGGCTTTGAACCAGATGATCCGCGGATGAAGGAATCACCGAAACTTGCTGAAAAAGCAGGTATCCATATTCAGTTTATCGAAGAAGAGGAGGAAGCACCTCATCCAAATACAGTCAAAGTCGTGCTAAAAAAAGGCATGACCCAGACAACGTTGATTGGTGCTTCGATTGGAGGCGGCAAAGTCGAGATTATCCGTTTGAATGAATTTGAACTGGAATTTACCGGAACGGCGCCAGCCCTCATTATTCTGCATCGTGACCGTTTCGGTATGATCGCTTCTGTATCAAGGATCATTGCCGACAACAAAATCAATATCGGACAAATGAAAGTCTCCAGAAAAGTCCGCGGAGATGAGGCGCTGATGGTTATTGAAGTTGATCAGACTGTTGAGCAATCGCTTCTTGATGAAATCAGCCAGATCCCAGATGTTTATCAGGCAGCTAGCATCACGATTTAAGATGCTGCTGCTTTTAATAGAAAGTGAGTGAACGTCATGTTTCGTACTGTTAGTGAACTTGTTGATCTAGCAACTCGTGAAAATAAAAAAATTTCGGACATCATGATTGAACGAGAAATGAAAATCTCCGGTTCATCACGTGAGGAAATTATCAGTGTGATGGCTCGTAATCTGGAGGTAATGGAAGAGGCCATTCTAAAAGGTGAGGCAGGCGTCAAGTCCACAACCGGATTAACAGGTGGCGATGCAACTTTAATGAAAGCTTACATCGCAGAAGGTCGTTTTTTATCAGGTGAAGTCCTTCTGGAAGCCGTCACTAAAGCAATCGCGACGAATGAAGTCAATGCAGCGATGGGCATCATCTGTGCCACTCCAACAGCTGGAAGCGCTGGGGTCGTGCCAGGTGTGCTTTTTGCTGTCAAAGAGCGGCTGGATTTATCCAAAGAGGCCATGATCGATTTTTTGTTTACAGCAGGTGCATTTGGATTTGTTGTGGCGAATCAAGCTTTTATCAGTGGTGCAGCAGGCGGTTGTCAGGCAGAAATCGGTTCAGCCAGTGCGATGGCCTCAGCAGCGGTTGTTGAAGCGGCTGGTGGGACGCCTGAACAAGCGGCACACGCAATGGCAATGACTATGAAAAATATGCTTGGGCTTGTCTGCGACCCAGTTGCCGGCCTCGTTGAAGTACCGTGTGTAAAACGTAATGCTCTAGGTGCATCTCAGGCGATCATTTCAGCCGATATGGCACTTGCCGGTGTTAAAAGCCGCATTCCGTGTGATGAAGTGATTGAAGCGATGTACCGGGTAGGGCTGCAAATGCCGAGTAGCCTACGAGAAACCGCAGAAGGAGGATTGGCCGCAACCCCAACAGGCAGAGCAATCCAAGCGAAAATCTTCGGGCTCGCGCCAGAGAATCCAAGTGAACACGAATCTTAATACACTGCCCGTCACAACTATCAAAGGCATAGGTGAGGAAACAGCTAAGACATTGAGGGAACTTTCGATCGAAACGGTCTATGATCTATTATGGGATTTTCCGTACCGTTATGAAGACTACCGTTTAAAAGATCTAACAGAAGTGGAGACTGGCGAGCGAATTACAGTGGTAGGGGAAGCACTTACCGAACCGACTGTCGCTTATTACGGTCGTAAAAAGTCAAAGCTCTCGTTTCGTCTTTCCGCGGCCGGACAGATCTTGAAAGTTGATTTTTTTAACCAACCTTACCTGAAAAATAAACTCACAATCGGTGATACTGTTACAGTGTCTGGAAAATGGGACCGAAATCGTGCGCAAATCACAGCCACTAAATTTCAACTGGGCTTAAAATCCACAGAAGAAACGCTTGAAGGTGTATACCGGTTAAAAGGCAATCTGCGTAATAAAACGATGCAAAAATATGTGAAACAGGCATTTGAAATCTATCAGGATGCGATCGAAGAAGTAATCCCGTCTCACTTGCTGGAAAAATATCAACTGGTTGGCCGAAAAGAAGCCGTGCGTATGCTTCATTTTCCCAAAGAAGATCAGGAGCTCAAAGCAGCTAGAAGGCGCATGGTTTATGAAGAATTTCTGCTTTTTCAATTGAAAATGCAGTTCTTCCGAAAAATGGAACGTGAAAAATCAGGCGGCATCTCGATCGACTATGATGTCCATGAACTCCGTGAATATATTGATAGTCTCCCGTTTCCACTTACGGCTGCACAAAAGCGTGTTGTCAACGAAATTTGCGGTGATATGAAAAGTCATTTCCATATGAATCGGCTCTTGCAGGGAGACGTTGGTTCTGGTAAAACCGTTGTGGCTTCGATTGCGATGTTTGCAGCAGCTAGAAGCGGCTTTCAAAGTGCCCTGATGGTTCCAACAGAAATTCTTGCCGAGCAGCACGCTGATTCTCTTGTCGAGCTACTCAGTCCGTTTGGCATTACAGTGGGGCTTTTGACAAGCTCCGTTAAAGGCAAGCGTCGCCGAGAACTCTTAGCGCTGCTTGAAAATGGTCAAGTGGATGTCATTGTCGGTACCCACGCCCTCATTCAGGATGAAGTGTTTTATCATAAACTGGGTCTTGTGATTACAGACGAACAGCATCGCTTTGGAGTTGGCCAGCGTCGTATTCTGCGGGAAAAGGGCGACTATCCGGATGTACTCTTCATGACGGCGACGCCTATCCCACGGACTCTAGCTATCACCGCTTTTGGAGAAATGGACGTTTCGATCATTGATGAAATGCCGGCTGGTCGGAAGGAAATCGAAACATTTTGGGTCAAACATGAAATGCTCGATCGTGTGATTAGATTTATGGAAAAGGAAATCGAAAAAGGACATCAGGCATATGTTATCTGCCCGCTTATTGAGGAAAGCGAGAATCTAGATGTTCAAAATGCTGTTGATTTTTACAATATTCTGCTTCAAAAATGGCAAGGGCGATTTAAGCCGGGACTTATGCATGGGAAACTGCTGCCGCAGGATAAGGATGAACTAATGCGTGCTTTTAACCGTCATGAAATCGATTGTTTGGTTTCAACGACTGTTGTGGAAGTCGGTGTGAATGTTCCCAATGCGACCATGATGGTGATATATGATGCGGACAGATTTGGTCTTGCACAGCTCCATCAGCTGAGAGGGCGGGTCGGCCGGGGAAGCGACCAGTCTTATTGTATTTTGATAGCTGATCCTAAAACGGAAGTCGGAAAAGAACGGATGTCGATTATGACGGAAACAGGTGATGGCTTCCTGCTTAGTGAACGCGATCTAGAGCTTCGCGGACCAGGTGACTTCTTTGGCAAAAAGCAAAGCGGGATACCAGAATTCAAAGTAGCCGACATGATTCATGACTATCGCGTATTGGAAGTGGCTCGCCAAGATGCAGCGCACCTCATTTTTGAAGATCATCTACTGGAAAATGAATCACTTGCCAAGTTGCGTGATTTACTTGAACAAAATGGCGTTTTTGATGAGCAGAAGTTGGATTGATCAAGAGGAAAACACTTGCAACAAATCTTATTTTTTTATAACATTAAAAGAGCGAGCATAAAATTCTTTAGGCTAATGTGACAAGAACCAGCACAACATAAAGAGGCTCAGCTCTTTTTTTAGCTAAGATTTAGTAGCTGGTATTAGTAGCGTACTTTAAACGGAAAGATGGGAATCGGTATGAAAAAATATCCAAAAAAGGAACGTCAGATCAAACTGCAGGCGGCGATTGAAGAAAATCCTTTTACAACAGACGAACAACTTGCAGAGAAATTTGACGTCAGTGTCCAAACGATCCGATTAGATCGGGTGGCTCTTTCCATTCCTGAACTTCGTGAGCGTATCAAGTATGTCGCAAGCGAAAACTACGCGGATGCCGTGAAAAGTTTGCCAATCGATGAAGTTATTGGAGAAATCATTGACATTCAGCCGGGTAAAAGTGCCATCTCTTTATTTGATGTTAGCCCGGAACACGTCTTTAAACGTAACAAGATCGCTCGAGGGCACCATTTGTTTGCCCAAGCGAATTCCCTCGCAACAGCCGTCATCCCCAATGAGCTGGCACTGACGACTCAATCGACCGTCCGTTTTGTGCGTTCAGTCAGAGAAGGAGAACGAGTTGTCGCCAAAGCGAAAGTCCGTGAGAAAACGGACACACGAGCCATCACCATCGTGGATATCAAAAGTTATGTCGGTGATGAAATCGTCTTAAAAGGAAAGTTTGAGATGTATCATGCCACGGAAAAAAGTAAAAAGGACTGACAAAAAATGAAAATAGCGATTGATGCCATGGGCGGCGATCATGCACCAAAAGAAATCGTGGAAGGTGTGATGAAAGCAGCAGCCCAGTTCAAAGATATTGAATTCCTGCTCTTTGGTAAAGAAAGTGCCATTCGTGAATATCTGACAGATGAGACTAGAATCAAGATCATACATACAGATGAAAAGATTGAAAGCGACGATGAACCCGTTCGGGCTGTTAAACGAAAAAAACAGGCGTCCATGGTTCTTGCTGCACAGGCTGTCAAAGATGGTTTAGCCGATGCCTGTATTTCAGCGGGCAATACAGGTGCGCTCATGTCAACAGGTCTTTTTGTTGTTGGTCGTATCAAAGGAATTGCACGTCCGGCGCTTGCACCGACATTGCCGACAATTAGCGGCAAAGGATTCGTCATGCTTGACCTGGGTGCCAACTCTGACGCCAAACCTGAACATCTTCTGCAGTTTGGACTGATGGGTTCGATTTATGCAGAAAAAGTACGTAAAATTGAAAAACCACGGGTAGCCCTTCTTAATATTGGCACCGAGGAAACCAAAGGAAATGAACTGACGAAAAAAGCCTATCATTTGATGAAGGATCAAGATGCCTTTCATTTTATTGGAAATATCGAAGCGCGTGATCTTTTGATGGATGTAGCCGATGTTGTTGTCACAGACGGATTTACCGGTAACATGGTTTTGAAAAGTCTGGAAGGTACAGGAGCAGCCTTTTTCTCTATGCTTAAAATGAGCCTACTCAGTGGTTTTAAAAATAAGCTTGCTGCCAGCTTCCTGAAAAAAGATTTGATGGAACTGAAAAGCAAAATGGATTATAGCGAATATGGCGGAGCCTGTTTATTTGGTGTGGGCGCACCAGTGATCAAAGCACATGGGTCGTCAAATGCGTTTGGGATTTTCACGACGATCCGTCAGGCACGAGATATGGTTGAAAAACAAGTCGTTGGAACAATTAAAGATGAAATCGATAATGGAACATTAGGAGGAACATTCATTCATGAGTAAAATAGCTTTTGTATTTCCCGGTCAAGGTTCACAAAAAGTCGGGATGGGGCAAGATGTTAAGGAAGCTTATCCAGAAGCAGCAGCTGTTTATCAAGCAGCAGACGAACGCTTAGGTTTTTCTTTGACTGGTCTGATTACGGAAGGTCCGATCGAAGTACTGACTAAATCTGAAAATGCACAACCGGCGCTTGTTGCAACCAGTGTGGCGATCCTGCGTGCACTCGAAACAGCCGGGATAGAAGCGGATTATGTCGCAGGTCATTCCCTCGGTGAGTATAGTGCGTTAGTTGCCGGCGGATTTTTAAACATAGAAGATGCCGTTTATCTAGTACATCGTCGTGGAAAGTTGATGGAAGCAGCTGTGCCGAATGGGGCTGGTGCTATGTCAGCCGTGCTCGGAAGTGATGCAGAAACCATCGCAGCAGTGACAGAAGAAGTGTCGGCAAGCGGTGAAGCAGTGCAGATCGCCAATTACAACTGTCCTGGACAAATCGTCATTTCTGGCACAAAAGAGGGTGTCCATCAGGCAACTGAAAAACTAAAAGAAGCGGGTGTTAAAAGGATTCTACCACTTGCAGTAAGTGGTCCCTTCCATTCTGAATTAATGCGTCCAGCAGCTGAACAATTTGCTGATGTGCTGAATGAAATTACTTTCCAAGACGGTAAGGTAGCAATCGTCAATAATGCCGATGTCGCCTTTACTGAAAAAGCAGCAGATTTGCCAGAGAAATTGATTCAACAAATCTATTCACCTGTTCGTTTTGAACAAACTGTGAATGCACTGATCGACAAAGGTGTGGATACATTTGTTGAAATCGGTGCAGGAAAAGTGTTGTCCGGACTGGTTAAAAAAATCGATCGCAATGTGACGATTCTTTCAGCAAGCGATACCGATTCGATCAGGGCAGTGATCGAAGCTCTTAAGGAGGAAAACTAAATGTCGACTTTAACAGGAAAAGTAGCCGTTATAACAGGTGGTTCGCGTGGTATTGGTCGTGAAATCGCCCTGAAACTGGCGAAAGAAGGAGCAAATATCTTTTTCAATTACGGCGGTCGTGCAGATGCAGCGAGAGAGACACTGGATCTTCTAACTGAAATCGGTGTAGAAGCAGAAGCTATGAAAGCCGATGTATCGAGTGAAGAAGATGTGACCGCATTTTTTAAAGAAGTGACAAATCGCTTTGGTCGAATCGATATTTTGGTCAACAATGCCGGTATTACACGCGACAATCTTTTGATGCGCATGAAGGTCGACGAATGGGATGATGTCATCAATATCAATTTAAAAGGGACATTCCTATGTACAAAAGCAGTTTCGCGGACGATGATGAAGCAACGTGCAGGGAAAATTATCAATATGGCCTCTGTCGTTGGACTGATCGGTAATGCTGGACAAGCCAACTATGTAGCTAGTAAAGCAGGTATGATCGGCTTAACGAAGACGACGGCTCGTGAGCTGGCACCGCGTGGTATCAATGTCAATGCGGTTGCGCCTGGCTTTATCCAAACAGAAATGACCGACCAATTGGACGAAGCGACAAAAGAAGCCATGCTCGCTCAAATCCCCCTTGGTAGCTATGGTAAGACGGAAGATATTGCGAACGCTGTGGCATTTCTGGCAAGTGATGCGGCAAGCTATATCACTGGACAAACTCTTTCCGTGGATGGCGGTATGAGCATGATTTAAATTTTTGTTTACTCAGGACCGATAATCCTATATAATACTTGGAGGGAGGTGAAGTAAAAATGGCAGAAGTATTAGAAAAAGTTACAAAAATCATCGTTGACCGTTTAGGTGTCGAAGAATCTAAAGTAACTTTGGAAGCTTCCTTCAAAGATGATCTAGGTGCTGATTCTCTAGATGTCGTTGAACTTGTAATGGAACTTGAAGATGAGTTTGGTGTTGAAATCTCTGATGACGATGCTGCTGAAATCGCAACAGTTGGTGATGCAGTGAAGTACATAGAGCAAAATGCCTAATAAAAATGTGACAAGAATAAATGAGGGTGTCCGTTCGCTTTGTTCGGCAGTGTCTGCAAAAGACTTTGAACAAAGCGGTAGGCAGCCTCTTTTTCAACATTTCTTAAAAAAGCACAGTTCATTTTCTAAGCATCTCGTCTCTGGGCTGTTTAGAAAATGAACTTGTCAGCCTTTTAAATGAAAGGAGCAAGAGAAAATGAATCAATGGGAAGAACTCGAAGAAAGCGTAGGCTATACGTTTGCTAATATCGAACTGTTAAAAACTGCTTTTACACACTCTTCTTATGTCAATGAACACCGAAACGAAAAGGTACACGATAATGAGCGGCTTGAATTTTTAGGCGATGCTGTTTTGGAACTGACGGTTTCAGACTATCTCTTCAATAAATACCCAGACATGGCAGAAGGACAAATGACCAAAATGCGAGCCGCAATCGTGTGCGAGCCATCGCTAGTGGAGTTTGCCGATGTAGTCCATTTTTCCAAATATGTACGCCTTGGAAAAGGTGAAGAAAAAGCAGGCGGTAGAACGCGACCTGCGTTACTAGCTGATGTATTTGAATCATTTATCGGCGCTCTTTATCTGGATCAGGGATTGCCAAAAGTCATCCATTTCTTACAGCGCGTTGTCTTCCCAAAAATCGATGCAGGCGCTTTTTTAGAAACAGTGGACTACAAAACTCAATTACAGGAAATCGTTCAGCGCGATCGGGATGTGCTCATCCAATATGACATTTTGGGTGAAACAGGTCCTGCCCACAGCAAAGCCTTCGAAGCGCAAGTCGTCGTGAATGGTCAAGTGCTTGGAAAAGGCGCCGGACGAACCAAAAAACAAGCAGAACAAAATGCGGCTGAATACGCCGTTCGACATATTTTCCACAAGTAACCGAATGAAAAGGAGGTGCCGGACTTGCTACTAAAACGACTCGAAATGAATGGTTTCAAATCTTTTGCTGATAAAGTTGCAATTGATTTTGTACCGGGCATGACAGCAGTTGTAGGACCAAACGGCAGCGGGAAGAGTAACATCACCGAAGCCATTCGCTGGGTACTAGGCGAACAATCCGCCAAAAGTCTCCGCGGAGGACGAATGGGCGATGTCATTTTTGCTGGAAGCGACACAAGAAAACCAATCAACTTTGCCGAAGTGTCCCTTGTACTCGACAATGAGGATCATTTCCTGCCAGTTGATTACACAGAAGTCTATGTAACAAGACGGATCTACCGAAATGGGGACAGCGAATTTCTGATTAATAAACAAAGCTGTCGGCTAAAAGATATCGTGGATTTATTTATGGATTCAGGTCTCGGGCGTGAATCATTTTCCATCATCTCACAAGGTAAGATCGATGAGATACTCAACAGCAAACCAGAAGAACGCCGCTCGATCTTTGAAGAAGCAGCGGGTGTGCTAAAATATAAACATCGCAAGAAACAAGCAGAGAATAAATTATTTGAAACCGAAGAAAATCTCAATCGTGTCAGCGATATTTTATATGAGCTAGAAGATCAATTGGAACCGCTTGAGATCCAAGCTTCTATCGCCAAGGATTATCTCTATCAACAAGAAGAGCTTGAAAAGTTTGAAGTTAGCCTGCTTGCTAGCGAAATCGAGCAGATCTATGAAAAACTTGAGACAGACCGCCAAACATTCGGTGAGCATCAGACGGCGCTTATTGCGATTCGTGAACAGATCAGTACACTTGAAAGTAAGACAGCTGAGAAAAAACGTCTGCTGACCGAAACCGATGCAAATCTCGATACATTGCGTAACAAACTTTTAAGCGAAACAGAACGCCTGGAGCAACTGGAAGGAGAGCGCAATCTCGTTCTTGAACGAAAAAAACATGGTAACGAAAACGAACAAGCTTTGCGCGAAACGTTGCAGATACTGGATGAAAAAATCACCCACCTGTCTGAGCAGAAGAAGGGACTGGAAGCCGACTATCGGCAAAAAGAGGCAGCCCTGATTGTCACACAAAAAAGTGTAGATGAACTGACAGAAAAATTGGCTCGTTACGAAGATCTATCTGAAGCAGCGATCGAGAACAAAAAAAGTGACTATATCGAACTGCGTCATGAACAGACAACTGTTAGTAATGATCTTGGCTACATCGACCGTCAGCTTGCGCAAAATCAGAATCGTATCATGAAGTTGGAACAAGACAATAGCCAATATGTCCATGAGCGCCAGGACCTGAGCGAAACGATCCAGCTAACTGAGCAACATCTGGAAGAGCTGACAAGGCAACTGGAGGAGCAGCGTGAGATTTATAGCGAGGCCAAAATGGTTCTTGAAAAGAAAAGCCAAGTCTTTGAAAAAGAAGAACGTGCGCTTTACCGCCATTATGAAAAAGTTCAGCAGCTCAAATCGCGTAAAGACACGCTGGAGGAACTGGCTGATGACTATGCCGGCTTTTTCCAAGGTGTTCGTGAAATTTTAAAAGCGAAAGAGCGGATCGGTGGCATCCACGGGGCTTTTATCGAGCTGATCCAAATACCAGAACAATATCAGAAAGCCATGGAGATTGCCCTTGGCGCCTCAGCCCAACATGTTGTCACCGAAGATGATCAGGCTGCCAGACGTGCCATTGAATTTCTGAAAAAAGCACGCGCCGGTCGAGCTACTTTTTTGCCGCTTACGACAATCCAGCCACGCGTGATGCCGTCTGCAACGCGTAATATGTTACAAAACGAACCAGCTTTTTTAGCTATGGCAAGTGAGGTTGTGACATTTGCAGCGCCGATCGAACCAGTCGTCATGAATGTGCTTGGAACGACCATCCTTGCAAAGGATTTAAAAGGAGCCACAAGTCTGGCGAAACGAGTAGGTTATCGTTACCGGGTCGTCACACTTGATGGTGATGTTGTCAATGCTGGTGGTTCAATGACAGGTGGAGCGGCTAAACAAGGCCAAAGCTCTATCATGACTCGTAAAGCAGAACTGGAACGCCTAAAAACAGAGCTGGCTCAGTTAAATGAACAAACCGAGCAACTTGAAATCCAAGTGAAAAAGGCAAAAGAAGGTCTTGCGCTGAAACGAGCGGAACTTGAAGAAGCCCGGGGTGTTGGTGAGGAACTCCGCGTTCGCGAGCAGGAATTGATTGGCAAACGAACACGTGAGCAAGAAGCGCTGGATCGTGTAAATAAACAGCTTTCTTTGTACGATCTTGAAAAAGAAGAACATGTTGAAGAAGTAACGCAACTTACAGAACGAAAGACCATCCTTCAAACAAAAAAAGGAGAATTAGAAGAGCTGCTTACGAAAACCGATGAAGAAATCACAACGATGACCACAGAATCGAAAGCGCTCGAAAGTAAACTAAAGGCCGATGAAGAAGCGCTAGCAGAAAGAAAAACCGAATTGGTTGTTCAAAAAGAAAAACTTCAAACTGCCAAGCAAGAAATTGCTCGTATTGAAGAAGTTTTGCAGGAGAATTATCTCCAAAAAGAAGCGACTGAAGAGAAAATCGCTGCGCTTACTACAAATCTATCAGCTGTTCATACAAGCGAAGAAGAGACCAGTGCTTATATTGAAGAAATGCGCCAATCGAAAGAAGAAACGACGCGATTACTGGAAGAATCCAGCCGAAAACGCAGTGAGCTGACAACTCACATCGATACATTGGAGCAGGAACTGACACAAAAAAACAATCAGGCCAGCTTCTATTTAGAGCAAAAAAATATGGCAGAAATTGCAATCGGCAGAAGCGAAGTGGATCTTAAAAATCGCACTGAAAGATTAAGTGAAGCCTATATGCTGACACCCGAAGAAGCTTCTGCCAAATGCATCAAAGACATTCACCTAGAGGAAGTACGCAGTAAAGTGCGGCTTTTCAAACGCTCTATTGAGGAGCTAGGCGTCGTTAATATTGGTGCTATCGAAGAATTTGAGCGGATTGACGAACGCTTCCAGTTTTTGACCGGTCAAAAAGAGGATTTGCTAACAGCGAAAGAAACGCTCTTTAAAGTGATGGATGAAATGGACGATGAAATGAAGAAACGCTTTGGTGAAACCTTTGAAGCAATCAAACATGAATTTGCCATTGTCTTTCCTGAACTATTTGGTGGTGGAAAAGCAGAACTGATGCTGATTCATCCAGATGATCTGTTAACGACTGGTATTGATATTTTAGTTCAACCGCCCGGGAAAAAACTGCAGAATCTATCCTTGCGTTCTGGCGGGGAACGAGCACTAACTGCCATCGCCTTGTTGTTTTCAATTATCCGTGTTAGACCTGTGCCATTCTGTATTCTTGACGAGGTAGAAGCGGCACTGGATGAAGCAAATGTTGTCCGATTCAGCCGTTATTTGAAACAATTTGAATCACAAACACAATTTATCGTCATCACCCACCGCAAAGGTACGATGGAAGAAGCGGATGTCCTCTACGGCGTTACTATGCAAGAGTCTGGGGTTTCCAAACTGGTATCTGTCCGGTTGGAAGAAACGGCAGAACTTATCAAATAAAGGAGAAATGATCATGACCTTTTTTAAAAAAATAAAAGAAAAATTAACGCACCAAACAGATTCCGTAACAGAAAAATTTAAAGATGGTTTGTCCAAAACGCGCAATAATTTCTCCGGAAAAATGAACGAAATGATGGCGCGCTATCGCAAAGTGGATGAAGACTTTTTTGAGGAATTGGAAGAAGTTTTGATTGGAGCAGATGTCGGCTTTGAAACCGTTATGGAGCTGATCGATCAATTAAAACAAGAGGTTAAACTGCGCAATATCAGCGAGCCTAAGGAAGTAGAAAAAGTCATTGTCGAAAAACTGGTAGAGATTTATCAAGGCGAAGCAGACAGTGAACCTACGATGAATATTCAGGAAAACGGCTTGACTGTTATCTTGTTTGTGGGTGTGAACGGTGTCGGAAAAACCACAACGATCGGTAAACTGGCGCATCTGTATAAATCACAAGGGAAAAAAGTCATGCTAGCTGCCGGCGATACTTTTCGTGCAGGTGCGATTGATCAATTGGAGGTATGGGGCGAACGAAATGAAGTGGATGTGATCAAGCATGCAGAGGGCGGCGATCCTGCGGCTGTGATGTTTGACGCCATTCAATCGGCCAAAGCAAAGCAAGCAGATATTTTGCTTTGTGATACTGCAGGACGTCTGCAAAACAAAGTCAACCTGATGAATGAACTTGAAAAAGTGAAACGCGTCATCACAAGAGAAGTGCCAGATGCCCCCCATGAAGTATTGCTTGTTCTAGATGCCACTACTGGACAAAATGCCTTTGTCCAAGCCAAACAATTCAAAGAAGCAACAGATGTGACGGGGATTGTTTTAACCAAACTGGACGGAACAGCAAAAGGCGGCATTGTGATTGCCATCCGTAATGAACTCCATATCCCAGTGAAATTTATTGGTCTTGGTGAAAAGATTGATGATTTGCAGCCTTTTGATGCTACGGAATATGTATATGGACTTTTTGCAGATTTGATCGATGCGGAAAAAGAAGAAGCCTGACAAGGTACAGCCTGCCATTTGTAGGCTGTCTTTTTCTTTGTTTGACATTGAACGGATTTACACGTAATCTAAGTAAAGAGAGGTGATTCGTTTGTTTGAAAAAACGACGCGAATGAACCTGTTGTTTGACTTTTATCAAGGCCTCTTGACCGAAAAGCAAAAGGCGTATATCGCACTTTATTATTTAGATGATTTCTCTCTCGGCGAGATTGCCGAAGAATTTGAAGTCAGCAGGCAAGCCGTCTATGATAATATCAAACGAACAGAGGAAAGCTTAGAAAAATATGAAGAGAAACTGGGCATGCTTACCATGTATTTGGAGCGGGAAAAATTATTTGATGAACTTACTGTCTTGCTTCAAGAGGAAGACGCCTATTCTGAAAAAATTGAAACGCTTCTCGGAGCGCTTCGGAAAACCGACTAGGAGGTAAAAAAATGGCTTTTGAAGGATTATCGAGCAGGCTTCAGGAAACCATGAATAAAATTCGTGGTAAAGGGAAAGTCACTGAAGCTGATGTAAAAGAAATGATGCGTGAAGTCCGTCTGGCGTTACTAGAAGCCGACGTTAATTTTAAAGTAGTCAAGACATTCATCAAAACGGTCAGTGAACGGGCCGTTGGGGCAGACGTGATGAAGAGTCTAACACCAGGTCAACAGGTCATTAAGATCGTACAGGAAGAGCTGACGAACCTAATGGGTGGCGAAGAAAGTAAAATCGCTGTGGCCGATCGTCCTCCAACCGTCATCATGATGGTCGGTCTGCAAGGGGCCGGGAAAACCACCACGACTGGGAAACTGGCGAACCTGCTTCGTAAAAAGCACAATCGAAAACCGCTTTTAGTGGCAGCTGACATTTACCGTCCAGCGGCAATCAAGCAACTTGAAACACTTGGCAAACAGCTCAGTATGCCGGTCTTCTCACTTGGCGACCAGGTGAGTCCAGTGGAGATTGCCAAACAAGCGATCGAAAAAGCAAAAGAAGAGCATCTCGACTATGTGATCATTGATACCGCCGGACGTCTCCACATTGATGAGGCACTGATGGAAGAACTAAAAGAAGTCAAAGCTGTATCGAATCCCTCTGAGATATTTCTCGTTGTCGATTCGATGACGGGACAAGATGCCGTCAATGTAGCGGAAAGCTTCAATGAACAACTCGGGATCACAGGTGTTGTCTTGACTAAGTTAGACGGAGATACACGTGGTGGGGCGGCCTTATCGATTCGTTCCGTTACCGGCAAGCCAATCAAATTTGTCGGGATGGGCGAAAAAATGGAAGCCCTTGAAGCGTTCCACCCTGACCGGATGGCTTCACGGATTTTAGGAATGGGCGATGTATTGTCTCTGATCGAAAAAGCCCAAGTCGACGTGGATCAAGAAAAAATGCTCGAAATGGAAAAGAAAATCAAAGAAAATTCCATGACCTTAGATGACTTTCTAGAACAGCTGCAACAAGTTAAACAAATGGGCCCGCTTGATGAGCTGCTCAAAATGCTACCAGGTGCTGGAAAAATGAAAGGTCTTGACAATCTGCAAGTAGATGATAAGCAGTTAGGACACATTGAGGCAATCATCAAATCCATGACCAAGGCCGAGAAAGATAATCCCGATATCATTAATGCTGGCCGACGAAAACGGATCGCACGAGGAAGCGGTCGTCCGATACAAGAAGTCAACCGTCTGTTGAAACAATTCAACGAAATGAAGAAAATGATGAAGCAGATGACTGGCGGCAAGAAGAAAAAAGGTCGCAATCCGTTTGGCAATTTTAAAATGCCTTTTTAAATATGATCAATTAAAAAGCTTGCTCCTATTGGATCACTTCCCTAAATAAATGGAAGAACGGTTCAATATGAGCGGCTTTTTTTTAACTTCAAGTATATACTATAAATGAATATTTATTGAATAGTTGAATGAAGTATACGATTCGACTTAGCACTTAGTTAAAAGACATTTATAACCTGACTAATAAAATTTGTTGAATAGACGGGTGAGATAAGAATAGCACCATGCTTTTGTAATTAAGGACCAGGATATTATAAAGGGGAGAACGGGATGGATGTTCGGGGAGCATTGAATAGAATGGAAAGACAAATTGTCGATGCATTGATAAACAAAGAGAATGCAAGATACAAAACGAAATGGCTTGGTTTTTTATCAATGAGATATCAAAACACACAAGTAAAAGTTAGCAACTTTCACTTTTTATCTTTAAGCAGTTTGATCAATGAAATGAAAAAGACGGCTTTTTATGCATTTGAACAGGGAGCACTTGTTTCAAAATTTGATATTGCTTGTGATTACCAGGAACTTTCTCTTATAAACTGGAATCAACAAATACTTCATACAAAAGAGGAGCATTACCAGCGAGGCATCCTGTTTGACCGAAAGGAGCAAACTGCACTTCTTGGACAAGAATTAAACCATCAAAAGATCTTACAATACGGTCAGAAAGAAATCTGTCTGCATCTTGAAAATTTGAATCGCTATCTTATCCAAACAGGCAAAATAGTCCAGCCACTTCATTTAGGTGGAGAAACACTCGTCACAACTTTTGATACCTATTCATGGCTCTACGATATTAGAGATATTTCTGCATCTTTCAATCAAGAAAATCCATGAACATACATTGGCATCACTTTGTTAAAAAACCCCGATACACTCGACTTAGTAGTGGGAAGTAAAAGAATGATCAGACATAAAAAATTTCTCTGTAAAGAAAAAACACTTTACAAACAAATCCTTTACTGGTAATATATATACTTGTGTAAGACTTTATGGAGGTGTAATAATAAAATGGCAGTTAAAATTCGTTTAAAACGTATGGGTTCTAATAAAAAACCTTTCTATCGTATCGTTGTTGCTGATTCTCGCTTCCCGCGTGATGGCCGTTCGATCGAAACTGTAGGTACGTACAACCCACTACTTAATCCAGCTGAAGTTAAAATCAATGAAGAAGCTGTACTCAAATGGATGCACAACGGTGCAAAACCTTCTGATACAGTTCGCAATCTTCTTGCTAACGAAGGCATCATGGAAAAATTCCATAACCAAAAATTAGGCAAATAAGGAGGCTTCCGCGTATGGAGGATTTGATTCTCGCCATCGTGAAACCACTTGTTGACCACCCGGAAGATGTGACGATCAAACTTGACGAAACAGATTCCACTTATTTCTACAAATTATTCGTCAATAAGGCCGATATGGGGCGTGTGATCGGTAAGCAAGGTCGGATTGCGAAAGCCATTCGTACACTTGTTTATGCCAGCACAACCAAAAGCGACAAGAAAGTTCGGCTTGAAATCATAGAATAAGACTGAAGACTCGTCTAAAAGGCGGGTTTTTTGTTTGGCTCAAACAGGTAAACAGCATTCTGACGCGTTCTATTGTAGAATAAAGAAGAATGGAGGAGTTGTAAATGAAGCCAGTGATTGGAATTTCAGGAAATCGACTTGTGAAGGGAGTCGATACATTTTATGGACATCGTGTCACATATACACAACAACGTTATGTAGATGCGATTCAAAAAGTAGGCGGTCTTCCGCTTGTTATCCCGATTGATGACCCAGCAAGCGCTGAACAGGCAATCAGCCTTGTTGATGGACTTCTTTTGACTGGTGGTCAAGATATTTCACCTCATTTTTACAGTCAGGAACCTAGTCCAGAGATCGGTGTGTATTCGCCTCCTCGTGATGAATTTGAAGTGAGCCTGATTCGTGCCGCTATGCTACAAGATAAACCGATTTTTGCCATCTGCCGGGGGATGCAGATTCTTAATGTGGCGCTAGGTGGGACGCTCTATCAGGATATATCGGAAGTAGAGACGCCGCTTGTTCAGCATTTACAGCGCGTGGATGAGCAGCTTGGTTCACATACCATTGATATTCAGCCGAATAGTCAACTTGCGCGCATTTCTGGTGCGAAAAAATTAGTGAACAGCTTACATCATCAATTTTTACGTGAGCTTGCAGAACCCCTTCAAGTAACAGCCAGAAGTCAAGACGGTATGATCGAAGCCGTTGAAACACCAAATATGGCGCCGTGGATTCTAGGTGTGCAGTGGCATCCTGAGCTCATGTACGGTCAAGATCCAGAAAGTGAAGCGTTGTTTAATCTGCTAGTAGAAGAAGCAAAGAAACATAAATAATGATTCGGCAGCGTGTTTCAGACACACTGCCTTTTAAAATAAAGCTTTTCTTAAATATCTCCTTGAAAAAATTTAAAATAATCCCTCTATAATAAAAGGAAAGACTGATTCAGGAGGGAAAGAAAAGAGATGAAAAAAGTGTTGATAGTCAGTGTTTTACTGGTGGCGATCTTTTGCATATATATTTTGATTGTTGCAGGGTTTATGATTTATGGAGCCAAGCAGCAGGCTACAACAGAGCCCGATACGATTCTTGTTCTTGGAGCAAAAGTTGAAAAAAATGCACCAAAACCAAGCAAAACCCTGAAAGCCCGATTGGATGCAGCTTATCGTTATCACAAGGAGCACCCGGATACAATCATTATCACAAGTGGGGGTCAAGGAGAAAATGAATATGCAGCAGAAGCAGATGTAATGAAACACTATTTGGTGAAAAAAGGTGTCCCGGAAAACAAAATCAAAACCGAGGCTCAGTCGACCCGGACAGAAGAAAATCTGCGTTTTTCAAAAGAAAAATATACACTAGGGAATACAGTAATCGTGACAAGCAATTATCATCTTTATCGTGCTCTTTTCCTTGCTGAACAAGAAGGTATCCAGGCTACGGGCGTGCCCGCCAAGTCCTATTCGTTAAAAGGCTATTGTCGTGAGGTGCTTTCGATCAGTTATGCATGGATTTTTGACCGTTAGTCGCAAATAACCTTTGGAAAGCTTTGCAATTACTGCTACAATAAAAGTAATGCGAAAAAAGTGTTTCAAAGGAGACGGGTGAAAGCATGAAGATCATTCAAAAAGCAACTGTCAAACAAGTGTTAACGGAGCGTAGTAAGGAAGAATTACTGGCTTACTATGCCAAACAGAAGCGACTTCTGGAACAAGAGAGCGATCAGCTCCACTTTGAAAAAAAGAAAGTTGAACGAAAAAATAAATTTCATTCTGAACAAGTGGGTGCGTATTTTGATCGCGAAATCAACTTACGCCACGAAAAGATCAAACTCGTTGACTTTCAAATTGAACAGCTTGAAACACTTCCGCTTGGCAGTGAGATTAAAGAGCGGGACATCGAGACACTCATCGAAATAAATATTGGTGATGCTTGGGATGAATCCCTTTTTCAAAAAACAATCGTTGTAAAAGACGGCACAATAATCGAGATACGCTAGAGGTGACTGATGTATGGAAAAAATGTTTAATGTTGGAAAAATTGTCAATACACATGGCTTAATGGGAGAAGTTCGCGTAATTTCCCGGACGGATTTTGCAGAAGAACGCTACCAGAAAGGTAAAAAGCTCTATCTGTTCCGTAAAAATACAGATATGCCTGAAGAACTAACCATCAAAAGCCACCGCAAGCATAAAAATTTTGACTTGCTAACGTTTGAAGGTTTTACAAATATCAATCAGGTCGAAAATATGAAAGAAGGTCTGCTCAAAGTAAAAGAATCCGAATTGCGCGAGCTGGAAGAAAATGCTTTTTATTATCATGAGATCATTGGCTGTGAGGTTTACACAACAGATGGTTCATATATCGGTAAAATCACTGAAATTCTCTCGCCGGGAGCTAATGATGTCTGGGTCGTCAAACCTGAAAAAGGAAAAGAAATCTATCTGCCATACATAGAAGATGTTGTAAAAGAAGTGGATCCAGCAGAAAGTCGTGTTGTGATCGAACAGGTGGAGGGGTTACTAGACTGATGCAAATTGACATTTTGACCCTGTTCCCTGACATGTTCAGTGGGGTGGTTGGTTCTTCCATCATCAAAAAAGCCATTGAAAAAGACCTTGTCCATGTTCAGATAACGGATTTTCGGGCCTATGCAGAAGGTAAACATCAGGTGGTGGACGATTATCCTTACGGCGGTGGAGCAGGGATGCTGCTAAAAGCACAACCACTTTTTGATGCTGTTGAGGCGGTTAAGCAGGATGAAAAACAACCGCGTGTTATTCTGATGGATCCGGCGGGGCGCCCTTTTAATCAGGCATTGGCTGAAGAATTTGCCGAAGAGGAGCAGCTTATTTTCATATGCGGTCATTATGAAGGCTATGACGAGCGGATTCGCACATCTCTTGTGACCGACGAAGTGTCGATTGGCGACTATATTTTGACAGGCGGTGAAATCGGCGCAATGGCCATGATGGATAGTGTGATTCGGCTTTTACCCGGAGCACTAGGCAATCAAGAGTCCGCTATCACCGACTCATTTTCCACCGGTCTTCTGGAACATCCGCACTATACGCGCCCAAGTGAGTTTCGTGGTATGAGAGTTCCGGAGATTCTTTTAAGCGGCAATCACGCAAAGATTGCCGAATGGCGCCATCAGGAATCGCTCAAACGAACTTTTCTGAGACGACCCGATCTTTTGGAAGATTACCCACTGACTGCAAAAGACCACGAGCTGATTGACAGATGGCAAAAGGAGGGAACCGATGACGATCCCTTGGAATAGACTCATTTCAAGTTATGGAACAGCAGAAGAGATTCCAGACTTGCTGAAACAGGCAGATGCTGAAAGCTTAAAAAGGATTGGTGAATTGATCGAGCATCAGGAAACATTCTGGGCAGCAACTCCGTGGACGGTGCAAGCATTGGTTCAAAGGTTTGATAATTGGACGGAACGGGAACACATTTACCAACTGTTTTCAGTATTGGCTGAAATCATTTACTGTCATATTCGCATGTGGGATATCGCTTATTTGTCCTCGCCGGAAAAACTACTTGCAGAATCCCGTTTACTGCCAGAAAACAGCACAGAGAAAGACCAGGAGCAGTTTTTTGAAGAAGACGAAATTAGTGAAGCTGAATTTGGCAGCTATTATTACTATACGTTTCAGGAAATGCGGCGCTTGATCCCGGTAGCCCTTCAAAGCCAAACAGAAAAAAGCCAAGAACAAGTGGCAGCAAAACTTTTTTTAGAAAGCATCAATCCGGGAACAATTCAGGCGACCTGCATCCTCTATCCCGAACAAACAGGTGGCAGAAAGTCGTTACCAGATCTAACAACAGGCAGCTACCGGCCACATCTGAAATTATTTGATGATGAGACTCTTTATGGTATCCAGCTTTTCAGTGAAGAAGCGCCGGTTTTTGAGGCTGAATTCCAAGTAGAATTGACCTGTATTTACCGGGATAGTTTAGATTACACGCCGCTTATCGAAGCCAGAAAAGGGTATTTATATGAAGGACCCCAACGAATCGGTGAGCTTTATTTTGAATCCGTGTTCGTTCAGTCCACAGATGAAAAGGATGTGTGAAAAATGGCTATTTTTGGTTCCAATGAAGAAAAAGAAGTGCGCGATCGTGATCGTGAGGAATATTTAGCAGAAAAGAACAATCAGAAGCGGATCGGTCAAAAATGGGAGGATGTGCAAGTCTCTACAGGACCTATCAATGTCAATCATGATGTGCTAACCGTCGTTTTCGCTAAAAGTGTTCGTCCTAAGATTGAAAGTAAGGATGAAACGGTTCTTTCCACAAAGGGGTTTGAAAATCTACTTCAAGAACTACAGAAGAAGGCACTTGATGCAGGAGGAAACGGTTTGATCCACTGTCAGTTTACGGAACAATTTGTCGAAAATCGTGTTTACCAACTGGCATATGGAACAGTCGTTAATATTAAAATTACCCGCTTCTAAAAAATCCGATGAAGACCTGTAAAATGGTTTTCATCGGATTTTTTGCATAGCTTGTTCAAGTGCATGAAGCATGGCTGTTTGGGGTTGAGCAAGTAAAGGACCATGACCGGTGCCAAGAAGAGTAGGCTGATAGGACAGGATTTTTTGAACAGAAGCGATAGATGTTTGGAGATCCCATGACCCCATTTTAGGAAAAGGGAAGCGCCAATTTGGTACGCCACAAATTGTTAGTCCACCTCGAGTCTGAAGGAGATCTCCCGCAAACAAATGACCATTGCGCTCATCGTACAACGAGATTGAGCCCGGTGTATGGCCGGGTGTCTCAATTACAATCAGTGAACCGATCATATCACCATCTTTTAAAAGTAGATCTGGTTTGACGGCCAATCCCATTTTAGGATAGTGGCCCTTTACAGGTTGCTGTGCCTCAAAAGCAAATAAATCTTTTTGCTTAAAAATTTTGGCTTCCCGTTTGGAAATCGCCACCTCTGCATCTGGAAATGCAGTAAGAATCTCTTTCAAACCACCGACATGATCATTATGACCATGTGTCAAAATAATATGAGTTAACGCCGCACCCGTTTTTTTGATCTCTTTTACGATGCCTTTGCCTGATTGCCTGATTCCTGTGTCAATCAGTGTCAATCGGTCATCTTCAGGAACTAGATAGGCATTAATGGGAAAAAATACTGGAAAAGTAGTCATCTGCCAAAGTTTTTGCTGCCGAACGATTTTCATAAAAATCGCCTCCTCTACGCCTATATGATACCCGATTCCCTTCAAAATATCCCAGTAAAAAGAATCAAGAAAAAAACTTTACACCAAAACCGCATTGTGGTAATCTATATTAGTGGCTGGACAGATCCAGCCTGATAACGATATTCCGCTGCGCAGGCAAGAATCGCGCATGAGTGTTTGTTGGAAGGAGAGAACAAGATGAATAAATTAATTGAAGAAATCACAAAAGATCAATTAAAATCTGATATCCCAAGCTTCCGCCCAGGTGATACAGTGCGCGTACATGCGAAAGTAGTCGAAGGTACACGTGAACGTATTCAGCTTTTCGAAGGCGTTGTAATCAAACGTCGCGGAGCAGGAATCAGCGAAACTTTCACTGTTCGTAAAATTTCTTACGGTGTAGGTGTGGAACGTACTTTCCCAGTACATACTCCACGTATTGCTAAACTTGAAGTGATTCGTCGCGGTAAAGTTCGTCGTGCGAAACTTTACTACTTGCGTCAACTTCGCGGTAAAGCAGCTCGTATCAAAGAAATTCGTTAATTCTACTGGACAAAGGATGCCTGTCTGAGGCATCCTTTTTCTATTAGTACTTAGTGTGAAATTTGATTTGACACTCCAAATAACTTATGCTATAGTAGTAAAGGTTATTAAACAAGAAAGAAGGAGCAGCCCGCTTCTCGCCTCGTTAACGAATTGTTTTCAGGCCAAAAATTCGAAATATATCGCATGAAGATGTGATTTTGAATGTGCGGGTTGCCATGTGCAGCCCGTATTTTTTTGCTCTAGCAGGCAAAAGAGTTGCTTTTCTCTTGTTAGCCAAAAATTGATGGAGGTGGCTCACCATTAGCAAAGACATGTTGGTAAACGATGGGATTCGTGCACGTGAAGTAAGATTGATCGATCAACACGGTGAACAATTAGGTGTGAAAAGTAAATTTGACGCCTTAGGTATTGCTGAAAAGGCTAATCTTGATCTAGTGCTTGTTGCTCCGAATGCAAAACCACCAGTAGCCCGTATCATGGACTATGGTAAATATCGCTTCGAACAACAGAAAAAGGAAAAAGAAGCCCGTAAAAACCAAAAAGTCATCGTGATGAAAGAAGTTCGACTCAGTCCAACGATTGATGAACACGATTTTAACACGAAGCTACGTAATGCACGCAAGTTCCTTGAAAAAGGCGATAAAGTTAAATGTTCGATTCGTTTCAAAGGACGTGCCATTACCCATAAAGATATCGGTCAGAAGGTGCTCGACCGCTTTGCTTCTGAGTGCAAAGATTTAAGCACGATTGAACAAAGACCAAAAATGGACGGACGTTCCATGTTCCTAGTCCTTGCACCACTTCAAGAAAAGTAAAGTTTTGAGGAGGAAACATTCATGCCAAAAATGAAAACCCACCGCGGTTCCGCTAAACGTTTCAAAAGAACAGGATCTGGTAAATTAAAACGCAGACACGGCTACACTAGCCATATGTTCGCAAACAAATCACAAAAACAAAAACGTAAATTGCGTAAATCTGCAATGGTATCGGCCGGCGATTTCAAACGTATCCGCCAAATGGTCGCTAAAATGAAATAATCAAAAATACTAAATGGAAAAATTCTAGGAGGTTGACATTATGCCACGCGTAAAAGGCGGAACAGTAACTCGCAAACGTCGGAAAAAAGTCATCAAATTAGCCAAAGGATATTATGGCTCTAAACATACATTATTTAAAGTAGCAAACCAAGCGGTAATGAAATCTTACCAATATGCTTACAGAGATCGTCGTCAGAAAAAACGTGATTTCCGTAAACTATGGATTGCTCGTATCAACGCAGCAGCACGTTTGAATGATCTTTCTTACAGCAAATTGATGCACGGCTTGAAACTGGCAGGTATCGATATTAACCGTAAAATGCTTGCAGATCTAGCTGTCAATGATGCAGCAGCATTTACAACACTTGCAGATGCAGCAAAAAAAGAACTAGCTAAATAAAACAACAAAAACCGCTTTTCCGATTATCTGGAAAAGCGGTTTTTTTGATTGAATTTTGACTGACAGGAAGGATTTTCTAAGTAGACGGCGAATAATAAATTAAAGATCAATCGTGAGTTCAACAGGACAATGATCAGAACCTAGGACATCAGCGTGAATTTTAGCATCTTCCAGCTTAGTTTCCAATCGATTTGAGACGACAAAATAGTCGATTCGCCATCCAGTATTTCGCGCCCGAGCATTTCCTCGGTAAGACCACCACGAGTAGGCTTCTTCAAGTGTCGGATAAAAATAACGAAAACTATCTGTAAAACCAGCAGCAAGCCACCCAGTGAATTTTTCGCGTTCCTCATCTGTAAAACCAGCATTTTTATGATTGGTGCGTGGATTCTTCAGATCGATCTCCTGATGTGCAACATTCAAGTCGCCACAGATAATAACGGGCTTTTTTTGATCCAGCTCAATTAAATAGATAAGAAAGGCTTCTTCCCAAGTCATTCGGTAGGCAAGACGTTTCAATTCGCTCTGCGAGTTTGGCGTGTATACCGTGACTAAATAAAAATCATCGAATTCCAGTGTAATGACCCGGCCTTCTTGATCGTGTTCAGGGATATTGAGTCCGTATTGAACATGAAGTGGCTTTTTTTTCGTAAAAACCGCTGTTCCCGAATACCCTTTTTTGACAGCATAATTCCAGTAAGCAAAGTAACCATCCATAGGTAAGTCAATTTGCCCTTCTTGCAGCTTTGTTTCCTGCAAACAAAAAATATCTGCATCAACTGATTGAAAATAGTCTAGGAACCCTTTTTTGACGGCGGCTCGAAGCCCATTTACATTCCAAGAAATGAGTTTCATTTTCTGCACTCCTTTATTTTGAAAGAATGTTATTATTATACCGTAATAAAAGCAGGCGTTCATACTAACTTGATCGAGCGAATAAACTGAAATAAATGGTTTTCTTGCGTGCAATCAATCTTGACGGCAAAAACAAATTATCTGTGGAGCCTTGAAAGAATTGCTTGCTAAAAACGGCTATCAAATATGTTGAAAACCTATCTAAAGACAGACAATCTTTGTTTTCTGATTTCTCAACGGAAAGCTTTAAATCGATTAAAATTTCTTTTGTTTGAGGCATTCCAACTGGAGCATGATTTAATCATCTATTCATTTAGTCAATTTTGAAGCACTTGTTTCAAAAAATCTACAAGGAGTGTGAGAATGAAAAGAAAAAGATTATATTGTTCTTTACAAATGAACATCTCTTTACGGAAGTGATCGAGCATGACCAAGCTCTTCAACATTTATGAATGAAATTGTTTTCGCTAAGTATCATATAAATGCTACTCAAAAAGTCAACTTTCAATCCCTTTTTAAATCAAAGCTACAGTAGCCTTATACGGTGAGGAACATTACGACTGTTCAAAAACTTCTTAACAAATGGCAGGATTAACAATGGTTTTTTTGAAAAAAGGGGACTATAATAAGGGAGAGAAAGATTAAAAGGAGTGTTACAAGATGAGAGAAGAACTAATCAAGCGCTTCACTACATATGTTCAAGTAGAAACGCAGTCGAGTGAAGACAGCACGACCTGTCCAACTACAGAAGGTCAATTGGAATTAGGAAAATTGTTAGTGAATGAACTAAAAGAAATCGGTATGGCTGATGTGACTGTAGACGAGAATGGTTATGTGATGGCCACTTTGCCAGCAAATACAGAAAAAAACGTGCCAGTCATTGGTTTTTTAGCACATTTAGATACGGCGACAGATTTGACAGGCAAAAATGTAAAACCGCAAATCCATGAAAATTATGATGGTAAAGATATTGTTTTAAACAAAGAGTTAGATATTGTTTTGTCACCTGAACAATTTCCGGAGCTAAGTGGTTATGTAGGTCAGACATTGATTACAACAGATGGTACGACACTCCTTGGTGCAGACGATAAATCTGGCATTACCGAAATTATGGTAGCCATGAACTATCTGATTCAACATCCAGAAATTAAACATGGCAAAATTCGTGTTGCGTTCACACCTGACGAAGAAATCGGTCGAGGCCCAGCAAAATTTAATGTGAAAGCTTTTGGTGCTGATTATGCCTATACGATGGATGGTGGTCCGGTAGGCGAGCTTGAATACGAGAGTTTCAATGCGGCTGCTGCCAAATTATACTTCAATGGAAATAACGTCCATCCAGGAACAGCTAAAGGCAAAATGATCAGTGCGATCAAGATGGCGATGGCTTTCCATGAGAAACTGCCTAAAGAAGAAGCACCCGAATTCACAGAAGGCTATGAAGGGTTCTATCATCTGTTATCACTAGATGGAGATGTAGAAACAGCAAAATCTTACTATATTATCCGTGACTTTGATCGCGAAGTATTTGAAACAAGAAAGAAAAAAATTGAAGAAATCACGAAAGAATTACAAGCACAATTTGGTGAAGACCGGGTTCGCTTAGAATTAAATGATCAATATTATAATATGCGTGAAAAAATTGAACCAGTCAAAGAGATTGTAGATATTGCTTATGAAGCAATGAAATCCCTTGGTATCGAGCCGGACATCAAACCGATCCGTGGAGGCACAGATGGTTCTCAGTTATCCTTCATGGGATTGCCAACACCTAATATTTTTGCTGGCGGGGAAAATATGCATGGTAAATTTGAATATGTAGCAGTAGAAAGTATGGAAATGGCAACAAAAGTGCTGGTGGAAGTCGTAAAAGGGTTCGAAGTACGCGCTTAAAAAAGTAGGTACAAAAAGAGACGGATCAATTCCGTCTCTTTTTATATCTACATAATGGCTAGTCGCTTGGTCACTTCGGCAACAAACTCTTTGGCTTGCCCATTCTCGACGATTAATTGGAATACATTTCCGTCATCAAGTGTCAATTTTACTTGTTTAGTCATTGCTAACAAATTAGCCTTTTGTGAAATAGAAAGAATCTGTGGATAGACGAATCTTTTTTCAAGTAGTAATTCATCGCTTTCACTAAATAGAATCAGCTCATCTTGTGTAGCAATCCATAATCCTTTTATATCAGTTGGCTGCCCATCAAGCGGATAAAAAAAAGAACCAAATAACAAAAGGGTTTGTGCATCCAGCAGAGAACGATCAATCGCCTTCGCAATTGAACTTTGATAAGTAATCATATATTTTTGCCTCCGACAAATAAGATATACCTACTATATCATAATGTTGGCAGGATAAAGAGCGATTCGACCACCGGGGAGATGGATTATTTTAACAGGTTTTTCATAAAAGTCAGCTAGAACCAGCTCATTTAACAATTCAGTTGTTGCTCCTTGCGCAAAAACTTGACCATTCTGGAGCAGTAAAGTTTTTTTGAAACTGGCAGATATCTCTTCTGAATGGTGTGTCACAAAAATAATCGAAAAGTCATCTTTATTTTGAGCAAGTTGTTCGATTTTAAATAGCAATGATTCTCGAGCGAACAAATCAAGTCCGTTGCAAGGCTCATCTAAAATTAAAATACGTGGTTTTGCCATTAATGCACGTGCAATTAAGACGATTTGTCTTTCTCCTTGAGACAAGATTTGATAGGGCTTACCAATGAGATGTTCCCCACCTGCATCTATCAATACCTGTTTAGCTTCATCCCATTCTGACGGAGAAGGTGACACATAAAGACCAATACTTGCATATTTACCACTGAGCACAATTTTTTCGCTAGTATCACTATTTTTTAATTGTTGTTCCAGCGCTTTGCTTACCCAACCAATTGATTTGCGTAGCTCAGGTAAAGCGGTTTGCCCAAAAGTTTCACCCAAGACAGAAATGCGCCCTTTTGACGGCCAAATATATCCATTCAGCAGCTGCAGCAAGGTAGTTTTACCAGAACCATTAAGTCCTAGCAGAGCCCAATGTTCACCAGCTTTTACTTTCCAGTTAATATTTGATAAAATCGTTGCAAGTTTATGTTCATAGAAAACTTGAGAAAATTCAAACATTGATTTGACCTACTTTCATGAGGGGTTTCCCTTATTTTACACAATTATCAGAAAAAAAGAAATCTAAAGGAGGAGAAAAAAATGGTATCAGAAGAAGTAGTTCTTCGAAAAGCTGAGCGCTGGATGGCAGAACATTTTAAAAATGATCGAACAGGCCATGCGTTTGATCATTTGAAGCGTGTTGTAGGTTTAAGTAAAAAGATCGGCCAAATAGAAGGTGGGGACTTATTCACGATTCAATTAGGTGCATGGCTGCATGACTATGGAGATGTAAAGCTGACACAAAATCAGCAAAAGGCAAAAAAGGAAATAAGATTATGGTTAGAAGAAGAAGGGATTCCTGATGAAAAAACAGAAGAAATCCTACGATTAATCCAAGTGATAGCTTATCAAAAAGGGCAAAACCCGTTAGATGCTGTCACGCTAGAAGAGAAGATTGTTCAGGATGCAGACCGTCTTGATGCAATAGGCGCTGTCGGCATCGTTCGAACATTTGTATATGGCTCTTCAAAAGGAAATGCTCTTTTTGATTATCAAGCAGCAGATTCAGTCGTTAATCATTTCGAGGATAAGCTCTTCCGCTTGAAAGAGGGAATGAATACATCAACAGGAAAAAAATTAGCAGAATCACGTCATCAATTTATGCGAAGTTTTCTTTTGCAATTAGAGAAAGAATTAAAGGATGGAATTAAGTTTTTTTTCTTGCATCTATTCAAAGAAAGTTATATAATATAAAAGCTCAATTAAAGAGTATATTTCTTTTCAAAACTTTTAAAAAAAGTTTTTGAATTTGCTTGACCTCGACTCTTAATAATGGTATTATAAATGAGTTGCGTTAAGCTACTGTGACCTTTGAAAACTGAACAAAACGAAGATGAAAAAGCGATGAGACACTATGTTTCACCATTAATTCATAGGGCAGGAAATGAAGGATCATTTCCGAATCAAAAACTAGTTTTTAAGCTAGCAAAGTCAATTATGACGCACAGGAACTTATTCACGGTGTTGA
>NZ_CAJYCN010000002.1 GCF_913566895.1 Listeria ilorinensis | reverse complement strand
GAACACGGTAGTTAAGCTTCTCCGCGCCGATGGTAGTTGGGGGCTTCCCCCTGTGAGAGTAGGTCGCCGCCGGGCAAAGTATTTATTTGGAGGTTTAGCTCAGCTGGGAGAGCATCTGCCTTACAAGCAGAGGGTCAGCGGTTCGATCCCGTTAACCTCCACCATTTTTTTGCCGGCTTAGCTCAGTTGGTAGAGCAACTGATTTGTAATCAGTAGGTCGCGAGTTCGACTCTTGCAGCCGGCACCATTCTTGTTTATGATGTATAAACATGGAATGAGCCGTTAGCTCAGTTGGTAGAGCATCTGACTTTTAATCAGAGGGTCGCAGGTTCGAACCCTGCACGGCTCACTTTTGCGGGTGTGGCGGAATTGGCAGACGCACCAGATTTAGGATCTGGCGCCGCAAGGCGTGGGGGTTCAAGTCCCTTCACCCGCACTTTATATGAATATGCGGAAGTAGTTCAGTGGTAGAACATCACCTTGCCAAGGTGGGGGTCGCGGGTTCGAACCCCGTCTTCCGCTCCATGATTTTAACCAGTAAAGCCGGGGTGGCGGAACTGGCAGACGCACAGGACTTAAAATCCTGCGGATAGTGATATCCGTACCGGTTCGATTCCGGTCCTCGGCATTTTATAAAATTATGCGCCCGTAGCTCAACTGGATAGAGTACTTGACTACGAATCAAGCGGTTAGAGGTTCGAATCCTCTCGGGCGCGCTTTTACGGGAAGTAGCTCAGCTTGGTAGAGCACTTGGTTTGGGACCAAGGGGTCGCAGGTTCGAATCCTGTCTTCCCGACCATTTCTTGATAATTTATGGGGCCTTAGCTCAGCTGGGAGAGCGCCTGCTTTGCACGCAGGAGGTCAGCGGTTCGATCCCGCTAGGCTCCACTGTCTTTCGCAATTACATTTGATGTTTTTGATAGTCTATATTATGGCGGCGTAGCTCAGCTGGCTAGAGCGTTCGGTTCATACCCGAGAGGTCGTGGGTTCGATTCCCTCCGCCGCTATCATTAACTTGGACCTTTAGCTCAGTTGGTTAGAGCAGACGGCTCATAACCGTCCGGTCGCAGGTTCGAGTCCTGCAAGGTCCACTTGTCACATTTTTATTATCGTGGAGGAATACCCAAGTCTGGCTGAAGGGATCGGTCTTGAAAACCGACAGGCGGGTAACACCGCGCGGGGGTTCGAATCCCTCTTCCTCCGTTTTCGTGATTAGTGGACTCAAAGACTCGTAATAATATTGTCGCGGGGTGGAGCAGTCTGGTAGCTCGTCGGGCTCATAACCCGAAGGTCGCAGGTTCAAATCCTGTCCCCGCAATTTTAAAAAGGTTCCGTGGTGTAGGGGTTAACATGCCTGCCTGTCACGCAGGAGATCGCGGGTTCAAATCCCGTCGGAACCGCCATATGGCTTGGTAGCTCAGTTGGTAGAGCACTTGATTGAAGCTCAAGGTGTCGGCAGTTCGATTCTGTCCCAAGCCACTCTTTGTTATCATGGCGGGTGTGGCGAAGTGGTTAACGCATCGGATTGTGGTTCCGACACGCGTGGGTTCGATTCCCATCATCCGCCCTTGTAAAATTAAATATTTGTATATGATGCGGGTGTAGTTTAGTGGTAAAACCACAGCCTTCCAAGCTGTTGTCGAGGGTTCGATTCCCTTCACCCGCTTTTTGAAAATGGGCCTATAGCTCAGCTGGTTAGAGCGCACGCCTGATAAGCGTGAGGTCGATGGTTCGAGTCCATTTAGGCCCACTTGATTCCACAGTAGCTCAGTTGGTAGAGCAATCGGCTGTTAACCGATCGGTCGCAGGTTCGAGTCCTGCCTGTGGAGTTTCTATTTTCAATATAATTTTGTAAGGCACGGAGAAGTACTCAAGTGGCTGAAGAGGCGCCCCTGCTAAGGGTGTAGGTCGTTAACGCGGCGCGAGGGTTCAAATCCCTCCTTCTCCGCCAGAGGCCCGTTGGTCAAGCGGTTAAGACACCGCCCTTTCACGGCGGTAACACGGGTTCGAATCCCGTACGGGTCATTTTGAAAAGAACAATGTCCATTTGGATATTGTTCTTTTTCTATAGCTGAAAATAAAAAAGGAGTGACAAGATGCAGACGAAGGGGAAGTTTTGGATTTTGACTATCGTTGTGGCGATCTCAGGTCTATCCCAAGGCTTGTTGCTGCCGCTGATTTCGATCATTTTTGAAGAGCAGGGGATTGGTGCTGGACTAAATGGGATGCATGCGACGGGGATATATATTGGTGTTCTGTTGGTATCACCTTTTATCGAGGCACCGCTACATCGCTTTGGCTATAAACCGATTATTTTGACTGGCGGTTTGCTTGTAGCGATTGCCTTGTTGCTATTTCCGATTTGGTTTAATCTGATCTTCTGGTTTATTTTACGACTGGTAATTGGCGTTGGGGACCATATGCTGCATTTTTCTTCGCAAACTTGGATTGGCGCGATGACAAGTCCGGCAAAACGCGGCCGAAATATGGCGATTTATGGACTGTTTTTTTCATTGGGTTTTGCGATTGGGCCGCAGCTGGTTAATTTGACAGCCATCAGTCCGGATTTTCCGTTCTACTTCTCAGGTGTGTTAGTGCTTTTAGCATGGAGTCTGGTGTGGCTGCTTCGGAATGATTTTATTGCTGAGGGGCAGTCAGTGCGAAAAATGTCTTTTGGAAGTAGTATGAAGCGTTTTTCGGAAGTTGGGAAAATTGCATGGGTAGCAATGATTCCGCCATTTTTATACGGTGTTCTTGAAACGGCGCTTAATGCCACTTTTCCAATTGTCGGACTGAGGAGCGGGTTGTCGACATATATGATTACGATGATTATTTCCTCTTTTTCAGTAGGGACGATTTTATTTCAAGTGCCGATCGGGATCCTGAGTGATCGATTGGGACGAGGAAAAGTGTTGCCAGTTTTGACTGGGCTTGGTGGTCTGGTGTTCTTGATGGCGACTTTTGCGAATCAGTTTTTCTTTTTTATCTTGATTTTCTTTATACTGGGTATACTGGTGGGATCGCTTTATTCACTTGGTCTTTCTTACATGACGGATTTAACGCCAGTTGAGCTGTTGCCGGCCGGAAATATTTTGGTGGGAATGTGCTTTAGTATGGGGAGTATTTTAGGGCCAACCGTGACAGGTGCCTTGATCAGTTGGTTGGGTGAACAAGTGTTTTATCTGGCGGTGGCGCTTCTCTTGATTCTGGGCAGTTTATTCCTTTTTAACCAAAAACCAAAAATTTCTAAAAATAATGATTGACAAATTTTAGCAGTAAGTGCTATGATGATTTCAATACTTTTTTGTAAACAATTTTATAAAAACTCTTATAACGAGTGGTAGAGGGACTGGCCCGATGAAACCCGGCAACCTTTCAATTTTTTGAAAAAGGTGCTAAATCCTGCAAAGCATAAAGCTTTGAAAGATAAGAGAGCGATAAATTCTTGGTATATTTACCAAAGACGTGGACCTCTCTTTTCTTAAAGGGAGGTTTTTTCGTGTCTCAATCAGGAAAGGAATGGTGTCAAATGGCAAAAGCGTTAAGTTCAAATTTAGGGTATCCGCGGCTTGGAGAAAAACGGGAATGGAAAAAAGCATTAGAACGATACTGGAGTGGGCAAAGTTCAGCTGAAGAGCTGTTAGCCCAAACAAAGCAGGTGCGGTTGCAAAATTGGCGTAAACAACAAGAAGCTGGGATTGACCTGATTCCAGTCAATGATTTTAGTTTGTATGATCATGTGCTGGATGTGAGTGTCAGTTTCGGTGTCGTGCCGAAACGCTTTTTAAATGAGAATTCGCTGGATACATACTTTGCAATTGCTCGTGGAACGAAGGACCAAGTTGCTTCTGAGATGACGAAATGGTACAACACCAATTATCACTATATCGTGCCAGAATTCGAGGATGCTGCCCCAAAACTTGTTGAAAATCGGGCGCTTGCGTATTACTTAGAGGCGAAGGAGGCGCTGGGCATTGAAGGCAAGCCGGTTATATTGGGGCCAATCAGCTATTTGAAGCTTGGGAAAGGAGAGCAGGATTTTGAAGGGCTGCTTGATCGTTTTTTACCGGTCTATGAGCAGTTGATTGAGGAACTTGATGAGGCAGGCGTTCAGTGGCTGCAGATTGACGAGCCCTACCTATCGACAACTTTTCCAAAAGAAGAGCTAGCTTTATTTGAAAAATCCTATCAGCGATTACGGGATAAAGCACCTCATACGAAATTTTTATTACAAACATATTTTGAAAGTTTGGATTATTATGACGAAATAGTAAAGTTGCCAGTAGATGGGATCGGGATTGATTTTGTCCATGATTTTGGGGAATCCGCTAAGAAAATTAGGCAAAGTGGTTTTCCAACAAATAAGTATTTAGCAGCTGGGATTATTGATGGGCGGAATGTTTGGCGGGCGGACCTTACGGAAAAACTGGCGTTTGCCGAGGAGTTAACGACATTCGTTTCAGCAGATCGTTTAATTTTACAGCCATCTTCCTCGTTGCTACATGTACCGATCACGAAGAAGAGTGAACCGAATCTTTCGGAGGTGCTGCTGAATGGACTCAGTTTTGCAGATGAAAAATTGGTTGAAATTCAGCTTATAACGGATGCATTGAATGGACGAAAGAATCAGGCGGCATTTGATGATGCCAAGGCAGGAAGAGATGCCCTTAGTCATTCGCCAGAACGGAATATTTCGTCTGTGAAGGCGACGATCGAAGGACTTCCAACTTTGGTCAATGAGCGAAATCTACCATTTGATGAGCGAATAAAACTGCAACACGATTGGTTGAAATTACCACTACTTCCGACAACGACAATTGGGAGTTTTCCTCAGTCTAGCGAAGTTAGGCAAAAGCGTTCTGCTTGGCTAAAAAAAGAATTGTCAGATGAGGAATATTCGGTATATATTCAGGAAGAAATTGCGCGGTGGATCAAGATTCAGGAAGACATGGGCATAGATGTTCTTGTGCATGGTGAATTTGAACGAACAGATATGGTGGAATATTTTGGTCAAAAATTAGCTGGCTTTGAAGCAACTAAATTTGGTTGGGTGCAGTCTTATGGTTCGAGAGCGGTTCGTCCGCCACTTGTATATGGAGATGTGGCCTTTGTCGAACCGATTACGGTAAGAGAAAGTGTCTATGCGCAGTCTTTGACGAAAAAGCCGGTCAAAGGGATGCTAACAGCTCCAATTACCATCATCAATTGGAGCTTTGTTCGAGATGATATCCCGAAAAGCCAAGTAGCGAATCAGATCGGACTGGCTTTACGGCAGGAAGTGGAAGAATTGGAGCGTAACGGGATCCGGATTATTCAGGTCGATGAACCGGCGCTTCGGGAAGGATTGCCACTTAAAAGAAAACGTTGGGAAAAATATTTGGCGGATGCGGTCTATAGTTTTAAACTAACGACAACTTCGGTTCAAGATGATACACAGATTCATACGCATATGTGTTATTCGGAATTTGACGATATTATTGAGACGATTAGCGCACTGGATGCAGATGTGATCTCCATTGAGACTTCCAGAAGTCATGGGGAGATTATTTCTACCTTTGAAAAGATTACCTATGATAAAGAAATCGGGCTGGGTGTTTATGATATTCATAGTCCGCGTGTACCAACAATTGAAGAAATAAAAGAAAATATTGAACGAGCACTGCGAGTCATTCCGATTGAACAGTTTTGGATCAATCCGGATTGTGGTTTAAAAACACGGAAAGAGCCGGAAACGATTGCTGCCTTAAAGGATATGGTTGAGGCGACAATTCAGATTAGAAACGCCTATCAAGTTACTACGAAATAGAGAAAAAGGAGGAATTCGACATGGTGAGGCTGAAAAGAGAGACAATTGTTGCACAAATTGGCAATAAAAAATGTGAAAAGACGGGTGCTGTCAATATGCCGATTTATCTTTCGACAGCTTACCGCCATGAGGATATTGGACGTTCGACGGGATTCGATTATACGCGAACAGGGAATCCAACGCGAGATGCACTGCAAGAGGCACTAGCTGTTTTGGAGGACGGGTATCAGGCATTTGCTACAAGTTCAGGCATGAGTGCGATTCAGCTGGTTTTTGAAAAATTCCAGACGGGGGACCATATCATTAGTATTCAAGATATTTACGGCGGATCCTTTCGCTTGTTTCAACAAATGGAAGCAAAGTATCAGATTGCATTTAGTTATTGGGATGGTAACGTGATCGATGATTTGACAGAACTCATACGTCCGGAATCAAAAGCGCTCTTTATTGAAACACCCTCTAATCCACTAATGCGGGAGCTTAATCTGGCTGAATTGGCACAGTTTGCGAAAGAACATCGGCTGCTTTTCATTGTGGATAATACCTTTTATACACCTGTATTCCAACGACCGCTTGCACAAGGGGCGGATATTGTTATTCATAGTGCGACCAAATATTTAGGTGGGCATAATGATGTTCTGGCAGGGGCAGTCATTGTCAAAGATCCTTCGCTTGCTGCTTTTTATGAGGAAACGCTCAATGCGATTGGTTGTGTCCTTGCACCGTTTGATTGTTGGTTGCTTATTCGCGGACTTAAAACGTTATACTTACGAATGAAACAGCATCAGGAAAATGCGCAGGCGGTGGCAGCCTTTTTGGAAGGACATCCACTTGTTCAGCAAGTGCTTTATCCAGGAAAAGGCGGGATGATCAGTTTTTATATTCAGGATGAAAGGCTCGTATCACCTTTGCTTCGGACTTTAAAGTTGTTTACTTTTGCAGAAAGCTTGGGAGGTGTGGAAAGTTTGATTACTTACCCAGCTACGCAAACCCATGCGGATATTCCGAAAAAAGTGCGTGATTCCTATGGTCTGACAAATCAATTGGTGCGGCTTTCTGTTGGAATAGAGGCAAAGCAAGATTTGATTAACGATCTTTCGCAAGGCTTTTCGAAAGTGGAAGCGGAGGTTGGGATCGGATGAACTTGAAGAAAGATTTAAGTGAGAAGATTTTACTGGCGGACGGGGCAATGGGGACATTGCTATACTCTTACGGAGTGGATCGCTCGTTTGAAGAACTCAATCTGACACATCCGGAAGAAATCAAGGCGATCCATCAAGCTTATATTGGAGCCGGCTGCGACATTATTCAAACCAATACATATGGGGCGAACTATTTGAAGCTAGCACGATATGGTCTGCAGAATGAGGTCAAACGGATTAATCAAGCGGCAATCAAAATTGCTAAAGAAGCGGCGCGCGGGACAGGCACTTATATTTTCGGGACGATTGGCGGAACTAGCGGCGCGACAGATTCACTTTCAGAAGCTTCACCGCTGGAGGAGATAAAACGCAGCTTCCGTGAACAGCTTTATTGTTTTTTGCTTGAAGGTGTGGATGGACTTTTGCTGGAGACGTATTATGATTTTCATGAACTAAAAACAGTGCTGAAAATTGTTCGAGAAACAACGGATCTACCGGTTGTAGCGAATGTCTCGATGCATGAGGCTGGGATTCTCCAATCGGGCGAGCGGCTGGCGGATGCTTTACATGAACTTTTGGAGTTGGGAGCTGATGTCGTGGGGGTCAACTGCCGGTTAGGACCCTATCATATGGCAAAAGCACTGGAAACAGTGCCCATTCCAGAAAGGGGCTATTTGGCAGCTTATCCAAATGCTAGTTTACCAGAAGTACAGGACGGTAAAGTAGTCTATCAAGCTGAGGAAAATTATTTTGAGCGTTATGCAGAAGTTTTTCGTCAACAGGGTGTGAGGCTTCTTGGTGGTTGTTGCGGGACAACGCCGGAACATATTCGGGCTTTCCGGAAGGGGCTTATATCGCTTGAACCGATCATACAGAAAGAGGTCCGGATCTTGCCGGAAGCGGCCTCACTCGAAAGTAAAACGACCGACAGGGAACGACTGCTCGACAAAGTGAAAATACGACCGACAATTCTAGTCGAGCTGGATCCACCGCGTACGTTCGATACGGACAAATTTTTCCAAGGGGCGAAAGCATTGCAAGAAGTTGGAGTGGATGCGCTAACGCTATCGGATAATTCACTTGCGACGCCACGAATCAGCAATATGGCTATTGCTGCTATTTTGAAATATCAATATGACATTGAGCCACTTGTCCATTTGACCACACGGGATCATAATCTGGTAGGACTCCACTCCCATATTATGGGATTTCATAAGCTGGGGCTGCATGATATTTTGGCAGTTACAGGGGATCCGACGAAAGTGGGAGATTTTCCGGGGGCAACATCTGTTTTTGACGTTCGTTCGGTCGAGCTAGTTCAACTGATCAAAAAATTCAATCAAGGACTTTCTTATACAGGTGCTTCGTTAAAGGAGAAGGCACAGTTCAATGTAGCAGCAGCTTTCAATCCCAATGTAGCAAATGTCGAGAAAGCTGTACGTCTGATTAAGCGGAAAGTAGATTATGGGGCAGACTACATCATTACTCAGCCTATCTATGATTCAGAAAAAGTACAGATTTTAAAGGAAGCACTAAAAAAAGAGAATTTGCAGGATGTTCCTATCTTTATTGGCGTCATGCCCCTTCTTTCAAGTCGCAATGCGGAATTTCTTCATCATGAAGTACCGGGGATTAGACTGACAGAAGAGGTGCGAGAACGGATGCGTGTTGCGGAGATAGATGGTCGTGGGGTAGAAGAGGGGCTGCAGATTGCTCGCGAGATGATTGATGCCATTTTGGGCCATTACCATGGGATTTACTTGATCACACCCTTTTTGCGGTATGATCTTTCGGTAGATTTAGCGGCGTATATTAAAAATAAGACAGCTGTTCAGACGTTTTCTAAGCAGATGCAGATATGAAAAGCGCGCAAAATCCGAAATGGATTTTGCGCGCTTTTTTTACATGAAGAGACTTTTACTCAACAAACTGAGAAGATAGCTGATGGCAAGAGTCAAGCCAAAAAGAAGTAGTGCTTTTGAAGTCGAGCGCATAGCTGGGATCATCAGATAAGGCTCAGTTTGGCCGATAAAACGTTTGACTGAACGAATCGCAGCCGGTAAGCTGAGCAGGATAAGGAGCGTCCAGATCGGTGCGTCCAGCCAGAAAATCAGTGAGAGTTCAAAGACATAACTGAATACATAGGCAAGGATGAATAGAGCAAGTGCGCCTTTTCTTCCTAACAGAATGGCAAGCGTCAGACGGCCGTTTTCTTTATCCGGTACCATATCACGAATGCTGTTGGCAAGAAGCAGATTGCCAACAAGGACCATGATTGGAATAGAAATATAAACGATATTTGCTCCAATAAATTCGGCTTGGATATAAAACGAAATGAATGTAATCACACCGCCCATAAAGAAACCAGACATAATCTCGCCAAGTGGCGTATAGGCGATTGGATAAGGCCCCCCGGTATATAGAAAACCTACGAGCATACAGATCGCGCCGAGAAGTCCGACGTACCAGTTCGTTTCCATGGAGAGATAGATACCGCATAAAATGGCCAGTAAATAAAGCAGAATTGCAAGGAACATAACGAAGCTTGGGCGGATACCATTACGTACGATTGCACCGCCATTACCGACTGTATGTTCATCATCCTGTCCTCTTTTGTAATCATAGTATTCATTGAAAAGATTCGTTGAAGTCTGGATGAAAAAACAAGCAATCAACATGACAAGAAAGCGAGTGAAATGGAAATTCGCGTAACTCATCGCTACAGCCGTTCCTAAAAAAACGGGCATAAAGGAAGCAACAAGTGTATGTGGTCGAAGAAGGATCCACCATTTTTTCATGCCGGATTGCTTTTTGAGTATTTGTTTTGAGGCAGGTGCCATAAATTTCTCTCCTTTTATCATGACGTTCATTTCAATTTTAGGGAATAAAAGGCGTTTCGTCAATGAATAAACTGTCAAATAATGCAGGAAACAAGCACCTTATGTGGGATTTTGATATAATGAATGGTGTGTTAGTTAAAGGAGAGTAGATAAGAATGGGGATTACATTGCCCGAAGCCTTATTCGATCAGGCGAAAAGACATGCTTCAAAGGATCAGCCAACGCTTCTCAGTTTTGTGACGACCTTATCTCGGGATGTTTCACCGAAAGAATTGTTCCAAAAAGCAAAAACACATTTTGTCGGCGAACGCTTTTACTGGCAAAATCCGGATAAAACATTAAAAATGGCAGGTCTAGGTGTCACAAAGCAGTTTCTTGCTGATCAAACAAAAGATGCCTATGTAGAACTCGCAGAACGAGTACAGCGGCTGAAACGCGACACAGTGACAAATGCGACAGTGAAAGAAACTGGTCCGCTCTATTTTGGCGGTTTTTCTTTTGATCCAGAACGAGAAACGGATAAGGAGTGGCAAAGTTTTAAGGATGGTCTGTTTTACCTGCCACTTTTTATGATTACAGAACGGCAAGATGCGCAATATCTAACAGTTAATTTTCCAGTATATATAGATGATGATTATTCAAAATGCGAAGCAGTCTGCAAGCAATGGGAAAAAATCATGAATAGTCCTTTGCCAAAATTGGAGATTGATTCATTAGCGGCTGTTCAAGAACTTGAGCCAGAACATTTTTTGGCATCTGCGCGTGAAGTGATCGAACTGATTCAGGGATCAAAAGAGATTCATAAGGTCGTTTTGTCACGGAGAATGGGAATGCGTTTTACTTCACAAGTGGACAGTGGGGCAATTTTGGAGCAGATGCTTGCCACTCAGGAAAACAGCTACTTCTTCGTACTTGAAAATGGTTCGGCGGTATTTTTTGGCGCAACACCCGAACGCCTCGTTTCCCTTGCAGACGGTGAACTACATTCTTCTTGTGTTGCGGGTTCGGCACCGCGTGGAGAGTCAGAAGAACAGGATGAAAAGCTAGGCCAAGCTCTTTTGAAAGATGGGAAAAACTTGCGTGAACATCATTTTGTTGTTGAAATGATTGAGGCGACTTTTAAGCGATTCGCAAACGAACTATCACTTTCTAGCGAGCCTGTTCTTTTAAAAAACCGTGACATTCAGCATTTATACATGAATATTCATGCAAAGGTCCATCCGGAAACAAATTTGCTTGAAGTGGTTGAAGCACTTCATCCAACACCCGCATTAGGTGGGCTGCCACAAAAATTAGCACTTGCAGTCATTCGAATGAAAGAAAAGAATGACCGCGGTTTTTACGGAGCCCCGATTGGTTTTATTGATGCTGACTTTGAAGGAGAATTTGCAGTGGCCATCCGTTCCGGGCTAATCATTGATGCGATGGGGATCTTATTTGCAGGCTGCGGGATCGTGGCTGACTCAGTGCCGGAAGAAGAATTGAAAGAAACCAAAATAAAATTTCAACCTATGTTACGCGTGCTAGGAGGAATGGAACATGAGTAACCATGCACAAATGATGACTGATTATCTGAGTGCTTTTACAGAAGAGCTAGTGCAGGCGGGCGTAAAGGAAGCTGTCATTAGTCCGGGATCGCGTTCAACACCACTTGCGCTACTCTTTGCTGAACATCCGACTTTAAAGGTATATGTAGATGTAGATGAACGTTCGGCTGGCTTTTTTGCACTGGGTATTGCGAAAAGTTCGAAACGTCCAGTCGTGCTACTGTGTACGAGCGGGACTGCTGCCGCCAATTATTTTCCAGCTGTTGCAGAGGCCAATCTTTCACAGGTACCGCTTATTGTGTTAACGGCTGATCGACCACATGAACTGCGAGGCGTTGGGGCACCTCAGGCAATGGATCAGCTTCATTTATTTGGCTCCCATGTAAAAGATTTTACCGATATGGCGATTCCAGAAAACCAGCCGGAGCTATTGCAATATGCAAAATGGCATGGCAGCCGGGCAGTTGATTTGGCTATGAAGACGCCGCGCGGGCCAGTCCATCTGAATTTTCCGCTTCGTGAGCCCCTGTTGCCGGTGCTTGATCCGTCGCCTTTTGCTGCAACTGACAAAAAACGACATCACGTTCATATTTATTACACCCATGAAGTACTTGAAATGCATGCAATCGAACGGATGGTCAAAGATTGCGCAGGTAAAAAAGGGATGATCATCGTGGGTCCAATCAATAAAAAGGAACTGGACGAAGCGTTTGTGCAATTGGCACGCAAATTAGGTTGGCCGATCTTGGCTGATCCACTTTCAGGCCTGCGATCATATGGGGAACTTGATGAAATCATCATTGACCAGTATGATGCATTTATGAAAAATCCAGACCATCTTACCGAACTGACACCAGAAATCATTATCCGCTTTGGTGCAATGCCAGTATCAAAACCGCTCAAAATTTGGCTGGAAAGTCTGGTGGATACACGCTTTTTCGTAGTGGATCCTGGCGCTGCGTGGCGCGATCCGATCAAAGCGGTGACGGATATGATCCACTGTGACGAGCGGTTTCTGATTGAGGAGCTGCTGGACAAGTGGCCAGAAGAGAAGCCAAGTGATTGGCTATATAGATGGCAAAGGTTGAACCGGATCGGAAGAACGGTATTGCAGGAAAGAATGACCAGTGGAAACTTGGAAGAAGGTGCGGTTGTGCAGGCGATCCGTGAAGCAATTCCAGATCAGTCCGGCTTTTTTATTGGCAATAGTATGTCGATTCGTGATGTAGATACCTATTTTCCACAAACCAAGAAGAAGATCCGTATGCTGGCCAACCGTGGGGCAAATGGGATTGATGGTGTGGTTTCAGCGGCACTAGGAGCAAGTACGGTGTTGCAGCCACTCTATCTTCTTTTAGGGGATCTGTCTTTTTATCATGATTTGAATGGTCTTTTGATGGCGAAGAAGTATCGGCTCAATGTGACGATTATTGTGGTGAATAATAATGGTGGTGGCATCTTTTCCTTTTTACCGCAGCAAAAGGAGCCCAAGTATTTTGAAACTTTGTTTGGTACGGCGACAGATTTAGATTTCCGTTATGCTGCTGCGCTTTATGAGGGAGACTATCATGAAGTGAAAAATTATGAGCAGCTAGAAGAGGCGCTGGATCAGGCAAACTACCATAAAGGGTTGGATATTATTGAAGTCAAAACGAATCGACATGGCAATACAGCGGATCATCAGGCTTTATGGCAACAAATGGATATAGCGATTCAGAAAGCAGGAGAGTGAGCCGTTTGTTTATTGAAGAATATGGTCTCAAAAGCGCCGAACCTGTCCTTTTGATGCTCCACGGCTTTACAGGTACACATCAAACCTTTCATGCCCTTTTGCCAGCTTTTCCTGAAGCGCGGCTATTGCTGCCGGATTTACCGGGACATGGCCAAACTGGGATTGGCTCACCGGAAGACTATCCGATTGAAGCGGCTTGCCGGAACCTTTTGGCGTTTTTAGATGAACAGCATATTCACCAAGTCATTTTAATTGGGTATTCAATGGGTGGCCGGATAGGGACAGCTTTTGCAGTAAACTATCCGGAACGGGTGGCTGGACTTGTGCTTTTAGGAAGTTCACCTGGACTCAAAACCGTTCTTGAACGTGAGGCACGTAGGAAAAGGGATGTCGCGCTTGCTGAGGAGATTCGACAAAAAGGAACCGTTGCTTTTATCAATAAGTGGGAAAACTTGCCTCTTTTCGCTTCGCAAAAAAAACTTTCAGTCGAAAAGAAACAGAAGATTCGTCAAGAACGCTTGGCGCAACTGTCGGAAGGTCTGGCAAGAAGTCTTGTATACGGTGGGACCGGTGCGCAAGATTCCTACTGGGAGAAGCTTTCTGGGTTTCATTTTCCAGTGCTCCTACTTTCAGGAGAGCTGGACAGGAAATTTACGCGGATCAATCAGGAGATGCTGGCATTACTTTCAAATGGACAGCATGTCATCATGCCGGATGCGGGGCACGCCGTTCATTTGGAACAACCGGAGAAAACGGCAGAATTAATCAATCAATGGTTGAAAAACCTTAAATAAAGGAGAAATGAACATGAGTTTTGCATGGAAAACGGAAAAAGAATACGAAGAGATTAAATATGAAACATTTGAAGGAATCGCGAAAGTTACGATCAATCGGCCACATGTACATAATGCATTTACACCCAAGACTGTGATGGAAATGATAGATGCATTCAATCTGGCACGTGATAATGAAAAAGTAGGCGTTATTATTTTAACAGGTGAAGGGGAAAAAGCTTTTTGCTCAGGTGGAGACCAAAAAGTCCGCGGTCATGGCGGCTATGTAGGTGAGGATCAAATTCCTCGTCTAAATGTGCTTGATTTACAACGTCTGATTCGTGTGATCCCAAAACCAGTGATTGCAATGGTGGCTGGCTGGTCGATTGGTGGCGGTAATGTACTGCAGCTTGTTTGCGATATAACCATCGCGGCCGACAATGCAAAATTCGGACAAACGGGCCCTAATGTCGGTAGTTTTGATGCAGGTTATGGTTCTGGCTATTTGGCACGTGTCATTGGTCATAAGAAAGCAAAAGAAGTGTGGTTCATGTGCCGCCAGTATACAGCAGAAGAAGCGCTTGACATGGGATGGATCAATACGGTCGTACCCCTTGCCGAGCTAGAAAATGAAACGGTAGCGTGGGCGAAAGAGATGTTGAAGAAGAGTCCAACAGCTTTGCGTTTCATCAAAGCAGCCTTCAACGCGGATACAGATGGTTTAGCAGGTATCCAGCAGCTTGCCGGTGACGCGACGCTGCTTTATTATACAACGGATGAAGCCAAAGAAGGACGCGATGCTTTCAAGGAAAAACGGGATCCTGATTTTGATCAATTTCCAAAATTCCCTTGATCTTGGGGTGTGAAACGAATGAATCATATCAATTGGTTAGAAAAACGAGCGCGGCTTTCAGGAGAGAAAACGGCGCTCGTTTTCAAAGAGAAACGAATTAGCTTTGCGGCGCTCTATCAGGATGCTGATCTGGCGGCGCGTCAATTGTATAAATTGGGGATCTGCGAACAGACTCGAGTAGCGTTGCTCGGAAAAAATACAGTTGAGATGGTTACGGTGATCCATGCTCTACAGTTGCTGGGAGCAATTGCGGTTTTTTTGAATCCTCGACTGAGCCGGGAAGAAATGGCCTATCAAGTGGGACAAAGTAGAGCGACTTTTTTACTGTATGATGCCGAATATACTGCCTTAAGTGAGGGACAGGAGGTTTCTCGCTGCTCATTTGCTGAAATGGCTGAGTTACCGGCGTCTTCGGAACGACCGATCCCTACACTTTTTGAGACAGATGTCTGTTCGGTGATGTATACATCTGGCACGACTGGTCGGCCAAAAGGGGTCATGCAAACGTATCGGAATCATTTTTTCAGCAGCGCTGGTTCGATGCTCAACTTCGGATTGGAGCCAGAACAGGATGCATGGCTTTGCGTGGTTCCGATCTTCCATATCAGCGGATTGTCCATTTTAATGCGCAGTGTGATTTATGGGATCCCTATTTATTTGGAAGAGAAATTTGAGCCGATGCGCGTGGTTTCGTTACTTGAAAGTGGCCAGATTACCCATATTTCTGTTGTGATGGCGATGGTTAAACGGTTACTAGATATTTCAGAAGGTACCTTTCATGATCGCTTGAAAATTATGCTTCTTGGTGGGAGTGCGGCACCGAAAGAGCTTGTCAAAACATGTCTAGAGCGGAATATTCCGCTTGTTCAATCGTTTGGTATGACCGAAACAGCCTCGCAAGTCGTGACATTGCAGAAAGAAAAAGCGTTGCAAAAGATTGGCTCCTCTGGTCAGGCGCTTTTTCCAATGGAGATTCGGATCTGTCAAAACGGAGAAGTTCTCGAGTCATTTGTACTTGGGGAGATTGAGCTTATGGGGCCCAATATAACACCTGGCTATTTGGACGATCCCGAAGCAACTGAAGCGGCGATGCATGATGGCTGGTTCAAAACGGGGGATATCGGTTATTTGGACGACGAAGGGTATTTATATGTATCTGACCGGCGGAAAGATTTGATTATTTCCGGTGGTGAAAATATTTATCCAACCGAGATTGAACATCTTCTGCTTAGTGTAGAGGGAATTTCAGAGGTAGCTGTTGTCGGGCGTAAGGATGCTGAATGGGGAGAAGTGCCCATTGCTTTTTATGTGGGTGAAGCCCTGGATCAGAAAAAGCTTGTGGATTATTTACGGGACCGGATGGCGCATTTTAAAGTGCCCAAAGCCTTTTATCAGCGGGAAAATCTGCCGAAAACTGCGTCGGGGAAAATACAGCGTCATTTATTGAAAGAATAACTGACAAGAGGAGCGGGGATATGGACAACTTAGTGACAGAAGAATGGGGCATATTTGAACTGGATGAAAAAGCGCGGGAAAATTTTTTTCGTTATGTGAAGTGGGGCAAAAGCGAGATCTCGCTGGATATTTTTGAAGATGTTTTTGAAGAACTCGCTACGTCTTTTATCAGTGAACTGCTGGATCAACTTCCTTGGTTTCAAGATCAGGCGCATCAGGTGTTGGAGCAAGCGTTCAATAAAGAAGAGGCAGATCTATTATTTTATTTGGAATGTGAACAGGAGCTGCTAGAGGAGACGAAACCAGAACGTACTTGGTATCCGAAAGCTGTTTTGGATGAATTGGTGCTTACCGGGGTGTTTTTAGCACTTGACCAAAATCATCAAATGGTAATTACTTTGGACTTTTCGATTGATAAAGAGATTTCTGATCAAATCTTGGCTGTTAAATTTGATGCAGCTAAAAATCTGTTAGGGATTGCACATGAAAGCTGAAGCATACTAAACGTAAGAAAACCAGAAATGAGTCCAGCCTTTCATAAAGGGAGGTGCATCATTTCTGGTTCTTTTTTAATCATTTAAAGCAGTTGTCAGTGCTTTTAAGTTATCTTCCATAATCGACATGTAGTCACGATTTTGGTCAATGTCTTTTTGTGTCAGTGTTTCAAGATTATGAAGTGTCAATGTTTTAGTGTTTGTTTCTTGTTGGATGACATCCGCGATTTTGGAATTGGTATTTTGTTCCAACATGATGTAGGGAATATTTTTTTCGTTGATTGTGTCGACAATTTGCTGCAATTTTTTCTGCGAGGGCTCATCGTCTGTTGAGATGCCGGCAATAGGGATTTGATTAAGTCCATATTCAGTTTCCCAGTAGCTATAAGCTGCATGCGCGGTTACAAAATCTTTCCGTTTCGCATGTTCCGCCATATCGCGATAGGAAGCATCCAGGTCTTTTAAATCTGCCTCTACTTTTTGATAATTTTTTTCAAATTGTTCTTTTGCACTTGGCATTTCTTTGACAAGCTGATCCTTCACGATAGTGGCCATCTGTTCCATATAAACGGGATCGAGCCAAACATGCGGATTGATATCTCCATGATCATGTTCTTCTTCGTGATCATGATCTTCGTCTTCCTCTTCAAAGGCGGCATCTGGATCTTTTGGTAAATCTAGTTTTTCAGCGGTAGCCACGAAACGAACATTTTCATTTTTAAGACTATCTTTAGCCGAATCTACAAAACCTTCCATGCCTAGTCCGATATAAAAGAACAAATCACTGTCAGCGATGTTCATCATATCTTTTTGCGTAGGTTCATAACTGTGCGCATCTGAGCCAGGCGGGTAAACACTTTCGACAGAGACTTTATCGCCACCAATTTGCTCCGCTAGGTATTGCAGGGGATAAACCGTCGTATAGATATTGATTTTATCCGATTTGTCTGTGCTTGTCGTCTCACTGTTTGAACAGCCAGTAAGAAACAGCATCGCCACTAAAACGGGGATACTGAAAAGCAGCCATTTTTTTTGCATATTGTCACTCCTTAAATCGAAACGATTCTGATTCATAAATTAAAAAATAAATCGTAGCAATTACGATTTAATATCCGGTATTGATATTACACGATAACGAGGGAAATTGCAATACTTTTATAAGAGAAATAATTGAAAGGATAAGTTTGCTCTTTTACCATATATAGATCGATCGTTCCTGATTTTGTATGAAAAAAACCGCTTCAAAAAAGAAACGGCTGGAAAATCGTGTTATGATGAATGCGGATGCGTATGATCATGGGTGCATTTTTTGGGCGGAACTAAATCTACGCCCCCTTTGTGGAAGGGATGGCATTTTGAGATGCGAATAATGGCAAGCAGACTGCCCTTTAATGCTCCGTGAACGCGAATGGCTTCTATTCCATATTGTGAGCAGGTCGGATAAAACCGGCAAGACGGCGGCTTTAAGGGTGAAATACATTTTTGATAAAATCGGATAAGTCCGATGAGGATTTTTTTCATTAGGTCGATCACCTTCTTCAAATTGACTATCATTAGCTTAACATATTTCCTAAAAAAAGAAAGGAGACATGCTTATGTTTCATTATCAAGATCACTTAGGCAGTGATGTGACGATTTATTTCCACAAACTTCCGGGGGAACAAGATGACGTGCTTGTTTTGCCTGTATTTAAGGACAGCTGGCTATTCACCAAGCATTCTATCCGGGGAATTGAATTTCCAGGAGGCAAAGGAGAAAGCGGTGAGTCAAATATAGAAGCTGCTAGACGGGAACTTTACGAAGAGACGGGGGGAGTAGCAGATCAGTTTACATTTGTGGCGGATTATGTCGTGGAGAGTGCAGAGCGTTCTTTTACCAAACGTGTCTTTCAAACAGAAGTGACACGACTTGAAGAGCGGGATCACTACTTCGAAACAGAAGGGCCGCTTCTTTTCAAAGGAGATCTGCTTTTGGAAATTCAAAAAGAGTCGTTCAGCTTTTTTATGCGGGATGAGGGGATGGAGCAAATTGTTCGGCATGCATTTTTTATCAATCATACTAGGCAAAGCGGCATCTAATCTGCTATGATGAAAAAGAAGAATGGAGGGAATTAGTATGGGTATGCCACTTGAATATAATACGATGATTGTTACGAAAAACAATGAAAAACGTCTGCATGATAATTTTTTTGAATTAACCAAGCAAGGTTATCGGGTCTATCCGATCGATATTCCGATCGAGGTTAGAACGACAAAAGAAGGTGAAAAAAACGGAACGGCAATTCCCAGAAAATTGACTTGGGAAAACGGTTGTACCATCATCACCTACGAATTGATCGCACTGAATTCCAGTAATTGATAAGTGAGGGATATAAAGATGGGTTTTAAGGTAGGAATCATCGGATGCGGTCATGTCGGTTCTGATGTGGCTTTTTCTCTTGTTACACAGGCTGTTTGTGATGAGATTGTTCTCGTGGATGAGCAGATGGAAAAAGCAAAAAGCGAAGCACTGGAACTCCGGGATATGCTTTCGTTAACGAGCGGCATTACGCGCATTACGGCAGGTACATTGGAAGCTTTGGCAGATGCGGATGTCATCGTTATGGCGATTGGACCGAAAACGCTATTACGTGAAGACCGGATGGAAGAATTGGTTGAGACAAGTGAAAGTATCAAACAGATTGTGCCGCAAGTCGTGGCAGCTGGCTTCAAGGGGATTTTTCTAAACATTACAAATCCTTGCGATGTGATTACAAGTTTGATCCAAGAAATCAGTGGCTTCCCGAAAGCACGTGTGTTTGGAACAGGGACTTTACTTGATACAGCTCGAATGAAACGGGTTGTTGGTGAGGCGTTTGGTGTTTCCAACCGTAGTGTTGAGGGTTTTGTTATGGGAGAACATGGCGAGTCACAATTTGTCGCTTGGTCGACAGTGCGGATCGGGGGGATTCCACTCTCAGAACTCCCCGAAGCAGCCAGTATTGATCTCGTGCAGCTTAAAGAGCAGGTTCGAGCAGGCGGATGGCATATTCTGCTTGGAAAAGGGTGGACAAGTTTTGGTATCGCGACATGCGCAACAGCACTTCTTCTTTCGATTCGTAATCATGCAGCAGCTGTTTTTCCAGTCAGTCATTTTGATGCAGAGCAGGGCTGTTACATCGGCTCTCCAGCAGTTATTGGAGCAGCAGGCATCGAGTCTGGCTTGATGCCTATATTGACAGATGACGAACGGAATCTTTACCAATTATCGGCAGATGTGATCAAACGGGCACGGTTAACGGTTTAACATAGGTACCAAAAAAGCCCCCGAAGCTTTATCTTCGGGGGCTTTAACGTTTTTAAGAAGCAGTTTTGACTTTTTTCGGTGCCTTGTTTTTGCTGCGGCGGACAAAAAAGCTAATCAAGCTGATGATCAGTGATAGAACATATTCACCAAAACTGGCTAAAAAGACTGCAATGGCAATCTCTGTTTGAGAAAGTCCTGCTCCATAAAAACTGATAAAAAAGATGATGCCACTAGCAATAAGCCCCATAGTGGCTAAAAAATATTTAAACCAACGCCATTTAACAACAAATTCAAAAAGTAACATCGCGGCTAGAAAGCCTAGAAATATAATTAAGGTGAGTGGAATGAATGCCATTTGATTACTCCTTTGATTCTTTTCTTCTAATTTATTTATCTATCATACCATAGGTTTTAAATCTTGATAAGAGGAAAGAAGAAAGGAAAGAGGTGATTGAAATGGTTGATATTGTTTTATATGATGAAAAGTGCTCATTTTGCCAGCTTTCCAAACGTGTTATGGAGAAGTTGGATTGGCAAAAGAAACTGCTATTTTTTCCACTGCAGGCGTATAAAGGAACGATTTTGGAGCCTGAACAGTTAAAGCAAACGCTCCATGTAGTCCGCTCGAATGGACGCGTATATCGCGGTTTTTACGCAATTCGGCGCATTTTGACCCGCTTGCCCCTTTTAAAAGTCCCGAGCATGCTCTGTTATCTTCCACTAGTACCGCGATTTGGAGAAGCTGCATATCGGTTTGTTGCTAAGAGACGACATCGAATCATGCGACTGCTCAATCTATTTCATTTGTCTAGGAGAAGGTGAATCGGCTATAATGAGTTAAATTAGTGGGAAGTGTGACAGATATGCAAGTGGAATTTAAATTAGCTTATCAAATTCTGAAAAATATTGATGACAGTATGTCGAACATGAATGAATTAGTCAATGATTATTCACATAATAAGCCAATAAAATTGAGTAAATCTGATTTTCTCTATACGCTTTACGCATTAGAGGAGCATCATTTTATTTTTCGCTACCAGCAAGACACGAAGGTGCGTTACCGGAGAACCAGCAAGGGGGAAGATTTTTATCAGAGCTTCCAACAAATCCCGCAGGAAGAATGGCCGAATGTGTTGCGCCTCTCAGAATGGGAAGACTGACTATTGCGTGTGGCTAAGGATTATGTTATTCTAGATGAGAAATTAATAAGCTTTTATCCAGAGCGGTAGAGGGACTGGCCCTTTGAAGCCCAGCAACCTACAGAATAACTGTAAGGTGCTAACCTGTTGCAGGAGAAATCCTGAACGATGAGAGCAAAGGTACGTACATGTAACGCCTTTTCTCTGTGTGTCAAAGAGAAGGCGTTTTTTACTGGCAAAATCTGTTTACAGCGTTTGGTTTTGTCTATAAGTACGTTCAGCAATCAGCTTGATGCTTTTGGAAGAGAAAAAAGGAGGAACAAAAAAATGACAGCAAATCGTCATTTATTTACATCAGAATCGGTTTCTGACGGCCATCCGGATAAGATTGCCGATCAGATTTCAGATGCTATTTTGGATGCAATCATTGCAAAAGATCCCGATGCTCGGGTCGCCTGTGAAACAACCGTAACGACAGGTCTTGTACTTGTTGCAGGAGAGATTACGACATCGGTTTATGTGGATATTCCGAAAATCGTTCGGGAAACAGTTAAGGAAATCGGATATACACGGGCTAAATATGGCTTTGATGCAGAAACGTGTGCCGTGCTTACAGCGATCGATGAACAGTCACCAGATATTGCACAAGGCGTGGATCAGGCGCTAGAGGCGCGGTCGGGTGAAGAACAGGATGCTGCGATCGAAGCGATTGGTGCTGGTGATCAGGGCTTGATGTTTGGCTTCGCAACGGATGAAACAGAGGTATTGATGCCGCTTCCGATCCATTTAGCGCATGGTTTGGCGCGTAAAATTGCCGAACTGCGCAAGAATGAAACGATCGATTATTTACGTCCTGATGCGAAAACGCAAGTGACTGTGGAATATGATTCGGAGGGGCAGCCAAAGCGTGTGGATACGATTGTGATCTCCACACAGCACCATCCGGATATTTCACAAGAACAAATCGCCAAAGACATGAAAGAACAGGTTATTCAGGCGGTGATTGATGCGTCCCTGTTAGACGATGAAACCAAGTACTTTATTAATCCAACTGGTCGATTTGTGATCGGTGGTCCACAAGGCGATGCAGGACTTACAGGTCGGAAGATCATTGTGGATACATATGGCGGTTATGCCCGTCATGGTGGAGGCGCCTTTTCTGGAAAAGATCCGACTAAAGTGGACCGATCTGGTGCGTATGCAGCTCGGTATGTAGCGAAAAATATCGTGGCGGCAGGACTGGCCAAAAAAGCCGAGGTGCAGCTTGCTTATGCCATCGGTGTTGCTCATCCTGTTTCGATTTCAATTGAGACTTACGGAACGAGTCCTTATTCAGAAGAAGAACTGACAGCAGCTGTGCGGGCGAATTTCGATCTTCGGCCAGCTGGAATCATCAAAATGCTCGACTTACGACGTCCCATTTATCGTCAAACAGCGGCATTTGGGCACTTTGGTCGTGTTGATGTGGATCTACCATGGGAGAAAACGGACAAAGCACTTGATCTTAAACAATTTTTAGCTAAATAACTTTAAGTTATAGAGCGTTCGCAAGTTGCGGACGCTCTTTTTCATTCAGATGCATATGACAGGTTTGGAGCGGTTTCAAGAGAACGCTTACGGAAAAAATCATCCGCAAAACAGTGCAAAGAAGTGTGCTTTATGATATGATAAACGTTGTGAAAACCATAAAGAGAAAATTAATTTTTAAAAATAGAGGAGACATGTATCGATGTGTGGATTTGTAGGATGCGTACATGATCGCATTGCTGAAATTACAGGCGAAGAAAAAGCAACCTTTAAAGAAATGAATGATATGATCACGCACCGCGGGCCGGATGATGAAGGCTACTTTACCGATGCGCATATTCAATTTGGTTTTAGACGTTTGAGCATTATTGATGTGGAGAATGGTCATCAGCCATTAACGTATGAAAATGAACGCTACTGGATCATTTTTAATGGTGAAATTTATAACTATGTAGAGCTCCGGGAAGCTTTAAAAGAAGAAGGATTGACTTTTGAAACGGAGAGCGACACAGAAGTTATTATTGCTGCGTATTCTAAATATAAAGAAGAAACAGCCAGCAAACTTCGTGGGATGTTTGGTTTCGTTATTTGGGACAAACAGGAAGAAGTCGTGTACGGTGCGCGTGATCCATTCGGTATCAAACCTTTCTTTTATGCAGAAGAAAACGGCAAATTATACATGGGTTCTGAAAAAAAATCGATACTTCATGCTTTGCAGAAAAAAACGCTGGACGAAGTGTCGCTGCAAAATTATATGACGTTCCAATTTGTTCCAGAACCAGATACACTTACATCAGAAGTGAAACGTTTGCTGCCTGGTCATCACTTTACGAAAAAAATCGGTGGTGAAATGAAGATCAGTCAGTACTGGAAAGTGGCTTTTACGCCGGTTCAAAAATCAGAAGAAACGTGGGTCAAAGAGATTCGCGATGTGTTATATGATTCTGTGAAGGTACATATGCGCTCTGATGTGCCAGTTGGTTCATTTCTTTCGGGCGGGATCGACAGCTCGATCATTGCATCGATCGCTAAAGAATATCACCCAGCTATCAAAACATTTTCTGTTGGTTTTGAACGCGAAGGTTTTTCTGAAATTGATGTCGCAAAAGAAACAGCAGATAAACTAGGTGTAGAAAATATCAGTTATGTGATTACACCACAAGAATATATGGATGAATTGCCAAAAATCGTTTGGCATATGGATGATCCGCTTGCAGATCCAGCGGCGATTCCACTTTATTTCTTAGCACGTGAAGCGCGCAAACAAGTGACAGTGGCACTTTCCGGTGAAGGGGCAGATGAGTTGTTCGGCGGCTATACGATTTATAATGAGCCTAATTCGCTGGCTATGTTTGGCAAGATGCCAGGTGCGCTTAAATCGATGCTTCGCAGTGTGGCTAAAGTGATGCCTGAGGGGATGCGGGGCAAAAGCTTCCTTGAACGTGGTACGACGCCGATGGAAGAGCGATATATCGGAAATGCGAAAATGTTCGATGAAACAGATAAACGTATTCTTCTGCCGAATTATCAGGAAGGTCATGCCTATACTCAAATCACAGATCCATTTTATGCGGAAACCAAGCATTATCATCCAATCGACCGGATGCAATACATTGATATCCATACTTGGTTACGCGGCGATATCTTACTTAAAGCGGATCGGATGACAATGGCCAACTCGCTTGAAGTGCGTGTGCCATTCTTAGATAAGGCTGTTTTTGATGTGGCAAAAAACATTCCGTCAGATATGAAGATTTCACACAATACAACGAAATATATCTTACGTAAAGCAGCAGAATCTTTTGTGCCAGATCATGTGCTGAATCGTCGGAAACTTGGATTCCCTGTACCGATTCGTCACTGGCTAAAAAATGAGATGAACGAATGGGTCAAAAATATCATTCGCGAATCAGGCACAGATCATCTGATTAATAAACCCTATGTGCTTCAGCTTTTGGAAGATCATTGTGCGGGTAAACATGACTATAGCCGGAAAATATGGACAGTTGTGATCTTTATGATCTGGTACAGTATTTACGTAGAAGAAAAATATACATTTGGCAAATAAAAAGACGTTTGCTGCCTGAAAAATTTCGGGCAGCAAACGTCTATTTTTTTTGGATAGCAAGAACAAAGGGTGGATCATTGCGCTGATTGATAAAGCCGTATTGCAAAACTTGGTAACTTTCTTGCGGCAGTTTTTGCACGTAATCAAGCACATGTTCTTTTTCAATTTTACCTTCTGGATGTCCGTGATAGACAACTAAAATCAGCAGGCCGCCTTTTTCCAGTTGTGGCAATATCACGCGAAGGGAGGCAATGGTTGACTCTGGCTGTGTCGTAATCGTTTTATCACCGCCGGGCAGATAGCCAAGATTGAAAATGCCTGCTCGGATAGGCATGGAAACATAATGACTGAAATCCGCATGGCTTGCATGGATCAAGCTGACTTGGCTCAGTTCACCGGCTTGACAAAGGCGATCGCGTGTACTTTTTAAAGCTGTTTCCTGAATATCAAAGCCGTAAACATGACCGGACGGACCCACCAAGCGAGCTAGCAACAAGGTATCATGGCCATTGCCGCATGTTCCGTCAATGACTGTGTCGCCTGCTTGAACGGTTTCTTTTAGGAGAGCGTGACAAAAGGGGAGCACTTTTTGGAGTGGCATCACTTGCTGCCTTCTTTCTGATAGAGTCGCCCTTGAAAGCTGTTTCGACGCAAGAGTTCCGCATCAATAGCATTCAAGACTTCAAATTTGTTGAGACTCCATATTGGTCCGATCAAATCACTTGCACCACCGTCTCCGGTGATTCGCTGGATGACCATTTCAGGCGGTAGAATTTCTAGTTGGTCGCAGACGAGATTGACATAATCGTCCTGTGTCAAAAAAGTCAGATCGCCGCGTTTGTAGTCCTCGACCATCGGCGTTCCCCGCAGGAGATGCAGTAGGTGGATTTTGATACCTTCCGCGCCGCTATCTACCACTTTCTGAGCGGTCTCAAGCATCATTTCAGGCGTTTCTTTTGGCAGTCCGTTGATGATGTGCGTGCAGACACGAATGCCGCGCTCATGTAGCTTGCCAATTCCTTCTAAATAGCAGTCGTAATCATGGGCACGGTTGATCAGCCGGCCAGTTGCATCATGGGCTGTTTGCAGCCCCAATTCCATCCATAAATAGGTCCGCTCATTCAGTTCAGCTAAATAATCAACGACATCGTCTGGCAGACAATCTGGTCGAGTAGCGATCGACAGACCGACCACGTTTTCTTCGTTTAGAACTGTTTCAAATTTTTCCCGAAGTTCGCTTACGGGTGCATGGGTATTGGTAAACGCCTGAAAGTAGGCGATATATTTGCCATTTTTCCATTTATGGTGCATTTTTTCTTTGATTTCAGTAAATTGTTTGGTTAAGTCATCTGCCCGATTTCCAGCAAAGTCACCAGACCCTGCTGCACTACAGAAGGTGCAGCCGCCGTGTGCCACTGTGCCATCACGGTTGGGGCAGTCAAAGCCACCGTCAAGGGCGATTTTAAACGTTTTCTCGCCAAATTGTTCTCTTAGGCAGTAATTCCAAGTATGATAGCGTTTATTGTCGCTTGCATAAGGGAACGGATTAATCAGCTTTTCTTTTTTCATCATTGTTCGATCAACTCCTGAACATAGTGTACCATAATTTTTTGCAGATAGTGAGGGAAGTTTGACGAGAAATGGCATTTTTGATATGATGTACAAGTCTTTAATTTGGTAAAGCGATAATAAGTTGAAGGGGTTAATATACAGATGACAACAAAACAGAAAAAAATGGGTTATTTTATCCTGACTAGTCTAGTTGTAGGAAATATGATTGGTTCAGGTATTTTTATGTTACCGCGCCAAATGGCAGAAGTAGCGAGTCCGCTGGCGATCTTACTTGCCTGGTCGCTAACGGGATTGGGCGTTTTGATGATTGCACTGGTGTTTGGGAATCTGGCAGTGAAAAAGCCGGAACTGACAAGTGGCGCACAGAGTCATGCATACGCGCTGTTCAAAAATCAAAAGGCGAAAAACATGGCAGGCTTTATTGCGGTTTGGAGCTATTGGGTGGCAAATTGGGCAGGAAATGTATCCATCATTACTTCTTTTGCTGGCTATTTGTCGGTTTTCTTTCCGATTTTAAATAGTGATCAGTTACTTTTTCAAGTAGGTAGCTATACGCTTTATGAAGGCCAATTGTTGACATTTCTGGTCTGTTCAGTACTGCTCTGGGGTGTTGCTTTGATTATTTCTAAAGGCGTCAGCGGAGCAGGGAAAATCAATCTGATTGCGACAGCAGCCAAAGTGATTGGATTTTTTTTGTTTATCGTTGTGGCTATTTTTGCTTTTCAGTCTGCGACAATGGGTACGTTTTATCACCCAGTCATAGATACGAGCGGTCTTGAAAATGGTCTGCTCAGTCAGGTGAATCAGGCAGCAATCGTTACTCTTTGGGCGTTTATTGGGATCGAATCGGCTATGATGTTTGCTGGACGAGCAAAGTCAGGGCGGACGATCCAATTGGCCACGATTTCGGGGCTCGGCATCTCTGTTTTGCTCTACATTGCGATTTCTATTTTAACACTTGGCCTCATTCCGAAAAGTCACTTGCTCGGTAGTGCGAGTCCGCTGGCAGATGCGCTGGATTCAGTGATTGGCTCTGGAGGATCGGCCGTGATGGCACTGCTTGCTTTGATTTGTCTGTTTGGATCAGCGGTCGGTTGGGTGATGATGAGTGCAGAAGCGCCGCATCAGGCGGCCAAAACAGGTTTGTTTTTGCCTTATTTGAAAAAGACGAATAAAAATGGGACACCGATTCGCTCACTTGTTTTGACTTGCTTGGCTTCCCAAATTTTCATCTTATCGACTTTATCGGGAAATATTGCTTTTGCATATGATTTTGTGGTAAAAGTTTCCACGTTAGCTTTTCTTGTGCAGTATTTTATTTCACCAGTTTATCAGCTAAAATTAACTGTCACAGGGGAAAGTTATCAACATGACCGAATAGGGAAACGAGTTCTGGATGGGATCATTGCCGTTCTTGCCATCTGTTATTCAAGTTGGATCATCAAGAGCGGGACGGAGGATCTAACCGTTTTTCTTCTAAGCATTGGTCTATTTTTACTCGGATTTGTTCTCTATCCGTTTATGAGGAAGAAAGCAGCCCCCTTCCCTTCAGATGAATAGAACAGGGGGGATTTGCTGCTTCATTTCAAGAAGGTGCGCTCCATTTATTTGGATGATGAAAAGAGATACAACCGACTCTTGCCAAAGCGCTGAAAATCGGCTACAATAGAGCTATTCAATAAGAGATGGCTATGAAGAGGAGTAGTAGTCCGTACGTTTTGGTCGAGAGAGTCAGCGGTTGGTGCGAGCTGAACCAAAAACAGGATGAACTTGCCTCAGAGCTAGGGCTTGCCCCGTTTTCCGCGTTAAGGATCAAAAGAAGTAGAGTGGTGAACACTAATTTGGGTGGTACCGCGGGAGGCAAGTCTCTCGTCCCATGGCAATTTTTGCTGTGAGGACGGAGGCTTTTTTTGTAGCCGATTTTTTAAGAGAAGGGAATAGAGACGATGACATTTAATCACAAAACAGTAGAGCCAAAATGGCAAAAATACTGGGATGAAAACAAAACGTTCAAAACAACCACCGATAAAAATAAGGAAAACTTTTATGCGCTGGATATGTTTCCGTATCCGTCCGGTGCAGGGCTGCATGTTGGCCATCCGGAAGGTTATACGGCGACAGATATTTTGTCACGAATGAAACGGATGCAGGGGAAAAATGTACTTCATCCGATCGGTTGGGATGCTTTTGGTCTTCCTGCAGAGCAGTACGCAATTGATACCGGCAATGATCCGGAAGAATTTACAGCACTCAATATCGCCAATTTTACACGTCAAATCAAGTCGCTTGGTTTTTCGTATGACTGGGATCGGGAAATCAATACGACAGATCCGAACTACTATAAATGGACACAGTGGATCTTTGAAAAGCTTTATGAAAAAGGGCTTGCTTATGAAGCAGAAGTGGCGGTTAACTGGTGTCCCGCGCTTGGAACGGTACTTGCGAATGAAGAAGTCATCGATGGGAAAAGTGAACGTGGCGGATTCCCGGTTTTCCGCAAACCAATGCGCCAATGGATGCTAAAAATCACGGCTTATGCTGAGCGGCTTTTGCAAGATCTGGATCTCGTTGACTGGCCAGAGAATATCAAAGACATGCAGCGCAACTGGATCGGTAAATCAGTTGGCGCGGAAGTGATTTTTCAAGTAGCGGATACAGAAGAAAGTTTCCGCGTATTCACGACTCGTCCAGATACACTTTTTGGGTCAACCTATACGGTACTGGCGCCTGAGCATGAACTGGTCGACAAGATTACGACACCAACTCAAAAAGCAGCAGTCGATGCCTATAAAAAAGAAGTAGAAAGAAAAAGTGAACTTGAACGGACCGATCTGTCGAAAGAAAAAACAGGTGTTTTCACAGGCGCCTATGCGCTCAATCCGGCAAATGGGGAGAAAGTACCTGTTTGGATTGCAGACTATGTACTGATCCAATACGGGACGGGAGCAATCATGGCCGTGCCTGCACATGACGAACGCGACTATGAGTTTGCGAAACAATTTGATTTGAAGATACAGCCAGTTCTAGAGGGTGGTGATATTACAAAGGCTGCCTTTACAGAAGATGGCCCACATATCAATTCGGACTTTTTGGATGGTTTGAACAAAGAAGATGCGATCGAGAAAATGTGTGCTTGGCTGGAAGAAAATGACCATGGGGAACATAAAGTCAGCTACCGTTTGCGCGACTGGTTATTCAGCAGACAGCGCTACTGGGGTGAACCGATTCCTGTTATCCACTGGGAAGACGGCGAAACAACGCTTGTTCCCGAAAATGAGTTGCCACTTCTTTTGCCGAAAGCAACTGAAATCAAACCTTCTGGTACAGGGGAGTCACCACTGGCCAATTTGAAAGACTGGGTAAATGTGGTCGATGAAAATGGGCGCAAAGGTCGCCGTGAAACGAATACAATGCCGCAATGGGCAGGTTCCAGCTGGTACTTCCTACGCTACATTGATCCAGACAACAACGAGCAACTGGCTGATCCGGAAAAATTGGCAGAATGGCTGCCTGTCGATGTTTATATTGGCGGCGCGGAACATGCGGTTCTACACTTGCTATATGCCCGTTTCTGGCATAAATTCCTTTATGATATTGGCGTCGTGCCAACGAAAGAACCTTTCCAAAAACTATTCAACCAAGGGATGATTCTTGGCGAGAACAATGAAAAAATGTCGAAATCTCGTGGCAATGTTGTCAATCCAGATGATGTTGTAGAAAAATATGGTGCTGACACACTTCGACTGTACGAAATGTTCATGGGGCCACTCGAGGCTTCCATTTCATGGAGTGAAAATGGGCTAGAAGGAGCGCGCAAGTTCTTGGATCGTGTGTGGCGCTTGTTCGTTCAAGAAGATGGCTCGATGGGTGCGAAAATTGTTGCTGAGAATGACGGTTCGCTTGAAAAGGCCTATCATCAAATGGTCAAAGATGTGACCAATCATTATGAGGATTTGCGTTTTAATACGGGGATCTCTGCGCTGATGATTTTCATCAATGAAGCGTATAAAGCAGCGACTGTTCCTGTCGAATATGCAGAAGGCTTTGTGAAGCTTTTGGCGCCGATTGCACCGCACGTGGCAGAAGAGCTTTGGGAAAAATTGGGACACACTGAAACGATCAGCTATGCTACTTGGCCAACGTATGACGAAGCAAAATTGGTCGAAGATGAAGTGGAAATCGTCCTTCAAGTGAACGGAAAATTGAAAGCGAAGGCTGTCATTGCCAAATCGATGACCAAAGAAGAGATGGCACAATTTGCCAGAGAGCACGATAAGATGAAAGACGCATTGGAGGGCAAAACGATCCGCAAAGTCATTGCCGTTCCTGGAAAACTTGTCAATATTGTGGCCAACTAATTGAAATTAAAAGAGCAAAAATGAATCTGACCGCATGAGACATTGTTGCTCTCTTGATGGAAGTGATCCATTGCTATTTCAGTTCCATTCGGCTTTTTAAGGATTTAAAGTGGAAAGCATGTGGAGATATGCGAGTCGGCAGCTTTTTCATCAAATAAGAAGAACTTATGGCTTGGAAATTCAGTGATGTCCTTTTCTCAAAAAATTTGTTGCTGATTATGCAGAGCGCATAAATAATGCCAAAACATTCATGTTAAAATTCTGACTATCTTATAAAAAGGAGTTTGAATGAAAATGAATGAGACGGTCACAAAGCGAACAACAGAAAAGGTACTGGGAATTTTAGGTGGAACATTTGGGATCATTGCAGGGATTTTCGCCATGTTTATGGGAAGCTTGGGTGATGCTTTTCAAGCAGATGGATCAGGGACGATGTATGGTCTGGGACTTGGCTGCATCCTTGCTTCATTTTTAGCGATTATTTTCAGCTGCCTGATCAATAAAAATCGTGTCATTATGGGGATTCTGCTTTTGATCTGTGGTATGTTGAATTTTATTTTTGTCAGCATGTTTGGAATCCTAAGTGGCCTGCTGATTTTGATCAGCGGAATCCTCGCACTTGTACGAAAATAGGAAGAAGAGTCGGCTGTTTTAGAGAAGCCGGCTCTTTATTTTACTGAAAGCACCTTGCTTTTGCCTGTGAATTATGTTACACTAAAAAACGGTGTTGAATCACACACGTAAAGGGACTTTTAGAAGGGTGCTTCCTTGTGAAGTCTTCTAATCGGCTGAACTTTACGGAGGGCGAGAAATCGCAAAAATAAAACCATATAGGAGGGAATAACATGCCTGTTATTTCAATGAAACAATTGCTAGAAGCTGGTGTACATTTTGGACACCAAACACGCCGCTGGAATCCTAAAATGAAGAAATATATCTTCACGGAAAGAAACGGTATTTACATCATCGACCTACAAAAAACTGTGAAAAAAGTTGACGAAGCCTACAATTTCATGCGTGAAGTTGCTGCTGACGGCGGCACGATCCTTTTCGTAGGTACAAAAAAACAAGCACAAGAATCTGTGAAGGATGAAGCGATTCGTTCTGGTCAATATTTCGTTAACCATCGTTGGTTGGGCGGAACACTTACAAACTTTGAAACCATCCAAAAACGGATCAAACACTTGAAAAAAATTGAAAAAATGGAAGAAGACGGTACTTTTGAAGTCCTTCCTAAAAAAGAAGTTGTTCTTCTTAAAAAAGAAAAAGAAAAATTGGAACGTTTCCTAGGCGGTATTAAAGATATGAAAGGTCTTCCTGATGCTTTGTTCATCGTGGACCCTCGTAAAGAACGTATTGCTGTAGCTGAAGCGCGCAAATTAAATATCCCAATCATCGGCATTGTTGATACAAACTGTGATCCGGATGAAATCGACTATGTAATCCCTGCAAATGATGATGCGATTCGTGCTGTAAAACTACTTACAGCTAAAATGGCGGATGCAATCATCGAAGTAAATCAAGGTGCAGAAGAAGAAGTTGCGGAAGCGCCTGTAGCTGAAGAAGCTGCTGAAGCGAACGAAACAACTGAAGCATAAGTTTGACCAAACACAAGGTGATAAGGAGAAAAACTTATCACCTTTTTTGAAAAGTAAGTAATGGAGGGAATATAAATGGCAAATATTACAGCTCAAATGGTAAAAGAATTACGTGAAAAAACTGGCGCTGGTATGATGGACTGCAAACGTGCGCTTGTTGAAACAGAAGGCGACATGGAAAAAGCAGTAGACCTTCTTCGTGAAAAAGGAATTGCAAAAGCTGCGAAAAAAGCAGACCGTATTGCTTCAGAAGGTATGACACATGTAGTCAGCAATGACAAACATGCTGTTGTTCTTGAAGTAAATGCAGAAACTGACTTTGTAGCAAAAAATGATAACTTCCAAGCGCTTGTGGAAAAATTAGCGCAACATTTGCTTGCAGTTCGTCCAGCAAGTCTTGAAGATGCGCTTAAAACAGAAATCGAAAGCGGCGTAAGTGTACAAGATTACATCACAGAAGCCATTACAAAAATTGGTGAAAACATTTCACTTCGTCGTTTTGACATTACTGAAAAAGGCGACAACTGTGCTTTTGGTGAATACATCCACATGAATGGTCGTATCGGTGTGGTAACACTTCTTGAAGGAACAACAGATGCTGTAGTTGCAAAAGATATTGCCATGCATATCGCAGCGATTAATCCTAAATACATCTCTCGTGAAGATGTGAATCCAGAAGAAATCGCACATGAAAAAGAAGTCTTAACTCAACAAGCTCTAAACGAAGGCAAACCAGCCAAAATTGTCGAAAAAATGGTAGAAGGCCGCTTATCAAAATGGTTGAGCGAAATTTCCCTTCTTGATCAAGCATTCGTTAAGAATCCAGACATCACTGTCGGTGAATACGCAAAACAAAAAGGTGCAACCGTTGCTTCGTTTGTTCGCTTTGAAGTTGGCGAAGGTCTTGAAAAGAAAGAAGACAACTTTGTTGAAGAAGTTATGAGCCAAGTGAAGAAAGATCAATAAGTTAAAAAACAAAAACAGCCACTTATTCTGTGTTTTGCAGATTGTGGCTGTTTTTTTAGTAAATCTATAGGTTAAGTATCAAGCAGAATTTGAAGGATCGACTGAAAGGAACCCTCAAATTCTGCTTTTCTTTATTCTTTATACCAATTCAATTGCCAAGAGATCCCATATTTATCAACGAGATTGGCATAAATAGCGCCCCAAAAGGTTTCCTGCAGTTCCATACGCACATGTCCTTCTTTTTTAAGAAGTGAGTAAGCATGGTGCAATTCGATTTCCTCCTGGAATTTGAAAGCAATGGAACATTGGTTTCCAGATAGGAGTGGTTCGGAATGATCGATTGGAGTATCGGAAATATAAAGAATTTCCTCGCCTTTCTTTTCTAAACGCCCATGGATCAGTCGGTTTCCGGCATCCAATCCGACTAGGGAATCATCTAATTCCTGAAAACGCTGCATTTGTAATTTCTCAGCACTAAATACCTCTTTGTAAAAGAATAATGCTTCCTCAGCCTGACCGTCAAACAGCAAATAAGGGACAGTAATAGCCATTTTTTCCTCCTTTAAAACGAATTTTTTAATCAAACATATCTGTCAGCATATCGCCGAGTCGTTCGGTAAAGCTGTAATTGTCAGCAAGATGAGTGGATACTTGCTCCGCGGTTCGTAATTCATCTGTAATGATGGCGTCGACATCTGCGCGCATATAACGGCTGATTGCCTCTTTTGTATTTGGTGTCCAAACAAATAGATCCATTCCTTTTTGATGCGCTTGCTCTAGCAAACGATCACGATATGAAAATTCCTCAATGACTAAGAAATGTGCCTTTGTATCAACAAGACTACCAATATTGAAGGGAACGATATAGCCTACCTTAAAAGGAACATTTCTGGCGAGCAGGCCATCGACAACCTGTTTATCTAAAGATTGAACCATGTATTCATTTTCAACATGATGTTTTTGCAATACTTCAACAAAGCGATCCAACATATCCGCAGATTCTTTGCCATGGGGCTTAATTTCAATCAGAAGGCGTAGATTATTTTCCTTGGCAGCTTCTATGTATTCGTCAAGTGAAGGAATCTTAGCAGTGTGTCCCTCTGCTGAAACAGTGACTTTCGTTAATTCTGCAAGTGTCATATCTGCAACATCCTTGTTGATACCTGCAAGTCGCCGCAAGTTAAAGTCATGTATGACCACGAATTGTTTATCTTTGGTTTGCTGGATGTCCATTTCGATATAGGCAGGATGATAAGGCTTAGCTGCGATGAGCGCGGGGATCGTGTTTTCTACTCCTTTTACTACATAACCCCGGTGTGCAATGATTTTTGTGTGTGGTGTATAAGTCACTTCGTACATATAAAAAATATTGGCAGAAGCAAAGAAGACGAAGCTTAACGAAGCAATTGTCAAAATGGTTCTGCGAAATTTTTTTTGTGACGTCTGCTTGGTTTGTGGACGAGTAGGAACTGATAGATTACTCCCTTGAAGCCAAATCGCGGTTACGAGCTGTGCAAATAAGACGGTTGAAAGACCAATCAAAATAAATAAAAGGCCTTCTGCAACTGTTAAGCTGAGACCTGCGATGAAGGGGGCGCTTTGATTAAAATAGGTATCTGCAATAACTGTCGGGACTAAGCAAATAAAGGTAACTAGCAAAGTGATAAGAGATAAGAGCAGTGTTAAAAATGCAATACTCAAAAAGGAGGTAAAAAAATGACGGCGCATGATGTAAAAACTTTCGGCAATAGATTGGAAAATCGTTTGCTTTTCGCGATTGACAAAAATTGGCATTGTTAACAAAAAGAACAGATTAAGTATAAAAATAAGTACCAGCATGCCGTAATAAACAAGTTGTCCACGCGTGCTTTTAAGTAGCTCCTCTGTTATGAAATTGGGGAGCTGAATATTATCACTGATACTGTTACTAAGTAGATGCCCAGCGAGCGGAATGATCAAGATAAAATAGAGCAGAAAGAAAAATAGCTGAAAGCTGAAAAGAAATTTGGCTTTTCGAACGAGCTGCTGCACAAATTTTTTCCATGTAAAAGGGAGCTGCATTTGGTGATGATAGGTAAGAAAAAAGATAGTTGTATATTCAATATAGATGACAAAGAGTAAAAATAGGATGGTTAAAAGTAGAAAAAACAGGCTGATTGGATCTTGCAGAATTTGCCAGAAATTACTATTGGTTAAACTGGAAAGACCGGCAAAACGAAGGGTATAGCGAAATAAAAAGGTGAGCGTTGGCAAACAAATCAGTAAAAATAAACCTTGGATCAAAAGAATGATTTTTAAGTAATCACGAAGAAAATAACGTGTATAAAAAAAGCTTTGGCGTAGTGGCCAAGTAATTTTAGCAGCTTGCATCGCTCATATCCCCTTTTAAAAGTTGTATGCTGATTATATACCCTTTTCATCACTTCTGAAAGCTGGTGACCTAGAAATTTTCCTTTTTACATAAAAAAGCTTTTTTAATTAGCGCTTTTCTAGTAGAATAGAAAATGGTGGATAAAGATTCGTTTCTTTTATCACGAAAAAGAATCAATATTGGAGGTTATTATGGATACCCCAGAATATAAACGAGTGGTCCTTAAATTAAGTGGTGAAGCATTAGCGGGAAATGACGGTTTTGGTATTAATCCAAGCGTTGTCAATTCGATTTCTCGCCAAATCAAAGAAGTAGTTGAACTTGGTGTTGAAGTAGCCGTGGTTGTTGGCGGCGGGAATATCTGGCGCGGTAAACTTGGCAGTGAAATGGGGATGGACCGGGCGGCAGCTGACTATATGGGCATGCTTGCAACCGTGATGAATTCCCTTTCTTTACAGGATGCGTTAGAAAATATCGGTGTGGCAACACGTGTGCAAACGTCGATCGATATGCGTCAAATTGCGGAGCCTTACATTCGGCGTAAAGCCATTCGCCATCTTGAAAAAGGCCGAGTAGTTATTTTTGCCGGCGGTACAGGAAATCCGTATTTCTCAACAGATACGACTGCAGCGCTTCGGGCAGCTGAGATTGAAGCAGATGTCATTTTGATGGCAAAAAATAATGTAGACGGTGTTTATAATGCCGATCCAAAAATCGATGATACAGCAGTGAAATATGATGAATTGTCATATTTGGATGTGATCAAAGAGGGGCTTCAAGTCATGGACTCGACTGCTTCCTCATTAAGTATGGATAATGATATTCCGCTTATCGTCTTTAGTTTTGAAGAACAAGAAAATAATATCAAACGCGTCATTCTTGGCGAAAAAATTGGAACGACAGTCAGGGGGAACAAATAATGAGTAAAGAAGTTTTACAAAAATCAAAAGAAAAAATGCAGAAAGCTGAGCAAGCATTAAGTCGTGAACTAGGTACCATTCGTGCGGGACGTGCCAATGCTTCACTGCTCGATCGCGTTACCGTGGATTATTACGGAGCACCAACACCTGTTAATCAACTTGCTTCCATTACTGTACCAGAAGCGCGTCTGCTTATGATTACACCTTTCGATAAAACTATTTTAGAAGATATTGAAAAAGCCATTTTCAAAGCGGACTTGGGGCTTTCACCAAATAATGATGGTTCTGTGATTCGTTTGGCGATTCCGGCACTCACAGAAGAACGCCGAAAAGAACTTGTTAAAGAAGTGAAAAAAGAAGCGGAAGAAGCCAAAGTAGCAATCCGTAATGTTCGTCGTGATGCCAATGATGAACTGAAAAAACTTGAAAAAGCAGGGGACATCACAGAAGATGATCTTCGTTCTTACGGAGAAGATGTACAGAAATTGACAGATGATAGTATCAAGGAAATCGACCAAATTGCCAAAAGTAAAGAAGCGGAAATTATGGAAGTCTAGATTTTCCAATAGGTGTACTTTTAGTTGAAAAGCATTCCTTTTATTTCTCTTTATAAAGGGAAAGGGATGCTTTTTGCATTTCTATACGGAAGCTTCATTCAAGATGAAGCGATTTTTCTCATGAAAATTTCATCTTCCACATGAAACTTTTAGTACATTAATAAAAGATTTTTTGTTATTATAAGTTTAGATATGCGCAGGGAAGACGCATTTCTATTGGAGGATTTATGATGTTTAAAAAGTTATTTGGACAAGATGAAAATCTGATAAATAGTGAACTCTCACCGGAAATTCCGCTTCCAAAACATGTCGCTGTCATTATGGACGGTAACGGTAGGTGGGCGAAAAAACGGTTCTTACCGCGTATTGCTGGGCACAAGGAAGGCATGAATGTGGTGAAAAAAATCACTCGTTATGCCAATTCTCTTGGTATCCATGTATTAACGTTGTATGCATTTTCGACTGAAAACTGGAAGCGCCCAACGGATGAAGTGGACTTTTTGATGAAGCTGCCGGTTGAGTTTTTTGATACGTTTGTGCCTGAGTTGATTGAGGAAAATGTGCGGGTGAATGTCATGGGCTATCGTGATAATCTGCCCCCTCATACGCTGCGTTCTGTAGAAAAAGCGATTGCAGATACAGCACATTGTACGGGGCTCATCCTTAACTTTGCGCTGAACTATGGTGGACGAGCAGAAATTTTGTCTGCAACAAGAGAAGCGATTCAGGCACTTGAAGCCACCGGAAAGAAAGCGGAAGAGATTACAGAGCAAGATATTGACCAGCATTTGATGAGTGCTGGGTTAGGGGATCCTGATCTTTTGATTCGAACAAGCGGCGAGCTTCGTTTGAGTAATTTTATGCTTTGGCAGTTGGCTTACAGTGAATTTTATTTTACGGATACGCATTGGCCCGATTTTTCAGAAGAAGATTTTCTGATGGCAATGATCGATTATCAAAACCGATCCCGCCGTTTTGGGGGCTTATAACAGGGGAGGACTTTTAGGTGAAAACAAGGATTATAACGGCGATCGTCGCACTCATCGTTTTCCTGCCGTTTGTTATATACGGCGGTATTCCGTTTGAATTGATGAGCATTCTATTAGCTACGATCGCACTTTACGAGATTTTACAAATGACAAAACAGCCGATTTTTTCAGTCAATGGAATCGTGACCGTTCTTTTGACGTGGCTGATTGTGGTGCCAGACCGTTATCTGGACTTCTTAACAGATTTTGGCTTGTCAAAGATGGAACTTATTTTTGTTGGCGTGGCACTGCTGCTTGCCTATACAGTTTTTTCACGGAATAAGTTTCACTTTGATCAAGCGGGGATTGCGGTGCTTTCCTCGATCTATGTTGGCTTGGGTTTTCATTATCTAGCGGATACGCGGAATGCTGGACTGGCGTTTGTGATTTTCGCCTTATTGATCGTTTGGTCGACAGATACGGGGGCTTATTTTATTGGACGTGCAGTTGGGAAGCATAAACTAGCCCCGCATGTCAGCCCGAATAAAACAGTAGAGGGCTTTATTGGTGGTATCGTCTGTGCGCTTGTGATTGCTGGCGGTTTCTACTATTTTGCAGATTTACCTGGTAACCTGATACTTATTTTCTTTGCACTGATTGTTTTATCAATTTTTGGTCAATTGGGCGACTTGGTAGAGTCAGCATTGAAACGTTTTTACGGGGTGAAAGACTCCGGAAAGATCTTGCCAGGGCATGGTGGCATTCTTGACCGTTTTGACAGCTTGCTTTTCGTGTTACCATTATTACATATACTTCAAATTATCTAGATGGAGATGTGAAAATGAAAAAAATTATTTTACTAGGCGCAACCGGCTCGATTGGGACACAGGCACTTGAAGTCATTCGAGAACATGCAGAAGACTTTGAAATTACCGCTCTGTCTTTTGGCCGGAATATCCAGCTCGGTGAAAAAATTATACAGGAATTTCAGCCGAAAAAAGTCAGTGTCTTGAGCAAACGAGATGCTGAAAAACTGCGTGGCGAATTTCCGAAAATCCAAGTTGTCCATGGGTTGGACGGGCTTCGGGAAATTGCACAGACAGAAGAAGGCGAGCTGGTTTTAAATGCAGTGACTGGGAGCGTAGGCTTACTACCGACGCTAGACGCGATCCGAGCAGGTAAAACCATCGCGATTGCGAATAAGGAAACGCTCGTGACTGCTGGACATCTTGTAATGGCTGAAGCGAAGAAGTATCGGGTGCATATTTTGCCTGTTGACAGTGAGCATTCGGCTATTTTTCAAGCGTTGAATGGGGAAAAACGTTCAGAAGTGGACAAATTGATCATTACTGCAAGTGGCGGTAGTTTCCGTGATAAAACGCGAGAGGAATTAAAAAATGTGACGGTGGCAGAAGCTCTAGCACATCCTAACTGGAATATGGGCAACAAGCTGACGATTGATTCGGCAACAATGTTCAACAAAGGGCTTGAGGTTATTGAGGCTCATTGGCTGTATGATATGCCATATGAGGATATCGAAGTTGTGCTCCACCGGGAAAGTGTTGTACATTCAATGGTGGCGTATGTAGACGGCAGTATCATTGCTCAGCTCGGCATGCCGGATATGCGAGTGCCGATCCAATATGCTTTAACATATCCAGAACGTTTACCACTTCATTTTAAAGAACCGTTTGATATCACTCGTTACGGGGCACTTCATTTTGAGAAAATTGATTTCGAACGATTCAAAGCATTGAAATTAGCCTATAACGCTGGTAAAATAGGGGGCACAATGCCCACCGTTTTAAATGCGGCAAATGAGATCGCAGTAGCTGGCTTTTTGAATGGACAAGTGGCCTTTCATAATATCGAAGCGTTGGTTGAGAATGCTTTGAACCGACATGATGTGATCGAAGCACCGTCGCTTGATACGATTTTAGAGGTTGACAAAACAACGAGAGCATATGTAAAAACACTTTTATAGAGGTGAATCTATTTGACAACGATTATCGCGTTTGTTTTTGTCTTTGGTCTGATTGTCTTTTTCCACGAATTCGGGCATTTTCTTTTTGCAAAGAGATCCGGCATTCTTGTGAAGGATTTTTCGATTGGGTTTGGACCAAAGATTTTCGCTTACCGCAAGAAAGAAACTCAATATACGATTCGTCTTTTGCCGATCGGTGGTTTTGTCCGTATGGCAGGAGAGGATGGCGAGGAGATTTCACTCAAACCGGGTTTTCGGGTAGGATTGGAACTTTCGCCAGATGAGAAAGTCAAAAAAATCATCGTAAATGGCAAGGATCAATATGTTAATGCGCAGCCAATCGAGGTTGCAGAGGCAGATCTTGAAAAAGAGCTCTTTATTGAGGGCTTTGAAGACTATGATGAAACGAAGAAAGTGCGTTATGAAGTGGCGAGAGACTGCATGGTTATTGATGGCAAAATCGAGACGCTGATCACGCCATATGAACGCTCGTTCGGTGCCAAATCGCTAGGCAAGCGGGCGATGACGATTTTTGCAGGGCCTTTGTTTAACTTTGTATTAGCGATCTTGCTTTTTACTGTTTTAGCATTTGCACAGGGCAGTGTACCGATTGATGACAGTCAGATTGGTAAAGTGATGGATGATAGCCCTGCACAAGCAGCTGGCTTGAAAGAGGGCGACAAAGTATTATCTATTGACGGAAAGAGCATGAATTCTTGGACGGATATTGTCAATACAGTTTCAGCTAGTCCGGGAAAAACCTTAGACTTTAAAGTGGATCGAGACGGTAAAACACAAGATATTCAAGTAAAACCGGATACAGAGAAACAAGATGGAGAAAAAGTTGGTAAAATCGGAGTTGCTCAGCCAACCACGGATTCCTTCTTGACTAAAATCACCTATGGCTTTACACAGACATGGTTCTGGATTGTCCAAATGTTTACTATTCTAGGACATATGATTACTGGTGGCTTTTCACTAGATATGCTAGCAGGTCCTGTCGGGATTTATACCAGTACGGAGCAGGTCGTTAGCTATGGCTTCTTGACTTTGCTCAATTGGACAGCAGTATTAAGCATCAACTTGGGGATTGTTAACTTATTGCCACTCCCAGCATTAGACGGAGGTCGCTTGATGTTCTTCGGTTATGAGCTGGTGCGCGGTAAACCAGTCGATCCCAAAAAAGAAGGGATCATTCATTTCATTGGTTTTGCGCTTTTGATGGTTCTGATGATCTTGGTAACCTGGAACGACATTCAACGAGCCTTTTTCTAACAGGAACAGTCGGACGGTAGTCACTTACCGTCCGTTTTTAGGGGAAAATAAAGTTTAAAAAATTAGGGAGTGTTTTAGATGCGTCAGTCAATGACCTTTATTCCAACATTGAAAGAAGTACCTGCAGATGCAGAAGTAAAAAGTCACCAGGTTTTACTTCGAGCAGGATTTATCCGACAAACTGCGAGTGGGGTATATAGCTATTTGCCGCTTGCCAAACGTACGTTACATCATATTGAACAGATTGTTCGTGAGGAAATGGATGCAATTGGGGCTGCTGAAGTGCTTTTGCCAGCCTTACAGCCAGCTGAATTATGGCAGGAATCTGGCAGATGGTCAGACTATGGGCCGGAATTGATGCGGCTTCAGGATCGGAATGCGCGTGACTTTGCACTTGGCCCGACGCACGAAGAAGTCATTACAGCGCTTGTTCGTGATGAAATCAAATCCTACAAACGTTTACCGCTGACCATGTATCAGATTCAAACAAAATTCCGTGATGAGAAACGTCCGCGTTTTGGCTTACTACGGGGTCGTGAATTTATTATGAAGGATGCTTATTCTTTCCATGCGACAAGAGAAAGTTTGGATGAAGTTTACCAACTCATGCATCAGGCTTACAGCAATATTTTCACCCGTTGTGGATTGGACTTTCGTTCTGTCGTGGCAGACAGTGGTTCGATTGGCGGTAAAGAAACCAGAGAATTTATGGTGCTATCAGATATTGGAGAAGATACGATCGCTTACAGTGACGCCTCTGACTATGCGGCGAATGTTGAAATGGCACCTGTGCTTTATATGCAGAAAAAATCCCATGAACAAGTGGGGACACTTGAAAAAATTGAAACACCTGATCAAAAAACCATTGAAGCTATTGTGGAATTTCTAAATGTGCCGATTGAAAAAACGATTAAATCGATGCTCTATCAAGTAGACGATGAGATTATGATGGTACTTGTCCGCGGAGATCATGAAGTCAACGAAATTAAGATTAAGAATGCGCTTGATGCTGTGAATGTTGAACTAGCTGATCCAGCAAAAGCGGCAGAACGAATGGGAGCGAATTTTGGTTCACTAGGACCTGTCGGAATACCGGAAGGAATGCGCGTTTTTGCAGATAATGCTGTTCAGGATATTGTAAATGCAGTGACTGGTGCAAATGAAGATGGCTACCATTATCTGAATGTCAATGCTGAACGTGATTACAAAGTTGATCACTATTTTGATTTGCGGATGATTCAAGAAGGAGATTTGTCACCAGATGGTCAAGGTGTGATCAAATTTGCAGAAGGTATTGAAGTAGGACATATTTTCAAGCTAGGCACTAAATACAGTGAGGCTATGAATGCCACTTTCTTGGATGAAAATGGTCGGGCGCAGCCGATTATTATGGGGTGTTATGGGATTGGTGTGTCGCGGATTCTCTCGGCGATTGCTGAGCAGAAAAGTGATGAAAACGGTTTGGTGTTTGATAAAGGTATCAGTCCATACGATTTGCATTTGATTCCTGTCAATATGAAAAATGAAGAGCAGCGTGCTTTTGGAGAAACTTTGTACGAATCTCTCCAAGCAGCTGGTTATTCCGTTCTTATGGATGATCGCGATGAACGTGCCGGTGTTAAGTTTGCCGATGCCGATCTGATTGGATTGCCGATTCGAATCACAGTCGGGAAAAAAGCAGCGGAAGAGATCGTTGAAGTGAAAATCCGTAAAACAGGTGAAATGATCGAAGTACGACAAGATGAGCTGTTGAACACTCTGCCAATTCTTTTTGGCGAAAGCTGATTTTTCGTGTAAAATAGATAAGAACAGAAAAAGTACCTTTGCTTTGCCTGGGTACTTTTTCAAATGGGAGGAGTGACAGAGATTGAGCGCTTCAAATGAAGAAAAAAAAGAACGCTTTAAGCTGCTGCTAGAGCAGATAGGGCTAAGCGGAATGACACAGTTCGCTGATTTCACCGAACATACGATGATTCAAAAACTCATTGCCGATAAAGCGAATAAAATCTGGCAATTCCATTTAGAAACAGCGCAAATTTTTCCGGCTGAACTATTTCAAATGATCGAAACAGGTATGCAACGAGCATTTTCAGAAATTGCGCAAACTGAATTGATTATTTCGCCGCAGGAGGCACGTCTATCAGAAGAATTGCTGCAGGCATACTGGAATATGATCATTGAGCCGATTTTTAAGTCGTCACCGATGATTGGACAAGTTTTGATGGAGCAAAAGCCTGTCCTAGAAGAACCGCATTTTCTAACAATCAATGTGCATAACGAAATGGAACAGACGAAAATTGCACAAAGTTTTCAAGCGACTATTTTAGACAGCTATCAGGCAAAAGGATTCCCTCGACTGGCCATGCGCATGAAAATTTTAGATCCTTCTGAAACAGATGCCTATAAAGCGTTTGCGGAGGCAAAACAGAAAGAAGATCAGGAAAAAGCTCAGCAAGCGGTCCAAGTCATGCAGAAACGACAAATGGAAGCCGCGAATGGTGATGTGCAGGCGGCACCTCTGGATGGGCCTTTCCAAATCGGTTATCGCATTAAAGACGACGAAGAGGTGAAACGCCTAGGCGATATTTATGATGAAGAGCGCCGTATTACTGTTCAGGGGTATATCTTCGCAACAGAAATTCGTGAACTGCGTAGCGGTCGAAGCTTGTTGCAATTTAAAATTACCGACTATACAAGCTCAATGATCATTAAAATGTTTTCGCGGGACAATGATGATGCGGCCATGTTCCAAAACTTGAAAAAGGGTATGTGGGTCAAAGTGCGTGGTAGTGTGCAAAATGATACATTCGTACGTGATTTGATCATGATGGCGCAGGATATCAATGAAATTCAGCCAGTTGTGCGTAAGGATACCGCTGAAGAAAAGCGGGTCGAGCTGCATCTCCATACGCAAATGAGCCAGATGGATGCAACCAATTCGATCAGTGAGCTTGTAAAGCAGGCGGCTGATTGGGGGCATCCAGCGATTGCACTGACGGATCACTCCGTTGCCCAATCCTTCCCTGAGGCTTATGCTGCTGGTAAGAAGAATGGTGTCAAAATCATTTACGGGATTGAAGCTAATCTGATTGATGATGGCGTCCCGATTGCCTATAACGACCGATCAATCGGACTTGAAGATGCAACCTATGTCGTATTTGACGTTGAAACCACCGGACTGTCGGCTGTCTATGATACAATCATCGAGCTGGCGGGTGTTAAAATGATAAATGGTGAAGTGGTCGATAAATTTGAAGCCTTTATCGATCCAGGTCATCCACTTTCGGCAACGACCATCAACTTGACTGGCATTACAGACGATATGGTCAAAGGTTCTGATCCGATTGAAGTTGTTTTACAAAATTTTAAAGAGTGGGCAGGCGATGGGATCTTTGTTGCCCATAATGCATCCTTTGATATGGGCTTTATCAATACAGCTTTCAGTAAGGCTGGGATTCCAGAAGCAGAGAATGCGGTTATCGATACGCTTGAACTGGCGCGTTTCCTATATCCACACTTTAAAAATCACCGCTTAAATACACTGACCAAAAAGTTCAATATTATTTTGGAACAGCATCACCGGGCAATTTTTGATGCAGAAGCCACAGCTTATCTTGCTTGGAAGTTGATCAAGGATGCAAAAGAAATGCATGGGATTGATATGCATGACCGCTTGAATGATTATATGGGAGAAGGGGATGCCTACAAGCGAGCCCGCCCATTCCATGCTACGATTTATGCCCAAACAGCTGAAGGACTTAAAAATCTCTTCAAACTGATCACAATGTCGAATATTGATTATTTTTTCCGTGTACCACGGATTCCACGTTCACAGCTGAAAAAACTGCGTGAAGGTCTGATTGTGGGGACAGCTTGCAGCAGTGGGGAACTGTTTGAAGCGATGATGCAAAAAGGGATGCAAGAGGCAGAACGTGTTGCAGGTTTTTATGATTTTATCGAAGTGCAGCCGAAACCTGTCTATGCACCGTTGATCGAACGGGAGCTTGTACGCGATAATAAAGCACTGGAAGAAATTATCAAGAATATCGTCAAAGTTGGCGAAAAGACCGGGAAACCTGTAGTCGCAACAGGAAATGTTCACTATAAGGATCCGAATGATAAAATTTATCGCAAAATCTTGATTCACTCAATGGGTGGTGCCAATCCGCTGAATCGGACGGAATTACCAGATGTTCATTTCCGTACAACGAATGAAATGCTCGATGAATTTTCTTTCCTCGGCAAAGAAAAAGCACACGAGATCGTGGTTACAAATGCCAATTTGGTTGCTGACTGGATGGAAGAGCTAAAGCCTATCAAGGATGAGCTTTATACACCGAAGATTGAAGGAGCAGAAGATGAAGTCCGCAACATGAGTTACGATATGGCACATGCACTTTATGGTGAGGAATTACCGGAAATCGTGGAAGCTCGCCTTGAAAAAGAGCTGAAAAGTATCATCGGTCACGGCTTTGCGGTGATTTATCTGATCTCTCATAAACTGGTTAAAAAATCCTTGAATGATGGTTATTTGGTTGGTTCACGTGGATCAGTTGGTTCTTCCTTTGTTGCGACCATGACAGAAATCACGGAAGTCAATCCGCTTCCGCCGCATTATCTTTGTCCAAAATGTAAGCACTCGGAGTTCTTCAATGATGGGTCGATCGGTTCTGGTTTTGACTTGGAAGATAAAGAATGTCCGCATTGCGGGACACCACTCAAAAAAGAAGGGCAGGATATTCCGTTTGAGACATTCCTTGGCTTCAAAGGAGATAAAGTACCCGATATCGATTTGAACTTTTCCGGTGACTATCAACCAGTAGCCCATGCCTATACCAAAGAAATTTTCGGGGAGGATTATGTCTACCGTGCTGGAACGATCGGAACTGTCGCAGAAAAAACGGCCTTCGGTTATGTTCGGAACTATGAACGCGATATGAATATGACAATTCGCGGCGCTGAAATTGATCGGCTCGTAGCAGGGTGTACTGGAGTTAAGCGGACAACCGGTCAGCACCCGGGTGGGATTATCGTTATCCCAGACTATATGGATGTATATGATTTTACCCCAGTACAATTTCCGGCAGATGCAACAGATGCCGAATGGAAAACGACGCATTTTGACTTCCACTCCATCCATGATAACGTTTTGAAACTTGATATACTTGGTCACGATGATCCGACCGCGATTCGGATGCTACAAGACTTGAGTGGAATCGATCCTAAAACGATTCCAACCGATGATGAAGGTGTCATGAGTTTGTTCGGTTCAACAGAAGCACTGGGTGTGAAGCCAGCAGATATTGATTCGAAAACAGGTACGCTTGGTATTCCTGAATTTGGTACGCGTTTTGTTCGTCAAATGCTGGAACAGACTAAGCCAACAACATTTTCAGAGCTGGTTCAGATTTCTGGACTATCGCATGGGACGGATGTTTGGCTAGGAAATGCGGAAGAACTGATCAAAAATAACATTTGTGAGCTGCCGGATGTAATCGGCTGTCGGGACGATATCATGGTCTTCCTGATTTATCAAGGGCTCGACAGCTCGCTCGCGTTTAAAATTATGGAATCAGTACGGAAAGGGAAAGGCTTGACAGAAGAAATGGAAGAAGCGATGATTGCCAACAAAGTACCCAATTGGTATATCGATTCTTGTAAAAAAATCAAGTATATGTTCCCGAAAGCCCATGCGGCTGCTTATGTGCTGATGGCCGTCCGTATTGCTTACTTTAAGGTTCACCATCCGCTTTATTTTTACGCCACGTACTTCTCTGTTCGCGCCGATGACTTTGATTTGACAGCCATGGTCAATGGGCGTGAAGCTGTGAAAGCTGTTATGAAAGAAATCAACGACAAAGGACTCGAAGCCTCGACAAAAGAAAAAAACCTTTTAACCGTACTTGAACTAGCAAATGAAATGCTTGCTCGTGGTTTCAAATTCCAAAAAGTTGATCTCTATAAGTCGAAAGCCGATGAATTTGTGATCGAAGATGATTCTTTGATTCCACCGTTCAATGCGATTCCGTCCCTTGGTACTAACGTTGCAAAACAAATTGTGGCAGCTCGTGAAGATGGTGAATTTCTCTCCAAAGAGGACTTGCAGCAACGTGGAAAAGTATCTAAGACAATTATTCAATATATGGATGATCAAGGCTGTCTTGATGGCCTTCCCGATCAGAATCAGTTGTCGCTTTTCTGAAAAACGTTGTAAAAACGCCTAATTTGCTTATTTTCAGAGTTTGTGATAGAATAATTAAAGTAATACTACGATAACTCAGCCAAGAGTGGGCAATTGCCCACTCTTTCGTTTTGCAACAAGCGACTACTGGCAGAGCGTATCTTTTAAGGAGGCTCTAATGAGTAAAGTTCTGGAACAAGTGGAAGCCATCGTATTGCCGATTACAGAGGAACTCGGCTTTGAACTTGTCGATATGGCTTTCGAAAAAGAAGGAAAAAACTGGTTTTTGCGTATTTTTATCGATAAAGAGGGCGGGATTGATATCGATGAATGTGCACTTGTAAGCGAAAAAGTCAGTGAGAAAATGGATGAATCTGATCCAATCACACAGAATTACTTTCTAGAAGTTTCTTCACCAGGTGCTGAACGACCACTGAAAAAAGAAGCCGACTTTGAGAATGCAATCGGTAAATATATTCATGTGACAAGCTTTGCGCCGATTGATGGTCGCAAAATGTGGGAAGGAACACTGCTTGCGTATGACGGTGTGACACTTACAATCGAAATAACGGATAAAACCAGAAAAATCACTTGTCTAATCCCGAAAGAAAAAGTAGCAAAAGCGAGACTTGCCATTAAATTTTAGCAAAATTGAATAAGGAGTGAATCAAAATGAGCACAGAATTACTCGATGCTCTGCATGTATTAGAACACGATAAAGGAATTTCACGTGACGTGATTATTGAAGCGATTGAAGCGGCACTTGTTTCTGCTTATAAACGTAATTTCAATCAAGCTCAAAATGTTCGCGTTGATTTAAATCTTGAAAACGGCTCAATGCGCGTTTTAGCGCGTAAAGATGTTGTGGATCAGGTTTTTGACTCGCGTCTTGAAATTTCGCTTGAAGAAGCACATAAAATCAATCCAGTTTACAAAGTCGGTGATATTGTGGAACTGGAAGTAACACCAAAAGATTTTGGGCGGATTGCTGCACAAACAGCAAAACAAGTTGTGACACAGCGCGTGCGTGAAGCAGAACGTGGTATCATCTACGACGAGTTTATTGATCGTGAAGATGATATCATGACAGGGATAGTTGAACGTCAGGATTCTCGTTTCATCTATGTCAACTTAGGCAAAATTGAAGCGATTCTTTCCCAAAATGAACAAATGCCGAATGAATCCTACCATGCACATGATCGAATCAAAGTATATTTGACAAAAGTGGAAAAAACGACAAAAGGACCGCAAATCTTTGTATCTCGTACCCATCCAGGATTGTTGAAACGATTATTTGAAATGGAAGTACCGGAAATCTATGAAGGAATCGTGGAAATCAAGTCGGTTGCACGTGAAGCAGGAGACCGTTCAAAGATTTCTGTTTATACATCGAATCCAGAAGTAGATCCTGTCGGGGCGTGTGTAGGTCCAAAAGGAGCGCGTGTCCAAACGATCGTCAATGAACTAAAAGGTGAAAAAATCGATATTGTGGAGTGGTCTGAAGATCCGTATACATTTGTGGCGAATGCACTGAGCCCATCTAAAGTATTAGATGTCATTGTGAATCCGGAAGAACAGGCAACGACCGTTGTCGTACCAGATTACCAATTGTCGCTTGCTATCGGTAAACGCGGCCAAAATGCACGTCTAGCGGCCAAATTAACCGGTTGGAAGATCGACATCAAGAGCGAAACGGTAGCACGTGAAATGGGCATTTTCCCGCGCGATGAACAAGAAATTGCAGTTAGCTCCGCTCCAGTTGCAGAACCGGAAGAAGACGAAGTGGAAATCGCGGTCGAAGAAGAAGTGACCGAAAAAATCCAACATGAAGAAGAATAAAGGAGAAACAAAGTCATGCGAAAGAAAAAAATCCCTTTGCGGAAATGTATGATTACAGGGGTACGCCTTCCAAAAGGTGAGCTCCTCCGCATTGCTTATTCCAAAGATGGGGTACTTTCAATCGATCCGAGCGGGAGAGCACCCGGCCGCGGCTTTTATATCGTAAAAGATACAGAAGCCTGTGAGAAAGCCAAAAAGAAAAATGTGCTTTTCAGCCAATTAAAAATCCCAGAGCAAGAAGGCTTTTACGATCAATTGATCGCCTATGTAAAAGCGAATGGAGAAGAAAATGGTGAATGAAAAAGCTCTTTCTCTCCTAGGACTTGCGAACCGCGCAAGAAAAATTACGACCGGAGAAGAATTAGTTTTAAAAGCTGTCAGAAGCGAGAAAGCGAAACTTGTTATCATTTCAAGTGATATTTCTGAAAAGACAGCCAAGAAAATCCGAAGCAAATGCGAATATTACAATGTAACAATGCGAACAGGTGGCACAAGAACTGAACTGGGAGGTGCTATCGGTAAAGAGTCGCGCGCAATACTCGCTGTCCTTGATCAGGGTTTTGCCAAAAAACTAATCGAACTCCTAGGTTAATATCCTAACGGAGGTGTACGACATGAGTAAAATTCGTGTGTATGAATATGCAAAAAAAAATCAGCTGTCTAGTAAACAAGTTATTGAAAAATTAGCCGGCATTGGCGTTGAAGTAGCAAACCATATGTCGACGATTAACGACAATGCATTGCGTCAACTTGATAATGCTTTTTTAGGTAATCAAAATAAACCTGAAACTGCCAGCAAAGAAAAGCCAAAAACACAACCAGCTAGTAGTAAGGGGCAAAATAAACCAAATATGAATAATTCTAACGAAAAATCAACCAAATCAGCAAAACCAGCTCAAAAAGGAACTGGTTCAAACGAAAAACGTGGCACAAACAAACCTTCCCAAAACAACCAGCAGTCGAACCGCGCGAATCAAGGATCCAATCAGCAGTCGACAAATCGCAGTACACAAGGTTCTGGAAACCAGCAAAATCGCAGCGGAGGCCAACAGTCGAACCGCACGGGTGGTAACCAAGGTCAAAACAACAACCAACGCTCAGGCGGAGGTCAAAATCGCAACAATAACAACAATAATCGAGGCGGTGCACGGGGAAATACAAACAACCGCGGCGGCTATGGGCAAAATAGTTTTGGTAACCGGAATAAGAAAAAAGGCAAAGGAAATCATCAGCAAAAGCCAGTCACACTCACTCCACGCAAGCCAAAAGAATTACCAGAAAAAATCGTTTTTACCGAATCCTTGTCTGTTGTCGAGCTTTCCAAAAAACTGCATCGTGATTCAGCGGAAATCATCAAAAAACTCTTTATGCTTGGTGTTATGGCGACGATTAACCAAGAACTTGACAAAGATGCGATCGAACTGATCTGTGCCGAATACGGTGTTGAAGTAGAAGAAGAAATCAAAGTAGACGTTACGGATCTGGATGTTTATTTTGAAGAAGCAGATACAGAAGATCATGCAGCACCAGAGACGCTTACAGAACGTCCACCAGTTGTGACGATCATGGGACACGTTGACCATGGTAAAACAACTCTATTAGATTCGCTCCGCAACACGAAAGTAACTCTTGGAGAAGCTGGCGGTATCACACAACATATCGGAGCTTACCAATTAGATGTTCACGGGAAGAAAATTACTTTCCTTGATACACCTGGGCACGCAGCTTTCACAGCAATGCGGGCACGTGGCGCTCAAATCACGGATATTACGATTCTCGTTGTGGCTGCTGATGACGGCGTTATGCCGCAAACAATCGAGGCTATCAACCATGCAAAAGCGGCGAAGATGCCGATTATTGTTGCAGTCAATAAGATTGATAAACCGCAAGCCAATCCAGATCGTGTGATGCAAGAATTGACGGAATATGAACTCATTCCAGAGGACTGGGGTGGCGACACGATTTTTGTACCGATCTCTGCTAAATTTGGCGAAGGACTGGATAATTTACTTGATATGATTCTGCTTGTTTCAGAAGTAGAAGAACTGAAAGCTAATCCAGAGCGTCGTGCTCTTGGAACAGTTGTAGAAGCACAGCTTGACAAGGGGCGCGGATCAGTCGCTACATTACTTGTGCAAGACGGGACTTTACGTGTTGGGGATCCAATCGTTGTTGGGAATACATTCGGACGTGTTCGGGCTATGGTCAATGATCTGGGACGCCGTGTGAAAAAAGTAGGACCAAGCACACCAGTTGAAATTACAGGCTTGAATGATGTCCCTCAAGCAGGTGATCGCTTCGTTGTTTTTGAAGATGAAAAAACAGCGCGCAGTGTTGGTGAATCTCGTGCTGCCAAAGCTCTCGTGGCACAACGTTCAGCAACGAATCGTGTCAGCTTGGACAACTTATTTGAACATATGAAAGCTGGCGAAATGAAAGAGGTCAACGTTATCATCAAAGCAGATGTACAAGGTTCTGTTGAAGCACTGGCTGCCTCACTTCGCAAAATCGAAGTGGAAGGTGTAAATGTCAAGATCATCCATACAGCTGTAGGGGCGATCAATGAATCAGATATTACACTGGCTGCAGCATCAAATGCGATCGTAATCGGCTTTAACGTTCGTCCAACACCACAATCTAGAGAAAATGCGGAAAATGAAGGTGTTGATATTCGTCTACACCGCGTTATTTATAAAGCGATCGAAGAAATCGAATCAGCAATGAAAGGAATGCTTGATCCTGAATTTGAAGAAAAAATCATCGGTCAAGCACAAGTTCGTCAAACCTTCAATGTATCGAAAATCGGTACGATTGCCGGATGTTATGTAACAGATGGTAAAATCACTCGTAGCAGTGGTGTTCGTTTGATTCGTGATGGTATCGTCGTTTTTGAAGGAGAACTTTCTTCTTTGAAACGCTTCAAAGATGATGCTAAAGAAGTAGCGAAAGGTTTTGAATGTGGGATCACGATTGCGAATTTCAATGATATTAAAGAAGACGATGTAGTGGAAGCCTTCGTCATGGAAGAAATCGAACGCGCATGATCTTGGTCTGTGTTTCCGAATTTATCATTTATAATGCAGGGAACCTCAAAGAAAAACGTGCTGTAACCCGTCGGATTTTAACGCGTACTCGGCAAAAGTTCAATATTTCGATTGCAGAAACAGCTTTTCTTGATAAATGGCAGCGAATAGAAATCACTTTTGCCGTTGTTTCAGGCGATAAAAATCATCTCGAAAAAGAGTCCCAAGCGATTATCGCTTTCTTGGACTCTTTTCCCGAGTGGGAACGCAGCTCAACGGCCATAGATTTCATATAAGCAGAGGTGAAAAAAATGAATGTCAGAGCCAATCGAGTGGCTGAACAAATGAAAAAAGAATTAGGCGATATTATTGGCCGCAAGCTAAAAGATCCAAGACTGGGCTTTATAACCATTACAGGTGTTGAAGTAACAGGCGATTTGCAGCAGGCAACCATTTATATCTCGATTCTCGGTAGCGAAAAAGAGCGCGCAGATTCACTTCTGGCACTCGAAAAAGCACACGGCTTTATCCGTTCAGAAATTGGCAGTCGAATTCGGCTACGTAAAGTTCCTGAATTGTTATTTGAAGTCGACAGTTCAATCGAATACGGGAATCGGATCGATGAACTATTACGTGATTTGCATAAAGAAGATTAAACAGAAGGGGCAGCGGCAAACTGCCTCTTTTTTTCAGTAAAGGAGGGTACAAAATGGATGGGATTATCCCGCTTTGGAAAGAAACAGGCATGACCAGCCATGATGCTGTTTTTAAATTACGCAAAATTTTACATACCAAAAAAGTGGGGCATACAGGCACGCTTGATCCGGAAGTCGAAGGTGTGTTACCGATCTGTGTGGGGCGGGCAACTAAGCTTGCGGAATATATTACGGATGAGGGGAAAACATACGAGGCTGAAGTAGTGATTGGTGTGAGTACAACAACCGAAGATGCGACTGGTGAAGTTGTGGCAGAGCAGCAGATCGAAAAAGCCATTTCACCAGAAATTTTAGCACAGGTTCTCGCTGATTTGACTGGGACAATCACACAAATTCCGCCGATGTATTCAGCAGTCAAAGTGAATGGTCGAAAGCTGTATGAATATGCTAGAAAAGGTGAAATAGTGGAGCGCCCAAAACGACAAGTGCAAATCAAAGAGTTGATCCGTCTTGGCAAAAAAGTTCCACTTACAGCAGATGATCCGTCATTTAAAATCCGTATTCAATGCGGCAAAGGGACATATATTCGCACACTTGCCGTAATGATAGGTGAAGCACTAGGGTATCCGGCCCATATGAAGCAACTGATTCGTACGAAAAGCGGACTGTTTGAAGCAGAGGACTGTCTGACACTGGCCGAAATTGAAGAAAAGATGCAGGCGGAAGATTTGTCTTTTTTAGAACCGCTTGAAAAAGGTGCTGCAAGTTTTGTCCGAATGGAGCTTAATGCAGAATTGGCAGAGCAGGTATTAAATGGCCGTGTATTATCGGAAGATCAGCTTGAAAATCTCACGGATCCGCAAGTTGCACTATTTTATCAAGAAAGGCTTCTGGCCATCTATCAGCGCCATCCAAATAAGCCTGGTCTATATAAGCCCGAGAAAGTGATCATGCTTAAAAACGGCTGATCTGCCAATTCACATGCTTGCAAGTAATGAGGCGTTGTATTATGATAACTAAGGATATTTTGAAATGAGAAGGGGACTGGCATGAAGACGATTTATTTACACTATCCCGACAACTGTATAGAAGATCAAACAGAAAAAGTAATGGCATTAGGTTTTTTTGACGGTGTACATAGAGGGCATCAAGCAGTTATCCAAAAAGCGAGGCAGATCGCAAATGAAAAAGGTCTAAAACTTGCTGTGATGACTTTTGATCCACATCCGTCTGTTGTATTAAGCAAGGTGCGAAAAAAAATAAAATATCTAACGCCGCTAGAAGAAAAACAAGAAAAAATGGCTGCACTTGGCGTTGACTTACTCTATGTTGTGCGCTTTACAACGGCCTTTTCAGATTTAACACCAGCTGAATTTGTGGAAAAATATCTTGTTGATTTGAACGTCCAACACGTTGTAGCAGGTTTTGACTATTCATATGGCAAAAAAGGTGCCGGTTCAATGAAAGACTTGCCGGATTATGCAGAAGGTCGCTTTGACGTAACGGTTGTTGACAAGGAAGAAGCCTTGCATGCTAAAATCAGTTCGACCACTATCCGCGGTTACATTGAAGCAGGACAGCTTGATGAGGCGAACGAACTGCTTGGCTATCCTTACACGACGAAAGGGACAGTCATCCATGGCGATAAGCGCGGCCGGACCATTGGCTTTCCGACAGCCAATATTCTTGTAGATGAAGGGTATTTGATTCCAAAGCTAGGTGTCTATGCAGTCAAGTTTCGTGTAAATGGGGAAACATACATGGGGATGGCGAGCATCGGTTTTAATATCACCTTTAAAGAAGATCAGGCGCTATCCATCGAAGTGTATATCTTAGACTTTAATCAAGAGATTTACGGAGAAGATGCTGAAATTGAGTGGTATCATTTCTTTCGTCCAGAACTGAAATTTAATGGGGTGGAAGGTTTGATTGCCCAACTGAAACAGGATGAGTCGGATACACGCAAATATTTTGCCAACAAGTAAATTAAGACTTGCTTTTAGGTCGATTTTAGTGTATCTTTAATTCTGTACGACAAGAACCGTTGCTTGGCTTTGACGATTCACCAACGCTTGGCTCAGTGACCGGGGATATACTATTTAGGAGGTGGAGTTAACATGGCTTTAACTCAAGAACAAAAAAATCAAATCATTGCTGAATACCGTGTTCATGATACGGATACAGGTTCACCAGAAGTACAGATCGCTGTACTTACTGCTGAAATCAACAGCTTGAATGATCACGTTCGCGTACACAAAAAAGATCACCATTCTTACAGAGGTCTAATGAAGATGGTTGGTCATCGCCGTAATCTGCTAACATATTTGCGTAAGAAAGATGTGCAACGTTACCGCGAACTTATCAAACGTTTAGGTTTACGTCGATAAAAACCCAAACAAAGCGGGAACAATATGTCTCCCGCTTTTTATTTTAATTTGAAAGAATGGAAACGGAAACTTTATCGCATGAATCCAAAAACGTGGGCGGATATAAGCAAACACTTCTCAGGTTTTTGGATTCATGTGTGCTCCATATTTTCCGAGTGTGCATGAAAAAATAAATGCATGGTAAAGTTTCAGTCATTCTTTCTGGAGAAAAGGAGAATGATAAAATGTCAGAGAAACAAGTATTTTCTACTGAACTAGGCGGCAGAAAACTATCCATTGAAGTAGGCCAGCTTGCCAAACAGGCAAGCGGTGCTGCACTCGTCCGTTATGAGGACACAGTTGTTCTAACAGCATCTGTTGGTTCCAAAAAGCCTAAACCAGGCGATTTTTTTCCGCTTACAGTGAATTACGAAGAAAAAATGTATTCCGTTGGTAAGGTGCCAGGTGGTTTTTTAAAGCGTGAAGGTCGTCCAAGTGACAGAGCAACCCTTACAGCCCGCCTGATTGACCGCCCGATCCGCCCTCTATTTGCAGAAGGTTTCCGTAATGAAGTGCAGATCACGTCTACCGTATTTAGTGTAGATCAGGACTGTTCACCAGAAATGGCCGCCATGCTCGGATCCTCTATTTCACTATGCATTTCTGATATCCCGTTTGAAGGCCCCATTGCAGGTGTAGATGTCGGCCGTATTGACGGTGAATATATAATCAATCCTACAGTTGAACAAGCTGAAAAAAGTGATATCACGCTTACTGTAGCTGGTACGTATGAAGCCATCAATATGGTAGAAGCTGGTGCTAAAGAGGTATCAGAAGAAGCAATGCTTGAAGCAATCATGTTTGGGCATGAAGAAATCAAACGACTTTGCAAATTCCAAGAAGAAATCATTCAAGCAGTTGGTAAAGAAAAACGTGAAATTGAACTGTTTGTTACGGATCCAGAGTTAGAAACAGAAGTAAAAGCACTTAGCGAATCCAAAATGAAAACAGCCATCCAAGTAGAGGAAAAGAAAGCACGTGAAGCTGCGATTGATGATGTCAAAGCAGAAATTCTGGCTGTCTTTGAGGAAAAAGAATATGCAGAAGATCAAAATAAAAACGATATTCTAGGTGAAGTGGCCCATATTCTCGAAATGATCGAAAAAGATGAAATGCGTCGTCTGATTTCTCAAGAGAAGATTCGTCCAGATGGTCGTAAAGTGGATGAAATCCGTCCGCTGTCTTCTGAAGTTGGTCTTCTTCCACGTGTTCATGGCTCGGGTCTATTTACGCGTGGTCAAACACAAGCGCTCAGCATTTGTACGCTGGCACCGCTTCGTGAACACCAAATCATTGATGGCCTTGGAACAGAAGAATATAAACGCTTTATGCATCATTATAATTTCCCACAATTCAGCGTTGGAGAAACTGGACCTCGTCGCGCACCAGGACGTCGTGAAATTGGGCACGGTGCACTTGGTGAGCGTGCTTTACAATATGTGATCCCATCTGAAGAAGAATTTCCATACACGATACGTTTGGTTTCTGAAGTCTTGGAATCCAATGGTTCTAGTTCGCAAGCTAGTATCTGCGGTTCAACACTAGCCATGATGGATGCAGGTGTACCAATTAAGGCACCTGTTGCAGGGATTGCAATGGGACTTGTGAAGCTAGGGGACGACTATACGATCTTGACAGATATTCAAGGGATGGAAGACCACTTTGGCGATATGGACTTCAAGGTAGCTGGAACACGTGATGGGATCACTGCTTTGCAAATGGATATCAAGATTGATGGACTGAGTCGTCAGATTCTTGAAGAAGCACTGGAGCAAGCAAAAGCTGGTCGCCTTCACATTCTCGATCATCTCATGACAACGATTAATGGACCGCGTGAACATCTTTCTACTTATGCGCCGAAAATCGTAACGATGAATATCAAGCCAGATAAGATCAAAGATGTCATTGGACCAGGTGGTAAACAAATCAATGCAATCATTGAGGAAACCGGCGTTAAGATTGATATCGAGCAAGATGGGACCGTTTATGTAGCTTCTCAAGATGAAGAGATGAATAAAAAAGCGATGGGCATTATTGAAGATATCGTTCGCGAAGTACAAGTGGGTGAAATTTATACAGGAAAGGTTCGTCGTATCGAAAAATTTGGCGCCTTTGTTGAACTTTTCAAAGGGACAGATGGTCTTGTCCACATTTCCGAGCTGGCGCATGAACGTGTTGGTAAGGTAGAAGATGTACTAAAACTGGGCGATGAAGTAACTGTAAAAGTGATCGAAATCGACCATCAAGGGCGTGTGAATCTGTCACGCAAAGCGCTCATTGAGAAAAAAGAAGGCGACGATGCAGGGAAACGCCCTGAAAAGAAACCTTTCAAAAAACCATTTAAGCCTAAAAAACAAGATAACGATAAATAATAGAAAACAGCTCCTCCTTAGTAAATAAAGAGGAGCTGTTTTTCCATATAGTTGTAAAAATGACAGCCAGTTATACGCAGGCTGTCATTTTTTATTTAACGGTGAGAAAGTAATTTTGCAATCTCTTCATAGCTCATATCACTTTTCACTTCATATTGACCATCACGAATGTATCCTTCATAGCCATTATCTTTCACATATTTATTGAAATCATCTGCACTCTTAATAATACCGTTTGCCTGCAACTCTTCTCCCGCTTTGGAAGAAGGCTCACCCTTTTGGATCGTCAACGTATATGTCTTGACTTCATTTGCTTTGGCTTCTTCTGCTTTTTTAGCATCTTCTGCTTCTTTCTTCTCTAGTTCCTGTTGAGCGAGCAAGTCCTCATACTTTTTTTTCCAAGTATTACTGTCATCGGAATTCTTAGTGGAAGAATTAGCTTTGGTTTCAGTTGCTTTTTGTGTTGCTTTTGTCTCAGTCGCAGCGTCTGTATCCGTTATAAAAAATTGATCACCGATAAATAAGACAACTGCTGAAATTAGGAATCCAAGCGCAAGCATTTGTAAGTTTTTTTTCATCAGTGCGCTCCTTTCGATCTTTTCTTATCTGTATTCGAAACGAACTTTTAGTGTTCAAGATATTCTTCGATAATTTTTTCAACTTCTTCTTTTGGAAGAGAAGACTGCTCAATAATTTCTTCCGTCGCAATGCCCGTTGTATAGAGTGTGATGACTTGTTTTTTTAGTAATTCTCTCATTTTAGGCGTTGGAGAGTTGTCACTTGAAGTATCTTCATCCTCTTTTAGCGCTGCTTTTTCAATGTTCATTGCTTTTTCAAGAACAGTGACACGTTTTTTAAGTTCGTAGTTCTCGTGCATTAACTGCGAAGCCACTTCTTCAAGTTCCTCTTCAAGATGTTTATTCTCGCCTTTTTGGGTAAAAGACAAAACAAACAAGATAATGGCTGCCGCGAGTAGAATAATAATCACTGCGGTCATATATCTATTTACACCTCTTTCCTCTAAACTCTACTTCTATTTATAGCATAAATCGCTTTAAAACACCATGTTTTATTGAATTTGTAATAAAATTAAAAACTTCTTCTAAGAGAAGCCCTTGCAACTATTCGTTAAAAATGGTATTATTATACAGGTCTCGTAAAAATAAGCTTAAGATAGAGTTGGAGGGAAATAGAATGCGCGTGAATATTACTTTAGAATGCACTGAATGCGGTGATCGCAATTATATCACTACTAAAAATAAACGTGAAAATCCTGAACGTATTGAACTTAAAAAATATTGTCCAAGATTACGCCGTGTAACGTTACACCGCGAAACGAAGTAAGCAGCAGGAACTCGGCCTGTTGCTTTTTTCTTTCTTAAAAAGGAGGGAATAAAATTGAGTGAGAAAGCGAATCTGCGCAACCTCGTAATCGATCAATTAGAAAAATTGTCAAAAGAAGATTATGATGCTCGTTCCTACGAACTTGCTAAGAAATTATTTCAAACTCCAGAGTGGCAGGCTGCAAATTGTGTAGGTGTTACATTATCTCGATTTCCGGAAGTTAATACCCGATTTATCCTAGCTGAAGCAAACAAAATGGGGAAAACAGTTGTCATTCCGGAAACACTTTATCCATCTCGTACGATGCAGTTTCGTGAGTACGAGAAGGGAGATCTATTGATTGAAAAAAGGTTTGGTTTAATGGAACCTGCACCGACTGCAAAACTTGTCGATGCTGCACAAATTGATTTACTGATTATACCGGGTGTCGCGTTTACAACAGAAGGGTACCGGATAGGTTTTGGTGGCGGATTCTATGATCGCTATCTGGCGACATATGGTGGGCACACAGTAGCACTTCTTTTTCGCGAGCAAAGTGGGCACTTTTTTTCAAATGAAAAACACGACATCCCTGTACAAAAATTGCTTGTTGACTGATAGCGATAACAAATTGGAAAAAATTGCTGGAATCGCCTGGAAAGCGGGAGTTGGTTGTTTACAACGCCTGCTTTTTTGCGTATAGTAGAAGATATAATTTGTAATGAAAGCAGGGAATTTTTTGAGCCTCTTAGAAAAATATGTTTTCTGGCATCTAACAAATTATTTCTTGCGTGAAGAGAACTATCGACTGATTCATCTTCATGAAGAGAAATTTGAACTTTGGTTAGATAACCCAGGCAAAAAGGATCGTCCTGTCATCCGGATCCAGATGCGGGAAGTTGGCTGGTCCAGTGTGATTGAACGGGATATATCAAACACGTTGCAAGTTGCTGAAAACCTACGCAAGCAGATGGGGCGTATGAAATTACCATTAATTAATTTATATATTAGTCCATTTGCTCCAGTGGGGAATGAATCAGCATCGTTTCATGATCCGGTTACTAGTCAAAATAAAAAGATTACACTCTATAATTTCTTGCTGGCAGAAGACCAGATGGGAGCCGCACTAAGTAAATTGGCCAGTCATTTGCAAATCTCTGAAGAAAAGCTGGGACTAACCGGTCCTGTAACAGAAGAGATGGTTACTGCGGAGCGTGATGCTGTCATTGGATATATCACGAAAAAGGTCAGCAGAGAACAGCAGCAAGCTCGAAAAGAAAAGCCGCTCGTTACGTATACCTTTATTGCGGTGGCAGTCATTGCTTTTTTGCTTACTTGGCTAAGCGATCATCAATTGACTACCTACACGTTTCTAAAGTGGGGGGCTTTTTTCAATCCGCTTGTCTATGAAGGGGAATGGTGGCGCTTTATAACGCCAATTTTCCTACATGGAGATTTTATGCATATCGCATCGAACTGTGTCATGTTATACGTCGTTGGTCCATGGGCAGAAAAGGTCTATGGTAAGTGGCGTTATGCAGTTATTTTACTTTTGGGTGGAGTAGCTGGGAATATTGCAACTTTTGCACTTAACTCGGAAGCAGTCTCGCTTGGCGCAAGTACTTCGTTATTTGCTGTATTTGGTGCACTTTTGTATCTAGTCGTAATTAAACCACATGTATATGCTAAATCAATCGGAACAAGTATTGCGGCTCTCGTAGCGATTAATCTAGTAATTGATATTTTTATGCCGGGCATCAGTCTTTCAGGGCATGTAGGCGGACTTGTAGGCGGGTTCTTCTTAGCTGGGGCGCTGTCAATAAAAAAGCAATATTTCCATTGGAAGCAATTCTTTTACGGTGGAGCGGTATGTGTTCTTAGCTGTTTATTTCTTTACTTAGGTTTTTCAAAGCAATATGATCCAATTGATGCAAGGGCAAGTAATTCGTTTGCCCAAAGCTATTTGAATGACCATAAGCCGACAGAAGCAAACAAGTTATTTTCCTACCTTATTCAGGCGAATAGTGCAGATGAATATACTTATACATTGATGGCTTCAGAGGCGCTTGATAAGCAGAATTATGAAGAAGCAAAAAAATTAGCAGACAAAGCTATTTCAATGAATCCAACTCTCCCTGATCCACATTATATTTTATCAGTATGCTATTTGCATGAAGGAAATGAACGGCAAGCAGAGGAACAAGCTAAAAAAGCAGCTGATTTATCGGACAATGAATTTTATAAAGAGTATTACCATCAATTTGAACAAAATAAAGTAGAGTAGAGGTCTTGAAAAATGTATCCATTAAATAGTGTTTATGATGTTGGTCAACTGCTCAAAAAATTTGGGATTTTCGTTTATGTAGGTAAACGTGAATATGATATTGAAATGATGGAAACAGAATTAACGGAACTATTTAAACACAATCTTCTAGATCGTGAAGTTTATGCAAGAGCTCGCACGATTCTTAAGCAAGAACTGGTAAAAGAACAGAAAAAGAATCATACACATCTTCATAAATAAAGGAGTAATGGAAAATGGAAAAGAAATTAATTGGTGTAGACTTGGGTGGCACAACAGCTAAGATTGCGATTTTAACAAAGGATGGGGATATTGAGCATAAGTGGTCCATTAATACAAATATTGATGATCAGGGATCACATATTGTGCGAGAAATCGGTGACAGTTTAAATCAGAAGCTAACAGAAATGCAGCTAGATAATGACCAATTTTATGGTTTAGGGATGGGTACGCCTGGAACAGTTAATTATGAAACTGGAACGGTGAAAGGAGCCTATAACTTAAACTGGGTGGAAGAGCAGCAAGTCAGTAAGGATCTTGGTCATTTAACTGGACTGAAAGTTTACTTAGATAATGATGCTAATGTTGCTGCACTCGGCGAACGCTGGAAAGGTGCGGGTGAAGGTGGCGCTAACGTTGTTTTTGTGACACTTGGAACAGGCGTAGGCGGCGGGATCTTTGCTGAAGGACAAATTCTTCATGGTATCCGAGGTGCGGCGGGAGAGATCGGTCATGTTACAGTTATGCCTGAAAACGGCTATGACTGCACTTGTGGCAAAAAAGGTTGTTTAGAAACAGTGGCTTCGGCAACGGGAGTCGTTCGTGTGGCAAAGGATATGGCGAAGGAGTTCACTGGGAATTCAAAATTAAAAGAGGCTATTTTAAATGATGAAGAAATTACTGCTAAATTGGTCTTTGATTTAGGAAAAGAACAGGATGAGCTGGCAGAAAAAGTAATCGACCGTGTTTCTTTCTATTTAGCACTTGCACTCAGTCATATCGGTAATATGCTGAATCCTGAAAAAATCATTATCGGTGGAGGCGTTTCGGCAGCAGGAGATATTCTTCTTCAACCAGTTACAGCCTATTTTGAGACAATGGTGTTTCCGGCTGTACGTGAGTCTACAAAAATTTCGATTGCAACGCGCGGAAATGATGCAGGTGTGATCGGAGCCGCTTGGTTAGCGCTACCGGTGGACGAAGAAGCATAATACTGTGTTCGGCTTCCAAAAGGGTTTTAGCTTATTCTAAAAAGGGTAAATTTTAGCATCAAGGGAAGATTGGAGGCCGGAGATGAGAAAGGCACGTTTGTTGATCTTAACAACTGTTATGATGGGGCTTGTAGGGATGCTTGCCAGTTGTACAGAAGAAGATCGAACAAAGCCTACAAAAAGCGAACAAGTGACGATTACACCATTTCAAACAACGGATGAAGCATTCAATCGCGTAGTGGGGTGGTTAACAGACAGCTCCGTCCTCCTCCAAGTTAAACGAGATGGGCAGACTGTGTTTCTCAGTTATGATATTTACTCTGGAAAACAGAAGACTCTATATGAAACGAGTGATATGATCTCAGACGTAAATATTTCAGCTGATTATACTTATTTTCTTGTATATGCTGCCTCCTCAAAAGATGCCGCTTCAATAAAAATTTTTAAAACAGCGACAGGGGAAAAAATAGCTGAGCGACAGACTGCGCCTGTTACTGTGAATTTTTACTGGAATCAAGATACCCCCGAAAAACTGATGCTGGTTGCTTATGACCAAGATTGGCAGTATCGGACCTATGTTTGGAATTTTCTCACAGGACAAGATGAGGAGATTGATACACTTTCGCCCTTTGTTTCTTGGTATAGTGATAATCTATATCTTATGAGACTTCACTCAGATGAAAAATCAGAACTTAGTGATCTGTATTTAGAAGATATTCGGGATGCTCAAAATCAAAGCTTGGTGATAGCGAATATTTTACAATTTGCTGTGAATAAGAATCTTCTTGTAACGCTTGAAAAATCTGAAGATGAAAAAGAACTGGTTTATGATTTTCGGACAGTAGGCTTTCAGACACTATTTAAATATACACAGCCCCGGGAATATGATGAGATGGGAACCTTTATTCCTTATTTTGATACCAACTTTGACCAAGATCATTTTCTGGCTTTTGAGCCTTATGAAAGTCAAAAGCTAGGAGAAATACCGGGACAATATCGACTTGTAGAAGTGAATCCTAAAGCGGGAACAAGTCGGACCATTATGGAACTTATGGAAAACCAACCTCTTGAAAGCTCCCCAAATGGTCAGCTAGCTCTTTATGGCTATCAGTTTGATAAAGTCATTAATATTGAAACAAAGCAATTGATGACACTGGTTGATTTGTCAAAAAATGCTTTTTAGAAAGTAGCTCTAATCTGGTATCGATTAGAGCTATTTTTTATAGGCAGATTGGATCTCTTGTTCATAAGATTTTTGGAGAAGTTGTTGCAGATGAATTTGATGTTGAAAAAGAAAGACGGTCGTTGAGAGTAGTATAAGGCAAAAAGAAAGTAAAAATAAGGCGATTGGTAGTGTAAAAGCATTCTTCATGCATCGTTCTCCTTTCTGAAACGTAAGAAGTGTTGCTTCCCATCATAACTAGTAAATGCAAGTATAATTTCATCGTTTATTTCATGGAAATGTGTCTTTTGAACATTTTGTAAAATAGGTTCATGGCCGCGTCCGTTTACTTGTCTGCGGACCAGGTTTTTATATTGTTGATAGACAATTTGTTTTTCTTCTTGATCGATAAAACTAACGGCATTCACTGAAACCCGAATCGTATGGGCACCTTGCAGTTCAGCCAGAAACTGGGTCCGGAATAATAGCCACTCGTTTTCGCTAGTAAGATCACTTAGCTGGTTGATTTTTTGTGCTTCTTGATAAAACAGCGGGATAAATGACAGGATCATCATCGTAATGATGAGTGAAAGAAGAGCCTCTAGAATGGTAAACCCATTTTGAGCTAATTCGGTCTGCAAAGTTTTTTTTGGTTTTGTTCTGCACAAATTTGCCACCTGTCTTTCTGCCTTTCTGTTGTAATTCTATAAGGACCTACTATTTTCTCTTCGGCAACAGAATGTTCTGTTAAAAGACTACTTTCATCAGCGATCATTTGTAAAAGAGCAGTTTCCTGCTGTTCCTGATTGAGCTTGATAATTAATTGAAAGAGCAAAGGAAAAAAGAAGGTAGTGATCAAACAAATAACGGATAGTGAAACCAGTCCCTCAATGAGTGAAAAGCCGTTAATTCTCCTCAATGTAAAAACGCCCCTTTCCGATTTGAAAGACTAATTGATAATGATGTGTGTCTCCAATAATTGAAAGTGTTCGAAAGCGATTGATTTTTCCTGTTCGCGCTTGAAATGAAAAATTTTCGTTTTTTTTCACATGAAATGTTAAAGAGGCAGGTGTCGTGATTTTTTCGAGCTTACCATCTGGATACTCTATCGTAAGCGCTTGACTAGAAAAAGTGAGTTTTGATGGAGTTTCATGTGTAATTGCCGCTGTCTGAGCTAAAAGAATGGCTGATGCGATTTCTTGGAGATAATTCTGTTCAGTTTGATAAATCAGCAAGCTGGAAATCGGTCGCAAAGAGAGCATGGAAAGCAGTAAAAACATACTTAAAACAAGAAGCATTTCAATCAAGGTAAATCCATTCCGCTCCATCATTTCACGTGTACTTTTCCGGAACTTTCAATCTCAACCTTTTTTCCATTAGGACAGCTTTTTTGATCTTCAGAAAGGTAGCCGGCATTTAATAAGTCATTTAGTGTAGGGTTTTTTTTGTATTCAAGTTGATAGGCTTGTACTTGACCTTCTACAAGTGTGACAAAGGCCTCACAACCTTTATCGTTGATGCTTTCACTTTGGCTGACAATATTGGGAATCGTCAGAAGTAACAGCACACTCACAACGAGTAGGACGATCAACATTTCGACCAGTGTAAAACCGGAATCATCCCGCCAATCGATCCTAAAAAATTTTTTCATAACATTTCCTCCTCGCTAAATTTGGTCCACCATGGAAAACATGGGAAGCAGAATAGATAGATAAATACTGACGATGAAAATCCCAATAAAAAGAAAGACACATGGTTGGATCCAAGATAAGACTTGCGTGATTTTCTCCATCAGTCGTGATTGACATTGTTGGTAGTAAAAAATCAATTCGTTTGCAAGTGTGCCATTGCGTTCGCCATGTTGGACAATTTGGATAAATTCTTCTTCCAAGTAGGGAAGGGTTGCTAGACTCTCAGAAAAAGGTTTCCCAAGAACAAGTTGTTGCCTCAATTCGTTGCTAATCTCTTGAAAAAAACTCGTAGCATGTGGCGAATAGAAAAGTTGAAAAATTTTTTGAATGGAAAGACCGCTTTGGAGTAGATAACCGCATTCTCGTGCAAAAAGTTGTGAATAATGAATCTGAAAAAAGTAGCGAGAAAGAGGCAAGCGCCCCATCAAATTATATTGTTTTCGTAGGGGTTGCTTTTGCAGTTTGTGATGTACAAAAAGTACCAGTATTGTTAAAAGTAATAAACTACCCAAGAGTACAATGGGCAGACGATCAAATAAAAAAGAACTAAGTTGATTAGATTTGGTGTCGCTTTGAGCAAGCTGGCTGAAAAGGAGTTTGAATTTTGGCATTAAAAATAAGCGTAACAAAATAAAAACAAGTAAAACAGTTGCCAAAAGGATGGCTGGATACTGAATAGTCTTTACCAGTGCTTTTTGATGCGTAAATTTTTGTTCTAAGAGTAATCCTACATCACGAATCGTTTCAGAGAAATAGCCATGTTCTGTCGAAAAATAAATCGGAGCAATGCAGAAACTTGGAAAATCACATTTTTCCAATGCATCGGAGAAAACAAGTCCTTGATTTAGATGCTCAGTGATACGTAAATAACGTTTTTTGTTTTGTTTAGCAGTAATACTTAAATAATTAATGGCTGTTTCAAGTGGAAAACCCTTTTCAAGTAATTCAGCAAGCCGAATCAGAAATGCGCTATCTTCTTTCCAATGATTGCGTTTTAAAGTAACCATAACAAACCCCTTTCCGAAACTGACGTGCAATCGATAAAGCGCAAGTTTGTTGCTTCCAAATAGCATCATGTTCGAGATACTCATAAAGAACTGTTCGCTTTTCCTTTAAATGTGTGCAATAGGGCTGGCATTTCCCAGCGCATAGTGGACAGTATAAAGAAAAGATTCGTTGATGACTGATGCCGATCAAGCTTTCTGCTAGGTCACTTTTTGAAAGACCTAATTCAGTTAATCGATTTAGAATTCCTTTTAAACTACCGGCATGAACAGTACTTAAGACCAAGTGGCCAGTTAAAGCAGCACGAATAGCCATCTGCGCTGTCTCGTTATCGCGAATTTCTCCAATGATAATGATATCGGGATCATGCCGAAGGACTTCGCGAAGGATTTCCTGATAGGTAAGACCAGCTTTTTCATTGATCTCAATTTGTAAAAATGCTTGATGATAGTGTTCAACAGGGTTCTCAATCGTAATGACTTTTCGTGTGTGAGTTTGATAAAGAAGTTCTGCTAAACCATACATTGAGGAAGACTTTCCACTGCCCGTTTTACCCGAAAATAATAATAGACCGCTGTTTTTCTCTGTATTTTGAAACATTTGCAAGCAATGATGCAAAAACGGAGTAGATTTGTAGAAGGGCAAAATATCACCTTCTGAAAATAATCGGATGACCAAGCTCTCCAGCCCAGATTTATCAAGTAGGGTGGAAAGACGTAAAGAGATTTTTTGGTGGTCTAGCAAAATTTCATATTGTCCAGTTTGGGGACGGCGTTTTTCACCAATATCCATTGAAGCCTGGAACTTTAAGTAAGTGATCAATTTTTGTGCTTCTGTAAGAGAGTAGGCTTCCATTAAACAAAAATCACCATTCAGACGGAAATAACAATGGTAATTATCACGCTGTGGGGACAAATGAATGTCGGAAGCATGCAATTCTTTAGCAGATGCTAAGAGTTGGATTAATTTTTGTTGAGGCAATCAGCTCGACTCCTTTCTTTAAAAATAGTTTTAATAACTTATTCGCTAAAAAAAGGACATTTCCTTTTCAAAGGCTAAAGGGAGAAAAACAATTTTGCGCGAGACATATTTTTTTCTTCACATAGTATGTAATTTTCACAAAGAAAAAAAGTCATAAATAGCATTCTCATTCAAAAAATCTTTTTTCATAGAAAGCAAGCAGAAACAATATGCTCAATTTTTAACATACGGACGTTCTGGAACAATAAAGATGTTTAAGCCCTTACATTCCGAACAAATATCCAAAAATAAGTAATCTATTGGATAAAAACGAATTGTTTGCTGAACATTCTTCCTCATGGTAAGCTATAAAAAAGGGCTACATACATAACTTTAGCGGATGAAAGCAAACAGAGAGACCGACTGAACGGCGCCGACGGGGAAAGCAAAATTTGTGAAACTCTCAGGCAAAAGGATGTTTGCTGGACGCATCTCTGGAGTGTCATGCGCAACAGGGCTTATGAAAACGATCATCAAGCCTTTTTTCTATGCACAAAAATAAAGGAGGAACAAGATGTGGGAGAGCTAAAGCGAACACCCTTGCATGCCGTATACAGTAAATATGGAGCAAAAACCATTGACTTTGGAGGTTGGGATTTGCCGGTCCAGTTTGCGGGCATAAAAAAAGAACATGAAATGGTTCGCAAACAAGTGGGCGTATTTGATGTTTCGCATATGGGTGAAATTGAAGTAACTGGTCCTGACAGCACGTCTTATTTACAAAAGATGTTAACCAATGATATCGAGAAAATCAAAGACCAGCGTGCGCAGTATAATATTATGTGCTATGAAAATGGCGGGACAGTCGATGATTTAGTTGTTTATCGACGTTCTAGTGTATCCTATTTATTAGTCGTTAATGCAGCAAATACAGAAAAAGATACGAAATGGCTCTTGCAGCATATTGATGAGGAGGATGTAAAAGTAAACGATGTATCCGAACATTATGGACAATTAGCTTTACAAGGACCAAAAGCAGCACAAGTTCTATCAGAATTGACAGAGACAGATCTGGATGATATTCCCTTTTTCGGTTTTTTAGAAAATGTAACAGTAGCTGGGAAAAACGTTTTGATTTCTCGAAGCGGCTATACTGGAGAGGACGGCTTTGAAATTTACACGCAAGCAGCAGATACAGTGGCTGTTTTTGAAAAACTTGTCCAGCAAGGCGTAGAACCGATTGGTTTAGGGGCTCGTGATACCCTTCGTTTTGAGGCGAATCTTGCTTTATACGGGCAGGAATTGTCAAAAGAGATCTCGCCACTGGAAGCAAAACTGAATTTCGCAGTCAAACTTGGCAAGGAAGCAGACTTTATCGGTAAGAAAGCTTTGCTTGCACAAAAAGAGATGGGGGTTCCGCGTCAATTAGTTGGTATAGAAATGATTGATCGGGGAATTCCACGACATAATTATCCGGTTTACTTTGGTGAAAAAGAAATTGGGCATATCACAAGTGGTACACAGTCGCCTACACTTGGAAAAAATATGGGCCTTGCTCTTGTCGAAACGGCTTTTGCAGAGCTGGGACAAGAACTTGAAATCGGGGTTCGCAATAAGAAATTAAAAGCAGCCGTCGTTCCTACACCATTCTATAAACGTTCTAAATAAAAGCGTCCCAAAAGGAGGAAAAAAATATGGCAAAATATCGTTATCTACCAATGACTGAAGCGGATGAAAAAGCGATGCTAGATGTGATCGGTGTAAAATCGGTCGAAGATTTATTTTGTGATATTCCTGAAAAGATTCGTTTTAAAAGAGAGTATGATTTAAAACCAGCAAAATCAGAGCCTAATTTGCTCCGGGAATTGACGCAGCTTGCTGCCAAAAATGTCAATACATTGGAAAGTGCCTCGTTTTTAGGAGCTGGTGTTTATAACCACTATATTCCAACGATTGTGGATCATGTCATTTCTCGTTCAGAGTTTTATACAGCGTATACACCTTATCAGCCAGAAATTTCACAAGGGGAATTACAGGCGATTTTCGAGTTTCAGACAATGATTGCTGAACTCACGGGGATGGAACTTGCCAATTCATCGATGTATGACGGTGGAACCGCTTTGGCAGAAGGGGCGATGCTCGCTGCTGGTCATACAAAGCGTAAAAAGGTACTGGTTTCCGCGACCGTTCATCCGGAATCCATCAGTGTCTTAAAAACGTATGCAGCGGGTCAACATATTGCAGTTGAGCTGATTCCTGAAAAAGACGGTTTAACAGATCAGGAGAAATTAAAAGCGGCATTGACGGAAGATGTGGCGGCGGTTGTTTTACAATATCCGAATTTCTACGGACAAGTTGAACCACTTGCTGATATGGAAGCTTTCATTCATGAAAATAAAACGCTTCTTGTAGTATCCAGCAATCCGCTAGCTTTAGGTGTGCTTACATCGCCAGGAGATCTGGGGGCCGATGTTGTGGCTGGTGATACGCAGGTTTTCGGTATACCAGAATCATTTGGTGGACCACACTGTGGGTATTTTGCCGTTACGAAAAAACTGATGCGCAAAGTGCCTGGTCGTCTTGTGGGAGAAACTGTAGATGAAAATGGTAAACGCGGTTATGTTTTGACTTTACAAGCGCGGGAGCAGCATATTCGCCGTGATAAAGCCACCTCCAATATCTGCTCTAATCAGGCCCTCAATGCGCTGGCTTCTTCGGTTGCCATGGTGGCACTTGGCCAAAATGGTTTGCCAGAAATGGCGAAGCAGAATATCGATAAAAGTCATTATGCGAAAAAACGTTTCCAGGAAAAGGGATTTGATATCTTGTTTTCTGATGCATTTTTCAATGAGTTTGTGATTCGTCTGCGTGAGCCTGTGGCGAAAATAAATGAAGAGTTGCTAAAAGACGGTTTTATCGGTGGACTAGATCTTTCTATTTACAATGAAAAGTATCAACAGCATATGCTTGTCTGTGTTACGGAGATGCGCACAAAAGAAGAAATTGACGCATTTATCGATCGTTTGGAGGGTGTAAAATGAATAAAGAAGAAACGATGCCGCTAGTGTTTGAACGTTCAATTCCTGGACGAATTGGTTATAGCCTGCCTGAACAGGATGTGCCAGAAGTAGCACTTGCCGATTTATTTGACCCGACCTACATCCGTTCAGAAAAAGCAGATCTACCTGAACTAAGCGAACTTGAAATTATGCGTCACTATACGGAGCTTTCCAATCATAATTTTGGCGTGGATTCTGGCTTCTATCCGCTTGGTTCCTGTACGATGAAGTATAATCCAAAAATAAATGAAAAAGTAGCGCGCTTCCCGGGATTTGCCAATATCCATCCTTATCAACCTCAAAGTTCAGTGCAGGGGGCGATGGCACTGATGTATGATTTGCAGATCAGTCTGAAAGAAATCACCGGAATGGATGAAGTAACGCTTCAGCCAGCGGCAGGTGCACAAGGAGAATGGACAGGTCTAATGTTGATTCGTGCCTATCATGAGTCGAGAAATGATCATGCAAGAACAAAAGTCATTATTCCTGATTCAGCTCATGGAACGAATCCAGCTTCTGCAACGGTCGCTGGTTTTGAGGTTGTTACGGTTAAATCCAATGAAAAAGGGCTTGTTGATGTTGAGGATTTGCGTCAGGTAGTGGGTAGTGATACAGCGGCTTTGATGCTTACAAACCCAAATACACTGGGGCTTTTTGAAAAAGATATTATCGAAATCGCTGAAATTGTCCATAAAGCAGGAGGGAAGCTGTATTATGATGGTGCGAACCTGAATGCAATTATGGCGAAAGTTCGACCTGGAGATATGGGCTTTGATGTTGTCCATTTAAACCTGCATAAAACTTTTACGGGACCACATGGTGGTGGTGGCCCAGGTTCTGGCCCGATCGGCATCAAAAAAGATCTTATTCCGTATTTGCCGACGCCTGTTTTGGTGAAAAATGGAGACAAATATATATTTGATTATGATTATCCTGAATCGATTGGCCGAGTGAAGCCGTTTTACGGGAATTTTGGCATCAATGTACGCGCCTATACGTATATTCGAACAATGGGTCCGGACGGCTTAAAAAAAGTTACAGAATATGCAGTGCTTAATGCGAACTACATGATGCGTCGGCTTGAAAAAGCGTTTGATTTGCCATTTGATCAAGTTTGCAAGCATGAGTTTGTTTTAAGTGGGAATCGGCAGAAAAAATTGGGTGTACGGACAACTGATATAGCCAAACGCTTACTTGATCATAATTTCCATCCGCCAACGGTTTACTTCCCGCTTATAGTAGAGGAAGCTATGATGATCGAACCAACTGAGACGGAATCAAAAGAAACACTTGATCGTTTTATTGATACGATGTTACAAATTGCCAAAGAAGCGGAAGAAGATCCTGAAATTGTTCAGGAAGCGCCGCATAGTACCTATGTCAAACGACTAGATGAAACATTAGCAGCAAGAAAACCGGTTTTGCGCTATCAATCAGAGACAGAATAGATAAAACAAGAGCAGCTTTGAGTTTCCAAAGCTGCTCTTTATAAATTAGGAGAAGAAATAGAGCGATTTATGATAAAGTAAAGTGGCGTGTTCAAGAAGAAGATTTTTAAGATGGGAAATAATTGGTAAGGAGGAGAGCATATAGCTTTCGTTTTGCGCTGGCGTTCTTAGAAAGCACTAGAAACAGAGTTTCAATACATCTCCTGATCATGAGTGTTAATGAGAAAAATAGTCAGAAGGTTGGCGTACTTAAGAGAAAAGCATTACCAGCAGTTCATTTGTTTTCTAATTCGTTACAATAGTATGCCTTTCCCAAAGTGGATAGTCGCGAATAGTCCCAGAGTATATTTCTTCCAGATTTTCTAGATGAGTAAAGTCGCTTGGAAGTAATTGATAGGGTTCTTTGCCTTGTAAATCAACTGCTATATGTTGCAATACAATCCCCACAAATTGACTGCAAAAAAAGTGGAACTTACGTGGATCTTTTTTTCCAAAAAGAAAGCTAATGACCCCAAGAAAGGAATAATGGTAGCTTTTTTGGTTACGACGAATGTCAGCAAGTAGCTCTTGTATTTGTGCGCGTTGTCTTTTGGAGACTCTTAGTCGATAAACCAAGCAGGTTGCGTTTTGAAAAACTGGCTGATGAAGATTTTCCTGCACAAAACCAGCCGCAAGAGGATTGAGCTGGTTTTTTCGACCAAAACTATATGTATAAAACAGTGAATCGTCTAAAGCAAGCGAAACATGGGTATAAGGAAAACCAGTTACTTTTGCAATCGCTTTTGAAAAAGGTGTTTTTGTATGTGTCAGTAAAAGATAGATAGCATTCATGTTGTTCCCCCGTTTTTTCTTTTAGCATAGCAGACGAGAGGGGGGCTGAGCAGCGTTTGAAGACGGATTTTATTTCCGACTTTAGTCCGAAAAAAAGACGCGATAGAAATTTCTACCGCGTCTTTTTTATTTTGCTTTCGTTTTGCCTGTCCACTTTTTGTATCCGCCTTTAAGTTGATACAGATTGCGATATCCTCGTTTATAGAGCATGATAGCAGCACGGTTACTACGTTGTGCAGACTGACAATAGAGGTATACAGGGACGTCTTTACGAATCTCACCTGTACGTTGTTTTAATTGCGTAACAGGAACATTACGTGCACCAAGAATATGACCACCGTCGAATTCGTTTGGTTCCCGTACATCGATAATTTGTGCTTTACGGTAACCTTCCTTGAATGCTTCCTCTGTCAACACTGTTAATGCTTTCTTTCGCATGATGTACTGATAAATCTCATAACCTAGTAAAATCAATAAGATAATCAGTGCGATAATCCAACTAACCACTTCAAGTAACTCCTTTCATGTCTGTAGGAACAAATTGTCCTAAGAAAACTCTCCTCGTCTATTATAACTTATTTTTTTCCACCATCAATGACTTTGAAGGAAGATTTTTTCTTTTTTGTGTTCGATCGATTTTTTGGATGCATTTTTCTAGATTGTTTGACCGCTTTTTGATAATTTTTATCAGTCTTTTGCCGGTTCATGAAAAAACGAATAAGCAGTGTCAGTAGAATGGAGCCAATAATCACCGTAACAAACAGCCAAATAAACGAAGAAAATCCGCCTGAAAAAATACCAATTAAACACAGTAGAATTATCAAACCGGCGATTATTGTGGATTTATTCATCTCAACGCCTTCTTTCTATGCATGTTCAATCAGCTTGGCTTCAGTGAGTGCCTCAGCAGGAACGCCTTCTTTTTCAACACGTAAAAGCTCATTGAATGAGGCGATCGCCACTTCAACCTGATCATCTTTAGGTTCTTTCGTTGTTAAGAGTTGAAGCCAAAGTCCTGGATAGCCGAGATAACGTAAGACAGGGATGTTCCTACATTTATTGGTTAATTGAAGAACTTCAAAGGCTACTCCGAGAACTACTGGAATTAAAAGGATGCGATCAACAATCCGAAGCCAAAGGGGATCTGTCGGGACAAAGAAATAAATAAACATGCCACAGATAACAGTGAAAAGAATGAAACTGCTACCACAACGATAATGAAGTCGTGACTGGTTTTGTACATTTTTTACAGTTAAGGGGAGCCCTGCTTCAAAACAATTGATTACTTTATGCTCAGAACCATGATACTGAAACACGCGCTTGATAACCGGCGTCTGAGAGACTGCAAAAATATAGCCTAAGAGAAGCAGTAGTTTAACAAGGCTTTCGAGTATGACCTGTCCGACATCAGATGGTACCAGAAAACGGAAAAATTGTGCAATAAAGACAGGAACAAGTGTCATCACAAATTTGGCAAATACAAAAGAGAGGACTCCGATCACTGCAACTCCCAACCACATGGCGACTTTGGATTCTTTTTGTTCAATTTCTTCCTCGATCTGGTCATTATTCGGATCTTCATCATAGCGATCTGTAGCAAATGTCAAATGTTTGGAGCCGAGAGCACTAGACTCGATCAATGCCACAATTCCACGCAGAAAAGGAACTTTTTTTAAATTCATCACCCAGTTAGGGCTGTTTTTTTCTAAATAAAAATATTCAAGAGAGCCATCCATCCGGCGAATAGCCGTAACGGTTTGCTTTTTTCCGCCGAACATAACGCCTTCTACAACTGCTTGTCCACCGTAAGCCGGCTTTTTTAAATCTGACAAAAAATTCACCAACCTTTTCTTTAGCATTCTATCCAACATTTTACGCTAAAAATGAACTTTCGTATAGATAAAAGCAAAAATTATGATAAAATAGCAATGTTGAATGACTTACATATAAAGGTTAGAAATAAGGAGGAGAAGAAAATTGACTAAATTAGCAAATATCCAAAAAGCGATTTCGGAAAAGAATTTGGAAGCAGTACTTGTAACAAGCGAATATAACCGCCGTTATGTGTCGGGATTTACAGGAACAAGTGGTGTAGCACTCCTAACTCCTGAAAAGGCTTATTTTATTACAGATTTTCGTTATACGGAACAAGCGGCAAAACAAGCGATTGGATATGAAATCGTCCAACATACTGGACCTATTTTTGAGACAGTAGAAGAGCTTTTAAAACAAAATGGTGTGCGTCAGCTGGCTTTTGAAGCGGATTATGTAACGGTTTCTGCCTTCCAAGGTATGGAAAGCACTTTTTCTGCTTCACTAGAACCACTAAAAGGCTTTTTTGAAGGCATGCGTCAAATCAAGTCAGCGGATGAAATGAAAGCGATCAGAACCGCTTGCGAGATTGCTGACCAAGCATTTGATCATATTTTGGGCTTTATCAAAGTAGGCATAACAGAACTTGAAGTTTCCAACGAATTAGAATTTTTCATGCGCAAACAAGGCGCGACTTCTTCTTCTTTCGATACAATTGTAGCGAGTGGCTTGCGTTCGGCTCTTCCGCATGGAGTGGCAAGTGATAAGAAAATCGAGCAGGGTGATTTTGTCACAATGGATTATGGCTGTTATTATAATGGTTACTGCTCAGATATGACACGGACAATCAGTATCGGTGAACCGAGCAATCCGAAGCTTAAAGAAATCTATCAAATCACATTGGATGCACAATTAAAAGTGATTGATGCACTGAAACCGGGAATGAGCGGTATTGAAGCAGATAAAATTGCGCGAGATCATATTGCAAGTTTTGGTTATGGAGATGCTTTTGGTCACTCACTAGGACATGGTATTGGTCTTGAGATTCATGAAGGACCTAATCTTTCCATGAAGAGTCCGCAAAAACTAGTGCCAGGGAATGTGGTAACGGATGAGCCGGGTATCTATTTACCGGGTATTGGCGGAGTCCGGATTGAAGATGATCTGCTAATCACAGAAACTGGAAATGAAGTACTGATTCATTCGCCGAAAGAGCTGATCCTTCTCTAAGATTGAAAGGCAGCCATTTTTATGGTTAAATAGAAAAGGAAAACTAAAAAAGATGTCGAACACCCCATTTTAAGGGTGACATGCAGGAGGAAAGAACATGATTTCAGTGAACGATTTTCGTACTGGATTAACAATCGAAGTGGATGGCGGGATTTGGCGCGTACTTGATTTCCAGCACGTGAAACCTGGTAAAGGAGCTGCGTTTGTTCGCTCGAAGCTACGTAATTTGCGGACCGGTGCAATTCAAGAAAAAACATTCCGTGGCGGTGAAAAAGTAGCAAAAGCACAAATCGATAACCGTAGAATGCAGTATCTATATGCAGACGGTTCGAACCATGTTTTCATGGATACAGAGACTTATGAACAAATTGAGTTGCCTGATACACAGATCGAATATGAACTTAAATTTTTGAAAGAAAATATGGAAATCAGCATCATGATGTTCCAAGGTGAAACGATCGGTGTTGATTTGCCAAATACAGTCGAACTAAAAGTAGAAGCAACAGAGCCCGGCATTAAAGGCGATACTTCTTCAGGCGGTTCAAAACCAGCTACGCTCGAAACAGGGCTTGTTGTTCAAGTACCGTTCTTCGTGAATGAAGGCGATGTGCTTGTGATCAATACAACAGAAGCGACTTATGTTTCCCGAGCTTAAGCGAAAAGCACTTGCATCAATCATGCAGGTGCTTTTTTTCTATACGGATAATTCAAGATAGTTCTTTTTCGACGTAAGTGTGGTACAATATTTATGATGCGTTACTATGCAATTTTTTAATTTATTTGAAGGAGTGTCAAACATGCTATCTTTAGAGGAGATTAAACAGCTGGTCGAGCTGGTTGATTCATCAAATTTAGATGAATTTGATTTAGAATATGAAGGTCAAAAAATCCATTTGAAAAAAAATAGTGGTACTGTGGCTTATACCCCTGTGGAGGTAGCTGCAAAAGCCCCTGTTATAAAAGAAACTGCACCTGCTGAGGATGGCCAACAAGCTCCAGCGGTAGAAGCAGAAGAAACACTTGAGGTCATCACTTCGCCAATGGTTGGTACTTTTTATGCATCGGCAGCACCAGAAGATGATGCATTTGTTCATGTTGGTTCACACGTTTCCTCTGCAACAGTTGTTTGTATCGTAGAAGCAATGAAGCTTTTCAATGAAATCACAGCCGATATGGACGGCGAGATTAAAGAAGTGCTTGTAACGAATGGAGAATTGGTCGAATTTGGCCAACCGTTATTCAAAGTGAAAAAGAAGTAAGGAGTCCTAGCTGATGATTAAAAAAGTTCTGATTGCCAATCGCGGTGAAATTGCTGTGCGGATTATTCGAGCTGCAAAAGAGCTCGGAATCGAAACAGTAGCTATTTATTCGGAAGCCGATCGCGATGCATTACATATTCAATTAGCAGATGAGGCCTACTGTGTAGGTCCGGCCCAAACCAAAGAAAGCTACCTTAATATGTCTAATATTATCAGTGTGGCTATTCTGACGAGTTGTGATGCGATTCATCCTGGTTATGGTTTTCTAGCTGAAAATGCTGATTTTGCAAGTCTGTGTGCAGATTGTAAAATCACTTTTATCGGACCTAGTGCGGAGGCCATCTCCCAAATGGGAACGAAAGATGTAGCACGAGAAACGATGCGAAAAGCTGGAGTCCCAGTGGTTCCTGGTTCGCAAGGAATCGTAGCTGATGCGGAAGAAGCGAAGAAAATTGCGAAGAAAATCGGTTACCCTGTTATTATCAAAGCTACTGCAGGGGGTGGCGGTAAAGGCATTCGTGTAGCAGAGAATGAAGAAAAGCTCGTGAGCGGCGTCCAAACGACTCAACAAGAAGCAGAAGCTGCTTTTGGTGATCCTGGGGTTTATATCGAGAAATATATTGAAGATTTCCGACATGTGGAAATTCAGGTCATGGCAGATAATCACGGTAATGTCATTCATCTAGGGGAGCGGGACTGCACGGTACAACGTCGTCTGCAAAAATTGATCGAAGAAAGTCCGTCTCCAGCCATCGATGAGAAAATGCGTCAAAAAATGGGAAAAGCCGCTGTGAAAGCTGCTAAAGCCGTTAATTATTCCGGTGCAGGCACGATTGAATTCATCTATGAACCAAAGCAAAAAGAATTCTACTTTATGGAGATGAATACGCGGATTCAGGTTGAACATCCAGTAACAGAACTAGTCACAGGTGTCGACCTTGTCAAACAACAATTTTTAGTAGCATCCGGTGAAGTATTAAAGGTCAAACAAACAGATATCAAATTAACTGGTTGGGCAATGGAATGTCGTATCAATGCAGAAAATCCAGAGAAGAATTTCATGCCGGCACCAGGGGAGATCAAGTTTTATTTGCCGCCAGGAGGTAATGGCGTGCGGATCGACTCTGCTGCGTATCCAAATTACAAAATCCCACCGTTTTATGATTCAATGATTGCGAAACTGATCTGTTATGCAGACAGCCGCGAAGAAGTGATTGAAAAAATGAAACGGGCGCTTTCTGAATTTGCGATCGATGGGATTCCATCTACGATTGCTTTCCACAGGAAAGTATTAGAAAATGAAAACTTCGTGTCAGGAGATTTCAACACCAAATTTTTAGAACAAAATGACGTAATGAAACAATCGTAAAGGAGGCAAAATCATGGCCTATACAAAAGATCTGCGAAAAGATCCAGAAACACTTGGCAAAATTGAAATCGCACCGGAAGTCATCGGCGTCATTGCAGGACTTGCCGCTAGTGAAGTTGAGAATGTGGGTGCTATGCAGGGTGGCTTTGCCAGTGAAATGCGCGAAAAATTTGGTGGGACTGTCAATTACCGAAAAGGCGTCAAGATTGAACTAACAGAAAACGGCATTCTTGTTGACTTATACTGTTCTGTACTTTTTGGGGCAACAATTCCGCTTGTGGCAGAAGGTATCCAAGCTGCTGTCCGTGATACAATTTTCAGTATGACAGGACTTGTTGTGGCAGAAGTCAATGTGCATATTGTAGGGGTTCAATTTGAGAAAACCGATGTCTTGTCATTGGATGATTTTACACTTTAAGATGTTTAACTGACTAAAAGGAGCTTTTTTAGATGAAAAGAAGAGAAGCGCGCGAACGAGCACTTCAAGCATTATTTCAAATGGAACTTAATGAGATGACGGCGGTACAAGCGATTCAAAACGTCATGGAAGAAGAACAGGATGATTATGTAGAAGCGCTCGTAAATGGTGTCACAGCTCATAAAGCTGAGCTCGACGATAAGATTTCTGCGCATTTGGACAACTGGCGTATTGACCGGTTGAATAAAGTGGATCTATCAATTTTGCGTGTCAGCACATTTGAGATGATGTATATGGAGGATGTTCCTGATCGCGTAAGTTTAAATGAATCAATCGAAATTGCCAAGGTATACAGCGATGAAAAAGCAAGCAAATTTATCAATGGTGTACTCGCAAATATTGCACAAGAATAGTAGGGATCTATGCGGCCTGAGCGGGCTATCTGCTCGGGCCAGTTATCTATTTATTTAAAGGGGGCAATCATATTGGCAACAATTATTGACGGGAAAAAATTGGCTCAACAAATTCAAGAAAATATAACAAATGAAGTGAAAAAGCGCGTCGCAGCAGGTAAACAGCCTGGACTTGCAGTTGTCTTAGTAGGCGATAATCAAGCGTCGCGTACATATGTCCGCAATAAACAAAGACGGACCGAAGAGAGTGGTATGAAGTCCGTTTTGGTTGAATTGCCTGAAACGATTTCAGAAGAGGCGCTGCTGAGCGAAGTAGCAAAGCTGAACGCGGATCAAAGTATTCATGGCATTCTCGTACAACTACCACTTCCAAAACATATTTCAGAAGAAAAAGTGATTGATGCGATCCATCCTGAAAAAGATGTGGACGGCTTCCATCCAATCAATGTAGGCAATCTTTATATTGGTAAAGAAACCTTTGTTCCGTGTACGCCGGCTGGAATTATTGAGCTGATAAAATCAACGGGTGAAACGATCGAAGGGAAGACTGCGGTAGTCATTGGACGCAGCAATATTGTGGGTAAACCAGTTGCACAACTTCTTTTACAGGAAAATGCCACTGTAACCATTGCGCACAGCCGTACGCAAAACTTGCCTGAAGTCGCACGGAAAGCGGATATTTTGGTAGTAGCAACAGGGCTAGCTAAATTTGTAACGAAAGACTATGTCAAAGAAGGCGCGATCGTCATTGATGTCGGTATGGACCGTGATGAAAATAATAAACTTTGCGGAGATGTTGATTTTGAAGATGTCAAAGAAACAGCCGGCTTTTTGACTCCAGTACCAGGTGGTGTTGGTCCGATGACGATTACAATGCTGCTTGCGAATACTTTAAAGGCAGCGAAGCGACTCGATCGGTAAAGTAAGTTTACGGGAAGTGAAGATTTTGCAAAAACAATATTTGACTATAGAAGCACTAACCAAATATATTGAAAAAAAATTCGATGCTGACCCTTATATGAAAAAAGTATTTGTAAAAGGGGAAATCTCCAACTTTAAGCAACCACTTAGCGGTCATCTCTATTTCACATTAAAAGATGAAGCGGCTATGCTTCGCTCTGTCATGTTTGCCAAATCGGCTCAAAAATTATCTTTTCGTCCGGAAGACGGCATGAATGTGCTGGTTTCTGGGCGAATTGGTGTTTTTACAAAAGCCGGTCGCTATCAGTTTTATGCAGAGGAGATGGAACCAGATGGTGTCGGAGCTTTATATGTCCGTTTTGAACAGCTGAAGGCCAAACTTGAACAAGAAGGGCTTTTTGCAGAAACGCATAAAAAAGCACTGCCTTCATTCCCGTCAAAAGTGGCAGTGGTAACGAGTGCGACTGGTGCAGCAGTGCGAGATATTCTGACAACGATTCAGAGGCGCATGCCAGCAACAGAGGTTGTTTTGTATCCGACAATGGTACAAGGAGACGGAGCAGCCGAAAAAATCGCACGGAACATTGCTCGAATTAATGCGCGTCATGATATCGATGTGATGATTATCGGGCGGGGTGGTGGCTCACTTGAAGAACTTTGGGCATTCAATGAAGAAATCGTGGTTCGATCCGTTTATGATTCCGATATTCCCATCATTTCAGCGGTCGGACATGAAACAGACTTTTCGTTAACGGATTTTACTGCCGATATGCGAGCGGCTACTCCAACTGCTGCTGCTGAAATAGCTGTTCCGAATCAGCATGATCTAAAAGAGCGGATTTTGGAAAGAGAGTACCGATTGACGGCACTAGTCCACAGGCGTTTGGAGCGAGAGAATCAGCTTATACGACAGCAAAGTGATCGGTTGGCACATGTCAGTCCAGCTCGAACGATTGAAACGGGGCTGGAAAAGATCGATTATTTTGCTGAGCGACTCAAACGATCTTACAGCCGATTTATTTTAATCAAGGAAAAAGAGTATCAAACAATGCGCTATCGTTTTGAAAAGCAGTCTCCAAAAGAGAGACTAGTCCGTGAAAAGCGGGAATGGCTTCTGCAAAAAGATCGGCTTAGCAGGCTGAAGGACGTCCTTTTAGAGCGAAAAAAAGAACAGCTAATCCGCCTTTCGGATGGGTTGGAATATCTCAGTCCATTGGCGCTTTTGAAACGTGGCTACGGGCTGACAAAAAAAGACGATCATGTTATCAAAACGATCCAGGAGATTGAAATTGACGATCAAGTAGAAGTAACGATGCAAGGTGGCCGTTATCAAGCAAAAGTGACAGCGAAGGAGGAAAGCGGATATGGCAGCGAAAAAACAAACCTTTGAGGAAGCGATGAGCGAATTGGAAAAAATCGTGGAAGCTCTTGAAAATGGAGATGCAACGCTTGAAGAATCCCTTGATTTATATCAAAAAGGTGTTAAACTAACGAAGATTTGTCAAGAAAAGTTACAAGCAGCCGAAGAAAAAATGGCCAAAGTAGTGGACGAGATGGATGTTGAGACACCTTTTGACATGGGGGGAGAATAAGTTTGACGATTCAAGCACCCAAACTCATAATGTTCAAACAACACGTAGAAGACAGACTCCAAAATCTAATTCCTAAAGACGTCGAGCCGCTTTTGCGAGAGTCAATGAACTACTCTCTTTCAGCTGGTGGTAAACGGATTCGACCACTTTTAGTTGCCGCCACGATTGATGCGCTAGGCGGTGATCTAGCGAAGGGACTTGCATTTGCCACTGCGATCGAGATGGTCCACACATATAGCCTTATTCATGATGATCTACCAGCAATGGACGATGATGATTTCAGACGTGGCAAGCCGACCAATCACCGGATTTATGGCGAAGCAACGGCGATTCTTTCGGGTGATGCCTTACTAACACAAGCTTTTTCTGTTTTGAGTGCGGATGATGCTTTAAATCTCCCTGAAGTCCGACTGACACTTGTCGAGCTGCTTGCTGACAGTGCAGGTCCGCTCGGCATGGTTGGCGGTCAGCAGGCTGATATCCTGGCTGAAAATCAGGCAGTCGATCTGGAAGCGTTGAAATCAATCCATGCGCGCAAAACTGGGGCACTTCTCAAAGCGGCAGTTCTTGCAGGTGCGCACATTGGCGGGGCAACGAAGAAACAATTTACTGGTCTCGCGACATTTGCTACGCATATCGGGGTCGCTTTCCAAATTTGCGATGATATTTTGGATGTGGTTGGTGATGAAGATAAAATGGGCAAAAAAACGGGAGCTGATTTGAAGCTAAATAAAAGCACTTATCCTGCTTTACTTACACTTGAAGGGGCAAAAAAAGCGTTGGAAGCTGAGTACCAACAGGCAGTTTCGGCTCTTCAAGGTTTACAGTTGCAACCAGAGTTGCTCCTTTTATTGGCAGAAGAAATCATTCAACGTGACAATTGATTTATAGTGAAAATTTTTCTACAATTTGACATTTTTTATTTGCAATTTTATCATAAGCATGTTATTCTTTAAGAAGATTATTTTTGTAGGTCAAGATATAATTGTTTAAGACAATTCCATCTCGTGCCGTTAAGCAAGAATAGTACAATTTATTTGTGTGTTTGACACACGAGGAGGAATTTTAAATGGAACAAGGTACAGTAAAATGGTTTAACGCAGAAAAAGGTTTTGGCTTCATCGAACGTGAAGGTGGAGACGATGTATTCGTACACTTCAGCGCTATCCAAGGTGACGGATTCAAAACTCTAGAAGAAGGCCAAGCAGTAACTTTCGATATCGAAGACGGTGCTCGCGGTCCTCAAGCTGCTAACGTTGAAAAAGCGTAAGTTAATCTTCTAATCATTGAAAGCAAATCACTCTCAGGTGGTTTGCTTTTTTATTTGTTTAAAAACAGTGTGTGATTCTCAGCAATTTTTGGGTTGGTGAAAAAGCAATGTAATGATATAATAGAAAGCATCAAAGAAATCGAGAAATGCTTTTTGATGGAGGGAAACGGGGCTGATTAGATGATATAGCCGCGTTTTTTGAACATATGGAGAGAAAGTGAGAGGATTCATTTGGATCTGACAAAAATCAAAAATCCTGCATTTCTAAAACAAATGTCGATCCCAGAAATGGAGCAGCTTGCAAGTGAGATTCGTCAGTTTTTAATTCAATCCACTTCTGTGACAGGGGGACATATTGGTCCCAATTTAGGTGTAGTTGAATTGACGATTGCGCTTCACTATATTTTTGATAGCCCAACTGATAAATTGATATGGGATGTGGGCCATCAATCCTATGTGCACAAGATCTTGACGGGCCGGGCCACTCAATTTAATACATTACGACAGCACGGTGGGCTTGATGGCTTTCCAAAACGGAAGGAATCGATTCATGATGTTTTTGAAACAGGGCACAGCTCCACCTCCTTATCAGCAGCAGCAGGTATGGCGATCGCCAGAGATTTGAAGAAAGAAAGCTACCATGTAGTGCCGATTATTGGAGATGGTGCGCTTACTGGCGGAATGGCACTCGAGGCGTTAAATCATATTGGTGATATGAATAAAAATGTCATTGTGGTTTTAAATGATAATAATATGTCTATTGCCCCCAATGTTGGGGCGATGCATACGATGCTTGGCAAACTTCGAACATCTAATAATTTTAAACGGGCAAAAAAAGATGTTGAGACGATGATGAAACGGATTCCGCAAGCAGGCGACAAGATTGCCGGTCTGGCAGAGCGCATCAAGGACAGCGTAAAATATCTGCTTGTACAGGGAACTTTCTTTGAAGAGCTGGGCTACACTTATCTAGGACCGGTCAATGGACATGACTATCATGATTTGTTGCAAAATCTGCAGTATGCCAAGAAGGTCAAAGGCCCGACACTAATCCATGTTGTGACGACAAAGGGCAAAGGTTATGAGCCTGCTGAAATGGATCGAAGTGGATTATGGCACGGGACTGGGCCTTATAAGATTGATACGGGAGCTTTTATCAAACCAGTAGAGACAGCGAAACCATGGAGTGCAGTTATTAGTGACGGTGTTCTAAGACTTGCTGAAAGGGATGAGCGAGTAGTGGCGATCACACCCGCCATGCCAGTGGGTTCTAAGTTGACTGCTTTTCAGCAAAGATTCCCCGATCGTTTTTTTGATGTCGGGATTGCGGAACAGCACGCGGTAACGCTATCTGCGGGAATGGCAGCTTCTGGACTTAAGCCTTTTCTAGCAATTTATTCCACTTTCTTACAGCGCGGCTATGATCAGGTTGTCCATGATGTGTGCAGACAGAATCTGCCAGTTATGATCGGCATTGATCGAGCTGGTCTTGTCGGTGGAGATGGAGAAACGCATCAGGGCATCTTTGATATCAGCTTTCTGCGTAGTATTCCCAATTTGGTGCTGGCTATGCCAAAAGACGAGACGGAAGCCTTGCAGCTGCTTGAAACAGGCTTTATGCATGACGGTCCTTTTGCGCTACGTTATCCTCGTGGTCATTCTTCGGGGATGTCAGAACTGGTATCGGAAGTACAGCCTCTGCCAATTGGTCAATGGGAAGTTTTGATCGAGCCATTTGATTGTGTGATCATTACATTTGGTGCGACGCTTCAGATGGCAACAGAGGCAAGTCATGCTCTCCTAAAACGAGGCATTCGGGCAGGGCTCGTGAACGCCCGCTTTTTGAAACCGCTGGATGAAAAGATGCTTGTACGGATTTTGGACAAACAAATACCCATTATAACAGTAGAAGAAGCGTTACTTGCAGGTGGCTTCGGCTCGGCAGTACTAGAATTTGCTGAATCAGCGGGTTACACGAGCATCATACAACGGCTTGGGCTGCCAGATGCTTTTATTCCCCACGGAGATGTGCAGCAACTGCTAAAAGAAAACGGTCTTTCGGCTGAAAAAATCAGTCAAACGGCGATCAGGTTATGCCAACAAAATGAAAAGTTGAGGAAAACGACAATATGACAGTGAAAAAAGAACGTGCGGATGTCCTGCTGGTTGAGCAGGGATTATTCGAAACAAGAGAAAAGGCAAAGCGCGCGATTATGGCTGGGATTATATTCGATGGGGACACTAGTGTGCTTAAGGCCGGGGAAAAACTTCCAATAACAGCGAAGTTGCGTGTCCGGGGAGAAATATTACCCTATGTGAGTCGAGGTGGATTAAAGCTCGAAAAAGCATTGAAGGTATTTGAGTTTGATGTCAAGGATCGTCTAATGCTTGATATCGGCGCTTCGACAGGCGGTTTTACAGATTGTGCGCTTCAAAATGGGGCTAGTCACTCCTATGCGCTGGATGTTGGCTATAATCAGCTGGCCTGGAAGTTGCGGAATGATGACCGGGTGACAGTGATGGAACGTACGAATTTTCGGCATGTGACGCCGGCTGATTTTTCGCTAGGCTTAGCAGACTTTGCTACAATTGATGTGTCCTTTATCTCATTAAAATTGATTCTGCCAGTGCTTGCCACTGTCTTGAAGACTGGTGGCGATGTAATGACGCTTATCAAGCCGCAGTTTGAAGCTGGAAAAGAACGAGTGGGGAAAAAAGGCATCGTACGTGATCCCAAGACACATCTAGACGTGGTGGAGGAAATCCTACGTTTTGCTGAAACAGAAGGGTATCAGGTGTGCGGGTTGGATTTTTCACCAATCACAGGTGGAGAAGGAAATATTGAATTTATTGCTCATCTCAAATGGAATGATCATCGGCCGGAATCTGCAGAAGCTAGATTCCCTACATGGCAGATTGAGCAAATAGTTGAGCAGGCACACAAACAACTAGATAAATAATTATGTAAGCCGGGAATGAAATATTTCCCGGCTTTTTGCGCTTTTTAGCCGAAAGTTTAAAAATATCACTGTATAAAAGGGATGGAAGTTCATTTTTACCAAATAAGACGGTTCATTCGTGACTTTATGCGTTTTTTCCGTTAAGATGGTAGTAGTAAAAATAACGTGAGGTGAAATAATCATGAATAAAGGTCATCGCCATATCATCATTCGCGAAATCATCACGGCAAATGAAATTGAAACTCAGGAAGATCTAGTGGAAAAATTGATGGAACGTGAAGTGAAAGTCACTCAGGCGACAATTTCACGGGATATCAAAGAATTACATTTAGTTAAAGTTCCAACGCATAACGGGACGTATAAGTACAGTTTGCCGGCAGATAATAAGTTCAATCCGCTGCAAAAATTGAAACGAGCACTTGTAGACTGTTTTATCAGTATTGATCGCGTACAGTTTATGCTGATCATCAAAGTCATGCCTGGTAACGGAAACTCAATCGGTGTCTTGCTAGACAATTTGAACTGGCCGGAGAAAGCGGGAACGCTTTGCGGTGATGACACTTGTCTGATTATTTGCCGCAGTGAAAAAGAGGCAGAGATGATGTCGGAACGAATCGTCGAAATGCTGTAAAGGCACGGAGGTGAAAAAATTGCTCCAAGAACTTACCATCAAAAATTTTGCTATTATCGAATCGCTGTCGCTTTCATTTGAAGAAGGCATGACGGTGATGACAGGGGAAACAGGCGCCGGGAAATCAATCATCATTGATGCACTGGGGCTAATTGTTGGCGGACGCGGGTCTAGTCAGCTGATTCGACACGGAGCAGATAAATTGGCGCTTGAAGCGTTGTTTTATTTAGAAGATCATATGGGAGCTGTGCAAGAACAGCTAGAAGAAAATGGCATTGACGCAACGGATCGAATGCTTGTTTTAGAGCGTGTTTTATTTAGAAGTGGTAAGAATACTTGTCGGGTAAACGGAAAACTTGTGACAACTGTATTCTTGCGGGAACTGGGCAGTAAATTGATTGATATCCATAGTCAGCATGAATCGCAAGAGCTGATGCACGATGAGTATCATTTAGGGCTTTTGGATCGTTTTGATCAAAAAGCATTAGCAGGACCTCTTGCTACATATCGTCGCGTTTTTGAAGCTTATCAGGAAGCGGATAAAAAATGGCGCAATTGGACGAAAAATGAGCAAGAGATGGCGCGGCGGCTGGATATGCTCCGTTTTCAAAATCAGGAAATCGAAGCAAGCGGTCTTAAAGAAGGCGAAGAAGAAGAACTTTTGGAACAAAAAAATATTCTCGCCAATTTCGAAAAATTAAATGAAAATCTGGCAGGTGCCTATGAAGCTTTACAGGGAGAACCAGGCGGCATGGCCTTTGTTTCCCAGGCTATGAGTCAACTAGAATCCATTCAAAGTGTTTCTGAGGAGTATCGGGAACTTAGCGAAAGTGTTTCGTCCAGTTACTATATGCTGGAAGATGCTTTACGGCAAATTGGTCAGGCACTTGATAACATGGAATTCCAGCCAGAAGAATTGAATCAAATTGAAGCGCGTCTGGCAGAAATGAATCAGCTTAAACGTAAATATGGCAAGACCATCCACGATATTATTCAGTATAACGAAGAAATCAAACAGGAGATCACGACGCTGAGTGAGAGTGAATCAAGTATTGACCAGCTGGCGGAAAAACGAACAATTTGTCTTGAAAAAGTCCGTATGCAGGCAGCTAAACTCACAGCGCTCCGTAAAAAAGCAGCGCTTCGCCTTGAAACGCAGATTGGTGAAGAACTCAAACAGCTGTATATGGAAAAAGCTGTTTTCAAAGTCATGTTTAAAGAAGAGGAAGTGGCTTTCACTGCAGATGGATCCGATCAAGTCAGCTTTTATATGTCAACAAATCCAGGAGAACCACCTAAGCCGCTTACAAAAATCGCTTCTGGTGGGGAATTATCAAGGATGATGCTGGCGCTGAAGACGATTTTTTCAAAACATCAGGGGATCACTTCGATTATTTTTGACGAGGTAGATACAGGTGTCAGCGGCCGAGTGGCACAAGCAATTGCCGAAAAGATTTATGCCGTTTCTATCGGTTCGCAGGTGCTTTGTATCACACATCTCCCGCAGGTTGCAGCGATGGCGGATCATCATTTTTATATTACGAAGCAGGTCCAACATAAACGAACACTAACCCATGTGGCTGTTTTAAATGGCGAAGAAAAAACGCTTGAAATCAGTCGGATGATTGCTGGTACAGAGGTGACGGATCTTGCGAAAAGACACGCGAAAGAAATGCTTGATCAAGCAGCGAAAATCAAGCAACTGAGCCAATAAAACAAAATTGCTTGCATACGAATCGGTTTTTGTTTAAAATAAAGGGTGAATAAATTATCACCTGGTCTTAAAAACAACTACTAATTCGCTAGGCGGCTTTTTTGTGTGCTGATAGTGAAAGGAGAATGTTGGATGAGATCAGAAAAGCTCTTTGACAAAATACGAACGAATCAGACGTATACATTTGCAGTAGCAGGTGCGAATGATGAGGCAGTGACAAAGATGGTCAAGCAAGCGATTGAAAAAAAGCTTGGACATTTTCTTTTATTTGGTGGAAAAAAATCGACCTATACGAAAACGGATCAAGAGAAGACGACAGTGACTCCTATAGCAGTGGACTATACTGCAGAGGAACAAGAATGGGTAACTGTCATTCCTGTAGAAGGTGCCGAAGATGCAGCTGAACAGGCGGTTCTTGCTGTGAAAACTGGGCAAGCAGATGTCTTGATGAAAGGATTTGTGCCGACCTCGGCCATCTTACATCAGGTACTTCGAAAAGAAATGGGGCTTCGAGATAGTCGCCTTCTCTCACATGTTGCTGTATTTGAGTTTCCAGCTTATCATAAACCACTTATCGTTACTGATTGTGCGATGAATGTTGCACCAGAATTTGATGCGAAATGTGCAATCACCGAAAATGCGATCCAAGTCGCTCGAAAGTTGGGCATTGAAAAGCCAAAAATCGCATTTCTAAGTGCGGTTGAACAGCCAACTGTTAAAATGCCTTCTACAATCGATGCAGAAAAATTAGTGGCTTACTTTCGAGAAAAAGAACCAACACTTCCAACATTAGGACCGATTGCGATGGATGCAGCAATTTCAAAAGAAGCAGCTCGACACAAAGGGATTGAATCGGTAGTAGCTGGAGATGCAGATATTCTAGTTGTTCCAAATATTGAGACAGGGAATGTGCTTTATAAAACACTAGTCTATTTTGCGCAAGCTCAAGTAGGGAGTCTCATTGTTGGGTCTAAAGTACCGATCGTCATCTCTTCGCGCAGCGACTCTGCGGAAAATAAATTAACTTCCCTCATACTAACGACCCGAATGGTCAGAAAATGATATACAAATGTGAATAAAGCGATTTCATTATGTTCAGAGCAAAGCCTTTCACCCCTCTGAGACCTCGTGTTACAATAGTGCTGAAATGACAGATAATATTTTTCAAATTTCCCAAATTGTTTCAGAGCATTTAAAAATAAGCGCTTGGAGGAGAATGAATGGCTTATACAGTATTGACCATCAACCCGGGATCTACATCAACAAAGCTGGCAGTTTTTGAAGGGGAAGAACTGCTATTCGAAGAAGAAATCCGTCACTCGAGAGCGGAATTGAAGGGGTTTGAGACGATCCTTGACCAGTTAGCTTTGCGGCGAGAAGTATTGATTCGAACACTTGCAGCGCATCATTTTGAGGTGGAGAGACTCGATGCTATCGTTGGGCGAGGTGGGCTTTTGCGACCAATGGAAGGCGGCACGTATCGTGTAAATGAAAAAATGGCAGCGGATTTGCGTGCTGGGGTCTCAGGCGAACATGCTTCGAATCTTGGTGGACTTTTAGCCAAAGAACTCGCAGAAAAACTGAATGGCTTACCGGCTTTTATTGTGGATCCAGTAGTTGTCGATGAACTGGCACCGGTTGCACGCTTTTCAGGACATAAAAATTATGAGCGCATCAGTATTTTTCACGCACTGAATCACAAAGCCAGTGCTCGGAAGGTTGCTATCCAGCTTGAAACGACTTATGAAGAGTCGAATTTTATCGTTGCACATCTCGGTGGGGGCATTTCAGTCGCGGCGCATCAAAAAGGCCGCGTAGTTGATGTGAACAATGCGCTTGATGGAGAGGGGCCATTTAGTCCAGAACGAAGTGGAAGTCTACCTATGGCGGCTTTTTTAGAAGCGGCGATGAGTGGGCAGTGGACGAAACAAGAGCTCTATCAGCAATTGATCGGTCAAGGCGGCGTCATCTCCTATTTAGATACCAATGACATGCGGGTGGTCGAAGAAAAAATCGCACAACAAGATACATATGCAGCAGAAGTATTTGAAGCGATGGCCTACCAAGTTGCAAAAGAAATCGGTCAAATGGCAGTCGTCTTACATGGCGAAGTAAAAGCAATCATTTTGACTGGAGGACTTGCCCGCAGTAAAAGTTTTACAGAACAAGTCAAACAACAGGTTTCCTGGATCGGACCAGTATGTATTCATCCAGGAGCTGATGAACTAGAAGCACTTAACAGCGGTGCACAACGCGTCTTAGCAGGCAAAGAAAACGCTAAAGAATATTAAAGGAGGAATTAACAAGTATGGCAAAAGAGTATGATGTCGTCGTTCTTGGCGGCGGAACGGGCGGCTATGTGGCAGCGATTGAAGCAAGCAAAAAGGGGCTGAAGGTAGCCGTTGTTGAAAAAGACAAATTAGGCGGGACCTGCCTGCATCGCGGTTGTATTCCAAGCAAAGCTTTGCTTCGCTCGGCAGAAGTATTACAGACTGTTAAAAAAGCAGCAGATTTTGGTGTCGCGATTGATGGTGATTATCAGTTTAATTTTTTAAAAGCTCAAGAACGTAAACAAGCGATTATCGATCAGTTGGAAAAAGGCATCCATCAGTTATTCAAACAAGGGAAAATTGATTTGTACGAAGGCGTAGGTACGATTTTAGGTCCATCCATCTTTTCGCCCACTGCAGGTACAATCTCGGTTGAATTAAAAGATGGTACAGAAAATGAGATGCTGATTCCTAAAAATTTGATTATCGCAACGGGCTCGCGTCCACGTAGTCTGCCAGGTCTTGAATTGGATGAAAAAAATGTCTTTTCGTCCGATGGTGCGCTACAAATGGAAGAGTTACCTAAGTCGATTCTGATTGTTGGCGGAGGTGTGATTGGCATGGAATGGGCTTCGATGCTGCATGATTTTGGTGTTGAAGTGACTGTTCTAGAATATGCAGATCGGATCATTCCAACAGAGGACAAGGAAATCTCTAAAGAGCTGACTCGTCTTTTCAAAAAGAAAAAAATCACACTTGTGACGCAAGCTGAAGTCCAAGCTGATACACTTGTTAGTCAAGACGGTCAAGTGACCATTGAAGCGATCGTTAAAGGAGAAACGAAAAGCTTTAGTGCGGAGAAAATGCTGGTCTCAGTAGGCCGTACTGCCAATATTGAAAATATCGGTCTTGAAAATACAGATATTGTTGTAGAAAAAGGATTTATCCAAGTAAATGAACGGTATCAAACCAAAGAAAGCCATATGTTTGCGATCGGAGACTGTATCCCAACTATGCAACTGGCGCATGTGGCAATGCATGAGGGAATGCTTGCTGTTCGTTATATAGCGGGTGAAGCAATAGAAGCACTTGACTATGATCTTGTGCCGCGTTGTATTTATACATCACCAGAAATTGCCAGCGTAGGAATTTCTGAAGAAAAAGCAAAAGAAGCAGAGTTAGAAGTGAAAAAAGGAAAATTCTTCTTCCGTGGAATAGGCAAAGCACTTGTTTTTGGTGAATCAGACGGATTTATCAAAGTAGTAGCGAATAAACGGACAGATGATCTTTTGGGTGTATCGATGATCGGACCACATGTTACGGATATGATTAGTGAAGCGGCACTTGCCCAAGTACTGGATGCGACCCCATGGGAAATCGGCGAAACGATCCATCCGCATCCCACTCTTTCAGAAGCATTTGCTGAAGCGGCACTTGCTGTAGATGGCAATCAAATTCATGGTTAAGGAAAACAAGTTTTAGGAGGAATAAAAGCATGGCTTTAAAAGAGACAGGACTTGAAAAAGAAACATTGCTTCGCATGTACCGGACCACACTTATGGCCCGAAGATTAGATGAACGGATGTGGCTGTTAAACCGCTCCGGTAAAATTCCATTTACAATTTCCGGACAGGGACAAGAAATTGCGCAGGTAGGGGCAGCATATGCCTTTGATCTAGAGAAAGACTATTCGCTGCCGTATTACCGCGATTTGGCTGTCGTATTGGCGTTTGGCATGACAGCAAAAGAGGTGATGCTGTCAGCGTTTGCGAAAGCAGAAGATCCGAATTCCGGCGGTCGGCAGATGCCTGCTCATTTTGGTCATAAAGCGAAGCGGATCGTAACGCAAAGCTCGCCAGTAACTACACAATTTCCGCATGCTGCTGGTATCGGTTTGGCGGCAAAAATGGCGCATGATCCAGTAGTTGCCTATGTCTCAACTGGGGAAGGATCTTCTAACCAAGGAGATTTCCATGAAGGGATCAATTTTGCTAGTGTGCATAAATTACCAGTTGTTTTTGTCATCCATAATAATCAATATGCCATCAGTGTTCCTGCAAAGAAACAATATGCTGCTGAAAAGCTGTCAGATCGGGCGCTTGGTTATGGGATTCCAGGGAAACGCGTCAACGGTAATAATTTAACAGAAGTATATCTGGCTTTTAAAGAAGCGCGCGACCGTGCAGTAAATGGAGAAGGACCTACTTTGATCGAAACGATTTCGTATCGGTTTACGCCGCATTCCTCAGACGATGACGATCGCAGTTATCGCTCAAAAGAAGAGGTTGATCAAGCCAAATCAGAAGATCCGCTCCTCCTTTTTCAAAATGAATTGTTGGAAGAAGGCTATTTAACAGAAGAAGAGATTGCGACTTTTGAAAAAGAGATTGCCAAGGAAGTCAACGAAGCAACAGAATATGCAGAAAGCGCTCCATATGCGGAACCAGAAGATGCACTGCGCTTCGTTTATGAAGAAAACGGGGAGGGGAAATAAGATGGCAGTCATTTCTTATATTGATGCAATTACGATGGCGCTTAGAGAAGAGATGGAGCGCGACGAAAAAGTATTTGTTCTTGGCGAAGACGTTGGGAAAAAGGGTGGCGTGTTTAAAGCAACTGCCGGACTTTATGACCAATTTGGTGAGGATCGTGTAATCGATACTCCGCTTGCCGAATCTGCCATTGCGGGTGTTGGTGTAGGTGCAGCAATGTATGGCTATCGACCTGTTGCTGAAATGCAATTTGCCGATTTTATCATGCCAGCTGTGAACCAGATCATTTCAGAAGCCTCGCGAATCCGTTATCGTTCGAACAATGAATGGACGTGCCCCATGGTGATTCGTGCTCCATTTGGCGGTGGTGTACACGGCGCGCTTTATCACTCTCAATCTGTCGAAAAAGTTTTCTTTGGTCAACCGGGACTGAAAATCGTAATCCCGTCCAATCCCTATGATGCAAAAGGTTTGCTGAAAGCGGCTATTCGCGACAATGATCCGGTGCTTTTTTTCGAACATAAACGGGCTTATCGCTTATTAAAAGGGGAAGTGCCAGAAACCGATTATACAGTGCCGATCGGAAAAGCAAATGTCGTGCGGGAAGGTGATGATCTGACGGTTATCACTTATGGTCTTGCTGTTCAATTTGCGCAACAAGCAGCTGAACAATTGGCTACAGATGGGATTGAAACGCATATCCTTGATCTTAGAACGATTTATCCGCTCGACAAAGAAGCAATCATTGAGGCAGCAAAGAAAACAGGGAAAGTCCTGCTTGTAACAGAGGATAATCTAGAAGGCAGTATCATTGGAGAAGTCAGTGCTATCATTGCTGAGAATTGCTTGTTCGATTTGGATGCACCGATTGCCCGACTGGCTGGGCCTGATACTCCGGCGATGCCATTTTCCCCAACAATGGAAAAATTCTTTATGATCAATCCGGACAAGGTGCTAGCAGCAATGCGAGAACTTGCCGAATTTTAATTTGAAAGTATGAGGAGTGAAAAAAGTGGCACTAGAAAAAATTACCATGCCGAAACTTGGCGAAAGTGTAACGGAAGGTACAATTAGTTCATGGCTAGTAGAGCCGGGGCAAAAGGTAGAAAAATATGATCCGCTGGCAGAGGTTTTAACAGATAAGGTAACTGCCGAAATCCCCTCCTCATTCAGTGGTACAATAAAAGAAATCATAGCAGCAGAAGACGAGACGCTTGAAGTAGGCGAAGTCATCTGTACAATCGAAACTGAAGGAGAAGTTCAGACAGAAGAATCCGAGCCAGCAGAAAAAGAAAGTGCGTCAGATGATGCTTCGGAAAAAATAGATCAAAAAGCCCCAGTAGCGAGTCAAACAAAGAAAACAGACGGGCTGCGTTATTCGCCAGCAGTCTTGCGCTTAGCAAGTGAAAATAATTTAGATCTTGAGCAAATTGAAGGCAGTGGCAAAGGTGGCCGAATCACACGTAAAGATGTTCTTCAAGTGATTGAAACAGGGGGAGCAAAATCGAATGCATCATCTGCGCATCAGAAAGTTACTTCCACATCTCACACTGAGGACAAGGAACTGGCAGAAAGTACACGGACAGAAACGACAGCTAATACGACACAAACAGGCGATCGAGAAATTCCGATCAGCGGTGTGCGCAAAGCTATTGCGAAACATATGGTTGCCAGCAAACATGAAATTCCGCATGCATGGATGATGGTAGAAGCGGATGCAACGAATCTGGTTCGCTATCGGAACACAGTGAAAGACCACTTCAAAAAAGAAGAAGGCTACAGTCTGACGTATTTTGCTTTCTTTGTAAAAGCTGTTGCACAGGCTTTAAAAGAATTTCCGGCACTTAACAGTACATGGACAAATGACAAGATCATTGAACATAAAGCGGTCAATATTTCGATTGCCGTTGCTGCGAATGACTTGCTATATGTACCAGTGATTAAAAATGCAGATGAGAAGTCCGTTAAAGGTATTGCGCGTGAAATCAGCGAACTAGCCGAAAAAGCTCGGCATAACAAGCTTACAACGACTGATATGGAGGGTGGTACCTTTACGGTTAACAGTACAGGATCATTTGGTTCCGTTCAGTCAATGGGAATTATTAATCATCCGCAGGCAGCGATTTTGCAAATTGAATCTATTGTGAAGCGACCTGTAGTCATTGATGATATGATTGCAATCCGTGAGATGGTCAATATGTGTCTGTCGATCGATCACCGTATTTTGGATGGTTTGCTAGCTGGAAGATTCTTACAAAAAGTGAAACAAAATGTCGAACATATTTCTAAAGAAAATACACCGCTTTATTAAAAAGGTTTTATTCGGGAAGAAAGGGGTATAGTTTAATACATCTAGATCCATACCCCTAAACTCCCTAGATGTTTTTGGGTAGTACTGTTTCAGTACTGCTCTTTTTTTGTCCAAAAGAAAAAGCCGCAGCCTGAAAGACTACCGCTTTTACCAAAACATCAGTACGCCAGTCATGATGCTTGAAAGAATGATTGCAACAAGCATAAGGATGACGACAACACGAACAAATTTTTTATTAGACATGTAAAAAAGAGAACTCCTCTCGTTAGTAAAATACATATTGGTTTCATTTTAACGATAAATAAAAAAAACTGCAAGCTTTTCCGGCTTGTAAAAAAAACCTTTTACCCGTTATACTAAAGAAAATTCCTCGAAAGAAGGAACCTTAATGAAAAAAGTAGCGGATTATTTTGAAGAGCTAGTTGACATTCAAGCCCCATCCGGAGGGGAGGATCAGATAATCGAATGGTTGGTAGAATTCTGCAACACGAGAGGGTTGTCAGTTGCTTATAAAGGGCGTGCTGGATTGCTGATCCATTTACCGGCTACAGATGATGCCTTTCCGCCACTCCTTTTCAATGCTCATTTGGATCATCATACGAATGGCTTGGAACCAAAATTGACTTTTGAAAACAGGTGCTATCGCTCGACAAAGGGGCAATTAGGTGCAGATTGCAAGGCGAGTCTGGCCGCAATACTAGGGACGATTGAGCGGTTGCTTGAACAGAACGAGCCACATGGATTGATCGAATGTCTGCTGACCACTAGAGAAGAAGAAGGATTAGTGGGAGCAAAGCTTTTTGATAAGCAGCTAATTACTTCAAGTTTCGGTTATACACTTGATGCTCCGGGACGAGTGGGCAGCTATTTACTGAACAGTGAAACCCATGTAACGGTCTCAGTGGACTATCGGAAGAACAGGACAGTAGGGAAGATGCCCTTAACGCGAGTTTTACGTACGGCGGTTCATCGTTTGCGTCATTTGCACCTATCTGACCACATGCAGTTTGTGATTGATCGTTATCAAGTGGAGCAGCAGCCAGATGGTGTGGAGGCTTTGCAAGTAGAGAGTCATTTGCAGGCAGAAAAAATTTGCCGGATGTGTTGAGCGATCTGGAAGAAATCAAACAGTGCTTTTATGAAGCGGGCAATCAATATGGTGCCAGCGTAAACATCCAAGTACATGTCACATATCCAGGTTTTCAAATTGCCGAGCAACATGCGGCTTTTCGTTTATTCCAAAAAGCGGCTCATAAGATAGGACTCGCCACTCAGCAAATAGAAGAAAAGGGCGGCTCTGATGCCAATATTCTCAATGAGGCAGGTATTACAACCATTCTCCTTGCAGCTGGCTATGAGGCACCCCATAGACCTGACGAACGAATCAAAGCAGCCGAGCTTGAACAGTTAGCCGAACTTATCTTTGCGCTTGTCACTTGCAGTCGAGGTATAAGTATCCCAGCTTCATTTCAAAAATGAAAATCCATGAAAATTTCCGGTTGCAACAATTGCCGAAGCGCCATTTCTTTGGTATAGTTAAGAATGTTGAGAAGTTTGATCATTCAGCGTGTCTAAATACGACACGAGCTGTACAAAAAGTGCAGATTATCCGAAGAAGGGAAGATTAGAAAAATGGCAAAACAAGAAATTGGCGTAATTGGCATGGGTGTTATGGGCCGCAATTTGGCACTTAATATCGAAAGCCGCGGCTATACAGTATCCATTTTTAACCGCTCTAGTGAAAAAACAAAAGCAGTAATGGAAGAAAATGCAGATAAACAATTAGTTCCAACTTATAGCTTGGAAGAATTTGTTGAATCGCTTGAAGTTCCACGCCGTATTTTGATTATGGTCAAAGCAGGCGATGCAACGGATATGATGATTGAAGCCGTCAAACCTTTCCTGAATGAGGGTGACATTTTGATTGACGGCGGGAATGCCTTTTTCAAAGACACGATCCGTCGTAATAAGGAACTTAGTGAGGAAGGTTTTAACTTTATTGGTACTGGGGTTTCTGGTGGTGAAGAAGGCGCGCTAAAAGGCCCATCTATCATGCCAGGAGGTCAGCGTAAAGCCTATGATTTAGTTGCACCGATTTTGCGTGAAATCGCAGCAGTAGCAGAAGGTGAACCTTGTGTGACGTATATTGGTCCAGATGGTGCAGGTCATTATGTAAAAATGGTGCATAATGGAATCGAATATGGGGATATGCAATTGATTGCAGAAGCCTATACGATTTTGAAATACATTGTTGGTTTAAATCAAGCTGAGTTAGCAGACGTTTTTGCAGAATGGAATGAAGGCGAACTTGATAGCTATTTAATCGAGATTACTAAAAATATCCTGACAGTTAAAGATGACGAAACAGGCAAACCCATTGTGGATGTTATTTTGGACAAAGCTGGTCAAAAGGGTACTGGTAAATGGACAAGTCAAAGTGCGCTTGATTTAGGGGTGCCGCTTTCTCTGATTACAGAATCTGTTTTTGCACGTTACATTTCAGCACTGAAAGACGAACGTGTTGAAGCAAGTAAAGTGCTTAGCGGACCAAGTAATTATCATTTTGAAGGTGATAAAAAAGCTTTTGTCGAAGCAGTTCGTAAAGCCCTTTATTTCAGTAAAATTGCTTCTTATGCGCAAGGTTTTGCTCAAATGAAAGCGGCTAGTGACGAATATGAATGGGATCTACAGTACGGTGAAATCGCAAAAATCTTCCGTGCGGGTTGTATCATTCGTGCACGCTTCCTGCAAAAAATTACAGATGCTTACAATAACAATAAACATCTGAATAATTTATTGCTAGATCCTTACTTCAAAGATATTGCACATAATTATCAAGGAGCACTCCGTGAAGTGGTGGCAGAAGCTGTCAAGGCGGGTATTCCAGTGCCTACTTTCACTGCTGCAATCAGCTACTATGACAGCTATCGTTCGGAAGTGTTGCCAGCCAATCTGATTCAGGCTCAGCGCGATTACTTTGGTGCACATACGTATGAACGCGTCGATAAACCAGGCGTTTTCCATACAGAATGGCCAGAAGTAGAAGAATAAATGCAGATGTGACGTCCTTTGAAGTGAGAACTTTAAAGGGCGTTTTTTGCTGCCCAAAATAAAAATTTCATTTAAAAAAATGTTTTTTGAATGATAAATTCATAAAAAATAGCGAAATTTCTTATCATTTACCTTGTTATTAGTTGTTTTTAGGTGAAAGTCAGTTACAATAGAAGTAGATATGTAAACATGTATATCCGTATAATGGATGCCTGAAAGAGAGGTTAACAAAATGAGTAAAATTCTAATTGTGGAAGATGAAAAAAATCTGGCCCGATTCATTGAGCTGGAGCTTCAGCATGAAAGTTATGAAACAACGGTTGCCAGTGATGGCCGCGCGGGACTGGAGCTTGCTCTCAGTGAGGATTGGGATGCGATTTTGCTTGATCTGATGCTCCCACATTTGAACGGAATAGAGGTTTGCCGACGTGTGCGTCAAACCAAACAAACGCCCATCATCATGATTACAGCACGTGATTCGGTCATCGATCGTGTTTCTGGACTTGATCACGGGGCGGACGATTACATTGTAAAACCGTTTGCAATCGAAGAACTATTGGCACGTTTACGTTCCCTATTACGCCGAGTGGAAAACAGTGAACAAGCCATCAAGCAAACAACGTTAGAATATCGTGATCTTGTCGTTGAAAAAGAGAGTCGAATCGTCCGCCGTGGCGAGGAAGTCATCGATCTTACAAAAAGGGAATATGAGCTTCTTTTGACACTGATGGAAAATATCAATATCGTACTGACAAGAGAAGTATTACTTAATAAAGTTTGGGGTTATGAGACAGAAGTTGAGACGAATGTAGTCGATGTTTATGTGCGTTATTTGCGCAACAAAATCGACCATCCCGATGAAGAAAGTTACATTCAAACGGTTCGTGGCACCGGCTATGTGATGCGTACATGACAACAAGCACTTTTTCACTGAAAAGCCGATCACTTAAATTTAAATGGACGTTTGGTGCAAGTGCCGCGATCTTTTTAACTTTCTTTTTATTCTCTTTTGCCATTTACCAGGGGATCGGCCAAATGCTTTTGAATGAAGAAGAGCAAAAGGCAAATTCACTGCTTGTTGCAACAGCTTCTAGTGAAGTACTCAAATCAGGCAATATTGACAATGATGATCTAAATAAAAAAGTGATGGATGACACGAAAGCAATCAGTCAGCGTATCCAGGATCAGGTGGTTGCCATTTATGACAAGGATGGCGAACGGATCAACAACTATTACTATCCGCAGTATAGTGAGACTGGCTCAAAAGATTATTCCAAGTATTTTGTCCCTGATAATGATGAAATGTTGACAAGTAAACCGACTGTAGATGGACAGAAAATGATCATTACGCAAAGTCCGATTGTTTCCAGTGCTGATAATTCAACGATCGTCGGCTATGTACAAGTGATCAACCCGCTGACAAGTTACAATAAAATGATGGACAAATTACTTGTGATCATGTTTATTTTAGGAGCGGTCGCACTTTTCATCAGTGGCATGTTGGGCTATCTACTTGCACAAAATTTCCTGAATCCACTTACAAAACTGGCGCGTTCTATGAATGATATTCGTCGTAATGGGTTCCAGAAAAAACGAATCGAGCCGATCACCCAAACGAAAGATGAAATTGGGGAGCTGACAATTGTCTTTAATGACATGATGACCCGGATTGAAAATAGTTTTGAGCAGCAAAAGCAATTCGTTGAGGATGCTTCTCATGAACTGCGTACGCCGGTACAAATTATGGAAGGGCATTTAAAGCTGCTTGACCGCTGGGGCAAAGATGATCCGGAAGTATTGGATGAATCCCTAAAAGCCTCACTTACAGAGCTTGAACGCATGAAAAAACTAGTGCAGGAAATGCTAGATCTATCCCGTGCAGAGCAAGTTTCACAAACAAAAGAATTGCAGATTGTCAATGTGAATGACACTGTTGAACAGGTTCGACGTAACTTTGAAGTGATGTATGAAGATTTCAGTTTTACTCTTTCGGAAGAAGCGGAGAATCTGCATGCGATGATTCAACACAATCATCTCGAGCAATTATTGATTATTATTATGGATAATGCAGTCAAGTACTCGGATGGGGCAAAACAAGTCGATATGCGGCTTTATCAAGCGGAAGATAAGATCCGTATCTCTATTCGAGATTATGGGGTGGGTATTTCAAAAGAAGAGGTAGAGAAAGTCTTCAATCGCTTTTATCGTGTTGACAAAGCACGCAGTCGTGAAAAAGGCGGAAATGGTTTAGGGCTTGCGATTGCAAAACAATTAGTGGAAGGTTATCTGGGGACGATCGAAGCAGAAAGCAATCCAGAAAAAGAACCTGGCACAATGATCACCATTACTTTACCGTTGATAGAGAAAGTGGTTGAAAAAGCATAAAATAGGAAAATGATTTGTCAGACTTCCTATCACCTTAATAAAAAGCGAACATCCAGATCAGAGGATGTTCGCTTTTCTATTACTTTTTACTTTGTTCTTCAACTGTTTTCTCGAATTCTTTTTCTTGTGCAATGACTTCCTTGACCTCAGGGTGTTTGTTCATATAAAGCTTCTTAGAAAGTAGTGTCTGACCGCAAAGGAAAAGTCCACCGACTGCCCAGTAAAGCGAAAGTGCAGAAGGTGTCGAGAAAGCCATGAATAAAATCATTGCCGGCGACATCAATCCAATGATCCGCATTTGTTTTTTCTGTTCAGGTGTGTAACCAATCATAGAGACAAAATATTGCAGCAAGTAAACGAGTCCGGCAATAATAGCAAGTGCCGCATCTGGTTGCCCCAGATTGAACCACAAGAAGCTGTGCGAAGCGATTTCTGACGAGCCACGAATCGCATAATAGAAAGCCATCAAAATCGGCATTTGGATAATGATTGGCAAACAACCCATTTGCATTGGATTGATATCATACTTTTTATAAACTGTCATCATTTCTTGCTGAATTCTCGCTTGTTCTTCTTTTGTAGCTGCGCGTTTCAGTCTTGCTTGGATTTCATCAATCTCTGGTTTAGCAACAGCCATTTTTGATTGCATCGTCATTTGTGCTTTTGAAGTTCGTAAGTTGAGCGGCAAGATAATCGCACGAATTAAAAGTGTCGTGATCACAATGGCAACCCCATAGTTGTCGTTGAAAAAAGATGCCACAAATTTGATAAATGCTGTAAAGGGTGCAATCAGGTAAGTATAGAAAAACCCGTCTGTATTTTGCGATGGATCCATGCTACACCCGGTTAAAAGAGCTAGACCAAGTAACAACATGGCCATTAATAATAAATGTTTTTTCTTCACGATTAATAGTTCCTCCTAGTTTTAAATAGCTCCTGTTACATCTCAGGTAAGTAAAGGCTGTCTGATTCATCTGCGAAGGAACTCTTCTTTAATGTGACAACAAGCCACAACAGGACGAAATTGACCAAATCAATCATTTTCGGTTTCACATTTAGAAGCGTAATGCGCGAAAAAAATAAAACATCTGCATGAAACATAGCCGGCTTCAGTGCTTTGATAATCGGCCAGAAGCGAAACAATGACAACATCAATAAAAAAGTCACTGTCATGGCGATATATTCAGGCTCTGCAATCATTTGAAGAAAAAAATCCACAGCACGCATCCACTCCTTTCCTGCGATTTTTGATACTCATTAACTATAATTCAAATAGAGAAGGAATTCAAGCTGTTTTCGTGATTAATACAGAATATCAAAAGTTTTACGTTCTTCTACAGGCGCCCCCATATAAATGTAAACATGTTCAATATGAGCTGCACGAGAGGGCCCTTTTTTCACTGCTTCAATAAATTGATCTAATTTTTTCTCATCGCCAAGCGCTGCAATTTCAACAGAACCATCGTCTAGGTTTCTCACTGTTCCACTGATGTCATATTTATAGGCAATATGTTTAGTCGTGTAACGGAATCCTACGCCTTGCACCATGCCTGTAATACGTAATATAGCTGATTTTTTTGCCACTCTAACCATCCTCTCAAATTCAGTATCTATAGGTATAGTGTAGCTTTTTTTCATGCAGGTTTCAAAAATTTACTTTGCCCTTTATTCTGCGCTATAATGGAGTAGTGTAAGAAATGACCTGAGGTGTTGAAGATGGAATATCAAGTGTTAATCACAAAAGGTGAATTTGAGCCATGGTGGTTTTTTGAAGAATGGGAAGAAACCATTATGGAGACATTTACTTATGAAGATAAAGAAGCGGCTTTTCGTAAATACCAGGAAATCTATCGAATGTTTCAAAAAAGTTACCCAGAAGTTCAAGTGAAAAAGACAGTGCTTGCAGCTTTTTGGGATGAAGACGAAATCGAATACTGCGAGGATTGTGAAGACGATATCCAAACGTTCCACGGAATTTTATTTTTTGCTGACGGGCATGTTTACCAGCCTGATGCTGTTGAAAAAGAAAAATGGTTTCCGCTCGGTAACGAGTTGAAAGGGGAAGAAGCATGACCAAAGAAGAAAATCTCCTGCGGCAAAGAAGAAAAGACGAACATGTCACGCTCGCCGTTAGACAATATAGGGAAAGAAAGACAGGTGTTTTTGATGAGATTGAACTGATTGGTCAATCTGTCCCATATCTCCATGTCGATCAGGTGGAGCTAGCCACGAATGTTGCCGGACTTACTTTTTCAACACCGATTTATATAAATGCGATGACAGGCGGAAGTTCTCATACGAAAAAAGTAAACAAAGAGCTAGCTGAGGTCGCACGGGAAACAGGTGTGGCGATGGCTGTTGGTTCTGAATCTGCGGCATTAAAAAATCCGGATGTTCAAGATTCTTTTAAGATTGTGCGAGAAGTAAATCCGGAGGGGCTGATTTTTGGGAATGTCAGTCCAGAAGTGCCGCTTGAAGAAGGTTTAAAAGCAATCGAGCTGATTGAGGCGGATGCTCTACAAATCCATGTCAATCCAGCTCAAGAACTAGCGATGGCAGAAGGGGATCGAGATTTTTCAAATTGGCTGAATGTGATCACTGATTATGTCCAGTATGCTCCTGTTCCGGTAATCGTGAAGGAAGTTGGGTTTGGCATGAGCCGAGAAACGGCTTTGCGAGTTGCTGAAGCAGGTGTTCGAGTAATCGATGTTGGCGGAAAGGGTGGTACAAACTTTGCCCAGATAGAAAACGAACGCAGACGGCGACTTGATGAACATGCTTTTTTGAATGATTTTGGTTTGACGACACCGCAATCACTGCTTGATGTGCAGCTATTTCAGAAGCATGGGGAAGTGCTAGCCTCGGGAGGAATAGAAACGGCTGCGGATGTAGTGAAGTGTCTGGCACTAGGGGCGAAAGCTTGCGGAATTGCGGCACCCGTCCTCGCTCGACTGCAAAATGACGGAAAAGAAGCTGCAACTTCTTATTTGCAAACACTTCAACAAGAAGTCCGTTTTTTGATGGTGCTTCTTGAAGCCCAGACGGTAGCAGCACTCTCGGAAATACCGCTCTTTATCAAAGGAGAGTTGCGTGCCTTTATGGAGGCAAGACAAATTAAACGATAAAAAAACGCGTGAAACGGAGTGCCTAAAGAGGCGAGTTTCACGCGTTTTCATATAGGATTAAAAGTTTCCTGAATGAGTGGGTAAAGTTTCACCGATTTCTGCAAGCTTTAGCTCAAGCTCATCTCTTCCAAAACCCATTTTTTTAATATAAAGATTTGCTGGATGTACACGGCATTCATGCGAGCAGCTGTGCAGATATTTAGCTTCATTTTCTGCAGAAGCAAGAATTTGCTTGTTGCAGTATGGATTTGCACAGTTGATATAGCGTTCACAAGGAGAGCCGTCAAAATGGTCTTTCCCAACAACAGTATGTTCGACACGATTAATTGGAACAGCAATTCGTTCATCAAACACATACATCATGCCATCCCAAAGATCACCTTTTGTCTGTTCGTCTTTTCCGTAAGTAGCAATGCCTCCATGGAGTTGGCTCACATCCGAGAAGCCTTCTTTTTTGAGCCAACCGGAGAATTTTTCGCAGCGAATGCCGCCGGTACAATAAGTGACAATTTTTTTGTCTGTTAATTGAGCGCGATTTTTCTTGATCCAGTCTGGCAGTTCACGGAAATTTTGAATATCTGGACGAATAGCTCCTCGGAAATGTCCTAAGTCATATTCATAATCATTCCTTGCATCAATCGTAATGGTATCAGGATCAAGTAGTGCTTCACGAAAAGCTTCTGGTTCTAAATAATCACCTGTTAATTCAAGCGGATCGACATCGTCTTCTAAATGAAGTGAGACAATCTCTTTTCGTGGACGAACATGCATTTTTTTGAAAGCATGCCGATCAGTTGCATCGATTTTAAATACCATATCTTGGAATCGAGGATCAGCGTGCATCGTCTCCATATATTGATTTGTTTGCTCTATTGTGCCGGAAAGTGTTCCATTTAAGCCTTCTTCCGCCACGAGAATCCGACCTTTTAAGCCAAGTTCTTTGCAAAAAGTAAGATGCTTCTTGGCGAAAGCTTCCGGATCATCAATTGCTGTGTATTTGTAATATAACAACACTTGATAGTCACTCATGTTTTAACCACCCTTATTATTAAATTATGTGAAAAACGTTGCAAAATCTATATTTCTCCACATTGCGCAGCTATTACTATACTATAAAAAGAACGGATTTCCAAGTGTTTGATTTTTTACGATTTCATTAGAGCTGTGATTTCATTTGTTAAATCCATATGCTATACTATTAAATAGGAAAAAGGACAGACGGGAAGTGATGTTATTTGCATATTGATCCAAGTATGATCGAGGAACAAGCATATAAAGAGGTTCGATTAAATCGCAGAAAAAGAATGAAATGGCTTTTTTATAAATTGATTATGATCACGATTGGCGCAGTTTTAATGGGGGTAGGATTGGAACTATTCCTAGTGAACAATCAGATATTAGATGGGGGCGTTGTAGGGATATCAATTATTATTTCCCAACTGACGCCACTTCCGCTAGGGGTCTTGACCTTCGTACTGAACATTCCTTTTTTTGTGATCGGCTATCGAAAAATTGGCAAGAACTTTGCCGTCTCAACGCTTTATGGTATTGCAGTTATGTCACTAGTTACATTGTTGCTGCATGATTTTGAACCAGTTACAGATGATCTGCTGCTTGCTACAGTTTTTGGCGGCGTCACACTTGGACTGGGGGTTGGCCTAGTGATTCGTAATGGCGGGGCACTTGATGGAACGGAAATCGTATCGATTATCGTCAATGGAAAAACCCCCTTCTCTACGGGCCAGATCATTATGGTCATCAATATTTTGATCTTTGCTGTTGCAGGGCTGGTCTTTAACTGGGATCGGGCGATGTACTCGCTTATTACGTATTTTCTGGCATATAAAGTGATTGATATTGTGATTCAAGGGATGGATGAGTCTAAAAGTGCTTTCATCATCAGTAAGTATTATGAAGAAATTGGTGGCGAGATCATTGACCAGTTAGGAAAAGGCGTTACATATTTGGAAGCCACTGGAGGATATTCTGGGGATGTGAGAAAAGTGATTTTTGTCATTATTTCTCGTTTTGAAGAAGTAAAATTAAAAGCCATTCTAGATGAAATAGATCCAGAGGCTTTTCTAGCCGTAGGCGGTAGTATGTCAGAAGTGCGCGGTGGCAAGACAATGAAAAAGAAGACACCTCATCTATAGAAATTAGCTGAAATCCTTTCAGAAAGAAGGGATCTCAGCTAATTTCTATTTTATGCGTACATTTGTTTGGGAAATAGGACTTTTAGTGGAGCAAGCAGGATTTGTTTTATGATATAATAGTGCAAGATATGTGAGAGAAGTAAGGTGGGGAAAAAATGGCAACGAAAAGGAAAAAACGACCAGCGCGAAAGGGTGCGCGGTCTCAAAGTCGAAATAAAAAGAAAAACACGTATGGTTTTGAAATAACGGGTATCGTTTTGATCGCAGCAGCTTTATTAGGAACATTTCGCCTGGGATTCATCGGGCAGCTGATTTATGCGATCAGTGAATTTTTTCTAGGGACGCTAGGCTATCTGTTTTTAGCAGGTATGCTCATACTAGGGGCTTATTTAGTGATTGCACGTAAACAACCTGCATTTTTCCAAAAACGGATCGTAGGCTGTTATTTGCTGGCGATTGGAATGGCCACCTTTGTGGAGATGCATTTTGTTGCGACTTTCGGTCTGACAGATAATATTTTAAAAGAAACATGGGTTCGAGCGACTGCGAACATTCTTCATCCGAATGCAGTTGCCAGCATAGGCGGTGGAATGATTGGCGCGCTAATTTGCGCAGCTTCCTATTTTCTAGTTGCTCAAATTGGCACACAAGTGATTGCCATTTTATTAATGCTGATTGGCATTTCCTTCTTATCTGGGATCCCGCTTCGGACTGTAGACGGTAAGATAGCTAGTGGTTTTCGTTATCTGTTTGGAAAATCAAGAGAAGCTGCTACAAAAGGAAAAAATAAAGCCGCAGAACGGCAGCAAAAACGTGCACTGAAAATGGAGCAGAAAAAATTGGAAAAACAAGAGGAAAATCTGAAAATACCAGAGCCTGAAAAAGAGCTTCCTGCTGCAAGTCAGTCACAAGTTGAGCCTCCGATCATTTCAAACTTCCATGCAAAAGCAGCACCTAAAAAAGAAGTACTATCTGTCGAAGCTGACGAGGAAGTGGCGGAAGAACGTGAAATGATGTTTGAACAAGAATCATTTGAAAATGAAATCTATCAGCTTCCAACTGTTGATCTATTAACCCCAGCACCACCGACAGATCAATCAAAAGAGTACGATCAGATCAAAGCAAATGCAGCCAAACTGGAGAGCACATTCGAAAGTTTTGGCGTACAAGCAAAAATCACACAAGTCCATTTAGGACCAGCCGTCACGAAATATGAGGTCCAGCCAGCAATCGGTGTGAAAGTTAGCCGCATTGTCTCGCTAAGTGATGATATTGCGCTTGCACTTGCAGCAAAGGATATCCGTATTGAAGCACCCATTCCTGGAAAGTCAGCTATTGGAATCGAGGTGGCCAATCAGCAGGTGGCCATGGTCTCGCTCCGAGAAGTCTTAGAAAATAATCCAAAGAATCGACCGGAGGATAAATTGCAGATTGCACTTGGTCGGGATATTTCCGGTGAAGCTGTTTTGGCTCACTTGAATAAAATGCCCCATTTACTTGTAGCAGGTTCGACTGGGAGCGGGAAGTCAGTTTGTATCAATGGTATCATCACCAGTATTTTACTCCGAGCTAAACCACATGAAGTGAAAATGATGATGATCGATCCGAAAATGGTAGAACTGAATGTCTATAATGGCATTCCGCATCTTTTAGCCCCGGTGGTGACCAATCCTAAAAAGGCTGCACAGGCTTTACAAAAAGTTGTGTCCGAAATGGAGCGGCGTTACGAACTGTTTTCTCATACTGGAACGCGTAATATGGAAGGGTATAATGAACATGTGCGCCGTCATAACGAAGAAAATGAAGAGAAACAGCCGGAATTACCGTTTATCGTAGTCATTGTTGATGAATTGGCCGATCTAATGATGGTGGCTTCGAATGATGTGGAAGATGCGATCACCCGTCTAGCACAGATGGCGCGAGCGGCCGGTATCCACTTGATTATCGCAACACAACGTCCTTCTGTCGACGTCATTACGGGAGTTATCAAAGCTAATATCCCTTCAAGAATTGCTTTTGCCGTATCCAGTGCGACGGATTCGCGGACGATCCTTGATATGGGCGGGGCTGAAAAACTACTTGGACGCGGGGATATGCTGTTTCTTCCTGTGGGTTCGAGTAAGCCTACGCGTGTGCAGGGGGCATTTTTGAGTGACAGTGAAGTGGAGAAGATTGTTGATTTTGTGATTGCCCAGCAGAAGGCGCAATATGACGAAGAGATGATCCCAGATGATTTGCCGGATGTCAGCGAAGAAGCAGAGGATGAACTTTTTAGTGAAGCAGTCGATTTGGTTATAGAAATGCAGACGGCTTCTGTATCAATGCTTCAGCGGAAATTCCGAATCGGATATAATCGGGCTGCACGCTTGATTGACGAAATGGAGCAAAGAGGCATTGTGGGTCCACATGAAGGTTCCAAGCCAAGACGGGTAAATGTGGATCTGAACAATTTGGAAGAGTAAAAAGAGAACGGTGCAGGATTTCTGCATCGTTTTTTTGAGATTTCACAAAGCTGAATTTTCAGAATTAATTTGTTATATTAAAATCGAAAGTTCCTTATTTATTTCTTTGGCGGTTCATGGTATATTAAAATCAGTTAGCGTATACGGTTTCAAAATCCACTTACCGTTTTGGTAAAAGGGAAACATTACATAATCAATTAAGCAAAATGTTCGTGGTAAACCGTTAAAGCTAGCCAATATTTTATCTCTTGGGAGGGGTTTGAAGGTGAAAAAGCGTACGTTTGCGTTGGCGCTAACCATGATTCTGGCTTCTGCAGTGTTCCTTGGTGCATGTGGTGGATCTGATAGTAGCGATAAGTCTAGCGGGAAAAAAGATGATGACAAATTCACTGTAGCAATGGTTACGGATACGGGCGGTGTTGATGACCGTTCATTTAACCAGTCTGCATGGGAAGGTTTGCAAAAATTTGGTGAAGAAAATGACATGAAAAAAGGTCAAGATGGCTATAACTATCTTCAATCTTCATCAGAAGCAGATTACAAAACAAACTTAAATACTGCTGTACGTAGTGGCTATGACTTGATCTTCGGTATTGGTTACAAACTGAAAGATGCCATTGAAGACGTCTCAAAACAAAATCCTGACAGCCAATTTGCGCTTGTAGATGACACAATCACTGATCGTGACAATGTTGCGAGTATCGGTTTTAAAGACAATGATGGTTCTTACTTAGTAGGGGTCGTAGCAGGCCTTACAACGAAATCGAATAAAGTCGGTTTTGTTGGTGGTGTCAAAGGGGAAGTTATTGACCGCTTTGAAGCTGGCTTTACTGCCGGTGTGAAAGCTGTTAACCCGGATGCAGAAATTGACGTGCAATATGCGAATGACTTTGCAAAAGCAGATAAAGGACAGCAAATCGCTTCTACAATGTACTCAAACGGCGTAGATGTTATCTTCCACGCTGCTGGTGGTACTGGTAATGGTGTGTTTGCTGAAGCTAAGAACTTGAAGAAAAAAGATCCTAGTCGTGATGTTTGGGTAATCGGTGTTGACCGTGACCAATGGGACGAAGGTAAAGTAAAAGCAAACGATGGTAAAGAATACAATGTAACATTAACTTCTGAAATCAAACGTGTTGATATTGCAGTAGAAGACCTTGCAACTCGTACAAAAGCAGGAGACTTCCCTGGTGGAGAAAAGATCGAATATGGTCTTGATAAAGATGCAGTTGGACTTTCTGAACATCAAGACAATATCTCAAAAGATGTTCTAAAAACAGTGGATGAATATAAACAAAAAATTGTTGACGGTGAAATCAAAGTTCCTGAAAAACCTTGATAAACTGTCATAGATGAAAGGCTGGCGCTCAGTCAGCCTTTCAATTCTATTGTTTTGAAAGCGTTTCCTGAATTTGGTAAAACCTTTTACTAAATGGATCAAATGGATTTTTCATTTTTTTATATAAAATTGATTGCAATAGTGTAGATTTAGAAATAAAATATAATGGTGCAGTTCTACAGATTTAGGGATTGGTAGCAATGAATCGGGTAAAATCTTATAAAAGTTGCATGTATAAGCGGATAAAAAACGCAAGAATCAGCTGAAAAGGATAAAGCGGAGTGATTGCGGAGAGGCGGCATTATCTGTGAAGACGGTGCGAGAGGCTGTTTTTCCGGTTTTATCATTTAATGACAAAGGGAGTGAGAATGTGGACTATGTTATTGAAATGTTAGGAATCAGAAAAGAGTTTTCTGGTTTTGTAGCGAACGATAACATTACCTTACAGTTAAAGCAGGGAGAAATTCATGCTTTACTAGGTGAGAATGGTGCTGGAAAGTCAACCTTGATGAATGTCCTTTTTGGTCTTTACGAACCCGATGGTGGAGAAATCCGTGTCCGTGGTCAAAAAGAAGAGATTCATAGTCCTAACAAGGCCAACGATTTAGGAATCGGAATGGTGCATCAGCATTTTATGTTGGTCGATAAATTTACGGTGGCTGAGAATATCATTCTTGGCAAAGAGCCGAACAAATTCGGTGTCATCGAGAAGAAGAAAGCGATTCAGGAAATTCAGGAAATTTCGGATCGTTATGGATTACGTGTTGATCCAAATGCACTCGTTCGAGATATCTCGATCGGAATGCAGCAGCGTGTAGAAATTCTTAAAACACTTTATCGCGGTGCCGATATTTTGATTTTTGATGAACCTACAGCAGTACTTACTCCTCAAGAAATTAAAGAACTCATTCAAATTATGCGCTCCTTGATCAAGGAAGGCAAATCCATTATTTTGATTACACATAAGCTAAAAGAAATTATGGATGTCTGTGATCGTGTGACTGTTATTCGCCGCGGGAAAGGGATTGGTACAGTCAACGTTTCTGAAACAAACCCTCAGGAACTAGCCAATATGATGGTTGGTCGTGAAGTGGTTTTCAAAACGGAAAAAACACCTGCGCATCCAGGTGAAGATGTACTGGTCATCAAAGATTTGATTGTAAAAGAAAGCCGTGGAGTGGAAAGCGTGCGGGGGCTTAACCTAAGTGTTCGCTCTGGAGAAATCGTTGGAATTGCTGGTGTTGATGGCAATGGACAAAGTGAATTGATTCAAGCAATCAGCGGTCTCACCAAAGTAACAAATGGAACGATTTCGTTGAATGGTCAGCAGATTGAGAATAAGAAGCCACGTAAAATTACCGAATCAGGTTTAGGACACATTCCTGAAGATCGTCACAAACACGGTCTGGTACTGGAAATGACGATTGGTGAAAACATTGCGCTGCAAACTTATTACAAAAAACCGATTTCTAATAAAGGATTCTTGAATCATAAAGAAATGTATCAATATGCCCGCAATCTGATCGAAGAATTTGATGTCCGGACAAGCAGTGAATATGTTCCAGCAAAGGCTCTGTCAGGCGGAAATCAGCAAAAAGCAATCATTGCACGAGAACTTAGTCGGGATCCAGACTTTTTAATTGCAGCCCAACCAACGCGTGGGTTAGATGTTGGGGCGATCGAATTTATCCATCGTCGTTTGATTGAACAGCGCGATAAAGGCAAAGCCGTCCTACTGATGAGTTTTGAATTGGATGAAATTATGAACGTCAGTGATCGAATTGCCGTTATTTACGAAGGGAAGATCGTGGCGATTGTAAAACCAGAAGAAACAACGGAACAAGAGCTTGGACTGCTTATGGCAGGTAGCAAAAAAGCAGAAACGGGGGAAGCGATCCATGGCTAAAGTCAAATCATCTTTAAACGCACTGATCATTCCTATTACAGCCGTTATTCTTGGACTTTTGTGTGGTGCTGTGATCATGCTCGCTTTTGGTTATGATCCGATTGCCGGTTATACGGCGCTTGTAGAAGGGGTTGTCAGTCAGCCTTATTATATCGGTGAAACCATTCGTCAATCAACTCCTTATATTTTGGTCGGTCTCTCTGTAGCAGTAGCTTTCAAAGCTGGACTTTTTAATATCGGAGCAGAAGGACAAATGTTGATGGGCTGGTTAGGATCTGTGATTGTTGGTCTTCATTTTGAAGGGTTGCCAACTTGGATTCACTTGCCACTTGCTGTCATTGTCGGTGCATTATTCGGTGCGTTCTGGGCATTCATTCCAGGTATTTTAAAAGCGACGCTCCGTGTCAATGAAGTCATCGTCACGATTATGTTGAACTATACAGCACTTTATGTATTCAATTATGTTGTTCAAAATATCTTGACAGACGGCTTAGACAAAACGGAAAATGTAGCGGCTTCCGCATCGCTGCAATCTGCATTCTTGCAAGAAATCACACAATATTCGACCCTGCATTGGGGAATTCTCATTGCTCTCGGTTTTGTGATTATTATTTGGCTGATGTTGAAGAAAACAACATTCGGTTATGAGATTGAAGCAGTTGGTTTTAATGAAAATGCCTCTCAATATGCTGGTATGAGTGTGAAGAAAACAATTGTGCTTGCTATGGTACTTGCTGGTGCACTTAGTGGACTAGGCGGTGTCATGGAAGGATTAGGTACATACGGAAATGCCTATGTACTCAGTGCATCTCCAGGAATTGGTTTTGATGGGATCGCGGTGGCACTACTCGGCGGAAGTTCACCGATCGGTATTGTTTTCTCAGCGCTTCTATTTGGTTCATTGAAGATTGGAGCACTCAACATGCCAGCAGTTGCCGGCGTGCCGAATGAGTTGGTTGACGTTATTATTGCGCTAATCATCTTCTTCGTAGCATCCAGCTACATTATTCGCTGGGCGATGGCGAAATTCAAGAAAGGGGCGAGAGCGGAATGACAACCTATATTGCAACGATTGTATCGAGTACTTTGCTAATGGCTGGCCCGCTGATTTTTACGGCGCTGGGCGGCGTATTTTCAGAACGCGGCGGTGTCGTCAATATTGGACTAGAGGGCATGATGGTGATGGGCGCCTTCTCAGCGATCGTCTTTAACTTGACTTTTCAAGATGTTTTTGGCGCTTGGACGCCATGGATATCGCTGATTGCAGCGATGGTTGTTGGGGGACTGTTCTCTTTGATTCATGCTGTAGCGACGATCAATTTTCGCGCAGACCATGTAATCAGTGGTGTAGCGATCAACTTTTTAGCCACTGGACTCTCATTGTTTTTGGTCAAGGCAATCTATGACAAGGGCCAAACGGATCAGATTACGTATTACTTTGGCAAACCGGATATTCCACTCCTCAAAGATATTCCAGTTATTGGGGATATTTTCTTCACGAATGTGCCGGTTATGAGCTATGTTGCAATTGCTTTTGCGATTATTGCTTACTTTGTGATTTATAAGACGCGATTCGGTCTTCGTCTTCGTTCGGTGGGTGAGCATCCACTTGCTGCTGATACGATGGGGATCAAAGTACGTTGGATGAGATATCAAGGGGTCATTATTTCCGGTATTCTTGGTGGATTGGGTGGTGCTGTTTACGCACAAAGCTTTACACTCGACTTCGGTCATGCCACAATTTCTGGACAAGGTTATATGGCACTTGCAGCAATGATCTTTGGTAAATGGAATCCGCTTGGAGCAATGGGTGCAGCGATTTTCTTCGGCTTTGCACAATGTTTGGCGATTACAGGGGGATCCTTACCGTTCTTCAAAGACATCCCAGATATCTACCTGCAAATTGCCCCTTATGTGTTGACGATTTTGGCACTGGTTGGCTTTATTGGCAAAGCAGAAGCGCCAAAAGCAGATGGAATCAACTATATCAAAGGAAAATAATCCAAAAGACCTTGCTTCTTCATCAAATGGAAGCAGGGTCTTTTTTGTGCAAGCATTCTTCAAAATTGTCTATCAGCTAGGTTTGCGCTACAATGAAAGGTAGACATCTAATCGGGAAGGAGCATATATATGCAGCTTTATCAGGAAAAAATCGGACCCATGCAATTAGCATTGTTGGAAACGGATAAATTTAAATCAACACGAATTGTTTTTAAATTTCGTGCACCTTTAGATGAAAAAACAGTTACAAAACGGGCGTTACTAGCTATGCTTTTTGAAACCAACAATCAAAAATATCCTAATCAAACGAATTTTAGGAAGGAACTTGCTTACTTATACGGAGCAAATTTTTACACAACGGTAGAAAAGAAGGGAAATGAGCATATTATCAGTGCTGTTTTCGATATGGTGGATGCAGGACTTGTGCCTGATGGAGAAACCCTGTTAGAAGCAGCGTTTGACTTTATTGAACAAGTATTCTTCAATCCGCTAACTAAAGATCACATATTTGACGAAGATACTGTTGAACGCGAAAAAATCAATCTGAAAAGCCGCTTAGAAGGTATTTATGATGACAAAGTACGCTATGCAAATCGACGCTTGCAAGAGGAAATGTTTGCAGACGATGTTTTTCGTGTGCCAGCATCAGGTCTTGTGGAAGAAATCGGCAAAATTGATGCGACGAATCTGTTTGCTTACTATCAAGAATGGCTGAAAACAGATGCAATTGATGTCTATGTTTGCGGGCGGTTATCAAGAAATACGCTTATTCCTTATTTGGAAAGATTCGCATTTCCTAATCGACTAAATCATGCTGCTCAATTTATAACTAACGCTGCAAGAACAGATGTCCAGTATGTATACGATGTGCAGCCAATTAATCAAGGAAAACTTGCAATCGGGTATCAAACAGGTACTTTGTTTGGTGATAGTGACTTTGTTGCTTTGCAGCTAGGAAATGGGCTGCTTGGTGGTTACGCCAATTCAAAGATTTTTATGAATGTGCGTGAAAAAGAGAGTCTTGCCTATTATGCCTCGAGCCGAGTAGACAGCTTCAAAGGCTATTTGTTGATTTCAGCTGGAATCGATGAGGTAAACTATGAAAAAGCGTTGGCTATTATTTTGAAGCAGGTTGAGGCAATGAAAGCCGGTGATTTTACTGAAGAGGAACTTGCACAGACCAAGGAAATGTATATCAATCAATTACTTGAAACGACCGATCAGGCGCAGGGAATGATTGAAATCAGCTACAATAATCAGCTTCGAACAAGCGACTTGGATACAGAAAATTGGATTCGCCGAATTGAGCAGACGACTAGAGACGAAGTCCTGGCGGCGATTCAAAAAATTGAACTGGATACAGTATATTTCTTGAGTAAGGGAGGGATAAAGCATGCGTAAAATCGATTTTCCAGAGGTCAATGAAACCGTATATGAAAAAACGCTTACGAATGGATTGCGTGTGTTCTTACTGCCTAAAAAAGGGTTTAGCAAAACCTTTGCCATTTTTACGACGAATTATGGATCGATTGATAATGATTTTGTTCCGATTAATGCAGAGGATTTTGTTCATGTGCCGGACGGAATTGCACATTTTTTAGAGCATAAACTATTTGAAAAAGAGGATGGCGACGTCTTCTTTAAGTTTGGTGAAAAAGGCGCGTTTACAAATGCCTTTACTTCCTTTACTCGAACTGCTTATCTTTTCTCAAGTACCTCACATGTTCATGAAAATTTGGAAACGTTATTGGATTTTGTGCAGGAGCCGTATTTTACAGAAAATACGGTTGAAAAAGAAAAAGGAATTATTGCGCAAGAAATCCGTATGTATGACGATGATCCGGATTTTCGCGTCTACTTTGGCGCAATCGAAAATATGTACCATACGCATCCAGTTAAAATTGATATTGCCGGAACGGTTGAGTCAATTAGTGCTATTACAAAGGATTTGCTCTATTTATGCTATCAAACATTTTATCATCCAAGTAATATGGTTCTTTTTGTCGTGGGCAATTTGGAGCCGGAGGAAATGATGCGTCTGATTGAAGAAAATCAAGCAGCGAAAGATTTTCAACAAGTTGCACCAATTAAGCGTACTTTCCCAGATGAACCAAAGGAAGTGGCAATCAAAGATCGCAGCATAACGTTTCCTGTTCAACGTGCTAAACTACTTGTCGGTATCAAAGAAGATATTGGTAAATTGCGTGGAAAAGAAGCGGTGAAACATGAAATGATTGCTGAGGTTGCGCTGGAATTGCTCTTTGGTACGACTTCTGATAATTATTTAAGACTCTACAACGCGGGGATTATCGATGATACATTCGGCTTTGATTATACGCTGCAAGATAGTTTTTCTTTTGTGCTGATCGGTGGAGATGCAAAAGACCCTGATAAGCAAAAAAACGCTATATTTAAAGCGCTGGAACAAGCTGCAGAAGAAGGGATCACAGCGGAAAATCTTGAATTGATCAAACGGAAAAAAGTCGGACAATTTTTGCGTGCGCTCAATTCACCGGAATTTATTGCCAATCAGTTTAGTCAGTACGTGCTAGAAGAGGCATCTCTTTTTGATCTTCAACCTGCGATCGAACAGATCACAGTAGCCGAAGTTGAGACTTTCCTTAAGACTCTAGCAGAGCCGAAACGGCAAACGACTTTCCAAATCTTGCCAGAAACAGCCGAATGATTCAGTCGCAAGTCGGAGCTTCTTTTCGGTTTCCGGAAGCATTTTTAGGAAATGAATAGTTTTTTTGAGAAATTTTCATGAAAAAATGGTTTTTTTGGCTTAGTCATGCTATCATGAAATAAATGGAGTTAGGGGTTTTGCACATTGAGTTTGAAAGATCGATATGCATTTGTCACTGGAGCAAGCGGGGGAATTGGTAGAGAAATTGCCAAACAGCTTGCAATGGATGGTTTTCATCTTTATTTACAGTATTTTCAGGGTGAAAAAGAAATCCGTCAATTGATGGATGAACTTGCAGATCTTCATGTTGATTTGATCCCGATACAGGCGGATTTTTGTAATCCGGACAGTTTAGAGAAAATAACGGCTACTATTTTTCGATTAGATGTATTTATTCATGCAGCAGGACAGTCCAAATATGGCTTGTTGGAACAAACAAGCGATCAGGATATGACCATGCTTTGGGATACCCACCTTAGAATGCCGATGCGCTTGCTTCGTAGTTTATTGCCGAAGCTACGCAAATCTGAGTGTGGAAGAATTATGTTTATTAGTTCGATTTGGGGTGAAATCGGTGCGGCAATGGAAGTGGCCTATTCAGCTGTAAAGGGTGGTCAGATCGCCTTTTGTCGTGCACTCAGCAAAGAAGTGGCAGATCAAAAGATAACGGTTAATTGCCTCACACCCGGGGCTGTTGATACGCAGATGATGCAAGGATTTTCGCGGGAGGATATTGAGCAATTAGAAGCGGATATTCCGTTTGGAAGACTCGCGAAATCAGAGGAGATTGCAAAAGTTGTTTCGTTTTTAGTTAGTGAAAAAGCAGGATATATCACAGGCCAGACAGTGGGTGTTAACGGTGGTTGGCATATGTAGTGAATCATTTTGGCTATCTTCGTGAAATATTGATTTAAAAATGGCAGGTGTTAAATTTGACTGAATTAGGTGACAAACTGAAAGCCGCACGTCGTGAAAAAGGACTCAGTTTAGATGATTTACAGCAACTAACGAAAATTCAAAAAAGATATTTGGTAGCAATTGAGGAAGGCAATTACTCGGTGATGCCGGGTAAATTCTATGTTCGAGCTTTTATTAAACAATATGCGGAAGCGGTTGATCTTGACAGCGCGACATTATTTGATGAGTTTGAAAATGAGGTGCCTGAATCTCAGCAGGAAGTTGTAAAGCAAGAACAAAGCCGTGCACAGAAAAAATCTGCTCCGCTGACAACCCAGTCAGTTGGTGGTACAGGCGGCTCTAATCGTAATCGCTTTTTTGATATTTTACCCAAAGTGCTGATTGCTTTGTTTATTGTATTTATTCTTTTTATCATTTGGTATTTTGTTTTTGCAAACAATAACAATGATGATACAGTAAACAATTCAAGTAGTGACAGCAGTATCAAAATAGAAGATGGGACGAATTCATCAACGACAAAGAAATCTAGTGATTCTTCAAAAAATGATTCCACTTCCAGTGATGATTCTGCGAAGAAAGCGGAAGAACAAAAAGCTGCTGAACAGAAGAAAAAAGAAGAAGAGAAGAAAGTAGAAGTAACAAAAGGTGAAACAAGCGGAAATGCTACCACCTATACGGTGAAAAATGCAGATCAACTTTCGCTTGAAATCAGTGCAAGCGGTGGTGATTCCTGGATTGGTGTTTCTGCTGAATCTGGCAGCAGTATTTATAATAAAACGTTGACAGATGGTGAGAGTTCGGGAACAATTGATGGGGGAAGCGAAACAACGATTTCTGTTGTGATCGGAAATGCGCCGGTTACCACTGTGAAAGTGAATGGTGTCCAAATTGAGATGGCACCAACCCTTGTCAAACAAGTACTGACGATCAGCTTGGATTCAAGCGGTAACAGTGATTCATCGGACAGCAGCGCTCAATAAATCTGAATGAAGTATAAGCAAAAAGCGCTTATACTTCATTCTTTGTCATTTAACCAAAAAGGAGAGAAATCTATGAATCTACCTAATAAACTGACAGTTGCTAGAATCTGTCTAATTCCAGTTTTTGTGATATTATGCGTTGTACCGTTTCCATTTGGTGAAGTAGAATGGCTTGGTTCAACGATTCCTGTTGTAAACCTGATTGCAACAGCCATTTTCATTATTGCGGCCTTAACGGATTGGTTTGATGGCCACTTGGCAAGAAAACATCATCTAATCACGAATTTTGGGAAGTTTGCCGATCCAATGGCAGATAAGCTACTTGTCACCGCCGCGTTTATTATTTTAGTAGAGATGAATATCGCCCCCGCATGGCTTATTATTTTGATTATCAGTCGTGAGCTTGCTGTAACAGGTTTGCGCTTGTTACTTGTCGAAGGTGGAGAAGTCATGGCGGCTGGTCAATTGGGGAAAATTAAGACATTTACTCAAATGATTGCTATCCCATTACTCTTTTTAGATAATTTTCCATTTGCGTGGACAGGCATTCGTGTCGATCTGATTTTCCTTTATGTATGTGCCTTCTTTGCAGTTTGGTCAGGAATCGACTATTTCTACAAAAATCGTGGTATTTTTAAAGGTTCTATGTAATTAAATATATTTATTGACGCTTAAAAAGCTGTTGAAGTGCTTAGCAATGATATTTTGTAATATTATTGCTATATAGCCACTTTGGCAGCTTTTTTTAGTGCGATCGAAAAAACCAGTTGACAGCGAATAAATAGATAATGTATTATTTAAATATGATAAATAATAAATAAATATATTTAATAACAGGAGTGAAGCATTTGGTTATTCATAATCGACAATTTATTCAATCAAGCAAAGAAAAAATTTTTCAAAGAACAGGGAATGAGAAGCTGGCCCGCATGTATGAGAAATGTATGATAAATACCCTAGATACAACGATTAAGATTCGAGAAGATGGGGCGACATTTATTGTAACAGGGGATATTCCAGCAATGTGGCTGCGAGATTCAGTTTGCCAAATCCGTCCATTCCTTTATTTTGCAAAAGAACATGTCGAAATTCAGGAAATGTTGGTAGGCTTATTGCGAGAACAGGAGCGGCTTATCGCGATTGACCCGTATGCGAATGCTTTCAATGAGACAGCAAATGGAGCTGGTCATCAGAATGATTTAACAGAGATGCTACCTGAAGTTTGGGAACGAAAGTATGAGATCGACTCTTTATGTTATCCATTGCAACTGGCTTACTTTATTTGGAAATTTGCTGGTCAGACGGAGCAATTTGACAACGCTTACTTAAAAATGATTCGGTGTGTGCTAAAAGTTTGGCAGACGGAGCTCCGACACGAAACTGATTCACCATATACATTTGAACGACTTGATTGTGTGGCAACCGATACACTTGTTCGTTCTGGAAAAGGAAATGAAACCGCTTATACGGGGCTTCTTTGGTCAGGATTTCGCCCGAGTGATGACGCCTGCCAGTATGGCTATTTGATTCCTGCCAATTTATTTGCTATTCGTGTCCTTGCCTATACAGAAGAAATCCTAACCACGTTTTTCGCAAAAGAAAAGGAACTGCTCGGTAAGGTTTCTGAGCTTCGGCAGACAATTGAAGCAGCGATTGAGCGGTATGCGATTTATGAGCACGCAGAATTTGGTGAGATTTATGCTTATGAGGTAGATGGCTTGGGCAACCAGTTATTGATGGATGATGCGAACGTGCCGAGCCTGTTAGCCTTACCGTTTTTAGGAATTGCTGATGCAGATTCAGTGCGTTACAGCCAGACGCGCCGATTTCTTCTTAGTCAGGAAAATCCTTTCTATCAAGAAGGCAAGTATGCGCTAGGTATTGGCAGCCCGCATACGCCACTGGGATATATTTGGCCGATTGCGCTTAGTATTCAGGGGCTCACGGCTACGGAACGAGCAGAAAAGGAGCAGATGATGTCCTATTTACTGGCTACGGATGCCGGCACAGAAATGATTCATGAATCTTTTGATCCGGATCAGCCGGAAAACTTTACACGTGAGTGGTTCTCTTGGGCAAATATGATGTTTTGTGAGTTGGCGCTTGATCTGGGAGGCTATAAGTTAGACCTTGGGAAACCAGTATACTGCTGATAATTAAAAGGAGTTGTTACGATGAAAAGACTGAGAGCGCATTCTGTAGAATCGCACCAGCAGCGAATGGCTTATCTATTTATTGCGATTCCTGTTCTGCTGTTACTCGTATTTTTGATCTTACCAATCGGTATGGCGCTAATTGTCAGTTTTACCGACTATGATGTAGTGAACGCCCCAAATTATTTAGGGTTTGATAATTATGTCAAAATGTTTCAAGACAAATATTTTTTGATTGCACTGCGAAATACAGTAGTCTATGTACTGCTGTATGTACCGCTGGGCTTGATCGTTTCACTAGGAACGGCTTCTTTAATTAATATGAATAAAAAAGGTGCAGCGATGTTTCGAACATTTTTCTATGTACCAGTTCTTTGTTCAACTGTTGCGACAGCGACGATCTGGTACTGGTTGCTGAATCCGCAGTATGGCTTAATCAATATTGTACTTGGATGGTTCGGGATTGATGGGCCAGCCTGGTTGTATGACTCAAATTGGGCAATGATAGCCATCGTTCTAATGAGTGTTTGGATGACTTTCGGAACAAACATGATGATCTTTATTGCTGGTCTGCAAGGTATCCCACAAAACTTGTATGAAGCCGCAAAAATGGAAGGGGCAAGTAAATGGAAGACATTTCGTTATGTGACATGGCCTTCCCTTTCCAAGACCACTTTTCTAGTAACGACCATGTTGATCATCAATGCGTTTCAGGTGTTTGATCAGGCCTATATCTTAACAAAAGGTGGGCCAGGAAATTCGACGATGACGCTTGTCTATTATATTTATAACGAAGGCTTTGGCGGACTCGAAATGGGCTACGCTTCAGCAATGAGTTTTGTTTTGTTCCTGATTATTCTTGTTTTTGCGATCATCAATACACGACTCAATAAAACGGATAATACGATTTAAAGGAGGGGGAACATGAATACTTATCAAGCAAGAAAATGGAGTAAAAATATTTTATGGTATATTGGTGCGATCATTATTAGCCTGATTACAGTTGTACCGCTGATCTGGACACTTTCCACAAGCTTTAAATCAGATGGGGAAATTCTCAGCAGTACATTAAGCTTTATCCCGCAAGATTTTACACTTGATCATTATAAAGAAGTATTTCAAACGACTCCCTTTGCACGCTATTTGTTTAACTCACTTGTGCTTGCGATTGGTGGTGTGATTACCAATCTGTTTTTCGGTTCACTTGCAGGTTATGCATTTGCTAAATTACCGTTTAAAGGTAAAAAAGCGACTTTTATGGTTTTTTTAGGCAGTATGATGATTCCTTCGGTTGTCACGATGATTCCATCTTTTCTAGTTCTGAAAAATTTTCCGCTTGCAGGTGGTAATGATATTTTGGGGCATGGGGGAATCGGTTTGATTAATACATACTGGGCGATTCTACTACCTGGTGCTGCGGGTGCTTTTTCGATCTTTTTCATGAAGCAATTTTTCGAGACCCTTCCTTCTGAACTCGCTGAAGCAGCACGGATGGATGGCTGTTCAGAATTTAAGATTTTTTGGCGGATCTACATGCCACTTGCAAAAACCGCGCTGGCCACGCTCGGTATCATGACGTTCCAGTCAGGCTGGAATCAATTTATGTGGCCGCTAATCGTACTCAATTCACAGGAAATGATGACGGTTCAAGTTGGTCTGGCAGCTTTCCAATACAACGAAAGTGCCAATTACGGGGCACTGATGGCGGGAACAGTACTCGCAACCTTGCCTGTTCTGATCGTTTTCATTTTTGCACAAAAATATTTTGTTCAAGGTATCGCCCACGAAGGTGGTAAATAATAAATAAAGGAGTTTAAGAACAATGAAAAAATGGTTACTTGCATTGCTGAGTGTTGGACTAGTTTTGGGACTTTCTGCATGCGGAGGCAGCAGTGGTGCTTCTTCTGACGATAAGAGCGGAAAAACAAAAGATGGTAAAGAAGAAATTGTGATGTGGGGTTCTTGGTCAGGAGATCAGATTGATCAGTTGAATAAACAAATTGATAGTTATAATAAATCACAGGATAAATATAAAGTTAAATATGTGATGCAGGAAAATGTAGAAGAAAAACTACTGACAAGTATTGCTGGTGGTGAAGTGCCGGATCTGATCATGTGGGATCGTTATCAGACCCCTTTATATGCTTCTAAAGGTGTGTTACAGCCAATTGATGAGTTAGTGAAAAAAGATGGCATCAATTTAGATGACTTCTATGAACAATCTGTTAATGAAATGAAATATGATGGTAAGCTTTACGGCTTGCCGCTTCTAAATGATTGTCGTGTTCTTTTCTATAACAAAGATCTGCTGGCAGAAGCAGGAATCAAACAACCGCCAACCAATTGGGATGAACTCGCAACAGATGCACAAAAACTAACAAAATGGGATGGCAAAAAACTGACGCAAGCCGGTATGAATATTCAGGATGTAGGTTTATTTAATCTATATCTTCTTCAAGCAGGTGGTACTTTGCTAAATGAAGATGGCACTAAAACAGCTTTTAATTCTGAACAAGGACTAGAAGTGCTGAATTACTGGGATAAATTGCAAAATGATTTGAAAGTCTACAAACGTGGGTTTGATGATGGAAGTGACCAATTCGCAGCTGGGAATGAAGCCATGATGTATAACGGTCCATGGGCACTTGCTGATTATGACAAGGTAGACGGATTGAATTATGGTTTGGCTCAGCCGCCAGCAGGTCCAAATGGTGATAAAGGTGCCATCATGGGTGGCTTTGGTCTTGTTATGCCAAAAGATGCTAAACATCAAGATGGTGCATGGGACTTTATGAAATGGTGGACAACACAACCGGAAAACGGCGTGGAATTTGCCAAGATTAGTGGTTGGTTGCCAGCAAATAAGGTAGCAGCTAATGATGAGTACTTTACAAGCGATCCGCGTTATTCTGTATTTGTGGATACGATGAACTATGCGGAGACTCGTCCGACAGCACTTGGCTATTCAGATGTTGAAAATTTGGCGCTAACACCACAATTAGAGAAATTCATGAACGGAGATATCACGGCAGAAGAAGCACTTTCGAATGCAGAAAAAGAAGGAAATAAAATTTTGAAGGAAGCACAAGAGGAGAAATAGATGAATTGGAATGAATATGCAGATCTAGCACAGAAAAGTTTGACTTACTTTTTTGCAGCAGATGATCAACAATTTTTGAATAATTTTTACCCAACAGATTCGCCGGAGGACAATCAAGTGTTTAATTACTGGTGGCTGGCTCATACTGTAGATGTTAGGCTAGACGCATTTTTGCGTACTGAAAATGGTGCGTATTTGGAATTAGCAGAGGCAACTTATACGTATAACAAAAATCGAAACGGAGGTACACTGCGACACGATTTTTACGATGATATGTTGTGGAATGCGCTATGTGCATTTCGACTGTATAAAGTGACGGAGAAAGACGCTTATTTAGAGGATGCGGTCTTTGTTTGGCAGGATCTGGTTGATACTGGTTGGAATGACATCATGGGAGGTGGATTCGCTTGGAAACGTCCACAAATGGATTATAAAAACACACCTGTGAATGTCCCTTTTATCATTTTATCCACTTGGTTATATCAAGAACTTGGCGATAAACAGTATTTAGACTGGGCACTGAAAACCTATGATTGGCAGCGGAAGGTACTCGTTCGTGCGGATGGCTTTGTGGAAGATGGTATCAATCGCATGGGGGATAGCAAAATTGACACAAATTGGACTTTCACCTACAATCAGGGTGTCTACATCGGTGCTAATCTTGGCCTTTACCGTATTACTAAGGAAGCAATCTATTTGGAACGGGCAATACAAACAGCCGATATTAGTTTGGAACTGCTGGTTTCGGACGGCGTCTTTAAAGATGAAGGAGAAGGTGGTGATGAAGGTCTGTTCAAAGGCATCTTCTATCGCTATTTGGAAGATCTTTATCAGCTGACGGGAGAACAGCGCTACTTGAATTTTATGGAAGAAAGCTGCGAGATTTTAGTAGCAAATGCAGAAAAAGAAGGGCATTTACTTATGGGGATGGATTGGCATAAGCCGGCTGCCTCAAAGGTCCCCTTTTCAGCTGAGCTCAGCGGGATGATGGCACTTGAGATGGTGGCAAAATCTAAAAAATAGAAAAGAGAGTGATGGAGATGAAGAAATGGCTGTCAGGAGCACTGCTGGCATCGGTACTTGTACCATTTGCTGCACCAATCGATACGGAAGCTTTTACGGCGGAACAACGGGATCAAGCCTATGAAGACTTTACAAACACGTATTGGGATGGTAACGAGCAGTATTTCTATACCTACAGCGACCATGAGATTCACAGCGAACATGCAGTTGGTCCGGAAGGCGGACTTTATACGGACTACTGGTGGGAAGCACAGTTGTTTGAAATGGAACTTGATCGTTACGCGCGGACCGGGAGCGCTGATTCGCGCGTAATGATCGATCAGATTTATGATGGCTTTTATGCAGCATATCCTGATTTTCGCAACAATGACTGGAATGATGATATTGGCTGGTGGGCAAAAGGATTGATTCGAGCCTATGAAATGACAGGTGAAGAACGCTTTTTGACGACTTCGAAGGAAATGTTCGATTACATTTATCAATTTCAAGATGATACTTATGGTGGCGGAATCTGGTGGAAAAATGTCGATGTTGGAGATGGCGACAAAAATGAAAAAAATGTCGCCACAAATGCAACAGCTGTTTACACGGCGATGCATCTATATGCCGCAACTGGAGAGACTTCTTATTTAGAAAAAGCAGAGACGCTTTTTGCTTGGTTAGAAGAGCGGTTTTATAACAATGGTCATATTTTAGATCATATTTCTGGTGATGATGTCATCTATAGCTGGGATTGGACCTATAACAGCGGGACTTATGCGACAGCTGCACTAGAGCTGTATCTGTCAACAGGGGATGAAAAATATTTGAATGAAGCCAATACCGCAGTCAATTGGGCGATCCAAAATATGACGTCTTCGGAAACGCTACTTTATGAAGGTCAGGATGATACAGGCGGATTTAAAGCGATTCTGACGCGCAGTTTGCGTGACTTGGCGGATAAAGCTGGACAAACGCAATATGAGGGATTTCTGACGGATAATGCGACACAGGCTGTGAATCATTTGAACCAAAAAGGGATTGGTGCCTATGATTGGACGGCACCAACATCAGATACGGATGCAATCCAGAGTCTTTCTGCTGCCGCATCGGTGGCTGTTTTGATGCAGGCTGAACCAGATAATTATACAGGTGTTGTGGAAGGAAACGGCATTTATGAGGCAGAAAACGCTGTGCGAAGTGGTGTTGATTCCGAAAATTCGCAAGCGGGTTTCAGTGGCCGAGGGTATCTGGCCGGCTGGATCAATTCGGGAACGAGTGTGACGTTTCATGTCAATGTGAAAGAAACGAAGGATTATTCCCTTTCTTTCCGTTATAGTGCAGCAAATGGAGAAGCAGTTCGATCGCTTGAAGTAGCTGATCAGGATCCAGAGAATCTAGTATTCGCGGGAACTAGCAGCTGGGATGATTGGGAAACAACTGAAGTGACGGTACCACTTTCGGCTGGTTCAAATGCGATCACGCTTGATCTGGATGCTGCTACAGGAAGTACCAATTATCTTAATCTTGATCAACTTGCTATCGAACTTCATGACTGATGTATAGGCATAAAAAACGAGCAGGAGGCGAAATGCCGCTTCCTGCTCGTTTTTTGATTTTCAGCTCAATTTCGCTTGTACACGGAGTCACCTTCAATAATAACGGGATCGAATACATGTTTTTGAACTTTTTCCGGATGAATAATTTGTTCGAGTAGCGAAGTAATGGCTTTTTTACCCATTTTGTATTGGGACTGCTTGATATGCGTAAACCGAAAAGCGAGATGATCAAAATATTGATCCGGATGGTCAAAACAAACGATTGATAAATCCTCAGGAATCTTTTTGCCGAGAGCTTTACAGGCCTGTCTGAGCATCAAAGCAATATTGTATTCTGCTGCGACCACTGCCGTAATTTCAGGGCGTGCTTGTAGAAAGTCGACAATATGGGCAATATCTGTATCTACGGCTACATTCGAATTAGGAATAACAGACTCGATTTTTCGATAAATATAATCTTCCTGATAAGTATTGTGGAAGGAAGCATGTGCCCGTATGAAGCCGTCAATCCGGTTTTCAAGTGTAGAAACTTCACTTTTGGATGTCATCATGGCGATATTTTGGTGGCCATTTTGGAAAAGCAGGGCGGTAATCATTTTAGCTGCGGTTATATTATCAGTACTAATTGAAGAAATCGGCAAACCTTCGAGTGAACGATCCAAAACAATCAGCGGGAATTTTTGTGTGGCTAGTTCTAATAAGGCTGGGCTGACAAATTTGGAGCTAGCTGGAAGCATGATAAGCCCAGCAACATTCATTTCAATGAATTCCTGAACGATTTTTTCTTCCAAATGGAGATCGCCATGTGATTTCTTGAGAAGTAAATGGGCTTTGCCTTCCTCCTCATCAAGCATACCGGAAAGGAGTTTTGTACCGAATGTATCGTCAAAGTCCGTCATCACACAGCCGATTAAAGGCCGATCAAAGGTACGCGTCTCGGAATGCTCAGCGGCGGGGCGATCGCTGATGACGTATGAACCTACGCGTGGCCTTCTGGAGATATAGCCTTCCGTTTTTAACAATTCAAGTGCCTTTTTGAGTGTAATGCTACTGACCCCAAACTCATTCATCAGTTCAGCCTCGGAAGGCAGTTTTTCGCCAACAGGCAAACTCCCGCTTTGAATTTTTGTTACAAGTTTTTCGTGAACTTGCTGATATAACAGTCGTTTTTTCATTTTATCACCTAAATAAACATATTTATATGATTAATTATATTTTTTTTACGAACAAAAGTAAACTAAAATCTGAAGATAAGATACTTGATGCTAGGAGTGGGCGATTGGTATAGTAGTAAAGTAGAGAGGATGTGGCGTTTGGTGAAACGAGCAGAAATTATTGCAGTAGGAACGGAATTATTATTAGGACAGATTACGAATACAAATGCGTCTTTTTTGTCGCGCGAACTCGCAGGGCTTGGCGTATATGTGTATTATCATACCGTTGTAGGAGATAACCCTACACGGCTAAGAGAGGCAATTGAAATTGCAGAGAAGCGGAGTGACCTGTTGCTTTTTTCAGGTGGCTTAGGACCGACAGAGGATGATTTAACTAAACAGATCCTTGCTGAACACTTGGGAAAAACGCTTGTTATGGATGAATTTCATTTGAAGAAAATTACCGATTATTTTGAAAGCCGTGCTGTGCAGATGACGGAAAATAATAAGCGGCAGGCACTCTACATTGACGGAGCAGAAGTTTTAAAAAATGATTTTGGCTTTGCTTGCGGAATGACTTTGGCAAATGATACTCATACGTACTTCCTTCTTCCTGGTCCGCCATCTGAAATGGAGCCAATGTTTTTAAAGTATGCGAAACCTTTGATTGCTACCTCTATGGATGGCGATTCCGTTCACTTAGAATCCTTGATTATGCATTTTTATGGGATTGGAGAATCAAAACTAGCAGCTGATTTAGCGGAGTTGATTGAAAAGCAAACGAATCCCACCATTGCGACGTATGCTTCTGATAATGAAGTAGAAGTTCGGATTACTGCAAGTTCAGCTACAAAGGAAGAAGCGCAGCAATTACTAAAAAAGACAGAGCAGGAAATTTTGGCAATCGATGGCGATTATTTGTATGGATATGGAGATGAGACGCTGGCGAAGATTGTGACAGATAAGCTATTAGCTGAGAACATTACGATTTCAGCAGCAGAAAGTTTGACAGCTGGTTTATTTCAGGCCGAGCTGGGAGCAACAACAGGTATCTCACAGATATTTAAAGGCGGTGTTGTGACCTATCAAACGGAAACAAAAGCAGAAATCCTGCATGTTTCGCCTGAAACGATCGAAACGCATGGCGTTGTCAGTTCGGCTTGTGCAAAGGAAATGGCGGAAAATGTGCGGCAGCTTTACCAAACTGAAATGGGGATTAGTTTCACCGGAGCAGCCGGACCAGGAAGTCTTGAAGGACATTCACCTGGAACTGTTTGGATAGGTCTCAGTGTAAACGGCTACGAAACAGAGACCTATTTATTCTCATTTGGGCGCGATCGTAATCATAATCGACGTCGTGCCGTAAAACAAGGCTTTCAATTGATTCGTGCCTTTTTGGCAGCACATCCTGATTTTTCTTCTGATCGAAAAAATGACAAGTAAGCTGAAAATGCTGTAAAGTGCGTTAAAAAAGTATTGGACGACAAGGCTTTTGACCCGTTATAATGGGGATAAGCAGGTCGTCCTTTTCTTATTCAAAATGAGCAAAAATAAAAAAAGCGAACATTTATTCGCTTTTTGCTTGCGCCGGAAAATGAAATAAGGTATAGTATGTGTAGAAGTTTTAATTGGATAGAGAATAAAGAAAAGAGATACATGTAAAAGGATATACAAGAGGAGGAAAAAACGTGAACGATCGTCAAGCGGCTTTAGATCAAGCACTCAAAGCTATCGAAAAACAATTTGGTAAAGGCTCTATTATGAAACTAGGAGAGCAGACCGATCAAAATATTTCCACTGTATCAAGTGGCTCATTAGCACTGGATATTGCTTTAGGGGTAGGTGGCTATCCAAGAGGAAGAATCATTGAAATTTATGGACCTGAAAGTTCTGGTAAGACAACGGTTGCCCTTCATGCGATTGCTGAAGTACAGGCACAAGGAGGTACTGCGGCATTTATTGATGCGGAGCATGCGCTTGATCCGGCTTATGCGAAGAATTTGGGCGTCAATATTGATGAATTACTTCTTTCACAACCTGATACAGGGGAGCAGGCACTAGAAATCGCTGAAGCGCTTGTACGTAGCGGAGCAGTAGACATTCTGATTATTGACTCCGTGGCAGCTCTTGTGCCACGCGCTGAGATCGAAGGAGAAATGGGTGATGCTCACGTTGGTTTACAGGCACGTTTGATGAGTCAGGCGCTTCGGAAACTATCCGGCGTTATTAACAAATCGAAAACAATTGCTGTCTTCATTAACCAAATTCGTGAAAAAGTAGGGGTTATGTTCGGAAACCCAGAAGTAACTCCTGGTGGGCGTGCGCTTAAATTCTATTCGTCCGTTCGTTTAGAAGTTCGGAGAGCAGAACAATTGAAACAAGGAACAGATGTTATTGGGAATAAAACTAAGATCAAAGTTGTGAAAAATAAAGTGGCACCACCATTTAAAGTTGCTGAAGTGGACATTATGTATGGACAAGGGATTTCACGTGAAGGTGAACTTGTAGATATGGCTGCCGAAGTAGATGTTATCAATAAGAGCGGTTCATGGTATTCTTACAAAGAAGAACGTATTGGTCAAGGCCGTGAAAATGCAAAACAATTCTTGAAAGAAAATCCAGAAATTCGTGATGAGATTTCAGCACGTGTTCGCCAAGAGTATGATATTGATGGTGGAACAAACTCTGTGCCTGATGAGAAGGAAGAATTTAATTTATTAGAAGACGAATAAACGAGACGAGCGCTGATTTTTCTTAGAAATAGAGAAGAGTGATGAATGCTAATTCACCTGATTTTATTTCTATAAGAGAAAGCGGCGCTCTTTTTTAGACAGGTCATTTTTGCATTTATGAAAAGCTGATTTTATTTTGAGAAGGTTTGATGGTTTCCTTGACATTAAGCTTATTCACCTATAAAATTAAATTGTATATTTTACATTGCTTGTGGTCTGTTCAATCAGATTTTTGAACAGAGTCTAAGCAACAGAATCGAACGGGCATCATCCGCCTGTTTGGTGATGATGGAAAATACACTTTGTGTCGAATTTTTATTCGACCACCGACATAATGATAACGTAAATTGAATACCAAAGGAGGTGTAAGGATGAGTATTGCAATCACAATCATCTCCAGCTTGCTTTTCTTGATCGTCGGTTTAGTTGTTGGCTCACTTATCAATAAATCGAGTACACAAAAGAAACTCATTGCGGCGCGCGGTACAGCGGAATTGATCGTTGAAGATGCAAAGAAGGAAGCGGAAACAACGAAAAAAGAAGCACTGCTTGAAGCAAAGGAAGAGAGTCATAAGTTACGTACTGAAATCGAAAATGAACTTCGTGGGCGAAGAGGAGAACTGCAAAAATCTGAGAATCGCTTATTGCAAAGGGAGGAAAACCTCGACCGTAAAGATACTTCTTTAAGTAAACGAGAAGCAGCACTTGAAAGAAAAGAGGAGAGTATCAGTAAACGACAACAACATATTGAAGAAAAGGAAAGCAAAATCGCTGAGATGATGCAAAAAGAGCAAGCAGAATTAGAAAGAATTTCTGGACTCTCAAAAGATGAAGCGAAGCAAATCATCCTTAACCAGGTAGAGGAAGAATTATCTCATGATACCGCGATTATGGTGAAAGAGACAGAAAACCGGGCGAAGGAAGAAGCAGATAAAAAAGCAAAAGATATTTTATCTCTCGCGATTCAGCGTTGTGCGGCGGACCATGTGTCAGAAACGACAGTATCCGTTGTAACGCTTCCAAATGACGAAATGAAAGGGCGGATTATTGGTCGTGAAGGCCGTAATATCCGGACACTTGAAACCTTAACGGGTATCGATCTGATTATTGACGATACACCGGAAGCAGTCATCTTATCTGGTTTTGATCCGATTCGGCGTGAAATTGCGCGGATTGCTCTTGAAAAACTCGTACAAGACGGTCGGATTCACCCAGCTCGTATCGAAGAGATGGTGGACAAAGCCAGAAAAGAAGTGGACGAGCATATTCGTGAAGTTGGTGAGCAAGCTACTTTTGAAGTTGGCATTCATTCAATTCATCCTGACCTTATCAAAATTCTGGGTCGCTTGCGCTACCGTACAAGTTACGGGCAAAATGTTCTCAACCATTCCCTTGAAGTGGCAAAACTTGCGGGGATATTGGCTGGTGAGCTAGGGGAAGATGTGACGATGGCGAAACGTGCTGGTCTCTTGCATGATATCGGAAAAGCGATTGATCATGAAATTGAAGGTAGTCACGTTGAGATCGGAGTCGAACTTGCGACGAAGTATAAAGAGAACGAAGTGGTAATCAACAGTATTGCGTCCCACCACGGAGATACAGAACCAACTTCTGTAATTGCCGTCTTAGTGGCTGCAGCAGATGCACTTTCTGCGGCTAGACCAGGTGCTCGCAGTGAGACACTCGAAAATTACATTCGTCGTCTTGAAAAACTGGAAGAAATTTCAGAGTCTTATGAAGGCGTTGAAAAATCATATGCCATTCAAGCAGGTCGTGAAGTTCGGATTCTTGTTGAACCGGAAGCGATTGATGACTTAGCTGCATATCGATTGGCACGTGACATTCGTAAACGCATTGAAGACGAACTTGATTACCCGGGTCATATTAAAGTGACTGTTATTCGGGAAACACGGGCAGTCGAATACGCAAAATAAGCAAATAAAGAGCATGGATGATTTTTCATTCATGCTCTTTTCTTGATTGTTGAAAGATTGCAGTTTTCATATTTTTCCTGTAAAATTTAGGTTGAACCATACTTAAAAGGAGCGATAAAATCATGTCAGGACATTCGAAATGGAACAATATCCAAGGACGAAAAAACGCACAGGACTCCAAACGCGCAAAAGTTTTTCAAAAACTTGCAAAAGAAATTTTTGTTGCAGCAAAACACGGTCCTGACCCGAGTATGAATCCCGCTCTAAGACTTGTTGTAGATAAAGCGAAAGCGGCCAATATGCCGAATGATAATATTAAACGGGCGATTGATAAGGCAAGTGGAAATGCTAGTACCGAACATTATGATGAAATATCCTATGAAGGCTATGGACCAGGCGGAACCGCTATTTTAGTGCATACACTTACCGACAATAAAAATCGAACCTCAACCAATGTGCGGGTAGCATTTAATAAAAATGGCGGAAGCTTAGGGGAAACAGGTAGTGTCAGCTATCTATTTGATCGAAAAGGCTACTTGGCTATTCCACGGGAAAATCTGACAGTATCCGAAGATGATTTCTTGCTAGAGGCGATTGAAGCTGGTGCGGAGGATGTGACGGTTAGCGAAGAGGTTTTTGAAGTGTATACTGAACCGTCTGACTTTCCAGCTGTCAAGGAAGCTTTGGCGGCAGCGAATTATCCATTTGCGACAGCAGAACTTACGATGATTCCGCAGACACAGAATGACATACCGGATGATAAAAAAGCGCAATTTGAAAAAATGCTTGACACTCTTTCTGACGATGATGATGTGCAGGAAGTTTATACAAATGCAACAGGTTATTAATACAAGAAGCACCTAAATCAGCATTTCGACGGTTTAGGTGCTTCTCTTAACATGGAGGAGATTAATGTGAAAAATTGGGTGAAGTGGCAACAGCGATTTTTTCAAACAGGACAAACCTTGTCGTTAGAGTTGCGTAAACAATTCTTGTTGGAACTGAAAATGCGGTTGAAAGAAAATGAGACGCGCTTTTTAGCTGCGCTCGAGCAGGATTTAGGTAAAAGTTCACATGAAGCATATATGACAGAGATTGGTGTTATTTATGAAGAAATTGATTTTACATTAAAAAACTTGCAGAAATGGGTGAAGCCGAAAAAAGTGCCGACTCCTATGACACATATTGGAGCGAAAAGCAGTATTCACAGTGACCCGTATGGTGTAGTATTGGTAATTTCACCATGGAATTATCCATATCAGCTGACACTCTCCCCGCTAATCGGAGCGGTTGCAGCTGGGAATACAGTGATTGTAAAGCCTTCGGAATGGGCGCCGGCCACTGAGCAGGTGTTAAAAGATGTTTTACAGGCTTTTCCTACTGAATATCTGGTTGTGGCTTGTGGCGGGCCAGAAGTGACACAAGAATTGGTAGAGCAAGGCCCGGATTATCTTTTTTTCACAGGTTCTACACAGGTCGGAAAAATGATTATGAAACAGGCTAGTGAACAGCTGATACCACTTACGCTCGAACTAGGGGGAAAGAGTCCAGTGATTGTTGCTAAGGATTGTGACCTCAAACAAGCTGCTAGAAGAGTGGCTTTTGGCAAATGGACTAATGCTGGTCAAACCTGTATCGCACCAGATTACGCATTAATCGATCGCGCTATTTATGCACCATTTATACGTGAATTACAACTGGCAATAACAGATTTTTATGGTCAAAAGCCGCTGGAGTCTTCTCATTATGGAAAAATTATCTCATTGAAACATTTCAAGCGCTTGAAAAGCTACAGCAGCAATCTTCAAACAGATGAAAGCCAGCTGAAAATCGCACCGTGCATTTTGGAAGAACCTAATTTGAATGATCCAGTGATGCAAGAAGAGATCTTTGGACCTATCTTGCCAGTTTTTCCTTATACAACACTGGAAGAAGCCATTTCGTTCGTTTGTGAACGGCCTAAACCATTAGCTTTATACTTATTTACGAAAGATCACAGAACAGAGCAGCGGATTCTTAGTAAGACATCATCAGGCGGTGTTTGTGTGAATGATACCCTGATGCATATTGCGACGCCATATTTGCCATTTGGCGGTGTAGGAGCGAGTGGTATGGGACAATATCATGGCAAGGCAAGTTTTGATACATTTTCACATCAAAAAAGCGTATTAAAGCAGACAACATTATTTGATTTGAAATTCCGTTATCCTGGTGTGAAAAACGGTGAAAAATGGGTTCGGCGTTTTTTTAAATAAAAAAAGTCTTGCTGCAAGAAAACTTGAAAGGTAAAATAGAGCGTACGAAAGAAAGGATGATTGAAAAAAATGAAACCACGGAAAGTGATGATCATAGGTGCGGGAAATGTTGGTTCAGCGGCAGCTCACGCATTTGTTAATCAAAAATTTATCGAAGAACTCATTTTAGTTGATTTAAATAAAGATCGTGTGAATGGGCATCGGAAAGATCTGGCGGATGCAGCAGCTTTTATGCCGGGTAAGATGGATATCTCAGTTCGTGAGGCGCGAGATTGTGCAGATGTAGATATTGCAGTCATTACAGTGACTGCAGGTCCATTAAAAGAAGGACAAACACGTTTGGATGAATTAAAATCTACTTCGCGAATTGTAGGGAGCATCATCCCAGAAATGATGGCTGGCGGTTTTAACGGGATTTTTCTGATTGCGACAAATCCCTGTGATATTATTACGTACCAAGTTTGGAAATTATCTGGCTTGCCGCGTGAACGGGTGCTTGGTACGGGAGTATGGCTGGATACGACGCGCTTACGACGTATTTTGGCTGAAAAATTGGATATTGCTGCACAAAGTATAGATGCTTTTATTATGGGCGAGCATGGGGATTCACAGTTCCCAGTATGGTCTCACTCGTCCGTTTACGGGAAATCCATTAAAGAATATAGTATAGAAAAGCTAGGGGCTCCGATTGATCTGAAAAAGACAGGGGAAGAAGCACGTGATATGGGCTTTGAAATTTATCATCAAAAAGGCTGTACAGAATACGGCATTGGGGGAACAATCGTTGAGATTTGTCGACATATTTTCAGCGGTAGTCAACGAGCCCTGACCGTTTCCTGTGTGTTAGATGGTGAATATGGCGAAACAGGGATGGCTACAGGTGTTCCAGCTGTCTTAAGCCAAAACGGTGTAAAAGAAATTATTGAGCTCGAGCTGAATCCAGAAGAACAAGCGGCTTTTACTGATTCAGCACGCATCATTAAAGAATCAATTGCCGCTTTATAAGTTAACGATATTTTTATTATGTAAACAAGAAGCGTTTATTTTCGGATAAATGCTTCTTTTTGACCTTCAACTAATTTTGATGGTACAAATGTTCGTTTTTGTGCTATGATTGACAGTATGGGAATTCATAGGAGAGGACGAGCTAGATGTACGATTATATGATTGGCGAAGTAACGGCGGTTACGCCTGAAAATATTGTGTTAGAAGTGGGACAGATCGGTTACCAGATTTTGACAGGGAATCCCTTCTCATTTCAAATGGACAATAAGCAGATAAAAGTTTATTTGTACCAGCATGTACGGGAAGATAATATCAGTTTATTTGGTTTTAAAACAACGGAAGAGCGCTTTTTGTTTAAGAAACTGCTGAGCGTTTCGGGAATCGGACCGAAAAGTGCACTGGCCATTTTAGCCACGGGAGATGCAGTACAGCTGATCTCTGCGATTGAAGCAGAAGATGATGCTTACTTGACCAAATTTCCAAGTGTGGGGAAAAAGACTGCTCGACAGATTATTTTGGATTTAAAAGGCAAAGTAGGCGATGTGGCGCTGGATCAATTGACCATAACAGCTCCAAAGAAAGATCTGACAGACGGATTGCCGCCGCAGCTGGAAGAGGCTATTTTAGCGCTTGAAGCACTTGGTTATAGCCAACGTGAACTGAAAAAAATATTGCCGAAACTTGAAAATGAATTGATGACAAGCGATGCATATATCAAATTAGCCCTCAAACTAATGACGAAATAAGATAGGAGGAAAGCGGAATGGATGAACGTATTGTCTCAGGCGAGAATGTGGATCAGGAAGAAGTCTTTTTTGAGACGAGTATCCGGCCGCAGCTGCTTTCTGAATATATTGGGCAAGAAAAAGTCAAGCATAATCTGCAAATTTTTATTGAAGCAGCGAAAATGCGGGAAGAGTCGCTTGATCATGTGCTACTTTATGGACCGCCGGGACTCGGGAAAACGACGCTAGCGATGGTGATTGCGAATGAAATGGGTACGAATATCCGCACGACAAGTGGTCCGGCGATCGAACGACCGGGTGATTTGGCGACTATTTTGACAGCACTTGAACCGGGGGATGTTTTGTTTATTGACGAAATTCATCGGTTGTCTAAAGCGATCGAAGAAATTCTATATCCAGCAATGGAAGATTATTGTTTGGATATTGTGATTGGGGCAGGACCAACTGCTCGATCGGTTCGGCTTGATTTGCCGCCATTTACACTTATTGGTGCTACGACGCGAGCCGGCCAGCTATCAGCACCGCTTCGTGATCGGTTTGGCGTGGTCGATCATTTGGAATTCTATCAGGAGCAGGAATTGCAGGAAATTGTAACGCGTACAGCTGGAATTTTAGCAACAGAGATTGATGAACCAGGGGCACTTGAAATTGCCCGCCGTTCGCGTGGAACCCCTCGAATTGCCAACCGTCTTCTCAAACGGGTGCGAGACTTTGCCCAGGTGAAGGGGAACGGATTGGTTTCACTTGAAATTGCACAGGAAGCTCTGACGCTTTTGCGTGTGGATCCACGCGGCTTAGATACGATTGATCAAAAATTAGTGAAAACGATTATACAGTCTTTCCGGGGTGGTCCGGTCGGCTTAGATACGATTGCGGCAAGTATTGGCGAGGAGCGTGAAACAATTGAAGATATGCATGAACCATATTTGCTTCAAATTGGTTTTTTGCAGCGTACGCCTCGTGGCAGACTAGCGACAGATATCGCTTATAACCATTTTGGTATTTTAAATGAAAAAGGTGTTCAAAAATGAGAGTAGAAGATTTTGATTTTGATTTGCCGGAAGAATTGATAGCGCAGACGCCACTTTTAGATCGTTCGAGTAGTCGTCTGATGGTGGTAGATAAAAAGACAGGGGAGCTTTCGGACGGAACGTTTACGGATATTTTGAATGATCTAAATCCGGGAGATGCACTTGTGTTGAATGATACCCGTGTACTTCCGGCCAGACTTCATGGAATAAAAGAAGAAACAGGTGCTCATATTGAAGTACTGCTTCTAAAACAATTGGAAGGGAATCGCTGGGAAACCCTGGTGAAACCTGCAAAGCGAATTCGACTTGGAGCCAAGATTCATTTTGGTGACGGAAAACTCACAGCCACTTGTATCGAGGAGCTGGAGCATGGCGGACGGGTTTTAGAATTTGTTTATGACGGGATTTTTTATGAAGTGTTAGAAGAACTTGGCGAGATGCCGCTGCCACCTTATATCAAGGAACAGTTGGCAGACCAAGACCGTTATCAAACCGTTTATGCACGTGAAAATGGCTCTGCAGCTGCACCGACAGCCGGCCTGCATTTTACGGAAAAACTGCTCGATCAAATTCGAGAAAAAGGTATCAAAGTAGCCTTTATTACACTCCATGTTGGTCTGGGTACATTCCGACCTGTTGATGTAGAGGACACAGAGAATCATAAAATGCATGCTGAATTTTATCGCCTAACGAATGAAACAGCAGATTTGTTGAATCAAGTCAAAGCAGAGGGCGGTAAGATCGTGGCGGTTGGGACGACATCGATTCGAACCCTTGAAACCATTGCTACAAAATTTGATGGCAAATTGGTTGCCGATTCCGGTTGGACGGATATTTTTATTTCACCTGGCTATACATTCAAGGCAGTGGATGCGTTGATTACAAATTTCCATTTGCCAAAATCAACTCTCATCATGCTGGTATCCGCACTCAGCTCCCGTGAACTGATCTTGAACGCCTATCAGCATGCAGTGGAAGAAAGATATCGTTTCTTTAGCTTTGGTGATGCGATGTTCATTCATTAAAAAACGCTTTCTTTTTTAGGAAAACACTTGTGTTATACACATATTTTCGTTATGCTATTTTGTAGAGTAATTGAGAAAGAGGGAACACATGACTGCCATTCGATATGAATTAATAAAAACGGATAAAAAGACAGGGGCACGCCTTGGTAAACTGCATACACCACATGGAACGTTTGATACACCAATGTTTATGCCAGTAGGTACACTTGCAACCGTTAAAACAATGTCCCCAGAGGAATTAAAACAAATGGGGGCAGGTGTAATTTTAAGCAATACGTATCACTTGTGGCTGCGGCCTGGGGAGGATTTGATCCAGGAAGCGGGCGGCCTTCATAAATTTATGAATTGGGATCAGCCGATTTTGACTGATTCAGGTGGTTTCCAAGTGTTTAGTTTGAGCGATATGCGCGATATTAAAGAAGAAGGCGTGCATTTTCGCAATCATTTAAATGGAGATAAGTTATTTTTGTCTCCTGAAAAAGCCATTCAGATTCAAAATGCACTAGGTTCTGATATCATGATGAGTTTTGATGAATGTCCGCCGTATCCAGCTACTCATGAATATATGTTGCGTTCGGTCGATCGAACAACGCGCTGGGCGGAACGCGGACTAAAGGCTCACATGCGACCAGATGAACAAGGATTATTTGGAATTGTTCAGGGTGGTGCTTTTCGTGATCTTCGGGAGCGAAGTGCGAAAGACTTGGTGTCCCTTGATTTTCCAGGATATTCCATTGGCGGGTTGTCAGTTGGAGAACCAAAAGATGTAATGAATGAAGTTCTGGAGTATACAACGCCGCTCCTACCAAGTAACAAACCACGTTATCTGATGGGGGTAGGATCACCAGATTCCCTGATTGACGGCGTTATTCGTGGAGTGGACATGTTCGACTGTGTACTGCCAACACGGATTGCCCGTAATGGAACTTGTATGACATCGCATGGTCGGTTAGTCATTAAAAATGCCAAATTTGCACGAGATTTTGGACCGCTCGATGAAAATTGCGACTGTTACACCTGCCGTAATTATTCTAGAGCCTATATCCGTCATTTGATTCGTTGTGATGAAACTTTTGGGATTCGTTTGACAACTTATCATAATCTGCATTTCCTGCTCAATTTGATGAAGCAGGTACGCACGGCGATTTTAGAGGATCGCTTGCTTGACTTTAGGGAAGAATTTTTTGAGCAATATGGATTTAACGGTCCTAATGCGAAAAATTTCTAAATAAATATTTTTACTTGAGTGAAAGGAGCTGAAATAGTTGCAAGGATTAGCAGCTTTTATTCCGATTATTTTAATGATCGTGTTATTCTACTTCTTGTTGATTCGTCCTCAACAAAAACGACAAAAAGAAGTAACGAATATGCAAAGCGGTCTCCAAAAAGGTGATAAGATTATCACTATTGGCGGTTTGCATGGCGTGATCGAAGCGATCGAAGACAATACGGTTATTTTGAAATGCGGTAATGCCAAATTAACTTTTGACCGTAACGCGATTCGTTCTGTGCTTGAAAAAGCCGGTGCGCAACCTGTTGTTGCACCAGTTGAACCAAAAGCAGAAGAACCTGTAACAGAAAGCACTGAAGTCACAGAAGAACAAAAATAATCATTGAGCCGCTCGAATAATGGGCGGTTCTTTATTTTGTTTCGTTGGATTTCTTTTTAGGTAAATAAGGCTATTTTGTGTCATTTCGTACTAAATACGAGATTATGCTTTCCATTTTTCATAGAATTCGATAAAATGGGAATAGCTGATTGTTAATGGGAGGGGAAATAATGTCAGAACAATTTGCTGACTGGTATGATGAGCTTGAACCTGCAATTTTAATTAAAGTAGAAGATTTTCATATTCTCGGTTATCGGGAAATCACGGCCCATCATATTTGGTCTTTTCTAACAGAGGTAATTTGGAAAAATAGTTCCCCGGCACTGCATACACGAATAAATGATGTGATGCAGATGAACATTGGACAGTTAATGCAAGCCATTACGGGAAGTGTTCAAAAAGAGTCGACTCCTGTGATGGATGAGGCACTTATTGCGGAAGTATTGGGCGAGGAAACAGAGCATACTGAAGAATAAGCGCTTTTAGAGTTATGAATGAGGGAGGAAAGTAGAAAGCATGATCAAAAAAAGTAGATTGATTACTTTTTTTCTTGTCATCATGATTATTTTCGGAGCAGTCGCTTCGACAACCAAATGGGTTCTGGATAATATTAATCTAGGACTGGATCTCCAAGGCGGCTTTGAAGTTTTATACAAAGTAGAGCCTGCTGATGGCAAAGGAAAAGTATCAAAGCAGACACTTACTGATACGGTAAGTGCCCTCGACCGACGTATCAATACATTGGGTGTTGCTGAGCCAAGTATCACGATTGAAGGTGATGACCGTATCCGTGTTCAGCTAGCTGGTGTAACAGACCAAGATGAAGCACGGGAAATGCTCTCCACAACAGCACAATTATCATTCCGCGATGCAAATGATAAGCTGATGATGGATGGCTCAGATTTGGTTCCAGGTGGTGCCAAACAGGAGTTTGACCAAAATAATAAACCAATTGTAACGCTAAAACTTAAAAGTGCAGACAAGTTTGCCAAAGTCACGCAAACGATATTAGATGAGGCGCCGAATAACCAACTTGTCATCTGGCTAGACTGGCAAGAAGGGCAAAAGTATCAAGAAGAAAAAACAAAGAAAAATCCTGCTTATTTATCTGCACCGAATGTGAATGAAGTGCTTGATACCAATAAAGTTGAGATTTCAGGGAATTTTACGGTAGATGAAGCAAAAGATTTGGCAAATCTGCTCAATTCAGGGGCTTTACCGGTAAAAATGACAGAGATTTATTCCACTTCGGTGGGGGCGCAATTTGGCCAAGATGCGCTGAGTGAAACAGTTCTTGCTGGACTTGTGGGTATCCTCGCGATCTTTATTTTCATGATTGCTGTTTATCGTATTCCAGGCATTATTGCTTCTGTCACACTTGTTGCTTACACGTATCTGGTATTATTAGTGTTGAGCCTACTTCATGCTACGCTGACACTACCAGGGATTGCCGGGTTGATTCTTGGGATAGGGATGGCAGTCGATGCGAATGTTATCACCTATGAGCGAATAAAGGAAGAGCTGAAAGTCGGGCGATCGACGAAAGCCGCGTTTGAAACCGGAAGTAAAGAAGCCTTCCGAGCCATTTTTGATGGCAATATCACTACGCTAATTGTCGCAGTTGTCTTGTTCTATTTTGGCACTAGCTCAATCAAAGGTTTTGCGACAGTTCTGATCATCAGTATTCTGATGAGCTTCCTTACAGCGGTGTGGGGTTCAAGACTCCTGCTAGGACTGCTTGTGAAGAGCAATGTTTTGGATAATAGACCGGGACTATTTGCTGTTAATCGGAAGGACATTCATAATCTTCATGAAGGTGTTAGCACTTATGATCTGAAAACACGTTTTGACCGCTTTGATTTCGTCAAACATCACCGCCTCTTCCTAACGATTTTTAGTTCGATTGCCATTTTAGGTATTATTATTCTGGCAGTTTTCAAACTGAATCTGGGAATTGACTTTGCCAGCGGGACGCGTGCTGAGGTAACAGCAGATCATACCTTAACTACTACTGAGATTCAAAAAGATTTGAAAGAATTAGGGATGCCTTCAGATGATATTACGTTCCAAGGGAAAGACTCGAAGACAGCCGTTATTTCTTACAAAGGTGCCTTTACGCAAAAGGAAGATGCCAACTTTAAATCTTATTTTAAAGATAAATACGGAAAAGAACCGAGCATCAGTACGGTTACGCCAACTGTCGGAAAAGAACTGGCGAAAAATGGTTTCTATGCGCTCATCATTGCGTCCATTTTCATCGTGCTCTATATCGCCATTCGCTTTGAATTCTATATGGGAATTGCGGCGATCCTATCGCTCTTGTTCGATGCATTTGTTATCTTTATTTTCTTCAGTGTCTTCCGGCTTGAGGTGGATCTGACATTCATTGCCGCCGTTCTGACTGTCATCGGGTATTCGATCAATGATACGATCGTAACGGCTGACCGGATCAGAGACATCGGGAAGAAAATGAAACGTTATAAAACGGAAGAGGACGTGGCGTTTGCTGTTAACCATGGTTTACGTCAAACCTTTACACGTTCGATCAATACGATTGTAACAGTGCTCTTGACTGTTTTAGCGCTTGTTATTTTCGGAAATGATTCGATCCTAAACTTCTCCATCGCGCTTCTTGTTGGACTTGTTTCCAGTGTGTTCTCATCTATCTTTATGGCCATGCAGCTATGGTATGTGTTTAAATCACGTCAAGTTCGCAAAAAAGGCCCGATCAATACAGTGAAGAAGAAGAAAAAACGGAATCCGGGTCAACCGGTTGTATAAGCAAGAAAGCCGCTCATTGGTGTGAGCGGCTTTTGCTTGGATGGATTCAACTTAAGTCAATGGTTTTAGATAAGAAGGGAATATGTATTTTAGTAAAAGATAATTGTTGGATTTTTTGACAAGGTGTGGAGAAAAAGTTTCCTGTTATGGGAATATGATCGGGAGCAAGAAAAGCTATACTTAAATAGATGTATAAAAATTTGGTTTTAAGGATTTATTTATTGCGAAAAGGGGTAAATAAAACCAGCGGAAAAGGAGCGAGTGAAAATGAAAATACAATGGCAAGTAGTGGCTGGAATTATTTTAGCCCTTTTGATTGCGATTTTTGCAGTTGGAAATACAGAGCCAGTAGCTGTCAATTTTCTCGTAGCTGATGCAAGTTGGCCGTTAATTTTGATTATTTTGGGCTGTGTTTTGATTGGTTGTTTGATCATGTTCTGCTTGAATATTGCAAAGGTGAGGGGCACAAAAAAAGAAATCCAATCTCTTCAAGGCAAGATTACAGAATTAGAACGGAAATTAGCAGCTGAAAAACAAGTGCGTGAACGTGAAGTGCCGGCGCAAGAACCTCTTGCGCAACCTGACACTATGACGAATGCAGAAGTGAAAGAAACTGAACAGGAAAAAAGTCAAAACCTATGAGTTTTGGCTTTTTTAATAGAAAAGTAGTTGGTTTTTTTATTTTTTTCAGCTATAATAGGAAGGTTGAAAGGTGGAGAAAACGTGATACGTTCCAAATACACCTGGAAGATCGATCCAGTGAATGAAGAGAAGGCTGCACAAGTAGCGCAAGAATTAGATGTGGCACCAAGTCTTGCCAGAATGCTGGTGAAGCGGAAAGTTACGACAAGCGGCCAATTAGATAAATTTTTACATCCAACTAAATATGAAGGATACGATCCATTTTTATTTGCTGAAATGGATCAGGCGGTGGCACGGATCAAGCAGGCGATTGAACAGGATGAACGCATTCTCGTTTATGGGGATTATGACGCAGATGGTGTGACAAGTATCGCTGTTTTGATTACTGCACTTCGCCAATTGGGAGCTGAGCCAGATTTTTATATTCCTAACCGCTTTACTGAAGGTTATGGTCCGAATCAAGCAGCTTTTCAAATGGCGAAAGATGAGGGGTTTGATTTGGTCATCACGGTCGATAATGGCATTGCGGCACTTGAAGTCATGACTTTTGCAAAAGAAATCGGCCTAGATGTGATCGTGACAGATCACCATGAGGCGAGGGAAGTAATGCCGGAAGCGATTGCGGTTATTCATCCTAGACACCCTGAATCCCATTACCCATTTGCTGATTTGGCAGGAGTTGGTGTGAGCTACAAGTTAGCGCACGCACTTCTCGGAAGAGAGCCGGTTGAATTGCTCGATTTAGTAGCTGTAGGAACTGTGGCCGACCTGGTTTCCTTAAATGATGAAAATCGTCTCTTTGTCCAAAAGGGCTTGATGCAGCTTCGCGAAAAACCAAATCTTGGTTTGGAGGCACTTGCTAAAAAAGCCAGTGTCAAATTAGCTGAAGCGACAGAAGAAACCATTGGTTTTGCTCTGGCGCCTCGATTGAATGCTGTCGGAAGGTTGGGAGCGGCTGATCCGGCTGCTGAACTTTTACTAAGTGCGGACCCGGAAGAAGCTGGCTATCTGGCTGAAGAAATCGATCAGGCGAATAAAGAACGGCGAGAGATCGTAAAGCATATCACAGAAGAAGCTGTGCAGATGATTGAATCGCTATCCGAAATTCCACGCATTTTGATTTTAGCGAAAGAAGATTGGAATCCAGGCGTACTGGGCATCGTAGCCTCGAGAGTGGTGGAGAAGTATGGGCGTCCAGCCATTTGTTTATCGATCGATCAGGAAACAGGACTTGTCAAAGGGTCTGGTCGCAGTATCGAAGCTTTCCATTTGTATCATGAGCTTGATCAGAACCGTGCGCTACTTACTGCCTTTGGCGGACATCCGATGGCAGCAGGTTTGACTCTGGAAAAAATTCATTTGGAGACATTGACGACGAATTTGAATCGGCAGGCAGAGAAACTTTCGCCAGATGATTTTCGTTCATCACAAGAAGTGGAAGCAGAACTTACGCTAGACGAAGTGACATTGCCATTTATCCAAATGATTGAGCAAATGGCACCGTTTGGATTTGGTAATCCAAAGCCGGTTTTTCTGTTCAAAGCAATCAAACCGCAGGAACCAAAGCGCATCGGAGCAGATAAATCCCATCTAAAAACGCTGTTTGTAGATGAAGCGATACAGATGGATGCAATTGGCTTTGGTTTGGGTTTTTTAGCAGAAAAACTGTCACCCACTGCAGAAGTGGATGTGATTGGTGAGCTTTCGATTAATGAATGGAATAATATGCGAAAAGCGCAAATCAGAATCTTAGATTTGGCTGTGGCTCATTGGCAATTGTTCGATGTGCGTAATCGGACGGAATGGAGCAAGATCATTCAAGAGGAAGCGCCTAACCGTTTTTATGTCTGCTATCATGAAGAAACGGTTCATAAGCTTCCAGCTGACAATACGCAAATACTGACGCCGATGGAGATTATGGCTTTATCTGACCAAACAATCGAGGAGCTGGTCTTTGCTGATATGCCGACAGATATTCAATCAGTGGAGGCGCTCGTTGAAAAATTGCAACCTGATCGGCTTTATTTCCACTTTGGGGCAACTGAAAATATAGATCTTGAAGTGCTTCCAGACCGGAAAGAATTCGCTACTTTATATAAATTAATTAAACAGTATGAGCCCTTCTCATTAGTTAAATACGGTCCGGGATTAACGCAAAGATTTGGTTGGAAAAAAGAACAGATTGATTTTATGTCAAACGTGTTTTTTGAACTGGAATTTGCTACAATAGACAGTGGCGTGATTAAAATAAATCCGACTGAAGCAAAACGCAGCCTGGATGAATCGGCGAGCTATCAAGAGAGGGCACGCCAAATAGCAACAAGACAAAAACTGCTTTATTCCAACTACTTCGATCTTTATGACTGGATGAAGCGGATCATGGAGACTTAATGTCTGCAAACTTGGAGGAAAAAACATGGATTTAAATGAATTGAAAAAATATGTCGCGATCGTGAATGACTATCCAAAGGAAGGTATTGTTTTTAAGGATATCACTCCACTAATGAATGATGGTGAAGCATACAAATATGCGACGGATCAGATCGTTGCTTATGCACGTGAACGCGATGCGGAACTAGTTGTAGGCCCAGAAGCGCGGGGCTTTATCATTGGCTGCCCGGTTGCTTATGCACTGGGAGTCGGTTTTGCACCTGTGCGTAAACCAAATAAATTGCCACGTGAAACGATCGAAATGGAATATGACCTGGAATACGGAACCAATACACTTACCATGCATAAAGATGCGATTAAATCTGGACAGCGTGTTTTGATCACAGATGATCTTTTGGCTACGGGCGGAACAATTGAAGCGACAATCAAACTTGTAGAAAAACTAGGCGGTATTGTAGTAGGTTGTGCTTTTCTAATTGAACTAACAGAACTTGAAGGACATAAAAAACTAAATGGATATGACCGTCTGATTTTGATGGACTTCTAATTCTCTTAGTAAAAGCTATTTTCTTTTTGAAAGGAAAATGGCTTTTTCTTTGTGTGAAATTGATGAATCGCTGAGAAAACTACTTTATAAAGCGGAAACTCTCATGTATAATGAAAAATAAGAATCACTTTGAAGAGGAGAGCTGGTACTTTCAGGCGAACGCGTTTGAGAGTCTTTTTCCATCAAATAAAGTTGAAAAGGGATAGAATTAGGGGTGAAAAAGATGGCAAAAGAACAAAACTTGACAGCAGAAGAAGTCATTCAGATGGCATCTCATTATATGAATGATGAACATCTTGCAGTCGTTAAGAAGGCCTATGAATATGCGCGTGACGCACATCAAGAACAGTTCCGTAAATCTGGAGAACCCTATATCATCCATCCCATCCAAGTGGCGGGTATTTTAGTTGAGCTGAGGATGGATCCATCAACTGTTGCGGCCGGTTTTCTTCATGATGTCGTTGAGGATACAGAAGTCACCCTGAAGGACATGGAAGATGCTTTTGGCGAGGAAGTGGCTATGCTGGTCGACGGGGTGACGAAACTTGGAAAAATCAAGTATAAATCCCATGAGGAACAGCAGGCTGAGAATCACCGTAAAATGTTTATCGCGATGGCGCAGGACATTCGGGTTATTTTGATTAAGCTGGCGGACCGGTTGCATAATATGCGAACACTGAAACATCTTCCAGTTGAAAAACAGAGACGGATTGCCACTGAAACATTAGAAATTTTTGCGCCGCTTGCCCACCGACTTGGTATCAGTCGCGTCAAGTGGGAACTGGAAGATACAGCTTTGCGCTATTTGAATCCACAGCAGTATTACCGGATTGTCCATCTGATGAAGCAAAAAAGGGTAGAGCGGGAACGCTACTTAAATGATGTGATTGATGGTGTAACGGAGAATCTAGATGAATTAGGTATTCAAGCAGATATTTCCGGTCGCCCCAAACATATCTACTCGATCTATCGTAAAATGAGTGAACAGCATAAACAATTTAATGAGATTTATGATTTATTAGCCGTTCGGATTATCGTGGATAGCATCAAAGATTGTTATGCGGTTTTGGGGATTATCCATACGCGTTGGAAGCCGATGCCGGGCAGATTCAAGGACTATATTGCGATGCCAAAATCGAATATGTATCAATCACTTCATACGACGGTAATCGGGCCGCAAGGAGAACCGCTGGAAGTACAGATTCGGACACATGAGATGCATCAAATTGCTGAATACGGGGTTGCTGCTCACTGGGCATATAAAGAGGGTAAAACCGTCAATTCGAAGACCTCGTTCGATAATAAGATGACTTGGTTTAGAGAAATATTGGAATATCAGAATGAAGCTGATAATGCGGAAGAATTTATGGAATCATTGAAACTTGATCTATTTTCCGATGTTGTGTATGTATTTACACCCAAAGGAGATGTCTATGAATTGCCAAGTGGTTCTGTGCCACTTGATTTTGCTTACCGCGTCCATACCGAGATTGGAAATAAAACGATAGGGGCAAAGGTGAACGGCAAAATCGTTACACTGGATTATCAACTAAAAACAGGTGACATTATTGAGATCCTAACATCTAAACATTCTTACGGACCAAGTCGTGACTGGTTGAAGCTTGTTCAGACTTCGCAAGCGCGTAATAAAATCAAACAATTTTTCAAGCGGCAAGCAAAAGAAGAGAATGTGGAGAAAGGCCGCGATCTTGTAGAAAAAGAACTACGACAGCTTGATTTTGAACCAAAAAAAATCATGACCAATGAGAATATGAATAAACTTGTCGATAAGTTGAATTTTTCGCATGAGGATGATTTATTTGCGGCAGTTGGCTATAATGGAATTACTGCACTTCAAGTGGCAAATCGTTTAACTGAAAAACTGCGTAAAGAGCGAGAGAAAGAGGCGCAAACGGAAAAATTACTGAATTTATCCGAGCAGAAAACGGATAGTACAGATGCCAATAATGAAAAATTGAAGATTAAGCATAATGCTGGAGTAGTCGTTCAAGGTGTCGGCAATCTGCTGATTCGTCTTTCAAGATGTTGTAATCCAGTTCCGGGAGATCAGATTGTGGGTTATATTACGAAGGGACGGGGGATCTCCATTCATCGTAAAGATTGTCCGAATGTCCAGTTGACCGAAGAAGATCGGTTGATAGAAGTAGAGTGGGAAGATGCAGATTTGCAGGCGAAGACAGATTATAATGTTGATATTGAAGTCTACGGTTATAATCGAAGCGGCTTGCTTAATGATATTTTGCAGGTTGTAGGTAGCTTGACTTCGAATATTAATGGGGTCAATGCTAAAGTCGATCACAATAAAATGGCGACGCTTGTTCTGACGCTTCAAATCCATAATATCAATCATTTGCAGCGTGTAGTCGACAAAATCAAGCAAATTCCTGATGTCTATACGGTAAGACGCCTGATGAATTGAGGAGGAAAAAAGATGCGTGTCCTTTTACAGCGTTGTCGAACTGCCAGTGTGACAATTGATGAAGAAGTCATTGCCGAAATCCCGGCAGGACTTTGTCTACTGGTCGGTTTCACTTATGGTGACAGTGAAAAAGAAGTAGCAGCTTTGGCAAGTAAAGTAGCGGGTTTACGAATTTTTGAAGATCCGGATGGTAAGATGAACCTTTCCATTCAAGAAGTGAGTGGTCAAGTTCTCAGTGTTTCCCAGTTCACATTGTATGCGGATGCTAGAAAAGGCCGCCGCCCCAGTTTTACGGATTCTCTTCCAGGCGATAGGGCGGAAGAGCTTTATCAGCTTTTCAATCAAAAATTAGAAGAGGCAGGTTTGGAAGTGGAAACGGGTGTTTTTGGTGCTGATATGGATATTTCGCTTGTCAACCAAGGGCCGGTGACCTTACTGCTTGATTCGGATGAATTAGTAAAATAAAAAAGTCTTAGGCGAAAGTTTACTGAGTAAAAAATCAGTGGTAACTTTTCGCTTAAGGCTTTTTCTATAGAAAGACAGCGTATCTAACATTTTTTATTATCAGATACGCTGGTTTAAAATAAATATTTAATTTGCAAAGTAGTCTGCTAGACCATCGTAAATACCTTGTGCGACTTGGTTTCGATAGCTGCTAGAATTGATTCGTGCTTCATCTTCTGGTGAGCTCAAGTATCCTAGCTCAAGAAGGAGAGCAGGCTGATCATTTTCGCGAAGCACATAATAGTCACCAACCTGATAACCACGATTGGTAATATTGACATCTTTTTCAAGACTTTCATTGACATCTTTGGCAAGCCCCTTGTCGCTCTTGCTGTAATAATAAGTAGTCTGACCACTGATAGAGGCATCCTTATCTTCTAAGCTGTCGAAATGTAAACTGATAAAGACATCTGCATTATACTTTTCAGCAATCTTAGTTCGGTCGCTGAGAGAAACATATTCATCTGAATCGCGCGTCAAAATGACTTTGGCACCGCTTTGACGAAGTTTGTCAGCAACGACATTCGCCATCTTAAGCGTCGCTTTTTTCTCAAGTGTTCCGTTCGAACCCTCAGCACCCGGGTCATTGCCACCATGCCCAGGATCAAGCACAATAGTTGCTTCTGACAGGCTGGTTGTTTTAGACTTTTCTTTTGGTGTCGATTCACCTTGTGTGGTGATATCCACTACCCAGTTGGCAACGTAGCCTTCTGCGCCGGATTTCGTTTGGACTTTGTACCAATCGCCTTGCACGCCTTGAATAGCATACGTATCACCGGAGCTGGCTTTTTCGATAACAGAACTGTTTAAATCCGGCTTACTACGGATATTTGTATTATTTTCACGGACAGTCACTTCTTGAAGATTGCTTTCGTCCATTTTGGTTGTGGACTCTCGAATCGTGATATAAGAAGCATCTACCCAAGCATTTTGACCTTGATATTTGATCTGTGCCCAACCATTTTGTTCACTGATTACATTGATTTGATCACCATTTTTTAATGTTCCTAAAATTTCGCTACTAGTAGATGGTTCTTGGCGCACATTCAGATTTCCGTCAGAAGAAACAACGGCTAAACTATTACTGGCTGCACTGACGCTGGTATTTTCAACGAGCCAACTAGCGACGTAACCAGTATTCCCATCTTCAAGCCGCACCTGATACCAGTCATTTTCTTCGCCGATTACTTTCAAGGTCGTCCCTTTACGAACTTGACTTGTGACGTCATAAGCAAGACCCGGCCCGCTTCTGACATTCAAAACATCAGCTTGAACACTGACTGTATCAGCATTTGCCATGGCGATCGTTGTCATAATTCCTGCTGCAATCAGTAAAAAAGAAACGATCGATATCAATAAAAGATTTCTTTTTGCTTTTTTCACTTAATCTTAACACCACCCAAACTTCTCACTTTAACAGTATGTATCATAAAAAGGTTACCATAAAATCACGATTCAGGAAACTAGAATGGTGTTTTTTTTTCGAAAAATTTTTCAAAAGATTGACTTTCATGACTCTTTCTAGTAATCTAGAAATAATTCAGAAAAACCAGTGACGGAGAAAAGTACAAAAATCACTCCATAACAGAGAGAATTTCGGTAGGCTGAGAGAAATTCAATGGCATATTTTTGGAAGGACACTCCTGAGGGTTTGGTCAAACGATTTTCTAGTAGACCAAAACGTTTTCCGGCGTTAACGGAATAAGCGGGGACAGGTTTCATAAAGTCCCAATTAGGGTGGTACCACGGGAATTCAACTCTCGTCCCTTGTTTTTTTAAAACAAGGGGCGGGAGTTTTTATTTTACTTGAAATTAAAGGAGGAGCAGAGTGTCATGAGTGAAAATATGATTCTACCGCGCGGAACGCACGATATTTTACCAGAAGAAGCAGCGAAATGGCATGTGATCGAAAAGGTGTTTATGGATTTATGCCGCACTTATCAATATGGTGAAATTCGGACGCCGATTTTTGAACACACCGAATTATTTGAACGTGGTGTGGGCGACACAACAGATATTGTGACAAAAGAAATGTATACGTTTGAAGATAAAGGCGGCAGAAGCATTACACTACGTCCGGAAGGTACAGCTTCTGTTGTTCGGGCTTATGTCGAGCATAAGTTATTCGGACAGGTGAATCAGCCGGTCAAACTTTATTATAAAGGTCCGATGTTTCGCTATGAGCGTCCGCAAGGCGGCAGACAGCGTCAGTTCAACCAAATGGGGCTAGAGGCGATCGGGAGTTTCGATCCGGCTATTGATACGGAGGTCATCTCACTTGCGATGAATTTCTTTCAAATGCTGGGCTTGCCCAATATCGAGCTAGTTATTAATAGTCTGGGAGATAAAGAAAGTCGGCAGAAGCACCGGGAGGCACTGATTGCCCACTTTGAACCAAATATTGATGAATTTTGCGCAGATTGCCATACACGGTTGTATAAAAACCCACTCCGCATCCTTGATTGTAAGAAAGATCATGACCATCCGCTTATTCAAACAGCACCGTCAATTTTAGACTTTCTGAATGAGGAGTCAAAAAGTTATTTTGAGCAGGTGAAACGTTATTTAGAAGCGATCGGTATCTCTTATCGTGTAGACCCAACGCTAGTTCGTGGCCTTGACTATTATAACCACACTTGTTTCGAGATTATGAGTGTGGAAGAAGGATTTGGCGGTCAAATGACACTATGCGGCGGTGGTCGTTATCATGGTCTGGTAGAAGAATTTGGTGGACCGGAAGCACCTGGAATTGGCTTTGGGATGGGGGCAGAACGGATTTTAATCGCCCTTGAAAAGGCACAAATCGCTTTACCAGTGGATAACATGCTTGATTGCTACTTAATCACTGCACAACCAGAGGCCGAACTGAAAGCTGTGGAACTGATGGCCGCTTTCAGAAAACAGCGGATCGTGGCAGAAAAAGATTATATGGGGCGTAAGTTAAAAGCACAGTTAAAAGATGCCAATCGAAAAAATGCCCGTTTCACAGTCATTATTGGAGAAACGGAAATCAATCAGAGAGCCTATCAGTTAAAAGATATGGAAGGCGGTGAGCAAGTAGAAGTAGCGGAAGAAATGCTTGTTCATGAATTGCTTGATCGGCTTAAAAGGGAGGAACGCAACTAATGGAAAAACGAACACTATATTGTGGCAATGTAACCGAAGAATGGATCGGTAAAGAAGTTGTACTGCACGGTTGGGTACAGAAAAGACGAGATCTAGGCGGTTTGATTTTTATCGATTTACGGGATCGGGAAGGTATGGTGCAAGTTGTCTTTAATCCGGAATTATCGCAGGAAGCACTTCAAACAGCAGAAACGATCCGCAGTGAATATGTGATTACAGTCAAAGGAAAAGTAGCTGCCCGTGATGCTGCGGTGGTGAATGAGAAAATTGCAACAGGAAAAGTAGAGGTGCTGGTAGAAGATGTAACAATCTTGAATAGCTCGAAAACACCACCTTTCTACATTGAGGATGGCGTCAATGTATCAGATGAACTTCGGTTGAAGTATCGTTACTTGGATTTACGTCGTCCCGAAATGCAGCAGATTTTTAAAATGCGCCATCTTGTGACACAAACATTCCGTGAAACATTGAACCGACTGGGATTCTATGATATTGAAACACCTTATTTAACAAAAAGTACCCCAGAAGGCGCACGTGATTATCTGGTACCAAGTCGGGTATATCCTGGTAGCTTCTATGCGCTTCCACAGTCTCCGCAAATTTTAAAACAGCTGTTGATGGCCTCTGGATTTGATAAATACTATCAAATCGTTCGTTGTTTCCGTGATGAAGATCTACGTGGGGACAGACAACCTGAATTCACTCAAATCGATTTGGAAACAAGCTTCCTAAGCAAAGAAGAAATTCAAGAATTGACAGAAGAAATGCTAGCAGCCGTTGTAAAAGCTGTCAAAGGAGTCGAATTAAAACGACCATTTCCACAAATGCGTTATCAAGAAGCAATGGATCGTTTTGGTAGTGATAAGCCCGATGTTCGGTTTGGGTTGGAATTAAAAGACGTTTCAGAAATTGTAGCAGAGCTTGAATTTAAAGTATTTTCCGGCGCTGTTGCATCTGGCGGCAAGGTGAAGGCAATCAACGCGAAGCAGGCGGCCAGTAAATACTCGCGTAAAGAAATCGATGCATTGGGTGCTTTCACTGCGAACTATGGTGCCAAAGGACTGGCATGGCTGAAAGTAGAAGATGGGGCATTAAAAGGGCCAATCGCAAAATTTTTCGATGAAGCAGCAGCCGTTCGTTTAATGGAGAAATTGGAAGCAGAGACGGGAGATCTTTTACTTTTTGTTGCAGATACGGAAGAAGTCGTGGCGGCTTCATTAGGCGCTTTACGGAACAAGCTTGGCAAAGAATTGGAATTGATTGATGAATCGGCACTTGCTTTTCTTTGGGTAACTGATTGGCCTTTGTTTGAGTATGATGCTGAAGCAAAACGTTATGCAGCCGCGCATCACCCGTTTACTTTACCGCGTCGTGAGGACATTGCTCTTTTAAGTGATGCGCCTGAAAAAGCGATGGCAGAGGCTTATGATATTGTCTTGAATGGTTATGAAATCGGTGGTGGTTCCCTTCGGATTTATGAAAAAGAGGTGCAACAACAAATGTTTCGGGCACTGGGCTTTACGGATGAGGAAGCCAATGAGCAATTTGGCTTTTTGCTAGAGGCACTGGAATACGGAACGCCTCCACATGGTGGAATTGCCATGGGGCTTGATCGGATCGTGATGATTTTAGCAGGACGGACGAATTTGCGTGATACGATTGCATTCCCTAAAACAGGTAGCGCCGTTGATTTGCTTACAAATGCACCAAGTGAAGTGGCAAGCGAACAGCTAGCGGAGTTGAAAATTCAAACTGACAAAAAGATAGAGAAATAAAAAGCAGGCAAGAAAACCAATAAAATGTTTTCTTGCCTGCTTTTTTGGAATCAAATAAGAAAAAATACGGTGATGATTGTCAGGATAACAGTCAGCTATCTAAGTCATTTCCTATGCTTATGTATTTTTCGTATGGCGTGCTTGGATTTTTTGCCAAACATCTCGCCATTTTCCCGTTGCAAGGTAAGCCGAAATAAGCAAGACAGGCCATAAAAGAATTGGGAAGAAACCTAAGAAAAGCAGAACGACAACGAGTGGATTGTCTAAAATAATCGCACTTGCGCTGGCTGCAATCACTGCCACAATAAAAATAGGATCGACCGGAATGAACGACGCAAAGGCAAAACCAAGTGCTACACTACTGAACATGGCAGGGAAAATATGTCCGCCGAGCCACCCAGTTTTTAAACAAATTTTGGTAATCGCAAGCTTGACAAAAGCAATCACAAATAGCGTCAGAGTTGTATAGATACTATATTCAGCAGCTAATTCTTTAAAACCATGTTCACCTGAAAATAAGCTGTAGGGAATAAAGGTGCCAGCTAGACCAAGCAAGACGCCACCAATGATAGCTAAAAGGATAGTCGCATTTTTGACTTTCTGCAAACAAAAATCAAAAAATCTATCCATCCATTCGTACAACTTACCAAAATATTTTCCAATAAAGAGTAGTGGAACAAAAAGTAATAGATCCCACCAGGAAAAGGCCGTCTTGCCAAGAGAACCGACAAATGGTTCTTTGCCTTGCAAGGAGATCAGAAGAAGAAATACGCCACTTCCTGCAAAAATCGATAGCAAATAGATGATCACTTTCTTTTTGTGAAAGGCGGATTGGTCTTTTGGCACATTTTCTACCGTTGAGGCTAATCCAGCAAACGGTGAAACAAAAATGGTGGAGATCATGACACCGATGGAGAACTCTGTAAAATCTTCACGTTCTTGATATGTAAAGCGCATCTTATCACCCACCCATGTGATAAGTGCCGCACAGATGCTTGTTAAGCCAGCTTCTGGTCCTAAACTTGCTCCGAACATTAAGATGACAAGCGCTGCTAAAAAGTGTTTCCACATGTCATTGTAACCAACACGTTTCGTCTTTTTGAATTCGCCGAAGACTTGAAAAATTTGATGTGGATAGGCGCCCATATATTTTTGTATCAACCCGACGATGACACCACCGAACGTACAAATAATCAAAGGCCAATACCAGGGATTCCCAGCTAAATCAGGTAGGAATGTCCACCAGAAGTCAATCAGTTGATTCATTAAAAAGATAAAGATGAAGGCGATTAGTCCCACTGCCGCCCCCAAAATAATTCCATAAATTGCTAAAAAAGACTGAAGCTTTATTCTCATGTAGCTTTATCACTCCCTTACATCGATAATAACTATTGTACTAGAATTAGCGATTGCACACAAGCAGTAGGACGGGGAAGAAGGCTCACAAATAATCAGAACAAAAATAGCTGATTTTTATTCCAAAAAAGCTTTTCAAACGGCACATAGGCTATTTGAAAAGCTTCTTAGTTATTAATAATCAAGTTCTTCGATTTGCTCAATATCAATATCATTGACGAGAATCCCTTGATTGGCCTCATTTGACCAAAAAGGTCCATCCAACTTTTGTTTTTCTTTATCAGAAAGTTTATTCTTGTTATAGAAAACAGCTTGAATATTATAATGTTTACCTGTTTTGATATCATTCCAGTCATCAGCAGATAAGGAGAGTGTCACAGTGGTATCTCCGGCTCCATCAATGCGGCCTTTGACCTGATGATCCTTTGTTTTTTTATCAACTATATAATTAAAAGTAACCTCTACTTTGGATTTCTCATGATCGTAGTAAAGGTAACCTGCGCCAAGTAACAAGGCAGCAATAATGGTGAAAATCGGGATTTTACGCATTATAGCCATCGCGCCTCCAATCTAAAAATACATTTCCTTTCCCATTATAAGCGGTTTCCAGTAATTCGGGAAGTCGAAAGGCCATTTTCTCATTGTATTTTTAGAAAAAAGGGGCAGATTGTTAATGATTTGCCATTTTATTGGACAGGTGCATCCTGCAAAGCTGCTACTCCTGTTTCTCCAGTACTGATTTTCACCACTTCAGTAAGCGGATAAATGAAGACTTTTCCGTCACCTGGCTCGCCGGTCCTAAGGGTTTCCTTTACAACGCGCAGCACGTCTTCGACAGGAACAGTACTCACAACGATTTCGATTTTCATTCGTTCATGGATGTTGTTTTCTTTTTTTGTTCCGCGGTAAAGCTCAATGAGACCTTTTTCGAGCCCTGTCCCAAGTGCTTTTGTCACAGTCAGTCCGCTAACGCCGATTTTTGCCAGTTCTTTTTGGAAAATTTCAAAGCGATTTGGACGTGTGATAATCTCAATTTTGGTTAATGTATTCATTTTTGTTCCCCCTTAGTCTTGGTAGGCTTTTTCGCCGTGAAGCGTTAAGTCCAGTCCTTTGAATTCTTGATCTTCATTAACACGGATAGGTACGAACAGCTTAATCAGTGTGACGATAATGGCTGTCATAATTGCGACAAAGACGATCGTAATACCGATTGCGGCCAGTTGTTTGAAGAGAAGGGAGGCGCCCCCATAAAAGAGTCCATCTGCACCAGCAGGATTGATTTTGGTTGTGGCAAATAGTCCGGTAGCAATGCCGCCCCAAATGCCTCCAATACCGTGAAGCCCAAAAGCATCCAGTGCATCATCGTATTTGACTTTTCCTTTCAACCAGAAGACCCCCCAGAAACAAACAGCACCGCCAAGAAAACCAATTATCATGGCACTGGGCACAGTAACAAAGCCGGCTGCCGGTGTGATGGAGACTAAACCAGCAATGGCTCCGGAAATTGTTCCAAGCATGGTTGGTCGTTTATTGATGAGCCATTCGATCGCGCACCATCCGATAATTCCCGCTGCCGCTGCTGTATTTGTGTTGACAAATGCCGCCATAGCTACATTGTCAATCGTTAAAGCACTGCCCACATTAAAACCATACCAGCCAAACCAAACAAGGATGCCACCAATCAGCGCAAGGGGTAAATTATGCGGGGAAGCGGTATCAGCTTCTTTCCGACGTCCGATCATGATCGCCAAAACCAGTCCTGTTACTCCAGAGCTGATGTGCACTACATTTCCACCGGCAAAATCAAGTGCGCCCATTTCGCGGAGAAAACCACCATCACCCCATACCCAATGAGCGACAGGGGAGTATACAAGTAAAGACCACATGATGATGAATAGTAAATAAGCGACAAAGTTCATGCGTTCTGCAAAGGCTCCTGAAATGATGGCGACAGTCAAAATGGCAAAAGTCATTTGAAACATCATGAAGAGAATATGTGGAATGGCAGAACTATACAGCTCATTTGGAGCAAATCCAACATTTTGCAGCATGCTCCATTCAAAACCGCCGATAAAGCTGTTTCCGGGTGAAAAAGCTAAAGAATAGCCAATCGTCACCCATAAGATAGAAATGATAGCCATTGAACTAAAGCTATACATGGCCGTACTTAAGACATTCTTTCTTCGAACCATTCCTCCGTAAAACAGTGCAATCCCTGGTGTCATAAGCCAAACAAGAAGTGTACAGAAAAACATAAAGACAGATTCCATCATCAACTCTCCTTTTATGTTAGATAAACTAACAAGAAATATTTTATTTATGGACCTATCATACTGAAAAATTTTAAAATTGCAAGACTTTTTTATTTATTTCATCAATTTTGTTAGATAATCTAACAGAAAACGATTTCAAAATGAGATTGGTCTAGATAGATTCTGATTCATAAAGTGAAAACGATGTAAGGTCAAATAAAAAAACAGACCCTATTGGATCTGTTTTTATTAAATATAAAACATATAGCCGTCTGCTTGCTCCTGATCGTTTTCATGTGCCAGTAAATCTTCCAGTGTAGTGTTATCCAATACATTTTTCACTGCATCACGCATAAGAGTCCAAAGCTCTCGTTGCGCTCGTTCCTCGTCTTCCATACTTTCCACAAGAACGATCGGGCCTTCAAGGGTCCGGATCACATCCCCAGCCGTAATCTTAGCAGGGTCACCATTCAACATATAACCTCCGTGAGCACCGCGGATGCTCTTGACAATGCCAGCATTGCGGAGTGGACCGACCAGTTGTTCCAAATAATGCTCAGATAGGTTTTTGGCCTCAGCGATACTGCGCAGTGAGATCGGGCCGTCTCCAACTTGACGAGCAAGTTCTAGTGCGATTGTCAGCCCATAACGACCTTTGGTTGTGATTTTCATTCGATTATAACCTCCAACTAAACATATCCAGTAACACGGATTTCTTCGCCTAATTATAACGAACTTACAAGAAGCTTGCAATGAAAGAGTGTTTCCAGTTGTGGTATAATGAAAGGAATTAGTGAGGGAAAGGGAGCGTTAGTAATGGCCATTCAACCTTTAGCTTACAGGATGCGCCCCAGATCGATCGATGAGGTTGTGGGGCAGAGCCACTTGGTAGGAAAAAACAAAATCATTGATCGGATGGTGAAAGCGAGACAATTGTCTTCCATGATCCTTTACGGTCCGCCGGGGATTGGCAAAACATCGATTGCTTCTGCGATTGCTGGCAGTACGAAATATGCTTTTCGGACGCTGAATGCGGTCACGAATAATAAGAAAGATATGGAGGTCGTAGCAGCAGAAGCAAAGATGAGCGGTACGGTTATTCTACTCTTAGATGAAGTGCACCGGCTCGACAAGGCCAAGCAGGACTTTTTGCTTCCACACCTTGAAAGTGGAGCGATCATTTTGATTGGAGCTACAACGAGTAATCCCTATATTGCCATTAATCCGGCTATCCGCAGTCGGACACAAATTTTCGAACTTAAACCTCTTCGCGTGGAGGAGATTATTTTGACGATGGATCGGGCACTCTCTGATCAAGAACGTGGACTTGGCAAGTATCAGGTAACGATTGATAAAGCTGCCAAGACACATTTTGCAACTGCTAGCAACGGAGATGTTCGCAGCGCACTAAACGCGCTTGAATTAGCAGTTATTTCAACGGAGCCAGATGATACAGGAAAGATTCATGTGACACTTGAAATTGCTGAAGAGTGTCTACAAAAGAAAAGTCTGGCTCATGATAAGGACGGAGATGCGCATTATGATGTGTTGAGTGCCTTTCAGAAATCAGTTCGAGGTAGTGATGTAAATGCGGCGTTACATTATATGGGACGTTTGATTGAAGCGGGGGACCTTGTGAGTATTTCGCGCCGACTGCTTGTGATGGCATATGAGGATGTGGGTCTAGCAAGTCCTCAGGCGGGTGCCAGGACACTCGCAGCGGTTCAAACGGCTGAAAAAGTTGGCTTTCCTGAGGCACGGATCCCGCTTGCCAATGCGGTTATCGAGCTATGTCTATCGCCTAAATCTAATTCAGCAATCAGTGCTGTTGATGCGGCGCTGGCCGATATTCGGCAGGGGCTGAGCGGTGAAGTGCCAGATCATCTCAGAGACGGTCATTATAGCGGAGCCAAAAAACTGGGTCGGGCAGAAGGTTATCAGTATCCCCATAATTTTGAAAATGCGTGGGTCGATCAACAGTACTTACCAGATCGGCTTTTGGGGAAGGAATATTATAGTCCGAAAAAAACAGGTAAGTTCGAGCAGGCGCTGGCAACCGTTTATGAAAATATAGTTAAAAATAAGCGGAAAAAATGACGTCAAAAAGTTGTCACAAATTGTATTTTTTCTCTAAATATGCTATTCTTAATGAAGTAAAGAAACCCTAATGTATTCGTTATAGTACCTATATATTTTGAACCGAACAATTATTTTTACCTTGGGAGTTCGGCGTTCTGGCGCAGCGCACATGCCTTTACACGAGGACTTGCAAACCGCGAGACAGAGCACCCACCTGCTTGAGTGCGGGTTCAAAGGAAGGGAAACCTAGACGGTACGATTGGGGTTTCTTTTTCTATGGTTTAAAGTAAATAGGAATGATTCAGATTGCAGTTTTGCTTTCAGCGTTATTTCCTGTTACAATAGGGTACGAATTTGAAGCAACCGTAAAAAAGGAAGCGATTATTTTGGAAAATACGATTTATTTAGATCATGCTGCGACCAGCCCAACTCATCCTGAAGTGATCCAGGCGATGCTGGGCTGTTTTACAAATCATTATGGAAATCCGTCAAGCATTCATTTCGCCGGACGAGATGCACGATTGGCACTTGATACAGCAAGGAGTGCGATTGCTGCTCAAATCGGTGCACAGGAGAAAGAAATCATTTTTACAAGCGGCGGGACAGAAGGTGACAATACTGCGGTTATTGGTGGTGCACTTGCGAAACAGACAGAGGGCAAGCATATTATTACTACCTGTATTGAGCATCATGCGGTTCTTCACAGTGCGGAATACTTAGAGAAGCTCGGGTTTGAAGTGACATATTTGCCGGTCGATGAAAATGGGGTGATTCGACTTCCAGATCTGGAGGCAGCCCTGCGACCAGATACGATTTTAGTATCGATCATGTATGGGAACAATGAGATTGGTTCGATACAACCGATTGCTGAGATTGGAGCTCTTTTAAAAGAACATCCTGCTTTATTCCATACCGATGCGGTACAGGCTTTCGGGCTTATTCCACTTGATGTGGTGGAGTTAGGTGTAGACTTATTAACGACCTCTGCGCATAAAATCAATGGACCTCACGGCGTTGGCTTTTTATACGTCAAAAACGGTACGCCACTTATCTATCCGTTCCACGGCGGTGAGCAGGAAAGAAAACGCAGAGCGGGAACAGAAAATTTGCCAGGCATTACAGGCTTTGCAGAGGCTGCAAGGCTGATGGCGCAAGATCGAGAGAAGAAGATTAGTGATTATCTGGAATTCAAACAGGAACTCGTACGTATATTTACAGAAGCTGGATTGACGTTTTCTGTGAACGGTGAGCATTCAAAAACACTGCCGCATCTTTTTAGTGTGCGTTTTCCGGGTGTTTCGATCGAACAGCTCCTGATGAATCTTGATATAGAAGGGATTGCGGTTTCAAGCGGTTCGGCTTGCACGGCGGGTACAGTAGACCCGTCACATGTGCTTGTGGCACTCTTCGGTGAGGAGCACCCGGCAATTCAAGAGACCGTTCGGATTAGTTTCGGTTTAGGAAATACCTTTGAAGAAATCGAACAAGCGGGCGAAAAAATCGTAGAGATCGTCACGCGTTTAAAGAAGTGAAAGGAGCAGCATCGTGATAAAAGATAACAGCAAAACACGTGTAGTCGTTGGTATGAGCGGTGGAGTGGATTCATCTGTAACGGCCTATCTTCTCAAAAAGCAAGGCTATGATGTGATCGGTATTTTTATGAAAAACTGGGATGATACAGATGAATTCGGTGTCTGTACAGCAACAGAAGATTATGAAGATGTGATTCGAGTAGCAGGACAAATCGGTATCCCTTATTATGCCGTCAACTTTGAAAAGCAGTATTGGGAAAAAGTGTTCACATATTTCCTTGATGAATATAAACTGGGTCGCACGCCGAATCCAGATGTGATGTGTAATAAAGAAATCAAATTCAAAGCCTTTTTAGAGCACGCGGAAAGTCTGGGTGCGGACTATGTGGCGACAGGTCATTATGCGCGTGTCCGAGAAGAAGACGGAGAAGTAAAACTTTTGCGTGGGATCGATCAAAATAAAGATCAAACTTACTTTTTAAATCAACTTTCACAGGAGCAATTGAGTAAAGTTATGTTTCCGCTGGGTGGAATGGAAAAAAGCGAGGTTCGTCAAATCGCCTTGGAGGCAGAGCTAGCTACAGCGAAGAAAAAGGACAGCACAGGGATCTGCTTTATTGGTGAGAGAAATTTCAAAAGCTTTTTGAGTGAGTATCTGCCTGCACAACCAGGAGAAATGATGACGCTTGAAGGGAAACGAATGGGCAAGCACGATGGTCTGATGTATTATACGATCGGGCAGCGCCACGGTCTTGGAATCGGCGGTGATGGGGATCCGTGGTTTGTAGCAGGAAAAGATCTGGAAAAGAATGTGCTGTTCGTTGCACAAGGATTCCATCATGACAGTCTTTATTCAGATAGCTTGATTGCAACTGATATTTCTTTTACATCCAACAAGCCGAAAGAAAAAGAATTTCATGCCACAGCTAAATTCCGCTATCGTCAAAAAGATACAGGGGTGACTGTTCAACTCCATGATGACGGGACAGCAAGCGTATTGTTTGATGAGCCTGTTCGAGCAATTACACCTGGGCAAGCCGTTGTTTTTTATGACGGCGATGTATGTCTGGGCGGCGGAACGATCGATACCGTCATCAAGAATAAACAAAAACTAACCTATGTCGGTTAATAGAGACGATCCGGATCATCATTCTTGGGTGATCCGGTTTTTTGTGGCAAAAAATGGATTTTCAATGGGCTTCCTTGATTTTTGTGGTAAAATATTAAACGAATAAGAGAAAAGAGGTCTTTTATGAAGAAGATTGCATTTTGGGGCGGTATATTAGTACTTATTTTAGTTCTTACATGGGGTTATTTTTACTTTGATTCTACACCAAGTGAAACAGCAGAAGAGGCGGCGAATTCAACTAGTAAAATGGATGTTTTTGAAGCGGATAATGCGCTGATCTTTGAACCAAAAGAAAGTGCCGAATCCGAAAGTATCATTTTGTACCCCGGAGCATTTATAGATGCACTAAGTTATGCACCTCTTGCGAAACAGTTGGCAAATGCTGGCTATAAAACCTACGTGGTGGAAATGCCATTTAATTTGGCTGTATTCGGCAAAAATCGTGCAGAACCAATCATTTCTGAAAATAGCGATGAACATTTTGTCATTGGCGGACATTCGCTAGGTGGCGTGATGGCCTCACGATTTGCAGCAGAACACCAGAATGAAATAGAGGGTGTGTTTTTCTTGGCGAGTTATCCGGATAAAAAGGGTGATCTGAAATCAGCGGGTATTCCAGTACTATCAATTACGGCGACCAATGATCAGGTATTAAATCAGGATAAATATCAAGAAAGCAAAAAATATCTGCCACAAAATGATACGACTTATGTATCGATAAAAGGTGGAAACCATGCGGGGTTCGGCTCATACGGTAAGCAAAATGGTGATGGAGAACGGACGATTTCGGCCAGCAGCCAGACCGATCAGACAGCATCCAGTATGATTTCTTGGCTAAAAACAAGTGTTCAGAATGAAAAGTGAGGCGAATTAGATATGAATAAAAATGAACAGGGAATTCGGTTAATGCAGGAAGGCAAATTAGAACAAGCGGTGGCTCTTTTCACTGAAGTGATCGAAGAAAATCCAACTGATCCAGTCGGTTACATTAATTTTGGAAATGTGCTACTTTCAATGGATGATTTTACGCGAGCAGAAATCTTTTTTAAACGTGCAGTTGAGCTGGAGAAAGAAGTTCCGGCCGCTCATTACAGCTTAGGAAATTTATATTATGAATTAGAGCGTTATCCTGAAGCGCGAGATGAATTCGATCTGGCTATCAAACAAGGTATGGAGAATGGAGATGTTTTCTTTATGCTAGGTATGAGCTTCGTACAGCTGGAGCAAAATACATTTGCGCTGCCATTTTTACTTAGAAGTGTTGAATTGGCACCAGAAGATCCGGAAAACACGTTCCAATATGGGATTGCACTTGCAAAAGAGGGCATATATGAAGAAGCCGTTGTCATGCTTGAACGGACCTTAACATTAAAAGAGGAAGACGCAGATGCTCTTTATAATTTGGGTGCTGTTTATCTTGCTTGGCAGGGGGATTTGATCGTTGCCAAAAACTTTTTTGAACGGGCGCTCCAGTCAGATGCCCATCATAGCTTGGCAGAAAACGGTTTGGCTGCAATTCTAGCTTATGAGGAACAGGACAAATAATTTTTTAAGTAAAGGAGGAGGAAAGCCGAATGGAAGATCAGACTTCGCTTCGTTTATTTGAAAAAGAAGAGGCAGATGGAGAAAAATTTATAAAAGGCACCGTTTTGTCGACGATTTTCCATAATGCGGATAATCTTTTTTCTGTGGTGCGAATCCTAGTAAAAGAGACCAATACGGATTGGGACGAGCGGGATATTATCGTTACAGGCTTTTTTCCTCAGCTTCAGGAACAGGAATTGTATCAATTTTACGGAGTGATGCAAGAACATGTGAAGTTTGGACAGCAATTCAAGGTGGAAAAATTCCGCAAAGAAATGCCAAAATCACGTGATGGTGTAGTCCAGTATCTTTCTGGTGAAATCTTTAAAGGCGTTGGGAAAAAAACGGCTGAGGCAATAGTCGACACCTTGGGAGAGGAAGCCATCAGCCGTATTTTGAATGAGCCAGATCTGCTAAGAGAGGTTCCCAAACTACCGAAAAAAACAGCTGACCAGCTTGTCGAGACGCTTCGGGAAAATCAGGGTTTAGAACATGTGATGGTCGGTTTGAATCAGTATGGTTTTGGCCCACAACTTTCCATGCGTATTTTTCAGGTTTATAAACAGCATGCGCTAGATATTCTTGAAAAAAATCCCTACAAATTAATTGAAGATGTGAAAGGAATCGGGTTTCAGCGAGCGGATGAACTGGGCAAAAAATTGGGGCTTGGCGGTCGGCATCCAGAGCGAATTCGTGCAGCGCTCCTTTTTGTGCTTGATAATGAGTCTTTGAAGCAGGGGAATGTCTATCTGGAAGAAGAAGAACTGATGCAACTGACAAAGGCCTTACTGGAACAGCATGATCCTGAGAGAATCGCTTTGGAGGATATTTCGCGAGAGATTACCTATTTAAAAGACGCAGAAAAACTCATCGCTGAGAACACCCGGCTTTATATGCCATCACTTTATTTTGCAGAAACGGGTCTGACGCACCATATCAAGCGAATGATGAAGCAAACCGAATATGCCGATCAGTTTCCAGAGTCCGAGTTTTTGCTTGCTTTAGGCGAACTGGAAGAGCGTATCAAGGTCTCATATGGAGAGTCACAGCGGGAAGCACTCAAAACGGCGCTGATGTCACCGATGATGGTACTGACAGGCGGTCCTGGCACGGGGAAAACAACGGTTATCAAAGGAATTGTTGAGCTATATAGTGAGCTGAATGGTGTCAGTCTAGATCCGCACGCTTATAAAGATGGACAGACATTCCCGGTTTTGCTTGCAGCACCTACGGGTCGAGCGGCTAAACGAATGAGTGAATCGACGGGGCTGCCGGCCATGACGATTCATCGATTGTTGGGGATGAATGGTCAAGAGGGCATGGATGACGAGGCTGAAAGGACGATTGATGGCCGCCTTCTGATCGTAGATGAGATGTCAATGGTGGATGTCTGGCTGGCCAATCAGTTGTTCCGCGCTTTACCGGCGCATATGCAGGTTATTTTGGTGGGGGATCAGGATCAGTTGCCTTCTGTCGGCCCTGGGCAGGTCTTAAAAGATATCCTGCATTCTGCAACGATTCCAACTGTCGCTTTAACAGATATTTATCGGCAAAAAGACGGATCGACGATTATCGAAATGGCGCATGCAATTAAAGAAGGACATTTGCCAGATGATTTTACCAGAAACCAAGCAGATCGTTCATTTTTCCATTGTCATGTCAACCAGATCGCTGATGTGGTCGAGCAGGTCGTGCTGAATGCCAAGGCAAAGGGATTCCGTGCAAAAGATATCCAAGTGCTTGCACCGATGTATCGCGGACCAGCAGGGATTGATGTACTTAATAAGAATTTGCAGGAGATTTTCAATCCCAATGAATCCGGCAAACGAAAGGAACTTAGCTTTGGTGATATCAAGTATCGTGTGCATGATAAAGTACTCCAATTAGTCAATCAGCCAGAAAAAAATGTCTTCAATGGGGATATCGGCGAAATCGTTTCGATCATGTACGCAAAAGAGAATACGGAAAAACAGGATATGATCGTCGTTGCTTTTGATCAAACAGAAGTGACCTATTATCGGCAGGAATTCAACCAGTTGACTCACGCCTACTGTTGTTCCATTCATAAAGCGCAGGGAAGTGAATTTCCTATCGTCATCATGCCGATTGTCCGTAGTTATTACCGAATGCTGCGGCGAGATCTGCTTTATACGGGCGTTACGCGCAGTCAGCAGTTCTTGATTCTTTGTGGAGAGGAAGACGCTTTTCGAATGGGCGTTGAGCGTGTCAATGAAACTATCCGGCAAACGACACTATATGAGCGGCTTATTTCAACGGAAGAGGTTTTGTCAGGTAGTAGTCAAAAGATCCTGACGATGGAAAATATCGAAACGATTGATCCGATGATCGGTATGGAGGCCATTACACCGTATCTCTATATGGCGCAGTAATGAAAGACGAAATAAAAACCAGAAATCCAGCCAATAGCCAACTTTTTCGAAAAAGTGGCCGTGCTGTTGATTTCTGGTTTTTTTGTTGATTTTTATGACTGTTCTTCTTCATTATCACTAAAAAGCGGCAAATGGAGTGTAAAAATCGTTCCTTTTTCAGGCGTACTTTCCACTTCGATTTTACCTGCATGATACTCAATCAACTGCTTCACAATAGAAAGTCCGATTCCAGATTCACCGAAAGCAGTGCTCGTTCGCGACATATCAGCTTTATAAAAACGATCCCATATTTGTTCAAGTTCGATTGTGTTCATCCCAATTCCGTTATCCTTGATTGAAAGGATCGTTTCTTTATAATCCGTCTTTCCGCTGATTTCAATTTGTCCGTTTTTGGTAAATTGAATACTATTTTTCACGATATTGATCAAAACTTGTGTGAGGCGATCATAGTCGGCAAAAACTTCCAAGTCATCCGGTGCAGTGACGATGATTCGATTGCCTTTTTCTTCTGCCAAATAGTCAAGCTGCTCTTTGATCACATCAAGAAAAGCTTTTGCTTGAAAACGAGTCTTATGAAGCTGGATTTTGTTTGAGCGGATCCGTTCATAATCAAGGTTCTCATTCACTAGTTTTGCGAGTCTTCTAGCCTCTGTGTCAATCAAAGCGATACAGCGATCTGTTTCGCTTTTTGGGATGACATCATTGACAAGCCCTTCTGTCAAACCACTGATCGTTGTGAGTGGAGTTCGCATTTCATGAGAGACATCGGCAATAAACTGGCGGCGCCTTTTTTCCTGTCGTTTGATTTCCGTTTGTGATTCGCTGAGTGTTTCTGTCATTTGGTTAAAATCATGAGCCAGTTCACCGATTTCATCAAATTGATTAGCTTTGAGCCGAGTATCATAGTTGCCGCGGATCACTTCGCGAGTGGCTTTTTTCATCTTATTGATTCGGTTGACTTGAATTCGTGAGAAAATCAAGCTTAGAATGAGCGCCATGGCGATTGAAAGCAAGATGGTATAGAACATATATTGGTTGATTGTACCAACTACTTGTTCTGTGCCACTGATCGGTGCATTTAAGACGATCGATCCGATATACTCTTGATTCATATTGAGGATCGGCACATAGACGACTGACATGACCTGATTAAAGCGGTTATCCTCTTTATTGACGACCACTTTGCCTTTTTCCAGTTGCTTCAGATCATTGTCTGAGATGGTAAAATCAGGCGGAAGAGGACGATCATCATTCGGATAAACGACTGTATTATTTTGATCCAAAATTGAGAAATGGATTTTCTTCACTTCCAAAATGCGCTGATAGGAATTTAGTACCTGGCTGGTCTGATCACCTGGTGAATGTTCGAGATCACGTGAAATGGTCACGCCATAGGCTGTCAACTCGTCTACCATGGAATCAAAGAGATAATCTTTCAAAAAATGACTGACAAGTAAACCAATCATCAAGCAAGCCATCAGAACAATAATAAATTGTGTAAAGAAAAATTGATAACTTAGTTTAAATTTCACTCGACTCATTCCGTTTCATCAAATTTATAGCCTACACCCCAGACAGTATGCAAAAATGGATGTTCTGGCGTGGCGATTTTTTGACGCAGTCGCTTGATATGGACATCAACCGTGCGTTCGTCTCCGTAAAACTGGTAGCCCCAAACCTGTTCTAATAACTGTTCGCGAGAAAAAACTTGACGTGGATGTTCCATCAAAAAGTACAATAGATCAAATTCTTTGGGTGTTAAAGCCTCGAGCAATACGCCTTCGTAAAAAGTCTCCCGCGTGGTTTTGCTGATTTTAAAGAACTGTGTTTCGAGAACCTCATCATTTTCTTTTGTTTGCGAGTCCGTCATGGTTTTGCGACGGGTCACTGCCTTGATCCTTGCCATCAAAGTTAGCGGGCTAAATGGTTTTGTCACATAGTCATCCGCGCCCATTTCAAGCCCTAAGACCTGATCAGATTCTGATTCTTTGGCTGTCAGAATAATAATGGGAACATTGCTTGTTTCACGGATTTTATGGCAAATCGTCATGCCGTCCATGCTTGGTAGCATCAAGTCAATGATGATTATATCAAAGTCATCTTTTAAAAAAGTTTCATAGCCTTCTTTTCCGTCATGAATAAAAGTCGCGTCCATTTTTTCTTTCATAAAGAACATATTAATCATGGTGCAGACACTTTCATTGTCTTCTATCATTAGTAGTTTCATTCTGGTTCAACTCCTTCATGTATTAAACGTAGCTTAAAAAAGAACACTTCGCAAGTACAATCAATTTTTTTCGGAAAAGTTTAAAGAACCGCTCATAGTTTGTTCATACTTTCGTCATATCCACAAGATAAGCTGAATTTACAAGTTGAAAGCATGAATGGAGGAAAACAGATGAATTTTATGAAAAGGGCGCTTTTAAGCATGAAAGCGAGAAAAGGACGTACCATTTTACAATTGATTATTTTTACCGTTGTTTCCGTTTTGATTTTATCCGGCTTTACGATTCAGTCGGCTGCCAATAAATCTGCTGAACTAGCGAGACAAGAGCTGGGTGGCACTGTAACGCTTACCGTAGACCGGGAAAAACAAATGCAGCAGCAACAAGAAGAGTCGAGTTCTTCATCGGATTCCGGTGATTCCAGCACAACTAAGGAACCACCAAAATTTGAAAGTTCACCAATCTCGATTGACAGTGCAAATGATTTGGCAGAACTGAATCATGTGAAAAGTTATAATTACTATTCATCTACACAAGCATTAGCAGATAGTTTTGATCCAATTGAATCATCGGGAGACAGTTCTTCAACAGATTCTGATTCCTCAACGACTGAAAATGGGGAAGGAATGCAAATGCCTGAGGGGGGCGGCGGTCAAATGACAAATGCCGATCTTTCTGTTAGTGGGCTCCTTGATTCAGCGACAAGCACAGACTTTGATGAAGGAACGAGTGAACTTGTAAAAGGAAAAGCCATCACTTCCGATAATGCAGATGATAATGTCGTTTTAATCGAACAAACACTTGCCGATCAAAACGATTTATCCGTTGGTGACACAATCTCAATCAAATCAAGTGATGAATCAACTTCTGTTGAACTCAAAATTATCGGAATCTATGAAACATCCAGTTCCGGTGATGATATGGCAGCAAATTTCTCTTTCCTTAATCCGTATAACAAACTGTACGTACCAATTGCAGTTGCCAATACACTAAAAGGCGATGACTATACTGACACTGTGGATTCAGCTGTTTACACAATGGATGATGCCGCAAATATTGATGCATTTGAAAAAGCAGCGAAAAACGTATCCTCGGTAGACTGGGATACATTCAAGTTAGATGCGAATGACACACTGTATCAACAAATGGTTGGACCAATCGAAAATGTAGCTTCGTTCTCGCAAAATGTTGTTTATATCGTGAGTATAGCAGGCGCTTTGATCTTAGCCTTGCTTGTCATGATGCAGGTTCGTGAACGTAAATATGAAATGGGCGTGTTACTTGCTATTGGCGAAAAACGTAGTAAATTGATTGCACAGTTCTTCACGGAAATCCTAGTCGTAGCACTTATTTCTTTCGTGTTAGCAGGCTTCAGTAGTCACTTTGTCGCGCAAGTTGCCGGCAATCAGCTGCTTTCTCAGCAGACAGAAAGTACCCAAACGACTACAACAACGCAACAATCTGGCGGACCAGGAGGAAGTGCACAAGGTGGACCAGGTGGGAATGGCGGTCCTGGTGGAGATACAAGTGGCTTTTCAAGCTTGACGAGCAATCAAGAAGAGATTAAGGAATTAGATATTCAAGTAACGCTTGAAGATATGCTGAAAATGGGCGGCATTGGCATTGGAATAGCCTTTATTGCAGTAGCACTTCCAGCAGCGACAATCTTACGGATGAATCCGAAAACCATTTTGACTAAACAGGAGTAGGTGAAGCGTATGGCAAAAATTTTAGAATTTGAAAATATTCATTACTGGTATAAATCGAAGGATGAAGCAATCTTAAACAATATCAACTATGCATTTGAAACAGGCTATTTTTATACCGTCGTCGGCAGTTCAGGCTCGGGGAAGACAACTTTTCTTTCCCTCGCCGGAGGGCTTGATACACAAAAAGAAGGTGACATTTATTTCAAAGGGCGTTCGCTTCGTGAAATCGGTCTCCAAAATTACCGTAATCAGTGTGTATCGATCGTTTTCCAAAGTTACAATCTGCTACCTTACATGACAGCACTTCAAAACGTAACGACAGCCATGGAAATTACTAAAAATAAAAAGCCGGATAATAAGGCTTATGCGCTGGAAATGCTTAAAAAAGTCGGTATTGATGAAAAAATGGCGCGCCAAAAAGTGCTTACGCTAAGTGGCGGTCAACAGCAGCGTGTCTCGATTGCCCGAGCTCTTTGCTGCGAGACTGATCTGATTGTTGCAGATGAACCAACAGGAAATCTTGATGAACGGACTAGTAAAGAGGTGGTCAATTTGATCAAGGATTTAGCGCACAAAGAAGATAAATGCGTTATTATGGTAACACATGATCCAGAAATTGCCAGTGTCTCCGATGTTAAGTTAACCCTTAAAAATGGCAATTTCATATCAAAAGAAAAAGTGAAAACACATAGTTGACATTTCCTGTCTGCTTCCATATAATTTAACTATCCGTAAATAAAAATGATTTACGCGGAAATATGGTCTTGTTAGACGCTTCACTAGAGAGTTCTCCCATTTGGCTGGAAGGAGAATGCTGATTGTTTACAAGATTGCTCTTTCGCACTTGTTAAATCCGTTTATCTGCGTTAAAGATGTTAAGAGGTAATGATAAGTCCTATGTCATTGCAATCAGGGTGGTACCGCGATTCATTCGTCCCTGAAAGCATTGATATAGGGCTTTTTTGTATCTAATGAGGAGGGAAAGAAAATGAAACAATTATCGAGCAGTGATGTTAGACAGATGTTTTTAGATTTCTTCAAAGAGAAAGGTCATTCGATAGAACCAAGTGCACCCCTTGTGCCAAACAATGATCCAACATTACTATGGATTAATAGTGGTGTGGCTACGATGAAAAAATACTTTGATGGTTCAGTAATTCCTGAAAATCCAAGGATGGCGAATGCTCAAAAATCAATCCGCACAAACGATATTGAGAATGTTGGCAAGACAGCCCGCCACCACACATTTTTTGAAATGCTTGGGAATTTTTCAATTGGTGATTATTTTAAAGAAGGGGCGATTGAATGGGCTTGGGAATTTTTGACCAGCCCTAAATGGATTGGTTTTGATCCGGATAAACTTTATGTAACAGTGTATCCAGAAGACGAAGAAGCTAAACAAATCTGGCGTGAGAAAGTTGGCCTGAATGAAGCACATATTGTGGAAATTGAAGATAATTTCTGGGATATTGGTGTTGGCCCAAGTGGTCCAGACAGTGAGATCTTCTATGACCGAGGACCAGCATTTGGCGACGACACTACAGATCCTGAACTTTATCCGGGCGGCGAAAACGAACGCTATTTAGAAATTTGGAATCTTGTGTTCTCGCAGTTCAATCATAATCCAGATGGCACATATACACCACTTCCTAAACAAAACATTGATACCGGAATGGGTCTTGAACGGATGGTTTCGATCATTCAAGATGCCCCTACCAATTTTGAAACGGATCTCTTTATGCCGATTATTCGCGAAACTGAACGGGTTTCTGGTGAAAAATACGGCGTATCAGCGGAAAAAGATGTTGCATTCAAAGTGATAGCAGACCATATCCGAACAGTTGCTTTTGCAATCGGGGACGGGGCACTTCCTTCAAATGAGGGACGTGGGTATGTCTTACGCCGTTTACTGCGCCGTGCAGTACGTTATGCAAAAGTATTAGGTATTGATGAACCATTTATGTATAAACTCGTTCCTGTTGTTGGCAAAATCATGAACAGCTTCTATCCAGAAGTAGAAAACCAAGCAGATTTCATTCAAAAAGTGATTCGTAATGAAGAGGAACGTTTCCATGAAACATTAAACGAAGGGCTGGCTATTTTGGAAGAAATTTTGAAAGAAGCCAAAGCAAGTGGCATTGTCCAAGGAAAAGATATCTTCAAACTTTACGACACATATGGTTTCCCAGTTGAACTTACCGAAGAATATGCTCTTGATCACTCGCTGGAAGTGGATCATGCTGGTTTTGAAGCTGAGATGGAAAAACAACGCGATCGGGCAAGGAAAGCACGTGCAGATGTTAAATCGATGAATGTTCAAGGGGATCTCCTAGGCGAACTGGTTGAGCCAAGTGTTTTCGTCGGCTATGAAACGATGCATGCAGCTTCTGAAATTCTCTACCTAATCCAAAATGATCAACTTGTTGAAGAAGTTCGAGCAGGTGAAGAGGCACAAGCAATTTTCAAAGAAACACCTTTTTATGCAGAAAGCGGTGGACAAGTAGCAGATCATGGAACTATTCAGTCAGAAACAGGTCTGGCATTTGTAGAAGATGTGCAAAAAGCACCAAATAAACAGAATCTGCACCGTATCAAAGTAACAGAGGGTGTTATCAAACTTTCCGATACAGTAAAACTTACAGTTGATCGGACGAAACGTTTGTCAACCGTTAAAAATCATACGGCGACACATTTACTACATCGTGCTTTGAAAGATACACTGGGTGAACATGTCAATCAGGCTGGGTCACTTGTTGCGCCGGATCGGTTGCGTTTTGACTTTTCTCATTTTGGTCAAATCACTAAAGAAGAATTAGAGAAGATGGAAGAGATTGTGAATCAAAAGATTTGGGCAGAGCTTCCGGTTGATATCAACGAAATGCCGATTGATGAAGCAAAAGCACTTGGCGCAATGGCTCTCTTTGGTGAAAAATATGGCGACATCGTTCGTGTAGTCAAAGTAGGCGATTACAGCATCGAACTTTGCGGTGGCGTACATGTGAAAAATACAGCTGAAATCGGTCTCTTCAAGATTCAATCAGAAGGTGGTATCGGAGCGGGAACACGTCGAATTGAAGCGCTGACAGGTGAAGCAGCTTACCGATTTATGAATGAACAGCAAGCACTCTTGCAAGAGACTGGTAACCTGCTCAAAGTGAAGCAACCGAAAGAAACCCCTGCAAAAGTGGAAAGCCTGCAACAGGAATTAAAAGAACTCAAACGTGAAAATGAATCTTTAGAAGCGAAACTGGCTAGTGCAGCTAGTGAAGATATTTTTAAAGATCCTGAAATGGTGAATGGCGTGCCAGTCATTGCCAAAAAAATCACAGCAAAAGACATGTCTCAGCTTCGTAAATTCGCAGATACTTGGAAAACGAAACAAATTGGCGGTATTCTTGTTTTAGGTGCACCACAGGGTGAAAAAGTCAATCTTTTGGCTGCTGTCTCTGAAGAAGCGCAAGCAGAAGGCTACCATGCCGGGAAAATTGTAAAGGAAGTGGCTATGCGCTGCGGTGGTAATGGTGGCGGCAAGCCAGATATGGCACAAGCAGGCGGCAAGAATCCTAATGAACTGGAAGGCGCGTTAAAAGCTGTACCAGAAATTATTCAATCCCTTAGCTAATTGTTGGACCGGCTTGCAATTATTTTTTGCAAGCCGATCACTTTTATTAAAAGAAAATTCCTTTCACGATTCCTTTGTAAAAATAGCGCTGTTAGTGTAAAATAGGTGGAGAGGCTCGTTAAAGACGAGAAGGAATGAGGTGTTAACATGGGTTCAAAAGATCAAACAATGTTTTATAACTTTGGTGATGATTCCATTGAAGAAGATGTGAAGGTCTTGATGAAAAAGGTTTATGAGGCACTGCAAGAGAAAGGATATAATCCAGTCAACCAGATCGTCGGCTATCTGCTTTCAGGTGACCCAGCTTATATTCCACGCCACAATGATGCGCGTAATTTGATTCGCCGTTTGGAACGCGATGAAATCATTGAAGAATTGGTACGTGCCTACTTAAAAAACAACGAAATTGGTGACAAATGAGAATAATGGGTTTAGATGTGGGCTCGAGAACAGTCGGTGTAGCTGTCAGTGATGAACTAGGCTGGACGGCACAGGGGATCGAGACCATTCAAATAAACGAGGACGCGAAACAATTTGGTTATAAGCGTGTAACAGAGCTTGTCGAAACGTACGATGTCACGAAAATCGTCGTCGGCTTGCCCAAAAACATGAATAACACATTAGGTCCGCGTGCTGAAAGCTCCAAAAAATATGCGGAGATCCTTGCGAAACGTCTCGAACTCCCTGTTGAACTTTGGGATGAAAGACTTACGACCGCAGCGGCAGAGCGTACACTTCTTGAAGCAGACGTCAGCCGAAAAAAACGAAAGCAGGTCATTGACAAGCTTGCAGCTGTTATGATTTTACAGTCCTATTTGGACGCCAATAAATAAACGAGGTGATACGGATGACAGAAAAACACGAACATCAACATGATCATGGTGAACATAAAGAAAATATTATTTTGATTCAGAATGAGGAAGGCGTAGAAGAAGAGTTTGAAATTTTATTTGACTTTGATTCAGAAGCTTTCGAGAAATCCTATGTTCTTTATTTCCCGGCAGGGGCTTCAGACGATGAGGAAATCGAAATCATGGCATCTTCTTATATCCAAGATGAAGAAGGCAAACAAGGCCGCCTTGAACCCGTTGAAACAGACGAAGAATGGGATATGATCGAAGAAATCTTAGCCACATTCTTGGCTGAAGAAGACGAGGAATAAGAGAAAGACTGTTGATGGCAAAGGCTGTCAGCAGTTTTTTAGCTTTAGGAGGAAAATATGATTTTATTTGAAAATGATTATGCTGAAGGGGCTACACCAGAAATTATCGATCGACTAACAGCAACCAATTTTGAACAGACTCCTGGTTATGGTTTAGATCAATATTCAAAAGCAGCCGCTGAAAAAATCAAGCAGGCTTCTCAAATAAATGAAGCAGAAGTCCATTTTCTAGTGGGCGGGACTCAAACCAATCGAACAGCTATCAGTGCGCTACTGCGACCATTTCAAGGTGTGATAGCTGCGGAAACTGCTCATATTGCGACACATGAGACAGGAGCGATCGAAGCAAGCGGACATAAAGTTTTGACCTTGCCTTCATGTGATGGAAAGGTCACAGCTTCAGCGATTGACAAACTCGTTCAGCATCACCAGCTGGATGAAGCACGTGAACATACTGTTCAGCCCAAGATGGTTTACATATCACAGCCGACAGAAACAGGTCTGCTTTACACCAAACAAGAACTAGCTGATATACAAGCAGTATGTCGAAAATTCGATCTGCTATTTTATTTAGATGGAGCTCGGCTAGGTTACGGACTTGCAGCACCTGAAAATGATGTTAGCTTACCAGAAATTGCTAGATTGACGGATTTATTTTACTTCGGCGGGACAAAAATCGGTGCTTTGTTTGGCGAGGCACTGGTGATTACGAATACTGCTTGTCAAAACGACTTTCGCTATGCAATCAAGCAAAATGGGGCCATGTTTGCAAAGGGACGCCTGCTAGGTTTGCAATTTGATACCTTGTTTAGTCACGATTTATATATGAAAATTTGCCACCATGCTGTTACTGAAGGATTGCGAATCAAACAAGCCTTTGCTGAGCATGGCTTCACTTTTCGTTACGATTCACCAACCAATCAACAATTTCCCATTTTAACGCGTTCAGAAATCAGCAATCTGAAACGAGATTTCAGTTTTACATATTGGGAAGAGCTGTCTGAGGACGATCATGCTGTTCGTTTTTGTACGAGCTGGGCTACAAAACCGAAAGAGGTGGATCAGCTCATCAAAGCGATCAGCCAATTGCGTAAATAAAAACCAAAGCCCCGCTATTTTAGCACGATTCATGCTAAATAACGGGGCTTTTTCTCGCTATTATTTCTCGGGATCTGATGTTTCTTTCCGAGCCTTTTTATTCCAAATTTTATAGGCTAACCAGATAACAAATATAACGCATAACGCCAAGATCGTATAGCTGATTGGCCGCGTGTATTCTTCGACAACACTCCAGTTTGCACCAAGCGTGTAACCGAGCCAGGTTAAGAAGATATTCCAGGGGATACAACCTAGAATCGTATAAAGAATAAATTTTGGTAGATTCATTTTAGCAATACCAGCTGGCAGAGAGATGAAGGTACGAATAACCGGCAAGACCCGCCCGAAAAAGACAGCTGAAGCCCCGTAGCGGTTAAACCATAATTCTGCTTTGTCCAAGTGCTTGACGTTTAAAAAAATGTATTTGCCAAATTTTAAAACGAGCGCCCGCCCGCCTTTTTTACCAATATAGTAAGCAAGGAGAGATCCGACAAGGTTCCCTGCGATCCCTGCAAAGACGACCATCCAAAAATTGAGTACACCCGTTTCAGCCATAAAGCCACCAAATAGCATAATGACTTCACTTGGCAATGGGATGCAAACACTTTCGATGACCATTGCGAAGAAAATGCCCCAGTGTCCCATTGTATTGATGAGAAACATGACAAAATCCTGCAAGCTTTGAATGATAGAATGCAGCATAAAAAGACTCCTTTAATAGAAAAAATGAGATGTAAGTCAAAAACACCTTCTCATTATAGCATAGTTCAGAGAATCACGTATATGATTACCCTAAATGTAGGCGTTTACTTAAAAAAGCAACTGTCTTCACTGGAAAAACGCAGAATATTTGCTATAATTAAGAAGATCAAGAAAAGAAAGAAGGCTAAAATCTTCATGCAAACATTTATTGTAACGGTACACATGGTTAGTGGCAATTCCTATCAAAAAACAGTAGAAAGCGATGGACAAAAAAAGGCAATTTCGGATGCACTTGTTCCGACAGGAGAGGGAACCTTTTTGATCGATGATGACAAGGGGCGCTCGATTCGTTTATACAAACGTAATATTGAATCCGTGGAGTCTATCGAGGCTTAAAAAAAGAAAATCCTGAACGCATTTTCAGTAAAGCGTTCAGGATTTTCTATTTATTAGAGAAGAAATTTATTCAAAACATGGCATTTATCTGCAAATATCGGTATAATAAACGAAGAAATTCTTTAAAAGATAAAGAAGTGAGGGTTTTTATGAAGAAAAAAGGCAAGATAATCACACTTATTATAGCAGCGGTCGTGCTGGTTCTTGTCGTATTCACATTTTCCGGCTATTTTTATGTCAAAAATCAACTAGATGCAAAAGACCCTTCCAGTAAGGAAAAAATCATTGTAGACATACCGAGCGGATCGAATATTACAAAAATCGGTCAGATTTTGGAAGATGATGGCGTCGTAAGTCATGGTAAGATTTTCTCGTTTTATGTGAAATATTCCGGGGACACCAATCTTCAAGCTGGCAAATATGAACTGAGTCCTTCCATGGATACGCAAAAAATTGTGGATATACTGCAAGAAGGGAAAACAGTGGCACCAGATAAATTAGTCATTCCAGAAGGCTATACATTGGATCAAATTGCTGACAAAATCGTAGAATATAATCCAAAACTCAAGAAAAAAGAAGTCTTAAAAGTCATGGATGATCCGGATTTTATTCATCAAATGATGACAAAGTATCCTGATACCGTTACAAAAGATGTGTTGAATGATCAAATTAAGCATCCGCTTGAAGGATATCTTTATCCTGCAACTTACACATTCAAAGACTCTAATCCGTCAGCTGAAGCTATAATTGAAGAAATGATCAAGGCAACTGATGTAAATCTAGCACCTTATCGTGACGAAATGAAAAAACAAAATAAATCTGTCCATGAGGTCTTGACAATGTCTTCGCTAATTGAAAAAGAAGCAACTGAAAACGTTGATCGCAAAAAAATTGCCAGCGTCTTTTATAATCGCTTGGCACAAGATATGCCACTACAAACGGATCCCACCGTGCTGTATGCACTTGGTGAGCATAAATCACGTGTGACCTATAAAGATCTAGAAGTGGATTCACCTTATAATACGTATCAAAATAAAGGCTTGCCTCCTGGACCGATCTCTAACAGTGGTACGAGTTCTATCGAGGCAGCGCTATATCCAGAACAAACGGATTATCTGTATTTCTTGGCTGATCCGGATACTGGAAAAGTGTATTTTTCCAAGACGCTTGATGAGCATAATGCACTTAAAGAAAAATATATTACAAATAAAAAATCTTCGTAACGAGATGCACTTTATAGGATTGAACTGCAGTCGAACGAATTTTAAAGAGGGATAAGCAGTGAAAGATCGAATCAATGAATATTTACTTGCGCAAATACCACCCCGCAGCCCATTTTTTACCGAGCTTGAATTGGAAGCTAAGCGTAATCAGGTGCCAATTATGGAACCTGATTCGCTTGCGCTTATGCTGCAAGTTATGGCGATTGCCAAAACGTCACGTATTTTAGAAATCGGGGCAGCGATCGGTTACTCGGCTTTGCGTATGTGTGAGGCGCTTCCAGATGCCACCATCGTAACTGTTGAACGAGACGAGGCACGTTTTCAGGAGGCGCAAGCTAATATTACGCGCTATGGGGCAGCTGATCGAGTAGAGCTTTTGCTAGGGGATGCTTTGCTTGTTGCTGACAAATTATGTCAGAAAGGGCCGTTTGATGCCATCTTTATCGATGCAGCCAAAGGACAATACGAAAAATTCTTTCAATTGTTTTCACCGGTTCTAACAGAAGATGGGGTTATCTATACGGATAATGTCCTCTTTAAAGGTTTGGCACTTGAAGAATCAGAAGAAGTACAGAAAAAAGCTAGGATCGCTCGAAAAATGCGGGCGTTCAATGCTTTTTTAAATCAACAATCTGCTTATACAACCGTGACTATCCCACTTGGTGATGGTTTGGCAATAACGAGACGAAAAAAGTTTGGAGTGGCTGACCATGAATAAAAAACCTGTTGTAGTCGGTGTGACAGGTGGTTCCGGCTCAGGTAAAACGAGTGTTTGTAAGAAAATTTTTGATCATTTTGACGGACATTCGATTTTGATGATCGAGCAGGATTACTATTATAAAGATCAATCGCATCTATCCTTTGAAGAACGCCTTCAAACCAACTATGATCACCCACTCGCTTTTGATACAGATCTCCTAATTGAACATGTCAAAGAGCTGCTACAATACCGCGCCATTGAGAAACCAGTATATGATTATAAAGAGCATACCCGTTCCAGCGAGATTGTCCATCAAGAACCAAAGGATGTGATCATTTTAGAAGGCATTTTGATATTGGAAGATCCGCGGCTTCGTGACTTAATGGATATCAAGGTATATGTAGATACAGATGACGATATACGAATCATTCGCCGCCTGCTTCGTGATATTAAAGAGCGTGGGCGTTCGCTAGATTCTGTAATTGACCAGTATTTGACAGTTGTTAAGCCAATGCACCAGGAATTTATTGAGCCTACAAAAAAATATGCGGATATTATTATTCCAGAGGGCGGTCAAAATCATGTCGCGATCGATTTAATGACAACAAAGATTGCGGCTGTTTTACAGAAGAATCTCTAGGAAGAGCTCATTAGACTTGTCAAATCAAGGAATATACGGTAAAATCTTCCTAGTAAATATCGTTATTTACTTGCTTATATTCGATAAAATCAGGCAAATAAATATTCGACAAGGGTACGGAGAGTTGCTCCGTGCTTTTCTATACAAAGATGAGAGTAAAAGGAGAGAATCAACTTGGCTACAGAAAAAGTATTTCCAATGACATTAGATGGTAAATTAAAATTAGAGCAAGAATTACATGAACTAAAAACAGTAAAACGTAAAGAAGTTGTGGAAAGAATCAAGATTGCCCGTGGTTTTGGCGACCTGTCCGAAAACTCGGAGTACGATTCGGCAAAAGATGAACAAGCCTTTGTAGAAGGCCGCATCACAACACTTGAAAATATGATTCGTAATGCGCAGATCATTGATAATGAAGAGACGGATAATGATACAGTTACACTTGGAAAAACGGTTACTTTTATCGAACAGCCTGATGGTGACGAAGAAGCCTATACGATCGTAGGTAGCGCAGAAGCTGATCCCTTTGAAGGTCGTATTTCGAATGATTCCCCAATCGCAAAAGGATTGCTGGGTCATACGATTGGTGAAGTTGTCACGATTCAGACGCCCGGCGGCGATATGGAAGTGAAAATTGTTAAAATCGAAGCATAATTTAAAAGGGCGGCGTTTCTTTTTCGTCCGCTCTTTCTTTTTGCAAGGTGGTGAAGCAAGATGGTTAGACAGAAAAAACCGACTCATAGTCGGCGTGTTGAACAAAACAATATTGAAGCTACGAGAGCCAAGCAAAATTCTCAGCGAAAACGAACGAATTTAATTTTAAATATCTTGATCATCGTTGTCTCGCTTTTGATCATTGCATCACTTTATGTGGTATTTATCGCTACTGATCCGGGGACAAATCAAAATGACGTTCAAACGGCATCTTCTACTCAGAAAAAGGAAGATGCCAATAAAGGCGATCAATCGACTAAAAAAAAGGAAGATAAAATAGCTGAAAAAGACTCTGCAGCAGCTACTGAAGAACAGGAAAGCAGCGATCCTAATGTCTCCAAGGTCATTTCAAAAGACTGGAAGGCAGTAGGAACAAAGCAATCTGGGAATCATGTCAATTCCTATGAAATGAATAGCACAGATTGGGATGAGAAAATCCAAGCCTTTTCGGAGGCGACAGACATTTCAGCAGAAAATATGACGATTTGGTATGTTGGTCGCGGTGCCGATCCAGCAACGCAGTCAGTAGGAACGGTTTCTGCTAAAAGCACACCAGATCAGGCTTATCGTGTCTATATTACTTGGCGTGATGGCGAAGGATGGCAACCGACAAAAGTAGAAGTATTGAAATCAAATGACAAACGTTAAAACGCGGGACTTACATATAAAAGGACTCGCGTTTTTATGATGGAGGATGAAAAAGGATGAAAGTTGCGATTATTGGTGCCATGGCAGAAGAAGTGGCAATTTTAAAAGAAGCAATGGGAACCTATACTGAAACAACCATTGCAGGGGCAAAATTCTATGCAGGTATGCTGAGTGGAAAAGAGGTCATTTTGCTTGAATCAGGGATTGGTAAAGTCAATGCAGCCTTAGGGACAACACTGCTTTGTGACCATTTTGCGCCAGATGTGCTGATCAATACAGGAAGTGCCGGCGGAATTGGCGAGGAGCTCCAAATCGGAGATGTCATTATCTCTGATCGTTTGGCCTATGGGGATGTGGATGCAACAGTCTTTGGCTATACCTATGGACAAGTCCCACAAATGCCAGCTGTTTACATGGGAGATACAGCGCTTGCCGAAAAAGCAGCTGCCATCTATCGCACTAAGTTGATAGAGACTTCCAATCATGTTGCGTTTGGTCTTGTAGTCACAAATGATTCCTTTGTCTCTACAGAAGCACAGCGGGAACAGATCAAGACCTTTTTCCCAGAAGTGAAGGCTGTGGAGATGGAAGGGACGGCAATCGCGCAAGTGGCTCATCAGTTCGATATACCATTCGTGATGATCCGAGCGCTTTCAGATGTCGCTGATAAAGAAGCAGCGGGGGATTTTGATACATTTTTACATCAAGCATCAGAAATGTCATCTGCATGCATTCTGGCTCTATTAGCAGACATGTAAAAAGAACAGAAGAACTGGCAAACTGCTTGCTGGATCTTCTGTTCTTTTTATTTTTAAATAAGATCTTCTGTTAACTGTAAAAATTCTTCTACGTCAGCTGCAGCGAGTTGGACAGCATCTTCCCAGAAAGTTGGTTTCGTTAAATCAACATGAAGATGTTTTTGTGCTAGTTGTTCTGTGGACATCGCACCTGTATCTTTCAAAAGCGCGATATAATCATCTTCATAGCTTTTTCCGGTTTCAAGTGCTTTGTGATAGATCCCTAGCGAGAAAAGATAACCAAATGTATATGGGAAGTTGTAGAATGGTACATCTGCAATATAAAAATGCAACTTGGAAGCCCAAAATTGTGGATGATATTCATCTAATGCATCCAGATAAGCTTCGCGCTGTGCTTCTTCCATCAGTCGATTCAAGCTGTCTACAGAAAGTAGTCCATTTTTGCGCTCCTGATAGAAACGTGTCTCAAAGAGGAAGCGGGCATGGATATTCATAAAGAATGCAATGCTGCGACCAATTTTATCTTCCAATAGTGTGATTTTTTCTTCTTTTGATTCTGCAGCTTTTACAGAGGCATCGGCAATGATCATTTCTGCGAATGTAGAAGCTGTCTCTGCTACATTCATTGCATAGTCTGTATTCTCGTAAGGTTCATTACGGATCACATGTGAATGGAAAGCATGACCGAGTTCATGGGCCAGTGTGGCGACCGTCCCTGGGGCGCCATCATAGGTCATAAAAATCCGGCTCTCCTTCTCAAGCGGAAAGTCTGTACAGAACCCACCAGGACGCTTATTATCACGATTTTCGGCTTCAATCCAATGTTTTTCAAAAGCATGCTTGGCAAAGCGCGCCATTTTAGGACTAAATTTCTCAAACTGTTCTAAAATAAAGGCGGCACCTTCGTCATAGCTGTATTTTTTAGGCTGTTCAGTCAGGACTAGCGGTGCTTCCACATCATAAAAACTCAATTTTTTGAGTCCTAATAGTTGGGCTTTTCTTTCGAGGAATGTGACAAATGTAGCTTTATGTTCTTCAATGACCTTCCACATCGTATCCAGCGTCTTGTTGTCTAGTCGGTTTAAAGCAAGAGGCTCCTTCAAGAAATCTTCCTCACCACGAATGTCATAAGTTTTCAAACGGAAGCCAGCTAAGTGATTGAGCGTATCCGCAAATAAACGACCGTTCGACTGCCATGCTGCTGTATAGGCCCGAAAGACTTCTTGGCGTACCTGATGGTCGGGATCGTTCAACATATTGAGCGCTTGTCCGGCAGAAATGGTCTGTTTTTGTCCATTCAGTTCAATGTCAATCCGTAGTTTGCCAACGATCGTATCATAGTGATCTGACCAACCGCGATAGCCATCGACGGAAAGCGCATTAATTACTGCTTCTTGCTCTTTGGAGCCTTTTTGCTTCCGATTTTCACGTGCTTCATTTAAAACAAAAGCAATTTGGGAGAGACCACGTGCCTGAAGTAGTTCCGTCCAGATCCGGTCATCCGTTTCGACGAATTTTTCATACCAGTCGTCAAGCGCAGTTGCGTGCTCTGCAGCATAACTATAAACAAGGCCGCTAAGTTCAACAGCACGCTCGTCATTGACATCCGCAGAAGCTAGACATTCTAGAAAAGAGCCGGCATTCATCAACCCTTTGGAAATTTCAGCATTTTGATTGATTAATAGCAGGAATTCTACGCTATCTTCTGTGCTTTCAGGAACAGACCATTCTGCAACATTTTGAACAAAGCTATGGATTTCCTGTTTTAAATTATGTAAAGCCTCCTGCAGCTCAGGGGAAGCACTGCCGCCATGATAGATAGAATCTAAATCCCAGACCTGTGTATAGTTTTTTGTCATATAATTTCCTCCTTTTTTCCAAGTGAAATGTTCTTTCTTATTATAGCATTGATTGAAAATATTTGGAAAATAAGCAGATGTCTGCCGTTTCACAAATTTTTTTTGTAAAAGTAGACAAAAGATGATAAAATTTTATAGATTATCTGTTTGTTTCGCGTTATGATAAGAAACAAGTAGAATTTTTAGACTTTTGAATTGAGGTGCAAAGGATTGTTAAAGCAATTTTCACCAGATAAGATGCTCCAGACTCCATTTGGGATCACAGCAGAGCATCTGCGTAAATTAGGAAAAACGACTGTACTGACAGATTTAGACAATACTCTCATTGCATGGGATCAACTAGATGCAACGGATGAGATCATCAACTGGTTTACGCTATTAGAAGAAGAAGGCATCAAGGTGATGATTCTTTCCAATAATTCTGAGGAACGGGTAGCACGTGTTGCCAAAGTCACAAATATCCCTTATTTAGCAAAAGCCAGGAAGCCACTTGCTAAGAATTTTCATAAGGCAATGGAACGATTGGATTCGACACCAGAAGAAACAGTGATGATTGGTGACCAGATCATGACGGATATTTTCGGCGGAAATAGACAAAAGCTGACTACGATTTTTGTTCGTCCAGTGAAAGAAACCGATGGACTTGCAACGAAATTCAATCGAATGATGGAACGAATCATTTTGAAAAAGTTAAGTAAGAAAAAGAATATGGAGTGGGAGGAATCACTTTGATGGAAGAACTACGGTGTATCGGCTGCGGAGCCGTTATCCAAACAGAAGATAAATCAAAACCTGGTTATGCACCTCCATCATCCCTGAAAAATGAGCAGGTCATCTGCATGCGTTGTTTTCGCTTGAAGCATTATAATGAGATTCAAGATGTGCCGCTGACAGACGATGATTTTTTGCGGATATTGAATGGATTGGGAACAAAACAGGCACTGATTGTTTATGTGGTGGACATTTTTGATTTTGATGGTAGCTGGCTTCCAGGACTTAATCGTTTTGTCGGCAATAATCCGGTCCTTTTGGTAGGAAATAAAGAAGATTTACTACCTAAATCAGTCAAGCGAGAACGTATGGCCAGATGGATGCGTACGCGTGCGAAAGAACTGGGATTAAGAGCACAGGATGTCTCTTTAGTCAGTGCAGAAAGAGGCCGCGGATTTGATGAATTGCTTGAAAAAATAGATGAGCTGCGGAATGGCCAGGATGTTTATGTAGTCGGCTGTACGAATGTTGGAAAGTCGACATTGATTAACCGAATCATCAAGAGAGCAACGGGTGAGAGCAATGTGATCACGACCTCTCAATTTCCTGGAACGACGCTTGACCGGATTGAGATTCCACTTGAAGGGGGCAGCACGCTTGTGGATACACCCGGAATCATCAATCACCATCAAATGGCCCACTTTATTGATACAAAAACGCTCAAGCTGATTTCACCTAAAAAAGAAATCAAACCGATCACGTTCCAACTGAATGCTGAGCAGACGCTCTTCTTTGGGGCACTAGCACGACTTGATTTTGTTGATGGTCCGCGACAGCCATTTGTGGTTTATATGTCAAATCAGTTGGAGCCGCACCGTACGAAACTTGAAAAAGCCGATCAGCTTTATCAGACGCAAAAAGGACATGTACTGACGCCGCCAGCAGCTGAAAATATGGAAGACTTTCCAGAACTTGTCCCTTATACGTTTTCAGTGCGTGAGAAAGCAGATATTGTCTTTTCGGGATTGGGCTGGGTCTCGCTTCCAGATGGACCAGCCAAAATCGCTGCTTGGGTACCAAAAGGTGGGAGTGTATCCATCCGGCAAGCACTTATTTAACAAGATATTGGAGGGGAAACCATGAAACAGTACGCCGTAATTGGAAATCCGATTCGCCACTCGTTATCACCTGTCATGCATAACCGTGTAATCGAAGCTTTGGGTCTAGATGCTCATTATCGCCGAGTTTATGTGGATGAAGCCCACTTTGATGCAGAAATCAAAGCGCTCAAAGCAACTGGCGTATCTGGTTTTAATATTACGACGCCCTTCAAAGAACGGATTATTTCTCATTTAGATGAGATTCATGGACTTGCTAAAGATTGCCGGGCAGTCAACACGGCTGTTTTAAAAGGAGGCAAGTGGCACGGCTATAATACGGATGGTCAGGGCTATTTCGAGGGATTAGAAGAAATCAGGCCGCTCCAAAAATCAGACCGAATTTTACTGATCGGTGCAGGTGGTGCCAGTAAAGGCATCTATCTGACTATCAAACAGCAAGTTGGCTGTCCGATCGATCTGACTAACCGAACGATCTCGCGTGCACAAGAGATGCTGATCAGCGCGGAAGATCGAGCGATTTCTCTGCAAGCAGCAGAGGAGCAGCTTGCAAAGTATGCTATTATTATCCAAACAACCTCTATAGGATTACCCAATTCCAGTCAGGATGTGCCGCTTTCACTTTCTAATCTGACGGCCGGTACAATCGTTTCGGATATTATCTATAATCCTTATGAAACAACTTTTTTAAAACAAGCCAAGCAAAAAGGCGCCATCACGCAGAACGGTCTACCTATGTTTGTCGGACAGGGAGCGCTTGCTTTCACTCATTGGACAAATATTGAACCGGATCGCCGCTTAATGAAAGAGGCAGTGCTAGAGGCGCTTGATTTGAAGTAGGAGGACACTATGTTAACAGGAAAACAAAAGCGCTATTTGAGAAAAGAAGCGCATCATTTACAACCTATTTTTCAAGTAGGTAAAGGCGGAGTTACGCCTAATATGGTCAAACAGATCCAAGCGGCACTTGAAGCGCGCGAGCTGATCAAAGTCTCTATTTTGCAAAATGTCGAGGAGGAACATCAGGAGGTAGCAGAAACGCTCAGTGCTCGAACAGGTGCAGAATTAGTGCAGTTAATCGGTCGAACAATCATTTTGTACAAGGAATCCAAAAATAAAAAAGAGATTGAATTACCTTGACGAGAGGCGAATAAAATGAAAAAAAAGATTGGGATTCTTGGCGGTACATTTGATCCGCCACATTTAACACATCTTTCGATCGCAGAGGCTGTTCTAAAGAAGCTGGATTTGGATAAAGTGATTTTCCTGCCCAACGCGATACCACCGCATAAAGAGGCAAGTGGTCTCGTAACGGATGATGATCGCATCCAAATGCTAAAGCTTTCAACAGCGGATAAAGCTTATTTTGAGATCGATGAAAGGGAACTAAAGCGACAAGGGAAAAGCTACACATATGATACAATGAAAGAAATGACAAGTGAGCATCCGGAAATCGATTATTATTTTATTATCGGTGGGGATATGGTTGAATATCTACCGAAGTGGTATCATATTAATGAACTGATGGAGCTTGTCCAATTTGTAGGTGTAGGTCGGCCTAGTTATCCACTTTCGACTCCTTATCCAATTGTTTGGGTCAAGGTTCCGGAATCAGATCTTTCTTCAACAGCTATCCGTGAGCGGCTAAAACAAGGGGTGCCTATTGAGACGCTCGTCCCTAAACAAGTAGCTGCATATATAAAGGAGCATCAACTTTATGAACCGAACTGAAATTCTTCAAAAAGTAAAAGAAGCGATGCCGGAAAAACGATATATTCATACACTAGGTGTTGAAAAGCAGGCGATTCGTTTGGCCAAACATTATGGAGAAAATGTTGAAAAAGCGAGTCTAGCAGCATTGCTTCATGATTATGCTAAATATACAGAGCTAAAAACGCAGCAGGCAATCATTGTACAGGAAAAAATGGATCCCAGGCTTCTTTCCTACCATGCGTCTTTATGGCACGCGCCTGTGGGCAGTTTTTTTGCAAAAAATGAATTTGGCGTTGAGGATCCAGCTATTTTGGAGGCGATTCGTGTCCATACTACAGGGAAAATAGGGATGAGTAGACTAGATAAAATTCTCTATTTAGCAGACTATACCGAGGAGAACCGAGACTTTCCGGGTGTTGAAAAAGCACGAGAACTCGTATTTCAGTCGCTGGATCAGGCTATGCTTTATGCACTTGGCAGAACAATTATTTTTCTCGTGAGTAAAAATAGCCCAATTTTCCCAGATACATTTGAAGCTTATAATGATTTTTCAAGTAAAACAATTAAAGGAGATGTCAATGAATTTGATGAATAGTCACGAAATTTTAATGCTCGTTGCAAAAGCAGCGGACGACAAACGCGCCGAAGATATTCTGGCTCTTAATATGGAAGGAATTTCAAGTTTTGCTGATTACTTTGTGATTTGTCACGGGAATTCCGATAAACAAGTACAAGCCATTGCGCGTGAAATTAAGGAAAAAGCACAAGAAAACAATATTCCTGTTAACCGCTTAGAAGGTTTTGATGGGGCGAAATGGGTATTGATCGATCTAGACGACGTCATCGTGCACATATTCCACCGTGACGAACGTAGTTATTATAACTTGGAAAAACTATGGGGAGATGCGCCGCTTGAAGATGTCAGCAACGCATTTACGCCATTATAAAAAGATTGAGCCGATGGGAGGAGAAATATGCCCATCGGTTTTTTAGGAGGCGAACATACTGTGAGTTATGAATATTTTCCTTCTTTTTATGATGAACTGATGGAAGAAGAACTTTATGAAGAATGGTTGGCATTCACCTTATCCCTTTTAAAAAAGACGGAGGGCAGAGTGTTGGATCTGGGCTGTGGTACAGGTGAATTTTTATTAAGAATGACACTTTCAGGTTTTGAAACAACAGGTCTTGACCTTTCAAGTGAGATGCTTCAAGTCGCAGAACGAAAATTCCAACAGATTGATCTAAACATTCCGCTTTTTGAACAGAATATGGCTTCGTTTCAGCTGGCAGAAAAGTTTGATGTCATCACCTGTTTTTGCGACTCACTCAATTATTTAGAAAAGACGGAAGATGTTGAGGGAACCTTTCAACAGGTTTACAAGCATTTGGAAAAGGATGGGCAATTTCTTTTTGATGTACATTCTGTCTATAAAGTCGACACACTGTTTCATGATTATCAATATGCAGATGCTGATCCTGCAATTTCAACAATTTGGCAGAGTTATAAGGGAGAAGAGCCGCATTCGGTTGAACATGAGTTAAGCTTTTTTGTACAGGATGACGACGGTCGATATAACCGTAAAGATGAGTTGCATAAAGAGCGCACCTATCCAGTGGATGCCTATTTGGCCATGTTGAATCATGCAGGTTTCTCAAAAATTCAAGTGTATGCAGATTTCGAGAAAGTAGCACCAGTAGCAACAAGTGAAAGGATTTTCTTTGTATGTGAAAAATGAATTTTTAGCTGATAACTGGTATTTTCAATCTAAAAAAATACGTAAATTCAAAAACGGAAACTGATCGAGGTGTTTTGCGATCTGTTTCTTTTTTTGTACAAAAAAGGAAATCTGCCGAGCATGGCGAATAGTATAAATAAAAGGATAGGTGGTCTCAAATGTTCGAAAAAATAAAACACTATTGGAAATATGGTCTTGTTCTGCTTGCGACAATTCTACTTGTCATAAGTTACGTGTTAATGCCACAACAAGAAGAGTTAAGCCAACCCTCTGTAAGTTCGAGTGAGACAGAAAAGATCAACAATCAAACAGTTAAAGCGGAGAAAACGGACACCCAAATAAGTTCGACTCTTTATGTTGATGTGAAAGGTGCTGTCCAAAAACCAGGAGTCTATCAGGTACCAAAGGACGGAAGAATCCAAGATGTTATCCAAATGGCTGGCGGATTTTCTGAAGAAGCTGATGTAACTGCAATCAACTTAGCCACTAAACTTCAAGATGAAATGTTAGTGGTTGTTCCAAAAATTGGTGAGGTACCATCTTCAACTAATTCTCATATCGATCCGATAACAGAATCAGAATCAGCCAAAATCGACCTAAACAGCGCCACGGCAGCAGATTTGCAAGAGGTGCCCGGAATTGGCGAAGCAAAGGCTGCAGCAATTATCTCTTACCGTGAAGAAAAAGGGCTGTTTCAGTCAGTGAATGATTTGCAGAATGTTAGCGGGATTGGCGAAAAAACGGCTCAAAAACTCACTGAGTATGTTTTTGTGAGTGAGTATTGACGTTTTCCGGCAAAAAGCACTATACTTAAGGAAAAACGCATAAAGGAGTTTTTATTTTGCAAAGAATCGAATGGGATCAATTTTTCATGGCACAAAGCCATTTAATTTCAACTCGCAGTACATGTACAAGGCTGATGGTAGGTGCAACGATTGTTCGGGATAAGCGGATCATTGCAGGTGGCTATAATGGCTCTATTGCAGGTGGTGATCATTGTGCTGAGCATGGCTGTTTGGTGGTAGAGGGACATTGTATCCGCACGATTCATGCGGAAATGAATGCGATCTTGCAGTGTGCGAAGTTTGGTGCCTCTACCGACCAAGCAGAACTTTATGTCACCCATTTTCCTTGTGTGGCTTGCTGTAAATCAATCATTCAGGCTGGCATTAAAACGGTCTATTATGCGAAAGACTATAAAAACCATCCTTATGCAATCGAGCTTTTTGAACAAGCGGGTGTATTGGTGAGAAAAGTACCTTTTGAGCATGAAATCCTGAATCTTGAAGGCATGAATGGACAGGATCGAACAATGGAAGCCTTAAAAGAGGCTATTCAAGAAGAAGCATTGTCACCAGAACTTTCTACACGTATCATTCAGAACATCGAGAACAAGCTATCCTAGAAAGAGGTTTTTTATCGAGCAAAAACTTTTTCTTAGCACTGTCACGCTGTATATCGGAGCCATACTCTATGATTATCTACCATTTTTATTACTTGTTTGCATAGTGGTTATCGGTGTATGTTTCTTTTTAGACCGCAGAAAGAAAATCTGGTTGTTGCTTGTTTGTGCGCTTTTGATCGGATCAAGTTACAAAATGATGGATCAATTTTGTCATAGGACGCAGGCGACAGCTGGGAATTTTTCTGGTGAAGTAACAATTGCAAAAAAACAACTGGTAGATGGCGATCGTTATAAAGCAATCGTGACGGCAAACGGCGAATCATTTGCTTTAAACTATACGATCCAAACAGAACAAGAGCAGCTGGATTTGAAAAAGCTTCAATGCGGGGATGTCTTACAAATTACAGGGGTGCTCACAAAGCCGGAGAATAATCGGAATCCTAATCAGTTTAATTACCGGATGTATTTAAAAAGGCAGGGGATTTTCTGGGAACTTGACGCTGAGCAGCTAACAATGACAAATCAGCATGTAACAAAGCTACGTTTTGCGTTTCAAAACCTCCGTCAAAGCCTATTGAATCAAATCGAACAAGGTTTTTCTAAACAAACAGCAGGCTATATGCAGGCTCTGTTGTTGGGAGATAAGGCAAGGCTATCTGCAGAAGTATATCAGGAATATCAGCAACTAGGCATTGTACATCTTTTAGCGATTTCAGGTCTCCATATCAATTTGTTTAGCGGGATTGTTTTCTTTATCCTCATTCGACTAGGGACTACACGCGAAAAAGCAGCTTTCATTCTTTGTATATTTTTACCACTCTATGCTCTATTAGCAGGGGCCAATCCGCCTGTTTTACGTGCAGCTATAATGGGCATGCTCGTATTTGCAGGGATAATAGGATCAAAAAGGTGGTCTGGCTTAGTGTGCCTTTGTGTTGCAGGCCTTTTGTTTTTCTTTTGGCGACCAAATGTTCTTTATGAGGTAGGATTTCAGCTTTCGTTTACGGTGTCTTTTGCAATCATTCTCTCCAGTCGGATATGGTTAGAGCGCTATCAACACTTCTTTACAAAAAGTCTGGCCATCTCATTTATTTCTATCTTTGCAGCTGCACCGATCATGATGTTTCATTTTTATGAATTTTCAATCATGGGATTATTTTTTAATTTGCTTTACGTCCCCTTATTCTCTTTTCTTCTTTTGCCACTATGTTTGATCAATCTCCTTGTATGGCCATTTCTGCCGCTCCATGCTTTTTGTGCGCAGATCCTGGATCAATTGTTTGTTTGGACCGAAAAGTGGACAGATTTCTTTAGTCGTTTCCCACTTCAAACGATTGTGACGGGTCGTCCTGATTTTTGGCAACTGCTGCTTTTCATAGGTTTAACATGGCTCATTTTTTACATGTTTGAAAATAGGCGTTCTGTCAAGCCGTTTATCGTACTTTATGTACTACTTATACTTGCTGCGCGGATGCCTCTGCATGGGCAAGTTCTTTTTATTGATGTGGGTCAAGGGGATAGCATTTTGATTCGTTTGCCATTTGGAAAAGGAGATTATTTAATTGATACAGGAGGTCAAGTCGTTTTCGAAAAAGAAGCTTGGGCAAAACAAAAAGATCCGTTTGCGATTGGAAAAGACATTCTTGTTCCCACATTGAAAGCGGCAGGAATTAGCGAACTTGACAAAGTTTTCTTGACGCATAGTGATGCAGATCATATCGGTGCTTATCAAGATTTAATCAAAGAAATTAACATAGATACCATATACAAAACACGTGGTGCAGAAAGTAAAAAATTAATGGCAGAAGCTTTGGCGGCTAGTCCAACAGTTAAAATTGTTGATGTTATACAAGGGATGGAATTTCAGATGGCAGGTCAGTATTTTCAGGTTCTTGCACCAAAAGAAGAAGTTGGAGAAGGTGGCAATGATGATTCTATCGTGCTGTATGCCGAATTAGACCAAAAAAGATGGCTTTTTACCGGGGACCTGGAAGCTGCTGGAGAAAAGGGGCTACTTGAACAAGGAATGATTCAAGATGTAGACATAATGAAAGTTGGCCATCATGGCAGTAAAACATCGACCACAAATACGTGGCTTCAAGCAACAAATCCTGAAATCGCGGTGATTTCATGCGGTTTTGAGAATCGTTTTGGGCATCCTCATCAAGAAACGCTACAAGCGCTTGAAAAAAATCATACAATGATTTACAGGACAGATGAACAAGGTGCTATTCAGTATCAGTTTGGAAAAGGGTTTATGACTACTTTAGTTCCATGACTTGCAATCAGAAAAAATATCAATTACGATGAGAATAGAAAAGAAGAAAAGGGGCATGAAAATGCTGGCAGAATGGAAAAAAATTGAATCAGGACAGTTGGCTCCTGTTTATCTTATCATTGGCACAGAAGATTATATTATTAATGAAAGTAAGAAACGAATTTTAGCGGCAGGCCTCAGTGAAGAGGAGCAATCTTTTAACTATGCGCATTTTGACTTGGAAGAGACACCAATAGAACTGGTAATGGAAGAAGCAGAAACTTTGCCTTTCTTTGGAGAGCGCCGAATTGTTCTTGCGAGTAATCCTGTATTTCTAACAACTGAAAAAACAAAAAGTAAAATAGAGCATCATACGGATAAATTTGCCAGATATTTGGAATCTCCTGCTGAATATACGATCTTCATAATTGTAGCGCGGGTTGAAAAACTGGACGAGCGTAAAAAACTAACAAAACAGTTAAAAAAAGTTGCGACAATCATTGAAGCCAAAAAACCGGATGAAAAAGAATTTCTAAATTGGCTGAAAAAAGCTGCAGAACAAAGTGGTTACCGGATGGAACAGCACGCTGTTGATCGGCTTTACGAACTCACAAGCGGTAATTTAACAGCAGCGATGAATGAACTGGACAAACTGTTATTATACAAATTTGAAGAAAAAGAAATCGGTCGCGAGGATGTGGAGCGACTTGTAGTACGTTCACTTGAGCAAAACATTTTTCTGTTACTGGATAAAATGATTGCAATGGATATAAGTGGAGCATTGCGCATTTATTATGATCTACTGAAGCAAAAAGAAGAGCCAATCAAAATCATTGCACTGATTGCCAGCCAGTTTAGGCTACTTAATCAAATTAAAATATTAGAGCGTCAAGGTTATAGCAGTCAACAAATCGCAAGCAAACTCAAAGTCCATCCGTTCAGAGTGAAAATTGCAACAAAACAAGCGCGAAATTTTTCGGCAGAGGATTTACAAGCGGCTTTGCTTCGTCTGGCTGAAATTGACTTAGAACTTAAAACTGGCTATGGGAATCGGGAACAAAAATTGGAATGGTTTTTATTTGAGTTAGAAGATAGACGAAAAGCTTCCTTGCAACATTAAAAAACGCATTAAGAATCTGATGATCCGCTAAAATATAATATCTACCAGCATTTTCAAGGTCAATTACTACCAGTGAATGAGGCTAAATATGCAAAGATATAGTTACAGCACATCAGTTTGAAACAAGAAAAATTGGAATAACTTATAGACGATGGAATGCCTCAGTGGCGTTCCATTTCTATTTCCATCCATTCTTATTGTACGATTAAATTTACTACTAAATATATTAAAGTGACTGTGTAAGACTTTTAAGCGCTTCCAATCGTCGTTACTTAATAGTTGTTCATACAGAAAGCAAGTTAATACTAGACTGAGTCTGTCGAGTGTGTTGGTAGCATTGAAAAAGAAAGATAACGGTTCTACACTCGATGAGGGCATGACGAAAATTGAGGATGACATAGCATCCACTACAACAAAACAGTTTAAGCTCTATCAAACAGCTACCGAAAAGAACATGCATCAGGAGACATGGTTGAATTTATCAGCAGTTATGAATTGGTATATCCTATTTTAGGACAATGTGAAAGTCAAGATAGCTATGACATCTCTTGATAATCTGATAAAAGCAACTTTAGTTTCACAGTACGAGCGAATAGTAACTGGAAGATTGTTGGACAGTGAAGGCTTGCATGTTACTTTTTTAGTAGCATAAAAGCCTTTTATAAAACTGTAAAAATAGTTGGCAATTCATTTCTTATCATGTTATTTTTTGGATAGTTAGGGAACGTGCATAAAATTACTACATTGACTTTCCCCTTACGGCAAGGTGTAACATACGTATAAAAGCAAGTTGAAAGGAGAAGATCTATGTTATCAATAGGTGAATTTTCAAGGATATGTAAAGTTTCTACAAAAACGCTTCGTTATTATGATGAAATCGGACTCATAAAACCCAGTAAAATAAATCAAGAGAACGGTTATAGATATTATTCCATTGAACAATTAGAAACTATGCTATTTATCAACCGTCTAAAACAGTATAATTTCTCTTTGGAAGAAATTAAAGCGATTATTACATCAGAAGAAATGCTAAATGAAAAATTATGTTTAGAACTTTATAAGAAAAAGGTAGAATTTGAAAAACAAATGCAGATATATTCTCAAATTACAGAACGGTTAAATGGGGATATAGCAGTTTTGAAACAAGGTAAATCCATCATGTCTTATTTGAATAAGATTGATGTACAACTTGTTGAAATACCAGTTATGTATTTAGTTTCTATCCGTAAGATGGTTTATAAGGTTGAAATGAAAGACCAGTATACTCATTGTTTTAATTCGATATTAAAAAAAATTCAACACGACAAATTAACCGTCGATGCTCCACCTATGGTACTTTTTCATAGTGATGAGTTTACCCCTTTAGGTTTAGATACAGAATTTGCTATTCCAGTAAAACAATTTGTTAGAGAAACAAGAGAGTTTTGTCCTGGATTATGCTTAAAAACAACTTTACAAGGCGGATACTCTAATTTGCCTGCTGTTTATACGAAACAATTTGAATGGGCAGAGCAGAATGGTTATGAAAATAATGGTCCGCTTTATGAAGTTTATATTACTGATTTAACACAAACTTCGAATGAGGATGAATTTATAACTGAAATTTATTATCCAATAAAAAAGAAATAGGTAAAGGTCTACATGAAAGATTCAAATTTGGTTTATGTGGGATAACGAGAAATGGAGATGAGATTGATACTATGAATAGAAAAGAACTGCATGATTTTATTAAAGAAAAGCAACCAAATATCTGTCAAATATCATGTTATAAAGGTGGCAAAGAAGTTTACTCTGATGAATGGAACGATTATAAAAAAGATGATACTTGCCATGTTATGTCTGCCACCAAAAGTATCGTAGCATTACTTGTAGGGATAGCACTTGATAAAGGGTTTATAAGAAGCATAGATCAACCCGTACTAGATTTTTTTCCTGAATATAAAATTAAAAGAGGAGAAAAAACAATTCAAAAAGTGACAATCAAACATTTATTGACTATGACAGCACCCTATAAGTATAAGTACGAACCGTGGACTAAAATTTGTTCAAGTGATGATTGGACGATTTCAGCCTTAGATTTTCTAGGCGGGAGAAAACGATTGACTGGAGAATTCAAATACTCTACCTTAGGTATACATATACTGACTGGTATTATTTCAAAAACGAGTGGTCAAAAAGTTGTCGATTTTGCCAATGAATATTTATTTGAACCTATTAGAGTAGAAAAACATATAAATTATTTAGCGAAGACCGCCGAAGAACACAAACATTTTACTATGAGTAAGAAACCACAAAAAAATAGATGGTTTTGTGACCCAAAAGGAATAGGAGCAGCGGGATACGGATTATGCTTTTCTGCAAAAGATATGGCAAAAATCGGACAGCTTTGTTTAGATAAAGGCGTTCATAATGGACACCAAATTTTATCATCTAAATGGATTGAAGAAATAACTAAACCAACTTATAAATGTGGAGAAGAATTTAGAAATATGTCTTACGGGTACCTTTGGTGGATTGTAGATGAAAATAAACCTATATATGCAGCCATAGGAAATAGCGGGAATGTTATATATGTAGATCCAACGAAAAATATAGTGATAGCAGTCACGTCATACTTTAAACCTACCATATTTGACCGTATAGATTTTATACAAAAGTATATGGAGCCATTTATTTTAGTTTAAGGAGGACTTTCCTGTGCTATTATACATTTTTGAATGATGTGTGGATATTTGATAGGACTAAAAACGAGATAATAAAAAGCTTTGGGATCTGGTTCAATATCACTGGGATGATATTGAACCAACGATTGATATAACTGGTTTTTGTACCAGCAAACAGTCGAATACTAAAGAGGAGGCTATCAGAATGAGTGAAAAAAGATATGCCTACAAGCCAATTGACAACTATAAACGTCCTTAAAAGTGTCATTTTATATGGTAATACAAGACGACTGTATCAGAAAAAACGTTTGAATTTAATCTGGCAGGTGATACAGAGGCAAGAAGAAGGCCTGCTTGTCTTTATGGAAACGAATGAGGGGTACAGCAAGGATTGCTATAAGGTTGTACTTCTACTGGAAATGAGACCTCGTATTTCTGGATTTTGTGGATGGCGCATATTGATATGCAGAACAAGAGATTCAATCTTTTGAACCGTAGGGCTTGGCCAAGATATCTTCCAAAAAGAAAATGCCGATAAACCCCTCAAACACGGAATATATCGGCATTTACCATCTTATGAAAAGGTAATCAGAAATTTAGTGAAAATAAAAACACCACACGCATGTGTGATGTTTATGCATTATTTAGCTAATTTAGCAGCTAGACGAGATTTGTCGCGTGAAGCTTTGTTTTTATGAATCAAGCCTTTGCTTGCAGCCATGTCAATTTTTTTCGAAGCGGCAACGTAAAGCTCTTGTGTGTTTTCAGCACCGTTAGCAGCTGCTTCTTCAACTTTTTTGATGGCTGTACGCATTGCAGAACGTTGAGCAACGTTGCGGCTGTTGCGTGAATCCGTCGTTTTTACGCGTTTAATAGCAGATTTAATATTTGGCATTCCATTCACCTCCGTCCAAACTAATGAGGTAATTCTGATTGTTAACCACCTGTAAAAACAAGTGTTTCATTCGATCATATACCCTTTAATTACACATGAACAAATGTTATTATACCGAAAAGCATATGAGATTGCAATAATACTTTCTAACTTTCTTTAAATTTTATGAAGGAATCTGGCAAGAAGGCATTGAATAATCGGTTATGTATTGATATAATCAAATTTAGCTTGCCATCCTATAAAAAAGATGAGTTCGAATCAGGAGCTGGGAGAATGAACAAAGAAGAAATGCTTGCTCGTCAAGAGAAAATAAGAAATTTTTCAATCATTGCACATATTGATCACGGGAAGTCAACGCTTGCTGACCGGATTTTAGAAAAAACACATGCTCTATCACATCGGGAAATGAAAGATCAGCTTCTTGATTCCATGGATTTGGAACGAGAACGTGGTATTACTATCAAGTTGAATGCGGTCCAACTGGCTTACCAAGCCAAAGATGGTGAAACTTATACATTTCATTTAATTGATACACCAGGACATGTCGATTTTACCTATGAAGTATCAAGAAGCCTGGCTGCATGCGAAGGAGCCATCTTGGTTGTTGACGCAGCACAAGGAATCGAAGCTCAAACACTTGCGAATGTTTATTTAGCTTTGGACAATGATTTGGAGATCTTGCCTGTTATCAACAAAATTGATTTACCGGCAGCAGATCCGGAACGTGTTCGTACGGAGATTGAAGATGTCATCGGGCTGGATGCTAGTGAAGCTGTCCTTGCATCTGCAAAAAGCGGGATCGGCATTGAAGACATCCTTGAACAAATTGTTGAAAAAGTACCAAAACCAACCGGGGATATCGATCGGCCATTAAAGGCGCTCATTTTTGACTCTGTTTACGATGCTTATCGCGGTGTCATTGCCAATATCCGAATTGTAGATGGTGTAGTCCGTCCTGGAGACACTATTCGCATGATGGCAAACGGGAAAGAATTCGAAGTCACAGAGGTGGGTGTTTTTAAACCAAAAGCGACTCCTCAAGATTGCTTGATGGTGGGAGATGTAGGTTATTTAACTGCATCCATTAAAAATGTAAGTGATACGCGTGTTGGGGATACTATCACACTGGCAAATAATCCGGCAGAAGAACCATTGCCCGGATATAGAAAATTGAATCCAATGGTTTACTGCGGTCTCTATCCGATTGATTCATCCAAATACAATGATTTGCGTGATGCGCTTGAAAAACTTGAACTAAACGATTCAGCTCTCCAATTTGAAGCTGAGACATCACAAGCATTAGGGTTTGGCTTTCGTTGTGGTTTCCTAGGACTTCTTCACATGGAAATTATCCAGGAGCGGATCGAACGTGAATTTAAGATTGATTTGATTACAACGGCACCAAGTGTTATCTATCATGTCAATTTGACCGATGGCACACAAACGATTGTAGATAATCCTGCTGAAATGCCTGAGCCTGGAGTCATTGAATCTGTAGAAGAACCGTATGTAAAAGCAACCGTGATGGTACCGAATGATTATGTTGGTGCTGTAATGGAGCTTGCACAGAACAAACGGGGAACTTTTATTACGATGGAGTATCTGGACGATATTCGTGTTAGCATTATTTATGAAATACCGCTATCCGAAATTGTTTATGATTTCTTTGATCAGTTGAAATCAAGCACTAAAGGCTACGCGTCCTTTGATTATGAATTGATTGGTTATCAAACATCCAAGCTAGTGAAAATGGACATTCTATTAAATACAGAAAAAGTAGATGCGCTAAGTTTTATCGTTCATCGTGATTTTGCTTATGAACGTGGAAAGATTATTGTTGAGAAACTACGTGAACTCATTCCACGTCAACAATTTGAAGTTCCAATCCAAGCGGCGATCGGTACGAAGATTGTCTCCCGTTCTACGATTAAAGCGTTGCGTAAAAATGTCTTAGCTAAATGTTATGGCGGCGATGTTTCCCGAAAACGAAAACTACTTGAAAAACAAAAAGAAGGGAAAAAACGCATGAAGCAAATCGGCTCTGTGGAAGTTCCGCAAGAAGCTTTTATGGCGATTTTGAAAATGGACGACCAAAAATAATGACGTTGTTGAGCTGCTGTGAAATAATCAGCAGCTCATTTTAGAAAGAAGGGAAAGGTTTGACAGCTGTTTATATTCATATTCCTTTTTGTGAGCATATCTGCTACTATTGCGACTTTAATAAAGTATTTCTGGAAGGGCAGCCGGTGGATCGGTATGTGGATTTGTTGATTCGTGAAATGGAACTAACAGCAGCCACGCAGGAATTTGCTCCCACTGAAACGGTCTTTGTAGGAGGTGGCACTCCAACGACGCTGAATGAGCAACAGCTTACGAGACTTTGTGAAGCGGTGCATCGGTTATTTCCGCTGACAGATGATGTAGAATTTACATTTGAAGCCAATCCAGGGGATCTTTCGCTTGAAAAGATTCGCACATTGAAAGCGATGGGAGTCAACCGGATTAGCATGGGGGTTCAAAGTTTCAATAATGAATTGTTGAAGCAGATCGGTCGGATCCATACAACAGAAGATGTTTATCAGTCCATTCGAAACCTTGATCATATAGGTTTTGAAAATGTGAGCATCGATCTGATTTTCAGTTTGCCAAACCAGACAGAGGACGATTTTAAAGACACACTACAAAAGGCTTTGGCACTTGATCTGCCACACTATTCGGCGTACTCTTTAATTATCGAGCCTAAGACAATTTTTTATAACCTCATGCAAAAAGGTCAATTAATTTTACCGGGACAAGATGCTGAAGCAAATATGTATGATCATTTGATGACGGAAATGGAAAAGTCTGGCAAACTCCAATATGAAATTAGTAATTTTGCCGCACCTGGCTATCAAAGCCGCCACAATCTCGTTTATTGGAGCAATGAGCACTATTTCGGTTTTGGGGCAGGGGCGCACGGCTATTTGGAAGATACACGGTACAGCAACTATGGACCGCTCAAAATGTATATGGCACCGCTCGAAGAAAATAGGCTGCCTGTTTTTCAAACAAAGCCATTAACATTAAAAGAAGAAATGGAAGAAGAAATCTTTTTGGGGCTTCGCAAAGTAGCAGGCGTTTCGAAAGATCGCTTTTTAGAAAAGTTTGGGAAACCAATGGATCAGGTTTTCGAAGAAGCGATTCAATATACAGCGGAACAGGGATGGTTGCTTAATCAAAATGAATCTATCGCACTTACAAGGGCTGGGCGTTTTTTAGGCAATCATGTTTTTCGAGAATTCCTTTAAAACCGCACCATTGACCATTTTTGACCAAACATCTCCAACTTTAGGCTGAAATCGAGTGTTTTCAGTTGACGAAGGGGGATATGTTTGGTAAATTTATAATTGTATTTAGCACTTAAAGTCTTCGAGTGCTAAAAAGAGGTGATAGATATGTTAACAGAAAGACAGCTCCAGATTTTTAGAGCGATTATCGATCATTTCACTTGGACCGTTCAGCCAGTTGGCTCCAAAAACTTGTTGAAGGAAAGCGATCTTCCCTTTAGTTCTGCGACGATTCGCAATGAGATGAGTGTGTTGGAAGATTATGGTTTTATTGAAAAAACGCATTCGTCTTCTGGTCGTGTCCCGTCTGAAAAGGGCTATCGTTATTATGTTGACTATCTTTTGCGCCCTCAGGCATTGCCGCAGGAAGATCTACAAGCAATTGAAGGTCTTTTTTCAAGGCAATACTTTGAAATGGAGCAATTGATTCAAAATTCGGCTTCGATTCTTTCTGATTTGACGAATTATACGTCCATCGTGCTTGGACCGGAGTCAGGATCTAACAAGCTCAGCGGTTTCAGGTTTGTGCCGATTAGTCAGGAACAGGCGATGCTGATTTTGATTACCGATCAGGGGCATGTAGACAATCATTTGGTTACTCTGCCGGAAGGTGTTACGCTTGCTGGTATGGAACGAATGATCAATATTTTGAACGATCGGCTTGTTGGTGTTTCGCTGAATGAACTTAAACGGCAAATTCCGATTGAAGTCAGTGAACTGATCGAGCAGAATATTGAACAAAGCAGTCTTTATCAGTCCATCTTGCAGAACGCTTTTCGTCAGGCGGCACATGAGAAAATTTATTTTGGCGGCAAGAATAATTTGCTTCATCAGCCAGAATTTCATGATGTGGATAAGATTCGTCACTATCTTGATTTGATGGATGAGGAGCAGAATCTTTACAATCTGTTTCGTGATATTCCTGATGGTTTGCAAGTAAAGATTGGTCGTGAACTGGATCAAGCATTTTTAGATAATATGAGTGTGATCACAGCGACTTATCGAATTGCAGATGAACGTGTCGGAGGAATCATCTTACTTGGCCCGACAAGGATGGAATACAGTCGAATGATCGGTCTTGTCGATGTTTTTAGCCGGGATTTGACAACGATTCTAACCAAGCTTTATAAAAAAGATTAACAAATTAAGAAAGGACTGAAAGAACGGTCGTTTTTTCAGGAGGTGATTTTTGTGGCCGAAAATAAAGATAAGAAAGACAAATTGGAAGAAGAAATTGAAAAAGAGGCGAATGAAGAGCTAGAAGAGGTACTTGAGGAAGCTGAACAAACACCTGAACAACAACAGATTGCAAAATTAGAAGAGCAACTTGCCGAAACTGAAAATCGCCTATTGCGTCTTCAAGCCGATTTTGAAAATGTCAAGAAACGACATATTGCAGATCGCGAAGCAACCATCAAGTATCGGGCGCAGAGTCTAGCAGAGGATTTACTGCCGGCTCTTGACAGCTTTGAAAAGGCGCTTGCGACTGAAAGTGAGCTTGAAGAAGTCAAGGCAATTTTAACAGGAATGGAAATGGTTTATAAGCAGCTGCAATCAGCACTTGAAAAAGAAGGGATTGAACCGATCGCAGCACTTGGCGAACAGTTTGATCCGAATTTCCATCAAGCTGTGATGCAAGACAGTGATGCAGATAAAGCATCTAACGAAATCACAGCAGAACTACAAAAAGGTTATAAGATCAAAGACCGGGTACTTCGCCCGTCAATGGTAAAAGTAAATCAATAAATTTGACTAACACTGGAGGAAATGAACAATGAGTAAAATTATCGGTATTGACTTAGGAACAACGAATTCAGCCGTTGCGGTATTAGAAGGCGGCGAAGCAAAAATTATCCCTAATCCAGAAGGTGCCCGCACAACTCCATCTGTTGTCGGTTTTAAAAATGGCGAACGTCAAGTTGGAGAAGTTGCAAAACGTGCAGCTATCACAAATCCAAATACTGTTATTTCCATCAAACGCCATATGGGAACAGACTATAAAGAAACAATTGAAGGAAAAGACTATTCACCACAAGAAATCAGTGCCATTATTTTACAATATCTGAAAGGCTATGCAGAAGACTATTTGGGTGAAAAAGTGGATAAAGCAGTTATCACTGTGCCCGCTTATTTCAATGATGCACAACGTCAAGCCACAAAAGACGCAGGTAAAATTGCTGGCCTAGAAGTAGAACGAATCATCAATGAACCAACTGCAGCCGCACTTGCTTATGGCCTTGATAAAACAGATACAGATCAAACTGTACTTGTATTTGACCTTGGCGGCGGTACTTTTGATGTGTCGATTTTGGAACTAGGTGATGGTGTGTTTGAAGTGCATTCGACTGCTGGGGATAATTTGCTTGGTGGCGATGACTTCGACCAAAAAATCATTGATTATCTTGTAGCAGAATTTAAAAAAGAAAATGGCATCGATCTTTCGAAAGATAAAATGGCTTTACAACGTTTGAAAGATGCCGCTGAAAAAGCGAAGAAAGATCTTTCAGGTGTTATGAGTACACAAATCAGCTTGCCATTTATCACAGCTGGAGAAAGTGGTCCACTTCACTTGGAAGTAAACTTAACACGTGCTAAATTTGACGAATTAACACATGATCTTGTAGAAAGAACAATTGGCCCAACTCGTCAAGCGTTAAAAGATGCCAACCTTTCTGCAAGTGAAATTGACCAAGTGATTCTAGTCGGCGGTTCCACACGTATTCCTGCCGTTCAAGAAGCAATTACCAAAGAGCTTGGCAAGGAACCACATCGCGGCGTAAATCCTGATGAAGTAGTAGCAATGGGAGCGGCGATTCAAGGTGGCGTAATCTCTGGTGATGTAAAAGACGTCGTACTATTAGATGTTACTCCACTTTCCTTAGGGATTGAAACAATGGGTGGTGTGATGACAACTCTGATTGATCGTAATACGACCATCCCAACGTCTAAATCACAAGTCTTCTCGACAGCTGCTGACAATCAACCGGCTGTTGACATCCACGTGCTTCAAGGGGAACGTCCAATGGCAAAAGACAATAAAACTTTAGGTCGTTTCCAATTGGCTGATATTCCAGCTGCACCACGTGGTATCCCACAAATCGAAGTTTCGTTTGATATTGATAAAAATGGGATTGTAACAGTTCGTGCCAAAGACTTGGGTACAGGTAAAGAGCAAAATATTGTGATCAAATCTTCTTCAGGCTTAACGGATGAAGAAATTGATCGGATGGTTAAAGATGCAGAAGCAAATGCTGAAGACGATAAGAAAATGAAGGAAAATGCTGAACTTCGTAATCAAGCTGATCAACTTGTGTTCACTGTTGATAAAACATTGAAAGAGTTAGAAGGCAAAGTGGAAGAAGAAGAAGTGAAGAAAGCAGAAGCAGCGCGCGATGAACTTCAAGAAGCCTTGAAAGGTGATGATTTTGAAGCTATCAAAGAAAAAACAGATGCGCTAAATGAAATCGTCCAAAATCTTTCTGTAAAACTTTATGAACAAGCAGCGGCAGCTCAAGCGGCTCAAGGAGAAAACCCAGAAGCAGAAGCTGCAACCGGTGCTGACGATGTTGTTGATGCAGAGTTTGAAGAAATCAATGATGACGACAAAGAAAACAAATAAAAAATAACGACACAATATGACAGATGAAGAGTCAAAGCTTACTGGCTTTGACTTTTTATCTGAAAACAGCTTTTTAACAAAGCGGCTTTATGATACAATACCTAAGAAATGAAATCTAACGGACAGGAGTGATTCGGATGGCGAAACGCGATTATTATGAAGTACTTGGCGTAGAAAAGAGTGCCACAGCAGACGAGATCAAAAAAGCATACCGGAAGCTGTCCAAGAAGTACCATCCCGATATCAACAAGGAAGCTGGAGCCGATGAGAAATTCAAAGAAATTTCAGAGGCTTATGAAGTGCTAAGTGATGAGCAAAAACGTGCTCAATATGATCAATACGGTCATGTTGATCCTAACCAGGGCTTTGGTGGCGGTACAGGTGGATTCTCGGGCGGAGGCTTTTCCGGATTTGAAGATATATTCGATACCTTTTTCGGCGGTGGTGGCAGCAGTAGACGGGATCCCAATGCCCCGCGGCAAGGGAATGATTTGCAGTATACCATGCGTTTGAAATTCAAAGAAGCGATTTTTGGTAAAGAGGCTGAGATTGAAATTCCTCGAGAAGAAAATTGCGATACCTGTCATGGTAGCGGTGCAAAACCGGGTACTCACCCGGAAAAATGCAGTCACTGTGGTGGTAAAGGGACGATCAATGTGGAACAAAATACGCCATTTGGTCGGATCGTCAATAAACAAACCTGCCAATATTGTCATGGAACAGGTAAGGAAATCAAAGAAAAATGTTCGACTTGTAATGGTTCAGGCCGTGTAACCAAGAAAAAACGGATCAAATTAAAAGTTCCTGCTGGTGTAAATGACGGTCAACAAATGCGCGTCGCTGGTGAGGGTGAAGCTGGCATCAATGGCGGACCGAATGGTGATTTGTATGTAGTCTTTGTGGTTATTCCAGATGAGTTCTTTGAGCGGGAAGGCGACGACATCTTTGTAGAGGTACCCCTAACATTTGTTCAAGCCGCATTAGGTGATGAAATTGATGTACCAACTGTCCATGGTAAAGTGCGACTCAAGATTCCTGCCGGCACACAAACAGGAACTACTTTCCGATTGCGTGGCAAAGGTGTTCCGCATCTTCGCGGAAATGGAACGGGCGATCAGCATGTGGATGTTAAAGTGATTGTACCGAAGAGATTAGACGATAAACAAAAAGAGCTTTTACGTGATTTTGCTAAAACAACAGGCGATCATGTGGACGAACAAACATCTGGCTTTTTTGATAAAATGAAAAAAGCATTTAAAGGCGAATAATGAAAAGCCGAATGGTGCGGAGGAAATGCTCACTTACCATTCGGCTTTTTCCGCAATAAGATTAGAGGAGGCAAATAGATGGAATGGTCAGAAGTTGAGATCCATACATTGAATGAGGCAGTGGAACCAATCAGCTATCAATTGAATGAATTTGGCGCAAGTGGTGTCTCTATTAGCGACGCAGCTGATTTTTATCGCACACGAGAGGACCGTTTTGGCGAAATTTACGCCCTTGAGCGAAATGATTATCCTGAAGACGGTGTAATTATCAAGGCCTATTTTCTGAAGACAGAAGAATTTCTAGCAAGCATCCCAAAATTGGAAGAGACATTGCGCAATCTGATAAATTTTGATATTCCGCTAGGTGACTTTCATTTTTTGGTACAGGATGTGGATGATAATGACTGGGCAACAGCGTGGAAAAAATATTACCATCCAGTTCAAATCACGGAAAAAATTACGGTTGTCCCCACGTGGGAAACTTACGACGGAGGAAAAGGCGAGCTGATCATCGAACTTGATCCTGGCATGGCTTTTGGTACAGGAACCCATCCAACTACTCAACTTTGTATGCGCGCTCTGGAAGAATATATCACACCGAATGATTCAATTATTGATGTGGGGACTGGCAGTGGCGTTTTAAGCATTACTAGTATTAAATTAGGTGCTAAAAAAGTACTAGCACTTGATTTGGATGAGATAGCTGTTCGTGCGGCAAAAGAAAATATTGAACAAAATCAGGTAGCTGATCGAATCGAAGTTAGACAAAATAATCTTTTAGAGGGTATTGAAACAGAAGTTGATTTGATTGTGGCGAATATTCTGGCAGAAGTCATCTTGCTATTCCCAAATGATGTTTACCGAAATTTACGTCCAGGCGGTTTATTTATTGCTTCAGGGATCATTGAGCAAAAAGCGGAAGTCGTACGCGAAGCGCTGATTGAAGCAGGACTAACAGTATTAAAAACAGAACAACAGGGTGACTGGGTGGCGATCATTGCCGAAAAAGGAGCCGAGGCCTGATGCAGCGTTACTTTGTGAACGAGCCGTTCCGCCCAAAGGATCAAATAGCCATCACCGGGGATGATTATCATCATATTGTTCGGGTGATGCGGATGGAAAAGGGCGATCAATTGATGCTTGCTTTTCAGAAAACAGCTGCGCAGGCAGAGATCGAGTATGTGACGGAAGAGGCGGTTATATGTCGTGTTCTGGACTTACTTGATATGGATCCAGAGCTGCCTGTATCAATCACGATTGCTTCTGGACTTCCAAAGGGCGACAAACTTGAGTGGATCGTCCAAAAAGGAACCGAACTAGGCGCAGAGCAGTTTCTTGTATTTGCGGCAGATCGTTCGGTAGCCAAATGGGACGGAAAAAAAATCCCTAAAAAGCTGGAGCGCCTGCAAAAGATTGCGAAAGAAGCTGCTGAACAGTCTCATCGCACGCAATTACCGACAGTTGATTATTTACCTGATTTGTATGGTTTTCTTCAGAAAGAAATGGCCCAGTATGATGCTGTTTTTTGTGCTTATGAAGAAAGTGCGCGGTCAGGTGAAAAGCAAACACTTGCACATCTGTTTGAAGAAGCATCGCCGGGAACGAGATTGTTAGGGATTTTTGGTCCTGAAGGCGGAATCAGTGAAAAGGAACGTGAATTTTTACAGGAACTGGGTGTTTATTTTGCAGGACTCGGCCCACGTATTTTACGAACAGAGACGGCGCCATTATATGTACTTTCAGCTGCTTCGTATCATTTTGATTTGGCAAAGTGAGTCGTAAAAAAAGAAGAGAAGAAATGTTGTGAAAGTTAACGATTTCATATTGACGCTAGAGACGGTTTCATATATAATTTAATGTGAGTGAATGCTTACCCAGAAAGTTCAGGATGCTTTTCCGGTATCTCCTGAGTTGTATGAGGACTTTCACTAGTCCATGTAAGTGTCGGAGGGAGGGAAAGAGAGATGTCAAAAACAGTAGTTCGTAAAAACGAATCGCTTGAAGATGCTCTTCGTCGCTTTAAACGTACTGTTTCCAAAAGCGGAACTTTGCAAGAATCCAGAAAGCGCGAATTCTATGAAAAACCAAGCGTAAAACGGAAGAAAAAATCCGAAGCAGCAAGAAAACGTAAATTCTAATCGAAGAATAAAGGTGATGATTTCGTTGACACTGCTTGACAAGTTGAATGAAGATATGAAGCAAGCCATGCGGAATAAGGAAAAGGATAAACTGACCGTGATCCGTATGTTAAAAGCTGCTTTGCAAAATGAAGCGATCAATCAGGGTGGAGAGCTTTCTGCGGATGATGAAATCACTGTCCTTGCGCGTGAAATGAAACAGCGCAGAGACTCGCTTTCAGAATTTGAAAAGGCAGGTCGGGAAGATCTTGCTGAGAAAGTCCGTGCTGAAATCGCAATCGTAGAAGATTATTCACCGAAGCAATTATCAGCTGACGAGCTTGAACAAATTGTTAAAACGACAATTGAAGAAGTAGGTGCTACCACGAAAGCCGATTTTGGCAAAGTAATGGGTGCGATCATGCCAAAAGTAAAAGGCAGAGCCGATGGAAATGCTGTCAATCAATTTGTCAAACAATATCTTTCATAAACCCAAAAGAACCAGCTAAACGGCTGGTTCTTTTTTTGCAGAGCCATGCAGCTGTTGCAGAAGATACCGTTTTCCAAGCAGGTCTTTTTCGTGTATAATAAAATCATATCGAAAGTTTAAAGAGTTAAAGGGGCTATAGAATGCAAAATGAGGTTTATCAAGAAACGATAGAACTAAATGATGCGGTTGAGGCAGTCGAACTTTTTGGAAATGGCGATGCCAATATTACCATTTTAGAGGAATTACTAGGTGTTAAAATTGTTACGCGTGGTGAAGGTCTGACAGTGTCGGGCGACGAGTCTGACGTACTACAGACAAAAGCTGTCATTCAGGCACTGATTGATGTCCTGAAACAAGGTATCCATATTGATGGTCGGGATGTGACGCAAGCTGTGAAGATGGCACAAAACGGCACATTGATTTATTTTCAGACACTTTTTGAAGATGAGATTACTAAAAATGCAAAAGGAAAACCAATTCGTCCAAAAACATTTGGTCAGCGGAAGTATATCCAAATGGTGAAAAAATATGACATCGTTTTTGGTGTGGGGCCCGCAGGTACCGGGAAAACATATTTAGCCGTTGTGATGGCTGTTGATGCTTGGAAAAAAGGCAAAGTCAGCAAAATCATTTTAACGCGTCCAGCTGTTGAAGCAGGTGAAAGCCTAGGTTTTTTACCTGGTGATTTGAAGGAAAAAGTCGATCCTTATTTAAGACCTGTGTATGATGCGCTTTATGATATTTTTGGTGTTGAACATACAACAAGGTTAATGGATCGGGGAGTGATTGAGATTGCGCCACTTGCCTATATGCGCGGTCGAACTTTGGATCACGCGTTTGTTATTTTAGATGAAGCACAAAATACGACGATTGCTCAAATGAAAATGTTCTTGACACGGCTCGGTTACGATTCAAAAATGATCGTCAATGGTGATATGACCCAAATTGATTTACCAAAAGGTGCAATGAGTGGTTTAGTGAACGCCGAGCAAGTCTTGCAGGCAGTAAAAAATATCGGCTTCTGTTATTTCGAACATCATGATGTCGTTCGTCACCCACTTGTTGCCGAAATCATCAAGGCTTATGAAGGTAAGTAAAAAGAGAAGGGAGGAGATGTTTTGCAAAAAAGGCATGTAACAGAGTGGTTGCAGTCTGGTAAAAAGAAACGCTTTTATCTGCCACTGCTTTTCATTGCAATCATCGTACTCTCGTATTTTCTGTTGATTCAGCTTACCAAGCCGGAATCCTATAATGTTCAACTGTTTTCGGTTGCAGAAAAAACTATCCGCTCACCGCAGACAGTGGAAGATACTAAAAAGACTGAAGAAGAACAGCAAAAAGCGATGGATGCTGTTCCAGATGTGTACACGCATAATCGTGAGACTGGGCAAAACAGAATTGCTTTGGTAGAATCTTTATTTGACTATGTAAATGAGGTCAATCAGGAAGCTAGTGAAAAAGATAAGCAGAACAAAGAGAAGGCGGAAAAAGAAAACAAGTCTGCTCCTGCTGCAACTACTACAGATGAAAAAGTCAAAATGTTGAAAAGCAAATTGTCGGATAATGTATCGGAAAAAATGACCACTGGCTTATCGGATAATGTTTTTCGCACTCTTTTAGAAGCCAGCAGCGATGATCTGGAAACGATTGAAAAAAGTATCGTAGATGAGCTCACAAAAGTCATGGATGAAAGTATCCGAGATGATAATTTGAACAGTGTCAAAGTGGAAGCACGCGATGACATTGAACTGTCAAGCATGCCATCTGCCTATAAAGATGTTGCGAAAGCGATCATCTCTTATGCGATCATACCAAATGAAACCTATAATGAAAAGCAGACGGAAGAACGTAAAAAAGAAGCTGCACAAGCTGTTTCTCCAGTGAAAATTCTACAAGGACAAGTCATCGTGCAGGAAGGACAAATCGTTGATCGAGAGACTTATCGACAGTTGAAATTGCTTCATTTGCTTGATCAAAAAATGCCAGTCAAGCAGTATCTTGGCTATGGATTATTTATTTTGGCGCTTGCTGGATTGCTTTATTTTTTCACGAAGAAGCAAAATTATCCAAAGAAAAAAGCGCAGCAAAAAGTGCTAATCTTCAGTTCAATTTATTTGATCATGCTCTTGATTCTTTGGGTGATTCGGATTTTAGAAGCGGCGGATCTAAATAACATCGCCTTCTTGTTTCCAGCTGCCCTAGCTCCGATGATGACAAAAATTCTGCTCAATGAGAAATATGCGTTCCTCAGTTTGATTTATGTAACGGTGACAAGTTTATTTGTTTTCCAAAGTGATTCGACCAGTGCGATCAATTTATTGGTTTCGGTCTTTATCCTACTTAGTGGGCTGGCCAGTATCGCCATGCTGAAAGATTACAGCAAACGTTCAGCTATTTTGCAGTCGGGACTTTGGGTGGGACTTTTCAACATTTTGTTTATTACATTCCTGCTGATGATTAACAATTCTACGATTCTTAGCTCGACTTACTTACTGTCGATTCTATATGGATTTATAGGGGGATTTGGTTCATTTGTGATCGGGATTGGCTTGATACCATTATTTGAAACTGTATTTGGCGTACTTACGACTAGTCGACTAGTGGAGCTAGCCAACCCTAATCATCCGCTTCTTAAAAAAATATTGATGAAAGCACCAGGCACCTATCACCACAGTATGATGGTAGCCAATTTAGCAGAGGCTTGTGCAGATCAAATCGGTGCCAATAGTCTTCTAGTGCGTGTTGGCTGTTTCTATCACGATATAGGAAAAACGCTCAGACCACCTTATTTTGTGGAAAATCAGTTGCAGGGCATCAACCCGCATGATCGTTTGACACCAAAACAAAGTCGAGATATCATTTTAGCACATACAACGGATGGTGCTGAGATACTAAAAGAAAACCACATGCCGCAGCCAATTATTGACATTGCTGCACAACATCATGGAACCACGCTACTAAAATATTTTTACTATAAAGAAAAAGAAACTAATCCCGAGGTCGCAGAAACTGAATTTCGTTATCCGGGTCCTAAACCGCAAACAACGGAAGCAGCAATCATTAATATTGCAGACAGTGTAGAGGCGGCAGTTCGGGCTTGTGCTGAGCCGACAAAAGAAAAAATTCAGACCATTATAGACGGTATCATTCAGGATCGCCTACTTGATCGGCAGTTTAGCGAATGTAAGATCACGCTGGCGGAAATCGAAGTGATTCGGAAAACGCTGAACACAACATTAAATGGTATTTATCATCAGCGGATCCAATATCCGGATGATCAGAAAGGAGATAAAAAGAATGGGCTTGCTCGAAATTGATTTGATCGATGAGACGGAAGAATTAGCATCTGAAAAGATTCAACTTGTAGAGGAGATCCTTCAATTTACCGCTGATTATCTACAGTTACCTCCAGATACAGAAATGTCAGTCACTTTTACAGATAATGAAAGTATCCGTGAAATGAATCGCGATTATCGCGGAAAGGATCAAGCGACGGATGTGATTTCTTTTGCGCTGGAAGAAATCGGTGAGGGAGAGACGGAAATCCGTTATGAGTCAGAAGAAGGGATGCCGCGTGTGTTGGGCGATATTATTATTTCAACTGAACGTGCGGCAGAACAAGCAGCAGAATATGGTCACACGATTGAGCGTGAACTAGGTTTCTTAGCTGTTCATGGGCTGCTTCATCTGCTTGGTTACGATCATATGTTGCCAGAAGAAGAAAAAGTAATGTTTGGACTTCAAAAAGAAGTGTTGGATGCTTATGGCCTACAAAGATAGAAAGTATCGGCGCAGCAGAACGTATTTGGAATCTTTCCGGCATGCTTTTTCTGGATTAAAAACAGCTTTTATTGAAGAACGGAATCTTCGGTTTCACTTGGTAGCTGCGATTTTAGTATTGTTTTGTGGCGTCTTTTTTCATATTACGAAAGATGAGTGGCTTGTACTTCTTATATGTATTTTGATTGTGATGGCGTTAGAGCTAGTCAATACGGCCGTTGAGCGAGCCGTTGATGCAGCAACGGATCATTTTATGGTAGAAGCGAAAAAAGCAAAAGATGTGGCGGCCGGTGCGGTCTTGCTTGGTGCAGTCATCAGCTCGATCATCGGATTAGTCATTTTTATTCCATATATTTGGCAATGGTTGAACTAGAAAAGATGGGAGTTTATATCGATGAAAACAAATGATTTTGTATCACTGGCAAAAAAAGCGCGTGAGTATGCGTATGTACCATATTCAAAGTTTCCGGTGGGCGCGGCACTTGTGACCAAAGAGGATGAAGTAGTATTAGGCTGTAATATTGAAAATGCTTCCTTTGGACTTAGCAATTGTGCAGAGCGGACGGCTATTTTCAAAGCTGTCTCAGAAGGAAAAACGGATTTTAAAAAACTTGTGGTTGTGGCGGATACAGATGGGCCAGTTTCGCCTTGTGGTGCCTGTCGACAAGTAATCAGCGAATTTTGTAATCTAGATATGCCAGTAGTTTTAACGAATTTAAAAGGTGAACAGGTCGAAGTTACTGTGAAGGAACTTTTGCCGGGTGCCTTTAAAGCGGAGGATATGGTTGAATGACAGAACAGTTTAAATCAGGATTTGTGGCAATTGTGGGCCGGCCAAATGTTGGGAAATCCACTTTACTGAATCAAATTATCGGGCAGAAGATTGCCATTATGAGTGATAAAGCGCAGACGACGCGTAATAAAGTACAGGGTGTTTATACGACAGATGAGGCGCAGGTCGTGTTTATTGATACACCAGGCATCCATAAACCTAAACACAAACTTGGTGATTTTATGGTCAAAATTGCCCTGAATACGTTTCGGGAAGTCGATTTGATCTATTTTGTGATCGATGCCGCAACAGGGCTTGGACGCGGTGATGAATTTATTATTGAAAAACTAAAAAATATTGATACTCCAGTCTTTCTTTTGGTCAATAAAATTGATCAAGTCTCACCGGAAGAATTATTTTCACTGATTGAAAAATACCGAAACCTCTATCCGTTTACAGAAATTATTCCGATTTCTGCGCTTCAAGGGAATAATGTACCAACGCTGCTTGATCAGACAACGGTGCACCTTGAAGAAGGACCGATGTATTATCCAAAAGACCAAATCACGGATCACCCCGAACGATTTATTATTTCTGAGCTGATTCGGGAACAGGTGCTGCTTCTAACAAGAGAAGAAGTGCCACATTCAGTTGCTGTAGTGATTGAGGGGATCGAAAAGAATCCTAAAACAGAAAAATTGACGATCATGGCAACAATCATTGTAGAACGCAGTACTCAAAAAGGAATTATTATCGGTAAGCAAGGACAAATGCTGAAACAAATCGGTATGCGTGCACGCAAAGAGATTGAACTACTGTTAGGCTCAAAAGTCTTTCTTGAAGTATGGGTAAAAGTGCAGAAAAATTGGCGTGATAAAGAACACTATTTACATGATTATGGTTTCGACCAAGACGAATATTAAAAAAATCCTGTCAAGTATTTGTGTACTTGGCAGGATTTCTTCAACTCCAGATTAAATCGGCATACTCGACTTCTAGTTCCGCATCATCATCAATATAATCAAAGTAGACGGAAAAATTGGCGGATTTGCCTGGCTCGATTTTTTCGTGGAAATAATCTTTATCGATGACATCAGGATATATATCCGTTGTATAATCATATAAATAAAAGTCATCTGCTGAAACATAAAGATTTTCATCGGAATGGTTTGTGATGGCGACATCAATTTTGTAATATTTTTCTAGGCCACGTTCATCGAGATCACCAGTAGAAGGTTTGGAGACAGTGACAACGATTTGATTGCTCGTGGTCATTGTATTGCCAAACGCTCCTTCTCTATAATCATCAAAGTAATCATCCGTATAACTGTCACTACCGTCTCCATAATTTGGATTAAGTGCTGCAGAAGTATTTTCCTCTGATACGGCTTTTTCATAGTCTTGATATACGGAAAAGAGGAGTTGACCGATAAACCAACAGCTAAGGAACAGAAATACGACTCCGGAAACAGAGATCAATGTGATGCCAAGCGGTTTTTTCTTACGAAGTATAAGAATCAAAATACCGCCAACCAAACCAATCAATGATAAAATAAATAGTACAAAGAGTACAAGTTGAACAATTGCGTTCATAGTGGGCTCCTTCTTAATTTTGTCATTGTTTATTTTACCATGTTTTCTTTCTGTTGAACAAGTAATTCCGAGGAGAGCAGTAAACGTATTCCAAAGGAGGGATGTCTTATCGAAAAATGTGAAGCGATTATTATTCGGCAAACTAGTTACCGAGAATCAGATAAGATCGTTGTTTTATATACAAGAGAGTATGGAAAAATCGGCATGGTTGCACGCGGTGCTAAAAAAACAAAGAGTCGTCTGGCGGCTTGCACACAGCTTTTCACACATGGAATCTATACATTTTTTGGTGGCGGAAAGGGCCTTGTGACCATGCAGCAAGGAGATGTTATAGACACGTTTTCATCGATTCAGCGTGATATTTTTTTAACAGCCTACGCCACTTATGCCTGCGAACTTTTGGATAAAGGGATGGAAGAGCGTCAAAAAAATCCATTTTTGTTTGAACTGTTCTTTCAGGTATTGCGAGATATTGATGAAGGATATGATCCAGCCATTTTGATCAATATTTTTGAAATGAAAATGCTGAATGTGATGGGTCACTACCCAGTGATGGATCGTTGTGCAATTTGTGGTGCAACAGAAGGGCATTTTGATTTTTCAACAAGTAGCAACGGAATTGTTTGCCATCGCTGCTTTGATAAGGATTCTTACCGTCTACATTTACCTGAAAATGTGGTCAAGCTTTTGCGGTTATTTTATATTTTTCAGTTGGATCGGCTTGGGAATATTGATGTTAAACCTGAAACGAAAGTGCTTTTGCAAAAAGCGATTGATACGTATTATGATGAACATACTGGGCTTTACTTGAAAAGCCGCAAATTCTTGCGTTCGATGGATAGTTGGGGCAGTTTGTTAAAAGAAGAAGATGAGGATTGACAAAATGCCTAAAATGCAGTATCTTTTTAAGTAATACGAATAGGTACGTAGAAGGAAAAGAGTAACTGACCTCACTGACTCTCAGCGAATCCGGGATAGTGGAAGCCGGATGGTCAAAGGTTATGTGAAGGCATTCTGGAGTACATCGGAATCAAGGTGGGAGATTGCTTTAAAAGCAAATTCCAAATAGGGTGGAACCGCGAGATACAAATCTCGTCCCTATATGTTGACGCATATAGAGACGAGATTTTTTTCGTCTCTAAATCCTATGGAGGTGTTGAAAAAATGAATCTGCAAACCATGATTCGTACGTTGCAAGATTATTGGTCCGAGCAAGGCTGCATCATGTTACAATCTTATGATGTTGAAAAAGGAGCAGGAACAATGAGCCCGTATACATTCTTAAAGGCGATTGGTCCAGAGCCGTGGAGAGCCGGTTATGTGGAGCCATCAAGAAGACCAGCTGATGGTCGCTATGGTGAGAATCCGAACCGACTGTTCCAACATCACCAGTTTCAGGTCGTGATGAAACCATCACCAGACAACATTCAAGAACTCTATCTGGCTTCCTTGGAACGGATTGGTGTAAATCCACTTGAACATGATATCCGTTTTGTTGAAGATAACTGGGAAAATCCTTCGCTTGGTTGTGCTGGTCTAGGCTGGGAAGTCTGGCTTGATGGTATGGAGATTACACAATTCACCTATTTTCAACAAGTGGGCGGCTTAGACTGTTCACCAGTCACATCGGAAATTACCTATGGTGTTGAACGTTTGGCAAGCTATATTCAAGATAAAGAAAATGTGTTTGATCTTGAGTGGACGGATGGCATCACTTATCGTGACATCTTTTTCCAAGCCGAATATGAAAACTCCAAATATGCTTTTGAAACATCTAATACAGATATGTTGCTGACGCTCTTTGATACCTACGAACGAGAAGCGGCACATCAGATGGCAAACGGTCTGGTTTTTCCAGCATATGATTATGTGCTGAAATGCTCGCATACCTTTAACTTACTTGATGCGCGTGGTGTTGTCTCGGTAACCGAGCGGGCGCAGTATATTGGCAGGATCCGTAATCTAGCACGCCGAATTGCGAAGACATTTTATGAAGAACGGGAAAAACTTGGCTTCCCACTTTTAAGAGAAATGGAGGCGGCAGATCATGAGTAAAGATCTTTTACTTGAAATTGGGTTAGAAGAAATGCCAGCACAATATGTATCAGCATCTGTTGCACAACTTAGAAAAAGACTGGAAGACTGGCTGGATGAGGAACGAATCAGCTATGGCAGTGTTAAATGCTTCTCAACACCACGTCGCTTAGCTGTACTTGTTCAAGAGGTCGCTGTTCGTCAGGCTGATCGCGTAGAAGAAGCTAAAGGTCCAGCAAAAAAAATTGCCCAAACAGAAGAGGGTGAATGGTCTAAAGCTGCACTTGGATTTGCCCGTAGTCAGGGTGTTTCACCAGAAGATTTTACTTTTCGTGCGATCAATGGAACGGAATATCTTTACATCAAAAAGGAAATCAAAGGTGCCGCAACAAGTGAACGATTAAAAGAATTGGACAAAGTCGTAACAGGCATGACATTTCCAGTCAGTATGCACTGGGCAGCATACAACCTGCGCTATATTCGCCCGATCAAGTGGTTGATTGCTTTGTATGGTGAAGAAGTAATTCCGTTTGAAATAACAAATGTATCAACTGATCGTACAAGTCGAGGTCATCGTTTCCTTGGTTCGGAAGCTGTGATTGATTCACCACTTCAATATGAAGAAAAACTTTTAGAACAATTTGTAGTGGCCGATAGTGAGGCTAGAAAAGCAGCCATCTGCGAACAAATTGAAGAAATTGCAACAGTAAATGGTTGGAAAGTTCCGTTAGATGAGGACTTGCTTGAAGAAGTCAATAATCTAGTGGAATATCCGACTGTATTAGATGGCCGTTTTGAAGAAAAATATTTAGAACTTCCAGAGGAGATCTTAATCACTTCAATGAAAGAGCATCAGCGCTATTTCCCTGTATTCGATCAAGACGACCAATTGACAGCACATTTTATTACTGTTCGAAACGGTAATCATGAACATCTGGATACAGTTGTTCGTGGAAATGAAAAGGTACTTAGAGCGCGTTTATCAGATGCGGATTTCTTCTATCAGGAAGATTTAAAGATACCGATCTCTGACGCTATAAAAAAACTGTCCGCAATCGTTTTCCATGAAAAATTGGGCACACTCACTGAAAAAATGAAACGTGTCCAAAAGATAGCCTTGCTTCTTGCTGATTATTTAAACTGGACTGAGGCTGATAAAGAAGATATCAAACGAGTGACAGATATCTATAAATTTGACCTTGTCACTAATATTGTAGGTGAATTCCCAGAACTTCAAGGGATCATGGGTGAAAAATATGCACTCTTGCAAGGTGAAAAACCAGCAGTTGCTCAGGCCATTCGGGAACACTATCTGCCCATCTCAGCCGACGGAGTCTTACCAGAATCTGATCTCGGTAGCCTACTAGCCATTGCCGATAAGCTTGAAACGGTCATTAGTTTTTTCTGTGTCAACATTGTTCCAACCGGTTCAGCAGATCCATTTGGCTTGCGGCGCAGTACATTTGGCGTGATGCGTATCATTCAAGCGAACAAATGGAATTTGCCGCTTATGGAAATTCTTTCTGATATCGTGGATTTTGAACGGAAAGAGGGCTTCAATGAATTACCGAGCAAAGAAGTTTTTACAGAGGCTAGGATGTTCATTCAAAATCGCCTGCGTGTTATTCTGCAGGATCACGAAATTCGTCCAGATATCATTGATGCAGTAATCGGTGGGAATCCTAATATGTTGCCGCAAATCATTGATCGTGCGAAGCTGCTTGATAAGCACGCCGATGACGATTGGTTCCGTCCTACAATTGAAGCACTGACACGTGTGGTAAATATCTCAAAGAAATATCAAGAGCATGCTGAAATTGATCCGGATTTATTTGAAAATGAATATGAGCACCAGCTTTTTGATGCACTGGAAAAACTGCGGACAGAATATCCTACGATGAAAATCATTGACCGCTTGCGTGCGTTTACAAAACTGCGTCCGATTATTGATGCCTACTTTGACAATACCCTTGTTATGAGTGACAATGAGGAACTGCGTAATAATCGCTTGGCTCTTCTATTCGAACTTTCCACATTTATTAAAGAATTTGCTCAAATGGATGAAATTAATGTAAAATAAAAGAGGAAAAGCCTCTGAAGAAAGGAGCTGGAGTGAGGAAAGATTCCGGCTTCTTTTTTTGAGTAAAGATTATCTAATAAAGGAGAATAAATTGTGACTCAACCTGCTGTTTATGTTGTATCCGATTCGACAGGAGAAACGGCGGAACTGGTAACACGTGCTGCCTTGAGCCAGTTCGGTCAGACGCCTAAATTTATCCATCGTTTTCATCATATTGATTCACCGGAAATGATCGAAGAAATTGTCGATCTTGTTGCTGTTAATAACGGAATCATTGTCCATACTATCGTTTTAGAAGAAGTACGCGATAGTTTGAATCAAACAGCTCGAGCTTTTGGAGTACCGATCATTGACTTGTTTGGTCCGCTTTTAGCACAATTGGAGCAAACTTATAAAATCAAACCATTATCAGAACCCGGGCGAGTGCGTTCACTTGATGAAGCCTATTTCAATAAGGTGGCTGCGATTGAATTTGCAGTAGAGAATGATGACGGGCGTAATCCGCGGGGGATTTTGCAGGCTGACTATGTGCTGATTGGAATTTCTCGAACTTCAAAAACACCACTTTCACAGTATCTAGCTTTGAAAGGCTTGAAGATTGCCAATGTGCCGATCGTACCAGAAGCCACTGTACCCGATGAGCTTTTTGAAATTGATCCGCGGAAAATCATCGGCCTCAAAATCAACAAGAGTAAGCTCAACCAGATCCGATCTGAACGTCTAATTTCCATTGGCTTAAGCGGGCAAGGGACGTACGCCAGCGGAACTAGAATTGATGAGGAGCTTGTTTTCTTTAAAAAGCTAACGGATAAACTTGGCTGCTATGTATTGGATGTGACAAACAAAGCCATTGAAGAGACCGCCAATGAGATTTTGATTCACATTGGTGAAATTGTTGATGAAAATTTAGAATTATAGAAGGAGTTTTTCATTTTTCGGCGAATATATATATTATGACGATGAAATAGGCTTGAAAATTTAATTTTCATCGCGTATAATGCAATTTTGCAGGTCATTTTTGCATTGATTCAAAAAACGGGTTGTTCGACTCGTTTTTTGGTTTGTCTAACATTGAAAAGGAGGGCAAAAATGCAAGTATTTATTGATGCTGATGCGTGTCCCGTTAAAGATGAGATACGCCGGCTCCGAGATCTTTTTCAGTTAGATATCTGTTTTGTTGCTTCTTATAATCATTTTATGATGGATACGAATGGAGAAAATTGGCTATTTGTAGATACTCAAAAGGAAGCGGTCGATATGCGGATTTTGACCTTGGCGCGCCCGGGAGACCTCATTGTCACACAGGACATCGGGCTTAGCAGTATGCTTTTAAACAAGGGCTGTATCGTTTTTTCCAATCGCGGTGAAGAATACCGCGAACAGGATATGCCCTATCTTCTGGAAATTCGTCATCTGCACGCAAAAGAACGACGAGGCGGTCACTATGCAAAAGGACCGAAAAAATTACTACCAGAAGATAAAGAACGTTTTTTTGAAACTATCAAGCTTTATCTTGAAAATCATAGAACAGGAGTTGACGATCATCATGCGGCGGATTCCAGAAGAAACGATTGATGCAATCCGCAATCAGGCTGATATTGTGGATGTTGTCAGCCACTATGTTCAGCTCAAGAAGCAAGGTAGGAATTATATTGGTCTTTGTCCATTTCATGGTGAGAAGACGCCTTCTTTTTCTGTTTCCGCTGAGAAACAGATTTTCCACTGCTTCGGTTGTGGAAAAGGGGGCAATGTCTTTCGCTTTTTGATGGAGCATGACAATCTGACGTTCGTTGAAGCCGTACAAAAAGTGGCTGAGATGACACATATGGATATTGAACTGCCAGAAATTCAATCCCAAAGTGATGCTCCGGTTACAAAAGAATCCAGTGAAACGCATCAGATGATTGAAATGCACCAGCTGACAGCTAAGTTATATCATTATCTGCTAATGGAAACAGAGGAAGGTAGTGCAGCTCTTGCCTATTTGAAGGAGCGCGGTATGTCAGAAGAAATGATGACCGCTTTTCAAATCGGTTTTGCACCCAATCACCATGCGACGATTTCTTCCTTCCTTGAAAAAAGGGGCATGGAGCTTGAACTTGCTGTAACAGCTGGTCTATTGACTAAACGGGAAAGCGGTGAGATCGTTGACCGTTTTCGGGGTCGGATCATGTTTCCAATCACGAACGATCGCGGTCAACTAGTAGGATTTTCCGGTCGGCTTTATGAACAGCGTGACGGACCGAAATATTTGAACAGTCCAGAGACGCCTATTTTTAACAAACGCAAGTTGCTTTATCATTTTTCAGAAGGTAGACAAGCCATTCGTAAGAAAGAAGAGATTCTGCTTTTAGAAGGCTTTATGGATGTGATTACAGCCACTGAGGCTGATCTTGAAAATGGGATAGCTTCGATGGGGACGAGTTTGACAGAAGAGCATATTGAACTAATTCGTCGTATTACGAACCGGGCAGTGATTTGCTATGACGGAGATAATGCGGGTATTGAAGCGGCGTTTAAAGCTGGGACATTGATCCAGGACCGCAGCCGAATGGAAGTTTTTGTTGTCCAGCTTCCCGGAGGCAAAGATCCAGATGAGTTCATCAAAGCAAATGGTGCTGACAAATTTCGCGAGATCTACCAGCATGAACGAATGAGCTGGACAGCTTTCACATTGCAATTTTTGCGGAGAGGAAAAAATCTCCAGAATGAAACTGAACAATTGCAGTATTTAGATGAGGCAGTGACAGTCATTGCACGTTTAGGACAGGCTGTTGAACGTGAGATCTATCTCAAACAATTGGCAGAGGAATTTTCTCTTTCCATGGAAACCCTTAAGGAAGAATTGCAATCAGCTGTTCGAAAAGTACAACATGCTAAAAAAGCTTCTGCCCGTTTAGGGGCGGAAAGAAATGTACCAGTGGATGATCCCTTTATGGGAATGTTGCCTCCAGAGATTCCTTTTTCCGGAATGGACTTTGGCAGTGAATCATCCGCTATGGTCCAGGCACCTCTGCAATTTCATAAACCCGCTCAAAAACTTGAGGCGCATACGTTCTCGGAGCAGCAACTTATGAAAGCGATGCTTGAAAGTCGAGATGCTTTTGCGCAAATTCAACAGCTCTTAGGTGATCTTTCGTTTTATCACGATGATTTTCAGGCTTTGTTTACCTATTTGATTAGTTTCTATTTAGAGGATCATGATGCAGATATCCAACGTTTTATGGATTTTCTGCCGGATGATCAGACGAGTCTCAAAAACCTGGTGGCAAGCCTTGAAATGATGGATGCACCAGATGAGCAAGGTCTTCATGAATACCAAGCGTATATTCTCAGTTTAAAGAAATTTAAACTTGAAAATAAAATTAAACAGCTGGAGCAAGACCAGCATACACACATTCGTAATCAGGAAAATGAGCAGGCTTTAAAGGTGACAGCAGAGATTTTGCTGCTTCGTAAAAAGCTGGCAAGCCATGATTACGATTTGGAAGAATAGACGAACGTTTTAAAACCGCTAAAAGATGGTATGGTATCACGTGGAGGCCATATTTGCGGTAATTTGGAAGGAGGAAACAGGCAGTTATGAGTGAGAAACCACAAGAAAAACAAAGTGCTGAAAATATTGATCAAGTGAAAGAGGCTCTTGTTGAAGAGGGAAAGAAAACAGGGCTGATCTCTTACACGAGAGTTACTGCCAGATTAGCTCCTTTTGCAATCGATTCCGATCATATGGATGAATTTTTAGAACATCTGGGGGAAGCAGGCGTCGAAGTTGTATATGCAGAAGATGAGGATGAAGATCCAGATGAAACGGAACTTGTAAAAGAAGAAACCGAAGAATTTGATTTAACAGATATGAGTGTTCCTCCTGGTGTCAAAATCAATGATCCCGTTCGGATGTATTTAAAAGAAATCGGCCGCGTAGATCTTTTGACAGCGGATGAAGAAATTGCACTTGCAAAACGTATCGAAGCAGGAGATTTAGAAGCTAAAGGACGCTTAGCTGAAGCCAATCTGCGCCTTGTGGTCAGCATCGCAAAACGTTATGTCGGTCGTGGTATGCTCTTTCTTGACTTGATTCAAGAAGGAAATATGGGGCTAATGAAAGCTGTTGAAAAATTCGATTTCAGCAAAGGCTTTAAATTCAGTACCTATGCTACTTGGTGGATCCGCCAAGCCATCACCCGTGCAATTGCGGATCAGGCACGGACAATCCGGATTCCTGTTCACATGGTGGAGACCATCAACAAATTGATTCGTGTACAGCGGCAGTTGCTACAGGATCTGGGGCGCGACCCTTCTCCAGAAGAAATTGGAGAAGAAATGGACTTACCAACAGAAAAAGTACGGGAGATCCTAAAAATTGCGCAAGAACCTGTATCACTGGAAACACCAATCGGAGAAGAAGACGATTCTCATTTAGGGGATTTCATTGAGGATCAGGAAGCCACTTCTCCAAGTGATCATGCCGCTTATGAGCTTTTGAAAGAGCAGTTGGAAGATGTCCTAGATACACTGACTGATCGGGAAGAAAATGTGCTTCGCCTTCGTTTTGGACTTGATGATGGCCGGACTCGGACACTGGAAGAAGTTGGTCGGGTATTTGGCGTCACACGGGAGCGGATTCGTCAAATCGAAGCAAAAGCGCTTCGCAAATTACGCCATCCGAGCAGAAGCAAACAATTGAAAGACTTCCTCGAATAAAAAGAAAACAGGAGGGCAGATACGTCTTCCTGTTTTTTACATAGGAGTTGAAAAAATGAACGAACAACAGCTTTCTAAGCGTCTGCATAAAGTTGTGAGCTATCTTCCAGAAGGGGCAAGACTTGCGGATATCGGCAGTGATCACGCCTATCTGCCTTGTTATGCAGTCTTGAACAAGCAGGCTTCCTTTGCGATTGCGGGTGAAGTAGTCGAGGGTCCTTTTAAGTCCGCAAAGAAACAAGTGGAAAAACTATCCCTTACTGAACAGATTCAGGTGCGTAAAGGAGATGGCCTGGCTGTTCTAACAGCCGATGACCAGATTGATACGATTGTTATCGCGGGAATGGGTGGTAGTCTAATCCGCTCGATTCTCGAAAAAGATTCAGATAGACTTGTTGGTGTGAAGCGACTGATTCTTCAACCTAATCTGGCAGCTCATAAACTTCGCAGTTGGGCAGAAGATAACCAATTTGCACTTATTGCGGAGGCTATTTTGATGGAAGACCAGAAAATTTATGAGATTCTGGTTTTAGAAAGAGTGGCTCGGCCCGTTCAATATACAGAAAAAGAGCGCTTCTTTGGCCCTTTTCTTCTGGAAGAGAAAAATGAGGCTTTTCAAACAAAATGGCTACATGAAAAGAAAAACTGGCATAAAATCATCCAAACGATTGAACAAAAAAGTAGCATTCATTCTGAGAATCAACCAAAACTAAAAGAACTAAAACATAAAATTCAATTAGTAGAGGACGTGATGGCATGAAAACGGCAAATGGGTATGAATATGCGGCAATGTTAGAAGAGATTGCGCCGCGCAAATATGCAATGGAGGGGGACCCAATCGGTCTTCAGTTGGGTGATTTAAGTAAAAAGGTACGGAAGATCATGTTTACCTTAGATGTGCTGGAAGAGGTCGTAGAAGAAGCAATCGAGGAAAAAGTCGACATGATCATTGCCCACCATCCATTTCTTTTTCACCCAATTAAACAAATTGATATGTCAACTAGTCAAGGCCGAATGATTCGCAAATTAATTAAACATGATATCATCGTGTACGCAGCCCATACCAATTTAGATATTGCACGCGGTGGTGTGAATGATCTTCTTGCCAAAGAGCTGGAGCTTTCAGATTGTCAGATGATTGTACCGACCTGGCAGGAGCAGTATGTTAAGATTGCCGTCTATGTACCAGAGCTTGCTCAGGAACAAATTCGGCTTGCTTTAGTGGAAAATGGAGCAGGTGAAATCGGGACAGATTACTCGAATTGTACATTTTCAACAAAAGGCATAGGACGTTTTCAACCTGCAGAAAATGCTAATCCGGCAATCGGCAAGCGAGGAGAACTGACCGAAGTAACCGAAATCAAGCTAGAAGCGGTTGCACCGAAAAGTAAGATGAATGAGATTCTCAAAGCTGTTCGAAATGCTCATCCTTATGAAGAAGCAGCGATTGATGTTTATCAGCTTGCTCATTTGCACGAACAGGAAGGATTAGGAAGAATTGGCCAACTGCAGAAAGAAGTGCCAATGGATGTTTTTATTGATAGGGTGAAAAGCGCGCTAGCAATTGAAAATGTTCGTTTCATTGGCAAAAATTTGCAACAACCTGTCAAAAAAGTAGCTATCATTGGTGGAGATGGTAATAAATTTATCCATGATGTAAAGCGCAGCGGGGCAGATGTCTATATTACCGGGGATATTTATTACCATACGGGGCATGATTTGCTTGCGCTTGATTTACCGACGATCGATGCCGGACATAATATTGAGAAAATCATGAAAACATATTTGAAGCGAACCTTTAAGAAAAAAGCAGTGGAACGAGATTATGAAGTCGGCCTGATGATCTCTGAAAAAAATACAGATCCTTTTCAATTTTTATAAAAAAACTGGATGTGCCAACTCTTAAAAGAGCTGCACATCCAGTTTTTAACGTCCACCATTTCGCAAATGTTCCAGGCGGGCATGTCGTTTTTCTGCCATGTTGGTTTTGCGTGCGCGAGGTAAGATACTTGCCGGGTCATGATAATGCTCTCGGCTCCAGGTTGCTGGGTCATTGGGGTCAAAGGCTTCTAAAAAAATCAGGACTTCGCGAATCACTTGTGTAGGAGTACTGGCACCAGCAGTCACAGCAACCTTATCAATATCTTTCAGCCAGCTGATTTCAATTTCACTGACATCTGCAACACGTTTTGCTGGAACACCTGTCTTTTCCACCGAAACTTGTGCGAGTCGGTTGGTATTGTTACTTCTCGGATCGCCAACAACGATCGTCAAGTCGGCGCCCTTCGCTTGTTCAGCAACCGCTTCCTGCCTAACCTGTGTAGCAAGACAAATTTCTTGATGATGCTCGGCTTGCGGGTATTTGACAGAAATAAAATCCATCAAATCAAGCACGTCCCATTGACTCATGGTCGTCTGATTAGTCACAAAAATTTTGTTAGTTTCCAATGTAAGTGCTTCGATATCTGCTTTTGTTTCGACTAAATGAACGATATCAGGAGCAGTACCATAGGCTCCTTCTGGCTCAGGATGGCCTTTTTTACCAATATAGATGACATGGTAACCTTGTTGCTTTTTTTCGCGAATCAGCTCATAAGTGCGGAGAACATCCGGACAGGTAGCATCGATTGTGGTAAGTCCTTTTGCGATTGCCAGTTCTTTCACACGTGGAGAGACGCCGTGCGCAGTAAAAATTACAGTACCCCGATCGATTTTTTCTAAAATGGCTTCCCGGTTTTCACCATCGACTGTATAAATACCAATATCCTTAAAGGCTTCCGTGACATGTTGATTATGGACGATCATACCCAAAATATGAATTGGACGGGGAAGCGCAGGATCAAGAGAGGCATTCTTGGCAATGACCATTGCATCAACAACACCATAACAATAGCCACGCGGATTGATTTTGATGACTTCCACTAAAATTTCCTCCTCTTGGTTCCAAAGTTCTTTTTTATTATAAGCGAAAAGCTGATTTTTGACAAAAAAGGACGTTTTTCTGTGGTAAGAACGTTTTTTTCATTGTAGGAGGCCGCAACATCCTGTATAATTGCGAATAGGAACAGAACGGAGTGGAAAATTTAATGACAAAAAAATCAAGGTTCGACCAGTTTGGGTTTCAGCCTTTTATTAATCAAGCGATTCAAAAGTTAGGCTTTTTTGAACCAACAGAAGTGCAGCAAAAATTGATCCCTGGTATTATGCGCGGTGAAAGCATTATTGGCCAATCACAGACGGGGACCGGTAAAACCCATACTTTCCTTTTGCCACTGATTCAGCAGATCAATCCGGAGGTAAAGGAAGTTCAAGTGGTCATCACAGCACCGAGTCGTGAATTAGCCAATCAAATTTATCAAGAAAGCCGTAAAATCACGAAATTGAGTGAAAAAGAAATTGTGACGCATCTTTTGATCGGCGGAACGGATAAACAACGTACGATTGAAAAATTGAAGAATCAGCCGCACATCGTTATCGGAACACCAGGACGTATCAATGACATGATTCGCGAAAAAGCCTTGCATGTTCATACAGCTCGCACGTTAGTCATCGATGAAGCTGATATGACCCTTGATATGGGCTTTTTGAACGATGTCGATACGATTGCTGGCAAGATGCCACCAAACTTGCAAATGCTCGTTTTCTCGGCGACAATCCCGCAAAAATTAAAACCATTTTTAAAGAAATATATGGAAAATCCGCGCTATGAGCATATTCAACCAAAAGTGACTGCTTCAGAAAATGTGACACATGAACTCATTGCCCGTAAAAGCCGTAATAAACTGGACTTGCTGAAAGATACGCTTACGACATTCAGACCTTATTTGGCGATTGTTTTCACGAATACGAAACAAGCGGCAGATGAGGTGGCAGATGGCTTGACAGAGCGTGGTCTCAAAGTAGCAAAGATTCACGGTGACGTTCCTCCACGAGAACGCAAACGGACGATGAAGCAAATCGAAAATATGGACTATCAATATATCGTGGCCACCGATCTTGCGGCTCGCGGTATTGATATCACGGGTATCAGTCATGTCATTAATTATGAGCTGCCAAGTGACTTAGACTTTTATATCCACCGGACTGGACGCACGGGCCGGGCTGGCCATTTCGGTTTAGCACTGACAATTTATGAACCAGCAGATGAAGATAAATTGAATCAGCTGGAAAAGATGGGCATCACGTTCAAACATGTGGAACTTAAACGCGACGAGTTTGTCGAGGTGCTAGATCGTAACCGCCGTTCAAAACGTGAAGCAACACGTGAAGCAGCTGATCCACGTGAAATCGGTATGCGTAAGAAGGCCAAACAGAAGCGCAAACCAAACTACAAGAAAAAAATCAATCGCAAAATGGCAGAAATTAAACGGCGTGAAAATCGTAAAAGAAAATAAAAGGGGGACGAGATAATGCTAAGAATTGGTTCGCATGTTTCCATGAGTGGCAAAGGGATGCTGCTTAGTTCCAGTGAAGAAGCAGCTTCTTATGGTGCGAATACATTTATGATTTATACTGGTGCTCCGCAAAATACACGACGGAAACCCATTGAAGAGTTAAATATTGAAGCAGGGCGTGCCAATATGGCTGCAAATAACCAAGCTGATATCGTTGTCCATGCACCCTATATCATTAATATCGGCAATACAGTCAAACCGGAAACCTTTGAACTTGGTGTTAATTTCCTTCGTTCTGAAATTGAACGAACTGCCGCAATCGGCGCCAAACAAATTGTGCTACATCCAGGAGCCCATGTGGGTGAAGGTGTTGACAAAGGAATTGCACAGATTGTTAAAGGTTTGAATGAAGCGTTAGATCCAACCCATGATGTGCAGATCGCACTGGAAACCATGGCTGGGAAAGGGACTGAAATTGGTCGTAATTTTGAGGAATTGGCCCGGATTATAGAAGGGGTCACGCATAATGAATTACTTTCGGTCACATTTGATACTTGTCATACACATGATGCTGGCTATGATATCGTAGAAGACTTTGATGGTGTATTGAATGAGTTTGATCGAATCATCGGGATTGATCGATTAAAAGTCCTGCACATCAATGATAGTAAGAATGTACGAGGTGCTGGGAAAGATCGCCATGCCAATATTGGTTTTGGTCATATCGGTTTTGATGCCTTGAATTACATCGTGCACCATCCGCAGCTTGCAGACCGTCCAAGGATTCTAGAAACACCTTATGTAGGGGAAGATAAGAAAAATAAACGCCCACCGTATAAATTTGAAATCGAGATGTTGCGCACGCAAACTTTTGATCCTAATATTTTGGAAAAAATTATGGCGGAATAGGCTTTACGAAAAACGGCTCTTTTTGTTAATATGAAAAATACAGAAGAGGAAAAGGAGAGAAAGTCATGGAAAAAGTACTTGTTTTTGGGCATAAAAATCCAGATACAGATGCCATTTGTTCAGCAATTGCTTTTAGTGAATTAAAAAAAGCAGAAGGCTGGGACATTGAAGCAGTTCGTCTAGGGGAACTCAACACAGAAACAGAATTCGTTTTGAATCATTTTAATCAGACGGAACCTCGTCTAGTTTCCACTGCGGCGAATGAAGTTGGGACGGTTTGCTTGGTAGATCATAACGAAAGCCAGCAAAGTGTCGATGATATCAAAGAAGTTACAGTACATACAGTTGTAGATCACCATCGTATCGCAAATTTTGAAACGGCAGATCCGCTTTACTACCGGGCTGAACCAGTTGGTTGTACGGCCACGATTTTGACTAAATTATTTGCTGAAAAAGGTGTGGAAATTTCTAAAGTAGTAGCAGGTTTGATGCTTTCTGCCATCATTTCAGACACATTGCTCTTTCAATCACCAACATGCACAGAAGAAGATGTTGCGGCAGCAGAAAAACTGGCAGGGATTGCAGCTGTAAATCTTAAAACTTATGGCATGGATATGTTGCGTGCAGGAGCAGATGTCAGCCAAAAAACAGTTGCTGAATTATTACTTGATGCAAAAGAGTTCGATATGAATGGTAAAAAAGTCGAAATTGCTCAAATAAATGTCGTAGATGCAGCAGATGTTTTGAACCGCCGTCAAGAAGTGGATGCAGTGATTCAACAAACGATACAAGAAAAAGGTCTTGATCTTTATTTATTCGTAATCACAAACATTTTGACAAACGATTCAGTTGGACTCGCTTTTGGAGAAGAAACAGGTGCGGTAGAACGCGCTTATCATGTACAACTTGAGAATGGTCAAGCACCACTTGCAGGAGTTGTTTCCCGTAAAAAACAAGTTGTCCCTGTTTTAACAGAAATGTTCAATTAAAAAGGATGTATCGCTTTCTATTGAGAGGCTGATAATAATAGCAGAGAAAGGATTCTTTTATAGAGTCCTTTTTCTATTAAATAGATTGAAGCGTGATGAAAGGATTTGTATGAAGAGAGTTTTTCTTTAAGTATCTAAAAAAGATAATGGATGGAACTGAAAATTACATAAAAAAACAGCAGTCGATTTTTTCTAACTGCTGTTTCATTTTTATGCCGTTTTACGTAAGCGGAACCAGTTGAGAAGAAAGAGTAAAATAGCTAAAACAAGTGCTGAAACGGCTACAATCTCGCTCGTTGCTTGATCCCGAACGAAAATGCCAACAAATGCCCAGACAATAACAAGCGGATAAAGGATATCTTTTTTCTGATAACGAACAAAAAGTCCCAAGCAGAAGCCAAGAAACAGAAAGAAAAGTGCCCAAATCACTTCACCGATCCCAAGAAAATTCGGTTGTCCAATCGCATGGAAAAAGTAGCTGATATTCGCCAAAAGTGCTACAGTGATCCAGCCAATATAAAGCGATAGTGGTGCGATCCATATGTAAGAATTTTGCGCCATTTGCCGTTCCGCACGGTAAAAGAGCATCAACATGATAAGTAGCAAAACCATCACCAAAATGGATGTCCCAACCCATTCAAAATGCCACACGATGATCCATAAACTGTTCAACAGATTCGTTGTAATAAAACAGCTGGCAATCGGTCGTGTCAGGCGTTGACGCTGAATTGTAATGGCGATCAGCCAAATCAGTAAGGCTAAATAAATAAGACTCCAAATCGTAAATACATAACCACTTGGTGTGAAAAGTACCGGGAACTGATTACTGATGTCACCTGTTGTCATTCCGTTGAGTGGTAATATATTGGCAAAAGCATTGATGGCGATCATTAGAAAGTACGTTAAGTACATCCACAGAATACGCATTTCAAGTTACACCTCCTAAATAAGTTCATTGCTTATTGTACAAAAAAATAATTGAATACGCAAAAAACATTCAATCTTCTTTCTAGTTTTCCACATGTCGCGATCTTCAAACCTTTTTTAACGAATAAGATTCATTCCGATTTACAAGCAGCGCTTTTTTTACTATACTAGAAGGAGTGAAAAAGTGGCAGTTGCTACTTTGAAGGAGAATGCGTATGGCAGAATTGATCTCGGTAAAAAATCTCTCTTTTCATTATGACAAAGAGGAAGTTTTGAAAAATATACATTTATCAGTTGAAGAAGGCAGTTTTACAGGGTTGATCGGGCCAAACGGTTCAGGAAAATCGACTCTATTAAAATTGATTCTTGGCGTGCTGAAAAAGCAGCGAGGCGAAATCACGATTTTTGGCGAACCCAGTGAAAAATTTAAAGCTTGGGAGCGGATCGGTTTTGTTTCTCAAAAAGCCAATGCCTTTAATTCTGCTTTTCCCGCTAGTGTGAAAGAAGTGGTAGCAAGCGGACTGACCAAGAAAAAAGGTCTCTTTAAAATGTTGAATAAAGCAGATGAAGCAGCTATTTGTGAGACGCTTGCAATCGTTGGGATGGAACAATTCTTAAAACGGAATATCGGAGAGCTGTCAGGTGGCCAGCAGCAGCGTGTGTTTATTGCTCGCAGCCTAGTCAGTAATCCCGATATGTTGATTTTGGACGAACCGACCGTCGGTGTGGATATCGAAAATGTGCGCTCGTTTTATGAGCTACTTCAAAAGCTTCACAGGGAAAGAGGCTTAACCCTCCTGCTTGTGACACATGATCAACTTGCTATAAACCAATATATCGATCAGATCATCAGCATCAACCAGCGAATTTTATTTGAAGGCACGCGGCACGATTATCAGCTCTATCTAGATGAACGTGAAATCGAGGCTCGAGCTAAGGAAAATGAAATGGGGGGCCAGCATTGTGATTGCCACACTCTTTCATTATGATTTTATCCGCAATACCTTTATTGTCGGTTTGGTGATCGGCATCGTTGCACCGCTTCTAGGTAGCTTCATCGTGGTGCGCAAGCTGTCATTGATGGCTGATGCCCTTAGCCATGTGACATTAGGGGGAATCGCTGTCAGTCTCTTCTTGAGCAAAGTATATCCGCCGCTTGCTGCACTAAATCCGCTTTACTTGGGTTTCGGATTTGCAACAATTGGCTCCATTCTGATGGAAAAACTGCGTTCTGTTTATAAACATTTTGAAGAATTAGCCATTCCGATCATTATGTCAGCTGGTATGGGCTTCTCTGTGATCTTTATTTCACTTGCTAATGGTTTTAATACAGATTTGTTCAGTTATCTTTTTGGTAGCGTCAGTGCCGTTAGCCGTGCTGATATGATCACGATTGTCATAGTGGCGCTTGTTGTATTTCTTGTTATTCTGCTTTTATATAAAGAACTTTTTTTGTTATCGTTTGATGAAGAGTACGCGCGTGTTTCTGGACTGCGTGCCAAAGCATTCGATTTGATTTTTATGATCCTAGTGGCGCTTGTGATCGCAAGTTCGATGCGGATTGTGGGGATCTTACTTGTTTCCAGCCTGATGACCTTGCCGGTTGCAGCTGCGATCCGGATTGCAAAAGGCTTTAAGCAGACGATCATTATTTCCATTATTTTTGGTGAAGTTGCTGTGATGGGCGGCCTTGTCAGCGCCTATTATTTAAACTTAGCACCCGGTGGCACCATTGTTTTGATCTCTGTATTAATTTTGATTTTGACCATTGTGTATCAAAAAATCGCTTTAAAACGGGTGATTCGAAATCGAGGTGAAGAAAATGACACTATCAGCGAGTGAAGCATTACTCAAAATGAAAAAGAAAGGCTATAAATATACTAACAAACGGGAATTTCTGATCAATCTATTTGCGCGTAAAAATTGCTATTTAACAGCCAAAGATGTCCTTGAGAATATGAAAGATGATTTTCCGGGCATTAGTTTCGATACTATTTACCGTAATTTATCTCTATTTGTAGAATTGGGGATTTTTGAGGAAACTGAGCTTTCAGGTGAAAAAAATTTCCGGATGAGTTGTTCTCACGAGCACCATCACCACCACTTTATTTGTCTTAGCTGTGGTAAGACTAAGGAGATTATGATGTGCCCGATGGATTTTTTAAGCGAATCGCTCCCGGGCTACGAGATTGATGGACACAAGTTTGAAGTTTATGGGACTTGCCCAGATTGTTTGGCCAAAAGAGTCAATTAAATGAAGATGCATCTTTACAAGGGTGCATCTTTTTTCAAAGAGGAGGAATTTAAAATGAGAAAACCTGTTTTACATATTGAAGAGGAACGTACAGATGAGACGCTAGCAGCTAATGCAATTGAACCTGAGACAGCTTATAAAAATTGTCACTTTGAAGGACGCTATGATTTGCCAAAAATGCGGGAGGTTCGTTTTCAAAACTGTACGTTTGAAGGCATAAACTGGAAAGGGCTTGAGCTTTTGGATATTGAATTTTCCAGTATTGATTTTTCAGGTATTGAATTTGAAGAGATCGTCTGTTATCGAACAGAATTTAATAATTGCAAATTGACGGGGGCGAATTTCATCCAAAGTTTGTTGGTTGATACGGCATTTATTGAGACACGACTTGAAAGTAGCAACTTTTCGCTGTGTAAGATTAGAGAGTGCCTATTTCAGCACGCCAACTTAAAAGAAATCTTTTTTCAGGAAGTGGCTTTCAAGAAAACAGAATTTGATACAGTAGAACTAGATGGAGCAGATTTTTCTGATACGAATTTAGCGCAACTTGATCTTAGAAAAGCAGAATTTGATTGGTTGATTTTTAGCCCGCAGCTGCTAAAAGGTCTCAAGATTCGCCCTGATCAAGCAGCCGGGATCGTCATTCAGTTTGGTGTTAAAATCAGTGAATCTTAAAACTTTCTCGGTTTGTTCATAGTTCGTTCATAAACTCTTCGCACTATCGTCAAAGTTTTTCTTTATGATTAATTTGTAGACGAGAGAAGGAGAGGACAAGAACGAATGAATTTTAAAAAAACCATCGCGGCCGGAGCAATTGGCCTAACCTTAGTACTAGCTGGATGCGGCTCTTCCGCCGTAGTAAAAACCGATGCAGGTAATATCTCTGAAAATGATCTGTATGAAGCCATGAAAGCTGATTCTGGAGAAAGTGCAGTGCAGCAACTGACTATTGAAAAAGTATTGAGCGCTAAATATGATGTCACAAATAAAGAAGTCAATGCCGAATATAAGAAATATGCAGAACAGTATGGGGATAGTTTTGAAAGCGTCTTGGCCTCAAGTAATTTGACAAAAGACAGCTTTAAAGACAATATTCGATATAACTTGCTGGTTCAAAAGGCCACAGAAGCCAATATGGATGTCAGCGAAAAGAAACTAAAAAAATATTACAAGAATACATGGGAACCTGATATCACAGTCCGACATATTCTGGTGGACGATGAAGATACAGCAAAAGAAGTGCAAGAAAAGCTGAATAATGGTGAAAAATTCACTGATTTGGCGGAAGAATATTCTACAGACACAACGACATCTTCAAATGGTGGTCTGCTCGATCCGTTTGGGCCTGGTGAAATGGATGAATCTTTTGAAGAAGCTGCCTATGCCCTTGAAAATGAAGGGGATGTTAGTGATATCGTTCAAACCTCATATGGTTATCATCTTATCCAGTTAGTGGAAAAAACTGAGAAGGAAAGTTACAGCAAAGTGAAGGATGAAGTGAAACAGTCTTACATTGATTCGAAAATGACAACTGAAAATATGACTGCTGCCATTACAAAAGAGTTAAAAGCTGCCAATGTTGAAATCAAAGACAGTGACTTGAAAGATGCTTTATCCAGCTACCTTGACACAACTTCTACAAGCTCAAGCGATTCAACAACTGAATAAGTTTTTGATAAAAAGAAAAGACGAGACCCGGAATAATCTCCTAAACACACACGCTCCTGGGTTTCGTCTTTTCTTTGCTTATTCTACAGAAGCAAACATAGCATCAAGCAAACTAAAAAAAGCGCAGTTTTTGATTCTGCGCTTTTTTTTCGTTTAATCATGTGAGTCTGTAGCTTAATCAAGCTACTTTTCTTTAGCAAAATGGGCTTCTGCTAATATATCAATTTCTCTCTTTAATTCATCAACCATGATAGCTTCCGGAACTTTGCGGACAATTTTGCCGTCACGGAAAAGCAGACCCTCGCCATTTGCCCCAGCAATGCCAATATCTGCTTCTCTGGCTTCACCTGGTCCGTTTACAGCGCAACCTAAGACAGCTACTTTAATTGGAGCTTTGATGGACGAAATATATTCCTCGACTTCATTGGCAATACTGATCAAATCAATCTCAATCCGACCACAAGTTGGGCAGGAAATCAAGGTTGCTGCATTGGAAGCAAGTCCAAATGATTTAAGCAGTTCTCGAGCTACTTTGATTTCTTCAACTGGATCAGCGCTCAATGAGACGCGTAACGTATTACCGATGCCAAGGCTCAAAATGGCACCAAGTCCAGCTGCACTTTTAATGCCGCCAGCAAATTGCGTGCCTGATTCGGTAATTCCGAGATGAAGTGGATAATCGAAAGCGCGGCTTGCTTTATCATAGGCTTCAATCGCAAGGCTTACATCTGAAGCTTTCAGCGAGACGATAATATCATGAAAATCAAGCTCTTCTAAAATTTGAATATGATGGAGGGCGCTTTCGACCATTCCATCAGCAGTCGGATAACCATATTTTTGAATGATTTTTTTCTCTAAACTGCCGGCATTGACGCCGATACGAATAGGAATGCCTTTTGCTTTCGCGGCATTGACGACTTTTTCAACACGTTCTTTTCGGCCGATATTACCTGGATTGATTCTAATTTTATCTACACCAGCTTCAATTGCTTTGAGCGCTAAACGATAATCAAAATGGATGTCAGCAACCAGCGGAATATGAATCTGTCGTTTGATATCTGCCAACGCATCAGCCGCACGTACATCAGGACAAGCTACCCGGACGATCTGACAACCAGCTTCCTCCAAGCGCAAAATTTCAGCAACCGTCGCTTCAACATCATGTGTTTTGGTTGTTGTCATACTTTGGATAAACAGTTCATTACTTCCACCAATTGTTAAATTTCCAACTTTAACAGGGCGGGTGTTAGTTCGGTGAGTTCGTTCATTCAAGGAAATCACTCCTTTAAGTTCATCTAATATCAAAAATCATCATATCACTAAATGTGCGCGAAAGCACGCTTCTTTTGATTAGAAATTGCTGAGAAAAAACCGCTACTGGAGAAAGTAGCGGTCAAGATTCGGCTTGTTTTGGCGGTTGAATAGTGCGAATCGCCAAGAAAAGTACGACCATGCTGACAACCATATTGATCTCCATACCAAATGGCACAGCGACTTGGAGCCATTCCATCACCATTGTAAATGTAACAGCTAAAGTAACACTGTAAGTAGCCATCATCCAGTTTTCTTTGTAAGAAACGCCACCGCGACCGAAGCCGGTCAAAATATAACCGAACAAGCCATAGATGGCAATGCGGAAGAAAGCAGCGCCTAGTGTAAATAAGAATAGCATGAACAAAATCAGTGGAATAAAGTAACGGGATAAATCCTCAATTGTCTGGTATGTAGAAACGAGGTCCGCCTTGTTTCTACATACCAGCTGTCTGATAGGAAACGGTCTGCGAATAACCGCCTGCTGTAATATAGATGCTGTCTGACAAAAGCGCCACAGCTCCATCATACGGACCTATCTTGTTATCGACATCATCGGCATCTAACGTGCCGGAAGGGTCAAAAAATAAATGCAAACTACCTTCATCGATTGTCACCGGAAGATCATCTTTTTTATTTGCTGCCTCAAGTTTACCATTTTTCACTGTAAAGTCAGGAATTTCCTTTTGAATCGTTTCTTTGCCAACTTTTAAAGCATCGTTTGATGAAATAGTCGTAAAATAAGCAAGTGGCAGAAATGCAACGAAACTCAGAACAATGATGTAAATGATGCTCTGGCTGATTTTGCCTTTGCGAAACTTGGCGATATCAGGAGGAGAATAAAGGCTCTTCCAGAAACGCTTAAAAATATTCATTCTTCGTCATGCACCTCACAATTATGGTTTGAAAATATCTTGAACGGGAAGATAGATAAGGATGCCGCATTCATGACATTTACTTTTTTATCATAGCTTGAAACGCTGCTAAAAGCAATGAAGACTATCTGTATAAGCAGAAAATTTGAAACATGATTTGTTCCGTGGTAGTCTAAAAGAAGTAAGAGAAGGGCAAGTTATAGGTCTCGCTTCTAGTACTATAGTTGTGGATCCGTGAACTATTTGCTTGGCGGTTTCTTTTGCAGCAATCAATTTCAAAAAACAAGGAGGAATTTTTAATGACTTATGAATTACCAAAATTACCCTATACGTATGATGCTTTGGAGCCAAACTTTGATAAAGAAACGATGGAAATCCACTATACAAAGCACCACAATACTTATGTAACGAAATTAAACGATGCGCTGAAAGGCCACGATGACTTAGCAAGTAAACCGGTAGAAGAATTGATCAGCGACTTGAATCAAGTACCGGAAGATATTCGTACAGCTGTTCGTAACAACGGTGGCGGCCATGCGAACCATACATTATTCTGGTCCATTTTAAGTCCGAATGGTGGCGGGGAACCAACAGGTGCTCTAAAAGAGGCTATTGACAGTACTTTTGGAAGCTTTGATACGTTCAAAGAAAAATTTGCAGCAGCGGCAGCCGCACGTTTTGGCTCTGGCTGGGCTTGGCTGATCTTAAAAAATGGGAAGCTTGAAATCATCAGCACACCAAATCAAGATTCACCGCTTTCAGATGGCGCTTATCCAGTTCTGGGCTTGGATGTGTGGGAACATGCCTACTACTTGAAATTCCAAAATCGCCGTCCAGAATATATTGATACTTTCTGGAATGTAATCGATTGGGATGCAGTTGGCAAACGTTATGACAAAGCCAAATAATTGAAAATTTGAAGTCTGCCTTTCATTGGAGAGGCAGATTTTTTTTGATTCTTTACTATTTCTTAAACTTCTAGTGAAAATTCTTCTCTTTAAACGGTGGAAATACACACTAATTTCAGCTACAATAGGAAGGAGCAAACTAAAGAAAGGGTTCGTTGTGTGTGAAACTAAATTTTAGAAAGAAAAAAAGAGAGAATAAAAAAAAGAAACAAGCGATTATTCCGCTTCGCCTCAACGTGCTTTTCTTCGCCATCTTTATTTTATTTTCCATCCTAATTTTGAGGCTGGGTGTCGTTCAAATTGTTCAGGGGGACACCTATAAGCGTCAGTTGGAAGAGACGGATAATGTAGAAGTAACGAAAAACATGCCGCGTGGCGTTATTTATGACCGAAACTATAATCTACTAGTTGGGAATACAGCTGTCAATTCAATCACCTACACGAGAAGTCAGCAGACACCAACTTCTGAAACACTGCAAGTTGCTCAAAAACTCAATAACCTGATCACAGTTGAGCCAGAAAAATTGACGGAACGTGATCTACAGGATTATTGGATTTTAACGCATGAACAAGAGTCACTGAGCAGACTTTCTGAAAAGGAACAACAGCTTGATGCTTCGGCTGCGTATAAAAAACAAGTCGAAAAAGTAACAGATGCAGATCTAAAAACACTAAATGATAATGACATGAAAGTTGCAACGATTTTCAAAAAAATGACCACAGGCTATGCCATGACAGAATCAACTGTTAAAAATAAAGATGTCACAGATGAAGAGATTGCTCGAGTCAGCGAAAATATGGAGGAACTTCCAGGCGTTGATACAACAACCGACTGGAATCGTTTCTACACATATGATCAGACACTCCGCTCGGTGCTAGGTTCTGTTTCATCAGCCAAAGAAGGTCTTCCCAAAGAAAAAGCCGACTATTACCTGTCACAAGGTTACAGCCGGAATGATCGTGTAGGGAAAAGCTATCTAGAAGAACAGTACGAAAGTGTACTTGCTGGTCAAAAATCTAAATCTGAAAGTGTACTGGATCAGCAAGGCAATATTATTGAAACAGTTCAAAAATATGAAGGCTCTAAGGGAAAAGATTTAGTCCTATCGATTGATGTGGAGTTCCAACAAGCGGTCGACGAAATCATAAAAAATAATATCAAAAAAGGGAAAGGCTATGGCGGATCCGATCTTTTGGACCGGGCATTTGTAGTAGCAATGGATCCTTACAGTGGACAAGTATTGGCGCTTTCCGGTCAGCAACTGAACGATGAGGGCGGGTTTGATGACTTTGCCTTGGGAAATTTTACCACAGCTTACAATATGGGCTCTGCAGTAAAAGGAGCGACTGTACTCGGTGGGATGATGAGCGGTTCCATCTCAGATGATCAAGTTTTTGTCGACCAGCCGATTTATCTGAAAGGCACACCGACAAAAAGTTCTTGGTTTAACCGGACAGGTGCAGGCAATCGCGCGCTTGATACAGTGGGGGCATTAGAAATTTCTTCCAACTCTTACATGTATCAGACTGCCATGAAAATGGGCGGTGCAAACTACGTGCCACATGGTCCGCTGAATGCGCCACTCGACACATTTGATAAGATGCGTTACTATTACAATCAGTTTGGTCTTGGTGTAAAAACTGGCATTGATTTACCAGGCGAACGAGGCGCTTATCCAAGTACAGATGATACGATTGGTAAGATTCTTGACTTTGCAATCGGCCAGTATGATCCCTATACAACACTCCAAATGGCACAATATGTTTCTACTATTGCCAATGGTGGTTCGCGAATCGCGCCAACGATGGTCAAAGAGATTCGTAACCCAAGCAGTGTTGGAGATACGGTCGGCACGATAGCCACAAGTTCCAAACCAAAAGTTTTAAATAAAGTCGGTGCTACAGACAGTGAGATTGACCTTGTCAAACAAGGATTCTATAAAGTAACTCATGGGTCGAACGGTACCGCTCGTACAGTCTTTACCACAGAAGGCTATGATGTCGCGGGCAAGACTGGAACAGCGCAAGGCTTTTATGATGGTCCAAAAGAAAGCAGCAAGATGGCACCTGTTTGGAATACAACCTTTGTCGGATATGCACCAACGGATAAACCGGAAATTGCTATTGCGGTGGTCGTTCCTTGGGAATATCGTGATGGGGATGGTTATACAGATAGCAAGATCAATATGAGCATTTCGAAAGAAGTTTTTGATAAATACTTTGAATTGAAACAAAAGCGTGCGAAAGAAAATAAAGACACTTCGAATGTCAATCAACCAATCAATAATAAAGACAAAGTGACGGAAGCACAGGCAAAAGCAAAAGCAGAAAATAAATAACCAGACGGCAGTCTCCTACACCAAAGGAGCTGCCGTTTTTCACGCAATAGAAAAAATGAAGCAAGATTTCGACTTTTTCACAAAAATTCTAACCAAACGACTGCGAATACAAGTATTTTGTGGTATGATAAAGGCAGTGTAAATTTCTTAAATGAGAAAGAAATTCAAGAAGGAGGAGTAACAATGACGAAAAGCTATCATGTCGCAGTTGTTGGTGCCACTGGTGCAGTTGGTACGCAAATGATTCAACTACTTGAAAAGGCGGCAATTGAAATAAAGCAAGTAACATTTCTTTCATCTGCTCGGTCAGCAGGTAAGAAGCTTACTTTTAAAGGTGAGGAAATTACGATACAAGAAGCCAAACCCGAAAGCTTTGATGGTATCGACATTGCTTTGTTCAGTGCAGGTGGCTCCGTTTCTAAACAGCTTGCTCCTCAAGCGGCTGAAAGAGGTGCTGTTGTCATTGACAATACGAGTGCCTTCCGAATGGCGAAAGATGTACCGCTTGTTGTACCCGAAGTGAATGAACATGCGTTAAAAACGCATCATGGTATTATTGCCAATCCGAACTGTTCCACGATTCAGATGGTCGCAGCACTTGAACCAATCAGAAAAGCATTCGGTTTGAAACGAGTGATTGTTTCTACCTATCAGGCAGTTTCAGGATCTGGTGTGAGTGCGATTAATGAATTAAATGAACAGTCTCAAGCTATTTTAAATGATGAATCTTTTACTCCGCAAGTAATGCCAGTTAAAGGTGACAAGAAGCATTATCAGATCGCATTCAATGCACTTCCTCAGATTGACGTCTTCACAGAAAATGATTATACGTATGAAGAAATGAAGATGGTGAATGAGACAAAGAAAATCATGGAAGACGACACAATTCAAGTTGCGGCAACATGCGTTCGTATCCCAGTCGTAAGCGGACACTCCGAATCAGTATATATCGAAATCGAAGAAAGTGGCATTAGTTCAGATCAAATTCGTGCAGCATTAAAAGATGCGCCGGGAGTGGTTTTGCAGGATGATCCAGCGAACCAAATCTATCCGCAGGCCAGTGAAGCAGCAGGAAAAAAAGAAGTCTTTGTTGGCCGGATCCGTGCAGATTTAGACAATCCAAAAGGGTTCCATCTTTGGATTGTTTCAGATAATCTCCTAAAAGGGGCAGCTTGGAATTCAATCCAAATTGCGGAAAGCCTGATTAAACAAGGAATTATTTAAGAAATATTTGAGGTGTAATCATGAAATTAATCGTCCAAAAATTCGGAGGAACTTCCGTGCAAAGTGAAGAGACGAGACAAATGGCATTTGGTCATATTCAAAAGTCATTAGAAGAAGGCTATAAAGTGGTGGTCGTCGTGTCCGCGATCGGACGTTTTGGCGATCCCTATGCGACAGATACGCTTTTACAACTCATCGGATCTCAAGAAACTAGACTGAGCGCTCGGGAACAAGATATGCTGGTCTCAGTTGGAGAAACGATTTCAGCGGCAGTATTTACAAATATGCTGCTTGAGTCAGGTATTCAGGCAACGTCTATTTCTGGCGCTCAGGCAGGCATTGAGACAACTGATGATCACTTAAATGCTAAAATTACAGAAGTAGATCCAAGTCGTTTAATGAGGCTATTTGTCGAATATGATGTGGTGGTTGTAGCTGGCTTTCAAGGCGCAGCGCCAAATGGTGATACAACGACACTTGGGCGAGGTGGCAGTGATACCACGGCAGCGGCATTAGGAGTGGCAGTCCAAGCTGAGTATATCGATATTTTTACAGACGTGGACGGCATGATGACCGCTGATCCGCGGATTGTAGAACATGCGCGAAGTTTGCCAAGAGTGAGCTATAATGAGGTTAGCAATATGGCTTATCAAGGGGCAAAAGTAATCCATCCACGTGCAGTTGAAATTGCGATGAAAGCTAAGATTCCTTTGCGTATTCGTTCCACCTATCTAGACGGAGAAGGCACACTGGTGTCAGCGATGACGGATGAATACAGTCATTTTGACGTCCATGAACGACTTGTAACCGGTATTGCTCATGTGACACGGTTGTCTCAGATTTATGTAGCTGCAGAGAATGCTCAGGCACAGGAGCGGGCTTTTGCTGTGTTGGCAGATGCAGGCATTAGTCTAGATTTTATCAATATTACCACTAACAGCATTGTTTTTACTGTACCAGAAGAAAAGAAAGAATTCGTTTTGACATTACTTGAAGAAAAGCAATTTAAGGTTCAGTATCAAGATCACTGTGCAAAAGTGGCAATTGTGGGCGCAGGCATTACAGGCGTACCAGGCGTTACATCCAAAATCGTCAGTGCGCTTTCGCGTGAAAAGATCGCGATTCTGCAGTCAGCAGACAGCCACACGACGATCTGGGTTCTTGTACAGGAAGAAGATTTGAGAAAAGCAGTGAATGCACTGCATGATACATTTTGTTTAGCAACAGATTGAAGGAGGAAAAAACATGGATTTTGGGCATGTCATTACAGCGATGGTCACCCCGTTTCATCCCGAAAAAAATTGTGTTTGTAAAAAACGCGTCCACAGATTGGTGAATCACTTGATTGAAAACGGATCAGATGCACTTGTTGTTGCGGGAACAACAGGTGAATCACCTACATTATCACATGATGAAAAAATGAAATTATTCCGTTTGGTTGTGGAAGCAAACCAGGGCCGTGCAAAGATCATTGCGGGTACTGGTTCGAATAGCACAGCCGATACGATTTCTTTTACCAAAGAAGTGGGTGAAATGGCAGGGATTGATGCAGTTTTAGTTGTGACACCATACTACAACAAGCCCAGCCAAACAGGCATTCAAGCTCATTTTGAGGCTGTGGCTGAAGCATCGCCTTTACCGGTTATCATTTACAATATTCCAGGGCGCACGGGTGTAAATATTACACCAGAAACAATTGTAACCCTCGCTCAAAACGAGAATATTATTGGCGTAAAAGAATCCAGCGGTAATCTTGAAAATATCACGAAAATTATTCACCAAACAGCAGACGATTTTCTAGTCTATAGCGGTGATGATAGTTTAACGCTCCCAATTCTAGCAGTTGGCGGGCATGGAGTAATCTCTGTGACAAGTCACGTGGCTGGAAATGAAATGCAGGAAATGATTCAATCTTTCTGCAGGGGTGACGTGGAGAAGGCAGCGCGTATCCATCAAGAATTACTACCGCTCATGCAAGAATTGTTTGCTGCACCCAATCCTGCACCTACGAAATATCTGCTCAATCAACTTGGAATTGATGTGGGATCTGTCCGTCTGCCGCTCGTTGATTTGAACGAAGAGCAGGGCCAAAAATTAGAAGCGATTTATAAAAATCGCTAAAGGAGGTTTCTGCTTTGACTGTAAAAAAAGCAAAACAAATTAAAATTATCTCGCTTGGCGGGGTGGATGAAAGCGGCAAGAACATGTATCTTGTTGAAGTTGATGAAGATATCTACATTTTAGATGCTGGGTTGATGTTTCCAGAAGATGAACTGCTCGGTATTGATGTGGTAATTCCAGACTTTAAGTATTTAGAAGAAAATAAAGAACGTGTGCGGGCAATCTTCTTATCCCATGGTCATGAAGATGCAATCGGCGCACTGCCATATTTGCTGCAAAAAGTAAAGGCGCCTGTTTATGGAACAGAACTAACAATTGCCTTAGCACGAGCAGCTGTCCGTGAGCAGCGTAAATTGCGTTTCAAAAATTTCCATGTGGTGGACGACGAGAGTGTACTTTCCTTCCGCAAAATTGATGTTCGCTTTTTCCAAACCACACATACGATTCCAGATTCAGTAGGTATCGTTCTGGAAACTAGTGAAGGTGCAATCGTTTATACAGGTGACTTCAAGTTTGACCAGTCGGCTAGTGATGGCTATCAAACAGATCTTAGTGCGATTTCTGAAATTGGCGAACGAGGCGTTTTAGCACTCCTATCTGATAGTTCAGAAGCCGAACATCCTGGGGCAACATCTAGTGATCGCTTGATTGCTGAAGAAATTCGGCATGCCTTCCGCTCTGCAAACGGGCGCATTATCGTGGCTTGTGTAGCGTCTAATTTGATTCGTGTTCAGCAAGTACTAGATGCATCCGAACGAGCAGGCCGTAAAGTAGTGATTGTCGGCAAGGAGCTAGAGCGTGTAGTGGATATTGCACGCGATCTAGATAAATTGAAAATGGAAGAAGAATTGATCATTCCATTTAAAGAAATGAAAAAATATGATGACAATGAAATTACGATTATTGAAACCGGTCATTTAGGTGAACCGATTCAATCACTGCAGCAAATGGCGAAAGGCAGCCATCCGCAAATCAATATTAAAATCGGTGATACCGTCTATATTACAACGACGCCAAGTCCATCTCTTGAAACAATGATGGCTAAAACGATTGATATGCTTTACCGAGCAGGAGCAAAAGTGCTCACCATGAGTCGTAATCTGTTTATTTCAGGTCATGCCAGTCAGGATGATCTGAAACTGATGATGAACTTATTACGCCCAACTTACTTTATTCCTGTTCATGGAGAATACCGTATGCTTATCAGTCATGCGAAATTGGCGAATGAAGTCGGCATTCCTAAAACAAATGTTTTTGTCATTAGCAAAGGGGATGTTGTGGAATACAAAAACGGTAAAATGACAGCTGGTAATCGTGTTTATTCTGGAAACACGCTGATTGACGGCCTTGGTGTTGGAGATGTCGGGAATATCGTGTTGCGAGATCGGAAATTATTATCCGAAGACGGAATCTTCATCGTAGTGGTTACCCTTGATCGCAAACGCAAAAAAATCATCTCTGGACCTGAGATGATTTCGCGTGGTTTCATTTATGTGCGTGAATCTGAGCATCTAATTGAAGAATCTGCTAAAGTGGTGACAAAAATTGTCGAAAAAAATCTGGAAGATAGTGAATTTGAATGGTCGAAATTAAAGCAGGATATTCGTGACCAACTTAATCGTTATTTGTTCGAGCAAACAAAACGCCGTCCGATGATTTTACCGATCATTATGGAAATCTAGAATACTAGAAATCCTCTCCTATTTAAGGGGGAGGATTTTTTAGCAAATTTGAACACCATGAGCAGCCAGATTTTGGATAGCTTGATTATGAATGTCTTCAGAAAGAGAAGTGCAAGCTGCCTTCACCACCTTAACTTGATATCCCTTTTTTAAAGCAGCTAAGCTAGTATCCGTAATGCACCAATCTGATTTCATCCCGCAAAGGGTGAGCGTTTGGATATGTCTACTTTCCAAAATAGTTGCTAGATCTGTATCGACAAAACTATTTCGTTTCGATTTTGTCAGATAAATAATCGTTCCCATTTTAGTAGCCACGGCTTCAATCAACGGATGATTGGCCGCACCAAGTGTCCCTAAGCGGAAGAAGGGGCCGTTTATCGCATGAATGTGTTGGATAATAATGACAGGTTCGTTCTTTTTTAGCGCCTGATCAATTTCACGCAAACTTTGAGAAAGCGCGGCTTCTGGCTTCTCAAGTGGGTGTCTGCCTCCTGAAAAATAATCATTTTGAATGTCAATTACAAGTAATGCGTGATTAGCCATTGAATTTAACTCCTTTCGTTGATACCTTTAGTATAGAAGATAAAAAACAGAAAAACCATTGATTATTGTATGGGAAATGGCCATATAAGTTACAATTTGAAAGGAAGGAATCATTTTTGGATATTAATCAACAGATATTGACAGAGCTTTCGAAAGATGCGCGGCAATCATTTCAAGAAATTGGGAAAAAATTACATTTGTCTGGTCAAGCTGTTTCTGCCCGCGTCAAAAAGATGGAAGATGAAGGATTAATTACTAGCTATACAATCAAGCGAAGTGATTTAGAAACAGCTTATATCACAATTTTTATGCAAAGCACTGCCTACACGTCATTTGAAGAAGAAGTAAGTCGGCAAGAGGCAGTTGAACAATTAGCGAAAATTACGGGTGAAGGCTGTTATCTCGTTGTCTATCGTTATGAATCGATAAATCAGTTAGAAACATTCTTACAAACATTACTTCAGTATGGTAGGTATCGTGTAAATACCGTTGTTCGGAAAATCAAATAAACGGATAAAAGTCCTCATTAAAGGGCTTTTTTGTTTGGAAGAAATGAGAACGGGAAGGAACAACTATCAAAGCAAAAGGAGCGAGGTAAATGGATCTACAATTCGATTGTATTGTTGTAGGAAGTGGCGTAAGCGGCACCCAAGCTGCTTTTTCATTGCGTGAAACAGGGAAGAGTGTAGCGATAGTTGAAGAACGAGAAATAGGAGGGACTTGCGTTTTACGCGGTTGTGATCCTAAAAAAGTCTTAGCTGGTGCGATGGAAGCACAGCAATTAACGAAAAGGTTCGTACATAAGGGAATTGAACAAACTGCTAAAATTGACTGGGAAAAATTGATGGCCTTCAAAGAAACTTTTGTAGAGAATGTGCCGCACGATAGAGAGCAGCAATTTGCGCAGGCAGGAATTGAAGTCTTCAAAGGAACAGCTTCATTTAGCGCATCTGATACGTTATGTGTAGGGAACGATCGACTTTCTGCGGAGTATATTATTTTAGCGACTGGTGCGCGACCAGCATTACTAGCAATTGAAGGGAAAGAATTTTTCCGAACAAGCGATGATTTCTTAGAAATGTCGCACTTGCCTAAGCGAATAGCTTTTGTTGGTGGTGGGTATATTGCTTTTGAATTTGCTGCTATTGCAAATGCAGCCGGAAGCGATGTCGCAATTATCCATCATAATGATCAGCCCTTGAAAAACTTTGATCCAGATCATGTCGCTCTCCTTATTGAAAAACTTCAAGAAGAAGGGGTCAGGTTTTATTTTGATACAAATGTAACAAAGATCTCACAAGTGAAAGGGAATTATCAATTACAAGGAAAGGATTTTTCGCTTGAAGTGGATCAGGTTTTCTCTACAATCGGACGCACACCGAATGTCGAAAAATTACATCTTGAAAAAGCGAATATCCAAGTTGGAAAAAAGGGCATTCAAGTGAATGAGAATCTGCTGGCAGCGCCCGGAATTTATGCATGTGGGGATGTAGCAGACTCGGAAGGGGCACCCCTGACTCCGGTGGACAGTTTTGAAGCTGCTCAAGTCGTTAATCATATTTTAGGAGTAAGTAATCAAACCACTTATCCAGACATTCCAAGTGCAGTATTTTCAAGCCCTAAACTGGCTCGTATTGGCGTTCGTGCAATCGAGGCGAAAAAAGAACCAGATAAATTCCATGTGAATGAAGTGGATATGCGAAGTTGGTATACTTACAGACGCACGAATGAACAGGTGGCATTTGCTAAAATTGTAACCGAAAGGGCTACCGGACAAGTCGCAGGAGTTGAATTAATTTCCGAAGAGGCAGATATTTTGATCAACTATTTCGTCTTGCTGATAGCAGGAAAGTGGACTGCCGAACAATTGCAAAGCTTTATTTTTGCCTATCCTTCTCCAGCTGCCGATTTAACTTCTTTGCTCACAAAAATGAGTATGTTATGATAGATTTAATCAGAGTATAGAAGGAGTTTTGGCATGGTTACCTGGATCTTAGTTGCAACAATTGCCTTTGTGTTATTTTTAGGGGGACTTATTACACTTTTTTTTCCATCCAAGAGAAAAATCGGTGCCATCATTGTAACAATCGCTATGCTTTTGCTTGTTAGCGCAATTATTGGTGTATTTGTTTCTTTCGGTAAACTGCAAGAAGTCAATAATGAGGTGATTCGCTATTCTGCCCAGAAAGAAACAGCGAAATCATCCACTGGTGAAACAAAAAATTACCAAGTCCAGTATGAAAATAGTGAGGATCAATTAACCAAAAAGATCACACAGATAGATATATCGACGCAACCGGTCTATTCTACCCTTGATGGAAAAGAAGTTGCCGGCAGTGTGACTGTCCATCTGGAAATGACCAATCATATGAAAAAACCAGTCAAAACATATCCGAACCAAGGGCAGTTAACAACAGATCTTGGCATGGTAAATGGTGGCGACGCGGTTCTGTCCGAATTTGACAGCACGGAGATCGCACCTGAAAAAACGATCAGCGGGACGCTCGTGTTCCCACTTCCCAAAATATCATCCATCGATGCCGTTTCATGGGTAGCACTTTCATGGCTTAGCTATGAGGGGGATGACACAGAACCGATTATTACAGATACCGGAAAAATTCCACTAAAATAAAAAACAGCCTGATTGTTGGTCAGGCTGTTTTTAGATTCTTAATTTTCCACATTGATAGTTTCGTTCAAATATTCATCATAACTGATTTGCTTATTATAGAACGAGCCTTGATCTAGATTAATGACCCGTGTAGCTAAACTTTGCAACAACTGATGGTCATGAGAAGAAATGATCATCGCGCCTTTAAAGCCCAATAACCCGTTATTGAGAGCAGTAATCGATTCAAGGTCTAAGTGGTTGGTCGGTTCATCTAGAAGCAGTACGTTCGCACCCGAAAGCATCATCTTGGAGAGCATACAACGGACTTTTTCGCCTCCTGAAAGAACACGCACCTTTTTCAGCACTTCGTCACCGCTAAAGAGCATCCTGCCAAGGAAGCCGCGTAAGAAGGCCTCACTGTCTTCTTCTGGGGAATACTGACGCAACCATTCAACAAGATTAAGATTATTTTCTTCAAAGAACCGTGAATTATCTTTCGGGAAGTAGCTTTGACTGGTCGTTACGCCCCAGCGATATGTCCCAGCATCTGGCTCAAGTTCGCCAGCCAAGATTTGGAAGAGTGTAGTTTTTGCTACTTCATTATTGCCAGCTAACGCAACTTTATCGTCACGGTTGATTGTAAAGCTGACATCATCTAATACCTTAACTCCGTCAATGGTTTTAGTCAGATTTTCGACTGTTAAGAGGTCATTACCGACTTCACGATCCGGTTTAAATTGAATAAACGGATATTTCCGACTTGATGGCTGAATATCTTCAAGTGTGATCTTATCAAGCATTTTCTTCCGACTAGTCGCCTGTTTACTTTTAGAGGCATTTGCGCTGAAGCGGGCAATAAAGTCTTGAAGTTCCTTCATTTTTTCTTCTTTTTTCTTATTGCGATCAGACATCATTTGCTGAGCTAATTGACTGGATTCATACCAGAAGTCATAGTTACCAACGTACAATTGAATCTTACTGAAATCAAGATCGGCAATATGTGTACAGATTTTATTCAAGAAATGACGATCATGGGATACCACAATGACGGTATTTTCAAAGTTGATCAAGAATTCTTCTAGCCAGTGGATGGCACGAATATCCAAGTGGTTGGTCGGTTCATCAAGAAGCAGAATATCTGGCTTACCGAATAAAGCTTGTGCGAGTAGCACTTTGACTTTTTCACTACCAGTCAGTTCTTTCATCAATTTATGATGAAGCGCGGATTCAATGCCTAGACCGTTTAACAAGACGGCAGCATCTGACTCAGCCTCCCAACCGTTCAACTCGGCAAAGTCACCTTCAAGTTCTGCCGCACGAATACCATCTTCATCACTGAAGTCTGCTTTCATATAGATGGCATTTTTTTCTGTCATAATTTTATATAAACGCTCATGACCCATAATAACAGTATTTAAAACTTCTTCTTCATCATACTGAAAATGATCCTGTTTTAAAACCGCAAGACGTTCACCTGGTGTAATGTGAACATTCCCGGATTGCGAATCCAATTCACCTGAAAGAACTTTTAGAAACGTAGACTTACCAGCGCCATTTGCCCCGATTAAGCCGTAACAATTTCCAGGCGTAAATTTAATTGAAACATCTTCGAACAGCTTTTTATCCGCAAAGCGAAGACTTACATTATTAACTGTTAACATTTTCTTCCTCCAATTCCATATAAGCACAATTACTTCTATTTTACCATGAGGCGAGACTGAAAGAAAGCTTTTCTGTTATACTAATAAGAAAAGGAGGAAGCTTTATGACTCTTGATATTGACTTGATCCAACATGTTGCACTTGCTGAAAAACTTCCAGGCGCTATAGAGACCTTCCCGTTTGGCAAGGAATTTCATGTCATGCGGATTGGCGATAAAATATTTGCCTTGATTCATCGCTATCATGGCAAAATTTATGTCAGCGTCAAATGCCAGCCCGAACGTATCGAATTACTACGTACAGAATATCAGGCAATCATTCCTGGGTATCATTTGAATAAAAAACATTGGCTGACGATGGTTTTTGATGAGCATACTGATATTGAGCAGGAAATGGAAGAAAAGCTTCTTCAAAATAGCTATCAGTTGATCTATGATAAATTGCCTCGAAAAAAACAAAATGCTATTCGCTTTTCTAACCCAAATTGATAAAGTGCTTTACAAATTCAGCCAAGATGATATAATGAAGCTGTTCAACTTCATAAACGTTACCACAGGGGGAGCTTAATAAGCTGAGACTGAACCCAGGCTGATAAGAAGGCCTTGTGTTCTAACCCTTTGAACCTGTTCGTTAGTACGAGCGTAGGGATTGTGGCGATGGCATTTTCTATTCAACTTCAGGAAACTGCTTTCTTCTGCGGTGCGTTTTTGACCAATTCAAAGAAGGAGGGAGTTTATTTTTTATGGCAAACAAGCGACTAACAATTTTACTTGAGTGTGCTATTTTTGCCTCAGTAGCAATGATTTTGAGCTTTATTCCGTTTGATATCGGTTCAAGCTTCTCTGTCTCACTGGGGATGATCGCCATGTATGTAATCGCCATCAGACGCGGTTTCTTAGCAGCAGGGTTTTCAGGATTATTATGGGGGCTGCTTCATTTTGTTACCTCCAAAGCTTACATTTTAACCCCCACACAGGCTTTTTTAGAGTATATAGTAGCCTTCTTGTTCATCGCTTTTGCAGGTGTTTTTGCCAGACAAGTCCGTACAGCGTTAAAAGAAGATCGCTTTTCTAAAGCACTAGGGTATGCTTGGCTGACCATGCTGATCGGCGGAGTCGCACGTTATTTCTGGCATTATGTAGCAGGTGTCATTTTTTGGGGCGAATATGCTTTTAAAGGCTGGAGCGCTCAGCTGTTTTCGATTGTTATGAATGGCATCAGTTGTTTGGCAACAGTGCTCGTCTGCGGGATCGTTGTCTCCATTATGATGAAAACGGCACCTCGATTATTCTTACCGAAAAACAAATAAATCACTTTTTCTAAAGAGCACCTCGAGAAGGGGTGTTCTTTTTTTGAAATTTTTAGAGACAGAACGATTTTCCGCTTTTAATATCGTTTAGTAAAATGAGTGAGGTATCCTGATAAAGGCGCAACAATTTTACGGATAGGAAATTTTTTTGCCTTAAAGAACGTTTTATGGCAAGAAAAATAGGGAATTATAAAAGAGGCTTTTGCTTTTTAAGAATACTTAAGTAAAAGTGAGAGAGAAAAAGTGGAGGTGTATGGTTTGTTAAGATTCGAACACGTTTCGAAAACGTACAAAGGTGGCAAAAAAGCAGTCAATGACCTTAACCTTAACATTGAACGAGGGGAGTTTATTTGTTTTATTGGGCCAAGTGGTTGTGGGAAAACAACAACGATGAAAATGATCAATCGACTGATTGAACCCACTGAAGGGAAAATTTTTATTAATGATAAGGATATCATGCAAGAGGATCCGGTCACGCTACGGCGGTCGATCGGCTATGTCATCCAGCAAATTGGCTTAATGCCACATATGACAATCCGAGATAATATCGTTTTAGTGCCCAAACTATTAAAATGGCCTGAGGAACGAAAAAATGAGCGGGCAAAAGAACTGATTAAGTTAGTTGATTTGCCTGAAGAGTATCTGGATCGTTACCCATATGAATTGAGCGGCGGCCAGCAGCAGCGGATTGGCGTTCTGCGTGCCCTTGCTGCTGAACAAAATCTAATTTTAATGGACGAACCATTTGGCGCTTTAGATCCGATCACAAGAGATTCGCTTCAGGAAGAATTCAAAAATTTGCAGCAGGAATTGGGTAAAACCATTATTTTTGTCACACATGATATGGATGAAGCCATCAAGCTTGCAGATCGTATCGTCATCATGCGAGCAGGAGAAGTTGTTCAATTTGATACACCTGATGAAATTCTACGCAATCCAGCTGACGCATTTGTGGAAGATTTTATTGGGAAAGACCGACTGATCCAAGCACAGCCAAACGTGACACAAGTTGGACAAATCATGAACCGCGCTCCAGTATCCATCACGGTTGACAAGTCTCTTCAAGCAGCCATTCAAGTCATGAAAGAAAAACGTGTGGACACACTTTTAGTGGTGGATGAACAAAATATTTTGAAAGGCTTTATTGATGTTGAGCAAATTGATAAGAATCGACGCACCGCAACGAGTGTCGTGGATATCTTAGAGCGAAATGTTTTTTACGTACAAAAGGATACGCTGCTGCGTGATACCGTACAACGGATCTTAAAGCGCGGTTATAAATATGTACCAGTGGTAGATGAAGGGAAACATCTTGTCGGGATTGTGACAAGAGCAAGCCTTGTAGACATGGTTTATGATTCGATTTGGGGCGAAGAAGAAGAGGAAGCAGACGCCAATAAGCAGGAGGTCGAGTCGCCGCTTCATGAAGCCGAAAATAGTCAGGAGGGGAACTAGGTGGAGGCAATCAGTCAATTTTTTCAGGAAAACGGGCATAATTTACTGGTTCAAACCTGGCAGCATCTCTACATATCCCTGGCAGCAGTCATTCTTGGTATCATAGTTGCAGTACCCTTAGGTATTCTGTTGACTCGCTCTCCTAAGATCGCTAATTTTGTGATTGGAGTCGTCAGTGTTTTACAAACGGTACCTTCGCTGGCTATCTTAGCTTTCATTATTCCGATCATGGGGGTCGGAACAGGTCCAGCCATTGTTGCGCTGTTCATTTATGCTCTTTTACCGATTTTGCGCAATACATTTATTGGAGTACGTGGTGTAGACAAAAACTTAATTGAATCTGGTCGCGGAATGGGAATGACCAATTGGCAGTTGATTGTCAATGTAGAGATTCCTAATTCAATCTCCGTCATTATGGCAGGGATTCGACTATCAGCTGTTTATATCATTGCATGGGCTACACTCGCCTCTTATATTGGTGCTGGCGGATTAGGAGATTTTATTTTCAACGGACTTAATTTATACCGTCCAGACTTGATTCTAGGCGGCGCAATTCCTGTTACCATGCTTGCCTTACTTGTGGAATTCTTCCTAGGCAAACTGGAAGTTTATTTGACACCAAAAGCAATACGTGAATCTAGGAATAACGGATAGGGGGCATATAAGAAAATGAAAAAAAGAGTTACATGTCTACTAGCCGCCTCTCTCGTCCTTTTAACGGCACTTGCCGGTTGTTCACTTCCAGGGCTTGGCGGTGGTTCGGATGACACGATCAGAGTAGGTTCTATGTCAACTACAGAATCACAAATCATGGCCAATATTGTCAAAGAAATGATCGAACATGATACAGATTTAAAAGTAGAATTAGTTAATAATTTAGGATCTTCCGTTGTACAGCACCAAGCAATGGTAAATGGCGATGTAGATATAACCGCCACACGTTATACAGGAACAGATCTTGTAGGACCATTAGGAGAAGAACCTATCAAAGATCCTGAAAAAGCACTAAAAGCCGTTCAGGAAGGGTTTGAGAAAGAATATCAGCAAACCTGGTTTGATTCATATGGTTTTGCAAATACCTATGCTTTCATGGTGCGCCAGGATACAGCTGATAAATATCATTTAGAAACAATCAGTGATATGAAACCAGTGCAGGATGAACTGGAAGCTGGGGTGGATAACTCTTGGATGGAGCGAAAAGGGGATGGCTATAAAGCTTTCTCAAAAGAATACGGAATCGAATTCAAGAAAATTTTTCCAATGCAGATCGGACTGATTTATACAGCCCTAAAAAATAATCAAATGGATGTGGCACTCGGCTATTCGACAGATGGCCGGATTCCTACCTATAATTTAAAGGTGTTAAAAGACGATAAACAGTTTTTCCCGCCATATGATTGTTCACCAGTTGCTACTGATGCCATATTAAAAGCTCATCCTGAATTGAAGACCACTTTAAATAAGCTTGTCGGAAAAGTTTCAACAGAGGAAATGCAAAAGTTGAACTATCAAGCAGATGGTGAGCTAAAAGAACCCTCCATTGTGGCCAAGGAATTCCTTGAAAAACACAATTATTTTGAGGATGAAACAGGAGGTGGCAAGTAACGATGGAAACTCTCTCTCAATTATTTGACTACTATGCGACAAATGGTGCCTATGTTATGGAGGAATTCTGGCGACATTTTTTGATGAGTCTGTATGGCGTTGTGTTTGCCAGTATCGTGGCAATTCCACTGGGTGTCTATATTGCGCGTAAGAAGCGTCTAGCAGGCTGGGTGATCCAGATCGCCAATATCATCCAGACGATCCCGGCACTTGCCATGTTGGCCGTTTTGATGCTGATTATGGGACTGGGTACTAACACCGTTGTACTCTCTTTGTTTCTTTACTCTTTGCTACCCATTTTGAAAAATACTTATACTGGAATTCGAAATGTAGATGGGGCACTTTTAGAATCCGGAAAGGCAATGGGCATGACGAAGTGGCAAGTGCTTCGGTTGATTGAATTACCGCTTGCACTATCAGTGATCATGGCTGGTATTAGAAATGCACTTGTTATTGCAATTGGTGTGGCAGCAATCGGTACGTTTGTTGGTGCTGGGGGATTGGGCGATATCATCGTCCGCGGAACCAATGCAACCAACGGAACAGCTATCATTCTTGCGGGAGCACTTCCTACAGCTTTGATGGCAATCTTAGCAGATCTTTTGCTTGGCTGGGTCGAGCGGTCCCTTAATCCAGTAAAAAATAAAAAGAAAAGCTTTACACAAGCCCTATAAATATAGAAAAGCTTTCATTCTAATCAAGGTGAAAGCTTTTCTTTTATAGACTAAGTAATTTTCATACATTTTCATAAAATTTTAAATAAAAAGTTCTAGCCGCAGGTAACTTTTAGTAAGATGAAAAAATCCTTACTTCTTTCCCTCGAAATTTTTACTTTTATCCTTTATAATAGAGTTATCAGTAGATCGGTTAGCAAAGGTGATGATGACTTATGACGAATAAATATGCAAAACAATATCGGCGCTTACTTGAACAAGAGCACACGCTTCCATATAAATTACTTTTAAATGGACAGGAATTTGCCAGTACGCTTTATACGAAACTTGGAAAGATCACAGGAATCGTTATTTGGGACGAGATGGGAGACCCAGCTACGAAAGAGGAAGCAGAGCAGATCGTATCCATGTTGCAGAAATATACATTTTACTTTGACTATCTGGGCAAACGAGATAAGGTTTTACGGGAACGCGACAGTGTGATTGCAGAAAAAATTGAACAGACTCAGCTAATTTTAAACAATAACCAAATTTATGGAGAAAAGATGCAGCCAATTGTAGATGAACTCAGCTTAACGCTCGAAGTCTATAAACAGCAGCAAAGAAAACTGGATATTTATCAAGAAGATATCACACTTCTCAATGAAAAAATCAAAGAGCAAGGTAAGATTTTAGAAGAAGATTGGGAGTCAGCAGAAGACCTTTCGATTGCTTTTATGATTGCTAGTTATGCCCAAAGCATCTACTTGGAAGCAACTCGCGAGCATCGTAGGCAATTGGTGAAGTGGTTCCACGAAAATCAACGTGAACTGAACCCTGAAGATCGAAAAGCACTTTCGAAATTGGTGAACTTGTTGAGCGACACTAGTGCTGGCCTTGTTTTCGATCAAATTATCTCTTTAATTCCACTGTTAGAAAATGGTTTGCTTCTAGATCATGATCAACCTCTTACAAAACGTGCACAAGAATTTAACAAAGAATATGAAGCGCACTGCCGTTTTTATAAACCCAATGCAGATAAATTCAATGGATTAATTCGAAATTAATAAAAGAAGCTAAAATCAAGGATTAGAGGCATTTCTCAGAATGGATGCTACTTGATTTTAGCTTCTTTTTTAATCTTATTTATTCTATTTTTTAGTTTTGCAATAAGCCTTCTTTGACCAAGAATGCATGTGCTACATCTTTAGCCGATTTACCTTCAACATTGACCTGATAATTCATTTCCCGCATCTCATCATCTGTAATTTTCCCTGCTAATTTGTTCAGCGGCTTTTTCAGCTCAGGGTACTCGTCCAATGTCTCTTTAGTAAGCAGTGGAGCACCTTGATACGGAGGAAAGAGATTTTTATCATCTTCCAAAACTTTCAACTTGTATTGCGCCAACTCACTGTCAGTTGAATAAGCATCAATCAAGTTGATATCACCAGCTTCCAGTGCTGTATAGCGCAATTTTGGTTCCATTGTCTTCAGTGGATCAAAGCTTAGTCCATATGTTTTTTGGATACCTTTGTAACCATCATTACGGTCTTTAAATTCCATTGTGAATCCAGCCTTGATTTGATCCGTGACTTTGTCTAAATCAGAAATTGTCTCTAAACCATTCTGCTGAGCAAAATCTCCTGGAACTGCTAATGCATAAGTGTTGTTATATTTCATGGGCTTCAAATAAACCATCTGATATTTTTTGCTTAGACCATCACGCGCTTGAGCGTAGACTTGCTCAGGATCATGCGTTTTGGCTTCTTCTTTCAAAAAAGTTTCAAGTACGGTACCGGTGAATTCTGGATAAATATCAATATCTCCTGACTGGAGCGCGTTAAAGAGAAAACTGGTCTTTCCCATATTTGGTTTTAAATTTACTTTTAGGTCCGTTTCGTCCTCAATGACCTGCTGATACATATTGATCAATATTTCCGGCTCAGAACCCAGTTTCCCAGCAATTGTGATTTCTTTCTTTTCACCGACAAAGTAAGGAACAACAATAATCGCGGCTGTCAGAAGCAGACCAGCAGAAATCGTAATCACAGTACTACGGAAAGAGGCTTTTTCAAGGAAACGAAGCAACAGATCGAATAAGATTGCAAGTAGCGCAGCTGGGATGGCACCCAACAAGATCAGGCTATTATCATTCCGATCAATTCCCAGTAAGATCAGATCCCCTAGACCGCCAGCACCAATGAGGGCAGCCAATGTAGCCGTCCCAATAATCAATACCATGGCAGTTCGAATCCCAGCCATAATCACTGGCATGGCAAGCGGTAATTGAACTTTATAGAGTTGTTTCCAGCGATTCATCCCCATTGCAAGAGAAGCTTCCATTAATGCAGGATCTACTTCTTTAATCCCCGTATATGTATTTCGTAGAATTGGCAAGAGGGCATAAATTACAAGCGCAATGATTGCTGGCACGGTTCCAATACCGACTAACGGTATCAATAGACCAAGAAGTGCTAATGAAGGAATTGTTTGAAAGATTGCCGCAATCTGAATGATCGGTTCTGCAAGTCGTTTATGCCGGGTTAAGTAAATTCCAAGAGGCAGGGCAATCAGCACGGCAATAAAAAGAGAGACAAAAGAGATTTGGATGTGCTGCAGTAGAGCTGTCCAGAGTTCGTCTTTACGCTCGCTAAATGTATTCAGAAGGGTATTCATGAATGTCCGCCTCCTTCCTCAAGCTGGGCGGCCAGGAAGCGCATCACATGTTGGCCAGAAACAATGGCGATCATTTCCCCTTGTTGATTTTCAATAGGAACCGTATGCTCATATGCCAGCCGCTTTACGAGTAATTCAAGTGGCGACTGGACGGAAACAGCAGTTTCCCCGTCTCCTTCTCGGTAGGGCAGGTACAGTTCTGCATCTAACAGTTCCTGGACGGTATGATTAGAAGTCAATACAGGATTTGTCTGCAAGTTGCCGGACTCTACAAAATTCCGGACAAACTCATTAGCAGGATGTTGAAGGATATTTTCCGGTGTATCACATTGGACGATTTGTCCGTCCTGCATCAAACAAATACGATCCCCAAGTGCAACAGCCTCTTGCATATCATGCGTAACAAAAACGATCGTCTTTTTGATTTTTTTCTGCAAAGCATGGATATCTTGCTGCAATTTCTGACGAGAAATCGGATCAAGGGCGCTGAAAGGTTCATCCATTAAAATAATACTAGGATCAGCTGCTAGGGCTCTTACAACACCCACACGCTGTTGCTCACCACCCGATAACTCTTTAGGCTTGCGATGCCGATAAATTTCGGGATCTAATCCAACCATCTCCAAAAGCTCCGTAACACGCGCATGGATTTTGTCCTTATCCCATTTTTTAAGCTCTGGGACAATCGCGATATTTTCCTCAATGGTCATATGCGGAAACAGAGCGATTTGTTGTAATACATAACCAATATCCCAACGGAGTTCATGGATATCATAATCACTGATCCTTTTTTCATTTATGTAAATCGTTCCTGTAGTGAGGGGAATAAGACGATTGATCATCTTAAGAGTCGTTGTTTTCCCGCAACCGCTTGGACCAATGAAAACAAAGAATTCCCCATCTTTAATATTCAGTGAGATCTGATTCACAGCGGTTTTATCTGTCGTATAGTTTTTTGTTACATTTTCAAAGCGAATCATAATAGCCTCCTTTTGATTATAATAGAACATTCGTTCGTTTTCGTCAATGAATAGCCTTTTATACAATACTGCTAATTTCATTATCCAACTCTTTACCCCTAAAAAACGAGAAATAATCATTGAACCTTTCTAGTATGCTTTTTAAATTAGGAAACTCATGTTAGAATAATAGGAGTGAGTTTTTTACAATCATGGATGAGGTAGGTTAAAAATAAATGAGTATAGCGAATCAAATAATAAAGCAATTTCCTGATTTATTAATCAAAAAGGATGAACCTTTATCAAAATATACATATACGAAGACAGGTGGACAAGCAGATATCTTTATAATGCCACGAACAGTTTCGGAGGCGCAGGCAGTCGTTGCTTTTGCTGCTTCTGAAGCTATTGCGCTGACGATTCTTGGCAATGGTTCAAATTTAATCGTCAAAGATGGTGGGATTCGTGGGATTGTGATGCATTTGGATTTACTTCATACCATCCGGCGTGAGGATACATGCATTATCGCGGGCAGCGGAGCAAAACTGATCGAAGTATCTCGCTTTGCGCTTTCAGAAAGTTTAAGTGGTCTTGAATTTGCCTGCGGGATTCCTGGATCGATCGGTGGAGCTCTTTATATGAATGCTGGCGCTTATGGTGGTGAAATCAGTGACGTGCTGAATTCTGCCACTGTACTGACGCGAACGGGTGAGCTACTTCATTTAGAGAGAGACCAACTAGCAGCCAAGTATCGGCACAGTACAATCAGTGAAAAAGATTTGATTGTGTTGGAAGCTGAATTTGCGCTAACGCTTACAGAACGACAACCAATCGAGACAAAAATGGCCGAGCTGACGGAAGCACGTGAATCGAAACAACCACTGGAATACCCGTCATGCGGCAGTGTTTTCAAACGCCCGCCGGGTCATTTCGCTGGAAAGTTGATCCAAGACAGCGGACTACAAGGCAAGCAGATCGGCGGAGTGCAAGTCTCGCTGAAACATGCTGGTTTTATGGTCAATGTTGGCGGAGGAACTGCAACAGATTATCTTCATTTAATCGAGTATGTCCAGCAGACTGTTAAAGAAAAATTCGATGTAGAGTTGGAAACTGAAGTAAAGATTATTGGGGAAGACGCTTAAAGGGAGGACGTACATTTGGTGAATGAGATTGCTGCTTTCTTTCAGCATCGTGGTGTCAGACGCATATTCGTTTTCTTGATGCTGGCATTCGTTTTATATTTACTTCGCAGCATGATTGACATTATTTTACTTACATTTATATTTACTTCGCAGCATGATTGACATTATTTTACTTACATTTATATTTTCTTTTCTGATTACACGTTTAGAAAACTTTATTTTAAAGCGAATCAACGTTTATAGACAGATCATTGTTCTGCTGCTTTATACAATGATTGCCATGGGGTTGACTTTTGTCGCAGTCAGATATGTACCGGCTTTGACTGACCAAATCAGTCAATTATTTAAATTTCTCAATACATTTTTCACTACAGAAAGCAATAATGACTTTATCAATTATCTTGTAAAAATGGCCAATGAAATTGATATTATGAAATACACAGAGCAAGGGGTGCAGATGGCAGTTACTTATTTGACCAATATAGGCGTCGTCTTGGTCAACGTTTTCATCGCACTAATTCTCAGTCTGTTTTTCTCGCTAGGCCGCGATCATCTAATTAGTTTTACTAAGCAGTTTGCTACAAGTAAGATTGCTTTTGTTTATGAAGAAATGAAATACTTTGGGACAAAATTTTCTGCAACTTTCGGTAAAGTAATTGAAGCCCAGTTTCTAATTGCACTAGTCAATTGTGTACTTACGACCATTGCCCTCTGGGTACTCGGCTTTCCACAATTATTCGCACTTTCGGTGATGGTCTTTCTACTGGGCCTAATACCAGTTGCAGGGGTGATTATTTCAATGGTGCCGCTGACCATCATTGCCTATACAATTGGTGGATTTGAATATGTATTTTATATTGCTTTGGTTGTAGTGGTGATTCACGCACTGGAATCCTATGTATTAAATCCAAAATTGATGTCGGCAAAAACCGATTTACCCGTTTTTTATACATTTATCATTTTAATATTTGGAGAACACTTTTTTGGTGTATGGGGGCTGATCGTTGGAATCCCAGTTGTCATGTTCTTCTTAGATGTACTGGGTGTGACCGATCAAGCAGAGCATTTGCTCGAACGAAAAAAACAAGCTTGAGCCGTGCGCAATGCGCGGCTTTTTTTGCTTGATTATGCTACAATAGATTTCGGAAAGAAGGGAAGATTATGAGCCAATATTTGATTGTTCTATCACTAGATGCTTTGGGGGCAGAAGATTTAGAAGATTTAAGCGAATTGGATGCGATTGCCGAATTAATAGAAAAAGGGGTACATATCAAGCAGGTAGAATCGATTTATCCATCGCTGACCTACCCGGCCCACACCTCTATTATTACAGGACACTATCCTAAAACACATGGTATTGTGAATAATACTAAAATTGAGCCAGGAAAAGCTTCACCGGATTGGTTTTGGTTTAAAAAAAGTATTCGTGTACCAACACTTTATGATAAGGCCAAGGAAGCAGGGTTAAAAACTGCCGCATTTCTCTGGCCGGTTGCTGCAAAAAGCGGTATTGATTATAATATTGCAGAAATTTTTCCCAATCGCTTTTGGTTAAATCAGGTGGTCGTTTCATTGTGGGGAAGCTCGCCGCGTTTTCTGCTTGAAATGAATAAAAAATTTGGACATTTACGTAAGGGAATCGAGCAACCTGAATTAGATCATTTTTTAACTGAAGCAGTGGTTGATACAATTTTACATAAACAGCCCAGATTGCTTTTAGCTCATTTTGTTGATATGGACAGTATGCGTCATGCTTATGGAGTGCAGAGCAAAGAAGCAAAGGAAGCTCTCAAACGGCATAATACACGTGTACGTCGTATTATTGAAGCAACAAAAGAAGCAGGGATTTATGATGAAACAACATTTGTCATTTTAGGAGATCATTATCAGATCGATGTGGATACAGCCATTCGCTTAAATGTTCTTTTACGTGAAATGGGCTATATCGAGACAAATCAAAATGGAGAAATCATTTCCTGGCAAGCATATGCGAAAAGTACAGACGGTTCTAGCTATATCTATTGTAAAGATCCGTCGATTTGCGAGACCTTACAACAAGAACTGATAAAAGTAGAAGGTATAGAACGTATTTTGACTCGGCCAGAGATCATAGAAAAAGGAGCAGATCCAGAGGCATGTTTCATGGTTGAAGGGAAACCAGGCTACTTTTTTATGGAACAATTGAATGGCGAATTGATTGAAAAAGTATTACCTGAAAAAGTGGGGGAGCCGGATTATTATAAAGCGGTGCATGGTTATGATCCTAAAAAAGAAAACTATCAAACCACACTAGTGATTGCAGGACCAAAAATCAAACAGCATACTACTTTTGAAAAAGCGCGCTTAATTGATGAAGGGCCAACTTTCGCTCGTATTCTTGGATTAGATTTACCGGATGCAGAAGGCCGTGTGTTAGAAGAAATTTTTAATACTCAATAAAAGGGGAAACATGGATGAAAATGACCAAACAGGAAAGAAGCTGGATCATGCAAGACTGGGCGAATTCAGCCTATTCAATCATGATTACCACGGCGATTTTGCCGATTTATTTTAAAGGAATCGCACATAATGCCGGACTTAGCGACCAGATGTCGACTGCCTATCTGGGTTACGCGAATTCGATCGGTACATTGTTGATTTCGTTATTAGCACCGATTCTAGGAACCATCGCAGATTATCGTTTTTTTAAGAAACGCTTCTTCAGCCTGTTTACTTGGCTAGGGATCTTCACGACCATCAGCTTTACTTTTGTTCCATCAGATGGCTGGCTGCTACTTCTGATTCTCTATGCTTGTTCTTTGATTGGCTTTGCCGGAGCCAATATCTTTTATGATGCTTTTCTGATCGATGTAACAACAAATTCGCGAATGGATATGATTTCGTCGGCTGGATATGCTTTTGGCTATTTGGGTAGCTCTATCCCTTTTATTCTATTTATTATTTTGCAAGCAACTGGAATATTGCCGATTAGTCAAGTAATGCTTGTTAATATCGGCTTCCTGCTGACAGCACTTTGGTGGATGTTGTTTACGGTACCTTTTTGGAAAAATGTACAGCAAATCCATTACATCGAACCTGAACCGCGACCTGTTCGTACCAGTTTCAAACGCCTTTTTCATACAATTCGACACATCGGTGAACATAAAAATATCGTTCTTTTTCTCATTGCTTATTTTTTCTATATTGATGGGGTAGATACGATTTTTCGAATGGCCACCAGTTATGGTATCGATTTAGGTATTTCAGAAACGATGCTGATCGTTATTTTACTTGTTACACAGCTGATCGCTTTCCCATCCACCATTCTTTACGGGCGGCTTGCACAGCGTTTTCAAACGAAACCATTAATTTTAGTAGCGATTTGTATATATGTTATTATTTGCATCTATGCTGTTTTCATGAAATCAACACTTGATTTTTGGTTGCTGGCCGTACTTGTTGGCACAAGTCAAGGTGGTATTCAAGCGCTTAGCCGTTCATACTTTGGTAAAATCATCCCTAAAAAACGCGCCAATGAATTTTATGGCTTTTATAATATTTTCGGGAAATTTTCAGCAATCATGGGGCCAGCGCTTCTAGGAATCATTACACAAATCACAGGAAAGACACAGCTAGGGGTAGCAAGCCTAATCATCCTTTTCCTTGTTGGTGGTGTGCTATTCTTGTTTGTGAAAGAAGAGAAAGATTTAAACTTTCTTTAATTCCTTTTAACAATGATTTTATCTTTTGATGGTAAGATAGAATCAAAGTTAGGAGGAAACAATATGAAAAAAATTCTTGATTATATCGCATTACCACTTGTTTCCATCAGTTTTGCTATTTTTCTCTATGTACAATTTGTTAGCAGTTGGATGTGGTTTTATTTGAAAAATATCATGGAAACTTATTCTTATATAGATATCATGACTGTACTTGCAGGTGCTGCATTAATATATTTGATCCTAGCACAGTTGGTACGCTTGAAAATCGATCATAAACGTTTACTCATTGCATATATAATTTACTTTATTATTTTAGGTGTTTTGCTTTTCGGAAAAGCATCAGATGTACAAGGTGTTTCTTTTGATACATTTGCTTTTGTGGACAGTTTTGCTGCAGGGAATCTTCGTGTCATCACTCTTGGCAATATTATTATGTTCATGCCCATCGGCTTTTTATTAGTCAAATGTTCATTTTGGCAAACAGGGTTGATTGCTTTAAGCTTTGTGACAAGTATCGAAATTACGCAATATCTATTAAAATTAGGCTTTTTTGACACAGGTGACATTTTCTTAAACACAACTGGGATTTTGCTAGGTTTCCTATTACTTCGCCTGAGCTCTCGCTTAATAAAACGATCCCATTAAAAAAATAGATGAAAAGTGAGGAACAGAATTGGAAAAAATTAAAATCGAGAGAATCATGGAACGAGTAGTTTCTCGCTATGAAAATAATTTAGAACAAGCATTATCAGGCTTTGTTACTCCTTATTTAAAGGAAAAAGGGGAAGAGGGCAGTGAAAATCGATTCAGGTTGACTTTCTGCCTCTTATTCACCCAAAAATTTAAGTTTGATTTACGTAAAGAGGGGTTGCTCGATTTATTGATGAAAGAAGAAGAGGATAGCGCAACACCTGATAAATGGACAGTGGAAGTGTTGCAATTCTTACGCAGTCCTGATTCCACACGGTCAAAATTTTCAACACGATTAGCAGATTATTCGATTGAAGATTATCTTTTCTTTGCAGAACGAACAGGCGATACTTTGATTGCGACAAAGATCCATTCTTGGCTAACAAACATGGAGATCCATTAAATAAGGTGTCTATGTTTGTTAGCCGCAACACTTGACAACAAAAGAAAGACATGCTAAATTTTAAAACGTAATCATTACGATTTAAAGAAGGAGGAACATGGATTTATGGCAGAAAAAACAGATCTATCTAGTGCTTACCGACGTATGCACAGCCAGAATGCCAAAACTAGAAAACGTGCATATAAGATGATCCAGACACAAAAAAGAAAGAGAGCACGCATTGAATCCTAAGTCAATTCGGGATAATCAAGTCATCGTTCGAGTGCGGTTTTTCAGACTCGAGGGTAATAAGTAGTCGGTGTGGCAGACAAACAATTTGCTCACCGGCTTCATTTTTCCAACCCATACGTACCCCAATTTGGTCAGGACTGTTGTCTTCTTTAATTCGGATTTGCTTATTCTGGATTTGGATAATATTGTATTTAGCACCTTTTTTGATTGTAAATGTTTGGTCTTCTGCAGTAGATAGATTTATTTTCCTGAGCATTTTAGCATCTTGCTGAATCACAGCATAAACAGAACTTTTTCCATCACTGGAATAAACTTGGGTGGAAAAAATATACATCGGTAAAAATGAGAAAAGAAATAAGAACCCTATAATGACGATATCAAATGGTTTGATCATTTTTTTAAGCATAGCATAAAATCCTTTGTTATAAAAATTATTTCTCGCGAGCAGATTAACAACAAAGAAGACTTATTCTTAAGTTAAGCTATTTTAAGCAGATATGCAAGCGAAAAAAGGAGGGCGAGTTATTGAATAATCGTGGTTTTATTTTAGTTTACATAATATATATAGTGATGAATTTTTCGGTTTTTAATAATTTTTGTTTACGTCAGGATTTCTATCCTGGCGTTTTTAATTTCTAAAAAAAGGATGTGGCGTGATGCGCGTGGATACTTGGAAAGTAGAAATCTATATTAGGTTTAATCCTTTAGAAGATAAAACAAAAGTATTTACGATTGAAACGCAAGGCTATAAAAAGGCTACAGCGATTAAATCAGCAAAAAGTAAAATGATAGCACAGCTCAAGAAAGAAGGTCGAACCTTTGAACGGGTAGCGCTTATCTGGATTGAACATGAAAATACAAGAAATAAAAGTGTTTATGAAACTTTTACTGAATTAAAACAGGCTAGGAATTCTAAAAAAGAAATTATGAAGAAGTTAAGAATTCAGTATAGTGAGTATTGTTTTTACAATCAATACTAT
>NZ_CAJYCN010000001.1 GCF_913566895.1 Listeria ilorinensis | reverse complement strand
TCTATAAAATCGAACCTTCATGAAAAGAATCGAATATACAGCTAAAAGAACTAGAAAACTTGTAAAGAGTACTTTTTTACCCCCTCTTATTACAAGGCCTCTAGTTCTTTTAATCTTTAAATTTAATTACAAGAATTATAACGAACTAAGATTACTAACATATCAACTATTCCGTCCTTATTATCTCTTCATATATCTTATCCAATAACCTCGCCAATTCTTCCTTCCCTTTCTCCAACCCTCTTTGGGATCCTCAGTAAATTGCTCATAATAATTCTTATCCATCAATAAATCTAACGTATAATACAGTTCTCCTATATCATCAATTAAATTTGATTCTTATTGATCGAAAAGATTTAATTCCGCTCGTACATGAACGTACAAAAAAAGCAGAGTTCTAACAAAAGAAAATGAATCTTTTTTATCAAAACTCCACCGTCGCAAGTTGAATATAACATAAAATCTGAGTTTCTCCAAAACAATTAGAATTCACTACACCTTAGGAGGAACTCATGGTAGTAAAAAGAAAATCTGAGGGCTCTTATTACATGGACATTAGTTTAGGCGTTGATCCAGTGACCGGAAAACAAAAACGCATTTGGCATAAAGATATTCCGTCAAAACGAATTGCCCAACAAATAGAAACTCAACTAAAGCAAAATTATTATAGCGGTCTACTGCTGCTTTCAGATAAGCACATGTCCTTTGATCAACTAGGTGAACTTTACTTCAAATCTTACACACTTAACCATAAACCAACCTATATTCGCACGTAATTAGGCTATTATAACAACCACCCGCTCCCATATTTTAAAGACAGCATAGTTAAAAAATAACACCTACACACATTAGAGAATTTCGCGAATATCTGCTTTCAACTAGGCTTTCGTATAACAGACATGATCTTGCTAAAGAAATTGTTTGATGTAGCTATTGATGAATCTCTTATTCAAGCAAATCCATGTGCAAGGATTAAAAAGAAAATGACTTTCTGGACGTCTGCCGAGTATTTAACCTTTATTTTGCACTCACACCAGAAGAAGCCGTGCATAAAATTTTTTATCAAACGGCTTATTTAACAGGTCTTAGAGCAGGCGAATTACTAGCACTGACTTGGGATGATATCGATTTTATGAAACAAGACATTCAAGTTACCAAAACCGTATCCTCTATCAGCGGAAAAATGGTTATAACTGCACCCAAAAGCGAAACTAGCAACCGAACTGTAACAATCAATTCTAAACTTGCACAAGATTTACTCACATGGAAAGATACACAGGCAACACTTATTTCAAAGGAAAATCCTGTTGTGTTTCAACATAAGGAAAGTTATCCCATCAGAGAAAATTTTGGCACTAAAAAAATTCGACGCATTTGTAATCGTTGTGGTGTAAAACCAATCCGACTTCACAATTTCAGACATTCACACGTCGCACTTTTAATTAATAATGGCGAAAATATTACAGTTATCAAAGAAAGGATGGGACACGCAAGCATCACAACTACCATCGATACTTACGGTCACCTTTTCCCAAATAAACAAAAATAAATGAGGGACAAACTAGATTTTCTATAAAAATTGACACCCATTTAGTCACCAAAAGTGAGCTGAAACCCATTCCACCCGAACGGTTTCAGCTCGCTTGTTTTTCGCAACTAGATATTATTTAAGCATTCGTCTTCCCTATCCCAAACCACAAAAAAAGACCGCGAGCCTCATGTTCCAAACGTCCTAAAACGCCCATGAAGTCTCCGGTCTCGTGGGTTTGGCACCCTATGGGTTATGAGGGGTTCGAACCCCCGACCCGCTGATTAAGAGTCAGCTGCTCTACCAACTGAGCTAATAACCCATCATAGAAAAAATTACCAACAGAGAATATTATAGCACTTTCACGTAATTTTGCAAGCAATTCCATGAAAAAAGAGGGCATGCGGCCGATAGTTGCTATGCCCTCTTCTTCTTTATCAATCGACATCTGCTGAACGATTCGTTTCTTGACCGCTTTGTCTTTTTTTCACCAAATAAATCGCTATTAACAGTAAGAACCATACCGGCGTAACAAAGAGTGCCACACGTGTGTCCTCTGCAAGTGCCAGCACAACCACAATAAAAGCAAGAAAGGCCAGTACCAGATAATCGGAAAATGGATGCAGTGGCATTTTGAATTTGCTTTTTGCTGCCAATTGTGGGCGCGTCTTACGATATTTCAAGTGACAAATGACCATGATGCCCCAGATAAAAATAAAACAGACGGTCGAAATACTCGTGACTAAGGTAAAAACACCTTCCGGAATCACATAATTCAAAATGACCGCTACCAGAATCACCATTGTCGAGAAAAATAATGCATTCGATGGTATTTTATGAGAAGTCAATTTTGTCATCGGATAAGGTGCATTTTTTTCCTTCGCAAGAGAATAAACCATTCGGCTTGTACTAAAAATCGCACTGTTACATGCAGAAGCCGCTGAAGTCAATACAACAAAATTAACGATACCTGCTGCCGCCGTAATCCCAACAGCCATAAATACTTGAACAAACGGGCTCTCGTTCGGATCAACCGCATCCCACGGGTAAATACTCATAATAACTAAAAGGGCCCCTATGTAAAAAATGATGATTCTTAACGGAATATTATTGATTGCTTTCGGAATAACACGCTCTGGATCTTCCGTTTCACCTGCAGTTAGGCCAACCAGTTCGATCCCGGCGAACGCGAACATGACCATTTGGAACGATAAAATAAACCCTTGTGCGCCATTTGGAAACCAGCCGCCATGACTCCAGAGATTTGTAAAGCTTGCTGGACCCGAACTTGTGGAAAATCCTTTGGAAATCATGAAAAGTCCAATGACTATCAGCGCTAAGATCGCAACCACTTTAATCAAAGCAAACCAGAACTCCATTTCACCAAAAAGCTTGACCGTGGCCAGATTCATGACCAGCAAAACGACCAACGCAATCAAACCTGGGATCCACTGTGGCAAACCTGGAAACCAGAACTGCATATAAAGTCCGACGGCCGTCAAGTCTGCCATTGCAATGGATACCCAGCAGAACCAATACGTCCAGCCTGTAATAAAAGCTGCCCCATTTCCTAAATAGTCATGTACAAAATCCACAAATGAATGGTAGTTCAAATTCGAGAGCAACAGTTCTCCTAACGCCCGCATAATCAGGAAACAAATGATCCCTGTAATCATGTAGGCAAACAAAATGGACGGTCCCGCCAAATGGATGGACTTACCCGCACCTAGAAATAAGCCTGTCCCAATCGCCCCGCCAATTGCGATTAACTGGACATGTCGATTTTTTAATCCTCTCGCTAAAGTTTGATCTTCAGACATATGTATTTCCCCCTCAATATTTTGGGCTTTCTACCTTACCAATTCGCTAAAAATCCACTTCCACTTGATCAAGCGAATTTTTTTATATCTTTTAATGATACAATAAAATCTGACAATTGCAAAATAGCCCTTTGAATTTCCCCTGCTTTTTTTCACAGTGTAATCGTTAACACTTATTAGAAGTGTACCATTTAAAAAACGAACTCATCAATAAAAAGCGCTTACAATTTAATTTTTATCTCTTTTATTCATTGATAAATCAGGTTTTGTTTGTAAAATTTTTTCTGTTTTCCTTAATTGAAGAAATTTTTAGGCCTATTCGCTTATTTTTATGGGCACTTGTTTATTTTGTGAAAAAGTGAATTTATTTTCGAGATTATTCTGGAGTTTCAGTGCCATAAAAGTGCCTGAAAATGGATTTATTTCTCTCCCTATCCGATACCAATAAAAACAATGCCATCTTTTGCTGACAGCATTGTTTGAACATAGCTTATGAATAAGAAAATATCCGAATATGGTCAATCCGTTCAGAAGTAATACCTGCCAACTCGATGCCTAATTGTTTAAAAATCATCTTACCCTCTTTCAAATATGGCTTGGCATCAGTCTCTTTCAAAAGAGCAACGATCTGTTTTCTAGGTACATCAAAAACCGGTACATTTTGATAAGTCACATTTTTCATCGATGCATCAAAAGTGATGCTGATCAACTCTTCAAAAAGGTATTTAAATTCTACACCTGACCGACGTTCAAACTTTTCCATGCTTTCTCCCCACTTCGCTTCTGCAAACCCGACCAGTTCCTCCACCTGCACAGAGGATAGATCAAAGCTAACCTGCCCCGCACCTTTGCCCGGTTTCAGTTCAAAAGGAGTATCAGTATTTATTTCCCGGGCAATAACATCCATATATCTGTAAATCCCTGCTTCTGCAACACCGAATGCATATTTGATCATCCTAGCCTGCAATGTATCGTCAGTCATCTTTATCGTAAATGTACTTGTTTCCTCCCCTGTTTCCCGATTTTTATAGACCAAATGACCCTGGTACTGATCTTCTGCTACAGTATGATGAATCATTCGTGTGTCTAATGGAGACTCAATTGCTACCATCCGATATTCTGCTTCTTCAAATATATATTGAGTGAAAATACAGCTATTTCCGCGACCATCTTCTATTTCAAGCTTCACATGCCCATCCCTATCAGCCTGCAAAATAGCCAATCCAAAGATCGCATCAAACCGTTCTGCGACATGCGCAGAGAAATCGGGATAATTCGTTGGTTTATCATTCAACAATAAATGTAGCTCACTTGCTATGACCCCATTAGGATAATCTTGTCCCCAAAGTCGAACTGTTTCAATCCCTTCCGCAAGAAAGTCCTTTAATTCATGCGTACTCATATAAAAATTTTTTACTTTTTGGAGTTCACCATTTTCGGCTCTTACCAAGTTGATTGTCTCAATTTCATCCATATCATAAAGAATTTCTGCCTCGATCTGATTGGCAAAACAAGCCATATCTTGCATAATAATAGCTTTTGCACGTAAAATACCATTTACATACAACATACCGTGGTTATACTCACCATAAACAATGAAAGCCGTTAAATCCCCCTGTACATAAAAAATATTCCCGCCCAAAAACGCTTGTCTTACATGCAAATCACCAAGAACTGTTAAGGATGGTGAAAAATCTGTATCATAGGCTTCCAAATATTCATCAATTTTTAAATTCTTCAAGAAGACGAAGCCGACAAATAATGTCACATTTCCAAAAGCTTCTAATTCGGGCAAATCAGGCGTCAAATATAGCTTTTTCAACTGGACATTTTCGCGCGCAACAAGGAAATATTGACCTTCTTCCTGATAGCCAAACCCAATTTCAGGCACTTCATCTGGAAGCTCATTTAGAATCTCATCAACAAATGCACGAGGAACTATCTCAAATTCTTGCCCCTCCACTATTAGTTTCGGCATTTCAGGCCATGTTATTCTAAGCTGCATCTCTGCCACCATCTTTCATAAATATTTTCCTTATATTATAAGCTACTTTAAAAAATTCTACAAAAAAGCTCACTAAAGTTTTCTTAGTGAGTTTTTTCCAATTATTCTAAAATATGATTTACTTCATAGGTTTCTTTGATATAGTTGATTTTCAAATTTTGTCCTTTCTGTTCTCGAATCTTTTCGATCATTTGGCTATTTTCCGTATAGTAACCATTGCTTGTTTCAGGATCCCCCAATTTAAATGATATCTTCTCTCCTTGATCCTGCAAAATTGTAACTGTTCCTTCCACTGGTCCAACCACATGTTTGCCATGCTCTTTATCATACCAACGATAGCCTGTGAAAACGAGAGCAGCTATACAGATAACTGAGAACCCAGTTATAATTAATTTTTTCATTTGAATACTCCTTTATATTGTATTTCTTTTATTATAACGAGTATTCATCGGAACAGCCCTGCTTCTTTCTTACAAAAACTCTTAAAACACTTACTTTTTTGTAAGAAAAAAGACCTTTCCAAAACTTAAAGAAAGGTCTTTTTCATTTAGTTATGCCAAACGCCACACACTTTTTACCACGTGTGTCTGGTTACGATCCGGGCCAACAGAAAACATAGATACCTGAACACCCGTCAGTTGCGCAATGCGTTCCATATAATGACGCGCATTTGCAGGAAGATCGTCTAGTGATTTCACACCTGTAATATCTTCCGTCCAACCTGGTAACTCTTCGTAAACAGGTTCGCAACGAGCCAGATCCTTCAAGCTCGCTGGAAATTCTGAAATTATTTTTCCATCCAGTTTGTAAGCCACACAGATTTTCAAGGTTTCAATACCTGTCAGTACATCCAAAAGTGTCAAAGATAAATCTGTCAGTCCACTGACACGACGTGCATGCCGAACGACCACACTATCGAACCATCCAACACGGCGCGGCCGACCAGTCGTTGTTCCATATTCATGGCCTACCTCACGAATATTATCGCCAATTTCATCAAATAATTCTGTCGGGAACGGACCATCTCCGACCCGTGTCGTATAAGCTTTGGCAACTCCCACAACATGATTGATTTTTGACGGGCCTACACCACTACCAATCGTCACGCCGCCTGCAATCGGATTGCTTGAAGTAACAAACGGGTAAGTCCCTTGGTCAATATCCAACATGACCCCTTGAGCCCCTTCAAACAGCACACGCTTTCCTTCATCTAGCGCATCGTTCAAAACAACCGAAGTATCACATACATATTCTTTGAACTGCTGCCCATATTCATAGTACTCATCTAAGATATCTTCTAAAACAAAGCCATCTAATTCATAAAATTTTTCTAGTAAACGATTTTTTTCTTTGAGGTTGTGTTCAAGTTTTTCTCTGAAGGTTTCTTTATCCAAAAGATCTATGACACGAATCCCAACACGTGCTGCCTTATCCATGTATGCTGGACCGATCCCTTTCTTAGTCGTACCGATCTTATTGGCACCTTTACGCTCCTCATCCGCTTCATCAATTCGGATGTGATAAGGTAAAATCAGATGGGCACGATTGGAAATACGCAGATTTCCCGTATCAACACCTTTATCGTGCAAGTATTTTAATTCTTCTACTAATGCCTTAGGATCAACAACCATTCCATTTCCGATCACACTGATTTTCTCTTTATAAAAAATACCGGATGGGATCAAGTGAAGTTTATACGTTTCACCGTCAAATTTGATTGTGTGCCCCGCATTGTTACCACCTTGATAACGCGCGATCGCCTCTGCATTCTCAGAAAGAAAATCTGTAATTTTACCCTTTCCTTCATCGCCCCATTGTGTTCCTACAACAACAACTGAAGACATGTAAACACCTCATTTAATTGGTCTTTGGTTTTAAAACCATGATTTTCCACCCTTCATTTTACCGTTAGACAGCATAATAGTCAATAATTTTACGAACAATATTCACAACATTTTTCCTATCGTTCGCTTTTGATTTTTTTATTTTATCGTTTGACTTTTAAACAGCTTTTCTATAAAATTAACATTGTAAACTTAATGAACATTGTTAATTTAAATAGGAGGTAGCACAATGACCCTCAGATCACGCAATGACCAAGAAAAGGCCCTATTAAAAGAGAAAATACAGAATGCAGCTGTTGAGATCATTGTAAAAGAAGGGTATCACAAGCTGTCCATCCGTAAAATCGCCCAAGAAATCGGCTATTCTCCTACCACAATTTACAACTATTTTAAAAACAAAGAGGATATCCTCGAAAGCATTGCCCTCAGCGTTTACATTGAAACAATTGTTACTATTCAGCAGAAATTTTCACAAAATCCCGTACTAAATCCTCTGGAAAAATTGGAAGTGGGTTGCACAACTTTCATTCAAACAATGGTTAAAAACCCTGAAAAATTTCGAGCAGTCATGTTAAGCGGACGCCGACAAATTTTGAACCAGTATGAAAATGCTCAGCACTTGCCACGCAGAACAGAAGTATTGCAACAAATCTTGGAGGATGGTGCTCGGCAAAACATTTTCCGACCTGTCTCAGATGAAACGGCAGAAATGATTCTTGTCGCCTTAATGGGCTTTGTTTTCCATATTGTTTCCGAACAAATTGAGGATGATCAAACCATCGACACCATGTCAGAACACTACTTGACATTACTTATACAAGGATTAAAAAAGGAGGTCCACCATTGAAAACACTTATTTTATATGATTCTAAATACGGAACGACGGAGAGATGTGCCCAGCATCTGGCCGCACAAATAAAATGTGATGTAGATATGCAAAAAATTATCCCTAAAAAAAACTACGATCTATCTGATTACCAGCAAATTATTTTAGGGACACCTATTTATATGGGCAAACCACGCAAAGTATTTACAGAATTCATAAACCAACATTTAGATACGCTCCTCACCAAACGACTTCATCTCTATATTTGTGGTATGCAGAATGCTGATGCGGGAGAAGAACTTAAAAATGCCTATCCTGAAGAACTTTCTCGTCATGCTACCCATAAGGCATTTTTTGGCGGCGAATTTATTTTTACTAAAATGAACTTTTTTGAAAAATTGATTGTTAAGACTGTCACAAAAAAAGCAATCCAACCGTCGAAATTCCGGGAAGCGATGATGTTTGCGCACTCCGTCATGAAGAAATGGAGATTTTTACGAAGAATATCATCCTTGACAAATAAAAATAAGACTCTCTGAATTTACCATGAACCTCCAAAGCTGGACTTAAAAATCTACCTTTTGGAGGTTCATTCACTTTCTCGGTGAGTCTTATTGTATTTATTTAATCGCTTCACGTTCAATCAGCACATCACACGGCGCATAAAGTGCTACATAGGAAGAGACGCTACCCAAGAGCATCCGCGTGATTGCAGAATGTCCCACAGCACCAAGAACAATCAGATCCGCTGAAAATTTTTCTTCTGCTACTTCTACGATTGTTGCTTTCGGAGAACCAAATTCCACAAAAGTATGCACCACTTTCACACCCTGCTGTATCGCTTTTGTCTTGTACTCATCCAGCATTTTTTCAGCTGTAGCAGAAAATTCATTCACCGTCTGCCCACCATCTAGCGCCGTAAAATTAGCAAAATAAAGCGTATCAATTACATGAATGATCCCCAGCTCACCCTGATTACGAAGTGCCGTTGCAATTGCCTTTTGGAATGCGGCATCACTGCTGGCCGACCCATCAACCGCAACTAAAATATGTGTATATTCCTCGTTCATCATCAAAACCCTCTCATCTGTTTTTGTTATTCGATACCCGCTAAAGCATCGAAAAAAACTTTGCTTATCTTTACGAAGATTATGACCGTAAATAGTCCTTTTAACCTAATAATATCCTCTCAAAATCATATATCAGCCTCCAAAAATCACTTTTTGAAAGCTTTATAAAACATTGAGCCCCAAAGGTTTACAAATTACAATAAAGTTGTTGCCCTTCCCATCTGCAACAGGTTTGGAGGTGTACTTCAATGCGGGAAAATCTTCTCACGCAACTTATAGCACCCAGCATTGTTGGTATCATTACAACAATTTTTGCTTATCGGCTAAATAAGCATGATCCCGACAAAAAAACACTAGGCAACATCTATTTTAGCCCACTATCTTGTTAAATAAATGAGGCTTATTCAGTCTCAACAACAAGAAAACCCCTATCTGACACCAACAGATAGGGGTTTTGTATATCACGCTTATATGAAAATTGTAACACATCATCACATCGGTTTTCAGACCAGTCTGTAAAATTTGTCCTATAAAGACTGCCTATGCGCCAGGTGGTGCCATCGCATCATCAAAACGGACTTCCAGATTTACAAATTTATTATACTCTTTTACAAAGGCTAATTTGACATCGCCAACCGGACCATTCCGTTGTTTAGCAATAATGATCTCGATCGTTCCGTCATTTTCACCCTCACGATCATAGTAGTCTTCACGATAAAGGAAAGCAACGATATCCGCATCCTGCTCGATTGAACCGGATTCACGAATATCTGACATCATCGGCCGCTTATCTTGCCGCTGCTCAACGCTACGTGACAACTGTGAAAGAGCAATGACCGGTACTTCTAATTCACGAGCCAGTGCCTTCAAAGACCGCGAAATTTCGGAGACTTCCTGCTGCCTGTTCTCGCCGCCACGACCACTTCCTTGTATCAGCTGCAAATAATCGATCACAATCATTCCCAGACCTGCTTCCTGCTTCAAACGTCTGCATTTTGAACGAATCTCATTCACCCGCACACCGGGCGTATCATCAATATAGATCCCGGAATTCGACAGCGTCCCCATTGCGATCGTGAGTTTCTGCCAGTCATCTGTCGTCAAAGAACCCGTACGCAAATTCTGTGCATTAATGTTGCCTTCCGCACAGAGCATCCGCATGACGAGTTGCTCAGCACCCATTTCCAAACTGAAAATCGCCACGTTCTCATCCGTCTTCGTCGCCACATTCTGCGCAATATTCAGCGCAAATGCAGTTTTACCAACGGAAGGACGTGCAGCAACAATGATCAAGTCATTACGCTGAAAACCTGCTGTCATCTTGTCGAGCTCATTAAAGCCCGTCGGAATCCCTGTGATGTCACCTTTACGATTATGTAAAGTCTCAATATCATCATATGTCTTGACTAGCACATCTTTGATATTTTTGAATGCCCCTACGTTTTTCCGTTGTGATACCTCAAGAATGCTTTTTTCTGCCTCGTCCATCAGCGAATCCAGCTCATCCTCGCGCGAATAGCCGTCAGTAGCAATTTGGGTTGCGGTACGGATTAAACGTCTCAGAAGGGCCTTATCCTCGATGATATGGGCATAGTATTCCAAGTTGGCAGCAGTTGGGACTGCTCCTGCAAGTTCAGTTAAATAAGGCAGCCCACCGACATCCTCGATTTGACCGCTTGCCGAGAGGGCCTCATATACGGTTAAAACGTCAACTGCTTTCCCATGATCATTCAGGTTAAGCATAGCATCAAAAATCGTTTGGTGCGCCTGACGATAAAAATCATCCGGCATTAGAATTTCAGAAGCCGTGATCAGCGCGTTCGGTTCAAGAAAAATTGCCCCGAGCACAGCTTGCTCTGCTTCAATATTTTGTGGTGGGGTTCGATCCTGAAACTGCTCCACTTTCCTCGCGCTCCTTCTTCTGGCTTACTTTTATTCTTCGCTCACATGTACATTAAGTGTTGCATTTACTTCGTGGTGCAGCTTGATTGGCACCTTAGTGTGTCCAAGCGACCGGATGGCATCTGGTAGTTCGATTTTCCGCTTGTCCACTTTCACACCGTGATCTTTTTGTAAAGCCTGTGCAATTTGTTTGGATGTGATCGAGCCGAATAAACGACCGCCCTCACCCGATTTCGCTTTCAATTCGATTGTGATCTTTTCCAATTTATCTTTCAAATCTTTAGCCTCTTGAAGCTCTTCTGCCGCTTCTTTTTCGGCTTTCTTCTGCTGGCCTTTGAGTGCACTCATATTGGCTGCAGTAGCTTCAATTGCATAGTTATTTTTAATCAAAAAGTTTTGCGCGTAACCGTCCGCTACGTTCTTCACTTCACCTTTTTTACCTTTGCCTTTTACGTCCTTCAAGAAAATAACTTTCATCTTATGTTTCTCCCTTCCAGTAAGCGTCTATTGCGCCTCGTAATTGTTGTTCTGCCTCGCCAATCGAAACATTTTTGAGCTGAGTTGCTGCATTGGATAAATGTCCGCCACCACCCAGTTTTTCCATAATCACCTGCACATTGATTTCACCTAATGAGCGGGCGCTGATGCCAATCATTTTATCCGGCCGTTCAGTAATGACGAAAGAAGCCTGCACACCCTCCATCGAAAGCATCGTATCCGCCGCTTGAGCCGCAATGACTGTGCCAAAAATTTCACCATCATTTCCCATTGCAATCGCCATGCCATCGTGATAGATCTCAAGTGACTCCACTAGCCGGCTACGCTGAGTAAATGTCGCCAGATCCTCTTTCAGAAACTGTTGGACCAGAACCGTGTCTGCTCCTAGTGAACGCAGATAACTTGCCGCATCAAATGTCCGCGACCCGGTTCGAAGGGTAAAGTTTTTCGTATCAACGACAATACCCGAAAGTAAAGCAGTAGCCTCGATTTTGCCGACCTGTTCCAAATCTGGCTGATATTCAAACAATTCGGTGACCAGTTCGGCCGTAGAAGATGCATAAGGCTCGATATAAACCAGCACTGGATTTTCTACGAATTCCTCTGAACGCCGATGATGGTCAATCACTACGATATGAGCCGCAGATTGTAGCAGTTCCTCACTGATCACCATTGAAGGTTTATGTGTATCGACAACAACAAGTAAACTTTTATCTGTGATATTATCAATTGCTGTTTGCGGCATAATAATATTTTTAATGACATTTGGGTATTCTTCAATCTCTGACATCAGCCGCTGGACATCGGGACTCATATTCCCCGGCTCAACAATCACATAGGCGTCACGTTCATTCATTTCCGCAATCCGCATTACGCCCAAACTAGAACCAATCACATCCATATCAGGATAACGATGCCCCATGACAAACACCTGGTCACTCTGTGTAATCAATTCCTGAAGTGCTTGTGAGATCACACGCGCCCGCACTCTTGTCCGTTTTTCCATTGGGTTCGTCTTTCCACCATAGAAACGAACTTGTCCTTCTGGCTGCTTGATGACCACCTGGTCACCACCTCGACCGAGTGCCAGATCCAGTCCTGACTGCGCTAAATCCGCCAAATCAATGAGATCCTCTTCGTTATAACCAATACCAATACTGAGCGTCAACGGAATATTCTGCTTTGATGTTCGCTCACGAATCCGATCCAGCAAAGAAAATTTCTCTTCTTCCAATTTGGCCAGCTGCGCCTCATTAAGAAAAGCCATAAACCGATCGGAAGAAATTCGTTTCAAATAGATGCGGTGCTCTCGAGCCCAGTTTGTCAGCATGGACGTAACTAGATTGTTAAGTGCGCTTCTTCTGCGATCATCCATTCCCTGCACCCATTCATCGTAATTATCTAGAAAAATAATCGCGAAGACCGGTTTTTCAGCCAAGTATCGATTATTCAGTTCATAATATTCCGTTCTGTCATAAAGATAAAGAATCCGTTCCTTACGTTTTACGATCGTATCAAAACGATGCTCGTGCCAAGCAATCGACTGAATGCCGCTTGCTTCCTCCCCCTTGATGACAGCTAAAAACTCCGGCCCAACTTCTTCAAGCGAAGCACCAATCAGCTCTTTTTGATCGAAGTATTTCGCCATAAATGGATTTACCCATTGAATATCAAAATTCTCATCATACAGCATGATTCCCATTGGCATCTCAACAAGCGCAGCCTCTTCACTTCGCTTGATCCGATACGTTAAATTAGAAACATATTCCTGCACATCCTCATGCAGTCGATGTTCCAAATAAAACATCGCCGTGATCAGTGCAATCCCCGCAACAAAAATAACTAGTGACAGCCACCACGCATAAAAGAACGTGATGATGCACAAACTGATTGTTGCAACAATCAAGCCGTATAATGGATATTTCAGCAATCTTTTTTGAAAAAAGTCCTGCATTCCATTCAGCTCCCCATTTTCTATAATCCTCATGAAAATTGAAGTAGTTTTATCATAACATAAAATCGAAGTCAGTCTAATCCATTTTCTATTTTACCTGTTAATCTACCTATATTCAAATTTAAAAAAAGCTGAACTCGCCAGAGAGGCGTTCATTCAGCTCACTAAATCTTCATTTTTACTTTTAGCCCTCTCATCAGCTTAGCCGAAGCGATGCATTCTTCACCATTTGACATCACAACCACTCCATTTGCCAGATCAAGCTCACTGATATTATCTTTATTGACCAGATAAGAACGGTGGCATCTATAAAATGGTTCTCCAAGAAGCTTCTCGATCTCTTTCATCTTAGCATAAAATTCTGTCTGTCGATTTTTTCCGTGCAGAATAATTTTATGGATCTTAGAAGATGTTTCAAAAAATAAGATATCATCCATTTTTTCATGAATAATCTTTTTGTCAGACACCTGAAAAGTAAAATACTTCTCTGTTTCTTTATCGTCCATCATCCGCTGATCGACACTTTTCATGCAATTTAATACTCGTTCCTGAAGCTCATTGATATTGTCTTTGATAATATAATCAAGTGCTTCCACTTTATATGTGAAAGTCAGATAAGTAAGTTCTGCATGCGTCGTAATAAAAATGATAAACCCGCGCGGATCTACTTTTCTAATTTCTGTTGCCAGCTCAAAGCCGTTCATATCCGGTTGCTGCAAATCAATATCCAAAAAATAGAGTCCTTTCCCTTGATGATTGCTCTTGAGTTGTTCTAGCATTTCGTACGGGTCTGCTGTTGCAAGCTTGAGTTCCATATCAAAACGTTCCACCATGATGTAATCTTGAATATATTTGGTGAGCCGCTCTCGCTGAACTCGATTATCTTCACAAACATAAACCGGTAACATATTTAACCTCATTCCTTCACATGATTTCTAATTCCTGAATAAACTCCCGATCAGTCACCTTTGTATCTAGTGCTACATTGGGGTGATTTTGAAGCGTATCGCGGAGACTGGCAAGTCCCAAACCACGATCACTTCCTTTCGTAGAAAAACCTTCCTCAAATATCTTATAGATAGGGGGCATATTATCCGGAATGCTATTAGCAAACACAATCAATGTAGAATCCTGCTTTTTCACCACAGCTAGCCGAATCGTTTTATTTTTACTTTCAAGCGCAGCCTCAACAGCATTATCGAGCAAAATGCCAACTACTTTACAAAGATCCACACTTGGCATATTGATTTCAGAAATATCTTCTACTACTTCTAAAATAGCATCGATTTTCAGCTCCTGCGCGCGAATCAATTTAATCGCGATCAAGCCTTTTAATTCTGTAATATGAATATTTTGTAGTAGTGAAATCTTATAGTTATTCGATTCGATCGTCTGATTGATCGGTACGATATTTTTGTCAAAATAATTTTTAAGCCCTGTCATGTCATTTTCCTCAATATATCCTGCTAAGGTAGAGATTATATTGATATAATCATGTCGGAAAACTCGCATTTCCTTATGAAGCGACTCAAGTGTTGCCGTATATTCCTGTAATTGCTCCAATTGTTCCCGTTGATTTTTCATTTTAAGCTCTTTGATCGCTGTTTGAATAACCAGAAAAAGAATGCCCATCAAACCTGCAAGGTAAAGCGTGAACAAAATCGTGTTAAATTTTAATACCTCAACATCAAAACCACTGAGCGATCCGAAGTAAATATTGATATAAAAAATAACCAATGTAAATAAAATCGTTGCCGTAATGATCAATCCATACTTTTTCTGATTGATCAGTGCATCGATACTGAATTTTTTCGCCAGTTTACTCGTCAAATAGGCCAGCGCGACTGAAACGCACATATCAACAAACATATACATGAGCACAACATGGTAAGTTTGCGTTACACCGCTCATATCAAATAGTTTCAACCATTGGACAGTAATCGCATTACAAATATAGTCACCGATGACCAGAAATACATAGCCCAAAAGTGGTATCGTCATCGCATAAGCTAGACTTTTTTTCTTAATTAAGAATAAGATCAGCACATAGACACCGATAACAACTAAATTAGCCCAATAACCAATATAGAAAAACAGAGGGATTACGACAATCGTACAAAAAAATACGGCTGTTAATCCCTCTTTCCAGTTTAATAACTTTCCCGTCAGTATCTCTATTAATAGAAATAGAATAAAAATCTGAGCAAAAACTCCTAGAATAGATGGTCCCATCATGATCCTCCGTTATTTCAAAGTGATCCGTTCACCAACTATTCTATCATATTTCTATTTATTTGTTATCATTCATTTTCACAAAAGGACTTTTCGGTTCATATGTAAGTAATACACATGAAGATTTATTCGACTTATCTGCAATTCTCATAGATTGTTTTTCGATCTTTTCCGAAACAAAATTAGTAAACTTTTTACTCGTAAATCTCATAATTCCGATACCTCCTTTTCAAAATTTTATACGTGACTGGGTGGATGGTAAGCACCTGATAAACAGACCCTAACATGATCAGTGTTTTCATCTCTGCGATTGGTATTAGTACTGTAATTCCCGTTAAAACCACAGTACTAATAATCGCTTTTCTCTTTAATTTTTTCCGTTCTTGTTCACCAACAAGTGGCAGACTTTCCGTATCTGCCGGAGCATACCCTATCATACAGAGCAGCACAAACGTGAAAACAATGAGCACAGCTAGATTATTGCTAGGAACATTTTGGAATAATAATGGTCCAGCAACAAACATTGCCAAACTTACAATCGTGCAGGCAACGCTAGATTTCGCATGTAAACCAAACGAATAGCGCCTTAAGACCAAATAGCCTGCATGCGTCAAAAGAGTTTGGAAAAACAAACCAAAAACTAAAGACACACCATAGACGATCGCCAGTTTTGAGCCATTGATGATCATAATTTCAAGACCATACTTTACCTTCAAATAGCCTTCCTCATCATCTATCCATCTTTCCTTAGAAATGATGCGATCAGCTAATCTTTCAGAAAAAGCAACTTTTTCACTTGCGCTGTTCAATGGATCCACCTCCATTACTATTTTACAATGAATCTCACATCAAAAACGAAAAATGTAATGAAATGCCTGTTTTTTGTCATAAACAACCAAAATCGAGGTTTTTTTTGATTTTTTAGTATTATTATCAGAATTTTCAATTTGTTAATTGAAAGATTTACTTTACCCTCACAAGCTATATAGACAGAATTTTCTCTTTAATAAACTTTTTTTCAAGTCTCCCTCAAGTTTTTGGAACATCTATTCAAAAATAGTCTTCTGAAGAAAAAAGCAGGACCCTTCGATAAAAAATCGAAAAGCCCTGCTTGAAATGATTGATTATTTTTCGTCTGCAACAAATGGAAGTAATGCCATTTGACGAGCGCGTTTGATCGCAACAGTTAGTTTACGTTGGTATTTAGCGCTTGTACCAGTTACACGACGAGGTAAGATTTTTCCGCGTTCGGAAACGAATTTTTTAAGAAGCTCAACATCTTTATAGTCGATGTGAGTGATTCCGTTTGCAGTGAAATAGCAAACTTTTTTCCGACGGCGTCCGCCTCTACGTCCTCCAGCCATGTTTTTCTCCTCCTCTACTTTAAAATCGGTCCGGCTTTTTTCAACCAAACATTCACTTAGAATGGCAGATCGTCATCAGAAATGTCGATCGGTTTACCATCGCTAGCAAATGGGTCATTATTTTGCTGGAATCCTTGAGATGGAGTTTGTTGCTGGTTCTGGTTCTGACCATAGCTGCTATTAGAACTAGGTGCACCCTGGTTGTAACCACCGCCATAGCCGCCTCCCGCATTTGCCTGATAGCCATTTCCGCCACCATTGTTTGCGTTTTTCGGCTCCAAGAACTGAACGCTTTCAGCAACTACTTCTGTCACGTAGACACGCTTTCCATCTTGCCCTTCATAATTACGCGTTTGGACACGACCATCGACGCCAGCAAGACTTCCTTTACGAAGAAAGTTTGCTACGTTTTCTGCCGGTTTACGCCAGACAACACAATTGATAAAATCAGCTTCCCGTTCGCCTTGTTGATTCGTAAAAGTACGATTAACTGCTAGTGTAAAAGTTGCTACCGCCACACCAGCTGGCGTATAACGAAGCTCAGGGTCTTTTGTCAAACGGCCTACTAAAACTACACGGTTCATCATGCAGAACCAACCTCCTCTCGATTTGTAAAATCAAGGTCTCTAACCTTGAATAAATTCTTAGTCTTCTTCTTTAACAACGATATGACGCATAATGCCGTCAGTGATTTTTGCTAAACGGTCGAATTCATTGATCGAATCTGCATTTTCAGCAGAGATTTTCACGATGTGGTAAAATCCTTCACGGAAGTCTTGGATCTCATAAGCCAAGCGACGTTTACCCCATTCTTTCGATTCGATGATCTCCGCACCATTATCAGTTAGGATTCCGTCAAAACGCTCAACTAGCGCTTTCTTTTCGTCCTCTTCGATATTTGGGCGGATGATGTACATGATTTCGTACTTTCTTGCCATCTCTTTACACCTCCTTGTGGTCTTAGCGGCTCTGATATAACTGAAATCAGTTATATCCCTAATCTTCCGGGAGCCTTTCGCTCATTTCCGATTAGAATCGAGCAAGGAATAATTTATAATTACTCACAATAAATTATTATACCACAGCCTTTTTCGAGCTTCAATAATTTCATAAAATTATTTTTGTAACTGTGATGTGTTTACTATACCATAGGCATATTAGTGTCACAATGCTTTTCCGCAAAGTTGTATAAACTTGTAAACAACGGATTTTTCTTCCTTTTAACAAGCCGAAAATTCCTATTTTTCGCGATAAATAGGCATCGTCATACATCTTGGTCCGCCTCTTCCTCTGGATAATTCTGAACTGATGACTTCGTGGACCTTGATGCCATGTTCACGCAGCAGACGATTTGATACCTGATTCCGATCATATGTAATGACTTCTCCAGGAGCGATAGCCAACGTATTGGCGCCGTCATTCCATTGTTCCCGCGCTGAAGCAATCTCATCTTCTCCACCGCATGGAATCAAGTCTATTTCTGGCACTTGCAGTAACTCTTTTAGAAGCTGCTGAAAATCACGTCGGATATGTATATTCAAATCTTCCGCTTGCTTGTCCCATACCAAAACATAGGCGTTCAACTCACCACTCGCTGATAAAATTTTGGGATGGATCGTAAACTGTGCCTCACTGACCATTGTAAAAACAGTATCTAGATGCATGAAAGCTCGTGTTTCAGGAATTTCTAAAGCAATCACCTGTTTTATCTCTCCATTTTGAACAAACAAGTTACGAGCCAGCTGCTCAATAGATCTGGCATCTGTTCGTTCTGATACACCAATTAAAAGCGTCTCCCTGTTTAGTACCAATTCATCGCCACCTTCAAGCGAATGAGGCATGTTGCGATCCAGCCAGACAGGTGGCGGATTTTGCACAAAAGACGGATGGTTTTTTAAGATAAAAGAAATGAAATATGATTCTCTTCGCCTAGCCGGCTGAAACATTGGGTTGATTGAGATTCCATGACCAATGACTGCTGCTGGATCTCGCGTAAAATAAAGATTGGGTAGCGGATCAAGATAAAAGGGATACGGCTGTTCCATCATTTCATCAAGATGAACCCGTTTTTGCGTGGGCAATTCATCTTTACGAACACCAGCCATAGCCTTTTCAATCAGCTGCTCATTATTAAATGCAAGCAGATATTCCTTTAAATGCTGCGCCGCATCGCCATGTTGATTAGCTTCACGAATCACATCATCCAGAAACTGTTCCCTTTTCCCAGAATATTCAATGGCCTCTGCCATCAACTTTTCCAGATAAAGTACGTCTGCTCCATTATCTTGCAAAGTTTTCACAAAAAAATCATGCTCCTTTTGAATGATCGGCAGAAACGGAATATCATCAAAAAGCAGCTCTTTCAAATAATCTGGCGTCAAATTCTCCAATTCCCGCCCTGGTCGTTTCACAATAACTTGTCTTAAAGGGGCAATTTCCGAATGAATATTAAATATCGGTTTCATTACATCTCACATCCTTTCTACATTAGTACCCTATTTTTTCTCTTTCATACGAAAAAAACGGGAAGAAAAGCTTTTTATACTATGATAAAATATGAATGAAATTATTTTAGGAGGACAGTACTTGAAAACCAAATATCTATTCATCATACTTATGGGTTGCATCCTCTTTACAACGTTATTTGTTGTTTTTAAAAGCCCTGCCCCCGAGACTGAAAAGACAAAAATTTCATCTGAGACTGTCCAGAATCTCTTTTCAGAAAAAAATGTTGATATCCAACCAGCAAATATCCAAGTAAAAGGCGAGCAACTCGAAATCATTGTTCCTTTTTCACTAAGCCCGATCTTGACGAGACAACTTTACGCGATGGAAGAAATTGATGTAAAGCTAGCGATTCCAAAAGAAGTTGCACAATTTTCATCTATAAAAAATCCGTCGCTGCTTTTAAGTGATAATGAATATTACACCCTTTCAAACAACCGCCGTATCTGCGTTTTTAACCTGCCACTGAAAAAGGGACTAGATCCTAATAAAGTAGCAGCTTCCATTGCCCAATCTTCCCCGCAATTTGACCTGACATTCATTCAAACAGGGAAAGATATTACAGTTGCACATTTCTCAGATATTAATGGGAAAATAACAACTAAAAAGAGCTAAAGTCCATTTTATCCTGCTTTAGCTCTTTCTACTCACATACTAAAAAACGGACTTCCATCTCGAAGTCCGTTTTTTCAATCATTATTCAAGTTCACTCTTTTTCGTTCTTTTACTCTTAATAACCGAAACAATCATTGGAATAAGTGAAACGAAAATGATGCCTAACACTACAACTGAGAAGTTATCCTTCACGATTGGAATATTCCCGAAGAAATATCCTGCCAACGTACAAAGCAATACCCAAATTGTCGCACCAAGTACATTATATGTTAAGAAATAACGGTAGTTCATGCGGCTAGCACCGGCAACAAATGGTGCAAATGTCCGGATAAATGGCATAAAGCGAGCGATAAAAATCGTTTTCCCACCATGTTTATTGAAAAATGCCTCAGCTTTTTCCATTTTTTCACGGTTGATAATTTTACCAAACCAACTATCCTCGGGTATCGATGTGCCAATTTTTTTACCAATGTGGTAGTTCACTGTATCTCCCAGTACTGCAGCTAACCATAAAACAATAATCAACGGCACGATATGTAAAATCGAACCATCTAGTACTGCTAATGCCCCCGCTGCAAACAACAACGAGTCTCCCGGCAAGAACGGAAACACAACTAGACCTGTCTCGATAAAAACAATTAAAAACAGAATGATGTACGTCCAAATCCCAAAAGCATTTATTATTTCGACTAAATGTTGGTCAATGTGTAAAATAAAATCAATTATCCATGTAATGAAATCCACTGGGTCACTTCCTTATACAAATTTTCGAATTACTTTTAATTGTAGCATACCCCAGAAAATACCTTAATCCTTCTTAAGTCGGATTTACAAAAAATTAATAATATGTTCGCATTTCTATCTTCAAAATCTACACAAATTGTTCAATAAATAGGCACAGACTAAAAAATAATTCTATGCTATGATAAACTTGCTTTAGTTTCTCAAAATAAAGTAACGGCACTTACTTTATTGATCCAAAAAAGCCGTCCATCGAAATTTACGGGTTTCGATGGACGGCTTTTTACATTTATTCTGTTAAACCTTCTTCATAATTCACAAGTGCAATCAGCCCACCAACAGCCAACAGGACGATTGGTACCAAAAACATCAATGACACGGACATTGTACAACCGATTGCAGCTGCTACCATCATAGCTCCGCCTAAGCGTGGTTTATGCGCTACAACAAACGAACCAATCAATCCAACAGCCGAAAGCAGCAATGACCCTAATGTCAATAAATAAAAGAATGTCGACTCTTCTTCGAGCGCTTGTGAGATTCCTGGAATTGTTAATACCATCAATGAAAACCCAATACCCAGCGCTGCCCCTAAAAAGCCAAGTAGCCCTTCAACTTTCATTTTGAACTCTCCTTTTCTGCTTTTTCTCTATGTTACCATTTATACAAAGCTTTTTACACTATTCCGCTTACATGAATTTCAATAAAAAATCTAACGAATATTTGTCAGATACTCGTTAGATTACACTTAATAATCTTCTTTTTTACTTGGAAAGTACATCAAGGCTAAAATAATCAAATGACCAATAATCGGGATGAAACCTAACAATATGAGCCATACATTTCGTCCTGCATCACGTAAGCGCCGAATAACTAAACTCAACAGTGGGATAAAATTAGCCAAACTAAATAGCCAAATAACCACTAAAGTAATAGCCAACAAGCTAGATTGTGACATTAGTTCAGCAAAAGTCACGCCTTTCGCCAAGATTTCTGGTAATCCTGTAACAGAACAAAGTCCTCCAAGAATACCCCAGATCAGAAGGTTCCAAACAAAAACATACCAAAACTCTTTCCGCTCAGACCGTCCATAAAAATTGATATAATTCTTCCAATAAAGAATATACGCTTCTAAAAAACCCACTTCTGTTTCCTCCTCTACGTTGACTACAAAGATTATACTACAAATCTCCCAAAGTGAATAATATTAATCAAAATTTTGTTTGCATAGAGATTTTTTCTCCTATTGAAAAAGGAATCGAAGCTTTCGCATGCCCAATTTGGCTAGTTCGAAATACTGGAATGTCGTATCGAAAACTCAAATCCCGAAAAAGCTCGTTTATAAAGCCATCCAATCCGTTCTCTGACGCTTCTGTAAATTGTCCTGCCAGTATCCCGGCACAATTTTCAAAAACACCTAGCTGCTCGTACTGCGCAATATAAGCCTCCAGTCGAGCCTCCAACCCGCTGAGTGCTTCCAATAAGACAACCTTATTTTGAACATCTGGAAAATATGGTGTTCCTGCTAGCTTCAATAAGCAGCGGATGTTCCCACCGATCACAATTCCTTCCATACACTTCTGCTGGCCTATCCATTTGCCTTGCAGTTCAATTGGCTGGCAGTTGATGAATATTTTCTCAAATGCTGTTCGACTGGTGGCAGATCGAATGATATTCGTCAGTAAAAAATAGTAGCCTTGCAGTCCTGTAAACTTATAAATCGGATTGAGGAGGCTTGTCAAGTCGCTATAACCAATGAATGGCTTGGAATGTGCTTTAATCCATTCAAAATCCAAGTATGGTAACACTTGATTGGCCAAATCTCCTCCTGAAAGATCAAAAATAGCCTTGACTTCTTCGTCTTTGTAAAGCTGATGAAGCGCTTCTGCCCGTTCTTTTGGAGTTCCACTTTCCAATCGCCCCTGCTTTTTATACAGTGTAGCTGCTTCAACTGTTTGAATATGATAGGTTTCAGCAAGAAAAGTTTTCATTTTTTCTATTTCAGGGCGCTGATCGCTATCTCGACCGTTCGAACACGCGATTAAACCAATTTTTTGATTGCGTAATGATTTCAATTTTTTGCCCCCATTCTTTCCAAATTTAATAGATCCAGGTCGGAATATCTTCTTTCAATCATCATACACACTCTGAAAATACTCTGCAATTGTTTCACGTGAAACAATTAAAAACCGCAGTTCCTGTTTAAAACCGGAACTGCGGTTGCAATCATTTTATTATTCTTTTTCGCCTTTTTCCACGTAGCTCATATCGCCAATTGTTTGGACATCAAATTTGCCATCTTTATAGAGGATTTTTGTGACACTCGCGTTTTCTAGTTCTTGACCTTTATACTTATCAGTCATATCAGATAGCATAGCACCGATCGACATGCCATGGCTGACAACCAGAACGTTTTCATCGCCCGATTTGGCAGCTTTTTCAGCAATCGTTTTAAGCTCACTTTGCATGCGGTCTTTAACTGTAGCATAACTTTCTGCCATACCCATATCATCGAGTTTGACAATCTCATCGACTGCTTGGTCAATTGTCACTTTTCCTGTACTAAAGTCTTTCATCATGTCATCCTGAGAAGAATAGCCAAGCCCTTTGGCAATATCTCCCCACATGTTGGCATTTAGATCGCCCTCATATTTGCCGAAACAAACTTCACGCAGTTTTTCACTTTCTTGTATCGGGAGTTTTTTCTGACCGGCTGCATCCAGTACATGCTCTGCTGTTTCTTTTGCACGCCCTAAGTCGCTCGAATAGGCAGCATCAAACTTGATTCCTTCTGCTTTCAGACCTTTGCCGAGATCATCCGCAACTTCTACGCCTGGTTCAGTAAGCGGTGTATCCGCCCACCCCTGAACGCGGTCAGTTGTATTCAGCATGGTCTTACCGTGCCGGGTAACATAAAGGGTGACTGTATCACTTTTTGATTTGTCTTGGGTGTCACTGGAACTACTGCCGGAATTTGAACTACATCCGGCCACAAGCATCAAACTGAGGACTACAAACATCACTTTCCAAATATGCTTTTTGATCATCTTGCTCCCCCATTTTTAGTATGTTTTTAAATGACAAGAGTGATTAGGCGGTCGCCGACTTTGACAGTACTTTCATCTACAATTAGAACATCGAGGTATTGACCGGAGTTCGTTACAACAATTGGAGTAGTGACGTCATAGCCTGCTTTTGTGATTTCTTCAATATTAAATTCTGTTAGCAGTTGTCCTGCTTCGATTTTATCGCCTTGTTTTACATGTGCTGTAAAGAATTTACCTTCAAGTTGTACAGTATCCATACCTACGTGCATCAATACTTCTGCACCATCATTCGTTGTAATACCTACTGCATGACCTGTTGGGAAAATTGTTGTAACTGTTCCGGAGGCTGGTGCGAACAGTTTACCTTCTGTTGGAAGAACTGCAATACCACGACCTAATGCGCCGGAAGAGAATGCTTCATCTTTTACGTTTGTAAGAGAAACTACTTCACCTGTGATCGGGCTAACAAGAGTTTCACGTTCGATAAGAGTTTCTGTTTCTGGAACTTGTGGAGCTGCTTCTTCAGTTGATTCTGCTTTATCTTTGAAACCTGTGATCATTACTAGAATGAAGCCTAGTACAAATGCGATTGCGATAGCTGCTAGCATCCACCAGAATGCGGCATCTACATTAGAGCCTGGTTTGATGAAGTTTGGAATACCAAAGATACCCAAGCCGCCCATCATGTATGTTTTAGTTCCTGCAAAACCGATGATACCACCGCCGATACCTGCTGCGATACAACTCATGATGAATGGTTTTTTCAATGGTAATGTAACCCCGTAAATCGCCGGTTCAGTTACACCGAAGATACCGGAAATAAATGCTGGTACACTAAGAGATTTGAGTTTTTTGTTTTTCGTTCTGATCAATACTGCGAGTACAGCACCGATTTGTGCAAAGGAAGCCGCAAAACTCATGGAAAGAACTGGATCATAACCTAATGTAGTTAAGTTGTTGATCGCGATTGGGATAAGACCCCAGTGAAGACCAAAGATAACGAATACTTGCCAGAATGCACCAAGTAGTAGACCTGCAATCATTGGGCTCAAGTTGTAAACCCACATTGTACCTGCACCAAGCAATTGACCTGCCCATGTAGCGATTGGACCAATCACAATGAATGTAAGTGGGACAACAATCAGTAAAGTAAAGAATGGGATAAGGAATGTTTTAACAACAGATGGGATGATCCCGCTCAACCATTTTTCTACTTTAGAAGCAAACCAAGCAGAAATGATGATTGGAATTACCGAAGATGAATAAGTCATCAAGATAACTGGAATTCCCAAGAAAGTTACGTGAACTGGTGATTCAAAGATTGTTCCAGCGAATAATGTGTAAAGCGGATCTGTCGCTGTCAAACCAGAAAGTGTCGGATAAACAAGGGCAGCCCCAATGGCCATCCCGATGAATGGTGTTCCTTTGAATTTCTTCGCTGCTGTGTAACCAAGGAAGATTGGCAGGAAGTAGAATAAGCAGTCCCCTGCAGCATATAAAATATTATAAGTACCGGAATCAGTAGAGAGCCAGCCGAATGCAACGAACATTGCAGCAAAACCTTTGATCATACCTGTTGCAGCTAATACACCTAGAATTGGTGTGAAAATACCGGAGATCATATCGATAAAGCGGTTAAAAATATTGCCGCTAGGAGCAGCATCTTCTGCATTACCTTCCGCAGAAATACCACCTACCTCTAAAACTGCCTTGTAAACATCGGGAACATGATTGCCAATAACGACTTGATATTGTCCCCCGCTCTTGATAACTGAGATAACGCCATCCATTTTTTCAAGCGCCTCAGTGTTCGCAATTTTCTCATCTTTCAGTTTAAAACGCAACCGAGTGATGCAATGAAATACACTATTGATGTTCTCTGTGCCACCGACATTTTTTAGTATGTCCTTGGCTAACTGTTCATATTTCATGTTTTTACCTTCTTTCCTTTTTAATTTTTGGGCAAAAAGAAAAACCTAAACTCATTCGAGGACTCATTCGCGTAATTATATACACGTGTCCTACAAATCAGCTTAGGTTTTGCCCAATGAATTGGTAACAATCCTTTGTGATGAGTTAACTATAACATATAGAGAAAACGGTTGCAAGACTTTTTTTGAAATTTTTTAGATCATTTATTTTATAGAGGTCTCTTTCAAATAAATTGTAATAAAAAACACATTACCTTTAATTATTATTGGATATTTATTATAATTAGGTTATTAGTTTAACAAACATACATGAAAAGGAGGGATTTGATGCAAAATTTATTAAACTTTCTTCAGTTAGATTTATTTCCAGAATATTTCCAACAGAAAAAATTCAAAAAGGGAGAAATTATTTTTCAATCTGTAAAAAGTAATACTATTACACCCGCTTTTGGTATTGTTTTAGACGGTGTAGTCACAATCGAAAGTCAATCAAATCAAAAAACAAATTCTTATTATCAATTATTGAAGAACAATGATTTTTTTGGAATTGAGCTGTTATTGGAAAATCAGCCATCTGTGACGCTTTCCTATAAAGTCACTGCTGCCACACAGTGTAAAGTGATCCTGATTGAACAGGATTATTTACTAGATCACTTGTATGCCGAGCCTAAATTTTTTCACGCAATTTTAGAACAAATCAGCACTCAATATCTTTATTTAACGCATCGATACGCTATTGTTAATGGTAGTCCCACACTCAAATTGGCAAATGTCATGCTTGATATCATACGGATCTTTGATTTAGATACCTCTTCTGCTTCTATAACATTACCTGAATTCATCAGCCATCAAATACTTGCCAACCTAGCTCAATCCAGCCGTTCTCGGATTACGATTGCTCTAAATGACATGCTCAAACAGGGAATCATTACTCAAACAAGACCTATCTCCATATCAAAAATAGAAGAATTACGTAAATCATCGACAAATTGTCGTTAATTTTACTAAAATACTAAAAATAAAGTTATATTGTTCACATTATATTTGAATTCTACCCTAGTTTTGGTATCATCGAAACGATTCATCTCTCTCCAATTGGATACACTTACATTATAAAGTAAAAGGAGAGGGAGTCATGAAAAAATTACAAAAATGGTGTTGTTTTATGCTTATAGGCTTGCTTATTTTTTCACAAATTCCGGGATATGTATTTGCTGAATCGTCTAATACCAATGCCGAGTCACAAACAGAAGCTACTCAGTCAGAAGATGACACTACTGATCAACAAGATGAAAGTATACCCGAAAACTCTGTTCAAAAGTCTGATTTAAATACAAAAAATAATGTAACCGGTCCAGAATCGGAGAAAGCGCCTGTTGCCCCAAAAAGTTTTCCTACAGGGAATTATTCAGGAGATTTTAGTCTCGATGCACAAAAAGAAAACATTGAATCTGGGCAAATAGCCAATTTCAATCTTTTTTTAATGATTACTGGGCCTAATACACGCTATACAAATTCTCAAATCAAGATTAATCTCCCAGCTGAAGCATCTTTCAACCAAAATCTGGCTGAATTGAAAATTGCAAATGTGACACCGACCTATGACCGTGCAAAGCATCAATTGATTTATAAACTTGGTACCCTCGAAAGTGGTTTTTCACAAAAAGTCGTTTTAAAGTTAAATACAACAAATGGGCAGATGACAAACGGAACGGAACTGCTTGTAAAAGCGGTTTTTACAGCCGATAATCTTTCTGAAGAAGTTGCAGAAGAAGGAAAAACCACTGTCAACGCTTCCGCAACAACGGCTCTTTCTAATCATTTCGATATTGTTGAAAATAGTGTGATGAATACACCAGCGCAAGGAGACACAGGAATTTGGACATTTGCTTTAAATATTCCTAAAAAGCAAACGGGCACTCTTTTCATCAACGAAGGCTCAACAATCACTATCAAATATATACTTGACGATTATTTAGAATACCGCGGAGTAACTAACAGTACGCCGGAGCCTGACGAGATAAACGGACAGGAACTGGTATGGAAGATAGCGGCACCCAGTTATGCAGAACAGACAGCGGCTGATGTCTTATTCAATAAAAGTTTTCAGATACGAACATATTTCAAGGATACTACGCCCAACTTTACGAACGTAACAGCTAGTGCTGAAGTATCAACAGATTTTATTGGATTATCTTCAAGCAAAGTGGATACCTCGAGTGCCTCAGTAGCTGTTTCGACCAATACACCTGAAGATATCCCGCCGACTATTGGAAACGTCTACGCCCCGGCACATCGCGCTCCAGTAGATGCTAATTGGGGGATTGCGACGGTCACAGGAAATCCAGACATCAAAGTCTACGATACAGCCAAACTAGGATTTAGTCTGCTGCTTAATTCGGCGATGAATGATTCCCTTTCATTCGATTTCCAATACTATGATGCTTACTACAAAATAGATGATCATTTGAATTTAGAACATTTTTATAGTGGAAACTTTTATTTCCGACCGAATACTTCGTTTGACTTTGGCCAATTAAAAACAGATCCGGCATATAATCTTCTTGTGAAATATAAGGGCGATACAGATTGGACACTTATCAAAGAAGATGTCCCACTTAGCACAATGTTTACTAGACAACAGTTAGGTCTTGAGGACGAAAAACAGGTGAGTGACGTTTGGATTCATTTCACCCATGCACCAGCTGGTATGTATGGAACAGCAATGAATTTTTATACGACTGTTGAAGAAGGTTATGTGGGACAAGTAAAAAACGAAGCGGAAGTCAAACTTTCTGGGATGGATCAAAATGGGAAAGTTAATTCTTTTGATGGTACGACTTCTATATGGCCTGATGTCTGGGCTAATTATATGGCTCCCCGGACTGTACAAATTCTTCCTAAACCAACTGGCACGCATCGTTTTGTACAAGGATTCGTTAACTTTGCTGAAACAGATGGTAATTTAGTCAACACTGGCGATAATACGGTCACTGTTAAGTTAGGAAGCAATAAAGCCTCGATTTCTAGGCTAAGTGCACCATTTGAGAGTTATGTCCTCCTGCCAACCGGCGTCACATTGAGGGATGACAGTGGTACAGGGAACTACTCTTTGGAACGGATTAGTCGTAATTATAATGGCAGCGGACAAGAACTGATCAAGGTTCATTGGAAAGAAACGCGACTATTGCCTGATGAGGCGGTTACAGCAGCTCTTCCTGTCTCTGTCTCAAAAGATGCGGTTCCTACGATGCGGCTTGAAATGTTCGGGTTTATTGGAGATGAAGTCTTTGGGGTTCCTACGATTTCTGGAGAGCCAACTTTATCTGATACAACATTAGAGACCGACAATAATGATCTTAATGGTGATGGGAGAACAGATGGCTTGCGAATCAGAACTGCTAATCAGTATCTTCTCAATCAAAACAAGACGGTAGCTGTTTCTAAAAAAGTAAAAGGTAACCGAGACAGCCAATACACTACAACCGGTCATGCAACAACGAACTCTGAAGTTGCTTATCAGCTACAATTAAAAAATGAGACAGATGCAAAAATTTCCGATATGGTATTGATGGATGTACTGCCATCAATTGGTGATAAAGGTATTACAGATCTTTCTGACCGTAATAGTCGCTTCGATATGGTGCTTACAGGGCCTATCCATCTTCCTGAAAGTTGGGAAAATAAGGTAATTGTTAAATACAGCACATCAAAAAATCCTAAGCGTACAGGGATTTTGGATAAACATACTCAATATCCTACCACGGCAGCACCACTCGTCGATCCGGCCGATGTAGATGATGCCGCGTTTGTTACCGCAGATCAAGTGACCGACTGGAATTCGATTCATTCTTTCTTGATCGAACTGAAAGATGGTGTAGAATGGGCAAACGGAAGCAATATTACGATTGATTTCACTTTAAAAACACCTTCAGAAAAAGAGATCGCCACTGAACTACTTGATCAGGAGATACCTGCAAATAAACGGGCAGCCAACAATTCATTTGCTCTGGCCGCGAATGGTCTTCAGGCCACTGAAACGGCGGCTGTAGCGGTGCTGCTCGACAATACTGCGGCACCTGTTACGGTAAAACATATTGATCAATTAACCAAAAAAGAAATCGCTGCTTCTGAAACACTAACAGGGAAACTTAATGATCCATATGCAGCAAAAGCAAAAAGTATTCCGGATTATACGCTTGTTAAAGAACCAGCCAATATGTCTGGAAAAATCACATTTGCACCACAAACGGTCATTTTCGAGTATAGCCGACAAAATGGTGGTCATGCTCCTGATAACAGTTCTGGACAAGCATCTGGCAGTTCTGGACAAAAATTGACCATCCAGGAAAAAAATGTCTTGCCTCATACTGGTGATCATGACTCTGCTTTGTATGTATGGATTGGTATCATGATTCTTTTAGGATTAGTAGGCATCATGAGAAAAAATACTTCTAAATAGAAAAATAGCGGGGAGGGGCCTATCCCTCTCTCCGCTATTTTTTAGCTTTTTCACAAATCAGCACATATAATTCATCATTCAAATATTCTTTTCGGATGATTTTAAAGCCATTCACTTGAGCCGCTTGTTCCATCTCCGTAGCACTGATACGTATATGCATTGGTGGACCGGCCTCCGTATTTTTTTCAAATTCGATACAAGCGAAACAGCCCCCTGTTTTTAAAATACGTGAAATTTCCTGCAAAACTTGGTCTAATGAGGTCACTTCATGCAAAATTAGGGAAGCCATCACGGCATCCACCTTTTCATCTGGTAAAGGTATTTGATCGGCGCTTCCTTTTAAAATTTCTACATTACGGATTTCATTGACTTTAGCTCTCTCAGCCAAAATACTTAACATTGTTGGGTTAATATCCAGTGCGTATACTTTTCCATCTGTCATTTTAGCTGCTGGAAATGTCAGATATCCGCTTCCTGCCCCTAAATCTAACAAATCACTCATGCGATCAAGTGGTAGCATTGCTAGAAATTTTTCCGGAGGTAAGGTCGCTTTTCGTTCAGGAGATTCCAGCGCTGCAACGATTTTCGCTGTTTTATCTGCTTGATCATGTTTTGAATGGTGATACTGACTGCTTATAAGATGGCCAATTGTTTGTTTACCCAGGTGTTGATTCATTTTTTGCTCAGCCGCATTCAAAATAGCTTGAATACGACAATTTTTATGCAGGTCGGCAGTCTCATGCGGCATTTCACATGAAAATAATGGTGTTGTTCCTTCTACAGCCTGAATCACTTCGAGAAAAGTTAATTTTTTCAAATCCTGTGTACTTCTATAACCACCTTTTACACCTGTTGCAGATTCTATAAAACCAGCTTTTACGAGCATTGTCAACACTTTAGAAAGATAGGTTGGTGAAACTTTTTGTGCTTCTGCTATTTCACGAACACCGACAGTTTCTCCTTCTGGCTTAGTTGCTAAATAAGCCACAGTATGTAAAGCATAATCGGTTGCTTTTGAGTATTTCATTTTCTCACCTCAATTAAAGACTTAACAGATCTATAATATCTTTAATTTAACAGAAAAGCAACTCTACGCTTCTGCATTTAAAGCGAAGCGCTCACTATGCAAATGATTTTTTATGAATCAAAAAGGGATAAAATAGCGATTGATATGGGTTTCTTGAATGTCTTTTAGTTAGAAGTACAAACACTCACTTCCTCATTCCACTCCGTTTATTTATTGAATTTCAGTACAAAAAAACCGACTTTCTAACAGCTAGATATTAGCTGAAGAAAGCCGGTTTGCAGATTTATTCTGTCGTATCGATTAGTCTAAATCTGTTCCATTTGATTCGATTACTTTTTTGTACCAGTTGAAAGATTTTTTCTTAGAACGCTCAAGTGTTCCTTTTCCTTGATTGTCACGGTCCACGTAGATGAAACCATAACGTTTCTTCATCTCACCTGTTCCAGCACTGATCAAGTCGATACATCCCCATGGTGTAAAGCCTAAAAGTTCAACGCCATCTTGCATTGCTTCGCCCATTTCACGAACATGCTCACGCAGATAGTCAATCCGGTAATCATCATTGATCGAACCGTCAGCTTCTACTTTATCGACTGCACCCAAACCATTTTCAACGATGAAAAGTGGTTTTTGGTAACGGTCATAAATCGCATTCATTGTGATACGCAAACCAAGCGGATCGATTTGCCAACCCCATTCACTAGCTTCAAGGTATGGGTTTTTCAGTGAAGCAAATACATTTCCTTCTGTTTCCTTCATTTTTTCAGGTTCTGCACTTGTTAGGCGAGATGCATAGTAGCTAAATGCCACATAGTCAACTGTATGATCTTTCATTACTTCCAGATCGCCGTCTTCGATTACCAAGTTGATGTTGTTTTCACGGAAAAGACGTGTACTATAGCTTGGATAGTAGCCGCGAGCCTGAACATCAACAAAGAAGTAGCCTTCACGGTCAGCTTCCATCGCTTTCCAAACATCTTTTGGATTACATGTATACGGATATGTGCTTCCGGCAGCCAGCATACAACCAACCATATTTTCGGGGTTGATTTCATGAGCCAGTTTTGTTGCCCGAGCAGAAGCTACTAATTGATGATGGATAGCTTGATATTTATCTTGTTCTGGATTTTCGGAATCAGTGATATCCATACCGCCACCAAACATTGGGATATGCAGGATCATGTTGATTTCATTGAATGTCATCCAGTATTTCACTTGATCTTTATAACGTTTGAAAATCGTTTCACAGAAATTCAGGTAAAAATCAATCGTTTTGCGATTCAACCAGCCGTTGTATTTTTTCATCAAGCCTACTGGTGTATCAAAGTGATTGATCGTTACAACAGGTTCGATTCCGTATTTGTGGCATTCTGCAAATACTTTATCATAGAATTCTAACCCTTTTTCATTTGGGGTCGTTTCGTCACCTTCTGGGAAAATACGTGGCCAACTGATGGATAGACGGAAACATTTGAAGCCCATTTCAGCAAATAATTTAATATCTTCTTTATAACGATGATAAAAATCAATGGATTCGTGGCTTGGATAGTAACCATAATCTGTTGCTAGTGCTTTTTTAGGATCAGCAAGCGCCTCCCAGCGGCCGCCTTCAACAGATGGAAGCAAGTCTACTAACGAAAGTCCTTTACCGTCTTCAAGGTATGCGCCTTCACATTGGTTTGCTGCAACTGCGCCTCCCCAAAGAAAATTATCTGGAAATTTAAAAGTTGATTTTGTCATTTTCCAAGCTCCTTTCATTTCGTTGCTACCCTTTTACTATAAAATATGTAATGCATTACATAGCAAGTAAAAATTTAAAAAGATTAAATTAGATTTCTATCATTTGCCTAATAAAGCGCTTGAATATGATACTCTTATATTGATTAAATAATTAAAAAGAGGAGGATTATCCATGGTACATTTAGTTTATTGTGATAATGCTGGGAAAAAAGGTGAAAAGGTCTTAGACAAAATTTTAACTGGTAAAAAGTCGATGATTGTCCGCGGAGCTGCCGGAAGAAAAATACCTCACAGCAGAGTTTTTGCAGGAGAACGACTTTATTTCATGGAAAAAGGGACGGCTTCCATTACTGCCACTGCCATTGTAAAAAATGTTCAAAATCATGTAAAGCTGACAGAAGAAGAAATCACGCATATCCTTGAAATAAATCAACCAAAACTGAATTTATCAGATAAGCAAAAAACTCGTTGGCATAAAAAATGTCTATGTCTGGTAGAATTTGAAAATGTTGAACAAATAACGCCTCTTGCCTTTGATCATCAAGGGAATATGGATGACTGGCTGATTATCGAGAAAATTGAAGATGTAGTTGTTGGAAGCAGTATCCCTTATAATTATGAAAAATCAAGATTCTGAAGTTTTAATAAAGCCCACTCTTTAACGATCAAAATGATCCATAGAGTGGGCTTATTCTTATTCCAAATACATCTTCTTCAGTTTGTCGATATCTGTTTGCGTTAGCCCTAGGCCGTCTTTCAAATAACCTTCCGTACTGCCATATTTAGCATCCATTTCGTCAAATGCCGCATTCAGATATACTTCCCGAACATCCATCATCGCTTTCATACCATCAACTGCTTTTTGATTGTTGCTGGTTGCTTTTGCCACTTCATCTAGTGACTTTTGGTTCTCATCTGCTCGATATTTATTGGAAAGCATATAATCATTCATCACCGTTTCTCGATCTACACCGAGTGCTGACAATACAAGCGCAGTACCAAATCCTGCCCGATCTTTTCCGGCCGTACAGTGCCATAGAACTGCCCCGTCTTCATTATTCAAAAGCTGCTGGAAGAATTCTTTGTAACCGTTTCTGGAAAATTCATCATTAATAAAACTTTTATTAGCTTCAACCAAATAGGATTCTGGATTGTCCATTTTCATTAGATTCGTCATGAAATCTTCTGTACTTGTAGAAACACCCGTATCCCGCATAATTGGATCATGGATATTTTCCACACCTGTGATTGGTGGATCTGGTTTTTTCTCTACTTCAGAATCCGTTCGAAAATCAACTACTTTCTTCAAATCATATGTATTCGTCAGCTTTTTAATATCATTTCCTGTCATTTTGTACATTTCAGCACTACGGATTAGTTTGTGCGGCTTGATAGTCTTGCCATCTGCCGTTTGATACCCGCCTAAATCTCTGACATTAACCGCTCCTTCTAGCTTGATTTGTCCGCCAGGTTCAATTGTCTTCTTGGCTTCCTGTGCGGATTCAGCTGCTGCTTTTTCATCTGATGAATTGCTACATCCTGCTAAAACTAAACTAGAGCCGATTACTGCAACTCCGATCGATTTGATCCATTTATTCATTTTTTCCCCTCCTATTTGTTTTCTATTATAGCGATTGAATTTACTGGACATTTTTAGAAAGGGTAAAGATCCAGTAAAGCGTTGTTAAGAAAAGGTTTATTGTAAACGGGTTAACAAATAGCCTTGAATATCGTAACCGTTTGCGATAGAATTAACTAAAGTCCGTTTCGCAGGAGGAAATATGATGGAACAGTTTCTAGAAACGATCGAAAATGCGCGTGTCATCTATTTATCGACCAATAAAGCGCAAAAAGCCATTGTTCGCCCAGTTAGTCCGGTCAGGTACAATCAATCGATTTTGATACGCACTTCTGAGCTTTCCTCTAAAGTTACCCAGATCCGCAAAGATCCTCATGTTAGCGGGATTTGTGAAGCTTTCCACTTTGAAGGAACGGCTCATATTCTTGGAAAAATCAATGCACCAGAGAATCGGGTACTAAAACAACACTACCTTCAAAAATTCCCCGATGCCTTTAGTTCCAATGATATGATGTTGACACAAGATGATATTTTTATTGAAATTCAAGTTTCTGTAATCAAAAATATTTCCTCATTATAAATGTTCTCTACAACTGTGCTTACAGTTGTTTTTTTTACCTCTTTTAAGGAAAATCCATATAATCTTCATCTTTTTTTCGTATAATTAAATAAAAAAGCTATTGGAGTTGCCTATATGAAAACAATTTTAGTCGTTGAAGATGATTTGACTATCCTCGAAGTAATGTCCTCATTTTTAAAACAAGCAGGTTATTCTGTAACAACCGCCTCTGATGGAATGAAGGGTTATGAGGTATTTCAGACAGGAAAATTTGATCTGGTTATAATGGATGTGATGATGCCAAAAATGGATGGCTATACTCTTACAGAACTTGTCCGGCTTCATCACCATACACCTATTCTAATGATTACTGCTCTTGGAGAAGAAAGCGATGAGTTAAAAGGATTTGATCTCGGGGTAGATGATTATTTACAAAAACCCTTTTCCTATCAAATTCTTTTAAAGCGTGTGGAGGCACTTCTTCGACGCGCTGCTCCATCCGAGATAGATGGAAAACCACTAGAATGCGGTGATATCTTTCTTGATCGTGAGCGATTTATCGTTCTTAGCAAAGGGAAAAAAGTTACTTTAACAAAGAAAGAATTTGATTTGTTGGAGTTGTTATTACGTAATAAAAATCGTGTAATCAGCCGTGAAAGCATGCTCGAACAAGTTTGGGATTATATGACCATTGTCGACACAAATATTATCAATACGCATATGAAAAATCTGCGCCAAAAACTTGATACAGATAAAATCTTGACGATTCGGGGTGCCGGCTATAAAATTATTGACTAACTTCAAGAAAAAACTCAGCTATAAATTATCACTAGCAACGTTTCTGATGATGTTGCTTTTTACTAGTTTAATCTATTTAATGCTGATTCTTTTTCTTCCAACTTTTTATTATAATTATCAAGTAAATAAAATAAACGATTCTCTTGAGGACGTCTATCAGGCAGCCAAAACAAATAATCTTGACACACTGGAAAAATCATTAGACGCATTTAATACAAATACAAATATCACGCCCATCCTAATTGACTCTAATGGAAAAATTATCTATATCCCCTATGTCACTGTTCAGCCTGACACTAGCGACGAAGCAATTATAGGATCTACCACAGTCAATGAAGATGAAGATATAGAGATAAAAACCATTACCTGCAATAATCAGGATTACGTACTTTACTATGCTTCTAATATTCAACAGATAGATGATGTTTCGTTTGTGTTAATTCAATTTGCACCCTATTTCTTACTTTTTGCAATTATTATCAGCTTGCTTGTCTCCTATTTTTTCTCAAGAAAAACTGTTCGTCCATTACAGGAAATGAATCAAGTCGCCAGTCAAATGGTGCAACTGGACTTTCACGAAAAACTTGCTGTTCATTCTGAAGATGAGATTGGTGAACTCTCAAATAATTTAAATAAGATGGCTTATTCACTGGAAAAGGCCTTGACTGAATTACAAACTGCCAATAGTAAGTTAAAAGATGAGATCGAAAAGGAGCGGGAAATCGAGCAGCTACGGAAAAATTTTGTTATGGCGGTTTCCCATGAACTAAAGTCTCCCCTAGCGGCTGTAATGGGTCTTGTTGAGGCCATGCAGTATAACATACCGCCTTATGATAATCACACACACTATCTACCCGAATCTTATCGTGTTTTAGAACAAATGGCTAAGCTGATCCAGGAGATGATCGAAGTATCCAATATTGATCAACCAGATTATATTGATAAAAAGGAGACAGTCGATCTATCACAACTAACGAAATCCATCCTCCTAGAAAAGCAAGTCCATCCTGATTACAACCTAAAAAAAATACAACTCGCTATAGATTCTGATATTCTAATCACAGCAAATCCGAAATCAATTGAAAAAGTTCTACAAAACATTATTGGGAACGCTTTTCAATATTCTACTGATGAAGCTGAGATCATCATTTCGGTCAAAAAAACAGCTTCTGGTTGGAAATTTTCGATCTATAATGAGACAGATCCTATTCCCGAAAAAGAGATTGTCAATCTTTTTCAGCCTTTTTACCGTCTCGAAAAATCAGGAAATAAAGTGACAGGTGGAAATGGGCTGGGGCTTTTTATTACCACTCGGCTTTTGGAAGTACAAGGATTTTCATATAGCTTTAAAAATGAACAAAATGGTGTGGTTTTCACTTTTTGGCAATAAAACAGCAAAAAAACAGATGGACTTCATTTTAACTCCATCTGTTTTTTGTATGCTTAATACATGCTTAAAAATTGGAGGTTACAGAATGGATTTTATTAGAAGAGCTTGGATCAGTATTTGGGCCAAGAAACCAAAGCATTTTCTCTTAATGCTATTGATTTTTATTATTTTCATGTTCATCTTTATTGGCTTTGCCATTCAAGATGCTACGACAAAAAGCTTAGATAGTGCACGTAAACAGCTTGGAGCTGATGTAAGCTTAGTCGTTAATCAAAAGAAACTGATGGAAGACGCACAAAATGGTAAATCGATTGACTCTATCCCCTCACTATCTGAAGAAGATGTTCAAAAAATAGCTAATCTCAAGCAAGTAAAAGAATATCAAATGATAGTAGATGGAGCTGCAATGAAAGGTGATCTAACGCCTGTCAAATCATCCTCTAAAAACAGCAGCGACTCTAGTACTATGTTTGAAACAACTGACTCAAGTGAAATGCCAAGTTTTGTTGTGGAGGGTGTCCGCGAATCAAAGCTTGAAACTGATTTTGTGAACAAAGATAATAAACTGATTGAAGGTGAACCGATTACAGCAAAAGATACAGAACCCTCTGCATTGATTGAAAAATCTTTTGCTGAAAAAAACAAATTAAAAGTCGGCGACACATTTAAATTAAAAAATGAAAAAAATAAAGAGGTTTCATTTAAAGTAAAAGGTATCTATGAAACAAGTAAAACGGTCGATTCTCAACTAGCAGCATTTGAAATTATGCATCCATCCAATAAAATTATCGTTAACTATAAAGCAGCTGAAGCATTTGGCAGCGGTGGCATTACATCCGCTACGTTTTCTCTGAAAGACCCAAATATGATCAACAGCTTTATCAGTGAAGCTCAAAAATTAACAACTGCCGATGATGATGGTTACTATAAATTCGATGCAAAAGATGACGCTTATGAGCAATTGATCGGTCCAATTCAGCAGGTTGGTTCTTTCAGCAGCGTTATTGTTGCTATCACAATGATCGCAGGTGGACTGATTTTAGGGCTGATCGTACTTCTTTCAATTCGTGAACGTAAATTTGAAATGGGTGTACTCATGTCTCTCGGTGAATCCAAAGCAAAAATCATCTGCCAATTTTTAGTCGAAATGTTGATCGTTGCTGTATTGGCATTTACTATTTCTGTATTTGTAGCTGGACCTGCGGGACAAGCTGTTTCTGATTACATGGTCGATAATCAAATTGAGAAATCAAAAGAAGAAAAACAAAGTAATCAATCCTCTTCCATGTCGTTCTCTATCGGCGAGGAAACCACTCAGAAAACCTATGAACCAATTGACAAAATAGACGTCGAACTTTCTTCTTCCGTCCTGCAAAAAGTAAGTCTATTGGGAGGATTAACGATTCTGCTAGCGACACTGATCCCTAGTCTGTTTATCTTAAGACTCAAACCAAAAATGCTCTTTGCACAGAAAGATTAGGAGGTTAATACATGCAGAATTTATTAACATTAGACAAACTTTGCTTCAGCTACCAGACAAATAACAAGTCACAAACGATCTTGGATCAGGTTCATTACCAATTTAATGAACACACATTTTATACAATCGTCGGACCATCAGGTGCTGGTAAAACAACTTTATTGTCCATCATGGCAGGCCTTGATGTTCCAGAATCTGGACAAGTGCTCTTTAACCAACAGGATGTAAGCAAATCCATTGGCCTTTCTAAATATCGCCAAAAATATTGCTCCATTGTTTTTCAGGCTTACAATTTGATCCCATACATGACTGCACTGCAAAATGTGATAACGGCTATGGGCATTCAGCACACCAAAGATCCCCAGTTCTCTTCTAAAAAAGAAAAAGCTATTCAGCTACTGACTGAAATGGGTCTGGACGAACATCAAATGAAAAGTCCTGTCCTCAAATTGAGTGGAGGACAGCAGCAACGTGTAACGATTGCTCGCGCCTTATCCAGCAATGCACCTATTATTTTTGCAGATGAACCGACTGGTAATCTTGATCATGAAACTTCCAAAACCATCATTCAGCTTTTTCAAAAATTAGCTCATGAAAAAGGTAAGTGTATTGTTATGGTAACGCACGATTTGAATATAGCTAATGTTTCTGATGTGAAATTGCGACTCAAAGGCAAGAAACTCGTAGAATATTAATTTGCATAATTGTTGACCCGTACTAACTCCTCCCTTGCTTTACAGCAAGAATAAAAACAAGCCACCTGAATGGATTACCCCAGGTGGCTTTGTTTCTATTTTTACATCAAATGATTCATATGGCCAATTTCCATTACCCAATACGAACCAATAACTACAACAATCGCAATAAAGGCTGCGAAAAGAATGTTTCCGACCTGAATGCGGCCGTCTCTACCTTCTGTCATGTGCATGAACATTAATAATTGAAGTGCTGCTTGAATAAAGGCAAAGATAAAGATAATTACCACTTTGACATTATAGTCCAGCGTTGAATAAAGTGCGACCCAAACCGCCAATAATGTCAAAATAATCGAGAGCGCAAAGCCAACAATATGTTTCCACGGTACACTAGTATGCGCATTGGCAGTATTTTTATTTTCAGCCATCTTAATTCACCATCCCTAACAGGTAGACACCCGTGAAGATGAAAATCCAGACAACATCAAGAAAGTGCCAATATAAACTGGAAATAAATACCTTCGATGCTGCACGTGGCGTCAAACCGCGCATTTTGATTTGAATCAGAATAAATGTGATCCAGAATAAGCCGATCGTTACGTGGGCTCCGTGTGTCCCTAGCAAGACAAAGAACGCGGACCAGTAAGAACCTACTTTCATCGTTACGCCTTCCATGATGTAATGCGCAAATTCATAGATTTCAAAACCCACAAATCCTGCACCCAAAAGAAGTGTAATGATCGAATAAGTAACAAGTCGTTTTACGTTGCCCTTTCGCATCTCACCAATAGCTAGCCCACATGTAAAGCTACTTGTCAAAAGCAGGAATGTCATGATGAGGACAAGCGGCAATTCAAACATTTCAGAGGGTGGATGGCCTGCATTTGATCCCGCCTTGCTCATTACAAAATAAGTGGCAAAAAGTGTAGCGAATAAAGCGATTTCTGCACCAAGGAATATCCAAAAGCCTAAGATATTCAGTCTTCCCTGCTCAGATTGATATTCTAACGGAAGGTTCGAATTTTTTACAGATTCCATGGGTTACCCTCCTTTACGCCTGTTTCACGTTCATGTGCATGATGTTCTTCTGTAGCAACAATCTCTGCAACTTCAACATGATACCCCTCGTCTTTCTGGAAAGAACGATATACCATACAACCAAGCATTCCAAGACCGCCAATCAGTCCGAGCCAGTACCAGTAGAAGACGAGACCAAAACCGCCGATAAACAGAAACATTGCCATAATAAATCCCAACATCGTATTGCTTGGCATATGGATCGGCTTGTAATTTTTATTATCTAAATAGGATTTTCCTTCTTGCTTCATTTTCCAAAAATCATCCAAATCATTCCATTCTGGAAGCACTGCAAAGTTGTACTTAGGTGGAACTGCCGAACTTGTTGCCCATTCCAGTGTCCGTGCATCCCAAGGGTCACCTGTTACCTCACGTTTTGAGTGTTTGAAGCTGTAAACGATATTCCAGCATAGAATAAGGAATGCTATCCCCATCAAGAACGCTCCAACCGTTGAAATGAAGTTTAGCGTGGTCCAGCCATCGCCCTGTACGTATGTATAAAGGCGACGCGGCATGCCATCCAGTCCTAAAAAGTATTGTGGGAAGAAACATACATTGAACCCAACAACAAAAATCCAGAAAAACCATTTGCCGATTTTCTCGTTTAGACGATAACCCACCATTTTTGGATACCAGTAAATCAGACCGGCAAAGCAGGAGAAAACTGTTCCGGCAATCAGCACATAGTGGAAGTGAGAAACAAGGAAATACGTATTATGATATTGATAATCAGCCGCCGCCATCGCCAGCATGACCCCTGTTACACCACCGATAACAAAGTTCGGGATGAAGGCTAGTGCCCACAGCATTGGCGTTGTAAAGGTTATTCGCCCTTTATACATCGTAAACAGCCAGTTGAATATTTTGATCCCGGTCGGTATGGCGATCATCATTGTCGTAATGGAGAAGAACGAATTGACAAGTGCCCCGGAGCCCATCGTAAAGAAGTGGTGGACCCACACAAGGAAACTTAGTACCGAAATAACGACAACTGCTGCAACCATGGCTGGATAACCAAATAGTTTTTTGCGGGAAAATGTCGAGATAACCTCAGAGAATATCCCGAACGCTGGCAGGATGACGATGTAAACCTCCGGATGTCCCCAAACCCAGAACAGGTTGGCCCACATCATCGGTAATCCGCCATTTGCCAGTGTAAAAAAGGCCGTTCCGAACAACCGGTCAAATGACATCAGCGCAAGTGCCACAGTCAAAACCGGAAAAGCAAAAATAATGATCAGACTGGTAATCAAAACCGTCCATGTGAACATTGGCATTTTCATCAATGACATGCCTTTTGTCCGCATTCTCATGATTGTTACGAAGAAGTTGATCCCTGTCATCAGGGTTCCGATCCCTGCAATCTGCACTCCTAACAAGTAAAAATTAATGCCGTAGCCAGCACTGAATTCTTCTGCAAGTGGTGCATAGTTTGTCCATCCGGCATCAGGGGATCCCCCGATAACAAACGAGATGTTAAAGAGCATCGCACCCATGAAAAATGTCCAAAAACTCAAGTTGTTCAAGAAAGGAAATGCTACATCACGCGCCCCAATTTGAAGCGGAACAGCAATATTCATCAATCCGATAATAAACGGCATCGCCATAAATAGAATCATGATGGTCCCGTGTGTTGAAAAGACCTCATTGTAATGCTGCGAATCTAAAAATTCCATCCCCGGAAGTGCCAGCTGCGTCCGCATCATCAGTGCATCCACACCGCCACGGAAGAGCATTAACACTGCTGCTAAGAGATACATAATCCCAATTTTTTTGTGGTCAACGGAAGAAATCCATTCTTTAAACAGCCACTTCCATTTTTTCTTCCAAGTTAAAAGCACGACGATCCCAATACTTACAAGTGCAATAGACACTTGAGCACCTAAAATCAGAGGATCACCAGTGATGATAAATTCATTCCATTTCATGTCTAAATCCCCCTTTTTTATTCGCCTGCGTCATCCGATTCTTTTTTGTTGAATTCGTTTGTTTGGATGTCGTCCTCCATTTTTTTCATTTCTTTATCATAATGTTTATCCTGATGATAGCCCTCACCATTTTTGATGATCATTGGCTCCATATCGTGTCGTTCGAATTGAGGATTCGTAACAGTCACTGGTCGCGGCGGGAGCAGTGGCTCATCTGAAATCTCAACTTTTGCATTTGGATTATGCGGATTGGTCAACTCATAACCGTAACGCTTGTATGCATAGAAAACATACTCTGGATCAGCAGCTGGATCGACAAATGCCAGATGGGTCCCTGAGTAAGTTTTTTCTTTTGAACCGCCAGGAATAAGCAATCGATCGTAAATATCCTGCGTTAGTTCTGGTGATTCCGTGTTCGCTTTTTCTGCCCATGCTTTGAAGTCTTTTTCTGACTGAGCAATCACATTGAAGCGCTGTTCATGGAAGCCCTCACCGTTAAAATTGGCATTTCGGCCTTTGAATGTCCCTTCTTCATCTGCTTGCAAATACAGATTCATTGTCATTCCGGACATCGCATATTTTTGTCCGCCAAGTTGCGGCACCCAGAAGCTTGTCATCGTGTCAGCTGATGTCAGCTTAAAAAGAACTGGTCGATCAGTTGGAATATGTACATAGTTTACAGTTTCAATTCCCTCATTTGGATAACTGAAAATCCATTTCCAGTCTGCACTCGTTGCATAAATAACGACCGGATCTTTGTGAGAAGTCACTTTTGGTGCTTCTTCTCCTGCATAGATCGTTTTGACAGTCGGAATAGCCAGTGCAATAACGATTGCTACTGGAATCAACGTCCATAGAATTTCTAGTTTTACCATGCCGTGCATATCTGGTTCGTAATTTGATGTATCCTGTCGATCCCGATATTTTACGAGCATGATCGTAAATAAGACAAAAATCGTCAACACGATGATCATCATGAAAATAATCGAGTACATAATCAAATTACTTTGATCTTTTGCTACAGGTCCCTTTGGATTTAGAACTGTCAAATCACCACAGCCGCTGAGAATGCCCATAAAAACAACCAGCGCTGTCAGTAGCAATGATTTTAGCAGCTTTGACACCCGAATCCCCTCTTTTCTTTTTATTTGTGTGATTTCAATGTGTATTTTTGCGCAAAAATACCATTGAGACTCAAGTCAGGAAAATGGAACTTTCTTGACCTGATTTCTCCTTTTTTCACAAACTTAGTATGTGAAGTTTCTTTCAAAAAAATGGCACTATATCCATATTCGGACTTATTATAGCTGATATTTCTTTTTTGTTCAAAAAGTTGATATATGATTTTTTTCACAAACTCATAAAAAAACTGGCATTATACAGATAAATTACCCGCATAATACCAGTCTAATCTTATTTTTCAATTTTTGTACTGCCCGTATGGAACGGTAGGGACTTTATTCCTAACTTTTCCCATTCAGTCTCTAAAGAAAGTTTTTGTTCCTCATTCTCTAAAAAAGCAATGCCACAATCGCCGCCGCCCGAGCCGGAAAGTTTTCCTGCTCCGCCAATTTTTTCAGCAACTTCGGCAAGTTTACCAAGCAATTCTGTTTCGATCGGCACATGAGCCTGTTCACCTAAAGCTTTGAGTGCCAACCGATTTTGTTTGATACTTGAAAATAGTAAAGGTAGATTCTTCTCTTTTAATGCCTGCAACATCTGCTCAACATAACTACCTGTTTTCTCTAGAAAAAGCTGATAATCGTCCGGCTGCTCCTGTTTGAAAACTTGAATTTCTGAAACTAGTTTACCCGTGCTTACTGGATTGCCTGTCCAGCCGACAGCAAATGGAAGAGTTGGAGTTTCAAGCTGCTCAATTTTTAGATTTGGCCAAGGATTTGTTAAAAACCAAGCTAAAGATTTATACGGCAAGTGCCGGGTAACCCAATCCTGATCAAACGTCGTATAGGCAATCCAGCCACCATACATACATGAAGCAATATCTCCACAAGAACCGTTACCTTGCACGACAAGATGCGACAAGGCCGCCATTTTAAATTGTGTTTCAAGCGGCGTATCTGGCGCGAATCGAGCCATCATCGCCTTAATAACAGCTGTTGTGGCAGCTGCACTGGAGCCTAATCCGTATTTAAAACCAGATTCATCAATCAGTTCCGTTTCGATCGTCATTTTGATCGGCGAAAGTGAAATTTTTCTAGCTTTCAAATAAGCGGTCGCCGTGTTGATGGCCTCTGCTGTGAAAGTCCAGTGCTCGCCTTCAGCCTGCAACTCCTCTCCAAGCGGCCACGTAACCGTATCTTCATAATGAGGAATCGTCAACTGATTTTTCCACGAATCTTCAAGTGTTAATGTAATATAGCGGTCGACAGCTGCTAAAATAGCTGTGTGTCCAGACTCTACTACCGCGTACTCACCTGCAATATATAATTTGCCAGGGATTTTTATTTTTAATTTGCTCATTTTTCGTTCACCACTTTCACACCTTCACCAGCGTGACAAATATAGACCTGCGAAATAACTTTTTTCAGATGTTCATAAATTTTCTGTTCATCTTTCCGCAGACAAATAACTTTTACATTTGGACCAGCATCCATTGTAAAGTAGGCTGGAATTCCATTATGACGCATTTCACGTACAATATCCATAATTTCAAGCGAAACTGGTTGAAAATAAGTGAATGGTGGCTCTGCTCCAAGTGTAGTTGCGTGCATTCTCATCGCATTTCTTTCAGCGATTTCGCCGACTTTAACAAAATCACCTGCATTTAACGCTTTTTTCATATCTTCCAAATCAACAGCCGAACTTTCAATCCAAGCAGGAAAAAAAGGTGAGGTTTCTACAGTTGATTTCATACCAACGCGACTTGAGATCTCTTTCTTTTTATCTGAAACAACCGCTACGACCATTGCCATTTCTTCCGTCAAACTGCTATGGATAGGATGTGCAAAGCTGTCAGAACCATCTGCTGCCATACCTTTTTCCCAAATAGCAAAATCTCCATAAATGGAACGGCTAGCAGAGCCTGAGCCTTGTCTAGCGAGTTTGGCCAGTTCTTCTTTAGAGAGATCATAACCTAGAGAAGCTGTTGCTGCTGCAGATAAAGCTGCAAACGCTGATGCTGAAGAAGCCAAACCTGCTGCAGTGGGTACATGATTTTCTGAAACGATACTCACATATTGATTGACCGCAAATTGTTTGCGAATAATCTCCATAAACCGAACAACTTTTTCATCTTTCTGCTCTTTCCCATCTAAAACGAAAAGATCTTCTTTCAAATCTTTTCGCCACTCGACAGTTGTTTTCGTATAAAATTGATCCAACGTAAGAGACAAGCTGCTGTTTGCCGGCAAAATCAATTTTTCATCCCGCTTGCCCCAATACTTGATCAATGCAATGTTGGTATGTGCCACTGCTGTCTTCTTCACTGGTTATCTTCTCCAATCGTAAATATCCAAACTCTTGCTGCCCCTTCCTGTTGTAGGGCATCAGCAACTTTTCTAGCATTTTCTTGATTTTTAACGAGACTGATCATACAACCACCTCGACCGCCACCAGTCAATTTAGCTCCTGCCGCACCATTTTTCAAAGCTGCAAGAATCAATTTTTCAAGGCTAGCATCACTGACAGTCAATTTTTCAAGAAGTCCTTGTGCCTCTGTCATTAGAAGCCCAACTTGTACAACATCCAGATCTGTTTCAAAATATTTTTTTATTTCCCGGGAAATATTGCCCAATTTAACAATCATCGGTTGATAGAGCTGAGGATTTTCCTGCAACAGATTGCCAACATCAAACACTGCTGAACGTGTCTCGCTCGGTATCCCTGTATCTGCCACAACAAAATGTGCTTTTTGATTGAAATGAATAAGTTCAAGCGATTTATTTTTTTCAAACCATACTGGCTTTCCTGTTACGACGGTCACTGCATCTACGCCACTCGGTTTACCATGCGCGATTTTTTCAGATTGATTCACCCAATCAAGTAATACTTTTTCTGAAAGTGGCTCTTCAAAGTAAGCATATAGTCCTCTAATAATGCTTGCAGCTACTGCAGCACTTGAACCCAGCCCACGTCCAATTGGAACATCACTCATTACTTCAATTTTTACGGATTGACTGCCTAATTTTTTTAGAATCAATTCGGTAATTTCTTTTATTCCGGCTAGAAAAGTGGGCATCTCATCCAAAGAACCTTCAAAAAAAGCTGAAGAGAAGCTAGTTTCAGCAGCTTCTGTCACATCTGTTTTTACAATTGCCTGATTAAAAGGAACCGATATCGCTGGTTCCCCATAAACTACGGCATGTTCGCCACATAAAATTAATTTTGCAGTTGCAATTCCTGTAGCCAAAGCAGCCATCCCTTCCCACATTCAATCTATCTTCAATAAATTTTATAAAATATCAATACTTCATAATACCATAAAAAAGCCGCCCTAGCCCAGAGTAAAGGAGAGGATTTCGCTGCTTTATATAAAAATCAATACTTACTACTGCTAATAATAATCATATATTGAATTTTTTTCAATTGCTCTGCTTCTTTTCTCACATATTCATTCTTGAGAAGTCAGCTCCTCAAATAGACCAAAATCACACTTTTTTCTTCAAAATGTTTTGAAATTGTACAAATTTTTTCTTAATTTAATATGTTATTATGAAATAAACTTCTAAGGAGCACATAACTTGAACAATCAACTCGCACCTCTCATTGTTTTACTATTAATTTTAGTAGCCTTCATTTTATTTTTTATTTTAGTTACGATTTTCTCAATAAAATTATCTCGGCGCCGGGGTCGTAAATGGCCTGAAGAAAAACTGCTAAAATCCTATAAAAATACAGATAAAAAATGGCAAACTACGATTGCAATTGTTGGCTTTTTCCTAGTAGGTATCTTCACTTTCTACCTTTATTTCATGGTTAAAAAGCAACACAGTATTTATGAAAATGCTCTTATTGAAAGAAATATTACATTTGAGAAAAGCGCATAATAAAAAGAACCTGCTACGCGACGGTAGCAGGTTCTTTTGCATGCTTGAAATGATTCGTTTATACTGATAGGAAAAGGGAGTGGTCTCAATGAGATTTGAGTTTACAACAAAGCCGGATTCGACTGATATTGCTGACTTAAGAGCTATTTTGACAGCGTTCAATCGAAATCATTTTGAAACGCTTGAACAAACAGAAATGGCCCTCTATGCAAAAGATGAAGAAACACTAATCGGCGGTATCAACGGTGTTCTTTTCGGAAATTGGCTTGAAATCGAATATTTGGCTGTAGCTGAAAAACATCGTGGTAAACGAATTGGTGAAAAATTACTACGTGATTTAGAACAACAAGCCATTTTACGCGGTGCTAAATTTTCATTTATTTACACATTTGGTTTTCAAGCAAAAGACTTTTACAAGAAATATGGTTATCAAGAAGTTCTCACATTGACAGAATATCCTCTAACTGGTACGGAGCATTATCTAATAAAAAATCTTATAACGGAGTGAACTGTCTTGTTAAAATATGAATTAGTCAAAATGACTGACGATTTACCTGTTCGCTACATTATCCATCACCAGGGTGAAAAAAATGTCGCCCCACATTGGCATGAATCTCTTGAAATCAGCTATACAAAATGCGGTTCTATTCAGAATTTCTATATTGATGGTCAGAACTTCCGCACTGTTCCCGGAGATATCCTTGTTATCAATTCCAATACAATCCATTCCGTGATAGGCAGTGATCTAGGTGAAAATGTCGCACTGTCACTGATTTTTGACTATGCTTTTCTAAAAGAAATGATTCCAGATTTTTCCAATCTTCGGTTCCATTGTTACAACCGGCCACAAGATTATCAAAAGCCTGCCTATCAAAAACTCCAAGCCAATCTTCAAACTTTTTTACAGCTCACAGAAACCCCGCACTCAGCCATATCCAAATTAAAAATGCGCTCATTAATTTTTGACATATTAGCTTTACTTTGCGAACATTTTGTTACACGACAAGTTACGGATTCGAATGGTAATCAAGCTAAAGATTTCGCCCGTCTACGTACCATCATTGATTTTATTGAAGAAAATTACATGAAAGAATTGAATGTTACTTTAATTGCTAATCATTTTGCATTTTCCCCAGAATATTTCTCCCGCTTTTTCAAAAAATATATTGGAATCACTGTAAAAGATTACTTATTGATGATCCGTTTACAAAAAGCTTATTCCTATGTGGTCAATTCTGAAGAAAAAATGATCGATATCGCTTATTTAACTGGTTTTCCCAATGAAAAATCTTTTACAACTGCTTTCAAAAAAAGTTACCAACAAACACCTTATCAATTTCGTAAAAAGTACAAACTTAAACAATAGCTGTTAATATAAAAGCGAGGCCGTCATAGATGCTGTGAGTGATCCAACTTGAAATAATTGACGGTTTTTTTTCTGCGCGCAAAAACATATAATTCATGATGATCCTAGGAATAACCAAGATCGATACAACTTGCATCACATTCCATCCATAGGTACTCAAGTGAAGTAAAGCAAACACAATAGCACAAATTATTACCCCGATAATTGTCGCCATACGATTACTTACATAAGAACGAAAAATCGCATAAACGACTAGTAAAACAGCCACACTTAATATTTCTTCCCCAAAAAGCTGGATAAAATTCACGACCCAATGGAACCATGTTTGAGCACTCTCAGCAATCGGATTACCAGTGATCTTGTCTTTCCCAACAACTAATATAAATACAAATGAGACGATAAAGCCGATCAGATTTCCAGCAAGCGCCCAAAGAACTGCTTTTGTGGTCCCTTTGAATGTCAATCTTGAAAATAACGCTCGAAAACTGTCTTTATCTAGAAGAAACCATGCTACAACAGGAAAAATAGTAAAAATTAATTGTTTAATTATTCCTGGAAGTGGATTGATCGACATCGTTAATTGAAAAAATGAAATTGCTACTATCAATAATAAAATAGTATATTTTACGGTCGCATTCCCTTTAAAAAGTAATCTTTCCAAATTAATCCTTCCTTTTATTCGTATTTATGATAAAAATTTTTTAATAGCCTTTCTTTCAACAATTTTTTTATGATCGGTTGGCAAATCCTCTGATTGTCTATTTTTATAGGTGAAAGTTAAGTTAGCGATTAACATTGCAAGCAAAACAATGACCATTATGCAGAAGTATAGCCATATTCCAATAAGTTCAAACACCATGATATTGCTCAATAGTGAGCACCTCCTTTTAATATTAGTTATTTTAGCAATTTAATACTTTAAAGTAAACACTTAATATATATTACATTTTTGTAAGGAGGATTTAAATGTCAAAAAATGACGGTTTTATAATTAAGAAATGACTTTTACCTGACAAACTAAAAAGTTAAAATAGCAGCATAGAAAACGTTTTCTGATTCAACATCATCGAATAAGGAGTGATCTGACCATGAAACCCAAAAATGGCCTTTTCAAAGTATCTCTTCTATCCATTTCTTTGCTGCTAATGGCTGGACCTGCAATAGCTGCTACGATCCCACTGATGGCTGAAACTTTTCAAAGTCAATCAGCTTCTTCTATTGAGTTGCTTTCAACCATTCCTAATTTTGGGATTATCCTGTTCGTTCTTGTCAGTAATTACCTTGTCAAACTGATTGGTGATAAAAAAACCGTTTTAACTGGTTTATTGATTGCTTTAATTTTTGGGATTGTACCTGTTTTTTCTGAAAGCTACGGTTTAATTCTGTTTTCTCGCTTCATGCTGGGAGCCGGGATTGGTTTAATCAATCCTTTAGCATATTCACTAATCACTCATTATTTTATTGGAGAAGAACGGGCAACCATGCTTGGTTATCAAAATGCTGTCAGCTCAATCGGAAGTGCCGCACTCACTTTTATCGTTGGTTTATTAGTGCAGGGAGGATGGCATACAACTTATCTAGTTTACTTGATCGCGATTCCTGCGATTCTTCTATTCGGACTTTTTGTACCGGAAACAAAACATGTTGCTACTGAACGCCCCATCATAAAAGAAAAGAATGCTGAGAAAACTAACAAGATTCATCCGAAAGTTTTTGGCTATGCATTTCTGGCAATGCTGATTTTTGCTAGCTTTATTACACTGATCATCAAATTGTCAACGTTTGCATCTGAAAGTGGTGTGGCAACAGTGGGGGAAGCTAGTATTATATTAAGTCTCTGCACGGTAGCAGGGATCATTAGCAGTCCGCTTTTTGGGAAAATTTTTATGCGCATCAAATTTTATACCTTATCAGTTGGTCTATTTGTGGTCGGACTCAGTTTTGTTGTGATTGCTTTATCGACCAATTTGTGGGTTCTAGGATTGGGTGCACTGCTTGGCGGCTTGGCTTTTGCTCTAGTCACACCATATCTATTTATGCAGGCTTCTCAATATGCCGCTCCTGGACAAGATAATATCGTGTCATCCATTTTATTGGTGGGGATTAACATTGGTACCTTTATTGCACCTTATTTTGCCGGTTTGATTGGGATACTATTTGGCAATAGTCAAGCTTACTTTGCAATTTTGATGAGCGGTGTCATTTTGCTGGCAACTTCCATTATCCATTTTCTTGTGACTTCGATCAGTAAAAAATAATTTTGGAGTGATTTATGATGAAAAAAGAATGGAATGATAGTTATTTTATTAAATATATCCCAGGAATGACGGATTCTGGTTATCTTGATCCACGAGCAAAACAGGAAATTGAAGCTGGAAATGAGGTCTCACAAACAGAAAATATACCGGAACCCAGCTTACAGGATATGCGAGACGCAATGGGCTGGCCGGCTGCGCGTGATCTCTCAAAACATCCGCTGACCATCACAGAACGTCAGACAGATCGCGGTGTGACGGTGAGGATTTATGAAAAGGATGATTTAAGGGAAAATGTTCCGGTACTCTTTTTCTTTCATGGTGGTGGCTTTTTTGGCGGGTCACTTGATAACGTGGAAAATCCTTGTCGACTGTTAGCGGATCTGGATGAGTTGAAGGTCATTTCTGTCGACTATTCATTAGCGCCAGAAAGACCTTTTCCAAACGGCTTATTGGATTGCTATACGAGCATTGTTTGGGCGGTTTCAAATGCCGCAGAACTTGGGATTGATCCCGATAATCTCTCTGTAGCAGGGGATTCAGCAGGAGGAAGCTTGAGTTTCGCTGTATCGCTTCTTGATCGGACACTTGGCACATATTATATTAAAAATCAGGTTTTGATTTATCCAGCAACGATTTCACGCGGAGAAAAATGTTTTTGGGATCTGTCAAATCTGGAAATGAAAGCCGATCAGCAACTGATAACAGACTATATTCATGGTTTCGAGTCTTCAACAGACTTGGTAGACATGATGTATGCTGAATGTATTTCACCGGAAAATTCATTTATTTCAGCGGCCAAAACGCCACTTGATCGATTGGCTGATTTACCTCGTACATTGATGGCAATTGGAGAATTCGATCCGTTGCGTGTTCAAGGAGAGCTTCTTTTCCACCATTTACAAAAAGCTGGTGTGGATGTCACATATATACGCTACAACGGCATGATCCACGCTTTTATGGATAAGGTCGGTGATTATGTGCAAGCAGCAGATCTTTTGGAGGAAACAGTTAAATTTATTTTGAAATAAATTAAAAATCCAGCAACTTAACCATTTCGAAAGTGGTTGTTGCTGGATTTTTTTAATTAGCGTTGCTCAGATTTATTCCACATCTTCTCCCGGGCCTTCTTCAAAGCTTTCATCCGGTACCTGTGTTTCCAAAATTTGATCGTCTTTGTTTGTTTCCTGCTCTTCAGCCAGTTCCTGTTCTTCGTCTTCTTTTGGAACTGTTGCGACTGTTGCAACTTTTTCATCTTCATCAAGACGGATCAGTTTGACGCCCATTGCACTCCGGCCTGTTTGCGAAACAGTTTCAACCTCAAAACGAATCAACACACCGCTAATGGTCATCAGCATGATATCTTCATCGCCCTTAACTGCTTTCATACCAACAAGGTCGCCATTTTTTGCTGTGATTGAAACAGTTTTGACACCCATACCGCCGCGTCCACGTAATGGATATTGATCGGCTGATGTTTGTTTACCATAGCCTTTTTCGGTCACGACAAGCACTTTCTCGTCATCTTCTAGCACTTCCATACCAATTACCTCATCTTCTTCCCGAAGCCGTATACCGCGCACTCCGGCCGCCGTACGACCCATCACGCGAATATCTTCTTCCTTGAAGTAAATCGATTGACCATGTTTCGTAGCAATGATGATTTTTTTCGAGCCGTCTGTCAGTTGTACCGACATCAGTTCATCATTTTCCCGAAGATCAACTGCACGTAAGCCACTTTGACGAATATTGGCGAATTGTTCCAATGACGTACGTTTTACTACGCCATGTTTTGTCGTAAAGAACAGATAATTATCATCTTTGAATTCGCTCAGATTGATAACCGCATTAATCTGTTCCTGACTTTCAATGCCTAGCAGATTAATAATTGGAATCCCCTTGGCTGTCCGGCCATATTCTGGAATTTCATAACCTTTTGCCCGGTAAACTTTCCCTGTATTAGTAAAGAAGAGCAGCGTATCATGTGTACTGGTCGCAATCAAATGCTCAACAAAGTCATCTTCATGTGTAGACATTCCTTGAACACCACGACCACCACGATTTTGGGCGCGATAAGTAGAAAGTGGAAGACGCTTGATATATCCTTTTTTCGTCAAAGTAATCACGACTTCTTCTTCCGCAATCAGATCTTCGTCTTCAATGCTGACTAGATCACCTGTCAGAATTTCTGTACGACGTTTATCAGAATATTTATCTTTGATTTCTTCTAATTCTTCACGAATGATTTGCAGAATACGTTCATCATCAGCCAAAATTGCTTTCAGATCAGTAATCAAAGCCATTAGATTTTGGTATTCTTCTTCAATTTTTTCGCGTTCCAAACCTGTCAGACGTTGAAGACGCATATCAAGAATAGCTTGAGCTTGTTTTTCCGAAAGTTGGAACTGTGTCATCAAGCCTTCTTTAGCCATATCAGTTGTCTTAGAACCACGAATAAGCGCAATAACTGCATCAATATTGTCCAAAGCAATTCGTAAGCCTTCCAGAATATGTGCGCGTGCTTCCGCTTTGCGCAATTCGAATTCTGTCCGGCGGCGAATAACGACTTTCTGATGTTCTAAATAATGATAAAGGATTTGTTTCAAGTCCAATACTTTCGGATGACTGCCGACTAGTGCCAGCATATTGATGCCGAAAGTCGTTTGTAAAGCGGTCATTTTGTATAGATTATTGACGATCACACTTGCACTGATGTCACGACGGACTTCAATTACAATCCGCATGCCGGAACGATCCGATTCATCATTCAAATCAGTAATACCATCAATTTTCTTTTCCCGTGCCAGTTCAGCTATACGTTCGATGAGACGCGCTTTGTTTACCTGATAAGGAAGCTCTGTAATGATGATTGTTTCCTTACCATTTTTCTTCTCTTCAATATCTACACGAGCACGCACAGTGATCGATCCGCGACCTGTTTCATAGGCCCGACGGATACCGCTTCGGCCCATGATCATGCCGGCAGTTGGAAAGTCAGGTCCTGGAATATGTTCCATTAACTCACGAACGGTAATTTCAGGATTATGTGTTAAAGCCAGCACACCGTCTATGATTTCACCAAGATTATGTGTCGGGATATTCGTTGCCATACCAACAGCGATCCCTGAGGAGCCATTTACAAGTAGATTTGGAAAACGTGCTGGTAAGATCGCCGGTTCCTTTTCCGAACCATCGTAGTTATCCACATAATCAATCGTGTCTTTATTGATATCACGCAGCAATTCCATCGAAATTTTCGACATTCTTGCTTCTGTGTAACGCATTGCCGCAGCCTGGTCTCCATCAACTGAACCAAAGTTTCCGTGACCATCAACCAACATATAACGATAGCTGAAATCCTGAGCCATCCGAACCATCGTGTAGTAAACAGCACTGTCACCATGCGGGTGATATTTACCAATAACTTCCCCAACAATACGTGCCGACTTTTTATAGGCTTTATCGGAAGTCATCCCCAAATCGTTCATCGCATAAAGAATACGACGGTGAACCGGTTTAAGGCCGTCACGAACATCAGGAAGTGCCCGTGCTACAATAACGCTCATTGCATAATCCAAGAATGAGTCGCGCATTTCCTTGTTTAAATTAACTTCTGTAATTCTTTGATTTGGTGTTTCTGCCATTTTCAGCGAAACCTCCCTTTCCGATTTTTGAGACGTTCAATCTCAAAGTCCCCGTTATGTAGGGATGCTGCACTAGTTTCTCACAGCATCCTACGATTATTACCCGGGAAATAATTGATTAAATATCAAGATTTTTCACGTACTCGGCGTTATCTTCAATAAATTTACGGCGCGGTTCCACACGATCACCCATCAACATTTCAAAGGTTTCATCGGCATCAATCGCGTCACTGATACTTACTTGAAGTAAGGTCCGGTTTTCAGGATTCATCGTCGTATCCCACAATTGTTCAGGGTTCATTTCACCTAAACCTTTATAACGCTGAATCGAATATTTTTCTCCGTCCAGTTGAGATAGGTAAGCTTCTAACTGTGTATCACTGTAAACATATTCGACTTGTTTGCCATGCTTGATTTGATAAAGCGGTGGCTGCGCAATGTAGACATAACCAGCATCAACCAGTGGACGCATATAACGATAGAATAGCGTCAACAGAAGGGTACGAATATGTGCACCATCAACATCGGCATCGGTCATGATAATCAACTTATGATATCGTGCTTTTGAAACATCAAAATCGCCACCAAAACCTGTACCCATCGCCGTAAAGATTGTCCGAATTTCTTCATTGGCTAAAATCCTATCCAAACGTGCTTTTTCGACATTCAAAATCTTACCGCGAATTGGCAGAATCGCTTGGAAAAGACGATCACGACCTTGTTTAGCAGAACCACCAGCTGAATCACCCTCAACGATGTAAAGTTCACTGATTTCTGGATTACGCGAGGAACAGTCAGCCAATTTACCTGGCAAGCTGGAAATTTCTAATCCACTCTTCTTACGGGCAACTTCACGGGCACGTTTAGCTGCAAGTCGCGCACGAGCCGCTGTGACACCCTTCTCAACGATTTTTTTACTAACATCAGGGTTTTCCATCATAAACTTATTCAAAGCCTCTGAGAACAGTTTATCCGTGATGGAGCGTGCTTCTGAATTTCCAAGTTTGGTTTTTGTTTGTCCTTCAAATTGCGGATCAGGATGTTTTACTGAAATGATTGCTGTCAGACCTTCACGAACATCTTCACCGCTCAAATTATCATCATTATCTTTAAAAAGCTTGTTACGGCGTGCATAATCATTGATCACACGCGTAAGTGCTGTCTTAAAACCAGACTCATGTGTACCGCCTTCATAGGTATGAATATTATTCGCAAAAGAAATGATATTGCTGGAGAAGCCGGTGTTATATTGCATCGAAACTTCTACCATGATTCCATCACGTTCGCCTTCAATATAGATTGGCTCATCATGAATCAACTCTTTGGAGCGATTTAAATGATCCACATAAGATTTGATCCCGCCTTCATAATGATAATCTTGGCGTACCTTATGATCTTCCCGTTTATCTTCAATCGAAATTTGTAAACCACGATTCAAGAATGCTAGCTCACGTGTCCGTGTCCGCAGTGTCTCATAATCAAAAGCTGTCGTTTCTGTGAAGATTTGAGGATCTGGACTGAAATGAACGATGGTACCACGGAAATCCGTTTCACCTTGTTCTTCCATATCCATTTCCACATTTCCACGTTTAAAGCGCTGGTAATACTTTTTACCTTCACGATGTACAAAAACTTCAAGTTCTGTAGAAAGGGCATTTACGACAGATGCACCTACACCATGCAGACCACCTGAAACTTTGTATCCGCCACCGCCAAATTTACCGCCGGCATGCAAGACTGTAAAAATAACTTCGACTGTCGGACGTCCAATCTTTTCATTGATACCTGTTGGAATACCACGTCCGTTGTCTGTTACTGTAATGCTGTTATCTTTTTCAATGACTATTTCGATTTCTGTACAAAAACCAGCAAGGGCTTCGTCGATCGAATTATCTACTATTTCCCAAACTAAATGGTGCAGGCCGCGTTGACTCGTCGAACCAATGTACATTCCTGGCCGTTTCCGGACTGCTTCGAGGCCTTCAAGGACCTGAATATTACTCTCATCATAGTCGGAAGCATTCGCCTGTACATTCGTAATATTTTCTTCTGACATGTGTTTATCCACCGCACTTTCCTTTTTTCATAAAATATATCAACCTAAAAGATTACTAGGATTTTTTAACTACACCTTGTTCCACTTGAAAAGTCGTTGCTTGATTGAGTGTTTCATGATCAATCCCACTGACATTCGTTGTCGTAACAAAAGTCTGAACCTTGCCCTGAATCGCACCCAGTAGATGTGATTGCCGGAAGTCATCTAACTCACTTAGGACGTCATCCAGAAGAAGTAGCGGATATTCACCCGTCTCTTCGTGAATTAAATCGATTTCAGCCAATTTGACTGAAAGGGCAGTCGTTCGTTGTTGTCCCTGCGAACCAAAAACCTGAACATTTTGTCCATTAATATAAAATAGAGAATCATCCCGATGCGGTCCAATCAGCGTTACCCCACGGTCGATTTCTCTCTGCCGGATTGATTCCATTTTTTCCAGTAATTCTTCCTGCTGCTTTTGCCGATCTAATCCATCTGTCAATATCACAGAAGGCTTATACTCCAACTGCAAAATTTCAAGGCCTCGTGTAATCTGTTGATGAATAGATGCTGCATAACTCTCCAATCTTTCGATAAAACCTTTTCTACGTTCAGTCAACTTAACAGCTACCTCAGCAAACTGCTCCGTCAATATCGAAAGCATGACAGGATCGTATTTTTTTCTGAGCTGGGCCATTTTCAAATACTGATTCCGCTGATGCAAGATACGCTGATATTGACTAAGATCATGTAAATACACCGGCTGCATTTGACCAATCTCCATATTGATAAATCGGCGTCTTACACCTGGTGCTCCTTTGACGAGCGAAAGGTCTTCCGGCGCAAACATCACAACATTCAAATGTCCGACGTATTGGCTCAATTTCTTTTGCTCAAGATGATTTACTTTTGCTTTTTTCCCCTTAGTGGTGATGCTGAGTTCGAGAGGAATGGATTGATTATTTTTCAAAATTCGTCCTTCGATTTTGGCCGCTTCACTTTCCCACTGAATAAAATCTTTATCGTTCGTTGTTCGGTGCGACTTGGCCAGTGCCAGCATCAGGATAGCTTCTAAAAGATTTGTTTTCCCCTGGGCATTTTCACCAAGAAAAACATTGACGTGCGGATCGAAATCGAGAGAAAGTTCCTCATAATTACGAAAATGACGTAAAACCAGATTTTCTAACAACATTTTTTCAGATCCTCACAATCAGGATATTTCGATTTTAACTTTTCCTTTTCCGGGAATTAAAATAACATCTCCATTTCTGAGCTTGCGTCCACGGCGATTATCCTGCTCGCCATTGATATATATCGGATGCTCGCTTAAAAAGGCTTTTGCCATACCGCCGCTTTGTACAACCTCTGTCATTTGCAAAAGCTGTCCAAGTGTTACAAATTCACGATCAATTTTTACTACTTCAGCCAAAATGTCACACCCAATCTTTTTTATCACTACCTTCTATTTTACTAAAGTTTCTCTAATAATACAAAGAATATTTTCATATATCCGCGTTATCCGCTTTTTTCATCAAAATAATGGGGGGATACTATTTTTAAACAAAAATTAAAATAACGCCTTCTCAGACGTTATTTTAAAGAATTGCTTATTTTGTAATAACAGCTTTTTTACGCCACGCGCCTGATCGATATCGCCAAACACCTAGTGCAGCAGCAGTCACCCATGCAACCGGGGTAGCCCACCACAGCCCTGCATATCCCATGACCATGGATAAGGCAAAACCGATCACCAAACGGGAAACTAATTCAAAAATTCCCATAAGAAGCGGTATTAAGGCATCACCGGTTCCACGAAGTGTTTCACGAACAACAAACAAGACACCGACTATAACATAGAAAATCGAAACAATATGCAGATAGCCCATACCGATTTGTAAAACTTCTGTTTCACTTGCGTCTACGAACAATAATAAAAACTGCTTAGAAAACAATTGAACAAGAATCGTCATAACAATGCTTACTGCTGTAACGACTTTAATTCCCGCCCAAAACCCTTTTCGAACGCGGTCAATTTTACCGGCACCAACATTTTGACCGGCAAACATCGAACTTGCTGCACCAAAAGCAATCCCTGGTTGATAGGTAAGAGAATCAATTCTGCTTGCAGCTGTGTAAGCCGCGACAACAGAAGGCCCAAAACTATTGATAAGGCTTTGAATAGCCATATTGCCAATTGATATAAAGGAGCCTTGAAGACCAGACGGTAGACCAATCCGAATCATTTCTTTCAAAAGCGACGGGTAAAGCTTGAAATTTTTTAATTCGATCCGCATAAACGGCACATGTCGATAAGCATAATAGATACAGGCAATGGCTGCGAAAAGCTGTGAACAGACAGTCGCCAATGCCGCACCACGTACGCCGCCTCCCCAAGCCACAACAAAAAGAAAATCCAAGGCAATATTCACAACAGAAGAAAAAATCAAAAATAACAGTGGTGTGATGGAATTCCCCAAAGCACGAAGGATCGCTGCTATCCCATTATAGAGAGCCATGGGTAAAATGCCGATAAAAAGGGTGGATAAAAATATGTAGGAATCATCCATAATGGCTTGTGGTGTTCTAAGGAGTACCAGCAGCGGCTTAGCAAGCAATAAACCGAGTATCGTAAATACGACTGCTGCTATCACAACCGCATAAGTTGCCGTAGAAATAACTTCTTTTAACCGATCATAATCTTTAAACCCAAAGTATTGTGAAACTACAACTGAAATCCCGCTCATGAGTCCGATAATCAAAGATACCATAAAAAAGTTGATTGAATTGGTCGCACCAACAGCTGCCAGTGCATCAACGCTAACAAATTTTCCTACAATCATCGCGTCAATCATTGTATAAAACTGTTGAAACAGATTACCAATCAACATAGGCATTGCAAAATAAAAAATCGTTTTTGTCGGATTCCCGGTTGTCATATCCTTCATCAAGTGCCTTGCACCTCTCTTTTTGTATAATTATACATCGCGTATAAATATTGATTGTGAAATTTCACAACTAGCTGTACTGTAACAGCTTTCCCCTCATCTTCAACCAAAAAAGACCCGCTAAAATAGCGGATCTTCGCTTTATGATTAGTAAGTACGAACTGGTGTAATCAGCTGCAGAATCTCACTTGGATTAGCTGCATCCCGTGGTCGCAATACGAATGGTCGCATGGTTCCAGCAAAGGAAATTTGAATATCATCACCTTCAAATGCACGCAGAGCATCCATCATATATTTACCATTGAAGGAAATTTTCAAGTCTTCACCTGTAAAACTTTGGCTGAACAGTTTTTCAGAAACATTTCCGATTTCTGGAGAGTTAGAAGAAACTTCAACTTGGCCATTATCAAGTGTGGTAAGTTTAATGACATTATTTCGATTTTCCCGAGCAAGTAGGGAAGCACGATCAATGGCTTGCAAGAATGATTTGGCATTGATGACAAGTTCAGATTTGGTATCAGTTGGAATAAGACGTGATGTATCTGGATAGCTGCCTTCTAACAAGCGGGAATAGAATAGTAAATCTTTTAATTTGAATAAAATTTGATTGCTAGCAAGAACCATTTCGATAGATTCAGTTGCTTCATCAAGAATTTTATTCAATTCAGATAAACTTTTACCTGGAATAACAATGTTATATTCTTCGCCAACTTCTGATTCCAGTGGAATTTCACGTAAAGCAAGACGATGGCTATCTGTAGCTACTGCTGTAAGAACATTATTTTTGATGATCCAGTTGACACCAGTCAAAACAGGTCGGACTTCAATTGCTGAAACGGCGAAAACAGTTTGACGGATAATATTTTTAAGGACATTGATTGGGATCAAAATCTTTTTGCCATCCGAAACTTCCGGAAGTTTCGGATATTCCATAACATCTAAACCATTTAACGTGAAGAAGGCTTGTCCTGAACGGATATTTGTTTGGTTATTTGTTGTTACTTCAATTTCAACATTTTCATCAGGTAAGCGGCGAACGATATCTCCAAAGTATTTAGATTGTAAAACGATACCGCCAAAAGATTCTACTTCTACTAAGACTTCATCATTTTCAATCAAAGGGATAAATGCCTCGATAGAAATATCGGAGTCACTACCAGTTAAGGTTACCCCTTCATCATTTACAACAATTTTTATCCCTGTAAGAATTGGAATCGTTGTTCTAGATGAAATGGCACGTGTCACTTCATTGACTGCTTGCACTAAACGGTCGCGTTGAATTACAAATTTCATGAGTATCCTCCAGTATCTTTATTTTTTTCAAAAACATATAAGTAAGTAAGTTAAAAATCGTAATAATAGTAATAGGCACTGTGGATTTGTGGATAAGCTATGAAAAGCTATCTGAGGAAAAGTTTTCCACATGTTAATAACTTGTTGATAAGTTTGTACCTGTTATCCACAATTCCCACAGATAAGGAGAAATCTATAACCCGCTCTTCCGCAGATTCTTTTCGATTTCAGCAATATCATTTTTTAAAACTTGATCGTTTTTGACCATTTGACTGATTTTTTCATGAGCATGAATAACTGTTGTATGATCACGCCCGCCAAATTCATCACCAATTTTTGGAAGAGAAGCATCCGTTAGTTCGCGCGACATATACATTGCAATTTGACGCGGGAAAGCAATACTTTTCGTTCGTTTCTTTGCTTTAAAATCTTCTAAACGGATATGGAAATATTCACCCACCGCTTCTTGGATATCTTTAATGGTAATCACCGTTGACTTGGAATTAGGAATGATATCTTTGAGCGCTTCAGCAGCGAGACCTGCTGTAATATCTTTATTTACAAGCGAAGAATAGGCAACAACACGAATCAAAGCACCTTCCAATTCTCGAATATTGCTATCGATCTGATTTGCAATGTAAAGCATGACTTCATTGGGAATATCAAGTCCATCAGCTTTTGCTTTTTTACGTAGGATCGCGATTCTTGTTTCAAGATCTGGTGGTGTGATATCTGTGATGAGTCCCCATTCAAAGCGGGAACGAAGCCGATCTTCAAGTGTGGGGATTTCTTTTGGTGGCCGATCACTGGAAATGATGATTTGCTTTTCTTCGTCATAAAGTGCATTAAACGTATGGAAAAATTCTTCCTGGGTTCCTTCTTTACCAGCTAAAAACTGAATATCATCGATTAAAAGTACATCAACATTCCGATATTTTGTGCGGAATTCTTCTGTTTTATTGTCACGAATGGAGCTGATAAACTCATTCGTAAATTTTTCACTTGATAGGTACATAACTTGGGCATTTTTTTTATGTTGCAATACATAATGGCCGACTGCATGCATCAAGTGTGTTTTTCCTAAGCCAACTCCTCCGTAAATAAATAGAGGATTGTAAGCTTTGGCAGGTGCTTCGGCGACAGCTAGTGATGCTGCATGGGCAAAACGATTGCCGGAACCAATAACGAAAGTATCAAATACGTAACGGGGATTTAGTTTATTATTGGTATTTTCTGGGTCATTTTCATCATGAATTTTTCGTGTTTCAGGCGTAGGAGGTGTATACCCGATGTCCTCTTGTTCACCGTCTATAAAACGAATCTCATAAGTTGTGCCGGTTATTTCTTGTAGAATGTTGGAAATAAATTGCGTATAGCTTTTTTCGAGCCAGTCGCGTACAAAATTATTTGGCGCGGAAATAATGAAGGTGTTTCCTTCAAGTGAATGAGCGGTCGTGGATTTCATCCAAGTATCATAACTTGGCTTGCTCATGTTTTTCTTTACAATTGCAAGAGCTTCCTGCCAAATAGCTTCTATGGACTGCAATAGACTCCCTCCTTTTTTTAGAACGTAATAAGTTATCCACAGATGAAAAAACGGTGGATAAGCTTATCCAAATGGTGTTAAAAAAATATCCACAACCAAATTATGTTTTGTGGATAACTTTATTTTTCCCCAAGGTATATTCTATTTGACAGAAAATATAATATCAGAAAAGTGCTTTAATAGCAAGGACTTTCAAAATTTGTTAACATTTTTATCCAGATGTGGAGAAAAGTTGTCCACAGCAGGTTAGCATGTGAATAACTTGTTAATATCCAGTTGATAAAAAGAAACGCGTCAAATCAATTATCCACAGTGAAATGTTTATAACTCACAGGTTATTGTGAATAACTTTACGGAGTTTTTAGAAGTTATCCACAAGAAGAGTGTTTGTCTATTCCACCGTTAGAAGAATGACTATGATAAAATAAATATATTCTAACGGGGGATGGTGTGAAGAATGAGATTTCAACGGTTGATTAATACGAGAGATTTAGAGTTTTATCGTGTCATTCAAAACGGGGATTTTGAGGATGTTTTCGGATATTTGCTGATTTTTGATAAAAGAAAGCCTGCAGTCCTGCGTGATTTTACAGTCTTTTTTAAAAGCCATATGAAAGAAGAAGTTTTTGCAAAGAGTGTGAAAGAAAATCATGTCTATGCCATGTTTTTTCATTTTACAGATTTGGAAGAAGAAAGTGAGATACCGAAATTTACCAAGGTTGTCCGGTTTATTGAAGATTTATTAGAATTTAAACCGAGGATCAGCTATTATATAGATAATTTTTTAATTGATCAAAAATTGGAATTTGAATTTCCGCATGAATATCAGAAAATTGGTCAATTTGCGGAGTTATTAGTGGAGATTTCTGGGCGGGATATACCAGTTCCGAAAACAACAAAACAGAAATACTTATATTTATCTCAATAAATTTTTTGAAAAAGGTTTTTCTCAGTCTTAAAATATGGTATGATTATGAGCGGAGTTTCTTATTTAGTGTAGGAATTCTATTGACAAATACCGTAAATTTACGTACAATATCTAAGACTGTCTAATAGATTTTATTCGATTGGACCCTTTTATGGGAGGTGTAACAATGAAAAGAACATATCAACCAAGCAAGCGTAAAAGAAAAAAAGTACATGGTTTCCGTTCTCGTATGAGTTCTAAAAACGGCCGCAGAGTACTAGCATCACGCCGTCGTAAAGGAAGAAAAGTATTATCTGCGTAGACCACTGAAAAAGACTCAGTGGTTTTTTTGTTTGAATGGTAGCGTTTAGGGGGATTAAGCTTAATCCCCTCTGAAAGCCCACTAGATTATGAGCGGAAGATGAGGACTATAATGAAAAAAGAATATCGAATCAAAAAAAATGATGATTTTCAGCGTGTTTTTAGAAAAGGAAAATCGGTTGCAAATCGTCAGTTTGTTATTTATACCTTTAAAAGAGGGGATAACGATCATTTTCGAATCGGTCTTTCTGTCAGTAAAAAAATTGGAAACGCTGTCTGTCGAAATCGTATCAAGCGTTGCATTAGGCAGGCATTTCATGAGCTGGAGGAAGAACTGACACAGGGAAATGACTATATTATTATCGCCAGAAAACCGGCGGCCAATATGGATTTTCATGAAATTAAGAAGAGTTTGGTGCATGTGTTGAAGATTGCTCGTGTTTTAAAGCGAAAATCTAAAAACGCTTCAAAATGAGTGGAAATTACAAACAGGCGGAATTGGAGGTTACATCATTTGAAAAAAAGGAAACAATTCAAGAAAAAGATCTTGATTGCTGGACTGATCGTAGCATTGATGGCGATTCTTACAGGATGTGGTTATTCGACGGATCCAGTTACATCTGATTCACCAGGGATTTGGAGCCATTATATCGTTTATCCGCTTTCATGGGTGATTACTTGGTTTGCTAATCTATTCGGTGGAAACTTTGCGATGGGGATCATTGTCGTAACAATTTTGGTGCGTTTATTGATTCTTCCGTTATCTGTTAAACAAATCAAGAGTCAAAAAGCAATGACAAAACTACAGCCGAAGATGAAAGAACTTCAAACAAAATATTCTTCTAAGGATAATGAAACGAAACAAAAATTACAACAGGAAACGATGCGCCTGTATCAGGATAACGGTGTCAATCCAATGATGGGTTGTTTGCCGCTTATTATTCAAATGCCGATTTTGATGGGCTTTTATCAGGCAATTTATCGGACGCAGGATATCTTTACAGGTCATTTCTTATGGATGACATTGGGTAATCCGGATCCGTTCTACATTTTGCCGATTATTGCGGCAGTGACAACATTCTTGTCTTCAAAAGTATCCATGATGGGTCAAACACAACAGAATAAATCAATGGCAGCAATCATTTATGTGATGCCAGTCATGATTTTCATTATGGCACTGACGATGCCGAGTGCACTGGCTCTATACTGGATTATTGGTAACGTATTTACGATCGGACAAACTTTGGTGTTCAATAATCCGTTTAAGGCGAGACGCGAGCAAGAAGCGGCAGAGGCAGCCATTATTGAGGAAACACGTCTTAAGAAAAAAGCATCAAATATGAAAGCATCGAAAAAAGGAGGTAAGAAGAGAAAGTGAGAGATATAACTGCACAAGGTCAAACTGTTGAAGAAGCTATTGAAAATGCACTTCGCGAATTAGATACCACACGTGATAAGGTTGAAGTGGAAATCATGGACGAAGGGAAAAAAGGTATTTTTGGTATTGGTTCCCGCTTGGCCATGGTTAAGGTTATTGAAAAAGAAGACGGTATTCAAAATGCAGTGGCGTATTTGTTGGACGTTGCGGAAAAAATGGGTGCTCAAATCACGATTGACATGAAAGAAGAAGGAAAAGATGTCCATTTGCAAGTAACAGGAGATAATTTGGGACTTTTGATCGGAAAACATGGTCAAACGCTGAATGCACTCCAATATCTGACACAGCTGATTGCGAACAAGGGCAGTGAACAGTACCGTAATATCATTGTCAATGTGGGGGATTATCGAGAACGTCGCTTTGAAACACTTTCTAATCTTGCTAAAAAAATGGCGGATAAGGCCATTAAAACTCACCGTCCTGTTCATCTGGAGCCCATGCCTTCTTTTGAGCGTAAAATCATTCATGCGATTTTGAGTGAAAATGAAAAAATCGAGACACATTCGGAGGGACGAGATCCGTACCGATACGTGGTGATTAAATCAGTTAAATAAATAATAGAAACTGGCTACCTGTTTTCAGGTGGTCAGTTTTTTTATTGGAAGATAAAAATGAATGAAGAAATTTTATCTTCTTTTTTTGTCTGAAAATGATGAGATAATAAATTTTACTTGTTTTCATTAAAATAAAAGCAGTCTAAAAAAGGGGGGATTGCTGAGATAGAGAGAGCGGAGGGAAGTGAATAAATACGAATATTTGTAAGCTCTATATTTAAGAGATGCGCTTTTTCAAAATGCTGGCTGAGTAAGCAATTTTGTGATCTAAGGAGGGAGATAGAATGAGTTTTTCTATTACTATTACAGCAGCGCATCAATCAGTATGTTTTCCCGCAGCTGCGTGAGAAATTTTTATTGCGGCAGGCGAAGTTAGGAAATGACACAGGTCTATTGGGTGCTGTTTATCTGCATATTTAGAAAAAGCCTTGATCGATTATTTGTCGATTGAGACTTTTGGGTTGGAATGTTTCACGTGAAACAATTTATTTTTGGCTTATAAAAATCATGATGATGTTTCTGATGGGAGAGAGGGAATAATTTTCAAAAAAATAAAAGTAAGTTATACTCGTGGTATAAGTGAAATGAGAGGGAGGAATGTACATGAGCGCACGTAAGCAGTTGGCGGAGACGGAGCGGCTGTTTTTGAGTGAGATGACTGTTCAGGATACGGCTGTGTTGTTTGGCTATTGGTCGGATGATGCGGTGACACGATATATGAATATTGGGTCGTTTGAGTCAATGGAACCTGTGGAGGAAATGATTCGGATGATGCGGCAGTTGGAACTTGAGGGAAAGGCGCTGCGCTGTGTAATTGTTTTAAGAGCTACGGGAGAAATCATTGGTACATGCGGTTTTAATTATATTGATCGGGAAAATAAGCGGGCAGAAATTGCCTATGATTTGGGGACTAAATTTTGGAAAAAAGGTTATGCGACGGAGGCTGTGGTTGCGTTGATTGATTTTGGAATTCATAAGTTTGCGCTGCACCGGGTGGAGGCGAAGGTCGATCCGCGCAATCAAGATTCGATCATGCTTCTAGAGAAAATGGGCTTCAAATTGGAAGGGAAGCTGCATGATTATGAAAAAATTGGCGAGCGATTTTGTGATGTGCTGATGTATGCTTATATTAAAAAATCGGAATGAGGCTTAATGACATGCGGGATGATAAGAAAAGGCTGATGGCTAAAGCAGCTTATTTATATTATGTTGAAAATCGGACGCAGGAAGAGATTGCACGTGAATTATCTGTTTATCGAACGACGATCAGCCGGATGCTGCAGCAGGCACGTGAATTAGGGATTGTGGAAGTGCATGTGCATCATTTTGATAAGGCGCTTTTTGATTTGGAGACGTCGATCAAGCAGCATTATGGGCTGAAGGAGTTGATCATTGTACCGGACGGGCAGGAGACGGATATTGCACAGGAGGCAGCTTATTATTTGCAAAAAATCATTCAGCCGCATGATGTTGTTGGGCTTGCCTGGGGATCTACTTTGGCGGAAATGATCGGTAAGTTAGATATGGTGCGGAAAACGGATACAACTTTTGTGCCGCTTGTGGGTGGGCCAAGTTCTGTAAATGTGCAGTATCATGTGAATGCGATTGTCTATGATATGGCACGACATTTTCATGGCAAAAGTATTTTTATCAATGCTTCGGTGGTACAGGAATCCAAGAAACTTCGTGATGGGATTATGAAGTCTGGATATTTTCAGGAGCTAGTGCAGTATTGGGAGAAGGTCAATATAGCGCTGGTAGGAATTGGAGGGCCACTTTCGTCCAAGAAAAGTCAATGGCGGGATTTGCTGACAGAAAAGGATCGGGAAGAATTGCGACTTCAAGAGGCTATAGGGGATTGCTGTTGTCACTTTTTTAATCGTGATGGGAAAGTTATTAAAGGAGATTTATATGACCGTACGATCAGTATAGGGCTAGAAAAATTGCGAAATGTGCCGCATGCAGTCGGAATCGCTCAGTCGAAAAAGAAGGCACGTGCAATTGTAGGACTCCTGACTGGAAAGTACATCAATACATTGGTGACAGATGAGGAAACGGCTAGAGAAATTTGGCGTTTGACAAAATAAATTGGAATTGCACAAATGTGCAGTTTTGGTCGGATTCTGTTTGGGAGGGCTATTACTTAAGCGGTTTTTGGTTATTTAGCAGATTTTTATATGCCATTTTCAAAAACAACATGCTAGAATGCAATTATAAATACGCACAAATGTGCAAAGGAGTTGTTTTTGTTATGGAATTTATGTTGGATACGATTCATTTGGCAGATATTGAAAGATATGCGGAAATGATTGAGCTGAGTGGGGTTACTTCCAATCCATCTATTATTAAGAAAGAAGGAAAGATTGCTTTTTTTGATCATATGAAAGAAATCAAACAAATTATTGGCAAACAGGCTTCTTTGCATGTACAGGTGACAGCGGTTGATTTTGATGGAATCTTGCGTGAAGCAGAGGCGATTCGAACAAAAATCGAGGGAGGAGTATATATTAAAGTACCTGTGAATCCAGTTGGTTTGAAGGCGATCAAGCGGTTGAAAGAAGAAGGTGCAAATATCACGGCAACGGCTATCTACTCTTCGTTTCAGGGCTATTTGGCAATGGCGGCAGGGGCGGATTATTTAGCGCCTTATTTTAACCGAATGGAGAATTTGAATATTGAGCCACGGCAGGTGATTGCTGAATTTGCGGAGATGATTGATAGGTATGAGAAACCGAGCAAGATTTTGGCGGCTAGTTTCAAAAATGTGGGACAGGTAAATGCGGCTTTTGCTGCGGGTGCTCAGGCGGCAACGATGGGTGCTGATATTCTTGATCAGGCGCTGGCAATGCCATCTATTTCAAAAGCGGTCGCTGATTTTAATACAGATTGGGCAACGGTTTTTGGAGAAGATATGCCAATTGATGAGTTGTAGTAGGAAATGAGACGAGGTTCTGCGGAGCTTCGTTTTTTTGTGGGAAAAAGGATTGGAATTGGGAGGGAGATGTGGTAAAATAAAAAAGAACACATGTTCGCTTTTTATGTCTGTTTACACCAAATATGAAATAATGCTATATTTAAGTAGAATAATGAAGGAGAGATTGAGATGGGAGCACCTTATAACGCTATAGATGTTGCAAATTACATCATTAAAAAAGATACAGAACCAACTAATCTAAGAGTACAAAAACTCTTGTATTTTGCGTTTGGAGAGAAACTAGCGACTTCGAATAAATGCTTATTTCATGAAGGTATAGAAAAATGGCGTCTTGGACCAGTTATTCCAGAGGTTTACCATAATTTTAAAGATTACGGAAGTGAAAAAATTTCTCCTCAAAAGCGAATTTTTCTTAATGAAGATGGAGAAGTGCAAATAGAAGATTTTGATGAGTCGATTATTGAACAAGAAGATCGAATTTTGTTAGATAAAATTATTGCCCATTTCAAGAAAGAAAAAGATTTTGCTTTAGTTGAGAAAACACATCAGCAGCCTATGTGGGAGAAATATAGAGACGATATTAATTCAGGAGCTAGGCATTTGCTTTATACAAATAAAGAAATCAAGAAGTATTTTTCAGAACATCCTATTCTATGAAAAAAAGTTTTCAATCAGTGAATGATATTGTCCAAGAATTCTCAACTAACTTAGCAACACAGGAAGCAAAGAAAGCATTAATGAGGTTTTTGACCGAGTATGTTTTAGAATCACAAGATTTGGAAAATGCTTTTAAGATCTTAAGTGAGTTTTTAATTGAACGAAGAATACCATATTATTTGGTTACAGAAGCAGTATTTGAATCGACAAATAACTACGAGAGTGACATTTTTATTAGGAATATTAATAGTCTCATTGATTATGCTGTTACTAAAGATAGGTATGATGATGTTGATTCATCAGAAATTGACAAGTTTCGGCAAAAAATTGCGACCCACACAATTCTAGCTTTTGTGCAAAAACAACATATTGATAATTCTGTTAAAAATGTAAAAGAGACGAGTGAAAGAGCAAAAGTAGAATTAGAAAAAATGGAAAAAATCAAAGGACAGATTTATACGGAGTTTATCGCAATTTTAGGCATTTTTTCTGCATTGATGTTCGGACTGCTAGGTGGGTTTGAAACTTTGGCAGAATCTATTTTAAGTTTGCAAAGTAAAGAAATGCCACTACCAAGAGTATTGATTACGTGTAGTTTGATTTTGCTGGGATTAGCTTTGGTAATTTTTGCATTGATGGAAGGGATTGCCAAACTTTCTAACAAGCCACTTCGATCTTGTAATTGTGAAGATAGAGAAAAATGTGAGCACTCTATTTATGAACGACATCCTATGATGAGCTGGATTGTCTTTTTTCTCTTTTCAACATTTTCATTGAGTTTGATGGCACTATATGTACCGAATGAATGGCTTCAATCAGATCAAATGATTGTTCTCTTTATTGGGGCATTTTACTTGGTGGTGAGTGTCGTTTTTTGGTTAGTTATTGTTAGAGAAAAAGGGAAAAAGAAACACAAAAAAGCAGGCTAAAGCGAAGGTTGATTGCGCTTTAGCCTGTTTTTTTTGATGGTCCCGACTGGTCTCGAACCAGCGACCCCCACCATGTCAAGGTGATACTCTCCCAACTGAGCTACAGGACCAAAATTTCTTACCTTTTTATAATAATTGGGAGGTTAGGGTTTGTCAAGTTTGTTCTAATCTGCGGATTGACTTGCGTTCGATCATTTTTGTTTTTATCAGTGTGCTTTTTGGCTGTTTTTTATTGGAATGGATCAGTTCAAAAAGTAAGTGTGTGGCTTTCTTGCCAAGTTGTGTGGTCGGAATATCAATGGATGTAAGTGGCGGTGATAGAAAGCTTGATATCGTGCGGTCGTTGTAGCCGATGACGGATAGGTCGTCCGGGATATGGTAGCCTAGATCGCTAGCCATTTTGTAAATGCTTAGCACTTTCAGATCATCGGTTGCAAAGACGGCGGTCGGCTTTTCAGGGCCGGACATCAGTTTGAGAGCCGCCTCATAGCTGTCTTCAATACTGTAGCCGCTATTAATGATCCAATCGTTACGGATGTCGAGATGGTGATCGAAGAGGCAGCTTCTGAAGCCGCTGACTCGGTCGATGGAAACATGGTAGTCAAGTGGGGCATGGATACAGGCAATATGACGGTGGCCGCTTTCAACAAGATGTTTTGTGAGCGCGTAGCTGTCGCCAAAATTGTCCGTATCGACTGAGTAGACATTTTGATAGGTACCCTCTACTTTGCCGGTAACGACGATTGGAATGTTATAATTGTCGAGTTTTTCAAAGAAGGATTCATCGGCGGGAGAACTCAGCATGATAATGCCTTTAATCATTTTTTCTTCGATTTTGGTGATGCATTTCTTAAGTTCATCTTTGGTATTTCGAGCGGTCTGCAGGATGAGGTCAAAATCGGCCTGCTCTGCTTCTGCTGAAATGGCGTGGATGATTTCTGAGAAAAAGGGGTTGCCTGTGGTTGTTTTAGTTGAGCGGTTTGAGATGACCATAATTGCATCAAATCCAGCGCTTGTTAAAGCGCGAGCCAGCTTGCTTGGTTGATAGTTCAGTTCTTCGATTGCTTGTAAAACTTTGCGCTTGGACGTTTGAGACAGGTTGGCCTGATTATTCAAAACGCGAGAAACAGTCGACTTTGAGACGCCGGCATGTTTTGCAATATCATATATAGTTACCGCCAAGTTTTTTCTTCCTTTCTATTCTATATTTGGTATCGGTTCCCGTTGATTTCATATTATTATCTTAATCAATTTTAATTAAAAAGTCTACTTAGATTACTGGAAAACCACTTATATCAATAATGTAAAGATTTTTAAAAATTACCGTTTGACAGAAAGCGCTTTCCATACTATAATATTTTTGTGGGAGCGGTACCAGTTGGGAGGAAGATATGAAAACAATTGCGAGCAGATTACAGAAAATATATGGAAGTAAGGTAGATGCCGAGCTGATCGAGCGTATTGAAGAGCGAATCAGAATGTCAAAGTCACGGCAAAAACGAAAGCGAAAACAAGGATGGGATGAAAAGGATATCTTGTTGATTACCTACGGGGATCAGTTTCATGAGCCAGGTCAGAAAACGTTGCGAACTTTTAGGAAAATGTATCGGGAAAAGCTGTCATTTTTTGAGCTTGTACATTTTTTGCCATTCTATCCTTATTCTTCGGATGATGGCTTTTCTGTGATTGATTATAAACAAGTCGATCCTCGGCTAGGTGATTGGGAAGATGTTGAAAAAATGGAGCAGGATGTCCGTTTGATGTTTGATTTTGTCTGTAATCATATATCAGCAAAGTCGGATTGGTTTACGCAATATTTAAATGGGACCGGTTACAAGAATTTTTTTATAGAATTGGATCCGAATACGGATTTAAGTGCGGTAACACGACCGCGGGCTACGCCTTTATTGACACCGTTTCAGACGATTTCTGGAAAGACAAAACATATTTGGACGACTTTTAGTGCGGATCAGATTGATTTGAATTTTGCCAATCCAGAAGTGCTTTATGCCATGCTGGATGTCTTGATGTTTTATTTGGAACACGGGGCTGCCTATATTCGGCTGGATGCAGTTGGTTTTATGTGGAAGGAGCCGGGGACGACCTGTATCCATCTAGATGAGACGCATGAACTGGTGAAATTATTCCGGGATATTATGAATGAGGTTGCACCTGGTGCAGTGATGATTACAGAAACCAATGTCCCACATCAGGAAAATATTCGCTACTTTGGCGATGGGACGGACGAAGCACAGATGGTTTATCAGTTCCCGTTGCCCCCACTGGTCTTGCATGCGATACATCGGAATCATGCGGGGACATTACGTGAGTGGGCAAAAACGATCGGGCTTGAAAAAGAGACGATCACTTATTTTAACTTTTTGGCATCGCATGATGGGATCGGGTTGAACCCGATTCGCGGGATTGTGCCGGAAGCTGAAATTTTACAACTGGTGGAAGAAGTCAAGGCGAATGGTGGTCTTGTTTCTTATAAAAAAAATCCTGATGGCAGTGAAAGTCCTTATGAAATGAATGTGACTTATATGGATGCCCTCAGCAAGAAAGACGATTCTGATGAGCTCCGACTTGCTCGATTCATGGCTGCTCATGCGGTATTACTGGCGCTTCCGGGTGTTCCGGCAGTTTATGTGCAAAGTATCCTTGGCAGTCGAAATGATTTGGCAGGGGTCGCGCAGACAGGGCAAAACCGCTCGATTAATCGCCAAAAATATGACTACGCAGAAATTGGTCAGGCACTTTCGGATGGTCTTAGAAAAGCTACATATGAAGCGTTGAAGCAGTTGATTGAGGTCCGGAAAGCAGAGCCACTTTTTCATCCAAATGTGAAGATGGAAGTTCTTGAGGCGGATGATCGGATTTTTGCTGTGAAACGTCTGGCTGAGCAAGAGGAGTTGTTATTGCTCCATAATTTGTCGGGAGAGGAAAGCAGTTTTGAATGGACAGGCAGCGCGTATAAAGATATTTGTCAGGGGGAGACGCTTCAAAATGGGAGCGGTTCTATAACACTTTCACCTTATGAATTCCGCTGGCTGAAACTAGACACTGGGGAGGAACAAAAATGAAGAAAAAGAGTTTGATTTTACTTGCGGCAATGTTTCTGGTACTAAGTTTAGGTCTTGGAGCATGTGGCGGGGGAAGCAGTTCGAGTGACGATGGGAAAGTAACGATCGAATTTATGAATTCTTCTGTTGAGAAAGAGCGTCAGGATGTGATTGATGATCTGATTGCTAAATTTGAAAAGAAAAATCCGGATATCAATGTGAAATCTATTCCGGTTGAAGAAGATGCTTATAATACAAAAGTAGTGACGCTTGCTCGTTCTGGAGAGCTTCCGGCAGTCATGGAAGTGAGTCAGGATTTTGCGAAGGTTATGGTGAAAGATGAGTTGATTGATCAGGATGCGGTTAAATCGGTCATTGAAAAAGTTGGCGAGGATAGCTACTACGAGGGAGCCAAAAATCTGGTTCGTTCTGAAGATGGCAAGAGTTACATTGCTGTTCCGATCAGCGGCTGGGTCCAAGGTATTTGGTATGACAAGAAGGCTTTGGCAGATGCCGGTTTTGAAGAGCCAAAATCTTGGGATGATGTTTTAGCGATCGCGAAGCATTTTAGTGATCCAGCTAACAAGAAATATGGGATTGCTATGCCAACTGCTGAAAGTACGATGAGTGAGCAGGCCTTTTCTCAATTCGCACTTTCTAATAAAGCGAATGTGCTGGATGAGAAAGGAGATATTACGATTGATACACCCGAAATGAATCAGGCATTGTCGTTCTATCAGGAGCTTTCTAAATATACGATGCAAGGTTCCAATGATGTGACAGAGATCAAGGATGCCTTTATGAATGGTTCAGCTCCGATGGCAATTTACTCGACGTATATCCTTCCTTCTGTTTATGAAGATGGGGATCCTTCCAACATCGGTTTTGCTATTCCGACTGAAAAGGATGAAGCGGTCTATGGGACAGTTTCTGGATTGACGATTTCTTCTGGTCTGGATGATGCTGAGAAGAAAGCTGCGAAGAAATTTATTGAGTTCATGTCTGAACCGGAAAACATGACAGAATGGGTGCTGATGTCCCCGGGTGGTGCACAGCCGGTCAACGAAGCGGTTTTGGAAAATGAAGACTATCAAAATAATGAAGTCGTGAAAGCATTTGGCAATCTGTCGAATGAAATTGCAGAATCCTTCAATCAGGTGCAGGTGTTTGGGCTGGTTGACGGTAAGAACTTTACGAAGATGGGCGATATCACGAGTTCTGGTGTTCTTGGGACGATGGTCAACAGTGTGACGGTCGGAAAAGAGAATGTTGATAAGGCTTTGAAAGAAGCACAAGAAAAAGCAGAACAGGACAGCAGTAAATAATTTAGATGAAAGAAGGGGCAGTCGCGTTACTGGTCTGCCTCCTTTTTTGATTGTTACTTTTGTTCCAGCTAAGGAGGCATTATGAAAGGAAAAGTTTATAAACGGTCAGACTTTAAAGTGGCAATGATTCTGCTTGCACCTTGTTTTATTCTACTGGCAGGGCTGGTTGTCTATCCAATGATCAGCAATATTCAGATCAGCTTTTTGAATATGCCGCTCAATCCGAATATCGCATCGAAATTTATCGGCCTGGAAAATTATATGCAAATTTTGACGGATCCAGAATTCTATCAGTCACTGGGTCTGACAATTGCTTATACGGTCCTGGTTGTTGGTGGGAGTACAGCTTTGGGGCTTGCAGTAGCCATTTTCTTCAATCGGGAATTTCGTTTTCGCAAGACGGTTCGATCGCTCATTATTCTTTCTTATGTGACACCGTCAATCTCACTTATTTTTGCATGGAAATATATGTTCAACAATGGTTACGGGATTGTGAATTATTTGACGGTCGATGTTTTACATATTTTTGACAAGGCACCGTTATGGTTTGACAATCCGGTCTCAAGTTTCTTTCTAGTTGTGTTGTTTGCCATTTGGCGCTACTTCCCTTATGCGTTCATTTCTTTTCTGGCCATCCTGCAAACAATCGACAAGTCGCTGTATGAGGCGGCTGATATGGATGGGGCGAATTTCTGGGGTAAATTCAAAATTGTTACGTTACCATCGATCATGCCAGTACTTGCAACAGTTATCACACTACGGGCAATTTGGATGTTCTACATGTTTACGGATGTATATCTGCTGACAAACAAGGTCAATATTTTAGGGGTCTATCTGTACAAAACGGCCTTCGCATTCAATGATCTTGGCAAAGCATCGGCAATCTCAGTCATCCTGTTTGTGATTATTTTTGTGGTGATCCTATTTACAAGAAAGCGGGTGGACCTAAATGGCAGTAAGCAGTAAAAAAGTCAAACGTGCGAAAAAAATCGGATTTTATACGACAATGGTGCTGTTTCTTTGCATGACGCTGTTTCCGTTTTTTATCATGCTGATGACTTCTTTTAAAGGAACGAAAGAGGCCATTTCGCCGCATCCGACCTTTTTTCCAAAAGATTTTACCTTTCAGCATTATATCGATATTTTCAATCCAGATATTTTTCCGTTTGTTGATTATTTTAAAAACAGCCTGATCGTATCACTTGAAGCGGCAGGAATTGCAGTACTGTTGGGTATTTTTGGCGCTTATGCACTTTCAAAGTTGCGCTTTAAAGGGCGCATGACGATCAATGCGAGTTTCTATATGGTATATATGTTTTCGGGGATTTTGCTGATTGTACCGCTTTTCAAAATTATTTCGAGTATGGGGCTTTATGATACGCTGACGTCACTCGTGATCACCATGGTGGTACAGACGCTTCCGACGGCAGTATTTATGCTGAAAAGTTATTTCGATACGATTCCTGAGGATATTGAAGAGGCCGCGATGATGGATGGTCTGAATCGTTTCCAAATCATTTTGCGGATTATTGTACCGCTGGCGATTTCGGGTATCGTCTCGGTGTTTGTCTACTGCTTTATGGTGGCTTGGAATGATTATCTGTTTGCTTCGATTTTCTTATCGAGCGCAGAGAAATTTACGTTGCCAATCGGGCTGAATACGCTTTTCAGTACGCCGGATTATATTTGGGGCAGGATGATGGCGGCTTCGCTTGTAACGGCACTTCCTGTAGTGATTATGTATGCCTTGTCTGAGCGCTTTATCAAGAGTGGGCTCATGGACGGCGGCGTTAAAGGATAAAGGAGATTGATTGAAGATGAAAAAATTAGTTGCAACAGCTCCGCGTGTGGCGGAATTTGTGGAATATCAGGACCGTTCGATCGACACGGATGAGGTGAAAATCAAGGTGGCTTTTGCCTCACCGAAACATGGGACAGAAGTTGTTGATTTTCGTGGCGTTAGTCCATTTATCGATGAGGAATTTTCAGCGGAATGGAATATGTTTGTGCCACGTCCTGAAGGTAGCTCACGTGGGATTGTTTTTGGTGAATTCCAACTTGGCAATATGGTTGTTGGGGAGATTGTCGAAAAGGGCAGCGCAGTGGTTGATTATGAAATTGGTGATCAGGTGTGCACATATGGACCGATTATGGAAACGGTCATTGTCAAAGCAGTCGATAATTATAAATTGAGAAAAATGCCAGCAGGTGCTAGCTGGAAGAACGCGGTCTGCTATGATCCAGCTCAATTTGCAATGAGTGGCGTTCGGGAGGCGCATGTTCGGGCAGGCGACTATGTGGTCGTTGTTGGTCTGGGTGCCATTGGTCAGATTGCCATTCAGCTTGCGAAAAAAGCGGGGGCCAGTCTGGTGATTGGGATCGATCCGCTTGAACATCGCTGTGAAATCGCTCGTCGGCACGGGGCAGATGCTACTTTTGATCCGACAAAGGTTGATGTTGGTTTGGAAGTGAAGAAAATGACAGGCAAGCTGGGTGCAGATTCGATTATTGAAACAAGTGGTAATGCAGCGGCACTTCAGGCAGCTCTCCGTGGAATCGCATATGGTGGAACGATTTCTTATGTGGCCTTTGCCAAACCCTTTCCAGAGGGCTTTAATCTTGGTCGGGAGGCACATTTTAATAATGCAAAAATTGTTTTTGCTCGTGCGTCGAGTGAGCCGAATCCGGATTATCCGCGTTGGAATCGCAAGCGGATCGAGGACACTTGCTGGGAGCTTTTGATGAATGGGTATTTGGATTGCACGGAGTTGATCGATCCGGTGGTCAGCTTTGCTGAGAGTGCAGAAAGTTATATGAAATATGTGGATCAAAACCCAGATCTTAGTATTAAGATGGGTATCGAATTATAAGGAAGTGCTGATAAGATGAAAATTGGAACGCAAAATCAAGCATTTTTTCCGGAAAATATACTGGAAAAATTCACGTATATGAAGAAAATGGGCTTTGAAGCTTTTGAAATTGATGGGAAGCTGCTGGTTGAACATGTAGATGAGGTCAAGGCAGCAATCCGGGAGACAGGGCTGCCAGTTTCGACTGCTTGCGGCGGTTATGATGGCTGGATTGGCGACTTTATTGAGGAGCGGCGGCTGAATGGTTTGCAGGAGATCGAGCGGATTCTAGAGGCTCTTGCGGAAGTTGGCGGGAAGGGTATTGTTGTTCCAGCGGCATGGGGCATGTTTACGTACAGGTTGCCACCGATGGTTTCACCGCGTTCCAAGGAGGGCGATTTTAAGGCGGTCAGTGAATCACTCCTTTATTTGGATAAGGTGGCTGGTCGAACGGGGACGAAGGTGTATTTAGAGCCGCTCAACCGATATCAGGATCATATGATCAATCTACTTGCAGAGGCACGTCACTATATTGAGTCGAATCAGCTTCAAAATGTGGAGATTATCGCGGACTTTTATCATATGAATATTGAAGAGGATGGAATTTCCGAGGCGCTTCATGAGCAGCGTGACAAGATTGGGCACATCCACGTGGCGGATAATCATCGTTATCAGCCAGGAAGTGGTGCGCTGGACTTCAGGAAGCATTTTGATCAGTTGAAAAAGGATGGTTATGATGGCTATCTAGTGTTTGAATGCCGCGTTCGTGGGGAGGATCCGGAGGCGGAATATCAAAAAGCCTTAAAACATTTGCAGAATTGTTTGGCATAATGAAAGACAAACTCGTTCAAAGAGGGTTTTATTGAGCGGGTTTGTTTTTTGAGAAGGGAGTAAGATATGAAAAAAGTGGCCATTATTGGTTGTGGGCAGATTGCTGAAAAGGTTCACGCGGCCTACTATCGAACACATGAAAAATTAGTTTTGGCAGCTGTTTGTGATCCGGACATTCAACGGGCGGAAATTTTTGCCGAGAAGAATGGCTTTCAGGCTGCCTATCAGAATGCCTGTGAGATGCTAAAACAGGAAAAGCCGGATATTGTGAGTATCTGCACGCCGAATAGATTTCATTATGAAAATGTGCTGTTGGCGCTCCGGTCCGGGGCAGATGTGATGTGTGAGAAGCCGCCTGCCATGACGCCAGAACAGGCGGAAGCAATGTGGCAGGAAGCAGAAAGTCAGGGAGCTATCTTGGCATATGACTTTCATCATCGTTTTTCTAATGGTGCTCAGATGCTGAGAGAGCAGGCTGAGACTGGGCGGCTGGGAGAAATCTATATGGTGAAGGCAACGGCATTGCGGCGGTCTGGGGTTCCCGGCTGGGGCAATTTTATTGATAAGAAGGCTCAGGGCGGTGGACCACTGATCGATTTGGGAATCCATGTTTTAGATGCGGCACTATATGTGCTTGGCTTTCCAAAAATCAGAAAGGTCACGGCGCAAAGTTTTCGGAAAATTGGTAACCACAAGTCAGCTGGAACATTTGGCGAGTGGGATCCGAAACGTTTCACGGTGGAGGATGCACTATTTGGTTTTATTGAATTGGTAGATGGTCGACTGTTGCAATTGGAAACTTCTTTTGCGCTGAATATGAAGGATGAAAAGAAGTTGGATGTAGCGTTCTATGGCGATCAGGCTGGGGCAACGCTTTACCCGCCGGAGATTTTTACAGACGATGCGGGTGAGCTGGTCATGCTTGATCAGGCAGATGATAGCAAGACGGATATGCACTTGAATAGTATGGCAGCTTTCACAGCAGCTGTATTTGGCGAGAAACGACCGGATCTGGCAACCGCTGATCAGGGCTATCAGGTGCAGCGTCTTGTGGCAGCGCTTTATGAATCAGCTGAGAAGGGTGAACAGGTTTTTTTATGAAAAATTTAAGCGAAACAAAATTTGCTCTTTCTTATATAAATAAATATGGTAGCTTGATGGCGCAGGGCAACGGCTATCTGGGCTTGCGGGCGAGCCATGAGGAGGACTACCCAGGTCAGGTGCGAGGCATGTATCTAGCGGGGGTCTACAATCGGCCGGCTGGTTCGGAAAGTGCGGAACTGGTGAATCTCCCGGATATTGCAGGCATGCAAATTGAGCTGGATGGTCAGCTATTTTCTTTACAAATGGGGAAAATTGTTGAGTATGAGCGCCATCTAGCGCTTGGAAGTGGGCTGCTAACGAGGCGGATCATTTGGCGTGACCCGCGTGGCCGCCTGTTTGAACTGAATTTTGAGCGGGTGGTTGGCAAGACTCGCGGTACGCTAATTGGTTCCAGAGTATCCATCAAGTCGCTTAATCAGTCTGTGCGGGCAGTTATCACAACAGGAATCGACGGACAGCAGACGAACTTTGGTACGCAGCAGTTGATGGAAGAAAAACTCCATGTGGCGGCTGGGGACTTCATGGTTGGCCATTATGAAACGATCGAAAGTGACCGGAAAATTGTAATCGCAGCAAAAGTAGCACCTGGTGGTGTTATCACAGCCAAGAACCGCCAAATCAAATCACAGGTCACGTTTGATTTGCAGCCTGGTCAGGCGGCCATTTTGGAAAAAATTGTGATGGTTAGTTCGGATCTGGATCTTGAAACGACCAACTTGGAGAATGTCGGGGCGGATCGGCGGCTATCCCAACAAAAGGATAGTGACGTATTAGCTATTTTAGAAAGTACTGCACTTGCTAAGCTAGCAGACAGAGATTTTGACTGGCTAAAGCGTGAAGTGGAGAAGGACTGGGCAAAGTTTTGGGTCACTGGTCGGGTGGAGCTGGAGCCTAAAGCATCTACTGTGAATACTGATCAATTAGCGCTTGATTTTGCGAGTTATCATTTGGAAATCATGACGCCGAAGAATGACCCGCGAATGAGCGTTGGCGCGAAAGGTTTGACAGGAGAGGGCTACAAAGGGCATGTTTTTTGGGACACGGAAATTTTTATCCTGCCATATTTTTTGCATCATTCTCCAGAAACGGCTAAAAACATGCTGCTTTATCGCTATCATCATTTACAAGATGCGAAAGAAAAAGCACAGCAATACGGATACAGTGGTGCGCTTTTTCCTTGGGAGAGTGCTTTTAGCGGGCGGGAGGAGACGCCGGAGTTTGCGGCGATCAACATCCGAACAGGCAAGCGACAGCGGATTGCTTCAGCGCTTGCTGAGCACCATATCGTGGCGGATATTGCTTACGCTGTCTGGGGCTACTTTCAGGCAACGAGGGATCAGATTTTTATGGAAAAATATGGGCGGGAGCTTTTACGTGAAACGGCCGAGTTCTGGCTGAGTCGAGCGGTCTGGCAAGATGGACATTACCAGATCCTTGATGTAATTGGGCCGGATGAATACACGGAGCATATTGACAACAATGCCTATACGAATTATCTGGCTGTTTTCAATGTTGAGCAGGCGATACGATTCAATCAGGATGCGACTGATTTTTGTCAACGTGGGGCAGATTTTTTAGCAAATCTGTATTTACCAGTAGCTGGATCAGATGGGATCATTCCGCAGGACGACACGTTTTTGACGAAACCGCAGATCGATCTGGAAAAATATAAGCAGACGCAAGGTAAACAAGGGATCCTGCTTGATTATTCGCGAGCTGAGGTCATCGATATGCAAATTCTGAAGCAAGCTGATTTGGTAATGCTGTTTTATTTATTGCCGCACCTTTTTCCAGCGGATATTGTTGCACAAAATCTGTCTTTCTATGAAGAACGGACAATTCATGATTCTTCGCTCAGCAAGGCTATCCATGCGATTGTGGCTTGTCGTTCCGGTGATGTGGACACAGCATATCGTTTCTTTCAGGAGGCCTGTTTGATCGATCTTGGCACGGATCCGCATTCATCAGATGATGGTATCCATGCGGCATCTACCGGTGCTATTTGGCTGGCGGCTGTATTTGGCTTTGCGGGGGTGGATACGACTGATGTGCGTCTTCACTTTACGCCACGCCTTCCAGAGACTTGGCAGAAAATGAGCTTTCATTTCTGGTGGCAAAACGAAAAGCTTCAAGTCGAGCTGAAGCAAGGCATGATCAAGCTTTCAAAAGGCAGCACAACAGAACTTGAGATCGAAATAAATGGCAAACTATTGACATTAACAGACAGAGAGATTGAGGAAAGGATATAACATGACTTTACAAGCAATTATTTTTGATTTAGATGGTGTAATTACTGATACGGCTCATTTTCATTATCTGGCATGGAAGGAGCTAGCGGATGAGTTGGGTGTTCCATTTGATGAAGCGTTCAATGAGCAACTGAAAGGAGTCAGTCGTATGGATTCACTAGAGCTGATTTTGGAGCGTGGCAATCTCACAATGTCTGCTGAGGACAAGGAACGCTATGCGGCGCAGAAAAACACCCACTATGTCAAGCTACTCGAGAATTTGACACCAACTGACATCCTGCCAGGCATTGCAGAACTGTTGACCGACTTAAAGGAAAGGGGCTTGCGATGTGCACTTGCTTCGGTATCCAAAAATGCTCCCACCGTTTTGAAGGCACTCGACTTACTGGATACTTTTGATTTTGTTGTGGACGCAGCTATTTTAAAAAACTCGAAGCCAGATCCAGAAATTTTTGTTCGAGCTTGTTCAGGCCTAGGCATCTCAGTAAATGAGGCGGTGGGGATTGAAGATGCTCAGGCAGGGATTGAGTCAATCAATCGAGCAGGAATTATCAGTGTTGGGATTGGCTCGGGACTGAAACACGCGGATATGACGCTTGCTGGTACGAGCCTACTCTCACTTGGCTTATTAGACCAACTGTATCAAACAATTGTTTCACGTGAAACAATTTAATAAGAAAAGCCGCTTCATCACAAAGATGAAGCGGCTTTTCACTTTTTTGACGGCATCAACTGTCGCGAGTTTTAAAATGCCAAATCAACGCCTCTTTTTCCAGCTGCTTGACGAAAGCCTCTTTGCCATCACAATAGCTGTCAATATCATGCGGAAATCGTTCAGCCAATTGCAGTTTTAATTTTCCGTATTCAGTAGCGGCTTTGGGATGAGTCCGCAAATAATCACGGAATAAGACGTGACGCTCGATTTCTGTTACATTGTCGAATTGAAAAGCATGGATGTGATGAGTGCGCGGATCCTTACCTTTTCGATAGTAACGGCGACCAGAAATGCCAAACTCGCCCATCACTTCGTAACCTAGCTGTTCAAATAAAGGAGAGGCAAGATCTAATTTCTCCAAATCATCCGTTACAAGCAGCATATCAATGATCGGTTTGGCTGAAAGACCAACAACAGACGAGCTGCCGATATGGTATAGGGCAATAATTCTTTCAGCCAGCTGTTTTTCAAGGACTGCTTTTTCCGCTTTAAAATGTGACTGCCATTCTGTGCGATGAGGGACTACTTCAATGTTCTTCAAACCCTTCACGTCCTTTCTCCTAAGCTATTATAGCATAGCCCATTGCATGTTTCGGCGCTTTCTTGTAGAATAATGGAAAAGCAGAGGGAGTGGACAGCATGCTGACAGAACGGCTAGAACTAAGACATTTTCAGGAAAAAGATTTAGATGATTTGTTTGATTATGCGAAAAGCCCCTTGGTAGGCCCGAATGCTGGTTGGCCGATTCATCAGTCAAAGGCAGATTCACAAGAGGTCTTACATCGCTTTATTCAGGATCCTTATGAATATGCGGTCGTTTGGCGAGAAACGGGCAAGGTGATAGGCGGCTTAGGATTAAAGGAAAGAAAGAACGGCGTGGAAGTTGTTCCACACCAAAGAGAGGTCGGCTATGTGCTCCATCCAGATTATTGGGGGCGCGGGATCATCCCAGAAGCTGTTGCTCGTATTTTGGAATACGGATTTGAAACGCTCGAACTGGAAAAAATTTGGTGCGAGCATTATGATTTTAATGATAAATCTAAGCGTGTCGTGGAGAAAAGCGGTTTTGTTTATCAGTTTACCGAAACCAAAACGCTACCGCTTTTGAATGATCAAGAGGTAGTCTCGCTGAATTATGTTATAACAAAAGAGGACTATCGGCAATAAATGAAATAGTGGTAAGGAGTCTCGAGTTTTAGCTTGGGGCTTTTTTGTTTAAGAAGGATTCAATGATTTTTATCCTTGTGCCGATTATCTGCAGGATTATTCAACTGGTTGCACTGCTGTTCTACAAATTGGATGCGCGTCATGTAGAAAGAGAGCTTCCGGGAAAGTGATTTTACAAACTAATCTGCCATGAAACATCGAATTGATCATTCACCCAGGCGAATTTCTCACTGAATCCGTAATTGGCGGGTTCCATGAGGACTTCGCCTTTTTTGCTTAGACTTTTAAAATAACGATCAAATTGGGCTTCATCATCACAGGTGAGAAAAATCGAGAAGGAAGGTGTAAAATCAAATGCATGTTTGATAGGACTGTCGCTGATGGCAATTTCAAGATTCTTGATCCGGATGGCACCGAGCATAATAGTGCCTTCTGGGCCAGTCTGGTTAGGACCGTAACGGGTAATTTGAAGGATTTCCGCATCGTCGAACAGAGATGTGTAAAATAGAGCGGCAGGTTCAGCGGTGCCATTCTGGAACATAAGAAAAGGTGTGGCTTTTTGCATGAAAGACAACTCCTTTAGACTAGGGTTTGTCGAAATTATAGCATAAAATGTTTCACGTGAAACTTTTTAAGGGTAGTGTGAGGAGGAGACAGTGATTTTGGTCAGCTGGGAGGTTTTGATAATGGAGCCTAAAGGAAAATTTTTCACGTACGCAATTATTCAGGCAACAGCCTTTTTGCCATATTTATTATTTATTTTAGTGGGAAATGTGTATGATGGCTGGCTGGGTGGTTGGGCGCCGCTGATTATTTATTATGTGTTCAATTATACAGGGACATTTCTTTTTAATGCAGTAGGGATACGGCTTAAAGCACGTGATTTGCTACTGATTTTGCTGATATTTGGGGTCTGTGGTTCGGTGATGGCATCGCTGGCAGATTTTTCAGTAGTTTGGATCGAAATTGGGGCGATTTTTATTGGGATCTCAAGCAGTATGCTGGTGCCGCTTTTTACCACTATGCAATATCATGAGCGTTATTTTTTTGATCGAAAGATGACGACGATGGGATACTTGGCAGCGCTTTTGACGATACTGCTAACGATACCGGTGGCGGTATTGCTTATTCAGTTTATCTATCCATGGCTAGCCTTTCTTTTTTATGGCGGGCTCTTGGCGATCAGTTTTTGGCTTTTGTATCGCTGGCCCAATTATGAGGTTAAGGAACCGTCAGAGGCGCGCTTTCTATTTCGTCCATTTTTGATATTTTTGATTTTCTTTGTCGTCATTTTTCTTGTCAAAGGGGCGCGAACGACTGATTGGCAGGGAATTGCCTATTTGGCTGCGATCGCGTCGTTTGTTGGCTTATCGTTTTTTTTCGTAACTGCGATTCGGTATCGGCCTAAACTACGATTGCCGGTAGCGATCCACTATTTTTCAGCCGGTCAAGGAATGGCGAATAGTTTTACTCTTTTGTATGGCACTTTTTTTGCGCTGTCTCAGCACGGATTTACGTTTATGATGTACGGCATCTATCTGATGTATTTTTTGGGAATGATTCTTTCGCTTTTGGTGGGTCCATTTGTGATGAAACTCTGGGGTGAGCGGCCGGCACTTAAACTGTATATTTATGGGATGACAGCAGGAGTGATTTTAATAGCGATTCCATGGACGATCTCAGCGGGTGTATTTATCGTCTGCTTCTTTTCTGCTCAGATGGGTCGATATTTGAATCGCTGGACTTATGGAACCGCTGCTGAGGAGTTGCGAGATTCGAGTTTATTGTTAAGGAGTCGCTGGACGAAACTAGGCAGTATTTATCACCAAGTCATGCTGATTTTTTTACTGATGCTCGGGAGTTTGGTTTTTCAAGGGCTGAGCGTTTTGGATGTAGTGGAAGCAATTAGCGGCAAGGGGAATGGAGAGGTACTGTTATCTGATCTTTTGACTACTGCTATGCTACTTGTACTTTTGATCGGCAGTTATCTGCTGTATGGCTGGAAAAAGTATCAAAGTGTTAAAAAATAAACAAAAAAGATGGTGGATTCCTTGTCACAGAACGGTTTACTTGACGTTCGGGCAGCTTTGGAATATTCTGAATGTGAGTGAGGTGGGAATTAATGGAAATCATTCACGCGAAAAAAGAAGATTTTGAAGAAATCATCGATCGCTATCCAAGAATCCTGCTCAATTTTTGGGCGGAATGGTGTGCACCATGCCGCTGTTTTTGGCCAACATTAGAACAATTCCAGGAAGCTGAACAAGGCAATATCCAAGTTGTAAAAATCAATGTTGACAGACAGCGCGAATTAGCAGCGCAATTTCAGATAAAAGGCATTCCAAATTCACTTGTTATCGTAAATGGAGAAATCAAAGGTCAGGTCGCAGGGATTGTCAGTTGTGACGAACTGCGCAGCCGGTTTAAAAGTTTTGAAGAAATGAATATCGTTAAGGGGATTTGAGGCAGTATATGTCTCTTAAGAGGTACGCGCGCTTATATATTTAAGCGGCGTATTTTTTTTGGAAAAGTAGTCGAAGCGCCCGCTGGTTGTGGGAGCGGAAAAGCCGGATTTAGCATAACGCGTATACAAAAACAAGACATCTGGCGAGAAGGCCAAATGTCTTGTTCATCATGAAGTGAAGAAGCTGTCCAAGAGTAATATGGCAGGCAGGGGGGACAGTTCTGAAAAATGTCTCAGGTGGATTTCCCGGCGATCAGTGTTGTATAGATCATATCACGCCGGTGGACCTCCTCGCCTTTCAAAAGATGGATCAAATTTTCTGCTGCAACTGCGCCGCGTCGATATTTCGAATAGCCGATCGTGGTCAGTTTGGGGTCCAGATATTTGACGATTTCAATGTTATCAAAGCCGACGATACGCACATCACGCCCGATGACCAGCTCCGTATGCTTGAAATAATCGTACATGCCGATCGCTGTTTCATCATTCATGGCAAAAACGGCTACCTGATGTTTCCATTCGCGGGTAATCCGTTCTGCAGCTGCCCGTCCGGCTTCTTTGGAAAAGTCGCCTTGGATGACGTAGACGTTCTGATCTTTGAAGCGAGACAGTTCACTCTGAGCGGCTTTGAGACGTTCATCCGAGTCATACGTGCCTTTTGGTCCTGTAACGAGATAGAAGTCTCCTTTAAAGCCGTGTCGCAGATGATCGACCGCTAAAATCGAACCGGCCTGATTATCGAGCAGAACTGTTCGAATATTGGGATGTTCGATCTCTCTGTCCAACACAACCATTTTATGTCCCCGATTGGCGTATTCTAGAATTTCCTCTGTGCTAAAGGAATAATCCAGAATGATGGCACCATCGATCATGCGCTCTGGCAGAAAACGATGTGACTGTGCGCCACTGCAGACGATCAGCTCATAACCGTTCGCTACCAGTGTTTGCGTGACACCATTCAGCATTTCGCCGTAAAAGGCACCGGAATAGTCAGTTAGATAGATGCCGATAATATTCGTTTCGCGTCGTTTCAGCGAGCGGGCCGCCATATTAGGCGTATAATTAAGTTCTTCAGCCACTGCAATGATCTTGTTCCGGGTCTTTTCCGTGACTTTCGAGCTGCCATTTAGTGCATAGGAAACGGTGGAGATCGAGACACCTGCTTTTTTTGCGATTTCTTTAATGCCTACCATAACAAATACTCCCTTACAAAATCAGATTAATAATGGATTTCCAGTTGATTGATGCTTGCCAAATCTTGTTTTTTCACGCATAGTGCGCCTTCACGATAAAGGTTGGCGGACGTCTGGCTGATAACGGAATGCCCGTCTGCTGTCACGTCACGGCTTCCTGTATGGCGATAAGTGATCTTACAAGGTTTTCCAGCCAAACGGTAAGTCAATGTCAAACCGTCCATGTCAGCTGGAAGAACTGGATCAAATTCAATAAAGTCAGCTGTTTCACGAAGGCCAAGTACTGCGCTGAGCAGTTGGTGGATAAAGATCCCCGGGCCGCTCGAATAGATCCGCCAGCCGCCTTTGACCTTGACTTCGCCACGTTTGATCTTGGCAAAATCATTTTGCGCTTCATAACGATCTTTAAATGCTGCATCTGAGCTACTAAAGTAAGCATTGCTTTGCCGCAATTCCGCATTTTTGACCTGTTCACCGATACCAATCGGATTAATGATGTCAAGCATGTGGAAAGCTTCCGTTTTTCCGCGTTTTGCGAGTGCTTCAACAAAACGGATATGCGCATGTACATACTGTAAGCCGACTTCACGTCCAAAGAAGGACGCCTGTTCAGCGCGCAGGAAGTGTCGGCTGACTCCACCTGTATAAGTAGCGGGCTGGCTCATGAGACGAACGCCGTCTGGGTGAAGAAGGTGCTCATCGATGATTTCATCATGGATCAGCGCCTGATCAGCATCAACAAGTTCTGCGATAATGCTTCGAGTGAGTGGTAGCAAGCGATAGTCGATGTTGGTTTTCTTATCCGTAGGATGGACCATAAATTCCGGATGTTCAATATCTTCTAGATAAAGGAAGCCCGGAATGACTTTGTTGCCGTCTGTAAAGATATAATCATTGAAGCTAGTTTTGATTTTTTCCGCTAGCTCTTTGTAATAAACGCCATTTGGCAAAACATCGCCAAGATTGCGGATCACTTGATAAGTAAGAGCGACCGTCCAGCTGGAACTCATATATTTCTTCTGCTGCTGATTAGCTGGTTGAAGCGTATCGTCCCAGTCGCCATTTCCATAGTTGGATAGGTAAGTTCCAGCGATGAAGCGGCTTTCAATCATTTTAATCTCCAGCTCTACATGTTCAAGAAGTGTTGCACTGCCGCCTTCTGCATATGGAATTTCAATATCTAAAATCTCTGTATCTCCAGTTGCCGCTAGATAGTCACCTACAATCTTAAGCGGCCATACGATGACATCGCCATGACTTTCCTCTTGTTTAAGATCTGAATAACGGTCGAACATGAACCACTGTGGCCAGTCACCTGTTTGCTGATACTGCTTGCTGAATACAACTTCAATGATGTGCCGCATGGCAGGCTGGTTGCTTGTTGCAAGGAAGAATTCAAATGGTCCCTGACAAACGTCGCGCGTACCCCAGGCAGCACCGCTGTGTTGTTCCAAGCCATGTGGCGAGCCGAAGTGAACCAGCATGTTTTGCGTGTACCAGTAAAGTGTTGCATTCCACTTATCAACTGCAAGAGCAGGGTGTGAAATGTTAAAACCATTTAGCAGGTCTTGCATAAAGCGGTTCATTTTTTCTTTTTCTGCTTCTAGTGTAGTGTTTTGCGGTGCAGCATATTCGCCTTCAAGTTTGGCAGAAATATGCAGTTGTAAGGAATTTGTCTCTGAAAAATCAAGGATCTGCAAAGAAGTCGTTCCGGCAAAGTCTTCACCAAAAATACTTTCATCATGAACTGTGGCCGAAGCACCTGACCAAGTCATTCGATAACCAAGCTCAGGATAGATCTTCTTGCTCAGCTGTTCAGGTGCCGCTGAAAATTCTAGCGTGTCTGGACTTGTTTGTACGACTTCAAAACTTGTTTCATATTCGTTATCACCCATTACGATTTGGTTCGTCACACGGATCGGGTAGTTTTTCGACGAGGTCCATTCCAGCTGGACTTGTTTGCCGTTTGTTACTAGGAAATTCTTGATTTCAATTAAATCATCTTCTGTTTTGTAGTACCATTTCGAATAGTTGGCACCAATTTCCCAAGCAGACGGCATCGTAAGCAAGTGCCATTCGCCGTTTTTCTTCACGTAGATTCGCTGACCGCTCATATGAAGCAGATTCAGCGGCTCCCGTACGTGAGACAATAGTTTGTTGAGATTAGTGTTGCCAAGAATCAGCTGTGAATTAAAGATCCCATCCATTTGGCTAGTCGTTGCCAGTGTGTTTTCAGGATGCAGAATATCGACCGGATCTGTCAAAATCCCACTGTGCGGGCGTTCAAGATGTCGTTCTTTTTCAGGTAGAACGACATGGGCATGTGAGCCAGTAAAGAAAGCTAGTAGTTTGTCATCTGCGAATTCTTCAAAATGACGTTCTGGGTAAAGAGCCTCGAGCTCGGAAGCAGTCAATTGTTCACCAGCAAGTGGTGAATAGTTCGGCAAATAAGCCAGTTTGATCGTTTCGATGGCCTTATCTTCTGATGCCACGATTTTTTTCCATACAGATTGAATCTTTTCGCGTGGTAAAGTCGCTTTGACGGCTTCCGGCTGGTTCGCTGCTACAAAGCCGTAGAAAATGAAATGACCTGAATTCTTCCAGGTTTCAGTTTGCAGAGCTGTCATTGCCAGCTCATACTGATACTTTTCATCTGCGAGAGTGTCCTGCTGCAAGAAGCGAGGATCGTGACCAGTCCGTTCTTCAAGATGGAAAAACTGGAAGCCATCTGTTGAGAAAGCTTTAACAGGCTGCATACTTCCGATTTCCATAAACGGAAACGCACCGTTCTGCGGCTGATTTTGTCGGATTGCGATCGACTTGTTTTCCCCGATAAAGTAGTCCAGATATTGCGCATTGAAAGCTTCATTTGTGCGGATAGCTCCCGCTAGAGCAAGACCGATATCCTGCAAGTAAATAATGTCACCTTCAAGATCCCCATCAACGGAGACCTCATAGAAGAAGCCCTCTTCATGAAGACGGAAAACCACTTCATAATGAACGTTTTTTGTTTCGCCCGTATAACGAACCCAATTTTCTCCAAAACGAACAGTTGCTTCATGAGAAAGAAGCGGGCAGATCAAATATTCATCGACCTTTTTAATCCGCAAGTAAAGCTGTGACATGCGGCGTTCGAGAGGGCTTTGAACAAACTGATTGAGCATAATATCGCCATAAGAGAGCTCCCGCAGGAACCCGCTCTTATGGAAAACGGCTTTCATATCGCCGACTTGAATAGTGTGCCAAATTGCCATTTTTTCACTTCCTAACATCAAAATAAAAAGTATCTTTCAGCCCTGAAACACTGTTCGGACCAACATAAATCTCAAAAGCACCACTGTCGATGCGTTTTTCTTCATCAAAATCAAAATAAGCTAAATCCTCTTCAGTCAGTGTAAAGTGGATGGTCTTCTCTTCACCTGCCACCAGTGCTACTTTCTCAAAACGTTTCAATTCTTTGAGTGGACGGGAAATGTGAGCCACCACGTCACGCAGGTATAGCTGAATGGTCTCTTTCCCAGCCGTATCACCAGTATTTTTCACAGTAACTGCCACTTCAAGCGACTCGCCACTGCACCAATCCTTAGTTGAAAGTAGCAAATCCTGATAAGCAAATGTCGTGTAGCTGAGACCGAAACCAAACGGATAGAGCGGCTCATTTGGAATATCCAAATATTTCGAGCTGTAATGCGGATCAGCATCACTTGCTGTTACTGGGCGTCCTGTATTGTGCCCGTTATAGTAGACTGGAATTTGCCCTGTATTGTAAGGGAAGCTCATTGGAAGTCTGCCACTCGGGTTCACATCACCGGAAAGCAGATCGGCAACCGCATGGCCTGCTTCTGTGCCTGGGAACCAGTGGATGACGATAGCGTCCGCTAGTTCTTTGACATCACGAAGGTCGAGCGGTCGACTGTTGAAAATCAGTGCCACGACTGGTTTTCCCGTTTCTTTCAGGTCGCGAAGCAAGTCAATTTGTGCTTTCGGAAGGGTAATCTCCGAGCGGCTTGCTGCCTCGCCGCCCCATGCGGACGGTTCGCCAAGTGCGGCCACAATGACTTCTGCATCAGCTGCAGCCTTATTAATAGCCGTCAGTTCATCAAGAGAGAAGGTTAGGGGGTCTTCGGTGCCACAAATAGCAGCATGGCTGAAGCGTTCTTTTACACCCGTTTCAAGCGTTACAGCTTCATCTCGCCGACCGCAGCATACCCAGCCGCCAAGCAGGTCGTCAGTTGTAGCAAATGGCCCGACCAATGCGATTTTTTGTTCCGTAGCAAGTGGTAGGAGCGCCCCATCATTTTTAAGTAGAACGGAAGACTCTGCCGCCGCCGTGCGAACCACTTGCCGATGCTCTGTAGATAATGTTTTCTGCTCTGAGCGCGCATGTAGCCCGCGATAGGGATCTTCAAACAAGCCAAGATCATTTTTTAGCTCCAGAACACGCATGACCGCTTCGTCGACCAGTTGCTCGTCGATTTTGCCCGCTTCGATCAGTTTTTCCAAGCCTTTTAAGTAATTTGTTGTCATCATTTCAATATCAAGACCAGCTTTAATAGCCAGTTCAGCTGCCTCTTCCGGCGTTTCAGCGACACCATGGTTGAATAATTCACCTACCGATGCCCAGTCTGAGATCAATACGCCGTCAAAGCCCCACTCGTCACGTAAAATTTCACGCATCAAGTACTTATTTCCAGTCGCAGGGATTCCTTCAAAGAGGTTGAAAGAAGTCATTACCATCTTGGCACCAGCTTCCAAAGCTTTCTGATAAGCCGGTAGATAATCATTTTTCAATGCTTGTCGAGAAATATCGACTGTATTGTATTCGCGGCCGCCTTCAGGAGCTCCATAAGCCGCAAAGTGTTTCACGCATGAAGCAATCCGATCGAAGTCATTTTTCAGATCATCGCCCTGATAACCTTTGACGAATGCCGCCGCTAGTTCGCCATTCAGATAAGCATCTTCACCGGTAGATTCCATGACACGTCCCCAGCGAGGGTCGCGAACCAGATCAGCCATTGGTGAGAATGTGACATGTGTGCCAGCTTCAGCAGCTTCGCGTGCCGCCATTTTGGCACAATCTTCTGCGATCTGCGGGTCAAAACTTGCCCCGACACCCAGCGGAATCGGGAACATTGTCCGAAAACCGTGGATTACGTCAGCCATAAATAGAAGCGGAATGCCCAAACGATTATTTTCGAGATGCTTTTCTTGAATGGCGATTACTTCTTCCGCAGAGCCTGTGCCAAGTGAACTACCGATGCTGTGCATTTCTTCAGACGTAAAATCACTTTTTCTTGCAATAAGGGGTCCCGTTGTTTCACCATTATTCAGTGCGCCCTCGAAGAAAGCGGGTACCAGCTGTTCAAGCTGACATACTTTTTCAGAAAGCGTCATTTTTTCAAGCAACGCCTCTAATTCTCTTTTTTCCATGAAAGAAATCCCTCCGATACTAAATGGTTCTTATTTCACCGTTTCACATCAGTCACCCGTAAATGAGTATTTTATAAAGTGAAACGTTTCTATTTCGATGTTTGCTGTGTCCTTTTCTGATGACTTTTGAGCATCAGGCTCAGTACTTTGGAATAGGCATAGGAGAAGACGATCCCCAGAATAACAGAGCCGAATCCATAAACGAATAGTCCCAGTAAAAGTACACTGTAATTCAAGTAGCGAATCATTAAAACGAGATTCCAGCTAGGATGATACTTCTTCAAAATCAGCGCGATAACATCTACACTTGCAGCTGATCCCCCCGAAGAAAGGCAGCAGTAGTAGCCGAAAGCGATACAGATGACCGCAATGGCCAAGTCAGGCACGATATTCACTGTCATGCTGAAATCCAGACTGGCAAACAAATTGAAAAATAACAGATAAAACGAACTGCTGATTGTCGATTTGATAAACAGTTCCTTACTAACGAATAGGCAGAGCAGTAAAATTAATACAGAGGCGATGTTTGTAACAGCAGGCACGGAAAGACCTGTTAATTTGGAGAAAATCAGTGCGATACTGGTTACGCCGCCATTGATAATATGATGAGGTACCATGAGCTTCGCATAGGCGAGCGCCATAATAGCGTTGCCCAGTGCGATTTTCAAGATACCTGCACCATGTTTTTTGAAGGAAGTGCCATCCATTCGTCAAGTCCTCTTTTCTTACTTTATGCCTGTAACATTGAACCCTTTAAGGATGTATTTTTGGAAAATCAAGAAGATAATAATGATCGGAATGACCATAAAGGTTGCGCCTGCCATTTGCAGCGCGTAATTGCTTGCATGTTGTCCTTTCAGGAGTTGCAAGCCGACAGAAAGCGTATAGTATTTTTCATCGTTGGCAATGATAAGTGGCCATAGGAAGGAGTTCCAGCCGGCGATAAAAGTCAGGATCCCTTGAACAGCGAGAACTGGTTTGGAGATCGGCAAAACGATGCGGGTGAAAATATAAAATTCACTAGCACCATCCAGTCGAGCTGCTTCAAGTAGTTCATCTGAGATCGTTGACATGAACTGCCGGAAAAGGAAAATACCGAAAGCCCCGACAAGACTTGGTAGGGCGATCCCTACAAGTGTATTTGTCAGTCCCATTGCATTGAGTTCCAAGTAAACTGGAATCATTGTCAGTTGTCCAGGGATCATCATGGTTGCAAGTACGAGATAGAACAGGTAGCGGCGCCCTTTGAATTTAAATTTGGCAAAACCGTAACCTGCCATCGCGCAGAAGAAAAGTCCGATGAACGACATGAAAACGACAAAGAGTGTATTCCACAGATAGACATCGAAATCCATTTCTGTGAATAGTTTTTTGAAATTATCCAGTGTGAAGGCATCCGGCCAAATCGTTGGTGGGATTCTTAGGATCTCTGCATCCGTTTTAAAAGAGGAGAGCAGCATCCAAACTAGCGGCAGTACCATCAAAATTCCGCCGAGTGTTAAAATTGTAATGACGACAGTCTTACTTTTCCAAGAATGTTTAAAAAGCATTTTGCGTACTCCTCTCTTTTAAATAGCGTTATCATCATGACGCTGTTGGAATTTGAATTGGATGATCGTGATGGTAATAATGATGATAAACAGAACGATCGACCCGGCCGACGCATACCCGAACTTATTGAGCTGGAACCCATTCTGGTAAATAAACAGCGCGGCTGAGGTGGTACTTCCGACTGGCCCGCCCTGCGTCATAATAAACGGTTCCTCGAAGAATTGCAGCCAAGCGATCAATGTAGTGATCATAACGAAGAAGGTTGCAAAACGTAAACTTGGAATCGTGATGTTGATGAGCCGGTTCCATTTATTGGCTCCATCAATGGCAGCAGCTTCGTAGTATTCTTTTGGAATTCCTTGAAGTGCAGCAAGGAAAATCAGCATATTGACACCGATTGCCCGCCAAAGCGCCAGAATAATCAGGGAAATTTTGGCCATTGTTGGGTCTTGCAACCACGGAACAGGACCTAAGTCAAAGAATGACAGGATATAGTTCAAAAGACCAAAGCTTGGGTTGTAAAGATACAGCCATACAACGGAAACTGCCACAACGTTTGTAATGGATGGTGCATAGAAGATCAGACGGAAAAACCGGAAGATCCGTGCATCGGAAAAGTTGATCAAAAGGGCGATCCCAAGGGAACAAACGATAACGAGTGGTACCCCGATAATCACGTAAAAGGCAGTATTCCCAAGTGCTTGGAGGAACTGCGGGTCTTTAAACAAATTGACATAGTTCTCGAATCCAATAAAACTGATGTTTGAATAGTCGGCTAGTCCGAGCAAATCCATGTCGGTAAAACTCATAAAAATAGCCAAAAAAATAGGCAGCAAGGAAAATAATAGCAAGAGAGTCAATGCTGGCGCTATAAAAAAGTAAGGCGTTTTACGATTAAGAAAGGCCTTCATGTTTTTCACTTCCTTCAAAAGGGTTCTTTGGAAGTAAGAGGTATTGATTCAGTATCAATACCTCTCACCAGAGTTGTTTATTAAGTTACTTTAAGATCGTTTCAGCTTCTTGATTAAATTCTTTCATTGCCTTGTCTACATCTTCGCCATTAACGGAGATTTGTTCCCAATATTTCTTGTAAGCTTCGCCAAGTTCTTCATATTGCGGGATTAGCGGCATTGGTTCAGAAGCTTCTAGTTGTTTTTGGAAGACTTGATAGTTTGGATCTTCTTTGATTTCTTTGTAGTCCCATGCTTCTACATTTGCAGGAAGATTTTTTGTTTTATCAAGATATTCTTTTTGTACATCTTTACTGCTCAAGTAATCGATTAATTTAATCGCATCTTCTTTATGATCGCTGTATTTGAATACGGACAGGTTGGAACCACCGAGAACAGAAGTGTTGTTTGCAGATCCTTTAGGAAGTTCAGCAATTGCCCATTTACCATCAAGATCAGGGGCGTTGGTTTGTAATGTGTTGACCATCCAAGGTCCGCTGATGAACATTGGGAAAGTAGGATCGTCACCGCTGAATGCTTGTGTTAAATCAAGACCAAGATCTTGTTTAGGAGCAGCGCCATCTGTAATAAAGCTGTCTAGATATTTAATTGCATCTACAAATTCTTTTTGATCGAATAAAGGTTTGCCATCTTTAGAAATCAGTTCAGAGCCATTTTGACGACCGTACATGAAACCAAATGAAAGTTCGTTCGGATCGATCGTAAAGCCGTATTTATCATCGCCACGTTTGCTTAGTTTAACTGCTGCATCATGGAATTCTTCCCAAGTTGCAGGTGCATGGTCATAGCCAGCTTCTTTCAATACATCTGTACGATAGAAGAGGACACGTGTTTCAGTATACCAAGGAACAGCGTAAGTTTTTCCGTCAAATTGTGTTGTTTCAACAGCGCCGTCATAGAAGTTTTCAGGTTTCATATTATCGCTGTCTTTTACATCTTTGGAAATATCTTCAAGAGCCCCTGCTTCTACGAATTCAGCCATGTTTGTTGTCCCAACTTGTACAACATCTGGACCGGATTTGGAAGCAATTGCTGTCAACATTTTGTCATGTGCATTGTCCCAAGGAATCGCTTGGACTTTTACTTTGATACCAGTTTCTTTTGTGAAGCCTTTTACCAATTCTTTTGTGGCCGATGCTTCATCCCCCATTGCCCAGAAAACCAATTCGTCATCTGAAGAGCCTTTACTGCTGCTGTCAGAATTACCACATGCTGTTAGAAATAAGCTCGATACTAATGCAACTGCTAATACTGCAATCGAAAATTTCTTTTTCATGATTGACCTCCATCACTTTTTTAAATTATAGTAAAACCTCATTGCCATGCCCTTTTAGAGGCAATTTAAAATTTGTAGAAACGTTTCTATAAGAATTATACTACAGGGTTGGTTAAATTGGCAAGCGCTTTCTTTAATTTTATTTTAATTTTTAAAATGGCTTTATTATGCGGTTTTTTAGATGATGACGTTTTATTTCCTTACAAGAGCTTAAATTCTCATTAAAATAATCACCGAAAAATGGTGAAACGTTTTTGTTTATGATATAATGGAAAAATAGTGATAAAAAGCGCTTACATTATAATGAGGTGATCAAGTGACCGTTTATCAAGGAATGTTCCGCTCGCAGGTTTTGGATTTAGAAACACAATTTTCAGCCATCATTCCAAAAAATCCGCGAGCGGTTCTTTATTTATTGCATGGGATGTCAGATGATCATTCTGCTTGGCTTCGCAATAGTAACGTTGCACGTTATGCAGAGGAGCATCAGCTGGCCGTTTTTATGCCGAGCGTCCACCGCAGCTATTACACGGATATGGCAGAGGGACTTTCTTATTGGACGTTCTTGACGCAAGAATGGTATGAGGAATTGCATCAAGAATTTAATTTGCCGGATCTGGAATTTGTAGCGGGCTTGTCGATGGGAGGTTACGGGGCGCTTAAGTGGGGACTAAACTGGCCACAGCATTTTTCTGGTGTGGTCGCCATGTCGGCTGCAGTGGATGTTCCGCGGATGCGGCGTGAATGGAAGGATCGTCAGGAGGAATTTGCACGTATTTTCGGTACGGAGGAGGCGTTTGATGATTCGGAAAATGATCTGTTTGCATTACTTGAACAAGATGATCTGCCACCTGTTTTGCAAATTTGCGGAACGGAAGACTTCCTATATGAAGATAATCTAAAATTCAAGCAGGCTGCTGAGAGAAGCATAAAGGATTTTTCTTTTATTGCGCGCCCAGGTGATCATAACTGGACATTTTGGGAAGCAGCGCTCCAGACAGCGCTAGATTGGATGGATGAAAGGATGAGAGAAGATGTATAAAATAGCCACTTTTAATGTTCGATTCGATGATCAGGCAGATGAAATCAGAAGTTGGGCATTTCGGGCGCCGCTTGCCGAGCAGATATTTCAAACAGAGCAGTTTGACATTTGCGGTGTGCAAGAGCCACTTCTTTTTCAAATGGAAGATATGTGTCGGTTTGGTGGGTTTGAGTATTTTGGAGTCGGACGTGAAGATGGTGATAAAGAGGGCGAGTTTACGGCAGTTTTATATAATGCGAAACGTTTCACAAAACTTCAAGAAGGCCATTTTTGGCTTTCGGAGACACCAGAACGTCCATCCATCTATTCAGGAGCGATGTTTCCGCGGATTTGTGTGTGGGCAAAGCTGGAAGATCGCGAAACGCATCAGACATTTTTCGTTTTCAACACTCATCTCAGCCATGTTTCTGAAGAGGCACGTTTGTTTGGCATGAACTTGATTTTAGAGCGGGTACAGAAAATCGTGGCAGATCAGCCGGTAGTTCTTATGGGTGATTTGAATACGGAGCCGGATACGCCAACCTACGAAGCGATTTTGAAAGTCCTGCATGATCCAAGATTGGATGAGCATGTGATCCACGAAGGACCTGCGGGAAGTTTCCATGATTTTGACCCACTTCGGTCTGAAGAAGAGCTGGAAAAGATTGATCATATTTTTGTATCCTCAGCATTTCATGTATCGAAATATATCACTGTCAAGAGAGCTGGTGAGAAGTACGGAGCGTCAGATCATTTCCCAGTTGTAATCGAAGCGGATTTGGTGCAGTAAAAGTACAGAATGGACTAAATGATGGTCAAAAGTGTGCTTCATAATAGATGCACGCTTTCTGTTTTTTTGATGAGTCGTTATAAAAATTCATATTAAAATGATTACCAAGGATGCATTTTAATAGTCAGTTAGAGTATTTAGACGTAATCCACCCTCGATATTAGTCAAAATCTGCATTCAATAGATTTGTATAGTGATAAAATAAGTGAATAGGATGTGACTAATAACGCTCCTTAACTGTTCAAACAGCTAGGACAACGCTAATTTTAACTACGAATGAGAATGAAGTATCTGCGTAAATTTTGTCAAAAATAGGAGTGTTGCCCAAACTAGGTGATCAGGCTATTGCAACTTGGACATTCCTCGGCAGTTCAGCTGCTTTGTTAAAACAGGTATCATGGACGTCAAAAGTATTGAGATAGAATAAAAAAACTCCCTCTTTCATCCGATCGAAAGAGGGAGCTTTTATTTATAGCCAATGCTTATTTGAAGACGCGGAAACGATCTTCATCGGCAATAAATTCTTTGTCACCAGGTTCTGTTGTTGGGTTACCGAATGGCAGTTGCGCACGTAGGTTCCAGCTTTCCGGAATATCCCATTCAGCACGAACAGCATCATCGATCAGTGGATTATAGTGCTGCAAGGAAGCACCGAGGCCAGCTTCAGCAAGGGCCACCCAAACAGAATGTTGCGCGATACCAGTCGCTTGTTCTGACCAGATCGGGAAGTTCTCAGCATATAGCGCAAAGTTTTCTTGTAGTCCTTTGATGACATTTTCATCTTCAAAGAAAAGAACAGTCCCATATCCAGCACGGAATGAAGCAATTTTTTCTTCTGTTGCAGAAAAGCTGTCAGCTGGAACCACTTTACGAAGAGCGTCTTCTACGATATTCCAAAGCTTGTCATGTTCAGCACCAAAAAGAATCACAGCACGGGAGCTTTGAGAGTTGAAAGAAGACGGACTGTGTTTAACCGCTTCTTTAATAATTTCTTCGATTTCGTTTTCAGTACGAGTAATATTTTTGTCCAAAGCGTAAATGGAACGGCGTGTTTTGATAGCATCTAAAAATGTAGTTGTCATAATTGAATTAGCTCCTTTTTAATTGTTATTTACTTACTTAAGTATAGCGATATATTTTTAAAATGCAAGGGATTTTTCTTCCAGAAAGAACATGTAACCGCTATCTCTATTGCAGTTCTAAGTGAAAAAATTTACAATGCTGAGTTTTGCTATAAGGTTTACTGGCTATTAAAAGAATGAGAGATAAAAAACTTGCAAACAAGAACGCTTGTTCGTATAATAAAAATGAAAGAGGTGATCACGATGGTTTTAGCACTAAAGAAGACAGGTGAAAAAAGGATCGATCCCGCACGGCTGGAAAAGCACCCGATCGTCGACCCGGCGGAACAAGAAAGTTTTTATATTACGCTCAAAGATGCAATCAAGCGTGAATGGTTCGTTCGTGTCCGTTATTTTCAAGAAGCAGATCTGAATCAGCTTGTTTTAGCCCCTTTTGAATATCCAGAAGTCTACCAAGGAATGGGGCAGATAGAAAAGTTGGATGTCGTACCTCTCGAAATGGACATCGTGACACAAGAAATTCTTTTTAAAGATGTTTTCGGGACGATTTATCCGATTCAGTTTAATGATTTGGTGGATATAGAGCTTTTATGACGGCTGCTATTTTTGTAGTAAAATAGCAGCTTTTTTTAGAGGTCTTCCTTTCTTCCTTTTTTTTGTGATATAGTTGTCTAGACAATAATTGTCAATGCAATTATTTGGGAGTGTGAAAAGATGCGGGACTATTATGATGGTATTTCCTTTGCAACAACGATTACAGGAAAAAAGATGCACCTTTTTTTAGCGCGTTATATAGCAGACTATGATGTGACACCTGAGCAGTGGTCTGTATTGAATGTTATTCAGCTACAGGGCCCGCTTACGCAGAAAAAAATTGCGGAGCTGGTTGAAAAAGATACACCGACTGTTAATCGAATCATCGAAGTGCTGCTTCGTAAAGAATTGGTTCGCCGAGAATTGAGTGAAACAGACCGTCGCAAAACATTCCTCAGCGTCACTGAAAAAGGCGATACAGAGGTAGCGGCACTGCGTCCAGTTGTAGAAAAGGCTTGTGCACACATGTTTGCAGGTCTTAATGAGGAACAACTTGAACAATATATGACTCTTCTTTCGCACATCACCAAAAATATCGAATGAATGAGGGATTTGCTTGGAGGAAAACACAAAACTTTGGACAAAAAATTATGTCTTCTTATTGATCGGAAGTGTTTTGCTCTATGTTGGCTTTATGATCTTCATGCCGACACTTCCTGCTCAGATTTTAGCACTGGGCGGTACACAGGTGCAGGCGAGTCTTGCAGTAGGCTTGTTTTCAGTAGTAGCACTTTTAACACGGGCTCTTGCCGGTGGCTGGAATGACCGTTTTGGTTCTAAGATACTTATTTTGATTGGTTTTGTTATTTTAATTTTATCTACAGCTAATTTTTATTTGGCTGGAACAGTGGCTCTATTACTTGCTTTAAGGCTGGTACAAGGTGCCGGATGGGGGATAGGGACTACATCGATTGCAACCGCGGTCTCATTACTTGTACCACCGAGCCGAACCGGAGAAGGAATTGGTTTTTACGGCTTGACGACAGCGCTTGGGTTGTCATTTGCGCCGATTATTGCCATTCTGATTATGAACTATTTTTCATTTAACACGTTGATTACATTCTCGCTGGTGACGCTTACGGCGGTTTTTTTATTGTTGACACAGTTGAAGGTGCCGCGCTCTAAAGCTGCGCATACACCGCATGAAAAGCCTAAAATGATTGCCAGATCTGCGCTATTACCGGCATTTCTTTGCTTTTTAATGGCCATTCCACTGGGCGGTATTCAAACCTTTATGATGGTGTATGGTCAGGAAGAACTGCATATCTCCAGCAGCTGGATCTTTTTCGTCGGACAAGGCATTATGGTTTTGGTTAGCCGTCTATTTGCGGGTCGGCTCTATGATGAGAAAGGCCATAAATATGTCATTTTACCGGGCTTTGTGGCTATGGTCATCGGAATCATTCTTTTATCTTTTGCCGGTGGTGCGGGTATGCTATTTATATCTTCGCTGTTTTTCGGTCTTGGTTACGGCATGACACAACCGTCGCTGCAAGCACTTGCGATCGATCGGGCTGCGCCGCATGATAAAGGAGCTGCTAACGGGACATTTCTTTCGGGAATGGACATCGGAATGGCAGTGGGAAGTTTTGGACTTAGTATCATCGCGACTTTTTTCAGTTATGCCGTCATGTATCGAACTTCCATTATGGCGTTAATCATATTTATCTTTATTTACTGGTTTAAACTTGGTAGAAAACGAGCTGTGTAGCGATTTATTTCGAGTGCACAGCTCGTTTTTTTATTGCATGACGTGTTAGCTAAAATAACTTCTTATTTTGAATAAGTTTCTCTGTAAAAAAAATAGGAATCTGCTATAATAAACAAAAGCGTAAAAAGACTGTCTTTTTGTTAAATTTGAAATATTGTTGTTTGTTTCACAATAAGACGACAGGGAACCGCTTAAAGAAAGGAGGACGGTGCGAGGTCAACCAAGGAAAGGCTCATAATCTCAACAATAGATTTAGGTAAATTTGGTCAATGAAAAAATTGGAATATCAATTGGAACAGGAGAGATGATGAGTGAAGCGCGCATATAATTTTTCAGCGGGACCGGCAGTCTTACCGGTACCAGTCTTAGAGCAAGTTCAAAAGGAGTTAATCTCTTATAAAGGGTCGGGAATGTCAGTAATGGAGCTGAGTCACAGATCGGCATTGTTTGAAGAAATTATTTCAGAAGCCGAGAGTTTGATTCGCGACCTGATGAAAATTCCGAATAATTACAAAGTACTTTTTCTACAAGGTGGGGCGAGTCTGCAATTTAGTGCCGTTCCAATGAATCTTGCCTTAGGGAAAAAGGCTTCTTTTGTAAATACCGGTTCATGGTCGAAAAAGGCAATTTCTGAAGCGAAAAAGCTTTCCAATGTTGAAGTAGAAGTCATTGCTTCGTCCGAGGATAAAAATTTCAGCTATATTCCTGAAATTCCTACCGTTTCAAAAGATTCTGCTTATCTTCACATCACGACGAACAACACGATCGAAGGAACGACGATTTGGCACCTACCAGAAACCGGGAATGTGCCGTTGGTGGCAGATATGTCCTCCAATATCTTGGCAAGTGTCTATGATACACAAAAATTCGGTCTGATTTATGCAGGGGCACAGAAAAATATCGGGCCGGCTGGACTTACACTTGTGATTGTGCGGGAAGACTTGATTGGAGAAGCAGATGGGTTACCATCCATGCTAGATTATCAAGTGCAGGCAAATAATGATTCCCTGTATAATACGCCGCCGACATTTGCAATTTATGTGGCTAAACTTGTTTTTGAATGGATTCGGGATCTTGGTGGTGTCGAGGCGATTGAAGCGATTAACCGTAAGAAAGCAGGTATTTTATATGATTATTTAGATACCTCTGATTTCTTCCGTTCACCAGTTGATCCACTATCGCGTTCGCTAACGAATATTCCATTTGTTACTGGAAATAGCGAACTGGATACAGCTTTTGTCAAAGAAGCCGAAGCGAAAGGATTTGTAAATCTGAAGGGGCATCGTTCGGTCGGAGGCATGCGCGCAAGTCTTTATAATGCTTTTCCAGTGGAAGGTGTCGAAGCACTCGTCACTTTTATGGATGAATTTGCTAGAACTTATAAGGGGGGAGAAATTCATGTTTAATATTCAAACCTTTAATGCTATTGCGAAAGAAGGACTGCAAACTTTTGATCTTGAGAAATATGTGATTGATGCGAACGAACCAGCCGATGGAATCCTTTTACGCAGCTATGACTTGCATACATATGCTTTTCCTGAATCCGTCAAGGCGATTGCCCGCGCTGGAGCTGGGGTGAATAATATTCCGGTTGATGCATGTGCTGAGCGTGGCATCGTAGTTTTCAATACGCCCGGAGCCAATGCAAATGCTGTCAAAGAACTTGTCTTAGCAAGCTTATTTATGGCGGCACGACCAATTATTGAAGGCAATGCTTGGGTACAGAATCTAGAAGTGGACGAAAATATTGCTGCAGAAGTTGAAGCAGGAAAAAAGGCATTTGCAGGCACAGAGCTAGCCGGTAAACGTCTGGGCATTATCGGACTGGGGGCGATTGGGGCTCTTGTAGCGAATGATGCGTTGGCGCTTGGGATGGAAGTAGTCGGCTATGATCCATACGTTTCGGTGGATACAGCTTGGCGAATCTCCAAGGAAGTCGAACGGGCGCTGACAATTGAAGAGATCTTGGCGACATGTGATTATATTACGGTTCATGTACCGCTTCGGGACAATACACGTGAGATGTTTAATGAAGAGACGTTACGAATTTTGAAAAGTAATACAGTGCTACTGAATTTTTCGCGCGGTGAGCTCGTAGATGAAGCAGCACTTAGGGAAGCCTTGGATGAGGGGATATTGCGTCTCTATGTAACGGATTTTGCTTCTCCTAACTTAATGAAGCAGCCACAGATCCGTGTATTACCTCATTTAGGCGCATCAACGGAAGAAGCTGAAACAAATTGTGCTAAAATGGCAGCCAAAGAATTACAATATTATCTGGAAACCGGCAGTATTAAAAACTCAGTCAATTACCCGAATGTAGACATGCCTTACAATGGTCATCCGCGAATCGGTATTTGTCACCAAAATATCCCGAATATGGTCGGGCAGATTACTACGGTTCTAGCTGGTTATACGCTGAATATTATGGACATGACGAATCGCAGCAAGGGCGATTTTGCTTATACATTGATTGATATTGACCAGGAGAATCAAGTAAAGCTGGATGAAATCAAACAGGAACTCCAAGCTGTGCAAGGCGTGCTTCGTGTTCGTGTCATCGAGCCGTTGGGTGTGATGATCGGTTGATTATTACCCGGGAAATAATCAATCAGGGTCTTAAGAAGATATTAGCTTAAGACCCTTTTATTTAAAAGGAGGAATAAGTGTGGTAAAAGTAAGACCGTTTAAAGCCGTGAGACCAAACGAAAAACAAGCAGCGAAAATAGCATCTTTACCCTATGATGTCTTGAATAGTGAAGAGGCGCGGGAGTTAGGCGATCAAAATCCTTATTCTTTTTTACATATCGACAAGGCGGAAATTGATCTTGATCCAGCGATTTCACCATATGCAGATGAAGTATATCAGAAGGCAGCTGCGAACTTACAAGCCTTTCTTCAAAAAGGCTGGCTGCAAAAAGATGAAACAGCGGGTTTCTATATTTATCAGTTGACAATGAATGGAAGAGCTCAGACTGGACTGGTTGCTGTGACGTCGATTGATGATTATGCGGCTGGAACGATCAAGAAACATGAATTTACACGAGAAGAGAAAGAACTAGACCGGATTCGGCATGTGGATACCTGTGATGCGAATACAAGTCCCATTTTTCTTACCTACCGTGGGAAAGGCAGTGTGAATGAACTGATTGAAAGCTGGAAAGCAGAGCATGAACCGATTTATGTATTTGAAAGTTTTCACGAGGTTGCGCATCGGGTCTGGGCAATCACAGACAGAGAAGTGAATGAAGCGATCGAAGCCAATTTTGAGTCAGTGCCAGCGCTTTATATTGCGGATGGACATCACCGAACAGAATCAGCTGTGAAGGTTGGTTTTAAACGTCGTGAGCAGTATCCAGACGCTGATTCGGAAGCGGAATTCAATTATTTTCTTTCGGTGTTGTTTCCAAAAGAACAGCTTGCGATCCTTGATTATAACCGTGTTGTGAATATTCCATTACCAGCCAATTTTATAGAATGTTTGCAAGACGCCTTTGATATTACGTCTGTTGGTAAAGGGGCATTCAAACCGGAAGCGCCTAAACAGATCGGGCTTTATTTTGAAAAAGAATGGTATAAGCTGGAGGCGAAGCCGGATGTGATTCCAAATGATGTAATTGGCCAGTTGGATGTATCCGTTTTGCAGGATCAGGTTTTGACACCGTTATTTGGCATTGAGGATATTCGTCGCGATCACCGGATTGACTTTGTTGGTGGAATTCGGGGGCTGGGCGAGTTGGAAAGGCTTGTGGATAACGGCAGTCATACCGTTGCCTTTGCGATGTATCCAACTACGATGGAAGACTTGCTGCGGGTAGCTGATGCAGGAGAAACGATGCCACCGAAATCGACTTGGTTCGAACCTAAACTGCTGAGCGGCTTATTCGTCCATGAACTAGAAAGTAAATAGAGCAAGAGGCCGCCTGAAAAACAGGGGGCCATTTTTAGAAGGGTCACATGTGGATAACAAAAAAACCGGCAAAAATATTGTTATCCACATGTGAATAAGTTAAAATAGAAGGGTAAATTTTTTAAACGTATAGATTACCTGTGGATATGTGGGTAATTTATCTATATAAATGCTGACAATTAGATTGCTTTGGTCAAAGCAGAGCGAACTGTTGCAGATAGCGTTTTGTTGTGCCAATTTTTATTCGCACGCCATTTTAGAGAAGTTCAGATTTTCTGAGCGCTTTAGAGGAAAGGTGGTTTTTAGAATGGATTTTGATACTATCGCGGCTATCTCAACACCGCCTGGCGAAGGAGCCATTGCTATCATTCGATTAAGCGGTGATGAGGCGATTCAAATAGCGGATCGTATTTTTTATGCCAAAAAACGGCTGGATGAGGCCGAAAGTCATACCATTCACTATGGACATATCAAAGAAAATAATGAAGTGATTGAGGAAGTCATGGTTTCCGTCATGCGGGCGCCGCGAACCTTTACCCGGGAGGATGTTGTGGAGATCAATTGCCACGGCGGGATCGTTTCGGTCAATCGAGTACTCCAGCTGCTTCTGAAAATGGGGGCTAGACTGGCAGAACCGGGCGAATTTACCAAACGGGCTTTCCTAAACGGACGAATTGACCTTTCACAAGCTGAGGCAGTGATGGATCTGATTCGTGCCAAGACAGATCGGGCGATGGGTGTGGCGCTTCGACAAATGGATGGCAATCTTTCACGACTGATTCGGAATTTAAGACAGGAGATTCTTGATGCGCTTGCCCAAGTGGAGGTCAATATCGACTATCCAGAATATGATGATGTGGAAGAAATGACCCAACAAATGTTGCTTGAGAAAACGCGTCTTGTGAAAATATCAGTCGAACAGTTACTACAAACAGCTCAACAAGGGAAAATCCTGCGTGAAGGTCTGGCTACAGCCATTATCGGGCGCCCCAATGTTGGTAAATCTTCGCTGCTCAATCAGCTGATTCAGGAAGATAAAGCGATCGTGACGGATATTGCGGGAACCACGCGTGACATTATTGAGGAATATGTCAATGTGCGGGGAGTTCCCTTGCGGCTGATCGATACAGCTGGTATTCGTGAAACAGAAGATATCGTAGAGAAAATTGGTGTTGAACGGTCGCGTAAGGCGTTGTCAGAAGCGGATTTTATTTTGCTGGTACTAAATCAGCATGAGCCGCTCACCAAAGAAGATCGAGCGCTTTTTGAAGCCACGAGGGGTCAACAGTTCGTCGTCGTATTGAATAAAACCGATCTGGAAAGAAAAATTGAGTTAGAAGAAGTTTATAGATTGGCAGGAGATCATCCGGTCGTTCTAACATCGATGGTGGAGGAACAAGGCGCGGTACAGCTTGAGGAGGCCATTAAAAAGATGTTCTTTGAGGGGGAAATTGATGCCGGCGATGCAACCTATGTATCAAATGTCCGGCATATCGCGCTGCTTCAACAGGCTTTGGAGGCGTTAGATGCAGTGATCAGTGGTGTCGATATGGGAATGCCGGTCGACATCGTGCAGATCGATATGACGCGCGCATGGGATCTACTGGGTGAAATTACCGGGGATTCGGTACAAGACGAACTACTTGATCAGCTTTTCAATCAATTCTGCCTTGGGAAATAATAAAGGAGATGTTTTAAAAATATGCAAGTCTATGAAGCAGGTCATTATGATGTGATCGTCGTTGGTGCGGGCCATGCTGGTGTTGAAGCAGGTCTTGCCAGTGGACGGATGGGTGCCAAGACGCTTATCCTGACGATCAATTTAGATATGGTAGCCTTTATGCCGTGTAACCCCTCTGTCGGCGGTCCGGCCAAAGGTGTTGTTGTCCGGGAAATTGATGCACTTGGGGGAGAAATGGGGCGCAATACAGACAAAACCTATGTCCAAATGCGGATGCTGAACACGGGGAAAGGTCCGGCCGTGCGTGCGCTCCGTGCTCAATCCGATAAGTGGGATTATCAACACGAAATGAAGCATATGATTGAGAAAGAAGACAATATCACTTTGCGGCAGGGTCTTGTTGACCGACTTGTCATTGAAGACGGCACCTGTCGAGGCGTCATTACAAACGGTGGCGCCCAATATACCGCAGATGCAGTCGTCCTGACAACCGGTACCTTTTCACGCGGTGAAATCATTGTTGGCGAACTGCGCTACTCAAGCGGCCCCAACAATCAACAGCCGTCGATCAAGCTTTCCGAGCATCTGGAAGAGCTGGGCTTCGAGCTACGCCGCTTCAAAACCGGCACACCGCCGCGCGTGAAATCAAGTTCGATCGACTATAGCCAGACGGAAGAGCAGCCGGGAGACGAAAATCCGCGGGCGTTCAGTTATGAAACGGAAAAAATGGATTTGCCACAATTACCATGTTGGCTAACTTATACTAATGAAGCTACGCATGAACTCATAAATGGCAACTTGCATCGTTCGCCAATGTTCACTGCGACAAAAAAGGGGACAGGTGCACGCTACTGTCCATCAATTGAAGATAAAATTGTCCGCTTCAGCGATAAGCCGCGGCATCAGATTTTTCTTGAACCGGAAGGCCGTAACACCGAAGAGGTCTACGTTCAAGGATTGTCAACCAGCTTGCCAGAAGACGTTCAAGAAGCGATGCTGCGGACACTTCCAGGGCTGGCCAATGTCGAAATGATGCGAGTCGGTTATGCGATCGAATATGATGCCGTCATGCCGGATCAGCTTTGGCCATCACTCGAAACGAAACGAATTGCCGGGCTATTTACTGCCGGACAAATCAACGGGACGAGCGGTTATGAGGAAGCCGCAGGGCAGGGACTCATGGCCGGCATCAATGCCTGTCGGAAAGTTCAAGGCAAAGAACCAGTTATTTTGGGCCGCGATCAGGCTTATATCGGCGTTCTGATTGACGACCTAGTCACAAAAGGAACTGAGGAGCCTTATCGCTTATTGACCTCACGTGCAGAGTACCGACTGCTGCTGCGCCACGACAATGCAGACTTGCGTTTGACGGAAATTGGCCATGAAATCGGTCTGATCAGTGATGAGCGTTATGCGCGTTTTGTGAAGAAGAAGGAGCAGGTGGCAGAAGAAAAGCATCGTCTGGAAACGACGCGGATCAAACCAACACCAGCTGTTCAGCAAATGCTGCGTGATTTAGGCTCAGCAGAACTGAAAGATGGCGTTCTGGCTGCTGATTTTCTCCGTCGTCCGGAAATGACGTATGAAAAAATCTGTGAAATTGTTCCACGTGAAACATCCGTCAGTCAGGATGTATCGGAACAAGTCGAAATTCAAATCAAATATGAAGGATATATCGAAAAATCCTATCAACAAGTGGAAAAAATGAAGCGGATGGAAGATAAAAAAATTCCAGACAACATCGATTATGATGCGATTTTTGGTCTGGCAACAGAGGCTGTTGAAAAATTGAAAAAGATTCAGCCACTATCCATTGCCCAAGCTAGCCGAATCAGCGGAGTCAACCCGGCCGACATTTCGATCTTACTCGTGTATATCGAACAGGGGAAGATTGCAAAAACAACCAGTATGAACCATTAAAATAGAAAAGTAAAGAGGGTTATATAGAGCCAGCTTTACTTTTCTGTCTACATATGAAAGCGAGGAAAACCAATGAATCCGGAACAATTCAAACAAGCTCTAACAGAAAAAGGGATTGAACTGAATGATAAACAAATGACTCAGTTCGATCAATATTATCAGCTGCTTGTGGAATGGAATCAAAAAATGAATTTAACAGCTATTACAGAAAAACAGGAAGTCTATCTGAAGCATTTCTACGACTCTGTCAGTGCGGCCTTTTTCATGGATTTTAGCAAGGTTGAATCGATCTGTGATGTAGGTTCGGGTGCAGGTTTTCCTAGCATTCCATTAAAAATTTGTTTTCCACATTTAAAAATCAGTATTGTTGATTCGCTTAATAAACGTATTACTTTTCTGCATACGCTGGCAGAAAAATTAGGTCTTGAACAAACAATCTTTTACCACGATCGTGCCGAAAACTTTGGTCAAAATAAGCAGCACCGATCAAGCTTCGATCTTGTCACAGCCCGTGCAGTGGCTAGGATGAGTGTGTTGTCAGAATTGTGCATGCCCCTTGTTAAAAAGAATGGGATTTTCCTAGTTATGAAAGCAGCGCAAGCAGAGGAAGAACTGCAAGTTGCACAAAAAGCAATCACACTTTTAGGTGGAAAATTAGAAGAAAAGTTTGCCTTCCAACTGCCGCTTGAAGGAAGCGATCGCTATATTTATACGATTCGTAAAACAAAAGAAACGCCGAATAAATATCCGCGTAAAGCAGGCACACCTAACAAACAACCAATTGAATAATGTTTTTCTGGGTAAATTCTGCTAAAATAAGAGGTAGTATCGCAAATTGCAGGCTTCTGCCCATCCAGAATGCAGAAGATGTACCGCGAACGTAAGAACTCTGGAGAGGGAGGACCTTCATGGCTTTTTCACTATTTGGAAAGAAAGATAAAAATAAAGCAACAGAACTGAATCTCGAAGATGTGAAACAACAAGTGGAAGAGTTGCCGCTCGACCAAATTTTGCCCAATCAATTCCAACCGCGTTCCATTTTCAATCAGGAAAAAATTGAGGAGTTAGCGGAGACAATCAAAGTCCATGGTGTGATCCAGCCGATCGTTGTTCGTGAAATCGAACCATCCGGCTATGAAATCATTGCAGGCGAGCGTCGTTATCGTGCGGCGGTACACCTTCAAATGGAAAAGATCCCGGCGATCATCCAGAATTTTGATGACGACGAAACTGCAGCTATTGCTCTGATAGAAAACCTGCAACGCGAGCAGCTGACACCAATCGAAGAAGCCAAAGCATATCAAAGCTTGCTTAGTATGCGCGATGTCACACAAGAAGCCTTAGCCAAGCAGGTCGGAAAAAGTCAATCGGCTGTTGCCAATAAGTTACGATTGCTCAGACTTCCGGCAGCAGCTCAGGAAGCAGTCCTTGAAAAAACGATTTCCGAACGTCACGCGCGTTCGCTTTTGGCACTTGAGACAGAGAAAGAGCAGCTGTCCGTTTTGAAGAAAGTGGTAGATAATCATTGGAATGTGAAGCAGACTGAAGAGTACATCCGTGAAATTTTAACAGCTGAAACAGGGAAAGAAATCCCGGAAAAACCGAAAAAGCCAAGAAAAATTGCGATCAGTAAGGATGTTCGGATTGCAGTCAACACCATCAAACAATCCGTCTCGATGATCAAGGACAGCGGCATGGATTTAAACGTACAGGAAGAAGAAGAGGAAGACTACTTCAAGATCACTATCCAGATTCCAAAAAAGAAATAGAGGGGTCAACTAGATGAAATTTTTAAAAATACTATGGCAGATTTTGGGCATTTTATGTTCTCTATTGGTTTTACCGTTATTCGTATCAGCCATCACAGGTGGGATCATGCAGCTTGAACCATCACTTTTTGTTTACTTTTTCATGTATCCGATACTAACAAGTGCTCAGGTAGCGCAGGAATCCGGTAGTTTAATGGGAATTCTCAACATGGCAATGGGGTATATAGCCTATCTGATTACTGCTTTTTATATGATTTATGCCTTTCGTACAATTAAAAGCTGGTATAAAAAAGCCAAGCAGTTTGATGCGGAACACAACACTGAATCGAAATAAATCTATGGTTCAGTGTTTTTCTCTGCCTGAAAGCTGGTTGAATGAGGCATTTAAGGGTATATTAAAAGTGAAATTGCAGATTTTGCTAGTTACAAGGTGCAATTTGACAGTAAAAAAAGTAAAATAAAGAGGTAAACATAAGCGAAGGAGGTAGCGGGGGCGTTTAGGAGTGCTATCCGCGAAAGTTATGGCTAAAATTATTTTTGTGAAAGATGAGAAGGATACGTTGCAAGCTTATGATTTCATTCATGATTTGATCATTAATGAACCACTTATGGCGACGATGCTGATGCAAGGACTCTTTCAGCTCGAGAAAGCAGAAACACGAAAATTAAGTACGGGTAAACAGATCATGCCGGATATTCATCTGTTGATCGGCAAGAGTCAGGCGTATTCCCTTGAAACTGTGCGAATCGAAGCATCCGCTGACCGTCCAATCCACGAAATGAAGATTCATTTTAAAGATAAAAATTGTCGGTTGATTTTCTTTACAGCATTTTCAAAAACAGAAACCTATTATTGCTTTGTAAAAGGCTATTTCAAAGATAAAAATCCATTTACGGATAAAATGGGGACCTATCGTGAGGAAGCTAAGCGCGTCTTTTTACGCCAGATTGACTCTTCACTTCAAGTGGCCGATGATGAACACAGCTTCGAGTCATTAAAAGCGCTGGCATGGGAAAATGAGGGTATCGTGCATTATTTGGATAGCTTTTCTGCTAGTCTGGGGCAATATATTTTTGAAAAACGGATGGCGCATAAATGGTCTCAGATGGATTTAGCATTAAAATCTGATTTGGCACCAGTCATTATTGCTCGTATCGAAGCAGGCGATCCTGACTTAACGCTTCGTATGTATCAAAGAGCAGGTTCAACACTAGGTTTAAGGAATATCTTTTTGAATAAATAAAGAAAAAACAGCCGCTTTCACTCATTTGAAAGAGGCTGTTTTTACGCATTTTATTGATAGAATTTTCTGTCTAAAAGAAATGTTTCACGTGAAACATTTCTTTTTTATAAAACCCATCATAAATATTTACTTTTTTAGGGACGAAATCAAAAAGTTTTGGTAGAATAGAAAATAAAAGAACTGTTCATTCAGGATCTAAGATAAGGGTTGGTGAAAAAGATTGAGCAAAGTGATTGCACTTGCAAACCAAAAAGGCGGAGTTGGAAAGACCACTTCATCAGTAAACTTGAGCGCTAGCCTAGCTTTTCTGGGCAAAAAAGTGCTGCTTGTTGATATTGATCCACAGGGAAACGCATCAAGTGGAGTAGGTATTAATAAGGGAGAAATCGAACATTGTGTTTATGATGTACTAGTTGACGATGTTCCATTAAAGGATGTGCGCCAACCAACGGATTTGGATAATCTTGATGTCATCCCTGCAACGATTCAACTCGCAGGAGCGGAAGTAGAATTAGTTCCGGCTATTTCTCGGGAGCTACGTTTGAAAAAAGCGCTTGATACATTGAAAGATGAATATGATTATATTATTATCGACTGTCCTCCGTCGTTAGGACTGTTAACATTGAATGCTTTAACAGCATCTGATTCTGTCCTAATCCCCGTACAGTGTGAATACTATGCGCTGGAAGGATTAAGTCAGCTTTTGAATACGATTCGAATCGCGCAAAAACATTTGAATGATGATCTGAAAATCGAGGGTGTACTTCTAACAATGCTGGATGCCCGTACCAATTTAGGTATTCAAGTCATTGAAGAAGTGAAGAAATACTTTCAAAATAAGGTTTTTGAAACAATTATACCGCGAAATGTTCGTTTGAGTGAAGCACCTAGTCATGGTAAACCAATTTTGCTTTATGATGCAAAATCCAAGGGTGCAGAAGTTTACTTAGAGCTTGCAAAGGAAGTGATCGCACATGGCTAAGGGACTTGGAAAAGGCATCAATGCGCTTTTTGGAACAGTTGATACAAATGAAGAGACAGTAACAAATGTCCCGCTTAAGGAGATCAAGCCTAATCCGTATCAGCCAAGGAAAATCTTTGATAAAGCAGGGATCCGCGAACTGCGTGATTCCATCAAAGTCCATGGTGTATTACAGCCAATCATTTTACGCAAGAAAGATGATGGTTATGAAATCGTAGTAGGGGAGCGACGTTTCCGCGCAGCCAAAGAAGCGAAATTAACAGAGATCCCAGCAGTTGTTCGTGAACTTGACGATCAGGAAATGATGGAGCTGTCCGTGATTGAAAACTTGCAACGGGAAGATCTGTCGCCGCTTGAAGAAGCAGAGTCCTATGAATTTCTTATGAAAAACCTCAATCTGACTCAAGCAAAATTAGCTGAACGTGTCGGTAAGAGCCGTCCCTATATTGCTAATTTCGTCCGACTGCTGACTTTGCCTGAAGAGGTCCAAGTTATGCTGCGTGACGGTTCGCTATCAATGGGACATGGTCGGGCACTATTAGGTCTTAAATTAAAGAAAAACATTGTTCCGCTCGCTAAAAAGACAGTAGCAGAAGGATTGACAGTGCGGCAACTCGAAAAAATCGTGACGCATGCAAATGAGAATGTTTCACGTGAAACAATCAAGCCTAAAAAAGTACCTGTGTATATTCGCGAAAGTGAATCACAATTACGTAACAAATTCGGTACAGCGGTCAATATTAAACGCCGAGACAAGAAAGGTCGTATTGAAATCGAATTTTTGTCGGATGATGATTTAGGCAGGATATTAGAAATCTTAAATGTGAAATTTGATGATGAATAAGTTTGTGAGTAAGGGGGACGCTGGATGGAAAAGCCGGTTTTTGGGTTAAATGATGTTGTAGAAATGAAAAAACCACATCCTTGCGGGGCCAATCAATTTAGGATCATTCGTATGGGGATGGATATCCGAATCAAATGTGAGGGTTGTGGACACAGTGTCCTGATCCCCAGACGCGAATTTGAGCGGAAAATGAAGCGAATTCTTATAAAAGCAGAACCGGAGAATTGATTTTCTCCGGTTTTTTATTTAAATTCCCTGACACTAGTTCTTATTTATGAAAAGATAGATGACTAACTTCAGAATTGTTTTTTAAATTTTTAGTTATGGCAAACAAAAAAATCTCCCATAATATCCAGATTCCAAGAACGAAAACTAACATGATTAGAAAAGAAAAGAATATTACATTATGGGACTAGTAAGAAATTGGCAAAAAATCTCTAATTCTCTTAGAAAAAAAGCATTAAGTTTCCGCACAGGGACTTGATTTGTATGGAAGTGACACTTGGAAAATAATACAATCAAAGACTGCAGATGAAGGAATAGCAACTCTAATTGTAGCTTTTTAACTGTATTATATAAAGAGAAATATTCTGATAAAATTCAATAAATTGACACATATGAAAAATTTTTTTCACAAAAGTCTCATACTCACTTATTACTACTGTATAATAAATATTGTGGAATACGTTCTAAAGTTAAAAGTTTACATTTATAACAATGAAAATGCGTATATAAATGTATTTACTAAAACTCTTTCATAAGACTGAAAGTAACATTATGCTAAATCAATTGTTCAATGGAAGTTGTTTTAGTCTTGAACCGAACCACTACACTTATATTTTTTAAAATATAACAATCAAGAGAGGTGGAAGAATGAAAAAAGTTATGCGACCGAGATATATTTTCTCGTATAGTCAATGTGCTGTTTTTAAACCTGCCAACCCTTATAAAGAGATACGCACTGGAATAATGGCTATCACTTTGAAGTTTAAACAGTAATTTTCTTCTATCAGGAATAAGTTATATTGGATAAAACTAAGGGAGAATGCAAATGAAAAAGAAAATAAGATTACTGATTGCGATTTTTTTATCTTTTCAGATTTTCTCCCTTTCAGTATGGGGGGAGGAAATCCCAACAACTGAAGTTCCACAGTCGTCTAGTACGACTGGTGAGCTAGAAAATCCATCTTCTACAGATCAAGTAGAACAAACGGATCCAACAGAGCAAATAGATCCAACGGTTAAGCCTTCTGCTAGCAGTACGGAAGCTAGCGAAGAATCAACATCAGAATCGACTCCAGATTCAACGGTGGTCTCTGGTGAAGAAGAACAAGAAACAACCACTCCTAAGACAGGAACAATGGTAACGGCAGCTGGTAATGGTACTGAAACCAACCCATATTTGGTCTCAACCTTTCAAGAATTAAAAGATGCTTTTGCTACACCCGTAGCGGCTGGAGAAACACAGTATATTCAGCTGCAAAATGATATTATTTATGATTCTACTTTTATTTATATTAAGCAGAACACAGTAATAGACGGCAATGGGCATGCTCTTTTATATAACGGTACGAATTATGGGACAGCTCATTTCAGTACAAATGCTAATAATATTGACGTTACCTATAAAAACCTGACTTTTGGGAACAGTGAGTATCCTAACAGCAGCTATTATGGGATTTTGTATACCCATGATAGTAACGTTCATTTTACAGTTGAGAATATCAATTATAATATTCTAAATGGCTGTCAACCTTTTTGGGGAAACAATAATTCTGGTAATACACTAACCTTTAAAGGAAAAAATAATTTCTATTCCTCTGGAAAATCTTATGGTGGTGAGTTTGTAGAAGGATTTCCTACTGTCACTTTTGCTGACAACAGTGAGACGACTGTTTATAATGATTCGCCAAATGCGTCAGCAGTTTTTTATAGTTTAAATCAATCAGTTACAATAGGAAAACAAGCATCGTTAGCAATTGAAGCAAGCAAGCCTTATCTCTTTTACAATAGTGCTACTCTTAATGTTCAAGAGCAAGGAAAGTTTTCTTATAAAAGTATTTATGGGAAAAACTATACTTCAAATACAGCTACTTTATGTACGGGAACTCTGACTGCCAATTTTGAAAAAGACTCAATCGGACATTTTACAACAGATGTTGACAGTTTTTCCGGTAGTAACCCGAAGATCAACCTAAACTCACCAGAATATGTAGCTTTCGATTCTACAAAATCATCTGAACCGGTATTAGGTACGATGAATCCTATCTTCAAACGTGTTGATACGGATACTTCTCTGTATCAAATTGCGTATTTGACAGCTAGCGGTCAAAATACCTATGTGCCTGAGGTAAATCCTGGTTCGAGCTACACTGTTACATCAACTAATATTGGTAAGGGTTATTCAGTTGTGTATGCTAAAATGCCTTCTATTGAGAGCCTGTCGACCACGCCTTCAGTTGGGCCGGATGTCAGCAGTATCGATGCGCAAATAGAGAGTGTTGCTCCAGCTACCACAACAAGTAGCAAGGTTCAATATAAGCTGGCAACAAAACCGCTTTACAGTGGGGACATTACTACTGAAGCGGCTCAAACAAGCATTCAAAACGCTGGAACATCTGAAGGGGTAAAAGAGCAAACAGAAGTTTCCTTGCCCGGTAATTCACCGCCGATAGGAGCAGATACAAAATATTCATTTAAAGAGTTACCTGCTGAAGATTACTACTTATATGCCAAGGTAGATAGTCAGCAAGTTCCAGGCTATACTTTCGAAAGTCGTTGGAAAGACGCAACAGCAGAAGTCCCACCATATGTTCTGATACAGTTTTCTAACAGTTCGATGGAATTTAATAGTCCAATTCCAGGGACATTTGGTAAACAACAAAATCTAGATCGATATACAATGCGTAATGCTGGCAATGTTCCGACAGAAGTCAGTTTAAAAAGTATCACTCGTAACTCGGACAGCTCGGAACAGTTGTCTTTAGTGGATCAGTTTCATACAAACAATCAGGAGCTGATCTTATCTTTAATTGCTGAAAAAGTAGATAGTGGAGAACAAACTGTATTTGGCCCTTTGACGGATGGTGATTTTATCAACTCAAGCACTATCCAGTTGAACCCATTTTGGGATAAGGACGCTCAGGCTGTCCTATATCTGACTGGAGATTACTCGGGACCAATGATCGGGGAGCAAAAATTTAGTTATCGTTTTTCTTTTGCTATTTCAGCAGCTACTACAAACTAGAAGGAGCTAATCAATGGAAAAAAATAAGAAACGAAAAAAATGGTTGCTGCTTTTAGTCCTTTTGCTATTGCTCATTGGTGGCGGCTATGGTATCTACCATTTCTTTTTCGCACCTGAGCCACAAACCATGTCTGTTATCAGTGGTGATTTTTTACCGGAAGGAAAAGACGCCACAAAGATGTCGGATAAAGAGATGGCTGAACTTGCCCAGCAAAAGGCTGATGAAAGCAACTTTAATATGATGATTGCGTCTGATGCAACCATCGACAGTAAGACACAAAAAGGGCAATTGCCTATCAAAAATCCTGAGAGCAATGCCTATCCGGTCAACGTTGAAATCAAAGATGACCAAACGGGTGACATTATTTATACTTCGGGAGCAATTTATCCCGGTGAAGAAATCACTCAAGTTCAATTGGAAAAGCCGTTATCCAAAGGAACTCATCAAACAACGGCAATTTTTAGCCTGTATGATCCTCAAACGAAGAAAAAACAGGGCGAGGTTTCAGCAGGAGTCACTATTTCAGTGAACTGACTTTAGGTTAAACATTAATTTGTTTATAATATTATTATATTGTAGGGGGAACATGATGAAAAAATTATTTACTATTTTATTAACAGCAGGAGTCGTATTTGGAGGAGCACCACTTGTCTTTGCTGCAGATGGTACTGAAAGTTCTAGTCAGCAAACAGTCAATGGACAATCTAGTGCAGATATTGAAGTCAACGGAACATTAGGTGCAGACAACACCGATCCAGACGCACAAATCCCAGAAGAAGATGTTAACTGGATCAATGTTACGGTGCCAACTAAAACTATTTTCTACAACACTGCTAGTGACACCAGTATTAAAGCGCCAAAATATTCCATCGTTAACAATTCTGGACGTCCAGTTAAAGTAACTGCTAATGGTTTTACTGCGGATGCTTCTAATCCACAATTGCCTGCTAACTTTAATTTGAAGTTAGATGTTACTGGAACAGCAGGTAATGCGGCAACAACTGCATCTACTAACCTCATTACTGGAAGCACAATAGCATCATCATTAAATTCAGAATTGATTACATTGGCTAATAGTAAGGATCAGCAACAACCTGGCGATGCTACTTCTGCTACACCGGTCAACAATAAAGCAACATTCACTTATTCTGGGAATGCAGCTCAATCTACTACTCAAACACAGCTAAAATACACATTGAAGCTAAAATTTGACGCTGTAGACTGGAACTAACAGTTTCCTGTTAGAAGAGGCGATTGAATGAATACGGATATTCAGATTTATGGTCAATTAGGACTTGGAGCACCTGAAACACCCGATGAACCAGATCAGCCTTCTACAACAAATGAGAAGCTGGTTCCACACTATGTGGTGCAACAACAATCACATCCTAAAACAGGTGATACGAATCAACTATTCTTTTTCTCTTTTTTAGGCCTGCTGCTAGTTATACTAGCGATCTGGATATTGCTTAAAGAGAAGATTAGAAGCAAAAAAAAGTCCCAGGAGTAAATTGCTCCTGGGGCTTTTTTGTATGAGAAAAATAACTGGTGGCTGACTCATTTTAAATATTTATTGTATAAACAATGATTGGGAAGATAAGAGGATAAAAATTTAGCGGTGTACACAATAATAGGCTATTTTAGAATTCTTAAGGTGTCCATAGATACTAGCGTTGAAGCACATTCTCTAAACACCAACAGAAGCATTCAAAAAAACAAAATTATGAATGGATCTATTCTATTTGAATAGATCAATTCATACTGTAGAAAAAGCAACTTTTTCTTTGGGGAATATCCAAAAAGAAAAGTTGCTTTTTTGTCTATGCCAGCTATTCTGCTTCCCTTCATCAAGGAGACTTACATGTACTTTCAAGTTTTATGTACACCAATACTTTTCAAATATATCCTGGGTATAAATGATTGAAGTTGTGTTTGATATATTACATACATAGACAGTGTGACCTGAGTGATACAGTGACACAGACGAAAGGAGGAAGTTATGAGATTTGATGATAGTAAACCTATTTATAAGCAAATCGTGCATTTTATTCATAAAGAAATAATTACAGAAGTTTTTACGGCTGGTGATAAATTATTATCTGTACGAGAATTAGCAGCGAAACTTGAAGTAAACCCAACAACGGTTCAACGAGCGTATGCAGAATTAGAAGAACAAAAGATTATTTATACCATTCGTGGAACTGGAAAGTATTTAACAGAAGATAAGAGGAGAATTAAGCAATTGGAAAATGATACAGCACAACAACTAACAGAGAACTTTATCAAAGAAATGATGAAACTTGGATTAAATAAAGAGAAAGTAATCGCATGGGTTATGAGCGCAGAGGAGGAAGAAAACGAATGCTGATTGGACATAATATATCAAAATCTTATTCAAATCATTTAATACTACAAAATATAAATTTCGCAGCAGAATCCGGTGAGATGATTGTGCTTACAGGTGAAAATGGCAGCGGCAAAACCACTTTACTAAACATTTTGGCAAACCTGAAGAAAATAGATGATGGGGGGATTGACTTAGATGGACAGCATTATACCAACAACGATATTCGTCAGCAAATTGCCTATCTCAGTAATGAATTATATGCGAAGAAGAATATCACGATCGAAACATTCATGAAGCAACATGCCTTACTTTTTGAAGACATTCAATTAGAAAAATGGGATAGATTACTTGCAACATGGAAAATCAACAAACAGCTTAAACTGGCAGAACTATCTACTGGGATGTTGATGAAAGTAAGGATTGGAAGTATTCTGGCGAGAAAAGCCAAACTCTACCTTTATGATGAACCTTTTGCAAACATTGATATTTTAGCTCGTTCAGAGGTGATGAAGGCCATCATAAGTGAAACGGACCCAGATGGGATAACAATTATTTCATCACATCATCTAGAAGGTACTGAGCAACTGTATAATCAGTTGTGGCTTATTCAAAATCATACACTTAAGACGATTCATACAGAGAACTACCGAGAAGAAACGGGCAATTCATTAGTCGATTTTTATAAGGAGGAAATGAAAAAATGAAAAAAGTGATCACTTTTTATGCTAAGCAAATTAGTCCTATTCTTGTAATCGGACTTGCAATAATCCTAGGACTCAATTTAGTAGGAGTCACAATGAACTTGTTGGAGGGAACGGATTTTCTTTTTAGAGCCATTCGCGGAACGACAGTAATGAGCTTGTTACTCATTCTTATTACAACATGGAAGATTACTAAATTAGACACATCAAAAGAAAATTTAACTCTTGTATCACTGTCTGGGTACTCAGAAGGGACTAAATTCTTTGGGAAATTGTTGGCTGCTTATTTGACAGCTATTACTGTGATCGTTGTTCAAAGTGCCTTTATCTGGTATTACGGCTTGGAAACAGGGCGGATTGCAACAGGAGATATGTTATCTTTTGTATCAGGTGTAGGCATGATGTTTCTATTCATCTTTATGTTTGTTTGTTATTTTGTAATCCCAGTAAGTTGGTTGAAAGACCATGTGAAAACTAGTTATGTACAAAAAGCAGGCGTCATTATTCTTCTGTTCGGTATTCTGATTTTTAACTTACTAGCTGAGTATTATTTGCATATTTATAACAGTCAAGGCGTTATTTCGATCTTGCCAAATGGACGTTTTGAGATTTCGCTGTTGTCGATTATTTGGAATGTAACCTTGTGTGTGATCATTGCTGGGAGCTACATTTATCATAAAACGAAAAAAGTAGATACTATTTGAAAGCAGGAGAAAAGCGAATGTTAGAGATTACGGCACTTCAAAAAACGTATAAATTAGGAAAGAAAAAAGAAATCCCTGTCTTGAAAAATATTAATGTTACGATTCAAGACGGGGAGTTTGCAGCGATAATCGGGAAAAGCGGAAGCGGGAAGTCAACTTTGCTAAATATTATAAGTGGGCTTGATACGGATTACACTGGAAAAGTTCTATATAATGGCGAAGATTTACAGGAAATTGATATGGATAAATATCATGTTAATCATGTTGGATTTATTTTCCAAAGTTTTCATCTAGTCAGTCATATGTCCGTTGTTGAAAATGTAAAAGTCCCCTTATATTTAAATCCGGAGCTGTCCGAAAGCGAACGAAATGAGCGTGCTCGAGACTTGCTTCAACAAGTGGGTTTGGAAAATTTTGAGAGTCAAAAACCCGCGCAACTCTCCGGTGGTCAAAAGCAGCGTGTTGCGATTGCTCGTTCGCTAGCCAATAATCCGGATATGATCATTGCTGATGAACCGACTGGCGCTCTTGACAGTGTCACTTCGGCCGAAATTATCCAGTTGCTGCAAGATTTAACGAGGCAAGGCACAACGGTTATCTTAGTAACACATGATTTAAATATTGCCGATAAAACAGATAGTGTGTTGCGTCTAGCGGATGGAGAAGTTGTTTCATTTGAAAGGAAAAAAGAAGTAACGAAAAAGCATAGTTTAAAAAAAGAAAAAAAATTACGTCTAAACGGGTGGGCAATTGCCAAGATGTCTTTTCGTAGTTTTTTTAATCGGAAATTTCGAAATTTACTTGTGGCACTGGGAACCTCGATTGGAATTATTGCGATTTTGTTAGCATTTGGGCTTGGAAATGGTGTTAATCAGAGTTTATCAAAGATTTTTGGGACAACTTTTTCGCCAAATCAGATTACGACTTACTATTTGGAAGATGGGGGTTCAATATCACCAGAACCCACTGTCCCATTGACAAATAGTGAAATCAAAAAGGTTAAGCAATTGTATCAAGACGAGAATATTTCAGAAGTCTATGAGCGTACAACGATTAAAGGGATTAAGTTTGAATATGATGAGGAGATTTTGGAAGGCGTATCTGGTGAAATGCAAGAGGCGAATTTTAAGCCTGCTCGTTATGAAGACCTAACTGTAGAGGATGGCTATTTACTCAGTGGAAAAATGGTCGAGAGCGAGGAAAGTGGGGCGGTTATTCCATCCGGTGTGGCCAGAAAGATTCTTGGAAAATCAGATACAGCTGAGCTAACTAAAAAAGATGGTGATAAGCTGATCGGTAAAAAAATCATGCTGCTTTATGCAGGAAGAAACAGTGATTCAGCTAATATTGTTAAAACAGAAACTGTCATTACGGGTATTACTAATCCATCGAAAGAAGGCTTTGCTAGAGGTTTCGATGTGTCCACAAAAACAATGAATGATTTTATTGAAACCGCAGGAATAGAGAAACCGATTCTCTCTGTAGATGCTTTTACAAAAACAACAAGTCAAGCAGAACAAGTAGTAGAAAAATATGAAAATGATAAAGAATGGGCGAACTATGCCATTACCAATGCGAATGCTTTTGTTGATACATTTAGTCAATTTACTAACATTATCGTGTATCTCGTCGCCTTTATAGCAGGGCTGTCGTTAGCGGTTGCTGGAGTAATGATTGCGATTATACTTTATATCGGTGTCGTTGAACGGACAAGAGAAATTGGCGTATTCCGGGCCATCGGTTATCGCAAGCGTCATATACGTGGACTTTTTATGATGGAAGCAGGTTACATTATTATTTTAGCCAATGTGTTATCAAGTGCAGCAGCCATGACTATTGCAAAGCTAGTGAGTCCCATTTTAGAAACAAAAATTGGATTTGAAGAAATGATCCACATCTCTTTTTGGAATTTCCTAGTCACGCTTGTCATCACTCTTATCATTGGTTTTCTTTTCTCCATCTATCCGAGTAACAGAGCAGCAAAACTAGATGCAGCAGAGGCTTTACGATCAGAATAAAAGAAATGAGGAATTTAAAAATGAAAAAAGTACTAAAAATGAGTTTAATTATTATAGGGATCGCCCTAATTATCTTTGCAGGAGGGATGTTTTCCTATCGCTATTTAAAATCAATGGATGTTGTTGAAAATGAAGAGATCAATGAATCTGCAACTGGAAATCATGTATTACTCGCAACGCAGGGAAGTGATTTTAAAGATAGTGTTATCAGCCAGATAAAGAAAGACATGGCTAGTGAAAATGTCCATATTTCCATTACCGATACAACTAAGCTGGATAAAGTGAATGTTGATGATTATGATAAAATCGTTTTATTTACAACTGTTGAATCCGATGATATTCCCGAAAATGTAACGACTTTTATGAATGATAATAAAGATAAAAGCATCCATATTGCAGTTACGGCTGATTCTGGTCGTTGGGATAAGCAACCAAAAGATGTTGATGCTATTTCAGAAGCATCTAAAAGTACGAATAAACAAGATTTTGTAGATGATTTGTCAAACGCTATTTTGTCAGAATAACGATCAAAAAAGTGATGGCTAAGTTTAAAAAGCGTAGTAGAAGGAAATTGATTCCATCTATTACGCTTTTTACGCTCCTACCAGAAAGGTGAGAACTCCAGATTACAGATGAATTATGATCGGCTTCATAATCAATACCCTAACAAAAAAGTGCTATAATGAGTATGTGCCTAATTGCTTCAATCATATAGTATTCACTTTTTGCTAAAGAAGAGTAGGAATAATTGTGAGTTAAATATTAAATGATGAGTAAAGCGAAAAGAGGTTCTTATGGAGTATTATAAAAATAACAAGGTATTAGTGAGTTATCTGCAATCTGTGGCATTAGCGGATAAAAATTTACGAAGATTGAACTTGAAAAAAGAAAGCTATGTACTTACTGAATTTGAGAAAGCCAATAACCTTTATTGGGTAGAGTCTGGTTTTTTAGGGGTAGAAGTTCAAATGGAAAGCAGTCCCTATCTATCTACTTTTATATTTGAAAATGATTTTTTTGGTCTTGACGCATTTTCAAGTTTTAAAAGAAAAAACCATACGATTAAGGTTTTAAGTAGTGAAGCATCTATGATAGAGATCAATACGGAATTTTTGCTAAATGCTTTAAATAAGAAGCCCGAGCTGTATTCGCTGCTGCTCGAAAATTTTACTGATATTTTGCAAAGACATTATCAATTTTTTGATTTTATCTTGCTAGATCCTATTGAACGTGTGAAGAAAACACTGCTGTATTTAAGTGGATTCATCGGTAGTATAAATGCAGAAGAGCAAGTTCAACTTCCTATGGAAATCAATCAAAAAGTATTAGCTAGTTTTTGCAGAACTTCTCAATCGCGTATATCGCACTGTTTAAAAGTGTTGACAGAGAGAGGATTTATAGTGAACTCTCGAGCGCCGTTTATTCTCATAGATCATGATGGAGAAAACTGAACGTCGTCTTATGCTCAAGATCTTAAAGACTCAATACAATTATTGGGTCTTTAATTATGATAGAAACAATAGTATTTGATGCTCTTCGGATAATAGGATAAATGAACAAGTTCCTTCTGGTTCCGCTCCTGTTCTAGAATCACTTCTTTTTACTTTTCAGAAAGCCTATTCAAGTAATTCTGGAAATGCTACAATAAATTTGAGAATAGAGAGGAGATCGTGCGGAATGGGTATGCAAAAGTTACAGTTGCCGAGATGGCGGGCACTGGTACAGCAGCTTTATATGAAGATGGATTTCATGAGCGGTGATGAGCTGGCAGACTGTCTGGGTGTCAGTGCACGCACGATCCGAAGCGATATTCGCTTGATCAATGAAGTTTTAGCACAGGATGGTAATAATATTGAGTCAGTTCGTGGTGTGGGTTACTTGCTTGCGGTGGAAAATGAAGTAGCTATCCGTGAGGCTATACTGGGGGATCAAGGGGCAAATGCCAACTTAACGATTGTGCCAATGCTGGCTGAAAAGCGGGTCGATTATATCATTCGGCTTCTTTTGTTGCGGAATGACTATCTCAAAATCGATGAAATTGCAGATGAACTCTATGTAAGCAAGTCGACGATCAATACTGAAATGATCGATGTGAAGAAGAAATTAGCTGAATTCAAGTTGGTATTAGAGAAGCGGCCGGGATACGGTATTCGCATTTCTGGAGAAGAGCTGAATATTCGATTTTGTTTCTCGAAATATTTGCTGACTGAAACTGCCGATGTTTTAATCAGTGAAAGTGAGCAGGCCTTTTTTTCGCAAATTGATTTGCATAAGATTGAGCAGGCTGTGACGGACAGCATTCAGAAGTATAAAATTCAAATGACGGATATTGCAGTTAAAAATTTGATTATTCATATTGCTATTGCAGTAAGCCGTGTGCAGGAAAACTGCTATATTGCAATGGGCGATCTGGATAATATTGAATTCAACATGCAGGAGCTACGGGCGGCACAGAATATTTTACGGCTGATTGAGCAGGAAGAGAATATTCATTTTCCAGAAAGTGAGCTGTCGTATATTCTGCTTCATTTGAGCGCAAAACACATCGCCAAAGATTATGACGATTATCGCGAGCTGATTTTGGTCAATAAAATGCTGGAACATTTGCGGGAACAATTTGCCATTGATCTTACGGGAGATAGTCGGCTGCTCAATAATTTGGCGCTGCATCTGAAGCCAGCTGTCAATCGGATCAAATTTAACATGAATATTGATAATCCTTACTTGCCAGATTTGAAACAAAATTATCCATTGGCATTTGAACTGGGCATTGCCTCCAAGAATGTCTTGGAATCTGAACTTGGCGTGTCGGTCAGTGAGGCGGAGGCGGGCTATATTGCGATCCATTTGTTGTATGCGCTCGACGGTCTGGTGCCGGGAGGAAAGAAGCGAGTCATTGTGGTTTGTGCATCAGGACTGGGGACGGCGCAACTTCTCCAGACAAAATTACGGAGAACATTCTCGGAGCAGTTGGACATCGTTGCTGTTCAATCGCTTCAAGAATATGCGCGTCACCAGATCACGTGTGATTTTGTAATTGCAACAGTGCCACTTCCAGATCGAGTACATGAATATGTGCAAGTTTCGCCGTTTTTATCTCAGGCGGATGTTCGAAATATCGAGGAAATGATGACGAAAGGAGCAGGACGATTACCGTTTCAGCCGGAAGAAGTCTTTTCGGAAAAACTGTTTCAGATTGCCGAACCGGACTGGAATAAACAGACGATCATTGCCCGCATGGTGGAGCTTTTGGAGAAAGAAGGCATTTGTGGGGAGGATTATTCGGCATCAGTATGGGAACGTGAGTTGATCGTCCCGACCTACTTGGGAAATGGGTTTGCTGTGCCGCATCCCATCAAAGCCGATGTGAAAAAGACGGCGATAGCGGTGTGTGTAGCTAAAGAAGGCATCCTATGGAATGACGAAGAAGAAGCGCGATTAATTTTTATGTTAGCTGTCAGAAATAAGGAGCAGACACAGCTTACAGCCGTTTATGAATTAATCAGTGATATTGCTGAACAGCCGAAAATCATGCGGTTATTGCGAGATGTGACAGATTTTCAAGGATTTTTGGAGGTAGTGAAGTCGTTACAAAAGTGAATATAGAAAAAACAGGAGCTAGACCCGAGCGTAGGGTAGCTCCTTTTTTGATGCACAATAACTTTAGCATAGTAAAGATATTAAAAAAGTTTTACTTTTGAAAAGAAGATAAATATTGATTAGTATTTAATATGGTAAAATTCAAAAAATTATTGCATGTATTTTAGACAGTATGATAGAATACTTTTGTACAACAAAGAATTTGGAGGGGATAAAATGAAAGTGTATTCGAAAATTGCTGTTGCTGTTGTTACTTTGGGTTTAGTAGTAGGAGTTTCCAATGAGGTATATGCAGATTCTCAACCTTCTAGTGGCGAAGTAAGCCTTGACAAACCTGCAAAAAATCTTTTGAAAGCAACGCAAAAAGTTGGTGGAGGCACTTGGAAACATTGGATGACGGGAGATATGAATTATTCGGAATATTATCATTCAACGAGGCAACATAGTACGACTGTAAAAAATAGTACTGGGCGTAGTGTGTCTAGCGGATGGGTAGCAAAAGGGAAATGGGCAAAAGCTAGCTGTAAAGCCAGTTTATCTGGCAATAAAGCCTACTGGAATACTAAATAAAAGTAAGGGGAAATCATTTGATTTCCCCTAAATCACATCGTAGTAGGAAGGAAATCTATGAAAAAGTTGTTGACAGCTTTGACCATCATTATTTTTTGTCTAATGGCGGTTCTGCTAAATATTCAAATTGATCAAAAAAAAGTAAATCACTATTTATATGAGAAACCAACGATTTATGTAGAAAATCTAGATGCTGATGTAACGGATACAGAATTTATGCAGTTTCTCTATGACTTCTCTAAAGAACATCAAATAGATATAAGCCAATATACTTTTTTGGAGGGAGATAAGGTATTTACTTATAATACCAATTTATATAAAGAACCAGACCTCACCTTCACTCAACGTACGAATTTAAAAGGAAATCAATATTTCAGTAACCATAAAAGTGAGAAAGGTACTGAAGGATATATATTCTTACCCTCTCACCAACTAGACATTCGGTTTTATAATTTTGATCAGGCTAAAAATACAGGAATAGGCGATATATATTATATTAGTACGGAGCAAACAAGCATATTGAATCAATTGGAAACAGAAGCTGGGAAATATGGACAAGTGAAATTAGAAGTTAATAAGAACAGTGCAAATTATTCTTGGCAGGATCCGATATTGATAGGTTTATTAACTTTGGGACTGCTGGTTTTAATGATCCAAATTTTTTACTTGAATTTACGGATAAAAGAATATCGGTTATATGATTTATGGGGCTATTCCCCTTTATTAAGTATTGTCAAACCGATTAAGTTTAATGCTATACAATTGTTTGCAGGCTATTTATTATTGATGGCGATTACAGTAGGAATTAATGGCTTAAATGAGTATCCCGCTGAACATAATATAGTACAAGTGAGTGTGTGGAGCCTTGTTTTTATTTGTTTGGTGATTTTAAGTAATCTATTATTTGGATGCTTGCTTATACAGTCAGGCAGAAAGAAAATACATTTTGAGAAAGTTTTAATTGCAGTAAGCGTAGTGGGGAAAATTTTTGCGTTTTCTTTATTGCTATTTTTCTTGTATCATACAGCGATGGGGTGGCAGGAATTAAAGCAAGCTGAAATCCGGCTTCAATCTTGGGATCGTACAAAATCTATTTACAAAACAGAGCTGCGTTATCTGGATTATGTGCAGAATAATACGGAAGCAGCACTAACAGAAGCTGATAATCTCCTGCAACTATACGACTATTTGGAAAAGGAAAAACAGGGTTTCATTATGGATACCTCTACTTTTTGGCCTGAAAAGCTGCCAGATGGTGAATATCCAAGTGATATCAGTACCGAAAAGAGTATCACAGTAAGTCCTTCATATTTTGATTTTAATCCTATTGCTGATGCCAATGATCAAGATGTTACAAAGCAGATAAAGTATGATGATAAAATAGTGAATGTGATTGTTCCAGAAAGCTTGAAGGGGCAGGAAAAGCAAATCGAGAAAAACTTCTTAGACAATTTTTACTTCCAAAAAGTAGAGATAGCGAATAAGTTAGCAAAAGATGCAGGGCGATCGTTAACAGGGACTGCAAAAAGTGAGTTGTCCGTTAATCTTATCTATGCAAAAACTAACCAGCAATATTTCACTTTTGACAGTAAAAGCGGTGACCCAGAAACAAATGCAATTGTAGACCCTATTGCAGTAGTCTATACGAAAAATATTGCACCCGTTTTTCTTAGTCATTACGCATCAAGTTCTTTATTTTTTGTAGGAGATGACAGTGGAGCTGTTTATCAGTCACTGCTTCCTGTATTCAAAGAGACGAATACAGTGGTTGATATTCTGGGTACGCCAGCTGTATATAGTGAATTAGGTGAAACGATCACTTGGATTAAAGCAAGTATGAGAAGATGTATCATAAACAGTGGTTGTATTGTTTGTGTGAATATACTGTTATTATTTACGTCTCTTTATTTCTTTGCCAAGCTCAAACAAAAAAGAATCTATTTGAAATGGTTGTTTGGTTATCCGCTTTTGGCAATTTTTAGAAATGAAATCTTTATTCTAATCATGCCTGTAGTGATTTTAAGTGCTAGCGTACTGTTTTTTGCGTATTCATTCTTTATGCTTGCAGTGATATGTATCGATATAATGGTAGAGTTTTTGATTCTTTATCTATTACTTAAATTTATCTTGCGACGGAATATTAAAAGCGCGCTAGGAAGTGAAGGGAGCTGAGAATAATGACAACAATCCTAGAGCTGAAAAAAGTGACAAAGACATATGGTGAAAGAGTGATCTTGAAAAATTTTGATATTGAGATCAAGCAGCAGCAATTTATTACCATTGTGGGAGAAAGCGGTAGCGGGAAAAGTACCTTGATAAATATTTTAGGATTACTTGAGGATTTTAATGAAGGAGAGCTTTTGGTTAACGGGAGGGGTCAGCTTTCGAAAAAAGAAATCCTTCGATGCAAGCGATATATGTTCGGTTATATTTTCCAAGACTATGCGCTAATTCCAGGAGATACAGTGAAGCAAAATCTGAAAATCAGTTTAAAATATCGACAAGATAGAAGTGAACAATCATTAGAAGATGTGATGAATAAAGTGGGGCTTGATAAAAGCTTTTTAACGAAAAAAGTTTATACTTTGAGTGGCGGTGAACAACAGCGCGTGGCAATTGCGAGGACGATTTTGAAACCTTGCCAGATAATCTTGGCGGATGAGCCAACTGGGAATTTAGATGATGACAATTCGGAAAAGATCATCCAATTATTGAAGCAATTACAGAACGATGGTAAAACAATTATTTGTGTGACGCATGATCAGCGAATTGCTGATATTGCTGATCAAAGTTATGAAATCATAAAATTAGGGAGAAAGACAATATGAATTTGACTAGAGCAATACTTTATACAGTAGTTCTCGTTATAGCACTTATTGTAACTAAAATAATAACCAGAATATTTGGCTATTTTATTTATGGAATGGGTGCGTGGCTATGTTTGATTATTGTATTCTTACTGTTAGCCATTTTATTGGAATTTATTTTAAAGAAATAAAGACACTGAGGCTGGATACGAAAATCTAGCCTCTTTCATTTTTTCAATTCATTTCCGCAATTCCGTCAGTGAAACGGCAAAAGATTGCATTTAACTCCTGAAAAGAAAACGCTACACTTGAAGTAACAATAATAGGAGGGAAGGAAATGAAAAAATTTATTGAGAAATTAAGCTGGCTTTCGCAAAAGTTGGGAAATCAGATTCATTTGAAATCCATGCGCGATGGCTTTGCAACGATTTTGCCATTTATTATGTTATCTGGGTTCATGATTTTGATTAATAATGTCATTATCAAACCCGATGGATTTATGTCGAATGTCGTTAGTCCTGAGACGCTGACGACCTGGCAGGGACTCGGGAATAATATCGTGAACGGAACACTCGGGATCATCACTATCTTGATTGGTGCTTCGGTATCCTACTTCCTTGCGCAAAACAGGCAGTTTGATAATCCATTTGCACCGGCTCTTCAAACGATTGCGCTGATTATTATTTTTATTCCGACTGTGACAAGTGTTGTGCCAGTCGGGGCTGAAAAGGCTGTTGATGTAAGCGGTGTTATTCCAACTGCATTGACTGGCTCGGCGGGAATGTTCGTTGGGATCGTGACGGCGCTACTTTCGACAGAACTGTTTATTAAATTTTCTAAGAGTAATAAATTTAAAATCAAAGTTTCGGGTGACAGTGTGCCGCCGGCTGTTATTAAGTCGTTCAATGTACTGATTCCAACGATGCTGACGATTTTGATTTTCGCATTTGCTTCATTCTTATTGACACTTTTGACAAGTATCAATATTTACTCGCTGATCAGTACGATTCTCCAAAAACCACTGACCTATTTGGTTACAAGTGTTCCTGGATTTATCGTGTTGATGACGATCTCGCAAATGCTTTATTCGATCGGGATTGCTGGAAGCGGAATCTTGGGACCGATCATGGATCCTGTATTGCTTGCCAATATGCAGGATAATATGACAGCGTTTGCCAATAACGAAGCGATTCCGCATATTATCAATACAACTTTCCGTGATGTGTTTGGTGTTATGGGTGGTGGCGGAAATACAATCGCGCTTCTACTTGCCATCTTCATTTGGAGTAAACGGAAGGACTATCGTGAGATTGCGGGGCTCTCAGCTGCTCCAGGGCTGTTTAATATCAATGAACCGGTCGTCTTTGGGTTACCGATCGTTTATAATCTGAGCTTAATGATTCCATTTATTATTTCCACGCCGCTTTGCTTGTTGCTGGCGTATATCGCGACGAAGATCCATCTGATTTCACCGGTTGTCGTCATGGTACCATGGACAACGCCGGTAGTTGCTTCCGGTTTCTTAGCGACAGGCGGGGATTGGCGGGCCGCTGTATTCCAGATCTTCTTGATCATGGTCTGTGTACTTTTATACCTGCCATTCTTAAAGGCGAACGATCGAATTAAAATGGGAAGTGAATCAAAATGAAAAAATTAATGTTGATGTGTAATGCGGGAATGTCGACAAGTGTTCTCGTACGGAAGATGCAGAAAGTTGCAGAAGAAAAAGGTATTGAAATTGAAATCTGGGCCATTTCTGAAACGGACTTTGAAAAAAATTGGCGGAACGCAGAGGCAATATTGCTCGGACCGCAAGTAAGCTACATGAAAGACAAAGTGAGTGAAGCCGTACAAGGGAAAATCCCGGTCGGTGTAATCGATATTGTGGATTACGGACGAATGAACGGTGAGAAAGTTCTTGAACAAGGCTTGTCATTATTAAAATAAAACGGTCTCCCGAGTCAATCTCTACTTTGGCTCGGGGTTCTGCCGTTTTTTGAAGGAGAGGAAGCAGTATGCGTTATTTGGATCATACAGCGGATGTTTCTGAACGTGTGGAGGATTTACTCGCTCGAATGACACTGCAGGAAAAATGCGGTCAGTTGAACCAGCGACTTTACGGGTGGGAAACTTTTCAGCGGCTGAATGATGATACGTTCACTTTGACAGAAAAATTTCATCAGGAAGTTGAGCGCTTTGCAGGTATCGGAGCACTCTACGGTCTGTTTCGTGCGGATCCTTGGTCCAAAATGAATGCCAAGACGGGGATTAGCCGGGCGAATAGTGCCAAAGTGGCCAATATGATACAGCGTTATGTGCTGGAAAACACACGACTGGGGATTCCAGTTCTATTTTCTGAAGAATTGCCACATGGGCATCAGGCATTAGAAAGCGAGTGCTATCCAGTCAATCTGACACGCGGGGCTTCGTTCAATCCAGAATTACAGCGGCGTGTGGCAGAGGCAATGGCGGCGGAAGTGTCGGACAAAGGGGTCCACTTGGCGCTGGTTTCGGCGCTTGATATTTTGAGAGATCCGCGTTGGGGACGATCAGAGGAGTGCTTCAGTGAGGACCCGTATCTGGCGGCTCGGCTGACGGAGGCCGTTACAGCGGGTTTTGAGCAGCACGACAAGATGGCGGTCATTTTGAAGCACTTTGCAGCTCAGGGTGAACCGGTAGGCGGTCATAATTCCGGCCCTGTATCGATCGGTGAACGAGAATTACGGGAGATTTTTCTGCCAGGCATTCAGGCGGGAATCGCGGCCGGAGCTAGCGGTCTAATGGCAGCTTATAATGAGATCGATGGCGTGCCTTGTCATGCGAATCGCGAGCTGTTGACGGATATTTTGCGAGACGAATTCAAATTTTCTGGCATCGTGATGGCGGATGGTTGTGCGCTGGATCGCCTGCTGGGACTGACTGGAGATGCACGTGCGGCAGCGGGTCTCGCAGTAGAAGCGGGAGTCGATTTGAGTCTTTGGGATGAAATCTATCCGGTACTTGAGGAGGCTGTTAAAGCTGGTATCGTGGCTGAAAGTATGATCGATCAAGCGGTTCGACGGGTGCTGACGCTGAAATTCGAGCTGGGACTGTTTGAATCTCCTTATATAGAGGAGATCGTTCCCGTACCTGATCCTGCTTGGCGGGAAGTGAATCTGCAGGCAGCTCGAGAAGGTATTTGTCTGCTTGAAAACCGTGACAAAACCTTGCCACTTTGCGCAGATATAAAAAATTTGGCCGTCATTGGTCCGAATGCGGACGCGCTGTATAACCAACTTGGCGACTATACGGCACCTCAAGATGCAGCAGCTGGCGGCCTGAGCGTGCTTGATGGCATCCGCAAACTGGCTCCGGCTGGTCTAGCAGTCCATTATGAGCAGGGATCAGACGTGCGAGAAGCGATCAGTGGAGGTCTGGACCGAGCAGCAACACTGGCTCAAGATGCCGATGCAGTCGTGCTGGTCTTAGGCGGTTCAAGTGCTCGTAATTTTGATATGGATTTCCTGAAAAATGGAGCGGTCAGTTCCAAGGGTCCCAATATGGATTCAGGTGAGAATGTCGATGTGGCGGATTTGCGGCTACCACCTGCCCAGCGTACGCTCTATGAAGCAGTGCGTGCCACAGGACGTCCCCTTATCGTGGTGCTTATCCAAGGCCGCCCGCTTGCTGTGCCGGAATTAAGCGAATCAGCAGATGCTCTTTTGACGGCATGGTATCCAGGTGCTGTTGGCGGACAGGCCGTGGCGGAAGTGCTTTTCGGGCAGTATAATCCATCCGGCAAACTGCCAGTAAGTATCCCACGGTCGAGCGGGCAGCTGCCTGTTTATTACAACCAAAAAGCGGTCGAATATAAAGAAGATTACTTTGACAGCCCAGGCAAGCCGCTCTATCCATTTGGCTATGGTTTGAGCTACAGTGATTTTCACTATGTTGATGTCGCGACTGATCAAGAAACCTATAGGTTAGCAGCACTTATGGCTGGTGAAGAGACAGTCAAGGTGACTGTCACGCTGCAAAACCGGTCGAATGTAGCAGGGGAAGAGGTTGTTCAGCTTTACCTGTTCGATCAGGAAGCGAGCATCACGCGACGGAAGCGGGAATTGAAAGGCTTTAGAAAAATCAAACTAGCGCCACATGAAGAAAGAACCATCACATTGACACTGTCAGCAAGAGATTTGGAGATCTGGTCGATCAGGCGGTGTCATGAAATCGAAGCGGGGACTTTCCAGCTTTATGCAGGCGGGGATTCGGAAACGAAGCTTAGGACCCAATTTCACGTAAAGTAAGGAGATGAATGGATTTTGGAAGGTTTAGAATTAGCTTCTTTTCAAATAATAAGCGCAGTCGGAGCAGCCAGAAGCAGCATTATTGAGGCGATGCAATTGGCAAGACAACGAAAATTCACGGAAGCCTATCAGAAAATTGATGAGGCGAATGCATTTTTAAGTGACGGTCATAAAGAACATGTGAAGTTGATCCAGCAAGAGGCGGACGGCGATCAGGTGCCGTTTTCACTGCTCTTCATGCATGCTGAGGATCAATTTATGACGACATACTCGCTACGTGACGTAGCGTATGAAATGATTGCGCTTTGGAAAGAAATGAAGTAGTGATATACTAGCGGCAAGGAGGCGATCATATGGATCTGGAAACATTCAAGATGAAAGCAGCAGAAGACGAAAGCTGGGCGCCAGGCTGGGATGAGATCGATGCGGCTTTTGCAGCAGTATATGAGGATCAGGAGCCGGCGCATTATGGCACAGTAATGACCAGTCGGGCTATGTTTGGCGGAGACCAGTATTTGGATGGCTATAGTATTTTCAGCTCGGAGAAGGGCTACAAGCATCTTGTCACATATGGTTTGACGGAGCTCTACACGAATGAAGATTCACTTGGAGGCGAGCATAGTTTCTGGGGCTATGAAATGACGATCAAACTACCTGTCAAATCAGCAGAAGAATGCATGTGGGCGGTGGACATGCTCTCCAATTTGGCACGATATACCAACGAGTCGAAGCGATATCTGGAAGCGTATCAGTTTATCGGAGGCAATGGCGAATCCATCCACATCGGTGAAGAGTCTAGAATCACAGCTCTAGTCACAGTACCAGATACAGAAATCGCTGCGCGTGATACACTCTATGGGAAAGTTGAATTTATTCAGTTGGTAGGTGTGACCGAAACGGAATTTCAGGAAGTAAAACGCGACCCGTCGCTAATTCATCAGCTAGTGGAGAATTTGCGTGAAGATTATCCGGATTTAGTAACGGATATGGCACGGACGAAGGATTATTTATGAAGAATAAGCAGAAATCAACCCAGTTAGTTAGGGCATGATTTCTGCTTTTTTAAATAGTATGGATTCTTACATATAGTCGGAAAGCATTTTTACTAAAATACCGCTAGTTGTACCTGAAAGAATATTTGTAGTCAGGAGAGAAGCATATTTTTTAAGCTTATTTTTGAATAGTTTTTCGTCTCTCTTTGAAGCAACAAAGTATAAATCAAGACAGGCTGTATGTTCTCTTGAATCTTGGGGGAGTACATTTAAATGCTGATTGATTTCTTTAGTCAACTGTTCCCAATCTATGGCTTTAGGATTAGATAAAACAGTAACTTTATTATGATTTCCATTGATAATATTTGTTGCATTGACAAAACTATTAGATATTTTCATGACTTAAAGATACCTCATTTCCATCTCCATTGATAAGTGTATCAGCTTGGATAATGCATTGATCCATATTGATGGCATAGGTGCCTGCATGATTGATACAGGTTTCGATAACATGTCTGATATTATTGGCAAACGCTTCATCTTTGCAAACAATATTAAATGTAAATCCAGAATTTAATCTTAAAGATATATAAGCGCCTTTATTCAAATTTTCCCAAACAATATAGCCGATATATCCTAAGCAGCATAGCAGTCCAATTGTTCCGAGCGGTCCAATAAGACTTTGAGCCAACAAGCAAATCACGGCTAAAATAATGGCTTTAAAAGGCATCTTATTTGGTGGCATTCCTGCAGTTAATTGAGAAATATTGCTTATTTGAATAGAATGATCAGCGAATGCAATGATATTCTCCTTAATAGCTATCTCTCGTGTGTCAATTTTTTGTGATGAATCTCCTAGTAAATTCATAACATCTCATCTCCCTTTGTTTATTTTTCAGTTAATTTTAACATAATATAAGATGGGAAATTGTTAACTTTTTGTGAATTCATTTTATAAAATAGTTTTTATAAGAAATTTTTTGATTTATGATCACTTTATATAAAATCATAATTTTAATATAAAAAATAGATGGAGCACTCATCCAAAACACAAGCTGGTCTTTTTCCAAAAAAACCTTTATAATAAACCATAGTGAAAACAAGTCGATTTGGCTTGTTTTTTGAACGTTATCAATTTGAAAAGGAGCAATTTGAGAAATGGCACTTACAGCAGGTATTGTCGGGCTTCCGAATGTTGGGAAATCGACGCTTTTTAATGCAATTACTAAGGCCGGTGCAGAGGCGGCGAACTATCCGTTTGCAACGATCGATCCCAATGTGGGCGTCGTGGAGGTGCCGGATTATCGCTTGAATAAATTGACGGAACTGGTTGAACCGAAAAAAACGGTTCCGACGACTTTTGAATTTACGGATATTGCGGGCATCGTGAAAGGCGCAAGCAAAGGGGAAGGGCTTGGTAACAAATTCCTTTCGCATATTCGCCAAGTTGACGCGATTTGCCATGTGACACGCTGTTTTGAAGATGAAAATATCACGCACGTGGAAGGTCGCGTTGATCCGCTTGATGATATTGCAACCATTAACTTGGAGCTGATTCTAGCTGACTTGGAAACGGTCGATAAGCGTATTGGCCGTGTTGAAAAGCTCTCTAAGCAAAAAGATAAAGACGCGGTCGCTGAATTCAACGTGTTGACCAAGTTGAAAGCGGCTTTTGAGGACGATAAACCAGCTCGTTCAGTGGAATTCAATGAGGAAGAAGAAAAAATCGTTCGCAATCTGTTTCTTCTAACAAAAAAACCGGTTCTATATGTGGCGAATGTCAGTGAAGAAGATGTAGCAGATCCAGATGGCAATGCTTATGTGCAACAGGTTCGCGAACTTGCTGCCAGTGAAGGTTCAGATGTGATTGTCGTTTGTGCGCGTGCTGAAGAAGAAATTGCTGAACTGGAAGATGAGGACAAGGTGGAATTTCTTGAAGCCCTGGGAATTGAAGAATCTGGGCTTGATAAGCTGATTCGCTCGGCCTACTCGTTACTTGGTCTGGCTACTTACTTTACGGCAGGTGTGCAAGAAGTTCGAGCTTGGACGTTCCGTAAAGGCATGAAAGCGCCAGAATGTGCGGGTATTATTCATACAGACTTTGAACGTGGCTTTATCCGTGCAGAAGTGGTCGCGTATGATGCCTTGGTCGAATATGGTTCGGAACAGGCTGCCAAAGAAGCAGGGAAGGTTCGTCTTGAAGGAAAAGAATACTTGATGCAAGATGGTGACGTAGTACACTTCCGCTTTAATGTCTGATGAAAATCGTAAATTGACCTCTGACCAAGAAAAGGTAGGATAGATGTGTCACTTTTTCTGGATCATAATAATTTTTAAATGTAAAAGAGAATCAAAAACGGGCAGATCCATTTTAGAATGGTAGACTGCTTGGTTTTTGATTCTCTTATTTTTATTTAAGGTGCTGTTTCAAGTGTCCACTGAATGGTAGCAACGTATTTATCAGGTCTAAGTATCGAGGTATCTAGCTGAAAAAGCGGTCCATCCTCCTTATCATACTGAAGAAGCGTGGTGCTAGCTGCCGGATCGGTGGTAGGAGTAAGTGAAGCAATTTCAACGCTCTGCTTAGATAAAACTTTTTGTGAATTTTTATCTTTAAAAATCAGTTTGCTGGATAAAAGTTGATCACCTGAAGCATTTGTAAATGGCTGAATCAAAGCAGCTTTCAGTTTCCAACCTTTTGTACTTCGTGTATCAGTGATACCAATCTTGAAATTGTCCGTTTTGCGCTGGATAATTTTTTTGCCCGAAGCAACGGGGGTATCTTTAAAGTCTATACTAGCTGTTGTCTGGTCGGGGTCAAATTTTAGAACGCCGATTGCTTCGTCTTGTGTCAGACGTTTAAATCCGTCAGCTGTTACACGATAGTAAAATGGTTCAGATCCTGTGTGTTCATCTGTCGCTTTAACTGAATTTGTATAGTGATCGATAGGTGCCTGACGATTGTAGTGGATTTCAATGATGTCGCCATAAGCCAATTCATCTGGGATTTTACTTGTTTGAAAAGCAGTTTGAAGATCGCGGGTGTTCTGTTTATTTTGCACAGCCACATCGGCGAATTTTTTCGAGCTGTCAATTACCTGATGCTCAGTAGGATGGTAAAATTTGTAGGATAGGTAAGAGGTTTCAGGAGCTTGGTTGCTGAAAGGTTTCGAGCCGTCATTATCAGCTGGTGAGACCGTAATGGAGGGTTTCCCTTTTTTATCGTGCAGGGTGAGAACGGCGCCAGTTCGAGCAACATCATTTAGTGAGTCTGCTTGGAAGGCGAGACTGTTTCCATACTTGACTTGGATAGAAGTGGGGATGTTTGCCTCTACTCCGCGATCATCTTGGATTGTGACAGTTGTAGGAGCAGTTCCGATCAGAGAAGTATCAATCGGGTGCTCCGCTGGAAAACTTTTGGCTGTGACAGATTGGACGAATGGAACTGTTGAATGGAGATTGGTGACCAGATCTTCGGACCGGATATCCTTGCTGTCTGTGCCAAGTGGATAGCTTTTCGGGGCGGCTTGAGCAGTTGGCAACGTCACTTTTGTCCGCAGATGGACAGATTGTGAGGTTTGATTTCCCTGTGCATCAGCTGCTGTAATGTAAATATTTGCTTCGCCAGTTTTATTACTTGTCAAATCGGGATCGTAATCAGTCGTAAGTTTTACACTGTCGCCACTATTAGGAATATGATCCATATTGTCTCTGCAAGTTAGTCCGATTAGCTCTTTTAAACGATCAAATGAAATAGTGTCCTTATATTCTAATTGTAAATCATTATTTTGAATGAGCAGTGTGGGTGTAATATTGTCTACATAAACTAATCCATCATTATCAAATTTGATGCGAAGACAGCCTTCGCTGCCATTGTTACGTATAAGTGAGCTGGGGCCAACTATATTTTCGGCAGTTGGATTCGGCGGTTTATTTTTCATTGTGGTAACCGGTGTCTGTGTGATTCGACCGCTTTCCAAGGCGTGGATCTCATATTCATCATCAAGCCTATATTCCCATCCGGCAATTAACGGAAGAGAAGCAGCAGTTTGGTCTCCACCTTTTAGTGTAACAGACTTAATAAGGGAGTCCCCACGATAATGGATGAACTTATAAAAATCTTGGTTTGCTGCATATGTATGAATATACGGATCAGGCGAACCAGGATCCAGTTCGGGTGTAACAGCATCAAGCACAATCAGCTTTTGGTGGTAACTATCAGCAAAAAGGTCATAACGTTTAATGTGGGGAGCCAAATTCCAGTTCCCTGGGGAAAGACGGCCATCCCAACCGGTAAGAGTGATCGGTTCGACGATTTTTATATGCCGTTTTACCGAGTGGACGACTGTTTTTAAAATCGGTCGCTTATATTCGATCGTAACGGGATAATCTCCAGGTGTATTGACATTGACTTGAGAAAAATCAACTTCTGTGATGAGGCCGAAAATGCTTTCTGCATGGACATCCTTTAAGAATTGTTCGGCATTTAGTGTGGTTTTTGTCCGATAGGTCATACCAGCATCAGCAGAAGGGGCCCATGCGGAGGAATATTGGAATTTTAATGTGACAGTTCCGGTATATTTGACCGTTGTACTTTGATCATCTGGATAGCCACTTACGAGCCAAAATGTGACTTTTGAAGGTTTTTCTGATAAGTCTATTCGATAAGTGGTGGGATCGGAGACTAAAGTCCTGCCAATTTGAGACGGTGAGGAGCCATTTACTGTCATAGCTATCTGTGTAAAGCCTTCAGGAAGTTTAAAATCATAGCTGGTGGTACCGGAAGGGATAGTGATTGTCTGCTTTGTGAACTGATTTTGGAGAAGGAACCGATTCGCTCCTTGTGTATAGAGATTGGCATGTGGTTTAATCGGCTTAATATCGAAAATCTTATTCTCGTCAAGATCGATGAATGTGTTTTTAGGTGTGAATTTGCTAAGAGGTGAGATATCTGAGAGATTGGTGCGATGAATAATGAGGTATTGCAAGCCTGTTAAATACTGAACGCCTTCGATGGAAGTAAGAGGTTTCTCCTCTATTTTAATCTTTGTAACTGCTGCTAAATCAGTGGCAGTAACGATTGATCCGCTGGTGGCCTCCTTTCCGCCATAGTGGAGCTGTCCAAGAACAGCTTCGCGAAAAGTGTTATCTGGAAAAATTTCTTGGTAGGTTTTATCAGGAGGGAGAGCATTTAATGATGCATCTTCTGCCGCTTTGCTGAAATGCGGAATAAGAATGGTTAAAAATGATAAAATAAGTAGGATTTTCAGTCCTTGAGAAGCACCCTTTTTTATGGAATGCAATTGATCAATCTCCTTTCGTTTATAGATATTGCAACTGATTGCAATACAATAATTATCATCTTTAAACAATATTATCAATGGAGATATTGTGAAAGCTTTGTGAATTAGTAAAAAGTTTTTTCTTTTGTAACATTTATCTCCGGAAAAGTATTTTTTTAAAACCTTTTTTACAAATAAAGCCTCCTGATAGATATTGTTTACTATCAGGAGGCTTAAATGATATTTATTTAAATAGATAGTCGATGATCCGGTCACCGATTTTTTTACGCTCGCCTTGATAAGGGAAGCAGTGCATATGAACGGCCGGATTGAAATTCAGTTCAATGATGGCCGCTTGTTCATAAGTAGTCGGGTCAGGTGGCAAGATAATATCTACACCGCAGAATTTGGCGCCCACCACCTGTGTACACTGAATGGCGAGTTGCTTATAATAGTCGTCCATTTTAGCTGTGACGTCAATGCTATCACCGCCTGTACTAATATTGGAGTTCTCACGTAGATAAACAATCTGATTAGGGGCTGGAACACTTTCAAAGGTAAGTCCCTGTATAGACAACATAAGTGCTTCTTCCGGACCGTTTTGAATTTGCTCAAGCGGCTTCAGATGATTCGTTCCCCGTAATGGATCGCTATTTTTTTCTGTTACAAGTTCAGCAATAGTATGGATGCCATCGCCAACTACATTGGCAGGCACGCGGCGCATTACGGCTTCTATTTTATTATCGATCACAAGAAAGCGGTATTCTTCACCAGGGATGAACTCCTCAATAATGACGGCCTGATCATAGCTGAAAGCAATATCAAGCGCTTCATGATAATCTTTTTCTGAAAAGCTGGTTTTAAAAATGCTGATGCCGAGCCCATAATTGTTCGATTTAGGTTTTATAACAATGGCTTTGTCATGAAAATCAGTGTAGGCTTCTAGAGCTTTGGTTGGATCAGTAAAACTTTCGCCGAATGGGACTCGAATGCCATTTTCAGCTAGTATCTGTTTAGTCACAACCTTATTTTCCATCAGCAGGACAGTCACATAATTATCACGGGCTGTTTTCGTAGCTTGTTTGACGTATTCAACATGTGTGCCTTCTTTTAACCGAAGAAAATTTTCGCTGCGGTCAAGAATCTCAAATTGAACGCCTCTTTTCACAGCGGATTGCATGACGATCTGTGTAGACAGCTCCATATCTTCATATCCAGCGAATTGGTAGGCGGTCGCATCAGAATCAGCAAGTGCCAGTCGCGCAGCTTCTAAATGATAATTCAGGTAGCCCATTTGTTTCACCCGTTCCAGCATTTGCCAAGCAATGGTTTTTTGCGGATCAAGAATGCGCGTTCTTTGCTCGTGGATTGTTTTGAGAAGAAGCTCACGATCATGGGCAAACGTTTCGACAAGCTGCTGCATTTTATCAAGTTCGGCAAAAGCCGCTTCGACAAAGGACTTTTCACTTCCGTCACATTCGATGATTGACGGTTGGCTGAGCCCATAAAGCGCAATCTGTTCTTCATTCCGGTCAGAGATCGTCTGACTATTATGGCAAAGTTCGGTATCTGCGCTTAGTAGACCTGTAATCAAAAGTAGATGCACAAAACGAAGCGTTTCTTTAGAGATGCCATTCGGTTCAAGCGGATTCAAATCAAGCGACCGAATTTCCAGATACTCCACACCATTTTTTGCCAACGAGTCGAGCGATTGATCGGTATGGCTATTCTTCAAGCGAATCGGGTTATAAAATTCCCGCATACTATTGATTTTGCCTTCTGTAATATGCTCTCCGATCGTCTGAATATAACTGTCAAAAGAATTATAATCAATATGAAGCGGTGTCTTATTCTTGTATCCGTATGAGCTGTTTCGAAGTGATGTCCCGTTTTCCATCCATGTAACCCCATCCGCAAGTGTTTTTTCGGCAGGTGTGGTCGTATAGCCCGTTGGGTAGATGGAACCTGCTCCGGTCAGATAAACCAGCAGCCACCGGTTTTTCATGAAATATTTGGCTGTTTTAACATACATGCGGTTCCGAAAATCGGCCATTGTTTCCTGCTCCATGTGATATTCTTCATAGAGACCCGTCAGCAGTTTTTCTGAGAACGAGAAATTATAATGGATACCAGAGAGAAGCTGAATTTTCTTACCGTATTCCCGTGCCAAGTGTTCGCGATATAAACGGTTCGGATGATCTGGGGTACGGTAGACGGCAATAGGAATCTCTTCTTCTTTCGGGAGAAGCGCGGGATTGCTGTTTGGCCAAAGCAGTTCGCCATCACTTAGTTCCAGAGAGACGATATCTTGAAGATTTTTCACGAAGTCAAAAACTTCATCAATGGAATTACAGACGGGTGTAATCATTTCGACTTGACTTTCGGAAAAATCAGTTTTGATATAAGGGTTATCTTCTTTGGCACCAAATGCAGCCGGGTGGGGTGTTAACGCTAATTTTCCGTCAGGCGTAACACGCAGATTTTCCTTTTCCAACCCAAAGTGACCGCTGAAAAGCTCGCGGCTGATTGTAGGGTGTTTTTCTAAAAAATGAATAAATTGATGATCTAACGCTAGCATGATTTCACCTCGATGGTTCTAGTTTCATAGCCTAATCTTACAACAAAGTCCAATTTTATCCTAATAATTGGTTTACAAAAAGCTTTACGAAACAAAGTGTATTAAGTATAATAATACACGTTAAACACCTTTATAAAATGAGGGGAGTTTGTTATGTATCAGCTGAACTTAAAAAGTAACAGTCCGATTTATGAGCAAATTGTAACGGAGATCAAAGAGATGTGTGCAAAAGGTCTTTTGAAGCCGCACGAAAAATTGCCCTCTGTGCGCGAATCGTCTGTACAGATGCTGGTCAATCCGAATACAGTTGGGAAGGCCTATAAAGAATTGGAACGGCAGGGCATCATCTATACGATGAAAGGAAAGGGCAGCTTTGTCAGCGAGCACAGTAGCTTAGAACCAACTCGTCATGAACTGGAGAACTTTGACGAGTCTTTGAAAAAGCTTATTGTCGAGGCTAATTTTTTGCAGATCGATCAAGAAGCCTTACAGAGTAAAATCAACCAATTTTATCAGAGTTTGGAGGGGCAAGAATGAAGGTTAGTCATTTATCAAAAACAATCGAAAAGAACCAAGTGTTGCAGGATGTTTCATTTGAATTGAGGCCGGGTGAGATTACGGCGTTGATTGGACGGAATGGCGTTGGGAAAACCACTTTGTTTTCTACAATGACGGGCATTTATCTGCCAGACAGCGGAGATGTTGAAATTGAGGGGAAAAGCATCTATCGCAATCCAGAAGTGAAAAAAGGACTGTTTTTCCTAGAAGATAGCATGAATTATTTTAATACATATAGTGTGAAATCTGTTGTGCGGATGTATCGCACGATTTACACAGAATTTGATGAGACCTTCTTTTATCAGTTGTTAGATCGCTTCGAATTACCGCGGCATGTCAAGATCATCTCTTTTTCTAAAGGTAGGAAAGCGTTGTTCTTTATGATTTTGGCTTTTTCGTTGAATGTAGATTATTTGCTGCTGGATGAACCGATGGACGGGTTGGATGTGATTATCAAAAAAGAGATCCTTCAGTTTATTATTGAAACGGTCGCGCTGAAAAAAACCAGTGTAGTAATCGCCTCTCACAGGCTGGATGAGCTGGAAAGTATTGCTGACCGTGTGATTGTTTTGAAAGGGTCAAGAATTGAACTCGATTACTATCTGGAAGAACTTCGCGCGTCATCAATGAAGGTCCAAGTGGCTTTTCGCACCAAATTTATTCCGGACTTTGTGAAAGAGGGGGCTGAATTACTAAGTCGAAATGGTAGAATATATACACTTTTAGTCACTAAAAATACAGAAGGTTTTATAGAAGCACTCAAAGCGGAAAAGCCTGTTCTCTATGAAGAAATGCTGATTACGATCGAGGATATTTTCACTTTGCGGTTGGCGGATGATAAGATCGACTACTATGAGTTATAGAGGTGCGAGATGAACAGCTTAACTTTATGGAAAAAAGAATTTTGGACGTACCGTTTTCTGCTTATAACTATTTTTGTCTTATTTTTGCTGATTCTAGGTGGCGGTCTGCTAAAAGAAGGAACCTATTGGCAGGAGATGTATAATCACTTCCAGTCAAGTGAGTTTCTGACAATGCAGAAAGATCCGACGCAAAAAATGAGTCCTGAAGATATCGAAGGGGCCTTAACGGTAGTTGGGCCACAAGTTGGAGAAAAAATGAATCACTATGTCCTTTATTTTGCAAAAATGCGCTTTTCAGGTTTTCTGCTGCTTTTACCGATTTTTCTTGGCTATGCGATGGTTTCGGGAGAACGGCTGATGCGGCGTAATCATTTTACTTTGGGATTGCCATTTTCGCGCCGATCAATCATCTTTACAAAATTGGGACTAGGAATAGTAACACTTGTGGCAAGCTATTCTATTAGTTTATTGATTGGCTATTGGCAATTTTCTCATATGGTGCCAGAACAATATATGCAAATCGACTGGAGTCATGCTGGTTGGGCGATACTAAGCAATTTAATGGTCTATCTCCTGCTGTTCAGCTTTTCGATTCTGACTGGATTGGTTGTTGGACGGACATTGCCAGCGCTATTTGTACTGGGGCTGATCCTCGTGGGGATTACATATAGTTATGGAGCGGTTTTTCCACTGCTCAGTATATTGTTTCCAGAACAGGTACAGAAAATGGTCTTTTCGGATTATTTTGGAGCATTCATAATCGGTGGCAACAGTACTGGCTCGTTTGGACCATTTCTTGTTCAGCTCGTCCTATTTCTTTTGGCAGTAGGAGCCTCAGTCCTTTTGTATACGAAGTTCTCGGCAGAAAAAGATAGCCTGCTTTTTCCGTTTGCATCACTTAAGTGGGTCGTGATTAGTTTTGTGTTATTGATAATAACGCAAGTCGTATCTATTCTACTAGAAACAGATCCATCTTTGAGCGGACAGTCTTATGTTACCAGTAATGAAGCATTTTTATTTTTGCAACTCGTAATCTTTAGCTTGTTGCTGATTATTGCGATCGTGATAGACAGAATCCTCCGGAGATTAGGGCATCCGGAAAAAAGGAGTGTGAAAGCATCTTGAAAAATAGAGGTTTATGGTATAAAGAATGGCTGGGAATACGTTGGTTTGCATTGGTGATTTTCATTCTCTTTTTAGGAGGGCTATTCTGGGGGATATTTAATGATGTCAATCGATGGCATGAAACAGTAGAATATTATGATTCCAGTGAATTTGCTAAAACCCAAAGAGAGAGCAAAGATAATCGTATGTCACCGGATGATATTAATAAAAGTCTGACCGTTGTTTATCTTGTTCAGCCGGATTATGAACCATATATCAACGCGGCGTATAAATATTCTTCTAATTTTGTTTTCTATTTTTCTTACAGCTTATTTTTCTTATTTGTCAAAATTGCTGTATTTGGGCTAGGGCTTTTCCTAGTACTTTTTGAACGGTTTACACGAGGCAATCGATTTGTGGCGACTCTGCCATATAAAAGGTCTCGGGTCATGGCTGTACGTCTATTGATTGCTAGTCTGGCAATTACAGCCAGTTTCTTTGTCAGTGTGGGACTTGGACTCGTGTACATCAATCAGTCGATCGATCCGGACTTTATACAATGGGATGTTTCGCGCTTATTGCTGCTTTTGGGCAGTGCTTGGCTATCCTATCTGCTGCTATTTCTTTCAGCGATTGTTATCGGACTGGCAATCGCCTCTCCGTTTGCTGGAGTGTTGATCGGCCTGGGAACAGTTTTTGTACCTAATGTACTGATCACTAGTATCGATAGATTATTCTTAATGAATGCCAATCATGCAGCATCTATGCATGAAATGAAAAGCATTATTCCATTCGAAGACTGCATCAATATTTTTGATCCATTTGGTATGCAAAGTGATTCGGCTTTTGTCCCGCTGTTTTATGGCGTGTTAGCACTCATCTTGACGATTCTGGCCATTTTAATGTATAAATTCCAAGCAATAGAAAAGAATGGCCAACTCTTTGCCTTTGATTGGGTGAAATGGGTTGTTTATGGTGGTTTCTCCATTAGTACTGCGCTCAGTATTACCAATCTGATTGATGGGAATTATACAGATGGGCTTCAAATGAGTACTTATTTTGTAATTGCTGGCATAATCGCAGTGGTTCTGTTTATTGTGATAGCCATTGTGGTGAAACGGCTAACGGCCTATTTTCAAATGGCAAAAACGAGTTGAAAACACCATTTTCCATTTCGTTTTTGAAGTAAGTAGGTTATAATGAGTAGGAGAAAAGAGTTAGGAGGAGCAGAGTTAGTGAGTACAGAAACAGAAACTGTAAAGCAGCCTTTAAGCGACCTAAAGTCGAGCCTGACAAAGCGTAACTTGCAATATGTCCATGAAGTTGAAAAGCATTTGCAGGCGACGGATTATTCCGGTGAGCAAAAAGAGCAGATTGTTTATGAAATGACAGAAAAAATTCTGACCCAGCAAAAGCAGGGCGTCACAGCGCGTAAGTTGTTTGATTTAACGCCGACTGAATATGTTGCGGCTTTGACCGTTCAAACAAAAAAAGCAACACCGCAGGGGGATGTTGCGACAGGATGGATCGTCCTTGACGGCGCCTTGCTCGTTCTTGGTGCCATGATGTTGATCACTGGCCTTAGTGCCCTTATGGGTGGTCAGACAATGGGAATCGTCGTGTTATTGATCACAGGTATTGTCGGTGGCTTTGCTATGTTGATCCTGCGTAAATATGCAGCAGGAATGCGTGAAAAGGTGAAAGGTGCTACGCTTAAGTATATTTTAGTGGCTGTCGGTGTTATTTTTGTCTGGATGTTCATCATGACATTTGTACAAGTGATCTTACCACCATCCATTAATGTTTCACTTGATCCAATTGTTACATGTGTGATTGGTGCACTGGCCTTGGCCTTGAAATTCTATGTGAAACGTAAAAAAAATATTCCTAATTTCTAAGCAGTTTGAGCTTGCAGCGATTTTCTTGTTGTGGGCTCGCTGCTTTTTTTGAAGGGCAAGGAATATTTCCCGGGGAATAATTTAGTGATGAGGGAATAAAGAAAGTCTTTTTTATTAGAGCATCAAGCAATTTATCCAGAGAATGAAGAAAGCTTGAAGAAGAGTTCAGGTTGCAGTTTTAAATTTGAACGGTTTCGAGGCATTGATAAGCAATTTTTGCAAGATTTCAGCTATTGATTCCGAGGCTTGGCAAAAGTTTCAGTGCTGAAACAACCTGTTTCAATATCATAAAATTGACATTTCAACGGACTTTCCGTTATGCTAAAGGTAATAATTTATGAAGTGAGGTGAGTGACATGTTTCTATCCAAAGTACGTTCAAAGTTAGCTGAATTTTTATACATTGTTCGTGCGATTTTTTCCGTTCTTGTATTTGCAGGGGTGAAGTCTGCCCAATTTCAAGCAAATGCATAGCGAAAATTTGGAGAGAAGCATGAATAATCTCATTGGAATTATAAAGAGATGCTGTCAGCTTGTCGGCATCTCTTTTTTGTGTATGCAAAAATTGTTTCATGTGGAACAATTCGGCTTCTCTCCCATAATGAGGAGCATTGAAAATGATTATTACAGCAATTAATCAGGTATCAAAAAATTTTGGCGGGGATCAGATTCTGGAAAATGTATCGCTGCAAATCATGGATAATGAACGGATGGGATTGATTGGTCGAAACGGGGAAGGAAAAAGCACGATTTTAAAAATCATTGCGGGACTCGAACGCGTTGACAGTGGGGAAGTAACGATTAAACGAGGCTTGCAGATTGGTTATCTGGATCAAATTCCAGAAACGGCCATTGACCAAACAGTTTACGATGTCTTACTGACAAGCTTTGATCATTTGAATAAAATGGCCACACAGCTGCAGTTCCTAGAGAGAAAAATGACGATTGATCCTGAGCCCCGACTGATCACGCGTTATGGCGAGCTGCAAGAGCAGTTTATCAAAGAAGGTGGCTATGAGATGGAATCAGAAGTCGAGCGGATCCTACAAGGGTTAGGTATCAGCAAACTACGTAATCAACAATATGCAGCACTTAGCGGTGGTGAGAAAACCAAAGTCAATCTGGCTATCCAATTGTTACAAAAACCAGATCTGCTTTTGCTGGATGAGCCGACCAATCATCTGGATCTTCATGCTGTCGAATGGTTGACCCAATTTTTGACCCGTTATAAGGGAGCCGTCGTGGTCGTTTCACATGACCGTTATTTCCTCGATGAGACAGTAAGGAAAATTGTGGAGTTGGAAAACAAAGAATTGATTACCTATCATACGGATTTCAGTGGCTATTTAAAAGAACGCGAAGAGCGGCTGTTGCGGGAGTTTCAGGCCTATAAAGATCAACAGAAGAAGATCAAGAAAATGAAGCAGGCTATTAAGCGCCTTAGACAATGGGCGATGCAGGCTAGTCCCCCGAATGATGCTTTTTTCAGACGCGCGAAAAATATGGAGCGTGCACTAGAACGAATGGAGCTTGTTAAAAAGCCAGTCTTAGAGCAGAAAGAGATGCGATTGCAATTTGAAAATGGCGGCCGTGGGAGTAGTGAAATTGTTCATGCAGAAGGTGTTTGGCTGTCGTTCGGCAAGAAGTCACTATTTGAAGAAGCAGAATTATTGATCAAGCAGGGGGAACGCGTAGCTATTGTTGGTGAGAACGGCGCCGGGAAAAGTACATTATTGAAGCTTTGTCTGGGTGAGATAGAGCCGGATGCTGGTTGTTTCAAGATAGGGCCTGGAGTGCAGATTGCCTATCTGTCACAGCAAATGGAAGAATTAGAACCTAATAGGACAGTTCTGGAGGTGTTTCGCGATAAGGTGCAAGTCACGGAAGGAGAAGCAAGACGACTTTTAGCAGGCTTTATGTTCTATCAGGAGATGGTCTTTCAAAAGATTAGTGCTTTAAGCGGTGGAGAGCGGACGCGGTTACGACTGGCACAATTTATTCATCAGCCAGTCAACACGCTGATTTTGGATGAGCCGACAAATCACTTGGATATTGCATCGCGAGAGGTTTTGGAAGAAGCAATCAAAAATTTTGAAGGTACGATCATTGTTGTATCGCATGACCGTTATTTTATGAACCAAGTATGCAACCGGACGATTTTGCTTGAGGATCACCAATTGATCAGCTTTTCAGGGAATTATAGTTATTATTTGGAAAAAAGAAAGCAGCTCGCAGATCGTTTGTAGTTTGGAGCAAAACACGCTAAACTAAAAGAAAATGAAATCGAGGTGATGCCAGTGGAACTCAAGGTTATTAAAGGAGATATCACAAAAGAGGAAGCAGACGCGATTGTAAATGCAGCCAATTCGTCATTACTTGGTGGAGGTGGAGTCGATGGTGCCATTCACCGAGCTGCCGGCCCTGAACTTGTGGACGCCTGTCGAACGGTGATTGCTAGAATCGGCTCATGTGCCCCTGGTGAAGCAGTGATCACACCGGCGTTCAATCTCCCGGCTGAATATGTCATTCACACAGTCGGTCCGGTTTGGAACGGCGGAGATAAGCAGGAACCGAATAAACTGGCTTCCTGTTATTGGAAATCATTGGATTTGGCAGCTGCTAAGGATTTAGAAACCATTGCTTTCCCTAATATTTCAACAGGAATCTATCATTTCCCAAAAGAAAAAGCTGCAGAAGTCGCGCTTTATACAGTCAATGAATGGGTTCAGGCGGAACCGGACACCAGCTTGAAAGAGATCCGCTTTGTATGCTTTGATGATGAGAACTATGAGATTTATCAACGGTTGATTGATACAAAATAAGACGGAGGAGTATAAGATTTTTCCGTTTTTGAATGTAAGCCGAAAAAACGAATGATATAAATCTTATAAAAATGTGCGCGTTTTCATTTTGTAATGAAGTTCAGCAAAAGAAACTCAGATCGGGGTGTGGCTAAATGAATAAAAAGGGCATTCACATAGTGGTGTTGTTAGTCTACCTGATGGCAGGAGTAACTATCATCGTCCAAACAATGCTAAATAAAAACTATTTCAATTTGCTGTTCCTAATAATTATTGCATGGGGGATAGCACAAAGCGTCTATAAACTTAAAAGACGGCAGAATAAAATTTGACCTGATCTTGGCAATCAGGTCTTTTTTGTGAGGAGTCCAGTTTAAAATTGTTTCACGTGAAACAATTTTAAGATCAATGTCAGGCAAAATAAAAAACCTGGCGATTAAAGCCAAATTTTCACAACTTTTCCATAGATGCTACGTCGTTTAACCCAACCATTCACGTAACCATGATTGTTGGCGATCTGATATTCCGTTTGATTGTTGCGCGTGCGTATCGCTGCAATTAAATGTGTATAATAATTGCCCTTTACTTTACAGAAAACGATATCACGAACAGCGAGTTCAGTTGAATCAGTAACTGGTTCGAGACTGACCGGTTGATTGGATTTCAGGATCGGCAGCATGGAATTTCCCGCTTCTTTATACTTCTCGATGAACTTGCCTTCTTGAAGCAGAGAAGCGACAAAACTAGCCTTGGACATTGCTAAACCTCCTTTTCCGATTTAGTATAACATAGATAGAGACCGTTTTCAAAATGGAAATAGACTTGTGGCATAAAAGAAATAGCCAGAAGTCTGACCTAAGTAACGGATTTTTACATAGTTTCACATAAAAAGCTGTATATCAGCTTAAAATCCCATATCTAGCGAAGTTTATCAACTTTAGAAGAAGGGGTTCATTTCAAGACCGAAAAGCATTATACTGGAAAGTAGGAAAAGGAGGCGGAACGATGCAACAGGCAAAAGAAATCTTACAACAGCATTTTGGTTATTCCGACTTCAGAACGGGACAGAAAGAAGCGATCGAACAGCTTTTAAATGGGCAGGATACACTGGCCGTCATGCCTACTGGTGGGGGAAAGTCGTTATGTTATCAGATTCCGGCACTGGTTTTTACGGGTCTTACGATTGTTGTTTCACCTTTGATCTCACTGATGAAAGATCAGGTTGATGCACTTCATTCGGCAGGTGTTGAGGCGACTTATATCAATAGTACTTTGTCATTGAAAGAAGTCAATGAACGGATATTTCTTGCTAAATCAGGCAATCTGAAATTACTGTACATTGCACCAGAACGACTGGATACACCGGCCTTTCAGGAATTGCTGTTGACGACAGAAATCTCCTTGTTTGCGATTGATGAAGCACACTGTATCTCACAATGGGGACACGATTTCCGACCTTGTTATCTAAAATTATGCGATTATTTGGATGCTCTCCCGGAACGGCCGCTCATTGCTGCACTTACAGCTACGGCTACTCCTTCTGTTGCGGAGGATATTTGTCGTCTGCTTAAGATTCCGGAAAATCATGCAGTTAAAACGGGTTTTGAACGGGGAAATTTGGCTTTTACAATTGTCAAGGGGCAGGATAAAGACCGCTATCTGACAGACTATTTGGAAGAAAATCACACGGAATCAGGGATTGTTTACGCAGCTACTCGGAAAGAAGTTGAGCGGATTGCAGAGATGCTTCATAAAAAGGGGATCGCTTGCGGTTACTATCATGGCGGCATGACAGACACCGAGCGGAATGACTGGCAGGAGAAATTTCTGTATGATGATATCCGGGTGATGGTTGCGACCAATGCATTCGGAATGGGCATCAATAAGTCGAATGTCCGTTTTGTGATTCATTATAATATTCCCCGCACAATGGAGGCCTATTATCAGGAAGCCGGACGGGCTGGGCGAGATGGTTTGCCAAGTGATTGCATTCTATTGTTTTCTCCACAAGATGCCCATATTCAGCAGTTTCTGATCGAACAATCAGAGCTGCCAGATGAGCGGAAACAGGCTGAGTTTCAAAAGCTTCGCCAAATGACAGCATACGGCTATACGGAAGTCTGTTTGCAAAAATATATCGTCCAGTATTTTGGTGAGGAAGGTACAGACTGTGGGCGCTGCGGCAACTGCCTCGATACCCGTGAGGCACTCGATATCACGATTGAGGCACAAAAAGTCTTTTCCTGCGTCAAACGAATGGGAGAGCGCTTCGGTAAAGTGATGGTTGCAAAAGTATTGACCGGCTCGAATGATCAGAAAATCCGGCAGTGGCATTTTGATGAACTTAGCACGTACGGTATCATGCGTGAACAATCGCAGAAAGATGTGCTGCAACTGCTCGATTATCTAACAGCCGAACGCTTCCTTATGCCGGACAGTGGACAATATCCATCGCTCCATTTAACTGAGCAGGCGGTGCAAGTGTTGAAAGGAGATCTCTCCGTTATGCGGAAAGCAGCTCGTCAAGCCGCCAAGACCAAGGTGGCTGCTGAAGTTGATGCAGGCCTATTTGAGCTTCTCCGTGAAAAACGGCGGGAACTGGCCGAACGCTTTCACGTACCGCCATACATCATTTTCTCCGATGAAACGCTGCGGGAACTGTGCCGTTACCTACCTCAAACGGAGGAAGAAATGTTGGAAGTAAAAGGGATTGGGCCTGCTAAACTAGAAAAATATGGGGCCGATTTCCTGTTGCTTCTGCAAAATGAAAAAGCGACGCAAGCCTGAATTTATGATATGCTAGGGAAAATGAATGAAAGAAAGGATTTTTACAGATGGCAAAAACAGTAGTTCTGGCAGAGAAACCGTCTGTCGGTAAAGATATAGCCCGCGTGCTTGGGGCCAAATCAAGCAAAAATGGTTACATGGAAGGATCGAATTATATTGTTACTTGGGCACTGGGTCATTTAATCACACTGGCCGATCCTGAACAGTATGATCAAAAATATAAAAGTTGGGATATGGCTGATTTGCCAATCCTGCCTAAACATATGAAACTCGTTCCGATCAAGCAAACCCGGAAACAGTATGAAACGGTCAAGGGGCTGCTAAACCGTTCGGATGTAACAGAAATCGTGATTGCAACGGATGCTGGTCGGGAAGGTGAACTTGTGGCGCGATGGATCATTGATTACGCTAAAGTGAAAAAACCACTTAAACGGCTTTGGATATCTTCTGTAACGGATAAAGCGATTCGGGAAGGCTTTAAAAAACTGAAACCCGGCAAGGCTTACGAAAATCTGTATCACTCAGCAGTTGCTCGTTCAGAGGCAGACTGGGTGGTAGGTATCAATGCTACCCGAGCGCTTACAACCAAGTACAACGCCCAATTGTCATGTGGACGTGTTCAGACGCCGACCCTGGCAATGATTGCTGCTCGTGAGGAAGAAATCCGGCAATTCAAGCCGAAAGAATTCTACCAATTGGCGGCTATTACGGAAAGCGGCACATTTGATTGGGCAGAAGGCCAAACATTTGACCGTGAAAAAGCTGATCGACTTGTCCGTGAATTACGCGGAAAAGAGCTTATTGTCGAGCAAGTCCAAACCAAAGAAAAGAAAACCTACGCGCCTGGTCTTTATGATCTGACAGAATTGCAGCGAGACGCCAATCAGCGCTATGATTTTTCTGCTAAAGAGACACTTAACCTCATGCAAAATTTGTATGAGCGCCATAAAGTCCTGACCTATCCGCGGACAGACTCGCGGTTCTTGTCAGAGGATATTGTACCAACATTAAAGGAGCGGCTTGATGCATGCGGCGTTGGCGAATATGCTAAACCAGCGCGAAGCATTCTAAATAAAGGCATCAAGGCTAATAAATCCTTTGTGGATAATCACAAAGTCAGTGATCACCATGCGATCATTCCGACAGAAGAAACAGTCGCACTTTCCGATCTATCCGATAGAGAGCGCAAAATCTATGATCTTGTTGTCAAACGGTTTCTGGCAGTACTTTCTGATCCATATGTCTACGATGAAACGACGGCATCCGCCAAAATCGGCAGCGAGTCTTTCAAGATAAAAAGTAAAGTGGAGAAGACGCGTGGTTGGAAGGCAATTTATAATGAATCCGCCGATAAAGGTCAACAGTCAAAACTTCGAACAGGCGAAAAAATAACTGTTCAAAAAATCAACCTTCAAACAGGGAAAACAAAGCCGCCAGCACGATTCAATGAGGCTACTTTGCTGTCTGCTATGGAGAATCCAGCAAAATATATGGAAAGTCAAAATAAAGCGTTGGCTAAAACACTCGGTGAAACAGGTGGTCTTGGCACTGTTGCCACTCGGGCAGATATCATCGAGAAGCTTTTCAATAGTTTCTCACTTGAGAAGCAAGGTAAGGAGATCCATATTACCTCCAAAGGCCGTCAATTGCTTGATCTGGCACCTGCTGACCTGAAGTCACCCGAACTGACAGCGATCTGGGAACAAAAATTAGCCAAGATTGCAGATGGTAAATTGGACGCTCGCCAGTTTACTGCGGAAATGCGCAGCTATGCTGAAAAAGCTGTATCAGAAATCAAACAAAACGATAAGAAATTTCGTCATGACAACATCACCTCTCATAAATGTCCGGACTGTGGCAAGCCAATGTTGAAAGTGAAAGGGAAAAAGGGAACGATGCTTGTTTGTCAAGATCGGGAGTGCGGACACCGAGAAGCTGTATCGCGTACGACGAATGCGCGTTGCCCAAATTGTCACAAACGACTGGAAATGAAAGGTCAGGGCGATAAGCAGATTTTTGTCTGCATGAACTGCGGCTATCGCGAAAAATTGAGCGCCTTCAATGAACGACGAGGCAAAGAGAAAAAACAGAACATCTCAAAAAAAGATGTGGCACAATATATGAAAAAGCAAAATAAAGCGCAGGATGAACCATTTAATAATCCGATGGCTGAAGCATTGGCCAAATTAAAACTGGATAAATAAAAAAATAGGACCTCTAATTGTGTTTAGAGGTCCTGAGCTATTCAAGCGGAAGACAAGATTAAAGGTTTGAACCGCTAAAAATAAACTGCCTAGAACAGATGAATATGGCAGTAAGCGCCTTTCATTAGGGCTCACTCTGGAAGCTTTACCTTTTAGAAGAAAAAATAACTGAAAACAAAAAATCTAAACCGGAAAACTCTTTATCTATTTTCTGGTTTAGATTTTTTTATTTAAAAAGAATTTTCATGATTGGATCGTTATATCTAAAGTTCACCTGTCAAAAATTGGGCTCTACCGAAGCCGAACGACCAGTCCGCATCACTGTTTTCAACAATCGAGACCATAATATCATTCGACTGGATACCTAATATCTGCTCAAACCGCTCAGCCAATAATTTGTAAAATATTTGTTTTTGTTCCTGGGTCCGTTTTTTGCTGGTCATGCGAATGATTACGACTTTATCCGTTCTGCCAAAGCCAAGCCCCGTATCCTCAATGATCATCTCGTTTTTCTTATGCTGATTGAGTATTTGATATCTGTCATGTTCGGGCACCTCGAAGGCTTCTACAATAACGGTATGGATCGTATCTAATAAGAGTCTCAGCTCTTCATCGGAACGGCCTTCCAATACATCAATACTCAGTAATGGCATTAAATATCCCCCTCAATTATCCGTATTATAAACTAATTCAATTTGATTTTCGCGACAATATTGGTCATAATGAGCCGGAAGTTCTTTGGATGTGATCAAAACATCAAAATCAGCTAGCGAACTATAAGTAAGCAAGGCGGATTTATCTGTTTTTGTATGATCGACCATCAGAATTTTCTTTTCGGCTTTTTCGATCATCCGTTTTTTAACTTCATATTCCAGAATATCAGAGTTCATGACACCGTGAGAAGCTGAAAAAGCCGTTGCGGCCATGAATGCTTTGGTAACATTGTACTTTTGGAAAAATGACCAATTTTCAATGCCGACAAATGATTTTGTTTTTCTTTTGAAAGTCGTACCGATCACGAAAATGTCAATGTTTTCCATATCAGCAGCCAGATTGATGACATCTAGATTATTGGTGATGATCGTCACGTTTTTTGTGCTGGGAATATGATCCACTAAATAGCGTGTCGTTGTTCCTGAGTCCACATAAATTAGATCATTATCTTCAATATAGCGGGCGGCCAGTTCTCCGATTTTTTCTTTTTCATAATGATTGGTGATATCGCGGTTTTCGAACGGTAGCAGTTCATTTACATTTTCTTGAAGAGAAACTACACCGCCATATACCTTTTTAATCGTATTTTTTTCTGCAATTTTATTAATATCACGCCGAATCGTATTTTTGGAAACGCCAAAGTAGTCGCAAAGATCATCAAGGCTGACGGTTCCTTGAGTGTGTATATAATCCTCGATTGCTTGAATTCGTTTCACCTTCATATTATTTCCACCTTTTCGTTTTGGTCAAAGCTAAGTAGTTCATTTATGCTTGTATACTCATTTATATCACATCATCAAAATATAATCAATATTTAACTTTTTTGAGTAAGTTTTAATTAAATAGCTATATTTGTTTTTCAAATAATACCAATCAGTTTATCATTTATCCGCAAAAAATCTATGAAATAACTTGACTGTCAAAATATAATCAACTATTATTAGTAATATAATCAAAATATAACATTTATGGTTATCTATTGGATAATTTAAGCGATTTGGAGGAGTGCAATTATGGCAGAAGTAAGGAAGTTAAAGAACTTTATAGGAGGCAAGTGGGTAACAAGTCAAACAGAAACGTACGAAGATGTCTATAACCCGGCGACCGGAGAAGTTATTTGCCAAGTTCCGATTTCAACACGTGCAGAGCTAGATGCAGCAGCTGAAATCGCCCAACAGGCTTTCGAAAAATGGAGTAAGGTAGCTGTTCCAAGACGTGCCCGTATTTTATTCAATTTCCAGCAATTGCTTCAGAAAAATAAATCAGACCTGGCAAAACTTATCACGATTGAAAATGGCAAAAACTTATCTGAGGCACTTGGCGAAGTTGGACGTGGTATCGAGAATGTCGAATTTGCTGCTGGTACGCCTTCTTTGATGATGGGGGATTCGCTGGCATCCATTGCTACAGATGTCGAAGCTGCTAACTATCGTTATCCAATCGGAGTGTGCGGCGGTATTGCTCCGTTTAACTTTCCGATGATGGTGCCATGTTGGATGTTTCCAATGGCGATCTCACTGGGAAACAGTTTTATTTTAAAACCGTCTGAACGCACACCGCTTTTGATGGAAAAACTAGTGGAACTCTTTTCAGAAGCTGGACTGCCGGATGGTGTTTTGAATGTTGTTTACGGAGCACATGATGTGGTCAACGGAATTTTAGAAAATCCAACGATCAAAGCGGTATCCTTTGTTGGTTCGAAACCAGTCGGCGAATATGTATATAAAACGGGCAGCGCTAACTTGAAACGTGTGCAGTCGCTAACAGGTGCTAAAAACCATACGATCGTTCTAAATGATGCAGACATTGAAGATACAGTGACCAATGTGATTGCAGCAGCATTTGGATCTGCCGGAGAGCGTTGTATGGCCTGTGCAGTTGCAACTGTTGAGGATGGCATTTATGATAAGTTTGTAGCAGCTTTAAAAGAAAAGGCTAGAAATATCAAAATCGGAAATGGGTTAGACGATGGCGTATTTTTAGGTCCAGTCATTCGTGAAGAAAATAAACTAAGAACCCTTTCTTATATTGAAAAAGGATTGGAAGAAGGCGCCAAACTTGCAGTAGACGGTCGCGATAGTGCTCCAGAAAACGGTTACTTTGTCGGTCCAACAATTTTTGAAGAAGTGACAACTGATATGACGATCTGGAAGGATGAAATTTTTGCTCCTGTCCTATCGATCATACGAGTTCAAAATCTCCAGGAAGCAGTCAGAGTGGCCAATCGATCAGAGTTTGCCAATGGCGCTTGCTTGTTCACAAACAATGCTAACGCAATCCGTTACTTCCGTGAAAATATTGATGCTGGCATGCTTGGGATTAATTTAGGCGTACCCGCACCAATGGCTTTCTTCCCGTTCTCAGGCTGGAAGTCCTCCTTCTATGGAACTCTTCATGCCAACGGAAAAGACAGCATAGACTTCTTTACACATAAAAAAGTTGTTACGGCAAGATACCCGCAAAAAGGCTTTGCGGAATAATCAGGAGGCCAAGTGAAATGAAAAAACTATTGCGTAAACCACAAAATGAAGCAGTGAAGGATGGCGTGACGCTTGTCCATGAAATCCATAAAACCAATTCTCCGCTTGTTTATGTTGCTTTTCGTATGATCGATCTTGCAGAAGGTGCCATCTATGAAGGCGATCTTGACGGCGAGGAAGTCTGCATCGTTGCCCTTACTGGAAAAATTACCGTTCAAGAAGGCGCTACTACTTTTGAAAAAATCGGAACACGCGATTCAGTTTTTGAAAAAATCCCGACCGATAGCGTGTATATCGGAAACAGCCGCAGTTTTACTATCAAAGGTGAGTCGGAAACAGCCCGTGTGGCACTTTGCTATTCACCTACAAAGAAAAAATTACCGACAAAGCTGATCAAAGCGAGTGATAATTCAATTGAGGATCGTGGCAAGTATCAGAATCAGCGTCATGTCCATAATATCTTACCGGATTCTTCTGAGATTGCCGACAGTGTGCTCGTTGTTGAAGTGTACACAGAGGGAGGTAACTTCTCGAGTTATCCGCCACATAAGCATGATCAAGACAATTTGCCGGAAGAATCGCTTCTTGAAGAAAGTTATTATCATGAAATGAATCCCCATCAGGGCTTTGTCTTTCAACGTGTCTATACAGATGACCGCTCAATTGATGAGACCATGACAGTTGAACATGGAGATGTGGTACTTGTGCCTGCCGGTTATCATCCGGTCGGAGTTCCAGACGGCTATACTTCATATTATTTAAATGTGATGGCTGGCCCGACAAGAGTTTGGAAGTTCCATAACGATCCGGCTCATGAATGGATTTTAGACCGAGAATAGGGAGGAAAAAAGAATGAATCTAAACAAAAATAGCGAACGAAAATTTGATGTTATTGCCATTGGGCGCGCGTGTATCGATTTGAATGCAGTCGAATATAATCGACCAATGGAAGAAACCATGACTTTCTCCAAGTATGTTGGCGGCAGTCCAGCAAATATTGCAATCGGAACGTCTAAGCTGGGATTGAAAGCAGGATTTATCGGAAAAATCCCCGATGATCAGCATGGCCGTTTCATTCAGTCTTATATGGCGGGTGTAGGTGTCGATACAGGCGGTATGGTGCTTGATACAGAAGGGCGTAAAGCTGGTTTGGCATTTACGGAAATCAAAAGTCCGGAAGATTGCAGCATCTTGATGTATCGGGACAATGTGGCTGATCTTTATCTTGAGCCAAGTGAGGTAGATGAACAATATATTCGTCAGGCGCGTGTTCTGTTGGTGTCTGGAACAGCTCTTTCAAAAAGCCCGTCACGTGAGGCTGTGTTACGTGCGATTCATTTGGCAAAGAATAATGACTGTTTAGTGGCCTTTGAACTGGATTATCGACCTTATACATGGGTATCGGAAGAAGAGACGGCGATTTATTACACACTTGTGGCTGAACAGGCGGATATCGTCATTGGAACGCGTGACGAGTATGATATGATGGAAGGCGAGGTAGGTGGTAGCAATACGGAAACTACCCGTCATCTGTTTGAGAATGAAGCCAAACTGATTGTCATCAAGCATGGCGTGGAAGGTTCATTTGCCTATACACGTGAAGGCGAGACATTTAAAGCAGGCGTTTATAAGACCAACGTGTTGAAAACATTTGGCGCCGGTGACTCTTACGCTTCGGCATTCCTATATGCACTATTTCAAAATAAAGGCATTGAAACAGCACTCAAATACGGCAGTGCTTCGGCATCGATTGTAATCAGCAAACACAGTTCTTCTGATGCAATGCCAACAGTCAGCGAGATCGAGACTCTACTGGAAGAACAAAAGTAACTGAATGGAGGTATGAAGGGTGGCAGGAAAAACAATTCGTTTAACAACCGCTCAAGCTTTAGTGAAATTTTTAAACCAGCAGTACGTTGAAATCGACGGGGAAGAAACACCGTTCGTTGAAGGGGTATTTGCCATTTTTGGCCATGGGAATGTTGTCGGGATCGGACAGGCACTGGAAGAACATCAAGGCCATTTAAAAGTCCTGCAAGGAAAAAATGAGCAGGGGATGGCACACGCGGCAATTGGTTTTGCCAAACAAAACAACCGCAAAAAAATCTTTGCATGTACAGCGTCAGCCGGTCCGGGCAGTGCGAACTTTATAACAGCAGCAGGTACAGCTTTAGCTAATAACATTCCTGTTCTTTTCCTACCAGCCGATACGTTTGCAACACGTCAGCCGGATCCTGTTTTGCAGCAGCTTGAACATGAGTACAGTGCAGACGTCTCTACAAATGATGCGCTGCGCCCGGTGTCGCGCTATTGGGACCGGATTGAACGCCCTGAACAGCTGATGAGTGCGTTGCTTCGAGCGTTTGAAGTGATGACTGATCCAGCTACAGCGGGGCCAGCAACGATCTGTATTGCCCAAGATACAGAAGGGGAGGCCTATGATTATCCAGAAGACTTTTTCAAAAAACGAGTGCATTATGTCAATCGCCGAATCCCCACGGAACGTGAAATGAGTGGAGCGGTCGAAACCATCAAGGCTAGCAAACGTCCAGTGATCATAGTTGGCGGTGGTGCCCGCTACTCAGGTGCTCGCGAAGAACTGATCGCTATTTCGGAAAGATACAATATTCCACTTGTCGAAACGCATGCTGGCAAGTCGACTGTCGAATGCACCTTCAAGAATAATTTGGGCGGGAATGGGATACTCGGCACACTTGCTTCCAATAAAGCTATCCAAGCAGCTGATTTGATCATCGGGATTGGCACGCGCTATACAGACTTCACGACCAGCTCTAAAACAGCGTTCAACTACGAGAAGACTAAGTTTTTAAATATAAATGTCAGTCGCCCGCAAACCTACAAATTTGATGCGTTCCAAGTTGTAGGAGACGCCAAAGTGACCTTGCAGGCGCTCATTCCGGCACTTGAAGGCTATCAAAGCAGTTACGGCAATGAACTGGAAGAACTAAAAGCTGAATGGTACGAGGAACGCGACCGTTTGGCCAATATCAAATTCACGCGTGAAAATTTTGACCCGGAAATCAAAGGTCATTTTGATCAGTCGACATTGAATGAATATGCAGATGCACTCGGCACAGAATTTACGCAGACAGAAGCACTGGTCACGATCAATGATGTGGTAGCAGACGACAGTATCGCACTTACCTCTGCTGGCTCTCTGCCGGGGGACATGCAACGCCTCTGGGATCCGAAAGTGGCAGATACGTATCACCTTGAATACGGTTATTCGTGTATGGGCTATGAAATCAACGGAGCACTTGGCGCAAAAATCGCCGAGCCGGGCAAAGAAGTATATGCGATGGTCGGGGACGGCAGCTTCAATATGCTGCATTCTGAGCTGCTGACTTCCTTGCAATATGGTTATAAACTTAATATCATGCTGTTTGACAACTCTGGCTTTGGGTGCATCAACAATTTGCAGATGGAAAACGGCAGCGATAGCTTCTACTGCGAGTTCCGCGATCAGAACAATCAAATTATGAATGTAGATTATGCCAAAATCGCAGAAGGATATGGGGCAAAAGTTTTCCGTGCGAATAATAAAGAAGAGCTCATTGCGGCACTTGAAGCGGCTAAAAAAGAAACCCGTACGACACTAATCGAAATGAAAGTATTGCCAAAAACAATGACAAACGGCTATTTGGGCTGGTGGAATGTCGGCGTTTCAGAAGTTTCCGGCAGGGAAAGCATCCAAAAAGCTTTTGCTGATAAACAAGAAATGCTGAAGAAAGCCCGCAAGTTCTAAAAGAAAAAGGAGGAATTCGCTTGGCTTTCGTATCTATGACGCATTTACTGAAAGAGGCTCAAAAAAACAGCTATGCGGTCGGACAGTTCAATATCAATGGGCTCATCTGGGCACAGGCGATCTTGCGTACAGCCGAACGTCTCAAGTCACCAGTGATCATCGCTTCAAGTGACCGGATCGTTGACTATCTCGGAGGTTTCCGCACCATTGTCAAAATGATTGATTCGCTCATGAAGGAAATGGAAATTACCGTCCCGGTCGTCCTGCACCTTGATCATGGCCAAACGGTCGAGCGCTGTATGGCTGCTGTAGATGCAGGGTACAGCTCCGTAATGTATGATGGTTCACATTTACCTATCGAAGAAAATATCCGCAATACGAAAAAAGTGGCAGAATATGCGCATGCTAAATTCGTCTCTGTTGAGGCAGAAGTCGGCTCAGTTGGCGGTATGGAGGACGGATTGGTTGGTGGCATCAAATATGCTGATCTGAATGAATGCGTCCGCCTTGTGAAAGAAACTGGCATTGATGCACTAGCAGCCGCACTGGGCTCCGTCCATGGCAAGTATCAAGGTGAACCAGTGCTGGGTTTTGATGAGATGCAGGCAATCAGTCGAGCGGTGGGTATTCCGCTTGTTCTACACGGTGCATCAGGCATCCCGCTTGAGCAGCTGAAAAGAGCGATCGCTTACGGGCATGCCAAAATTAATATCAATACAGAGTGTAATTTGGCGTGGCGTGAGGCATTGCAGAAAACACTGGAAGAAAATCCCGCTATTTTTGAACCACGCGCGCTTCTTTTGCCCAGTATAGCAGCAATGGAAGACATCGTGGCAGAAAAAATAACCGAATTTGGCGCTGTGAACCGTGCTTTACAGCGAGTGAAATAAATATGAAAAAGTCGCCCGGTTTACTTAGGGCGACTTTTTTGTGCTTGCTGCGAAAATAGTTTCAAATCATGTGAACATTACCAATGCCGAAACTGATTTTCTGCTCCTGCTGTTTTCACAATCCGGCGAAAATCAAGTATGCATGAGAAAAATGCGAGAATGAAAAGAAAAAGGTGGCTTTATTATTACTTTCACCACCAGCCACGATTTAATTCTATACAAGGAAGCTGATATTTTTTTGCTTAGAAAGCGGCTTTGTGGGTGCACCACTTCCGTCCAACTCCCATCAAAATTTTTTCTACGGGAACTGCTTGAATTTTATGGAAACGCTAACAATTGATTGCCTGATCAACTAAATTCCTGATACTAAGTAAGTCTATCTTCCCCCACTGCTACTTAAGTCTGATTTTGAATTGTCGACCGACTGTTAAACAATTGTAACATCTGTGTGCTATGATTTTGATAGTTTGAAAGCGATTTTATATAAAAAGGGTGGTTTTATAAATATATGAAAAAATGGAGTTTGGGGATCACACTGCTGATTGTCGCGCTTTTCTTCGTGTTCTTTCCGAAGCAGGCAGAGGCAGCTGTACAGGGGAAAAATACTTGGGGATTCAACACTTATGAACGTAACCTAAATGGCACGACTGCCTACACCAATAAACCAAATACAACTTATACGATCCATGGACATGGAGGCGGAAAAGGTTATACTTGGTCAAACAAACAGCGTTATCTTCCCGGTCAATTTGTCACACCGCTGAAAAACGGACAGCCAACCAGAGTGGCAACAAACGGAAAAGTAGCGATTTATGAATTAGTTAATCCAAATGAAACAAATATTACAGCCAATACAAAAATGCGTAAAATTGGTGAACATCAAGGGACAATCACGGTGCGAGGTGAGAGCAATGGCTGGTTTGCAACAGATTATTATGGCAATACTAAACGAATGGTGTTCTTCAAGACCAGCGACTTGAGAGGCGATAAATATTGGTTCGTGAATGCAGCCAATGCACCAGCTAAAGATAACTACAATGCACTTTATGCAGAGGCGAAAAAGCATCTTGGCAAAAAGTATACTTATGGGGCAGTAGGACCGCAAACATTTGATTGTTCCGGCTATACGCAATATGTATTTAAAAATGGTATCGGCAAATCCATCCCGCGGACGGCACGTGAGCAATATAATGCCTCGCAAAAAATCAGTGCCACACAGGCAAAAGCAGGAGATCTCGTCTTTTTCAATTACGGTTCCGGTATTGCACATGTGGGTATTTATATAGGGAATGGTACGATGATCAACTGCCAAAATAACGGCGTCAAATTCGACAATATTGCGAGCGGTTATTGGAAAAATTATCTTGTCGGTTATGGACGAGTGGCAAACTTTTGATGGTAAAAAGTAGCTAAGGAATGAAAAGAAGGAGCTTAAATCAAGCAGGATCCATTCTGGAAATGGTTCTGATGTTTGCTTTTAGCTTCTTTTCATTTGCTCGCTTTTAATGATTTAGAATGTCTAGCTGATCATAGGCGCCACAGTTTTGCTATAAAATCGACGCCTAACAGGATCACAGCTACATAAAGAGTGGTAAACCTAGTTGAAGGCATAGGTTCGCTTTTAGAGGGACCGAATTTTGGCTATTAAATGAGCATGATATCCCAAAAACCGGCTTATTTGACATCTCGACTGAAGTGGGAAAGAATGGACGTGAAGAGAATCATTTCCAAAGCAAAGGAGAGTGTTGTACGTGAAACAAATTTTAATCGAGCGAAATGTACTGGCAGAAATGCGCGATGGTATCCGTTTAGCAGCAGATATCTATCGGCCAAATGATGAAGGGCGTTATCCAGTACTGCTGACACGACTTCCTTACAGCAAGAAATACGGGTTGCATTTTTTGCGGCCAGATATACTGGCTGAGCATGGCTATGTGGTAATCGTTCAGGATGTACGAGGCCGCTTTGAATCAGAAGGTGAATTTGTCCCTTATATAGCCGAGGTAGAAGATGGTTATGATACGATCAAATGGGCAGCGGAATTGCCATATACGGATGGACAAGTCGGGATGTTTGGGCTGTCTTATTACGGTTATACGCAGATGTTAGCTGCTGTCAGCGGCTCAAAGCAATTGAAAGTGATTGCTCCTGTGATGGCTCAAAACAGCATGACAGATGTGTTTAATGACCATGATGGTGCGCTCGAACTGGGCATGTGGGCGACTTGGAATCTGGAGTCGATCTTGCCGGATATGCTGGTGCGTAAATATGGGAACACGGATCAGCTGGAAACAAGAATGGCTGATTTACTGCAGGATTTGGACGGAATCGAGGAAAGTTATAGTCGAAAACCATACGGGGAATATCAGCCTATTATTCGCACGGGTGCAATGGATTATTATGAACGTTTGCTAGAGCTGCAGGTAGGAGACGAACATTGGCAGAAAATCGATGTGAAAAGTGTTTATCAAAAAGTGAATGTACCGGGACTTCATATTGCCGGGTGGTATGATTGCTTTCTTGATAAGACAATCGCGAATTTCCAGAATGGTCATGAACGCGGATTAGGCGACCGGTTGATCATTGGTCCTTGGACTCACGCTAACTTTGTTTCCTATATTGGTGATCGGAACTTTGGTGTGGCTGCAAGTCAGTTTGGTGAAGCTAGCATGCACAGTCTTCATTTAGACTGGTTTGATCACTGGCTGAAAGGGGCGCCAGAAAAAATCACATCGCCGATCCAGTATTTTACGATGGGTATCAACCAGTGGAAAACTGCTAAAAATTGGCCGCTTGAAAATACATATTTTACACCCCTTTATTTTCATAGTAATGGGCAGGCGAATACAAAAAATGGGGATGGCGTGGCAAGTTTTCAGCAGCCGAATGAAAAAAGCCCAGTTGATCAGTTTATCTATGATCCAGAAGATCCGGTGCCGTCACACGGTGGAGGAACACTGCACAAAGGTCTCCATGCAGACGGCCCGCAAGATCAGCAACAATTGGAAGAGCGAGAAGATATTCTTTGCTATACGACAGAGCCGCTGAAAAAAGAACTTGAAGTGACCGGTCCCATCCAAGTCGAACTTTATGCACAAACAGATGCTGCGAATACAGATTTTACAGCAAAATTAGTGGACATAGCGCCAGACGGAACAGCGTATAATTTGGCAGATGGTATTATTCGAGCCGCTAAACAGCAGCAGACGCCTCTAAAGAATAAAGTGTATAAGTATACGATCGATCTTTGGGCAACAAGCAATATGTTCTTGAAAGGTCACCGTATTCGGGTGGAAATTTCATCAAGTAACTATCCGAGGTTTGATCCGAATCCGAATACAGGCGGGAGCTTCATCAATACAACCGTAAGTCAAAAAGCCCATCAACAGATTTATCATGACATGGCACATCCGTCCCATATCATTTTGCCGATTATCAAATAATTTTTTATGCAAATAGTTCCTATACTCTGCTTTTAAATCATGGTAAAATAAAAGATAACTGTAAAATAGCCATGATGATTCTAAAAAGGGAATTTTTAATAGAAAGAAATCAATGAAGGAGTAGGTATAGTGAATAAATTAATCAAAAAAATAACAGTCGCGGCACTTGCATTCGGAGTTGCTGCTAGCGGCGTTTTCGTCAGCCCTAAAAATGCAGCGGCGGCAGAACAGCCCAATGTGAACGCAAATGCGGCGATTGCCATTGAGGAGAGTACTGGCAAGGTGCTCTACCAAAAAGATGCTGACAAACTGATGGGCATTGCTTCCATGACAAAGATGATGGACGAATACATATTGTTAGAACAAATCAATTCCGGTAAGTTGAAATGGGACGACAATGTAACAATCTCTGAATATGCTTATAAAATCTCGCAGGATACATCGTTATCCAATGTGCCGCTTCGTTTAGGCGAAGAATACACGGTGCAGGAGCTGTATGAAGCGATGGCAATCTATTCGGCAAATGGTGCCGCAATTGCGTTGGCAGAAAAAATGGCTGGTAGTGAAGCAAAATTTGTCGATATGATGAATAAGAAAGCCGAAGAACTTGACCTTGGCGAACATAAATTTGTCAATTCGACGGGTCTGAACAATTCAGACCTGAAGGGCAGTCAGCAAGTTGGCAGCGCAACGGATGAAAATCAGATGACAGCTCGCGGTATGGCTAAATTAGCTAAGCATTTGATTGATGATTACCCAGAAATCCTCAAGACATCCAGCATTACGAAAAAGACCTTCCGTGAAGGAACATCTGATGCAATTGACATGACTAACTGGAACTGGCTCTTACCAGGTTTGATCTATGGTCGTGAAGGTGTCGATGGTCTGAAAACAGGAACAACGGATTATGCGGGTATGTGTTTGACAGCAACAGCAGAACAGGATGGTATGCGCGTGATTACGGTCGTCATGCATGCCAATGGCGGTAACGGCAGTGGGGATCATAATAGTGCCCGCTTTGATGAAACAAATAAAATGCTTGATTATGCATTTGATAACTTTAAAGTAATGGACGTTCAGGCAAAAGGTACGAAGGTAAAAGATCCATCATCTATTGCCGTGACGAAAGGGAAAGAAGATTCAGTGGGACTTGTTACCACAGAAGATGTCAAACTAGTGGTACCGAAATCAACTGAGAAAGCTAAATTGGAAACAAAAGTAACACTTGATAAGAAGGAACTCGAAGCCCCTGTTAAAAAAGGTACCAAAGTAGGAACGATGACAGTGGCGCTGAAGGATGGCGATGATTTGGGCTATCTGGACGGTAAACAGGCGGAAACGATCGAAGTAGAGACGGCTGGCGATGTTGAAAAAGCAAACTGGTTTGTTCTTTCTATGCAATCAGTAGGTGACTTCTTCGTAGGTGTCGGGGATTATGTAGTGGACGGCGTTAAGAGCTGGTTTTAATCAAAAATAAAAGCGACAAGTCACCTAAATGAACGCTCCTAAAATTGGAGGCGATTCATCAGATGACTTGCCGTTTTTTTATTGTGCAGCAGACTTTTTAAGCCCGAAAGCGACGATCAGCCCGATCACAGCGATCACCAATGTAAAGCCAAAGCCAAGGTGGGAACCTTGAACAAATGCTTCAACAGTTGATTTACCAGCATCTTGTGCGTTGATCTGGCCAAAACTTAACAAGCTGGTCGTGATGGCTGTTGCAACAGCACCAAAGATTTGTTGCAGGGTGTTTAAAATTGAACTGCCATCTGAAGCTTGCGGACCACTAAGCGCATTCAAGCCATACATCTGAGCCGGTGACATGATGAGTGGGATTCCGATCATCAACACCATGTGTGCCACTAGAACATATCCAATGGAGGAAGTATTAGAAGCGAATACCAGCAAGGCCGAACCGCAGATTGCGAAAAGGAAGCCGAGCTGGACGAGCACCTTGGCTCCAAAACGGTCGAACAGGCGTCCCGAAACGATCGAGAAGAAGGCATTCACGATACCGGCAGGCAACATTAACAGACCGGTTTCCGTTGCTGAAAGCCCCATTCCCGTTTGCCAAAACATCGGCAGAAGATACATAGCCGACATGATCATACAAAAATTAAGAATAACAAGCAAAAGACCGTGTGTGAAGCGCTTGGTTTGAAAAGCGCGAATATCAAGAATCGGTGTTTCCAGTTTCAGTTGGCGTTTCCCATAGAAGAAGAGGGCGATCAGACCGATCAAAATCCCCCCTAGAACAATAGGTGAGGTCCAGCCGGCATCACTTGCCATACTGGCACCGATTACTAGTCCGCCAAAACCAATCGTAGAGAGCAGAATTGATAAGAAATCGACTTTTGGTTTGGTAACCTCTGTTACATTTTGCATAAATCGAAGCGTAATAAAAAGTGCAATAAGCATAAGTGGTACAAGCAACCAGAAGATAAATTGCCATGAAAGCATGCCGATGATCAGTCCGGCAAGCGTCGGTCCGATCGCTGGAGCAAACATGATGACAAGTCCGACAAGCCCCATCGCAGCACCACGTTTGTTAGGTGGATAAACAGCCAGTAGTACGATAAAAATAAGTGGTAAGATGATCCCTGTGGCAAGGCCTTGAATCAGCCTTCCAACAAGTAGCATTGGGAAATTCACAGCTAAAGCAGCAATGATTGCACCAACTATAAAGTCGCAGAGTGCAAAAATAACCAGTTTGCGTGTTGAAAAAAGCTTGGTTAAAAGACTTGCTAGCGGTAAAGTGATCCCAATCAATAATAGGTAACCGGTCAGTAGCCACTGCACCGTACCCGCGCTGATATTAAATTGTGCCATTAGTTCAGGAAGCGCAATATTAAGTGCTGTCTCGCTGAACATGCCTACAAAACCGCCAATTAGTAGACCAAGCATGATCAGATTAGCATTCGTATGTTTTTTTGTCATAAATTCTCCTTTCAACATTGCTGTTTTCGAACAAGAGCAAATCTTGGGAATAATGCAACGAAAAGACTGCTTACTCTGAAACAACAACATTACCCATCATAGCAGATAAAAAATTTTTTCGTAAGTTTTTTTTGAAAAAATTTTTTTCGTGGAAAAATTACACTATAAAAATGATAAAATGAATAATTATGTAATTTATCCTACATGAAATAAAGGCGAATAGATGCTTTAAGTGCTGGTAAATCAAGGATTTTAGCGATATGGGAAGTTGTCACAATGTGTAAGAATGTGTATAATTTAAAGCGAGCTTTCAAATAACAATACAGTCAATGGAGAAGAAAAGATGCAGAAAAAACATCGAATCAAACTTTCACATATTACGAAACAATATGATTTAACGAAGACAAAGAGCGATAAAATCAAGGCGATGCTGTTCAACAAACATACAGAATCTTTTTGGGCACTGCGAGACGTTAATTTGACGATTTATGATGGGGAAGCGATCGGTTTGATTGGTATCAACGGATCAGGAAAGTCAACCCTTTCGAACATTATTTCAGGTGTCATTGTTCCAACATCTGGGGAGGTAGAGGTGGACGGGGAAGTATCACTAATCGCTATCCAAGTTGGATTAAAGGGACCGCTCACAGGACTTGAAAATATACGGCTTAAACTTTTAATGCATGGGATGACTAATAAAGAGATCAATGCAAAAATCCCGTCAATCATTGATTTCGCGGATATTGGTGATTTTATCAACCAGCCGATCAAAAATTATTCAAGTGGTATGAAGTCTCGGCTAGGCTTCGCTATTTCTGTACATTTGAATCCGGATATTCTAGTAATTGATGAAGCATTGTCGGTGGGGGACCAGACTTTCTACCAAAAATGTGTCGACAAAATCAATGAATTCAAGGCACGCGGCAAAACGATCATTTTTGTCAGCCATTCGATCACGCAGGTCAAAAATCTTTGCGACCGAATCGTCTGGATGCACTATGGACAGGTGCGTGAAGTAGGCTCGAATACGGAAATTGCGCAAAACTATGTAGAGTTTGTTAATTGGTACAATAAACTTTCTAAAGAAGCAAAAAGCAAGTACATCAAAGAACATCGCGAGGGACAAAAACGGGGCGTTGGATTATCTCGTATCATGAAGTCGCCTACGAAAGAAAAATTATCATGGAAAACGATGGGTGGAGGAATATTACTTGCACTGCTTACACTATTCTTTGCATTTTTAGTCGGAAGCGGTACATCATTTATCGGACTTTTTACAGGTGAAGATCAAACGGCTACATCGGAAAAAGTACCGATTGAACAGACGAAGAAAAAAGAAAAGCCAGCAACTGATGATGCCAGTAAAGAAGGAGCTTCCGAAAAAGCCCAACAGGAACAACCAGCAGCTGCCACAGCTCAAACCTATGAAGTACAGGCGGGAGATTCACTTTCTGGTATTGCCGCCAAATTTTATCCCAATGCTTCGGTGCAAACAAGTGTAGAAAAAATCAAAAAAGCCAACAATCTGGAGACAGACACGATCAATCCAGGCCAGATTCTAAAAATTCCAGCATAAAATAAAAAGGATTTCTCAAGTGAGAAATCCTTTCTGATAGAGTCATTTGTTGGGGATAAGACCCTACTTGCAAATAGTAGCATAATACCCGTATAATAGCAAAAAATCACAATTGTAATATGATTATTACTAGTAACGGACATATTCTGGTTCTTCTTCTTTGATAGAAGAAAAAGGAGGGAGTTCATCTAGCGGACTAAAAAGCTCACTAGGTCTTAATTCGAGCGCAACGGCAATCTCAAGTAATTTTGATAGACTGACATTCTCACGCTTATAGTTCTCAATCTGGCTGATGTAAGAAGCAGTGACTCCGGAGATTTCCGATAGCTGTAGTACAGTGTAACATTTTCTCATTCGTCTCTCTTTTAAAGTCGTCCCAACGACCTTTAAAAATTCATAAGTAATTTCCATGTGAGTCAACCTCATTATGATTTTTTTCTTTCATCTTAATCAATAATGAGACTCCCAGCATTCTACACAAGTAAAATATTGGCGTGAAATGGGAAATAATTTATTTTCGCCATTTCATCTGTATCCAACCTCGGACACTATTTGTGCACCAAACCCTGTCAGCTGAGTGTAAATCAGCTATTGAAAGAGTTTGCTCATGAACTTCGCCAGCTTGAAGAAGCGAGTCACGGAAAATTCCGCCAAGGATTCCAGCAGAGAGCGGGGGTGTCATTTTCTGATTATTTTTTTCAATCACCAAATTCCCGTTGATAAACTCAGTTAATTCATGTTTTTTATTCCAAAGTAAGGTCTCTATGCTGCCTGTTTTCCGGCATCTTTCATAGGCATTCCGTTCTGTTATTTTATGTGCAAGCAGTGGGTGAAAATCGATCGCACGGTCAGCCAGTTGAAAGTCCCATCCTGCCACCTGCGCCGCAATGGGTTCCACTGTTACTTGCAAGTGTCCATTCGCATACAGAACGCTGCGCAGTTTATAGATACCTTTAGGATGAGACGCAGCTATCTGGCGCCACTTACTTTCGATTTTGCGGTTATCGAATGCAAAAGCAAGTTCTTTGGCACTCTTTTTAAGCCGATCCAGATGCTTTTCGAGCCTTATGATTTTCCCACCTTCAAGGCGCATACTTTCAATCAACCCAAACGGTGGAAATGCTTGTTTTAAAACAGCCATTTTAGCATGGACTTCTTGCCATTCAGCTGCCGGGTCAGAATCCCAAACAATACCGCCACCAACCCCGTAACCTACCTGTTGATTATCCGCCTCATAAATAAGTGTCCGAATAGGGACGCTGAACATCATGTCATTATCTGGCGTAATATAGCCAATTGTCCCGCAATAAACTTCTCGCGGCGCTGTTTCAAGTTCCGCAATTACTTGCATCGTACTGATTTTTGGCGCTCCAGTAATCGATCCGCACGGGAAAAGAGCTTGGAAAATGGTTGATAGATCTATTTCAGGCAACAAGTCAGCCGTGATGGTGGAAGTCATTTGCCAAACAGTCGGATAGCCCTCGATCGTACAAAGTTTAGGCACTTTCACACTGCCAGTTTTAGCAATCCGCCCTAAATCATTCCGTAGCAAGTCAACGATCATAATATTTTCCGAATGATTTTTCTCATCATTCGCCAAAAAATCCCGCTGCTTTTGGTCTTCTTCCTGATTGCTCCCTCGTCGCGCGGTACCTTTCATTGGACGCGTTACGATCTGTCCATCCTGCACCTTAAAAAATAATTCCGGTGAGGCGGACAAGATTTGCCATCTATCTAAATCCAAGTGCGCTGCATAGTCGACCTGACCTGTCTGGCGCAAACGCTCATAAAGCCGAGCCAAGGCATCCTCCTCTAAGTCTGCCGTCATGTCAAGTGCTCCTGTGGCACGTATCGTATAATTCGTCTGGTAAGTCACACCATCTTTGATTTTCCGTTTAATCTGCTCGATTTTCAGCTGGTAATCACTTTCAGCCATATCCAGTCTCAAGTCGAGCGGCCAAGCCAAATCTTCAACCGGTGGCGCCGCCTCTGAAAATCCCCGATAGACGCCAAACCAAGCAATTGGCAATGCCCGTTTTGCCGAATGGACCACCATCTCAGAATGAAATGCTGGCGCCGCCTCATAACTCAAATAGCCAGCAATATAGTAGCCCTCTGCCCGGAACTGCTCAATCTGTGCCATTATTTCAGGAATATCCGCCACATTAGTCGTTGTCAAAACAGTTTTCGGAGCCGTAAAAATCTTGGTTTTTCCTTCAAAATCAAACCGTAAACGACTCATATTGGAGGTACCTCCTGGCCTCTTCGCGTGCAGGAAATAAAATTCGCCAGCAATGCGTGTCCATGTTCACTTAAGACGGCTTCTGGATGAAACTGCACACTTACAATCGGCAGCTCGGTATGCTCAAGTCCCATTATTACTTGATCAGCCGTAGTTTCAGCGGTGACTGTCAAGCAGTTCGGTAAAGTTTCACGTGAAACAATCAGCGAATGGTAGCGAGTAACGGAAAATTCAGCCGGCAATTGTTGAAAGAGTAGACTAGAAGTATTTACTGAAATCGAACTATTTTTACCATGAACTGGAGAATATCCATGCAAGACATTGGCGCCAAAAAAATAGGCAATCAGTTGGTGACCCAAGCAAATCCCTAATATTGGTAGCTTCGTCGCATGTTTTTCCAAAAAAGCCAATGTTTCATGTGCATCAGCCGGGCTTCCCGGCCCAGGTGATAGAACGACACCTGAGTAGTCTTCTAAAGAGCGAAGCGTAATTAAATTTTCTGGTGTAACGATCTCACAATTTTCACCAAGTGTTAAGAAGTATTGATACAGATTGTAAGTGAAAGAATCGTGATGATCAATGAGTAACAGCATAGCAGCCCTCCTGCCCAATAAAATACTATTTATAAAAAGTATGAAAATAATCTTACAGATGCTATATCTATAAAGTAGTATGTGAGAGCTAAAAAAGCAAGAGAGAAGGGAATATCTTGAGGTTGCCAAACAGTCTGATATACGTTAGAATACAAGTAATCAAACAATCTAAAACGTTGACAAGAAATAGTAGCAGAGTTTTCTTCACATAGAGAGCAGGCGGTAGGTGCAAGCCTGTGTAGAAGCTTTGTGAATCCGTCTTGGAGTGGGTGGTGGAACGTCCTTTTGGATCAGTAAATCATCCCGGTGTGAACCGTTAAATCTTAATGAAGCTGGAGATCGTCTCGCATGATCTCAACTAGGGTGGCAACGCGGTTAACTTCCGTCCCTTCTATACGTCGAGTATAAGGGGAGGGGAGTTTTTTATTTTCCTTATACCGATAGAAAAATGGAAGAAAAGCTGATATGAGGAGGAAAAGAGATGTTAGACGTAAAATTACTACGCAACCACTTTGATGAAGTAAAAGAGAAGCTGGCACATCGCGGAGAGGACTTAGGAGAATTTGAGAAATTTGGTGAGCTGGATAAGCGCCGCCGGACACTGATTCTTGAAACAGAAGGGCTGAAAAGTCAGCGCAATGAAGTTTCTCAAGAAATCGCCGCATTAAAACGCAATAAAGAAAACGCGGATGCAAAAATCGAAGAGATGCGTGTTGTGGGAGACCGTATCAAAACACTTGATTTGGAACTAAAAGAGATTGACGAGAAACTGGATCGCATTCTAATGTCCATCCCAAATATTCCGCATGAATCGACACCAGTCGGTGAGTCAGAAGACGATAATGTAGAAATCCGTAAATGGGGAGAGGTCCGCACCTTTGATTTTGAACCCAAGCCGCACTGGGATCTAGGTGTTGATCTGGATATCCTCGATTTCGAAAATGCCGGAAAAGTAACAGGCAGTCGTTTTGTCTTTTATAAAAAATTAGGTGCGCGGTTAGAACGTGCATTGCTCAATTTCATGATGGATTTGCATTCAACTGAGCATGGTTATGAAGAAATGTTGCCGCCATATATGGTCAATCGGGCGAGCATGACAGGAACAGGTCAGCTACCAAAATTTGAAGAAGATGCGTTTCTTGTTGAAAAAGAAGACTACTTCCTAATCCCGACTGCGGAGGTACCTGTAACCAATTATCATCGTGATGAAATCCTGAAAGTGGAGGATCTGCCGCGTAAATATACGGCATTTAGCGCCTGCTTCCGTTCAGAAGCCGGTTCTGCCGGACGTGACACACGAGGTCTTATCCGCCAGCATCAGTTTAACAAAGTAGAACTTGTTCAATTCGTTAAACCGGAAGACTCCTATGCGGCACTTGAAAATTTGACGGGCAATGCAGAAGCGGTACTGCAAGCATTAGAGCTTCCATATCGAGTGCTTAGCATGTGCACAGCAGATCTGGGCTTCACAGCAGCGAAAAAATACGATTTGGAAGTTTGGATTCCAAGTTACGGTACTTATCGTGAAATTTCATCATGCAGTAATTTTGAAGCCTTTCAAGCTAGACGTGCTAACATTCGCTTCCGCCGCGAACCCGGTGCGAAACCAGAATATGTTCATACATTGAATGGATCAGGCCTTGCTATCGGTCGTACAGTAGCTGCAATTCTTGAAAACTATCAAGACGGAGATGGCTCGGTTCGGATTCCGAAAGCTTTACAAGGCTATATGGGCGGGATCGAACGTATCGAAGTACCCGCTGAATAAAAATAACTGCTTCCAAAAGGCTCATGACAATTAGGTCGTGAGCTTTTTTCATATGTCTTCATAAAAATTGTCAATTGATAAGACGCTTTACGAGAGAAAGACTACCCCACTGTGGCTGGGCTTTGCTTTTTTCGGTCGATTTACTTTGTGGAAATGTTCAAAGATGCGATTTTCTCTGCTTCTGCCATACTTACACCAACGTAAAAAAGCCTCTTTTAATACTGCTTCTACAAACTCAAGGAAATACGGATCATCATCCACGATTAATAGCTGATTCATTTTTCAGGCTTCTGTATTTCCCGGGGAATAATCTCTATTGCAACTGTAGTGCAGCAAATGATACGTATAATGGTGACTATTGACTAATTTCTGATGCATACTACGCCCTGTAATAGTCCTATTTTCAATGACTTGTGTCAAAAGTCGTTCTGTCTTCCATCCTATTTCCATGGCTTGCTGAACGATTTGCTCGGCAGACGAGCAGTCGCTTCATTCAGCAGCAGAACTCGTAAAAAGGCTCAGCCATTGGGAGACGCTACCGATTCCCGACGATGATTTCACCAGCATCTGGTTCCTAAAAAAGCCCTAAAATAGAAAAAAGTAAACTTCCTGCCGCTGCAAAGCTCAGGTAATAAAGTAGGTAAAGCGAGATACTATTTGAGACAGCCTGTAAAATAACGCCAACAATCAAAGTGATCATCATTCTCTTTAAGTTTGAGAATGTAAAGTCGTTGGTCATATTCTTGACAAATAAAGGAATGAACAGCCCTGTAATTGTTTTGAGAATACTTGTGATCAATGCGGAAATGTGATCCAACTATCAGGTTTGACCGATAAAATCAGCTGAAAAAGTTGTTTTCATCCATAATTGGAGTCTTTTTTTGAGTCATGTCTTTTATTCTTTCCTTGTTCTGAGGATATGATAGCGATTTAATATGAACACTATATGAACAGACAGAATTCCTTATACCAATTATATCGCGCTTTTCGATGGTTTACGCGGTATTTTTATCAAATTAATAAGTACTTATTTATAGATTTAAAAAAATTTGATAAATGTTCATAATTAGGGCTATTTTTGTATCTATGGGGTAATTATCGGGGTAGATTTGTAAATTTTAGTAGCTAAAACGACTTTTTTTGCTTTTTTTTGTAAATTTAAATAAAGAGTGGCAGGGAAAGTATAAAAATTAAAATATGTTATAATGCGTATAAAATCACAAACAGAACAACAAAGGAGACATTATGCTTTTTTTAAAAGAACTAGAAACTAATCTCACAGTCAACAAGTTAATGGAACAATGCTTCGAACATCCGAATTATAAAGACTACTGTTCAATTATCAGTACAAAAAAAGGCACAGTGTTGGAGAACACAAATCTAGAAAGTGAAAAAATCTATTTTATCTTGAATGGTATTTATGGGATGACTGTCAAACGAGCGAATGAAGGGGAAGAAGATGAGAAAGATTGTATTATCCGCTTCCTTCAAAAAGGTGACAGTTTTGGTCTTTACTTCATGTACTACGATTGCTGGGAACCGGGCGTAAGTTTGCAGAGTCTCGGTCGTGGGGAAGTCATGGCAGTTGATAGTAACTTCCTTTTCTCAATTTTGGATGAGTGGGATGAAAATAACTTCTTTATGATTCGCTGCCTATCAGAAGAACTTCGTGAGACGCAGTGTTTTACACAACTCAGCTTTCTGAAAAAAGAAGAACGTATCCGTAAAGCACTTCTGAAATGTGCGCAATCTCTCGGAACATATGCTGACAATGGTATTTTGCTGCCAAAAGAAATTACACAGGAAGTATTAGCACGCTATACAAATACATCTCGGGAATATGTGGCTCATACGATCATGAAGCTGATCAAAGAAGATATTGTTCGTAACCGTCCAAAACCACTTTTGATTTTAGACAAACATCGTTTATAAGTCATACAAGCCGATCTGCTGATAGCAGGTCGGCTTTTTTGAGCTTTCTAAAAAGAAATTGCAGTCTGTTTGCGTTATAATGTCTGTGAAATCGTTTTCTAATGCAAAAATCGAAGGAGGATGAATCATGAAGTTTTTCATTGATACGGCGAATGTTGAAGAAATCAAAAAAGCAAGCAGAATGGGATTTATTGCAGGCGTAACGACGAATCCATCTCTAGTTGCGAAAGAAGGCCGGGATTTTAAAGAAGTCATCCAAGAAATTACAGCGATTGTAGACGGACCCATTAGTGGAGAGGTTGTCAGTTTGAATGCAGAAGAAATGATTGAAGAAGGCCGCGAAATTGCTAAGATGCACCCAAACATGGTCGTGAAAATCCCGATGACAGGTGAAGGAATGGCCGCAGTTAACACATTGAATAAGGAAGGCATCAAAACGAACGTTACGCTGGTATTTTCAGCAGCACAGGCACTGCTTGCAGCACGAGCGGGTGCCACATATGTTTCACCATTTTTAGGAAGGCTAGACGATATCGGAACAGACGGTTTAGAGTTGATTCGCGATATTGCCGAGATATTTGCTATCCATGATATTCCGACAGAAATCATTTCGGCTAGCGTAAGACATCCTATTCATGTGATCGAATGCGCGAAGGCAGGAGCTGACATTGCTACTGTCCCGTACAAAGTCTTTGAACAAATGTTGAAGCATCCACTGACAGACAGCGGGATTGAACGTTTCTTAGCGGATTGGGAGGCGGCAAAGAGTTAAAAGGAGAGGATCGAATTGAATCGACATTTTATTGTGAGAAAAGCACACAAGAGCAATTATCCGGATCCACTATTCGTGAATAAAAATGAAGCCATTTGGATCGGCCGTGAAGATACCGAGTACCCTAATTGGCTATTTTGCAGAGTGAAAACAACGGGAAAAGAGGGGTGGGTACCCAAACAGATTGTTCATGCTGAGGCAGGGAGTAAAAGTGGAACAGTAACCGAAGACTATTCAGCTAGAGAGCTAAATGTTGAGCCAGGAGACAAGCTGGAAAGCAATCGTGAATTGAATGGATGGGTATGGTGTGTGACTGAAGATGGCCAAGCTGGCTGGGTGCCTCTTGAAGTTTTGGAATGTTTCACGTGAAACAATGACAAAAGATAATCACTTCTAAAAATCATTTTTATGATAGCGACGGGCTTGATCTATTTAGCTTGTCGCTTTTTCTTTGTCTGTAAGCAGGTTTATCTTTTATCTGTTTTGTGGAATAATAAAGATAAAAGTATAGAAATCTGGTGGACGTATGCAAGATTGGAAAAAGAATCTTTATATCGTTTGGATTGGTTGTTTCTTGACAGGGACTGGGCTTAATCTGATCATGCCATTTTTACCACTTTATATTGAAGAACTAGGTGTTCATAATCCAGATCAAGTCAGCTTATGGTCAGGGATCGCTCTTAGTTCAACTTTTTTAGTTTCAGCGATTATGTCTCCGATTTGGGGAAGCCTGGCCGATCGTAAGGGACGGCGAATCATGTTGCTTCGAGCGGCGCTTGGTATGTCAGTTGCGATGATTCTGATGGGTCTCGTGACCAATGTGTATCAGTTTGTTGGCCTACGTCTATTGATGGGCGTGTTTTCTGGTTATATCTCTACAGCCAATGCGCTGATTGCTACTCAAGTACCGCGGCATCGAAGCGGACAGGCGCTCGGCTTACTTTCCACTGCCGGGGTATCAGGTGTTTTGATTGGACCACTTATTGGCGGTTTCTTGTCAGATACATTTGGTGTTCGACCGGTTTTTTTCATTACCGGGATTTTAATTGCAGGAAGTTTCCTGTTGACGCTTCTTTTTGTAAAGGAAAAGTTTACACCTGTGGAAAAAGCCGATATGCTTTCGGCTAAAGAAGTGCTGCATAAACTCCAAAATCCTTGGCTGATTTTCGCACTATTTTTCACAACGATGATTATCCAAATTTCTAGTAATGCGGTAAATCCAATTCTGACCTTATATGTACGTGACTTAGCTGGGAATGCTCAAAATATTGCATTTATCAGCGGTGTGATTTCTTCGGTCCCAGGAATTGCAGCTCTGCTAACCGCACCGCGCCTTGGTAGATGGGGCGATAAGATTGGAACAGAGAGGATTTTACTTTGGGCTTTAGTTGGCTCCATGGTTCTGCAAATACCCATGGCTTTTGTGGAGAGTCCTTGGCAGTTGGCGATTCTGCGCTTCCTGCTCGGTGTGACGGATGGGGCGCTTTTCCCGGCAGTACAATCGCTGCTTACGAAAAATACACCACGGGACGTTTCCGGGCGGATTTTTGGCTACAACCAATCATTCCAATATATTGGGAATGTAGTCGGTCCTATGGTCGGATCAACGGTTGCCGCACAATTTGGTTACAATGATGTATTCTTCGTTGTCGCTGGCTTTATTTTGATCAATGTGCTGATCTCGGCCTTTTTCAATCGCCGACTGCATGCATCCAAAAGGAGTGGATAAAATTTGAAGCAAAAACTAACAGATCTGCCGTCAATTGGCAAGAAAATGGCCGTCATGCTTGGAAAAATCGATATCCATACCCCGCAAGAGCTAGCTGGGCAAAACCCGATGATGCTTTATGAACGTTCCTGCCGGCAAGCAGGCGAACGGCTTGATCCTTGCGTCCTCTATACCTATCGCTGTGCTGTTCATGCAGCTGAAACGGGTGACACAACAAGCGAACTGGCCAAATGGTGGAACTGGAAAGACCGACCGCATAAAAATGAACAGGCTGCAAAGGAGTGAGAGAGCATGAGTGCCAATACAACTACTTTTGAAAAGGCGATCCAGGCTGCACGAAAAATTGTTTTTCTAACTGGCGCGGGTGTCTCGGTACCATCAGGAATTCCAGACTATCGATCCAAAGGCGGGCTTTATTCAGGCGTTAGGCAGCCCGAATATCTTTTAAGCGAGCAGTGCCTGAAACGTGAGCCCGATATGTTCTATGAATTTGTCAAAAATAATCTGTACTATCCAGATGCCATGCCAAACGTGATCCATCAAAAAATGGCAGAAATCGAGCAGCTAACAGATAAAACAGTGACCATCATTACTCAAAATATTGATGGATTGCATGAAAAAGCCGGTTCTAAGCAGGTGGTCAACTTTCATGGAAGCTTATACGATTGCTATTGCCAGAAATGCGGTCAAAATATTCCAAGTGATGTTTACTTGCAATCTGATCGGCATGAAAATTGTGGTGGCATTATTCGTCCGGCAGTCGTCCTTTACGGGGAAGCGATCGATCAGCGTGTCATTGAGGCATCGCTTGCTGCAGTCAGTGCGGCCGATTTGCTCGTGATCGTTGGGACGAGTTTTCAAGTCAGCCCATTTTGCAATCTGATTGATTATCGGCAGTCGGATGCCCAGATCGTCGCGATCAATCGGGAGCCTTTGGCATTGCAAGTACCATTTACCATGCTGACTGCAGATGCCGCCGTCGTGTTCGCCGAATTGTAAGCTAGAAGCCTCTAGTAGCCCAGCTTATCTTGAGAACCAAACAGGCTGGGCTTTCTTGTGCAAAAAAGTACTTTACCTTGCTACCGCTTGCAAGCCATGATAAAATTTGATTAACTGAGACAATCTCAGTCAAAATTTTTGAAAAACAAGGAGTGGACGCTTTTATGAGCCCTGACCCCGAGAGTCAGCAGATTATCGTACAACTGATTCTTATCCTCGTACTTACTTTACTCAATGCTTTCTTTGCATCAGCTGAGATGGCGCTCGTTTCACTGAATAAAAACCGCATTCGCAATCAGGCGGAAGAAGGCGACAAAAAAGCCATTCTTTTGACAAAACTGATCGATGACCCAAGTAATTTTTTGGCGACGATCCAGGTGTGTATTACATTAGCTGGGTTCTTCTCCAGTGCTTCGGCCGCAACAAGTATTGCGACCCGATTAGAGGTCTATCTTGGCGGCAGCGGTTTTGCTAAAGAGTTGTCGATTATTTTGGTAACGATTGTTTTATCTTACATTACGCTGGTATTCGGTGAACTTTATCCAAAACGGATCGCACTTCAGAAATCGGAAGCGATCGCTCGTTTTTCGGTTCGTCCGATCATCGTGGTGGGCTATGTTTTACGCCCGTTTGTCAAATTATTATCTTTTTCGACGAACATTCTGGTCAAGCTAACACGTATGGATAAAGGCGATAGTGAGGAAAAAATGACGAGGGAAGAAATGCAAAAAATGATGGAAGCCGGCACAAAGGACGGTGTTTTGGAAGCAGAGGAACTGAGCATGCTGCGAGGCGTTTTTGAGCTTGATAATAAGTATGCCCGTGAAGCAATGGTTCCGCGGACAGATGCCTTTATGATCGATGGTGATATGGATTCTAAGTCGCTGTGTGATCTCTTATTGAGTGAGAATTATTCACGGATTCCGGTTTACCTGAATGATGCAGATTCGGTTTATGGTATTCTGCACATGAAAGATTATTTCGCAGAAGCGCGAAAAGTGGGTTTTGAAAATGTCGACGTTAAATCACTCGTTAAAGAAGCTTATTTTGCCCCTGAAACGATTTTTATCGATGATCTTTTGAAAAATATGCGGAGAACGCGTAACCAGATTGCGATATTGATGGATGAATATGGTGGCGTAGCTGGAATCATTACGATCGAGGATCTGCTCGAAGAAATCGTAGGTGATATTGATGATGAATACGATGAAATTACCAATGAATTTACAAAAATCAATGATAATCTTTATATCATGGATGGCAAATTGTCGATTGATGATTTTTGTGAAATGCTTGATGTGGAGATTCCAGCAAAAGGAGTCGATACGATTGCAGGATTTGTTTTGACACTGCTTGGCGATATTCCGGATGAAGGGAGCCAGGTCGAAGTCGAATACGAATCATTGAAATTTACCGTACTGGAAATTAAAAACGCCAGATTAGTCTCCATCCGCGTTGAAAAAAAGTCTGAAATAGCGGAAGAGCTACTTGAGCTGGCTTGATAAATAAAAACAAATGGGCAGGGTGATTTTGTATCCTGCCCGTTTTTAGTAGAGCGAAAGAAGTGAGGTCTAAATGCCGAATATCCGTGAAATTGCTAAATTGGCCGGTGTCTCTGTGACGACCGTCTCACGCGTCTTGAACGATCATCCTTATGTGGCTGCAGAGAAGCGAGTCCGCGTCCAAGAAGTGATCAAAGAACTGGATTACATACCAAACCGCAGTGCGACCAATCTGGCGCGCGGCAAAACAGAAACTGTCGGGGTCATCTTGCCGTATAATGACCATCCATGGTTTGATAAAGTAACAAGTGGCGTGTTGGAGGCTGCTTTTAAGCAAAAATATTCTGTGACATTATTTCCGACAAATTATGATCCGGAAACGGAAGAAAAGTACTTGATGATGTTAAAAACAAAGCAGGTCGATGGCTTGATCATCGTTTCGAGGGCCAATCCGCTCGAAATTATTGAACCCTATACTGCTTATGGGTCGATCGTTGTCAGCGAATATACAGAACGAGAAGGTTTGTCATGTGCATATCTCGACCGAGAAGAAGCTTACCGAGCTGGGTTCCAGTATCTCTATGATCAGGGCTACAGACGGGTGGCATTCACGGCCGGAAGGGATGCTGGAATCAGTCCGAGTACTTCTGCAAAAATCAAAGCCTATCGAGCTGTTTTTGGTGAGGAACCGCGTGACAATCTATTGCTTGATTGTTATTCCGTTCGAGATGGCTATGATGCGGCTGATTATTTCTTTGCGGAAACAAGTTTTCGACCGGATGCCATCTATGCGACTGGTGACGAAACAGGTGCTGGCATTATTCAATATGCGGCTGATCATGGACTTAGAGTGCCTCAAGATGTGGCTGTACTTGGACAGGAGAATTTGCCGATAGGTGTAGTACTGGGTCTGTCAACGCTCGATCAACATTTGAAGGAACTCGGCAGGACCGCTTTTCAAATTTTTAAAAGTGGTAAGGTCCAAAAGAAGCGAATCGATCATTCTTTAATCATTCGTACAACGGTTTAAAAAAATTTTCACAAAAGACTTGACCTGAAACCCGTTTCATCATTTACAACATAGATAGAGAGTGATGAAAGGGGCTGAAACAATGAAAATCGAAGGAACGTGCAAAATTTTGACGGAGCTCGGTGTAGAGTATCAATTTGGCATATGCTATATCGAGCGTGATTATCTTGTTTTTGAGCATGGCTTAAGCAACAGACACACCTACCCGCTTCAAAAGATTCATCATATCGAAATGTCACTGAAAAAACGACGTCCAAACTTGACTTTCAGCTGCGGCAACGTCCATTTTGAGATAGATGGACCTTATGAAATGATTAAATCGCTGGCAGATGGGCTAAATGGTGATTTTTCAGCATATCAGTTTGAGTCAGAGCGAGACGCGCATTCAAAGCACACATTCAGCGCGCATCACGATCATCTATTTGCAAAGTAAACCAAGGAGGCAGATAAAAGATGTATAAAGCGATTATTTTTGATGTAGATGGAACACTTTTAAACACGGAAAATGCGGTTTTACACTCCCTGCAATCGGTACTAGCAGAAGAAGGGCTTGACTATGAGCTGGACGAATTGCGTTTTGTTTTAGGTATTACAGGCAAAGCAGCGGTTGAGCAGCTGGATATTTTAGATGAAGAGATTATTCTGGAAAAATGGCTGGCACGAGAAGCGGCAATGATTGAAGAAGTAGAAGTTTTTGAAGGCATTCATGAAATTTTGGCAGCTATTCCAGAGAGTGGAGTTGTGACTTCGAAAAACGCAGATGAGATGGTAAATGGTTTCTATCCATTTGAGATCGACCATCACTTCGATGCGATTGTTTGCGCTAGTGATACAGATGAACATAAGCCTCATCCCGCACCACTGCTTAAAAGTCTCGAAGTATTAGGACGGTCGCCAGAAGAAGTCATTTACATTGGGGATTCCCGCTATGATATGGCCTGCGCTCATGCTGCCGGTGCAGATTTTGGATTGGCACTTTGGGGAGCAGGCTCGACAGATGGTTTTGAACAAGCAGAACATGTATTGGAACATCCAACAGATATATTGAAATTGATTGCGCATTAAAATGTGCATCTAAAAAACGCCATCCTATTTCATACAGGATGGCGTTTTATGTGAGACGAATGGTGGTTACTGCCGACCTTTAAGGCTCAAATAAGCCATCAACAATCCATCGGCAGTTTTGAGCGAAAGGTTGGTCTGTTCATAATACTTGTCGAGCCGGTACTGAACCGTATTACGATGCATAAACAGCTCCTTCGCCGTCATGCTGATATTGCCCTGATGAAGGAATAGTGCCTCAATAAGATCAAGCAAAGTGTCATCATTTTGGAACGACTGGGAAACAAGCTCAGCTAGCGGGTTTTCGCGCCAATGCTCAGCTAGATCATGAATCATTCCAGAAGCGACCGTCTGTACCGGTTTAGCGGATTGAAAATCGAAAAAACGACGTTCTTCGCTGAAAAAGCGGCGCATTTTCACAGATCGTTGATAAAATAATCCCATAAAAAAGCGGACGGGGAAGTAAAAATCAGTTTCAAGTGTGTTGGCAACCGCCTCGAGCTCCTCATCGCCTAAAAGCGAATCGGAAACAGGTTCGACCAGTACACCATATTGCGGAGAAAGCTGGATCAATTCAGTGTCTGAATGAAAGAAGCCCAGCAATGCCTTTTTCCAATCTTGAAAAACCGTTTTACTGGGTGCTGCTTTGGGCAAGTAATACTGAATGAAGCGGTATTGAGCGGAGCTATCTTTAATCGTTACATCTTCTGCCGTAAAAAGCAGCTGATACCAGATTTTACCAGCCTTACTTTTGCTTTCGGGTGCAGCTTCTTTAAAAAGGAGCATGAGCAGCGATTTTTCAGCTTCAGTCAGCTGCTTTTCAGGAATAGCAAAGTAAAAAGGGGCTTCAAAAAAAACAAGCTCACCTTGCTCTTGCTTGATCGGTGTTTTTGAAAATCGGATTTCCGGGTATTTCTGCTTGAGATCTTTTATATCCATCACACGTTCGTCCTTTCTACTGATAGGTTTATTTTCACAAATTGCGAAGATGAAGTCAAATAAGAAAATGGTTGCGTAGTCAACTATTTTTTGATAAGATTAAAAAGTAGAATGACACTCTGGGGCCTACCGGAGTGCTTTTTTCATGTATAGGGGGAGAAAAAGTGAGCGAACGGCATGAACAAATGACAAAGGACATTTCGATCATCCACCGGGCGGAGTGGGTATTTAAAAATGAACGGTTGAAAGATACGGGGCTAAATAAGGGGCAGTTGCGCTATCTGTATACACTCTACCGGCATGATGGCTTGACACAGGAGACACTGGCCAAACGATTTATGACGGATAAAGCTAATGTCACGCGCCATATGAATCGATTGGAAGAACTTGATTTGATCTGCCGGGAGTCAGACCCATCTGATAAGCGAGTCCACCGTATTTTTGTCACAGAAAAAGGCTGGGAGTTGCAGGAATTGATTGAAGAAATCACGACAAAATGGAGTGAATGTGTCACAGCCGGCTTGTCAGAACAAGAAAAGAACGAATTGCTTCGTTTGCTTGATAAAATGAAAGCTAATTCACTAGAGGTTATAGAAAGAGGGTATCTAAATGAAAGAACAGAGTAAACGTTTGGGGGAAGACGGTATTGCTTCTCTTATGGCACGACTTTCCATTCCGGCTTTTATCGGGATGTTTGTCATGGGCATGTACAATATTGTCGACACGATTTTTGTTTCATATGGAGTAGGCTCTAACGGGGTTGCAGCCCTGTCGATTGCTTTTCCCGTACAAATGATTTTAATGGCGATGGCAGCCATGTTCGGAATCGGGGGCGCTTCGATTATTTCACGATCGCTTGGCTCGGGTGATAATGAACATGCTAATAAGGTTTATCATCAGGTGATTTGGCTAGTTCTGATCTCCAGTGTGGTCATTGCGGTTGCCACATTTATTTTTTTGGACCCGCTAATCACGATGTTCGGTGCGCCAGAAGAAATCCATCAAATGACAAAAGACTTCTTATCGCTGATTTTAGTTGCGGCGATCTTCCAGACTTTTGCGATGGCGATGAATAATATTGTCCGTTCGGAAGGAAATGCCAAAACAGCGATGTTGACGATGGTCATTTCAGCGGTCATCAATATGATTTTAAACCCGGTTTTCATCATGGGCTTTGGGATGGGAGTACGCGGATCAGCGCTGGCAACTGTGATTGCGCAAGCGGTTGGTGCGATCTGGCTGCTGGTTTATTTTCTGTCCGGCAAGAGTTCGCTTTCCTTACAAGGCTTCAAGTTTTGTTTTGATACAAAACTCAGTTTGCAAATCATGGCGATTGGATTTCCGTCTTTCATTATGATGTCGGCAGGGAGTATCGTGACAATCGTGGTCAACTGGATGCTGCAGATTTACGGAGGTACGCTGGCGATTGCAGTTTACGGCGTGGCGAATCGGATCGCTTCATTTATGGTCATGCCCATCAATGGTGTCACGCAAGGCATGCAGCCGATCGTCGGTTTCAATTATGGTTCTAAACAATATGAGCGTGTGATGAAAGCGGTCAAGCTGTCCATGGTGGTGGCGACGGTAATGTCGATCATTGCTTGGGGAGTGGTCGAAATTTTCCCTTCGCAGCTCGTTCGAATATTCTCTAATGAACCAGAAATGATTGCAGAAGGAACAGATGCGGTACGTCTGATTTTACTTTCGGCTCCAACGATTGGTTTTCAGATCGTCTGTGGTGGGCTTTATCAAGCACTTGGAAGGGCGCGTATCTCCTTTATTATTTCGCTGATGCGGCAAATCATTTGTCTCGTGCCACTACTTTTGATTTTGCCGAACTTTTTCGGCTTGGAGGGTGTCTGGTATGCCTTTCCGCTAGCAGACCTTGGGGCATTTGCAGTATGTTGTTTCATCATGGCGAAAACGTGGCGTAAGACTTTTCGTGTGCAGGAATTGAACTGAAATAACAACCAAGTGTGATGATCAGGTGAAGCTTTTAGGCAAACATTGAAGGCCTCTCAAAGAAGCTATAAAATTATACACTACAAGGAGAGATTTTTAATGAATATTTTTCGAGCTTATAAGCTTTTCTGGAAAAATTATGCGAATTTCCATGGTCGGGCATCCCGGTCGGAATATTGGCTCAGTATGTTGGTAAATATGATAATTATGGGCGTTTTGATGATCATCTTTTTTACCATCTTGTTTTCAAGTTTGCTAACTGTTCCCTATACAGGAACGGAAGCAGAAGCTTTGGCTTGGGTAGGCTCAATGGCTACTAGTTCGCTTGTAGTTATAGGGATTTATTCTCTGTTTGCACTAGCAGCACTCGTACCTGTGCTCAGTTCCTCTGTACGCCGACTGCACGATACTGGTAAAAGTGGACACTTTATGTGGCTAGGCTTAATTCCGTGGGTAGGAAGTATTATTGTGATCGTTTTTCTGGCCATGCCCAGTGTGAGGACAGATAAGTATGGTTTTCAAGATGAGGAATTTGATATCTAAAAAGAAACACCAAACTCGTAAAAGTTTGGTGTTTCTTTATTGCTTTTTTAAATCATGGAAGAAAGAAGCAGATCAACAATAAGAAGGGATCACATGGTGTTACAGCTTTTTGTTGAAAAGATAATTAGTTATAAACTCTTGAGAATCATTTGGAATGGGGCGATTAGATATCCAGAAACACAAGTAGCATGACGCAAGGACAGATGGACCATAGATATTGACAGGCAGTATCAATGGATGATCAGTCTTGGAGGCAGAAAGTACGTCAGATATTTCCGTAGTCGGAAATATTTATTACCCGGGAAATATCTGTATCATAAAAAGCTCCCGTTTTAATTGACTCATAATGACATGAGAATCAGTTAGAAGGGGAGCTTTATAAGGTTAGTTGCTGCGAACGGCAGCAAATTCGGCTTCACGCAAGGCGACACGGCGGACTTTGCCAGAGTCTGTCTTAGGAAGTTCGCTGACAAATTCGATGCGGCGCGGATATTTGTAAGGCGCAGTCCTTTCTTTCGTGAAGGTCTGCAGTTCTTTAATCAAATCATCAGAGCCGCTGTAGCCTTCTTTTAAAACGATAAAGGCTTTTACGACAGTGCCGCGAATCTCATGCGGACTTGCGACAACAGCTACTTCTTTGACCGCTGGATGATGGGTCAACGCGTCCTCTACTTCAAATGGGCCAATTGTATAGCCAGAGCTGATAATAATGTCATCGTTTCTGCCTTGGAACCAGTAATAATTCTCAGCATCTGCTGTTGCTCGGTCACCTGTTACGAAATAATCTCCGCGGATTGCTTTTTCAAGGCGCTCCGGTTCTTTATAGTAGGTCTCGAACAGGGCGGGGAAATCTTTCTTGATGGCAATGTCGCCAATCGCGCCAGTTGGAACCGGCTGACCCAACTCATCAATAATCGCCATATATTCTGGCATGATTGGTTTGCCCATAGAACCCGGACGAATTTCTGTGTCGACCAGTGTGCCGATCAGGAGAGTGCTTTCCGTTTGCCCGTAGCCATCACGGACTTTCAAGCCGAAATGCTCTTGGAAGACGGCAATGACTTCACGATTGAGCGGTTCACCCGCCGAAACGGCACTTCGAAGCGAGCTTAAATCATAACTGTCTAAACCAGAAACTTTCGCCATCAGTCGGTATTCTGTTGGTGTACAGCAGAGCACATTGATTTTTTCATTCTGCAAGAGATGCAGCTGGTTTTGTGGGCTAAAGCGGCCGCCAAAAATAAAACCTGTAGCACCTTTTCCAAGGACTGAGAGGAATGGGGACCAAACCCACTTCTGCCATCCTGGACCGGCAGTCGCCCAAACGAGATCATCCTCATGAATATCCAGCCAACGTTCAGCAGCGATCCGAATATGCGCATAGCCCCAACCATGGACATGAACGACTCCCTTGGGATTACCTGTTGTTCCGCTTGTGAAGGCTAGTAAACAAGGATCAGTGCTGGATGTCTCAACATTTGTGAAAGTAGTCGGCATCACAGCCATTTTTTCTTCATAGGATTCCCAACCGTCCTTTTGTCCACCAAGCAGAATTTTTGCTTGGACAGTCGGCATCGAGGCAATTTTATCGAATTCAGCTGTCATACCGTCATAAGTAACAATCGCTTTGACGCCCGCATGTTCGATTCGATAGGCTAGATCGTGCGCTTTCAATAACTCGGAAGCAGGGATAATAATGGCGCCAGCTTGCCATAACCCCATATAAATCGCATAGGTTTCCAACAGTCGAGGCGTCATGACAATTACATGGTCGCCCTTTTGCACACCTGCCTGCTGGACAAGATTGGCAAATTTAGCAGCTTCTTCAAGCAGTTCATTATAGGACCAGGTGCGCTCCTCACCATGCTCATTCCGCCAAATGAGCGCTGTTTTGTCGGAAGCAAAGCGCATAATTTCATCTGTAATATTGTATTTTTCAGGCGCGATCAAATTTTCTGAAAACATCATTATCAAATCTCCTTTTTGAATAGGTTGTATATTGAGACTATTTCGTTTTATTACCAGCTACTAATACATGGTAATACAAATAAAATTGAAAAGCAAACGAAAAAGATTCAAGGTGGATTTTAGCTTGAGCAGATTAGTCTAAGGTTGCTGTCGGGCTGTGCTACAATAAACATGAATGCTTTTACAGAAATGAGGTGCATACATGGAGCCAGCTGATTACATGCGGATAGCTATGGATGAAGCTAAGAAAGCGCAGGCGATTGGAGAGGTACCGATTGGCGCCATTGTCGTAAAGGATGGCGAAATCATTGGTCGCGGTCATAATTTGCGCGAAACCACACAGAATGCAATTACGCATGCTGAAATTTTAGCGATTCAAGATGCTTGTAAACATGCTGAGTCATGGCGGCTAAGCGGCGCCGAACTTTACGTAACGCTTGAACCTTGTCCAATGTGTAGCGGAGCGATTCTTCTTTCACGAATCGAAAAAGTTTATTATGGAGCCTCGGATCCTAAGGCCGGAACAGCTGGGACGTTAATGAATCTTCTTCAAGACGAACGGTTTAATCATACGTGTAAAGTGGAAAAAGGAATATTGGTAGAAGAAACTGGACAAATGCTAACCAATTTCTTCCGTGAGCTTAGAAAACAGCGAAAAACAGCTCAAAAAGAATAGGCCTTTGGGCTTAATTCAATTTTATTCTTCTTTTTTGAGTGTTATTGTGAATAGGAACACAAAAGTAAAGCTGTTGCAACGCCTGTGATTTATAAAGGATAAATCTTTTTGTCGCGGAATATGTAAAAATAGCAACAAAAGAACTAAATAATTTTCTTGAGAAATAGGATAAAATGATTTGTATATGGTACTTATTACAATCTAAAACTTTCTCTAACTTAGTGAGTGAAGAATCATACATAGCTTTAGCCATCATTGTGAAATATAGAACAACTCATTAAAGGGTTGAATTAGTTTTTTCACAAACTTTGTCAGAGAGAAAAGTAAAATGGGAAAATATTTCCTGAAAAAACGCAAAAAAGGAGGGGAAATGGTTGGATAAGTTATTTCTAGCCAGATTTCAATTTGCATCAACCACGATTTTTCATTTTCTATTCGTGCCGCTGTCGATTGGTTTAGTATTTATGGTTGCGCTGATGGAGACGCTCTATGTCGTGAAGAAAAAAGAAGTTTACAAACGTATGGCAAAATTTTGGGGACACTTGTTCCTAATTAACTTTGCTGTTGGGGTTGTAACCGGGATCATCCAGGAATTCCAATTCGGGATGAACTGGTCGGATTATTCGCGATTTGTAGGGGACGTATTTGGTGCGCCACTAGCAATCGAAGCACTACTTGCATTCTTTATGGAATCCACATTTATCGGTCTATGGATCTTTGGGTGGGACCGTCTCAGCAAAAAGTTGCATTTGGCCTGCATTTGGCTGGTAGCGATCGGGACGATTCTTTCTAGTTTCTGGATTCTTGCAGCCAACTCATTTATGCAGCATCCAGTCGGCTTTGAATTTAAAAATGGCCGCGCTGAAATGAATGATTTTTGGGCACTGATCACAAATGGTCAGCTGCTCGTCGAGTTTCCGCACGTTATTTTTGGCGCATTTGCCACGGGGGCATTCTTTATTGCCGGTGTCAGTGCGTATAAGATGATCAAAAAACAAGATGTTCAATTTTTCAAGCGGTCCTTCCAGATTGCGATGGTTATGGCGATCATCGGCGGCTTTGGTACGGCGTTTAGTGGACACTCGCAAGCGCAATATCTGGTAAAAACGCAACCGATGAAAATGGCTGCAACAGAGGGCATATGGGATACGACAGCTGATCCGGCTCCATGGACGATGATTGCCGGAATCGATCCGGAAAATAAGAAAAACACCTGGTCGGTCGAAATTCCATATGCGCTCAGCTTCTTATCCTATTCGACCTTCCACGGTTCTGTAGAAGGGATGAATGAGCTGCAGGCTCAATATGAAGAACAGTACGGGCCAGGAGATTATATCCCACCTGTAAGAACTTCCTTCTGGAGCTTCCGGATCATGGTAGGAGCAGGAATGATCATGATCATGACGGCTTTGATTGGGATCGTACTTGCTTGGCGCAAACGTTTGGAACATGCGACTTGGTATCTGAAAATCATGGTACCAATGATCCTATTCCCATTCATTGCCAACTCGATGGGCTGGATTATGACAGAAATTGGCCGCCAGCCATGGGTCGTATTTGGATATATGACGACTGCAGATGCCGTCTCGCCGAATGTTTCAGCCGGTAATATTTTATTCTCGATTATCGCCTTTTCAACAATCTACTCCATTTTAGCTATTATTTTGATTTACTTGTTTATTCGAGAAATCAAAAAAGGACCATATGGAGAGAAAAAAGAAGAGAATGTGTCTGTAGATCCATTTGACAAAGGGGGCGAAGAAGTTGTCACTGAATGAGTTATGGTTTTTATTAATAGCTGTCCTGTTTATCGGCTTCTTCTTCCTAGAAGGCTTTGATTTTGGGGTCGGGATGTCGACACGTTTTATGGCGCGCAATGATTTGGAACGGCGTGTACTAGTCAATACGATCGGACCATTCTGGGATGCCAATGAAGTTTGGCTTCTGACAGCTGGGGGCGCTATCTTTGCTGCTTTCCCAAACTGGTATGCGACAATGTTCAGCGGTTATTATATTCCGCTTGTTGTTTTTCTACTGGCACTGATCGGCCGGGGCGTTTCTTTTGAATTTCGCGGTCAAAAAGACTCGGCTACATGGCGAAAGGTTTGGGACTGGGTGATTTTCTTTGGAAGCATCCTGCCGCCGTTTTTACTAGGTGTATTGTTCTCAAGTTTGATCAAAGGTATGCCGATCAACGGTGAAATGGATATGTATGCAGGTTTCTTTGATTACATTTCACTGTTCTCCGTATGGGGTGGTTTGACAATTACAATGATTTGTTTGCTACATGGCTTAATGTTTATCACACTGCGGACAGAAGATGATATTCAAGATCGCGCGCGCCGGATGGCTAAACGTGTCTGGTTTATCACTGTTCCTGTTCTGCTTGTTTATGTAGTGTTAGCGTATTTTAACACAGATATTTTCCAAGCTCGTCCGGTACTTGTGCCGCTTACGATTGGGCTTGTAGTGATCATGTATCTGCTTTCCGCGCTCTTCTTGTGGAAGGATCGTGACGGACTTGCCTTTACATTCGGTGGACTAGGAATTGTTTTCACCGTGGCAACGATTTTTATCGGCTTGTTCCCACGTGTCATGATCAGCTCGATCAGTTCCAGCTTTGATTTGACTATTCAAAACGCTGCTTCAGGGCAATATTCATTAAGTGTAATGACCATAGTGGCTGTGACCTTACTGCCATTTGTGCTAGGTTATCAGATCTGGAGTTATTATGTTTTCCGGAAGCGTGTTTCTAGTAAGGAGAAAATGACGTATTAATGGGAAAAGATCTATTTAAGTATCCGAAAATCAAACAGATACTGGCGATTCTTGCTGTCCTCACAGTTATTCAGGGGGCAGCAATTATTGCAATGGCGCGTTTTTTGGCAGATGCGATCACGGCTCTTTTTCATGAGGCGCCGTTTTCAGCTGTTATTTCACAAATAGGCCTCTTCGCGGCGGCCTATTTGGTGCGTCATTTTCTAAACGTATGGAAAAAGCAGATCGTCTATCGTTATGCAGCTCAAATCGGGCGGACAATGCGGGAAGAACTGCTAGAAAATTTATTTATTCTCGGTCCGCGGTTTACGCGTGCGGAGGGAACTGGAAAAGTCGTGACGATGGTGATGGAAGGTGTGCAGGATTTCCGGCGTTATTTGGAGTTATTCATCCCTAAGTTCATCAATATGATGGTTATTCCCGTAATGATCTGGATTTATGTGGTCACGCAGGACGTCACTTCTGCTGTTATCTTGGCAGTCACGTTTCCAATTTTAATTATTTTTCTGATTCTGCTGGGGTTAGCTGCGAAGAAACAAGCGGACACACAGTTTGAATCATACCGGATTTTGTCAAATCACTTTGTCGACTCATTGAAAGGGCTGGAGACGCTGAAATATTTGGGACTCAGTCATGGGCATGAGCGGAAGATTGCCGCAACAAGTTCTCGCTACCGGAAAGCGACGATGCGGACACTGCGTGTGGCATTCCTGTCTTCTTTCGCACTTGACTTTTTCACCATGTTGTCGATTGCGATTGTGGCATTGTTCTTAGGACTGGGATTGATTGATGGCTTGATGAGTCTGCCGATTGCTCTGGCAGTGCTTATTTTGGCGCCGGAGTATTTTCTGCCTGTCCGTGAGCTAGGTTCAGATTATCATGCTACTCTTGATGGGCAGGACGCTGGTCGAACGATTCAGGCAATCATCAAACGCGGAAAAGCCATGAAAAAAGGGCAGGCGACTTTACCAGTCTCGCGCTATACAGCGTCGACAAGTTTTCAAATTGAAGGGATTACAGTTACACATGAAGATGCTGGTGGCTCATCGCTTGCAGAGGTAGACTTCCATGTATCAGGCTATGAAAAAATTGGAATCATCGGGGCAACTGGTTCCGGGAAATCCACGATGATCGATGTACTCAGTGGCTTTTTGGCGCCAGAGTCGGGTGAATTTCGTTTTGACGGCAAAGAGGCTGTTCTTACAGATCGCTCTTGGCAGGAACAAGTGACCTATATTCCGCAGCATCCTTATCTGTTTCATGATACAGTGCTGGGCAATATTCGTTTCTATCATCCAGAAGCAAGTCGAGAAGAAGCTGTGCAGGCGGCCGAATCAGCTGGATTGACGGCGTTTCTTTCGGAGATGCCGGACGGTTTTGAAACGATGATTGGGGAAGCTGGTCGGTCTTTGAGTGGCGGTCAGGAACAGCGGATCGCACTGGCGCGGGCCTTTTTATCCGATCGACCTGTCGTTTTGATGGATGAACCGACTGCCCATTTGGATATTGAAACGGAATATGAGTTGAAGCAGCCAATGCTTGACTTGTTTGAAAATCGGCTGGTATTTTTTGCAACGCACCGACTCCACTGGATGCTTGAGATGGACAGGATTATCGTGCTGGATCATGGCGCCATTGTGGAGACAGGGACGCATACCGAACTTTTAGCGAAAAAAGGCTTTTATTATGAACTTATCAAAGCGCAATTGGAGGAGATATAATGCTGAAAAACAGCTGGATCGGACCTTATATCAAGCAAAATCTGCGCTTGTTTATCATCGTTGTTCTGCTCGGCGTGCTGACTTTCTCGGCCGGGGCAGCGCTGATGTTCACTTCCGGGCACCTGATTTCTAAAAGCTCGCTTATGCCAGAATCAATTATGGCTGTGTATGTGGCAACAGTAGGCGTACGGGCTTTCGGAATCATGCGTTCTGTATCTCGCTATGTTGAGCGGTTAGCTAGTCATTCGCTTGTTTTACGGATTTTAGAGAGGATGCGCGTACGCTTGTACCGAATTCTTGAACCGCAATCACTGCTCCTTAAATCGCGTTACCGGACAGGTGATATTCTGGGGTTGCTTGCGGATGACATTGAACATATTCAAAATTTCTATCTAACTACGATGTTGCCTGCGATTGTCAGTCTGATGCTTTATTTAGGTGTGATTATTGCACTGGGCGTTTTTTCACTGCCGATTGCTGGTCTGTTCGTTATTTTACTAGGGCTGCTAGTGTTTGTTTTCCCACTTGTCTCGTTGCTATATGCGCGCGGGAAAAATGCATACTTGAAGCAGGGGCGTAATGGGCTCTATCAACAGTTTACAGATGCAGTTTTCGGTTTGAGTGACTGGATGTTCAGCGGACGTGAAAAAGCGTTTATCGACGGCTATGAGGCGGATGAGAAGGCTCTTTTGAAAGTGGAGACGAAGCAGTTTCATTTTGTGAACTGGCGGGACTTTATCAGTCAGCTTGTAGCAGGTGTAATGGTGATCGCCATGGTCTACTGGAGTTCAGGTGAGGCAAATAGTGGGGCCTTTTCCGGTACACTGATCGCAGCCTTTACACTAGCGATCATGTCACTTGCAGAAGCCTTTATTCCTGTTTCTAGTGCGATCAGCGACAAATCGTTATATGAAGATTCACTCACGCGTTTGGACAAAATTGAAGATACAGATTTACCGGATTTCGAACATGAAATGGATCAAAAAGAGCGGATTGAAACGAATGCAGTTACTTTGCAAGCAGAAAAATTGACCTTCAGCTATGCCACTGATTCGCGTAAAGTACTAGATCAATTTGATTTTCAATTGAAACAAGGCGAGAAAGTAGCGATCATTGGTCGAAGCGGCACAGGAAAGTCAACATTTTTAAAACTCGTGCAAGGAGCGCTGGTGCCGACAGGAGGAAGTATTACGATGAATGGCGTTCCAGTAGCTGAGCTGCGCCCGCAGATGGCAGAAATCACGGCCATGCTCAATCAAAAGGCACATCTTTTCAGTACAACTGTTTTGAACAATATTCGGATGGGCAATGAAGACGCCACAGATGAAGAAGTTTACGAAGCGGCGAAAAAAGTCAAGATGCATGACTTTATCATGAGTATGCCACAGGGTTATAAAACACCGATGACTGAGATGGGCGCCCGCTTTTCTGGCGGAGAACGTCAAAGGATTGCGCTGGCCCGTATTTTACTGCAAAATACGCCGATTGTCATTTTGGATGAACCAACAGTAGGACTAGACCCAATCACAGAACGTGACTTGTTGGCGACCATTTTTGAAACATTAGCAGACAAGTCGCTTATCTGGGTGACGCATCACTTAGTTGGCGCCGAAAAAATGGATCGCGTACTGTTTCTTGAAGAGGGGCATAGCCTGATGGAAGGCTCACATGCAGAATTAATGAGCAGTGAGTCGCGCTACCGCCATCTTTATGAGCTGGACCGGCCGATAAAGTTATAATAATAAGATGGTTAATTCTTTTCAAGACATAAAAATAACACAGGTAAGAAAACGAGTAAAAGTTTTTTTATCTGTGTTATTGTATAGATGAGAAAGTCCTCTGATATTAATCCAGTCTTTTTATATTTTGCATCTTTTGTTAGTTCATCATCGAAAATGTCATCCTTAGAAACACTAAAAATAATTCTTTTGTCTTTTCTTACATAAATATATTCATAAACAAAGTCTGGATCATCTTTTGATTTAATCTCTAGCATCCAGCCCATTTTGATATTTTATAAAAATACTCCGATTGGATATCACTATCAGGGGTCCCTTGTTTGTACATATATTCTGAGATGACATGTTTGGCCTGATATTCCCGTACAGATGGTAGCCGTAAATGCAGCCAACGATTAACACGATGCAAATCAATACTTTATAGATTGTTTTCATTTCAGCACATCCTAAAATTTTCCGATATATTTTGGCTTGTATGAATTGTTAAAGTATGTAGGTAAATCATATGGTGAAACTCGTGTAGGTGTTATGGTTGTAACGGGCCTATTTCCTGTTTCAAATTTCCTCATCATTCTCCTTCTTTCTAGATGTTTTTAGTCATAAAACTGTTCTTTCTCTTTATAGTTTTTTTAATTATATCAAAGGGCATATTTAAAGATAATAACATGATAAAATATCCATTTTTAAGCTGAATTATGTAAGTGTAAGAGCAAGATATATAATGTGTTGTGAACAAATAATTAATAGAATATTCATTAAAGTTGGCGCACTTTGTCTAACATGATTTTTCACGTATAATAAAAATGGAAATAAGAAAGGTGTGGGGAAATGGGCTATCTAATGGGGGTAGATATTGGAACATCAAGCGTGAAAGCCGTTTTGTTCCGTCAAAGCGGAGAAATGAGGGCGCGTCATGCGGTTAGTTATACGCTGCAGACCGATGAATCCGGCAAGGCCGAACAGGACCCAGAAGAGATTTTACAAGCGGTAGTAGTGGCCATCCAAACAGTGCTGAGAGAGATCGACCCTGAGCAACTTGAGGCCGTGTCATTCAGCGCAGCGATGCATAGTCTGATTCTTCTGGATGATAAGCATAATCCGCTCACCGCATGCTTGACGTGGGCAGATCAGCGCAGTGACAAAACGCTTGTTAGATTGAAACAGAAATTTAATTTGTACCCCCTCTATGAAAAAACAGGCACACCTCTCCATCCGATGAGCCCATTCGCCAAGCTGTGCTGGCTGCAGGAAGACTGCCCGGATTTGATGGCGAAAGCGGCCAGAATAGGCGGTATCAAGTCTTTTCTGATCTACAGACTATTTGGTGATTGGCTGATCGACGAGTCCCTGGCATCCGGCTCTGGTCTGTACAATTTGGAAGCCCACAAATGGGAGCCGTTTGCGCTTGAACTAGCAGGCGTCACCCCAAACATGCTGCCAAAAGTAGTGCCGGAAACAATGATTCTGAAAAACTTGGCACCAAAATGGGCAGAGCGACTGGGTATCCGGCCAGAGACACCCTTTATCATCGGAGCGAGCGATGGAGCCCTTGCCAATTTAGGCATTCAAGCGATCCGTCCGCATGATGTTACCGTGACCGTTGGAACTAGTGGTGCTGTCCGCAAGATCCGCACGCATTATGCGACCGATCAGAGCGAGCGAACCTTTTGCTACAGCGTCACAAAAGATATGTTCATTACAGGCGGTGCGGTGAACGGTGGAGGCAAAATCGTCGAATGGGCATTGCAGCAGTTCGGGACAGTGGCAGAACGTGCGACAGGGGATTTCGGTAGGTTTATCAAACGCGCGGAATCAGTTCCCGCCGGTTCTGCCGGTTTGTTGTTCCATCCATACCTCTTAGGCGAGCGTGCCCCGCATTGGGATACCAATTTGCGAGGTGGGTTTATCGGCCTGTCTGTCAACCATAAGGAAGCCCATCTCATTCGAGCGGTACTGGAAGGCATTGCACTTAATCTGGCTAGTATCTATGAAAGCATCTCCGAAGAAGAGGACATCATCTATGTCTCCGGCGGCATTTCTGCCCATGATTTCTGGTGCCAACTTTTGGCTGATATTTTTGACAGGGAAGTCCGCGTGCCCCATACGATCGAAGGTTCTAGCCTGGGTGCCGTTATTTTAGCTATGCAGGCACTTAACTTGATCGATGAGCCCCGCCTTCCCGGCCTGCCCGTCATTGCCAAAGTTTTTCAGCCTGACTCCGTTAATGTCGAGATATATCATGAACTGCACGAAATTTTCAAAGAAAGTACTGCTCAGATGACTGCCACCTACCATAAACTTGCAGAATGGCAGAGCCGATTGGTAAAATAAAGCATCGGAAAAGTTTTCGCAGAGTTCCAAAGCGGGAATAGAAATAAAAACATGAAGGGAGTAGGAGATCATGAATAAAAAAATCGTTTGGATCGCCCTTATCTTAGTAGGCATTTGTGTTGTCGGTACGATTATCGCTGCAGGAGTCAGCATGTATTTATCTTAAAATTTCCAAGGTTTTCCTTGCACTTTTTGGCTGAAAAAGGTACACTAATATTTGAGCTCAATTTGGCAGAAACATACTGAATTGCCAGCTCATTCATGATTATTGGTAGCAACTTTGCCGTGCTAGACGGGGAGATAGCGGCGCCCTGTAACCCGCAATCCGCTCTAGCGGGGTTGAATTCCTCATTTGAGGCATGTCACTGTTTGGTCAGCCGTTGACACGTGGTGTTGACGATTGGGTCTTGCGCAATGAAAGCCTGTGAACCATGTCAGGTCCGGAAGGAAGCAGCATTAAGCAGTGTCTTCCATGTGCCGCGAGGTCGCCTGATCTGAGCTAACGATCAGCGTAACGCAGGTGGTTATATGTCGATGTGAGGTGCACGGCGTTAATTTTAAATCAAACAAGACTGTGGTGGAGGGATTTTTCCTTAAACTGCAGTCTTTTTTTACAGCTTTGTGATAATTGATGAAAAAGGTACCTCTTACATGCAAAAACTGGTAAAATGAAGAAGCAAACGTCAGAGTAATGAATCAAAGGATGAAGAATATGCAATTTTTAAAGAAGAAAAGTACGATCATTACATTATCAATTGTCATTTTACTGCTTATACTCGGCTTGATTTTGGGGACACTCTTCGGCCTATTTCAGCAGCAGGAGATCTTAGATGATTATCAGCTTGCCTATGAAGTGGACGGAAAGCTTTATGAGGTGTTTCCAATTGCAATCACAGATGTAGGTGTAGATAAAAAAGGCGACGACAAAGATTTATATTTCCGTGTAAACAGCTATTACAATATTGAGTATCTTTTCCGGATTGCTTACGGACAATACGAGCTCAATGAACCGTCCACGAACAAAGCATACAGCGGTTTTTTGGATTATAGCGGCGGCGGGAATGCTTATGTGACGGAAGTGGATTCTTATAGTACGGGCAATGATATTTATGCATCCTATTCTTTCCATGATATTGACGGCAATGAAATCTACCGATATGACCCGAACGACACAGCAACAGATGATTATATCGTCCGCATCAAGCCGACTTTCTTCCAGGGATTGAAAAAAAGTGATCGCAGCACGGATGATGATTTCGTTAATATCACCCAACTTTTTAAAGATAAATTGAATAAAAAAGTAACCACGAAAGTCGATGAAAAAAACAAGATGTTGATTTTTTCAATCACAGATCTATCGTGAATTTGCAAAGGCAGCACATTTTTCATAAATGTGCTGCCTTTTGTCTCAAATCCCGAAGTAGTCGATAAAATCGATCGCGAACACTTCAAGGAACTTGCTGATGCTGATCTCACTCTTGTCGAGTCCTGTCAGAGCATCCGCCTATATGATGTATCAAAGAGTGAAAAATTATCAAATATTTTGCCCCTAAGAAAACAGGTAGGCAAACTGATTATCAGTCTCCTACCTGTTTTTTAGGAATGTTTGCGTTTTTTTCTAATGAGAAGTGTTCCCGCGCCGAGTACGATCAGTCCAGAAAGAATGTACCAGCCGTTTTGTGTATCACCTGTTTTTGGCAGTAGCAAAGCCTGTTTCGCAAATGGGCTGCTGATTGGGTCTTGAGGCGATGGGGTGTTTGGCATAATGCCCTCAGCCAGCACAGTGACATGGATGGTTTTGGTTGCTGTGGCGCCTGCAGAGTCTGTTACTGTATAGGTTGTCTCATAGATGCCAGCTTTTGATGTATCGACATTATTGCCGACTACCTGAAGTTTACTAGTCAGATCGCCATCTTCCTTATCATACGCAGTTGCATGTGCATAAGGGTTGTAGCTGCTGTTAAGCGCAAGTGTCAGATCTGAGGCATTGATGACTGGAGGTGTATTTTTGCTTGCATCAGCCAGCACTCGAACTGTAATCGTTTTGCTAGTTTGATGATGATCGTCATTTGAAGCTTGGTAAGTGACATGGTAAATATCAGGCTTTTCAGTATTAACGTCGTTGGCAGTGACTTTGATGGAAGAAGTAACGTCACCTTGTACTGTATCTGTTGCGGTCACACCTTTCATAGGATCAAAAGAATCACCGACTTGCAAGGTCTGATCGAAAGCTGCGATTGTCAAGTCACGAACAGTCACATGAATGGTTTTTTCAGTTGTTTCTCCTAGATCATTTTCAACTTGATAAGTGACGGCATAAATGCCAGGTGTATCAGGAAGAACATCATTCCGTATGACCACTACTTTATTCGTCAAATCTTCTTGTGTCACACTATCATAGGCAGTCACATGACTCATTGGGTCGAAGTGATCTCCGCAGTAGATCACTTGGTCATCTGCCTGTATAACTGGTTTTTCGCGGTTAAGAACAGTTACTTGCACCGTCTTTTCTGCACGGTGACCATCTGAATTTTGAACACTATAAATGACTTGGTAGATACCGGGAATTGCTGAATTGACATTGTTCGTTTGGGTCACTTTATCGGTTAAGTCCCCCTCGATGCTGTCCGTTGCCGTCACATTTTTCATCGGATCAAAAGTATCTCCCTGCATGATGGTTTGGTTCTCTGCTTGGATACTGAGATCACGTACAGTAATTTGGACGGTTTTTTCAGCGGAGTCTCCGTCTTTGTCAGTCACTTGGTAAGTAACCGGATAGACTCCAGGCTTCGTCATATCCACCTGATTATCCGTCACAACGATCTGATCCGTCAAATCGCTACCATCATCTGGATCCGTTGCCGTCACATTTTCCAACGGGTCGAAACTCTCATCCGTGTAAACCTCGCGATCTGATGCCTGAATGACAGGGGGTTTTGTTTGAGAGACATAAACATAAATCGTAGTGTCGATCCTAGAAGTGGCTCGCATTTCGTCTGTATAAGCATAACCAAAGGCATAGTTCATATTTGAAAGTGTCAGTGTAACAGGATATTTCCCTGGAGTATCCCATTTTACTTTTGAAGCATCGTAACGGAAAGTGTAAGAATCATTGGTATTGTAAACACGAAATTGACGAATATCGCCTTCATAATTGTCATAAAGTTCAGTAACACCAGTGCGGATATTCGGGATCGGGTCTCCAATTACATAGTAAATATCCTGCGTTTTGGCTGAAAGTGTTTGTTCGACTTTGCGCAGTGGATTGCTATAAAGGGTGTTGTAAATAAAGCTGATATTCGAGAAAGTCATTGAATTGCCCTCAAAGCTGTACCACGCATAATCATCAGGATCACTTGTTTCCGGGTCACTAGCTCGATAGACATAATTCGTGTAATAGCTCATTTTGGGATCGGTATAAATTACTTTAGTAGCATCCGTACGAGAAATTTTAGTAAACTCATAAAGTCCATTTTCATCTGAGACTGTTTCATCGATGATATTGTTGTTTTTATCAAGTAGTTGAACTTTTATCCCTGAAACAGGCGGGGAAGCTGGGTCGATTGATAGTCCATTTCTGCCATGTTCAGTGGTTAGTTCTTGGTAAAAATAGCCATGGAAAGTTGGATTTTCGAAATTCACACTAGGACAAGAAGACATTGTTGTTTCGGAGTAGCGGCTGTTATCACGTCCTGTGGCAAAGTAGACACCGGATGTCTGGTGGCTATTAGCTGTACCAAAATCACTGTCTGTCAGTTGATCAGATGGAATACTTTTAGCTGGGATGTTGACAGTAACCTGTTGCCGAGTAGTATCAAGTGCTTCTGGCTGTGTGACGATATACTTGATCCATTTGACTTCGCCTAAATCACTAGGCGGAGTATCGCTAAAATTGGTGCCATCTGCAGAATAGTAGAGGGTCACGTCGCTAGGTGAAAGACCTCCGCTAGTTGTAACAGTAGGGAGTTCAGTCAATTGAATTTTATCTTTATTATCTAGATGAAACATCTGGCCCCATGTTTTGAAGTTGCCCTCCATAAACATACTTGCCTGATAAGTAAGGGAATCATCTTCTGTATAGGGATAGAAGGTAACTGATTTTCCTGTTGCAGTTGTGTACATTTTCGATTTGACAGTTAAACCGGCGCCATAAGAACCACTTGCTCGAAGTGACGGGCTGTCGGCAGTGACTAGATTTTTAGACTCATTCGCGGTGACAGTCAGCTTAAGAGACTGAGTACCCGGAATATCAAGTGTGTATGTACCAGTTGTGGAAGCTTTGAGTATGAATGATTTTGTTTCATTTGCTTTTACTTCGATTTCCTGTTTATTGTTTTCTAAAGATAATCCATCTGGCAGCATATACTGAATGGATGTATCAAGATGATTGACAACAGTCAGTGTCGTCTGCTCTTCTAATGTAATTTGGCTAGAACTTAGTGAGGCATCGGTATCTTTTTCTGTGCTTTCTGCATTGACGGGTATTACTGAAGCGATTCCTTGTCCGATAAATACCAAAACGATTAGAATGGTAAGTAATTTTTTGAAATTATGAAACATATTTCCCCCTCCAGTGCGTATTTCTACTTTCTAATTATAGAAAGTTGTAAAGTGTTAATGCAATACGTTTAAAGGGGCATATGTGTCTAAAATGTGAACAGATAGGCGAAAGTGGCTCTGCGGGTAGGGTTTTAAATTTGTCTAAAATGTGAACGTTTTTAATGATTATAAAAAAATAAGGTTCCTTGATCCAAAGAACCTTATTGAAAATTTATTTAGACTGCTTTTTTTCTTGTTTTTTAGAAGATGGGGATTTTGGCGGGTCAGGCAAAATAATGGTAAAGTCTTTTTTCTCAATCACTTTACTATTTCGGCTTTCTTCTGGCATATCTGATTTTAGTGCCATCTCTCAATCACCTCTATTTCATGTAAATTATAGCACAAAGATGAAGTGTGTAATAATATGATGGCGTTTTCATTTTGTGTGTTAAAAGTGTGTAAGCGCTCTAAATCTTGTCCTGCCAAAGAGTGGAAGGGTTTTAAAGCTTTGGCACAATAATTGCTACTATTAGAAACGGAACCGTTTTTCCAATCAGTAGCAGAAAAGGGGGGAAAGTATACATACACGGAAAAAGGCGTCCACACTTGTTTTTACGAATCATAGAAGGGAAAACGTACATCAATCTTATGGAAGACATAATGAAAAAAGAAAGAGATAAAATGGGAGGTTCATTATGAACGGATTAACAGCGTTTTTAGAGAAATATTTTGTGCCTATCGCAGCGAAGATAGGCTCGCAAAAACATCTAGTGGCTTTACGGGATGCATTTATTTCTACGATGCCAATTACTATGGCTGGCTCAATTGCCGTTTTATTAAATGCATTTTTTAGGGATTTTCCAACTGACTGGGGCTGGACTGGCTTTGTTAGCGCCATGGAACCGCTCATTGGGGTAAATGGATATGTGTATAATGGCTCACTTGCGATTGTATCGATCGTGTTTGCAGTCTCGCTCGGGTATAATCTAGCCAAGGTATATGATGTCGATAGGCTTGCTGGAGCACTCGTGTCCCTTGCTGCTTTTGTGATGAACTTGGCAGTGACAATCGGACGTGATGCTGTAGAAGGTGCGCTTGCAGCAGCCAATGCGAATTTCGATCTAAGTTCTTTGCCGTCTGAATTTACGGGTATCTGGGGTTTTATTAGTTTAAGTCAGGTAAACGGGACCGGTTTGTTTACAGCAATGATTTTTGGATTTATTTCAACCATCATCTATGCAAAATTGATGCGTAGAAATATTATCATTAAAATGCCAGAATCAGTACCGCCGGCTGTAAGTAAGGCTTTTGCTGCGATTATTCCAGCACTTGTCGCTTTATATGTATGTGCCATTATTGACTGGGTATTCTTTAAAGTTACTGATATGGACGTTATTACTTGGATTTCGAAAACAATCCAAGAACCATTATTGTCCCTGTCACAGGGGTACGGGGCTGTTCTTTTGGTTACATTCCTTGTGCAGATCCTTTGGTTTTTTGGGATTCACGGACCCAATGTGCTGGCGCCGGTACTTGAATCCTTGTGGGGTACGGCTCAGCTACAAAATATTTCGGCTGCGCAAGATGGTACTGCTTTACCGTTCGACTGGGTGCGCGGTTCGTTTGATGCCTATGTCTGGATGGGTGGCTCTGGCGGTACGCTTGTACTGATTATTGCACTTTTGATGTTTTCCAAGCGTGCCGATGCACGAACAGTTGCAAAACTGTCACTTGGGCCGGGAATTTTTAATATCAATGAGCCGATCATGTTCGGTTTGCCGATTGTGTTGAATACGATTTATCTGATTCCGTTTATTATTGCGCCAATGGTCATGGTGACGATTGCTTACTTTGCTACTGTATGGGGTATTGTCGGACCGGTTAAAATCGCGACAGTGTGGGTAATGCCACCGCTGCTCAATTCGTTCCTTGCAACGGGTGGTGATTGGATGGCGCCTGTGATCTCGCTGATCAATATGGTGGTCGCCTTCTTAATCTGGGTACCGTTTGTCATTACCGCAAACCGCGTGGGTGTACCGGAAGAAGAAATGAAAGAATAAACATTTAGGGCTGGCCGGATGGGGAGTGCGGTCAGCCTATTTCTTGTCTTGCGCATTCATACAATAAGAAATCCGTTGCAACAGATGATAGATAAAGTTAAAATATACAAGAGGAGGTTTTTTCATTGATTATTGTCAATTGCCCGATGAAACGGGATTACGTTACAGATTTATTGGAAAAGCACGATCAAGATGGCATTACGTTTAAAAAAGTTGCGGAACAAGGCATGAAATTGTCTTTTGAAACAAATATTGAGGATGAAGAAAAGGCAGCCAAAGTTGCGAAGGAAGCGATCAAAGCAACTGAAATCGGTGCAGTTCTTTACTTCCAAGTAAGCGTGGGATAAAAATGAAGATATCAAATGGACTTTTTATTGTATGTATTGGATCATTTATCATTATGCTCAGCCCTATTTATGGAAAAGACGGGGCGGCAAATATGCCAATGATGTTTACAGGTCTTGCGATTGCAGTCATTGGTGGGATTTTTGTCTACCGCAAGATCAAAAAGGGCAAAAATGATCAAGATCAGGGGGACGACAAGAAATGAAAGTAAAACAAAAACTCTATATTTCGGATAAAGAATGTTTTGATGTGATCGTTCAATCCGTACTTTATGATATCAAACAGGTAAAAGGTAAGACACTCACACTTCGCAAATTGCAGGGGTACTCTTATCAGCGAACCATGTCGAACGGCGCTTTGACAACGACGACGATCGAGGAAATCACCCCTAATTCAGTCTATCGTTTCCAAACGAAAGGGCGCGTCAATACGCACACTACGACTTATACGATCACCCCTAACAGTGAGCATAGCTGTGAAGTAGAGTATGCAGAGACGATTACTGCAGAAGCGACCATGCAAAAATTAAACAATGCGCTAGTTGGTTTTATTTTTGGCTTCTTCCGTAAAAGAAAAGTCAAAAATCTGCTGAAATCAATCGAACTATCTGTTATCAACCAAAATAAAGAAAAACAAAAAACAGGGCAGAATGTGGAAGCACCATCGGAAAAATAGTTGTTGCACTTATATATTTTCTATCGGCCAAGAGCGTATCTTGGCCTTTTGGTTGTGTGGAAAAATGGAAGGAGCATTGAACGGATCCTTTTTCTTGGCGCTTATTTTTATGCGGGTGTTTTTTCCAAATTTCAACAGTTTCTTCTTATCAAATACAGGCAGATAAGCTATAATAAAACTACTAAGGTTTAGAGGAGCGTGACAGATGGCATATCAAGCATTATATCGTGTTTTTCGACCGCAGTCTTTTGAAGATGTCGTCGGGCAGAGCCATGTGACGAAGACGCTTCAAAACGCCATCACTCAAAATAAAACGTCGCATGCCTATTTGTTCAGCGGACCTCGCGGGACAGGGAAAACGAGTGCGGCGAAGATTTTTGCTAAGGCGATCAATTGTGAACATAGTACGAATGGTGAACCTTGCAATGAATGTGAGATTTGCCAAGGGATCACAGACGGAAGCATTCCTGATGTACTTGAGATTGATGCTGCCAGCAATAATGGAGTGGAAGAAATTCGGGACATTCGGGAAAAAGTCAAATATGCACCGACTGTCGCTAAATATAAAGTCTACATTATCGATGAAGTCCATATGCTTTCGACGGGGGCTTTCAATGCCTTGCTCAAAACGCTGGAAGAGCCGCCGAAGCATGTGATTTTTATTTTGGCCACGACCGAACCGCATAAGTTGCCGCTAACGATTATTTCGCGTGTGCAGCGTTTTGACTTTAAACGGATCACCACGCAGGACATCATTGGACGAATGGCTTATATTCTAGATGCGGAGAAAATTGCCTATGACGAAAAGGCACTTATGATTGTGGCTCGTGCAGCAGAAGGTGGGATGCGGGATGCGCTCAGTCTGCTCGATCAGGTGATTTCTTACGGCTCGGAAGAAGTGACCATTGCGGATGCCCTCGAAATTACCGGTTCAGTTGCACAGAATTTGTTGACGAGTCTGGTAGACAGTGTGATGACGCAGGATGCTGCAAAGGCGCTGGAAACATTATCGGCACTTCTTTCAGAAGGGAAAGACCCGATCCGACTGGTGGAAGATTTACTTGTCTTTTTCAGAGATGTTTTACTCTACCAGAAAGCACCTAATCTTGAGGAAACGCTTGAGCGAGCGCTGGCGGATGATGCGTTCAAGGAATTGGCGAGCCGGGCAGATACCAGTAAAATTTATGCCTGCGTAAAGGTCCTGAATGATACGCAGCAACAGATGAGGTTTACCAATCATCCGGGTATCTATGTTGAGGTAGCAATTGTCCAAATGACACAGCTTGGCGGCGGTGTCTCATCGGTCCCAGCAAGTGAAAACGCGGCAGCACCAGTCGATACGAGTGCATTCAGGCAGGAGATCGATCAATTGCGTGGTGAAATCGCCAGTCTTAAAAAGCAGCTGGCAAGTGGCAGCGTAGCCCCAAGTCAAGCTGAATCCAAACCAGCGCGCGGTAAGAAAGCAAATATCAACAATGGCAAACAATTCAAAGCGCCGATCGGCAAGATCAATCATGTACTTGGCGCGGCGAAAAAGCAGGATTTACAACTGATTCGCGGTTGTTGGGGAGAACTGCTATCGATGCTGATGGCTTCTCAGGCAGCACTTCTCAATGAAGCAGAACCTGTGGCTGCCTCTGAGGACACTTTTGTGTTAAAATTTAAGCATGAGATTCACTGCCAGATGGCAATGGACAATCCAAACTTTGTCGAAACGATCACTGCCAGTGTCTCACGACTGACCAAGACCAACTATACATTTATCGGCATTCCGGAAAATCAGTGGTTGGAAGTACGTGAAAGCTTCCTTCAAAGCCATGACATGCAATCGGAGGGTGATGATGAGGCCGGGACACCAAAATCGGCACCGAAGCAAGAGGATACTTTTGTCAGTGAAGCAATGAAGCTGGTAGGCGAGGACTTGCTTGAGATCAAGGAATAAATAATCTTAAATAGAAGAGGAGATTTTAAATATGCGTGGAATGGGAAATATGCAAGGTATGATGAAACAAATGCAGAAAATGCAAAAGGATATGGCGAAAGCACAGGCTGAAATCGAAGCATCTGAATTCGTTGGAACAGCTGGCGGCGGTATGGTCAGCATAAAGGTCACTGGGAAACGTGAAGTCTTGGATGTTGAAATCAAAGAAGAAGTAGTGGATCCGGAAGATATTGAAATGTTGCAAGATCTTGTTTTGGCTGCAATGAATGATGCGCTGAAACAAGTGGACGAAACGACTGCTCAAAAAATGGGTAGATTTACACAAGGTATGAATATCCCAGGGCTGTAATTTAAAATAGGAATCAGAAGGGGCGTTTGTCTGAACGGGCTTTCCGGCGGACAGGCGCTTTTTCCTTCAATGAAAGTGAGCGATGAAGCATGCATTATCCAGAGCCGATTACACGACTAATGGATAGTTTTATGAAGTTACCGGGAATCGGTCCCAAATCGGCTGCAAGGCTTGCATTTTATGTGCTAGACATGAAAGAAGACGATGTGCTTGATTTTGCCAAGGCGCTAGTGGATGCCAAACGTAATTTAAGCTTTTGTTCAGTATGCGGACATATTACAGATAAGGACCCTTGCTATATCTGCTCTGATACATCCCGTGACCAATCGGTTATTTGTGTCGTAGAGGAGCCAAAAGATGTGATTGCGATGGAAAAAATGCGCGACTATCATGGTCTCTATCATGTATTGCACGGAACGATTTCACCGATGGATGGTATTGGACCGGAAGATATCAATATTCCAGATCTTATTAAACGTCTTCAAAATGAGGAAGTGGAAGAAGTCATTCTCGCCACGAATCCGAATGTGGAAGGTGAGGCAACTGCCATGTATATTTCTCGTCTCGTGAAACCTAGTGGCATTAAAGTAACACGAATTGCGCACGGGCTTCCAGTAGGTGGAGATCTGGAATATGCAGATGAAGTAACGCTCTCGAAGGCACTTGAAGGCCGACGCGAAGTTTAAAGAGGTGATCATGTGGAAGCACGAAGCGCCAGACATGGCCGTAAGAAAAAGAAGAAAATTGGAAAGCTGCATAAGGAATATGACCGCTATCTGCTTGATTTGATTGAAGTGACGCAGGAAAACTGGCATAAACAAAAAGTGTTGCTGCACAAAAGTTTCGGCTACGATCCCCGGCTTGAATTTGAAGAGAAGAAGGCAGAGGCAAAGTACTTCTATCTATTTAAGGAAGCACGTCACCGTGAAGTGAAAAATAGACCACATAATCATGATTGATTATGTGGTTTTTTGATGTTTTGAGAATGAATTTTATGAGGGTCTTTTTGCAAAAGCAGATAATGACAGGGTGTTTTTCTTGAGGAAACACTTTAATAATGGAACGATTAAAATTAATTTAGATAGAGAAAATAAATGCATATTGTTACTTTATATAAACAAAACATATATTTTGCTTTTTGTGAACAGGATGTGAAATTTGTGTGATAGAGGAAGTTTTCTTTTGAAAAAGCTTGTTTTTAGTATTGCCAACAGATATTATAAAAAAGATATCACCTATTATCCTTGAGTGGCCACAAAATAGGACAACATACATCGAAAGGATGAAGGAAATGTTTGGTCGAAAGAAAAGATTGAAATTTTTGGAAGAAAATAAAGTGTGTCCAGAAAATCAACCGTATCTAGGTTTGGGGGCCCTACTTATTGAGATGAACGATTCTACAAGTCTAGTGCTGAAAATGCGTGTTAAACAGTCCATTTTTGTTTCGATTATCAGAGACGATTGGGGCATCAGTGACAAAGAATCAGCTTTGAAAATGATCGAATGGCTGCTGGCATCTGGACACCGGGCTGAATATCAGGAAGCCTTTCTTGCTTTCCAGGCAGGAAACACCAAGGCGATACCGGCTGCAAATGAAGATAGCTTTGCAGATTTAGTAGAAATACAAGCGTCTACTTATAAATATACAGCCGACGATTTTAAATGCTGTTCGACGATTGCAGCTTGGGATTTCGAACGTGCGGCTTTTTTGGTACGCAGCTGCTGTCATTTAGGCTTTTTCACAGAAGAAGAGGCTTGGAAAATGCTGAAAGAGCAAATTGCCCCTCTTGTTAAACAAATAGATTTTGGAGATTGGCGGACATATAGTATTTCTTGTATTGCCGGACGTAGCTTTTGTTATGGTGGGGACGCATCAGATGTGTTGTTTCCAGCTAACGATCTTTTAAACAATAAAAAAGAAACGACAGTATGGCAGCAATGGCCGCTGTCTGCTTTATAAAGGAGAACGAAAATGAGTCCGCAGATTGTTACTTACTTGATTTTACTAATAACGGCCGTGTATTTAGGCTACACAATTTATTCAGCACGGCGGGCACGCAAAATGGGTATGCGTATCTCTTTTCAGCCGATTCGTTGGATAGGAGCCGCGCTTGTCTTCTGTTTAGCGCTAGTAGCTGTTGTAACCAACATGACATATGACGATTTGATCGATATAATCAATGGTTGGTTTGAATGAGGACTTTTCAAAATATCTTATTAAAAATAGTCGCTGTTCTGTCAGGAATATATGTGTTGGTGATGACCTATTTTTATCGGCAAATGAAAAATGGAGATATGGTTTCGCTGACGAACTATCATTGGGTGCTAGGTGTCGGGAGTGCCATCATTTTAGGCTTGTTTCTCATCAGCATACTGGGTCGCAAGAATGTTGTTTGGCTGGTGTTACTAGTCGCAGCCTTTTTAGTCGCGGCAGCCGTCTTTGCGACTGTTTATTTTGGGATGACGTTTTTGCCGGATGAATTGACAAGCTGGTTGAATCTGCACGCTGGTTTGGCTGTTTATGGTGTGATTGCTTTAGTTGGACTTTTCTTTTACTTGTTTGCTCGTTTTAAACGTGAATAGGTGTTTATAAGAGAAATATGACAAAAAAAACATATATGATGAAAATATAAGAGTGTTTTAGCTATATTGATAGACTAATCTGGGTAGAGTGACAGTATATAATATTTATATATTTCTATGTAGAGGAGTTTTAATTTGAAAATAAAAAGTCTTTTAACGATTTCTTTGATTTGCTGTGTGATGTTTTTAGGACCTACAGAAATATTGGCAGATACAGTGGCGTCATCGGAACAAACGTCAGCTCTTCAGGATACACCGGCAAAAGCAATAGATGAATGGTTTCCAGATGATAATTTAGCAGAAGAAATGCGAAAGTTACTTGGAAAAACCAGCACTGCAGATATGGTTTCCCAGGAAGAATTGGATATGATTCAAGATATTAATTTTTTAAATAAAGGAATTCATGATTTGACAGGACTGGAGAACCTTCGCGAACTTAACACTTGCGACCTGTCTAGTAACCCAATTAGTGATATTCAACCCTTAATGAATTTACAAGAGTTATGGTATTTGAAATTGGACGGCACTGATGTAACAGATTTATCTGCCTTTTTAACTGCAGATTTGCCGCTATTGAGCAATTTGTACTTAAGCTATATTGGAAATATAGACTTAACCAATTTAAAGAATTTACCGCAATTAGGTGCATTGCAAGTGAAGAGCGACCAGTTAACAAATTTGGATGCCCTGAAAGAATTACCTCAACTATACTCACTTTGGGCAGAAGGGAACCAGTTGACAGATATCACGGGACTCACTGAGCAAACGCATCTGAATTACCTGTATCTTGATTATAATCAGATTAGCGATATCCACCCTTTAGCCGGTATGTCGGAATTGAGAGAAGTTTCATTGACGGAGAATCAGGTTACCGACATCAGTCCATTAGGGAGCCTGCCATCACTAGTATCTTATAATGCAAAGGATCAATACGTCGTAAATGAACCACGTACTGTGATTCCTTCCCAACCTTTTACAATTGATAATCAAATGGTTGCTTTTGACGGAACTGTTCTAGCACCGATTGATGCATACCCGGTCGCATATACCTATGAAGAATCAGTTTTATCTTGGGAATTCTCGAATGTTCAGAATGAATCATCTGTTTACTACGTGGGTATGGAGTCAACCGCTAAAGGCGATTTCCTTGTGTCGATCGAGCAACCGTTAATCCATGATTTGGAGCCACCTGTCATTACAGCTGATCCAGAAATCACCTATACGCTTGGTGCTAAAATTGATCAGGCTGCTTTTTTAGATGATATCCATGCAGCAACGAATGATGGTTCGGAAATTATTAGTAATTTTACAGAACAGGTCAACTTTAAAGAAGAAGGGGATTATACGGTGACGTTGAATGCAAGTGATGCATCAGGTAATGCTGCGGATCCTGTAACGGTTATCGTGCATATAGTAAAAGAAGATTCACCGATTGATGATGGTGGAGCTGATTCAGACAACAATGATCCGTCTGAGGATGGTAATCAACCAGATAATGGACAGAATCAGTTGGAAGTAAACGAAAATACTCCGGCAGCAACGGGGCAAGTGACGCAGAATATGGAGCAGGGAAAAACAAAGTTGCCAGAAACTGATGCTTTGCCAAAAACGGGAGATACAACAGTCTTTGGATGGATGATGATTGGAAGCTTCCTAGTTCTGTTGAGTAGTTATTGGCTGTTACGATACCAAAAATGTCCTGATTAAATACTTTTTTTAAAGTGAAAAAGACATTAATAGATCGATTTTAACCGAAGTAAAGGGAATTCTTTTTACTTCGGTTTTTTTCACTTTTCACTTGATAAGAAATCAGCTACAATAAGGGGACAGAAACTATACAGGGCGGAATGTGAAAGAGGGTTAAGGGAATATGTTCAGCAAAAATAAAATCATGACATTTATCGAAGAGAATCAAGTGGTCTCCAATTTAGTGCCTTATCTGGGATTAGGAGCCTTATATGTTGAAATCTATGATCCAACAAGTGCTGTTTTAGCGATGCGTATTAAACCGCAGAAGCTTTCCAAAATATTAATTCAAAATTGGGGGATTACAAGCAGAGAAGGTGCGATGGAGAAAATCACCGGACTGCTTGAAAATGGGCAAACAAAAGCTTTTCAGGGGGCTTTTGCTGCTTTTCAGGCAGGCAACTGTGAGGCTATCTCGGAGCAAAATTTCCGTAGTTATGAAGAGCTAATAGAGTCATGTACGATTTATGATTTGAAAGAAACCGATTTTCAAATGAATGACACGATTCGCGCTTGGGATTTTGAGCAGGCGGCATTTATTATCAGAGCCGCACATCATTTGGGTTACCTAAGAGAAGTGGAAACATGGCAATTGCTGCAAAATGAAGTGGCGCCGCGAGTGAAAGAAGCCGGTTTTAAAGACTGGAAGGCTTACGGCATATCTGTTGCAGCGGGTCGCAGTTTTTGTGAAGGAACGGCCCCTATTGAGATTCTTTATCCGTTTCGGCGGTTGTTAAATGGTGAAGGTGCTTGGAAAAAAGGACAATTTCTTTAAAAATAAGGCTGTGCTTGTCTTAAGAGGGAAGCATAGCTTTTTTATTAAAATGATTCTACAAAAGTCGGGCAGTATGGATAAAATAAAAGCGCTAAAATCTGGTAGAAAGAAGTATTCTTAAATACGAAAAAGGCCTTTTCGTCATATGAAAAGGCCTTTTTGATAGACATAACAATCATTGAAAATCAGGTTCTGTCCGAACGTAAATCACATCAGGTGCATTGCTGACACGTTCACCCCGGTTCAGTCGATCGATTGCACGAATCTCTTGACCTGTGAGCGCAAAATCATAGATCGAGGCATTCTCGCGGATCCGCTCAGGTGTTTCAGACTTGGGAATGATTGCTACATTATTTTGAAGATGCCAGCGAAGCACCACTTGAGCGGGTGTTTTGCCATATTTGTCTCCGATTTCCTGAAGCAGCGGTTCGCTTGTCAAAAGCGGGCCACGACCAAGTGGACTCCATGCCTGATGAGCAATGTGCAGTTCTTCCAGATAGCGATGTAGGAGGCGATTGCTGAAATGCGGATGCGTCTCCACTTGATCGACTGCTGGCAGCACGTTTGCTTCCGTCATCAGCCGTTCTAAATGGTGCGCTTCAAAATTGCTGACACCGATCGCGCGAATCAGGCCTTGGTCATAAAGCCGCTCCAGAGCACGCCATGTATCAAAAAATGGCTCTTGTTTTGGCCAGTGGACAAGATACAGATCGAGCTGATCAAGTTGCAATTTTTTCAACGAAGTCTCAAAAGCCCGCAAAGTGTTATCGTAGCCTTGATCCGTATTCCAGACTTTTGTTGTTACAAAATAGTCCTCACGTTTCATCCCGGAGGAAGCTAAAAAATTCCCTAGGTATGCTTCATTGTGATAAAACATGGCCGTGTCAAATAAACGATAGCCGGCTTCTGCTGCGACTTCCAGAGAGGTACGGAACCGGTTTTCATCAGCGAGCTTGTAAACGCCAAACCCATGGCGCGGCATTTTAACACCGTTATTCAATTGAATCGTATCATTGAAAGAAAGCTTTTCCATCATTACTCATCCTCCCTAATTTCTCCTATTTCTAGCATATAAAAGATTGACTGAAATTGCCAGTTATTGAGTTATACACAAGGCGCTTATTTGTGCAAAATTTCACTTCAGAGCCCCAGCTTGCTGAAAGACTTGCTTATTTTTGGAAATGAAACCGCATACAAAAATATTTTTTTGCGTGCTATAATGAAACCAACAATAATCCTATAAAAGCCAAACAATACCACTTTTAAAGCTTTGTGGGAAGGAGGGAGCGACTTGTATTTAGATGAGCGCAGTGAAGCGATTTTTAGGCAGATCATTTATAATCCGACTGTAAATAACAGGGAATTGCAGGAACAGTTTTCGATTACTCGAAATCAATTGAACTACAGTATCCAAAAAATCAATGAATGGTGTTTTGCGAAAAATTATCCGGAGATCCGTCGACTGAAAACAGGCCATTTCTATTTGGAAAAGGAACTCTTTAGCTTGACAGAGCAGAAGGAGCCAGTCTTGACAGAAATTAGCTATCTGCCTTCCGAACAGGAGCGGAACAATTTGATTTTGCTGATGCTTTTGGCCAAACGAGAGCAACTGTCACTAACTCATTTTGTAGTGGACTTGGATGTCAGTAAGAATACTATTATGCGCAGTTTCAAAACGATTAAAGAACAGCTTCCACCGGAAATCGAGCTTTCTTATTCACGTACAGATGGTTATCAGCTGAGCGGCAACGAGTGGCAGGAACGCAAACTTTTATTTGAAGTCCTGGGTGCGGTTCATAAGATGTATGATGGTGAAGAATTTATCTTCCGTTACTCTGATCTTGAACGAGCAGTGATTGAGCGATACAGACAGCTGCTTGAAAAGGCAGAAAGTATGTTGCAGGTGCGTTTTACAGATGACAAAATCGAACTACTGCCATTCCTGCTGGCGGCCACTGAGCTGCGCGTCGCGGAAAATCAAATCATTCGCCAATCATTTCAAATCGATGAGACGCTCCTGAATGATACACGTGAATACCAAGCAGCGGCAATGGTGATGGAGGATTGGAAAAATGCCGGGCAGAAGGAACGATTGTTTGTGACATTGCAGCTGCTCAGTACGAATATTTTTTCAGGAGAAATTTTGACGGAACGAATCGCGGCGGAATTGGAACGAGTGATCAGGCAATGTCTGGACCAGTTTGAAAAGCAGGCCTTTCTGTCACTTAATAAAAAGGAAGAATTGACGAAGCGGCTCCTCTATCATTTGAAACCAGCCTATTATCGCATCAAGTATCAGATGAACTTGGACCGGCCGCAGCAGAAAATACAGCTTCCGACAGAATATGCAGCACTGGCCTATGTGGTAAAAGATGCTTTTCGACCACTGGAAACTTTTATCGGAGAGACGATTCCAGAACAAGAATTTTTCTACTTGTCGCTATTTGTTTTTACAAGTGTGCCGACTGTTCAGGAGCCGGCTTTTGATAAGAAGTATGCGGCAGTTTTATGTAAAAGTGGTGTTGTGATTTCGCAAACTTTGAAGCAGCTTCTTGAACAATTGTTTCCGGAATTGATTTTCCATCCTGCTATGTCGATTCGAGAGTTTACTTGTTTTACTGAGCCGGTAGATGTGATTTTTTCGACAGTGGGGATCCCTGAATTACCGCAGGCTTATGTGGTGCATCCTTTTATGAATGAAAATGAAAAACAGCGGCTGCGACGGAAAGTCTTGAATCATCTACTTGAATTCGATCATGAGTTTGAAAATCAGCAGGATAAAATCGAGCGGATCATGACTTTGATTGAAAAAAATGCTTCGATTCATCACTATGATGCAATCAAGGACGGCTTGATCGAGATATTCAATATGCGGCATCCAGCATTGTCAGAGGTATCCCGATCGGCAGTCAGGCTGGTAGATATTTTGGCGGAAGATTCCGTGAATATTTGTCAAGAAGCCGCTGATTATCAGGCAGCGATTCGACTTGCCAGTGAGCCGCTTGTGAAGAAAGGGGCGGTAACAAGTGCTTATGTGGAGCAAATGATTCGTAACCATCATTTTGACGATCCTTATATTATTTTGGGCGATGATGTCGTTATTCCCCATGCTTTGCCGGAATTTGGCGTCAATCAACTGGATATGGCAGTATTGTATATTCAGAAGGGTGTTCGTTTTTCAGAAGAAAGTCTGGTGCATTTTATTTTTATTTTGGCTCCGGTTGACAAAGAAAAGCATATCGAATGTCTATACCAAATCATCGGGATCGCAGAGGACAAGGAGCTGCTTGAGAGAATGAAAGAATGCAGCCGCAGTGAACTATATCGACTGCTGCGAGCATATACCAATTAAATAAAATCATGAAGGAGCGTTGGTTGTGAAGATAAAAAAATTTATGGACGAGCAGCTAGTCCTGTTTACAGCAAAAACAGAGAAGGAGACTGTTCTAGCTGAGCTTTCCGATTTACTTTATCAGACTGAAAAGGTAAAAGATAGCTACAAGGAGGCTGTGATTGAACGGGAGCGTGTTTTCCCAACAGGCTTGGAAACTGAATATATCCGCGTAGCAATTCCGCACACAGACAGTATCCATGTTAGAAAGCCGGCCATAGCAGTGGGTATTTTGGAAAAACCAATTGATTTTGTGCTGATGGGGACAAGTGATGAGCAGATCGCTGTAGAAGTGATTTTTATGCTGGCGATCGAAAAGGCAGAGGAGCAGCTTGAACTTTTACAAGCTTTGATTCAACTGATTCAAGAGAAGGATTTTGCTAGGTCAATCAAAAAATGTCTAAATGGACAGGAAGTTTTACAGGTGATTGAGAAAATTTCAGAACGCGCCAATGTCTAGGAGGTGAGAACATGATCGGGCCAATTGTTGATTGGGTCATGAATATCAATTTAGGAGCGCTTGGACGGGGAATCGTGGCTTTTATCGAAGCGAATAGCTGGCTTTTCTTGGCACTTGCTATGCTTTATGGGGCGCTCTTGGTCTATGCCAAACTGATTGTAACAGACTATTTGCCTAAAAAGATGAAAGCTTTTTTGCTGGCAAGAAATAGCTCTAAAAAGGACGCCCCCGAAGTGCTTTATCAGGAATGGCTGCAGTGTAGAAAAGCCTTGCCCGCCTATATTTTAGTTCCAAGTAAAAACGAACTTTGGGTCAAACCAGCAAGATCTGCTACAGGAAGAGAGAAAGCCTTGTTTTTCCGTTCAGAAAAGCAGAAAAAAACGGAGCAGGAACAATTTTTGGAAGTTGCGAAAGAAGTAAATAATTAAAACAGGAAGAGGAGAGAGAAAAATGCAGAAAAAAAGAGTTTATGTATGTTGTGGTTCAGGAATTGCGACATCAACGGTCATTGCCAAAAAAGTAAAGGAGGTGCTTGAAAAAAATCATATTCCGTACGATCTCAAGCAGTACACAGTGCAGCAGATCAGTTCGAAAGTGCGGACGCTCAAGCCGGATATCATCATCAGTTCTACGATGGTTTCAGGAGATGTTTTAGATGTACCCGTTGTTTTAGGCAGATCTTTTTTAACCGGAATCAAAAAAGAAGAAACAATTGAAGAGATTTTAGCAGTTTTAAAAGACTAAAAAGGGAGTGAAGTGGAATGGATGCAGTACTGGACTTTTTTCAGTATATCATCAATCTAGGCGTATCTGTTATGATGCCGATTATTATCACGATTCTAGGCCTTGTTTTCGGCAACAAACTGTCGGTTTCTTTTAAATCGGGTCTGACGGTCGGCGTTGGCTTTATCGGTCTAAATGTGATCGCCTCACTGATGATGAATGCGATGAGCCCTGTCACAAAAGCATTGGTAGAACATTATAACTTTAAGCTGACTGCAACTGATATCGGTTGGGGTGTTGGTTCTTCGCTTGCGTGGGGAACAGAAGTGGTACCATTCGTCTTTCTGATCGTCATTGCCACCAACATTGTGATGATTGCATTGAAATGGACGAAGACAATGGATGTTGACATTTGGAATTTCTGGCAGCCGATGATGGTTGCAAGTGCGCTCTATCTGACGACCGGTAACTTGTTTATTGCGCTCCTTAGTGCTGTGATTAATATGGCGATTATTTTCATTATTGCTGACCGGACGCAAAAAGATGTTGCGAATGTGTTAGGACTTGAAGGGATTTCGTTCCCACAAATCCAAACGAGCGGTTGGGCCATGATCGGCTACCCGCTTAACTGGCTACTGGATCGTGTGCCGGGTATCCGTAAAATTTCATGGACAACAGAAAAAATCCAAAACAGACTGGGGATTTTCGGCGAACCAATGTTGATGGGGCTGATTATCGGCTTTGTACTAGCGCTCGCTGCCCGTCTACCGTTCAGTCAAGTGCTGCAAACGGCTGTAACGATTGCTGCCAGTCTTGTTCTGATGCCTAGAATGGTTGCGCTTTTGATGGATGGCTTAACGGTGATTTCTGAATCTGCGCAGAATTTTATGCAAAAAAGATTCCCAGGCCGGGAACTCTATATCGGACTAGATTCGGCACTGGGAATAGGACACCCTTATGTCCTGACAACAGGTCTTTTGATGATCCCTGTTGCTCTTATTTTAGCATTTATTTTACCAGGAAATAAAGTGTTACCTCTCGCTGATTTGACAGCGCTTCCGTACTTTATGGTTTTTGCTGTGCTGCCGTCAAAAGGCAATTTATTCCGCGGGATCATTACGGGTGTTATTTTTGTAACGATTATTCTTTATTGTTCCACATATGCAGCACCGATCGTCACGGAACTGGCTACACAAGTCGGCTACAATATTCCAGACGGGACGAAAGAAGTGACTTCACTTGCAGTTGGTTCGCAGTGGTATACGTGGGTCATCTACTGGGTGCTTGATAAATTTGCCATGATATTCTAGGAGGAGGAATTTTTGATGAAAGCAGCTTTAATGTATGGTGCAAACGATATTCGTATTGAGGATATTCCAAAACCGGAGTACGATCAAGAGGGGCTTTTGCTGAAAGTGGAGGTCATCGGGCTATGTGGCTCAGACATCCGCAACTTGACAACTGATTCGCGTAAAGGAGATTATCCGCATATTTATGGACATGAAGTGGTCGGCACAGTGGCAGAAGTGGGAGCAGCCTGCACAAAATTTGCTGTGGGAGATCGGCTATACGTGTACCCGGCTGTACCTTGTCTGGAGTGTGAATACTGCCGTGCTGGTAACAGTCACAGTTGTAAAAATCTGAAAGCCTATGACCGGATCCAGGGCGGTTTCGCAGAATATATGGCGGTTCCTTCTTGGGGTGTCAATGGGCCGAACATTTACAAGATTCCAGATGACGTGCCGTTTGAAATTGCTGTATTCTCTGAGCCTCTTTCTTCGGTTTATGCCTGTCAAGAAAACATTGATGTTAAAATGGGGCAGACCGTCGTGATTGTGGGTGCAGGGCCGATCGGCTGTATGCATGCAGAAGTGGCGAAACTCCGCGGTGCGAATCAGGTCATCATGGTGGAAATCAATGATGAGCGCCTGCAGGAATCTAAAAACTTCGGAGTGGACTATACGATCAACAGTTTAAAAGAAGATGCGATCGAAAAAGTGAAAGAACTGACAGGTGGGTCGGGTGCTGAAGTCGTGATTTCTGCCAATCCGTCGACTAAAGCGCAAAGTGACGCGGTATATATGGTGCGCGCGAATGGGACGCTGGTCTTCTTTGGCGGAGTGCCAAAAGGTTCCTTGACGGAAATCGATACGAATCATATTCACTATCAAAGTATCTGGATTTACGGTCACTATGGATCGAATACCCTGCAAGTCAAGGCTTCTTTTGATACGATCATTTCTGGACGGATCGATGCGCGCAAGTACATTTCCAAGGTGATGCCGCTTGATGATCTATTTGAAGCGATCCAATTGATGAAAAATGGTAAGGCAAATAAAGTCTTGATCAAGCCGGGCATGTAGAATGGCACATTTGTTTCCACAAATCGCTGCCTCGATCATGTGTGCCGATCCGCTCCAGGTGGAGACTGAACTGGAAAAACTGACAACAGCGGGGGTCAAGTGGCTACATGCGGATGTCATGGATGGGCTGTTTGTTGATAATTTGGCGATGGCGCCGTATAATCTGGCACCGATTCTTGCGCGCGACGAATTTGTGACCGATATCCATCTAGCGGTGACGCGGCCGGAACGCTATATTGAAATGTTTGCGCCGCTTGCACCGGACTATCTGACATTTCATGTGGAGGCGACGAAGGAGCCGGGGCGTTTGATCGAGATGATTCATCAGGCGGGCTGTGGCGCAGGCCTGGCCATCAATCCGTCTACAAAGCCGGAAAGTGTGCTGCCGTACTTGGCGCAGATCGACTATCTGCTTGTCATGACGGTGGCGCCGGGCTTTGCCGGGCAGAAATTCTGTCTGTCGGGGCTTGAAAATCTTCGTTTTCTCAAAAAACAGATTGTCGAGCTGGAGGAAAGACCGATCGTGGCTGTGGACGGCAATATTTATGCAGAAACGGTCAAACAAATTGGGCCGGGGCAAGCGGATTTGTATATTGTCGGGACTGCGGCACTCTTTAATAATAAACCAGGCAACTATGAGCAAAAATTGGCACCGCTATTTGAATTGCTTTAGTAAGCTGAAAGACAATCCCTCGAAATAAAAAAACTGCCGAACACAAGTCCGGCAGTTTTTTTATTTGATTTCAATCGATTTCAGATTCTGTTTGACGACTTCTGGATCTTCATCCATTTGAAGTTGAGCAGCAGTTGCATAGGCACCTTCAAGGATGGGTGCGTTGTAGAGAATGATTTCCTTATCTGAAACTTCTGCTACAGTTTCGATATTCATTTTGGCACTGCCGAGGTCATAAAAAGCAAAAATTTTGTCGGCCGGATTTTCTTCAAAAGCAGCATTTACTTTGTCAAAACTTGTTCCAATTCCACCATCATCAGTTCCACCTGCAAATGTGATCGCCACATCCGCGGCAATTTGTTCAATGATATCATGAACACCTTTTGCCACATCTTTGGAATGGGAAATGATAACAATACCATAAGGTTTGGTCATTTATTTCGCCTCCTGATCAAGTAATGCGTGAAACAGCAGAGCGGACGAATAGGCGCCAGGATCAAGATGTCCTACTGAACGCTCGCCTAAATAGGAAGCTCGACCTTTTGTAGCTTTCATATCCTTGGTTTTCTGCAAAGCCGCCTCAATCACATCATGTGTCAGATCTTCTTGCCGTAGTGCCCTCGTAACAGGTTCCCATACGTCGATCATTGTTTTTTCACCGACCGTTGATTTGCCACGATTTTCAATGCCTTCAAGCCCTGCTTCGAGCGCAGTTGTGAGCTCTGTGGGCGTTAGTTCATCACTTGTGATCTGTTTGCTGATATTTAGAAAAGCCGACCCGTAGAGCGGTCCACTTGCTCCGCCGACTTTGCTCAGAATTGTCATGGCGGCGGTTTTGAAGACTGCTTGAAGTGTTTCTGGCTCTTTGGTGCTGAAGGCTTTTTGGAGCTCTACCATGCCGCGAGCCATATTGACGCCGTGATCACCGTCACCGATTGCTTGATCAAGGTCACTGAGCAATTGCTTATTTTCAATAATCTGGTTACTAAAATCATTCAGCCAGTCAAGGGCCCATTTTTTATCATATGTCATCTGTTCCTACTCCTTTCCTTACCAAGCAATCGTGCTGACAGGTAGATTCAACATTTCCACCCATTTTTCATCAGCTAGTTTTAAAATAGTGAGTGAGATGCCGGCCATTTCGAGTGAAGTCATATAATCGCCAACAAGTGTCTTTTTCACTTCTACACCAAGACTAGCTAGAAGTTCGTGGACGTCATTTGAAAATACATATTGTTCCATCAATGGTGTGGCTCCCATTCCATTGACCAGAACGACCACTTTATCACCTGCGATCAGATGGTGCTCTCGATTGATTCGTTCCACAAGTTGGCTGGCTAAGGCATGGGAAGGCATCAGTTTTTCACGGCTGAAACCAGGCTCTCCGTGGATCCCGATGCCCAGTTCAATTTCATCCGGTCCAAGCTCGAATCCAGGATGACCCACTTCTGGTACAGTACATGGCGAAAGTGCCACGCCAATGGTTTTAATGTGCTTGATTACTTTTTCGCCAAGCGCTTTAAGTTCCGCCAAGCTTGCCCCAGCTTCGGCAGCCGCACCAACGATTTTGTGAACAAGGACCGTACCAGCCACTCCGCGTCGACCTGTTGTAAATGTGCTGTCTTCAACGGCGATATCATCATCCACAATGATTTGCTCGACTTGGATATCATCTGTTCCGGCAAGTTCAGCGGCCATATCAAAATTCATCACATCGCCCGTATAATTCTTGACGATCAAGAGTACGCCTTTGCCCTGATCAGCTGCTTTGATTCCTTCATAAATCTGATCAGGCGTTGGTGAAGTAAAGACGTCTCCACACACAGCAGCAGACAGCATACCGCGACCGACATAACCCGCATGAGCAGGTTCGTGCCCGCTTCCGCCGCCGCTAACAAGACCAACTTTTCCTGGCCGTTTATCCATGCGCGCGATTACACGTGTATCAGGGATTCTTGTTACAATTTCGGGATGGGACTTTGCCAAACCTTCAACCATTTGTTCAACGACCTGTTCTGGAGTATTGATAATTTTTTTCATTTGCCTGAAAACCTCCTCATCATTTTCCTACGCTAAGAAAATTCCCTTTTGCTGTCGCTTTCAAACTTCTGCAGCAGCAGTCTTCCATAAAAGATTGCTGATTAAAAAGAACTATGCTACAATAAACAAATAATAACTGACAAGGTTCATCAAAACCCCGGTTCGTCGTAGGAACCGGGGTTTAACTATGGGCTGGAAGGCTGTCTTGATTTAACTGTTGCGCCTAGCATCCAACTAGTGTTTGAAAAGTGCGATTGTGCACCCTACCATAATTGGCGCAGCAATGCTGAGCAAAAGAACTGACAAGGGATTTTCCTCTTTGCAGGCAATGATTTTGCCAAAGATAGACGACTCTTTTAGTATAGTAGAATCTATCAGGATAGGAGAAAAGGCCTGATTATAAAGAAGTGTAAAAACAGCTGAAAAATACGATCGTAGGTTTAAAAAGTATATAATAAAGCTAAAGCTGTTTTTTTCTAAAGAGAAAATTTTTTTGAAGAAAGGAGTCGTAATATGAGCTCTCAAAAAATGAGACCGCTAGTCGAGCGGATCGAAAGTCATATCAGTCTTGATCCAGTCTCTCTACATGTACCGGGGCATAAAAACGGTCAACTTTATCCGGAAAAATGGCAACCTTTTTTGAAATATGACTTAACAGAGATTACTGGGCTAGATGATTTGTATCATTCCGAAGCGGCGATCGAAGAAGCACGCTGCTTGCTGACTGATTGCTATGGCGCTGAGGAAAGCTATTTTCTGGTGAACGGAACGACTGGTGGGAACTTGGCGATGATTTTATCGGCAGTAAGACGTGGAGAAAAAGTCCTGCTGCCGCGGGATGTCCATAAATCGATTTTGCACGGTCTCGAACTGGCAGGCGCAGTTCCTGTATTTTTGACAGCAGCGATTGATCCGGAAATCGGTGTGGCAAGCGGTGTATCCAGCGAGTTGCTGGAACAGGCCTTTGCGCTTCATCCAGATATTGTGGCCTGTATTTTTACATATCCGAGTTATTATGGCACGGTATTTGATTTAGCAGCTTGCATTAGGATTGCTCACCGATACGAAGCAGTCGTTCTGGTTGATGAGGCACATGGCGCTCATTTTGCTGCTGCACATGCTGATTTTCCGGCAGACGCATTGCGACTCGGTGCAGATGCAGTGGTTCAGTCGGCACATAAGACGCTTCCAGCATTAACGATGGGCTCATTTTTGCATATTGCAAGTGATCATCCGAGACTCCAAGCTATTCCACGATATTTGCAAATGGTGCAGTCCAGCAGTCCGTCTTACCTGATCATGGCTTCCCTAGATATTGCCCGGCATTATCTAGCCAATTATCAAGCGGCTGATTGGGAGGCTTTTCAGAAAATGCGTACAGAGTGGCAGGAAGCCCTCACGGCAAACGGTTTTGAGGTGCTGACCCCAAATGATCCGCTCAAATTGGTCATCCGGCGTTCAGGCTATACAGGCTTTGAACTGTTAGCTGAATTTGAGCAGTCTGGTTATTTTCCAGAATTGGCCGATGAAAGACAAATACTGCTGATTTTACCGCTTTTGAAAAAGGGTGGAATATTTCCGGCGCCTGCTAAATGGCGAACTTTAAAACCAAAAGAAGGGAGCGCGCAATTTGTTCACCGAGTGGCAGTTCCTGAAATCGCAGAGCTTGCCATGTCGTATGAAAGCATGCGGGGACGGGAAACAACATTTCTTTCGCTTGAAGAAGTAGTCGGCTATGTAGCAGCTGAAAATGTAATGACGTACCCCCCTGGCATCCCAGAGGTGATCCGTGGCGAACAGATAACGGTGGCTCATCTATCTGTTTTACAAAGGATCAAAAGGCATCGCTATCAGGGCGGAGAGAAGCTGCATGAAAATAAGCTCAAGGTTTTTAAGAAAATATGATATAATTTGAACAGAAAAGAAGTAGAAAGAGGTAGGCAAATGAAGGGGATTTTTATCACGCTTGAGGGTCCCGACGGCTCTGGCAAAACAACGACGATGCAGCTACTTTATGAAAAAATGAAAAAATCGGGTATTCCGTTTATTAAAACACGAGAACCGGGTGGCAGTCCTATTTCAGAGAAAGTGCGGGAGATTGTACTTGGAATTGGCAACGAGGAGATGGATCCGCGTACGGAAGCTTTGCTGATTGCGGGTGCCAGAAGACAGCACGTAGTGGAAACCATCCGTCCTGCTTTGGCTGCGGGGAAAACCGTTCTGTGTGATCGTTTTATTGACAGTTCACTGGCCTATCAGGGAGCTGGACGCGGGATCGGTATTGATGAGGTGCTGGAAATCAATCTTTTTGCCGTGGAACAAACACTTCCTGATGTGACCTATTATTTAGATGTTCCAGCAGAGATCGGTTTGGCGCGGATTGCTGCGAACAAGGGGCGCGAGATTAATCGGCTCGACAAGGAAGATGTGACTTTTCATCAACAGGTTCAGGAGGGCTATGAGGAATTGCTGAATCGTTTTTCAGAGCGTTTTGTTCGGATTGATGCGACACAAACCCCGGATCAGATCACGGATCAAATTCTTTCGGATATTTTGGAACGTGTCTCAGCGACCTAATAAAGAATGTTTGAACAGCTGAAATTAGGTAAAACTAAATAGTAAAGCTTAGACAAAAATTCTGCTATAATGAAAAAAAGTGCAGGGCTTTATCTGTACAAGGAGGGGACAGGAAGATGAAATTAATTTTTGCAATTGTACAGGATCAGGACAGCAACCGCCTTTCTGATGCTTTAACGAAAGCGAATTTTGGTGCCACTAAACTGGCTACGACGGGCGGTTTTCTAAAAGCAGGCAATACGACATTCATTATCGGGACTGAGGATGAACGCGTGCAAGATGCGCTGGATATTATTAAAGATAACTGCAAGGCGCGTGAACAAATGATGACGCCGTCTGCATCACTTGGTGTAACGGTCGATACCTATGTTCCCTATCCGATTGAAGTACAGGTTGGCGGGGCAACGGTGTTCGTGATGCCGGTCGAAAGTTTCCACCATTTTTAAAAAATAAAGTCATGCTGCTAAACCGAGAGACTTCCAGGTTTCTCCCGGTTTAGCAGCATTTTTATTTTGGAAAGTATCTTACATATGATGGGGTTATATGGTAAAATTTTTGTGAAAGGGAGGCAACTATGGAATTAACATTTTGGGAGAAAGTTTTACGAGCATTTCAATATGATCAGACACTATGGCACAATATTTTTCTAACGATTATTTATATAATCATTGTTTTTTTACTTTTTATTACAATTCGAGATATTATTTCTTGTGTGCGGAATCGAAAGCCTATTTCAATTCGGAGTATTTTTTCGATGCTTATCATGCCGCTGATTATTCCGGTAGGTATATTTTTGGTTCTGTCGATTTCACTGACGGATGCCAGCTCAATTGAACCGGGAGAGCAGATGGAGATCTATCATATGGATGATGGACAGACAGTAGCTGCGCTTGCGGTCGGTAATTTCCAAGCGAATGAGACAGGGCGATACGGGACGTATGGCAAAACGAAAAATTATGCCGTTCTGATTGCACCGGAAAGCGGCAAGCAGATTTGGCAAACAAAATTGGCTCGAGGAAGTGAAGTAGCGCTAATTGGCAGAACCAAGCAGAAACTATGGTATTTTGCAGATAGTGGCCTACAGGTTCTTCATGCACAAACAGGTGATATTTTAGCGGAAAAAGAAGACTTTGGCGATATTCAAAAGCAATTTCCAAATCGGCAAGAAGATTATGTGATCAAAAATGACCAGCTCTATTTTAAAGGACTGGATGGTCAATTTTATCAGATCGATCCTGATCAGCTAAAAGGAAAAGTAGCAACAGAAGGAATCAGCGACCAAGATTTTCCTGATTCAATGGAGGAGAAGGGCTTTATGACTGCTGACGTCGTAGCCAATCCCGAACGAAATAGCTTGTTGGCCTTTTTATCTGATAAGGAAGCGACCGCCATACAGACAGGGAATGACTTGGAGATAGCGGCGGAACCGCAACGAGAGTTTCTTTACCAAACAACTTTTTTACAAAACGGGAAACTAACCCTGTCTGACGATCAAAAGGTGTCTGAGCACCCATTCATCCAAGGTGCATTTATCTTAGACACAACAAAAACGCAACCGGACGATCGTTTTGCTAAAATGATTGATTATGAGGCACAAGTTCCGCAACCGCAATCACCAGATTTTAATGATTACAACGATGTAGATACTTACCTGCAGGCGAGCGATGATTATCAGGAAAGTTTGAATCGCTACTTAGGGCAAGCTGATCGTTTTTTCAACTTGTGCATGGCAGTTCATGCAGATAACAGTACCAAGTGGCTTCCAATGGAGACAAAGGATAAGAACTGGTTAATTCTCCATAAGGAAAATGTTGAATGGAGCGCTAATCTAAAAATAAGTGCTCTGAATCCGGAAAGCAAAGCAATCGAGTGGACAACAGGTTTAGAGACATCGGAAGTGACAAATTATAAACAAGATGGGGATCATTTGATTATTTTGACACCAGATAGCACCCTCGATTTGAATTTGAAAACAGGGAAAATCACAGGTTACAGTTTTGACAATAAGCGCAGTTTTACTTTGCAACCGGAATAAAAAGGGAATGGCAACTAGCCGCTCTGTTTTTCAGGATGAAACTAAAAAAAGCCATTTGGCAGCTACCCATAAGGAGGGCTGTCAAATGGCTTTTCTAGCGTTCAATGATTTATTTAATGACTAATTTTTGCCCGACATAGATTGTCGTGCCGTTTAGCTTGTTCCAAGACTGCAGGCTGCTCACAGAAACATGGTTTTTCTGAGCAATACCCCATAGTGTGTCGCCTTTTTGTACAGTATAGGTCTTAGAAGCAGTGTTCGAGCTATTCGAACTGGATGAATTGGAAGTTGAGCTGTTACTGCTTGATTTGGAAACAATCAGTTTTTGTCCCGGATGGATCGTATCGGAGGACAATTTATTCCAAGATTTGAGATTGGTAACGGAAGTGCCATATTTATTGGCGATTTTCCAAAGTGAATCCCCCGATTGAACAGTATAAGTTGTACCGGATGAAGCATTGTTGTTAGTGCTTGAGCTATTATTAGTAGCTGAACTGCTCGAACTTGAAGAACTGCTGCTTGATCCGGATGACTTGGAAACAATCAGTTTTTGTCCTGGATGAATCGTATCAGAGGACAATTTATTCCAAGATTTAAGATTGGCAATGGAAGTACCATATTTATTGGCGATTTTCCAAAGTGAATCCCCTGATTGAACAGTATAAGTTGTGCCAGATGAAGCATTATTACTGTTAGAATTAGAGGAAGCATTTGAATTGTTAGAGTTAGAACTCGATGAACCACTGTTCGAGCTGGACGAACCAGCAGTAACTTTCAATACTTGACCCGGGTGAATGGTATCAGAAGACAAATTATTCCATGACTTCAAGTTAGCTACAGATACGCCAAACTGTTGGCTGATTTTCCAGAGGGAGTCGCCACTTTTTACTGTATAAGTAGAAGCAGAGCTGTTATTACTGGATGATGAGCTGCTGCCACTGTTCGTGTTACTGGACGAACTGGAAGAAGAGGAGCCGCTGTTCGAACTTGATTTGGAAACAATCAATTTTTGCCCAGGATAAATGGTATCAGATTTAAGGTTGTTCCAAGATTTTAAATTGGCTACGGAAGTACCATATTTGTTGGCAATTTTATAGAGTGTATCACCCGACTGCACAGTATAGTAAGTACCGACAGAGGTATTGTCTGTTGTGCTGCTACCGGAACTACTGTTATTATTACTGCTGCCAGATGAACCCGTATCATATTGTGTCAAATCATAACGTTCGATAATGCTGTTGAGCTTGTTAGCATAGCTTGTATCCGTTGCATAAGTTCCGGTTAGAGCCCGTGTGGCATCTTTATAGGAGTTTGTGTTGCTTTTCCAAGCACCAGCATAATAATTAGGATTCCAAGATGGGCCGTTATGCAAAACATTGGCATTGTCCTGCAGGGAAGCCGCGTAATTAGGATATTTACGGAACTTGGCTGTAATTTGATAATAGTTGCCGGATCCGTCATCTTCTAGAGTTTTCATTTCGACGTATTGTCCGTTATAAGTCCCTTTAATGCCAAAAAGATTATAGTTCGGGGCAGAAGAAAGGGTACTTGAACCATAGCCGCTTTCCAGACAAGCTTGAGCAATCATGACCGATGCATACAAATCATTTGCAGCTGCAATCGACTGGGCATCTGGTGCAATCGAGTTAATAAAAGCTTCTGCCGACTGAGATGAAACGCGTAAGGAACTACCCATCAATTTGTTGGTAGAAATGGGCGCAGTTTGTACATTCGTGCTGCTTTGCTGTGTTTCAGTACTTGGCTGAACGTTCGTACTTTCTTGAACTTCCGTCTTTGTCTCAGATTGCGGGGCTGTTTGAGCGGGCTGTGTTTGCGTCGAAGTTTCCGGTGTGCTGACTGCTGTATCTGTTGTATTGGTTGTTGTCGTGTCTTCCTGTGTCGGATTGGTGGTTTCAGGTGCTGTTTGGCTATTTGTTAAGCTGTTATCATCGGTTGTACCCTCATTTTCCGTGTCCGTATTGGAAACTTCATCTGCTGATACTACTGTCGAATAGGCAGGTACGGCAATTGTCGTTGCAACTGCTGCAAGGCTTGCGATCGTTGTACCGGTTTTCAGGGCATCTTTCTTCTTGCGCTTCTTGCCTTCCTTCTTCTCTGCTTCAATTCGCTCTTTTCTAGTTAATTCCAAAACTATCACTTCCATTTCAAACTTTTTTTCGCACCGTAGATAAATTAATTATGCCATTTTTCACAAGACATTTCTATTGCAGGAATATTAAATTTGCTTATAGTGTGATAATCTTTCACACTTTTGTCAAAAATTATATATCAACAATTGATCAAATCAAAAAAGGTTGAAAGAAAAAAATGGCTTTGCTATACTTGGGTAAGTAAGTACTTGCTTTATCGAAGGATGGCAGAAAGGAGCAAGGGTTTGATTACAAACGAATCAATCATGGAAGCAGCACTTAAAATGGTGGCTAAGAATGGCATTAAAGGTTCGACGACACGGCAATTAGCAGAGGCGGCCGGCATCAATGAAGCCACGATTTTCAAGAAATTTAAGAATAAGGAAAATCTGATCCATCTGACACTTGAGCGGCAGATCGAATCCATTAAGCTGGAGATCGATCAGTTTTTTGCGCCTGATTTTCCTGATCGAGAGACTTTTTTGAAGGCTGCAAGTGAATTCATGCTGTCCCTTTATGATAAATATCGAGATTTTATGGTGATTTCGGTTAAAGAAATGGGGAGTAAGGATATGGAATTCATCAACCCTTCTGTAATCGAATATCTTTATGAGAAAATTGATCAAAAAGTAAAGCAGGTCATTGGCCGAAATGAGCGCCATTGTGCGGAATCGGAGGCTGTCTCTCTCGTACTGAATAGTGTGATTCTGTTGACGATGGTTGAAAAAGTAAATGATGATATCTATGAGCGCCCGGCTAAGATTCAAGTCAGCGCAGAAACCTTAACAGGCGTTTTGGAAAAATTACTTTGAGTCACAGGTATCTAGCCTAAAGATCAAATAAGTATCTGTGCGATAAATAAAAAATTTCAAGTGGAAGTAGTCACAATAAAAGGGCGAAAAGGTGGGAGTAGTGTGAAGAAGGTCAATGACGGGCCTAAAATCAAGCAGGAGATGCAAACAGTCAGTGCCATGATTGCGCTTTATTGCCGCAAAAAACATGGTGAGAAGGTGTTATGTGAGGAATGCGTTGATCTAGAGCGCTATGCGCACACACGTCTGTCTTACTGTCGCTTTGGTGAAGAGAAAGGGACCTGTGAGAAGTGTCAAGTGCACTGCTACCGAAAAGACTATCGTGAAAGGATCAAAGCGGTCATGCGCTTTTCTGGACCGCGTATGCTCACACGTCATCCAGTCTGGGCGATCAGACACTTGATCAAGAATTTGAAAAGTTAAGTCGGTACACTGTGATGCTGGCTTTTTGATAGAATAAGCAGAAAACCCTCCGACAATCATGCCGGAGGGTTTCTTTTATTTCGACCGATAAAGATCAACTAATTCTTTTGCCAAGTCCTTAAAGGTGATGGCGTTCATTAAATGATCTTGTGCATGGACGAGAAGAAGGGATACTTCTGTTTTTTCGCCGCGTGCTTCACCTTGAATAAGGGTCGTTTGTGAATGATGTGCTTCAAGTAAAGCCTGCTCTGCTTGTTCGATTTGTTTATCAGCTGTTTCAAAGTCGCCTTTTTTAGCTGCTTCGATGGCAAGCATTGCGTCGCTCTTGGCGTTACCGCCGAATACGATCAAACTCATAATTGTTTGTTCTAGATCCATATCTAACACGTCCTTTAACGGAATTCCAGATTAAGCTTGTGCTGCTTCTTCAGCTTGTACTTCTTTTTCACGACGTAGCTCTTGGATTTGAGCCATTTTCGCGAATGGAAGGAAGATAACGATAGAAAGAGCCAAGTTGACTGCTGCCAAGATACCACCTGCAAGGCTTTGCGTTGCAAGGAAGCCGCCGATGATTGGTGGAGTAGTCCAAGGTACTACGATCGTACAAGCTGGTACAAGACCAGTTGCTGTTGCAAAGTAAGCAACTGTTACAAGTACTAGTGGAGTCAAGATATAAGGAATGAACATGATTGGGTTCAGTACGATTGGAAGACCGAACATCATTGGTTCATTGATGTTGAACAAACCAGGTGCTGCAGACAATTTGGAAACTGTCATGTAAGCTTTGTGTTTACGAGCTACTAGGAAGATCGCGATAACAAGACCGATTGTTGCACCAGTACCACCAAGGTTTACGAATGCATCGAAGAAAGGTTTGTTAACGATGTAAGGAATTTCTTTACCAGCTTCAAGAGCTTTAACGTTTGCTTCAATAGCAGGAACGTTGATTGTTTGCATGAATGGGTCGATAATGTTCGCACCGTGCAAACCGAAGAACCAAAGGAATGCAGAAACAAATGCTAATAGCAAAGCTGCTGGAAGCGAGTTTGCAAGACCCATGAACGGTTCTTGGATAAGTTTGTAGAATTCAGCTACAAGGTCAGTGATACCAGCTGCTTGGAAGAATGCAGTGATAAGACCAAAGATAGAAACAGTGATCATTGCAGGGAATAGTGCTGCGAATGAACGAGAAACTGCTGGTGGAACACCATCAGGCATTTTGATAACCAATTTGTCACTGCCACTTAGACGAGTGAAAATTTCAGTAGAGATAATAGAGATAATAAGAGCTAGGAAAAGACCAGTAGAGCCAAGTCCAGCTGTGCTCATGCCGCCGTCAGCTGCTGGTGCAACAGCGCCGATTGCGAAGAAAGAAGCAACAGATACGACACCAGAAGAAAGTGCATCTTTGTCGTAAGATTTAGCAAGGTTATAAGCAACGGTGAAAGAAATTAAAAGTGCTAGAATCGCGAAAGTACCATTCCATACGTTACCGCCGAAAGCTTGCCATTTGCCTTCTCCGAAAAGTCCATTCATGAAGTCTTGATATGCTTGAATCGGGAAGTTGTTAATCAATACGGCGAAGGACCCGAGAATCATTAGTGGCATTGTTGCGATGAAACCATCACGAATTGCAACTAAATGACGCTGGCCGCCGATTTTTGCTGCGTATGGAATAAAATGTTTTTCCATAAAAGCAATAAATCCATTCATTATAATAATCTCCTTTTTTTTTGCAATCTCGAGAGACTGCTGAATATTTTACAGCAAATAAGCTGGTGGTGCTGATGTTACTTGATTAATTCTAAAGCTTGTTTCAAGACGTTGTCGCCTTTCATCATGCCATAGTCAACACTGTTGATAACTGCAACTGGAATACCTTTTGGTTCCAATTTTTTCTTCATGCTACCTTCTAAGAAACGAACTTGAGGGCCTAAAAGAAGTACATCGATTTCATCAATGTGTTTGTCAGCTTCAGCTTCAGCTACTGCAAAGATTTTTGCATCAACACCTTCTGCCTCAGCTGCTTTTTCCATTTTTGTTACGAGTAAACTGGTAGACATCCCAGCGGAACAAACTAACATAATCGTTTTCATTTTGAATTCCTCCTTTTCAACTTTACATAGAATTATAATGCAAAAACCGTGCCAACTTTAAAATGGCTTTATAAGAACGTTTTCATAATTGTAAAAAGGCTTACACAATTTATCTCATGTGTGTAATTGTTACACAGATAAACATTCTTAATACAATCTTTATTCCCTAGATTTCTTTTTTTACACTCTCTTTACGCATTTTGCAGTTAAGATAAGCATGAAAGCTGATGAGGACAACAAAAAGGAGTGATTGAAGATGTGGATCATCACAATTTTAATGGGATTGATTGCGCTCGGATTATTTATTTACTTATTTTATGTGTTGTTTAGAGGTGAAGACTTATGAAATATATCATTATACAGGATCTTTTTTTTCTGACAGTACTGGTGGCTTTGGCAATTCCACTAGGACTTTACATTCATAAACTGCTGACTGGCGAGAAGGTATGGTTAGAGAAGGTTTTCGGGCCGCTTGAACGTGGCATTTATCGACTAATAGGTCCAAGCGCGGCTTGTGAAATGACGGCTAAGCGCTACGCATTCTCAGTACTTGCTTTCAGCTTTCTAGGTTTGGTCTTTTTGATGCTGCTACTTCTTTTACAAGGGGTTTTGCCGCTTAATCCGGAGCATCTAAAGGGGACTTCGTTCGATCTCGCTTACAATACAGCGGCCAGTTTTGTGTCAAATACCAACTGGCAAGCTTATTCGGGTGAAGGGACGCTTTCCTATCTTTCACAGACACTCGGACTGACTGTGCAGAATTTTGTTTCAGCGGCGGCTGGAATCGCCGTACTATTCGTGCTGATTCGTGGTTTCCTTTATAAGAAGAAACATGGGTTAGGAAACTTCTGGCGCGATCTGACAAAAATCACCCTGTATTTACTGTTGCCACTTTCGCTCATTCTGGCTGTTTTACTGGTCTCGCAGGGTGTTGTGCAAACTTTTTCTTCCTATCAAGTAGTCGAGACTGTGCAAGAAGGGGTGAAACAAGTCATTCCGCTAGGACCAGCTGCTAGTCAAATCGCCATCAAGCAATTAGGGACGAATGGCGGTGGCTTTTTTGGAGCTAACTCGGCGTTTCCTTTTGAGAATCCAACGGCTATTTCGAATTTTTTTGAAATGTTGGCTATTTTGCTGATTCCAGCAGCACTCGTGTTTACCTTTGGAAAAGCTGTTAAGGATATGCGGCAGGGTCGAGCTGTTTTTGTAGCCATGATGATCGTCTTTGTTATCGGACTAATCGGGATAACAGCAGCTGAGATGTATACGGGGCCTGATTTTGCTGGTGTATCGGCAAGTGGCAGTATGGAAGGGAAAGAAGCTCGTTTTGGGATTGGCCAGTCGGCACTTTTCGGCGTATCGACTACGGCAGCTTCCAACGGGGCAGTGAATGCCATGCATGACAGCTTGACACCGCTTGGCGGGATGGTGCCGCTGTTTATGATGCAGCTTGGCGAAGTGGTTTTTGGTGGAGTGGGAAGTGGCCTTTATGGGATGCTTGCGTTTGTAATTCTAACTGTATTTATTGCAGGGCTGATGGTCGGACGAACACCTGAATATTTGGGCAAGAAAATCGAGCAATATGAGATGAAAATGGTTTGTCTGCTTGTTTTGACACCCCCTCTTTTGACGCTGCTCGGGACGGCAGCTGCGACGATGCTGCAGCAGACATTCGGTTACTTGTCGAACGGATCGGCGCATGGTTTTTCGGAAGTACTCTATGCGTTTACGTCAATGGGCAACAATAATGGGAGTGCTTTTGCGGGATATGCAGCAGACAATCCATTTACCAATCTGGTCGGTGGGACAATGATGCTGCTTGGACGATTTATCCCACTAGTGTCTGCTATTTTTCTGGCCGGCAGTCTGGCGAAAAAGAAAAGTGTGGCGGCAAGCAGTGGGACGCTTTCGACATCGAATGGCCTGTTCGTCGGTCTGCTTCTCGGTGTTATTTTACTAGTCGGGGCACTCAGCTTTCTGCCAGCCTTGGCGCTTGGACCGCTTGCGGACTTTTTCACGACTTTAAATTGAGGTGATCGAAAATGAAAAAAGAAGAATCGAAAAAAGAAATCTATCGGGACGCGACGGTTCAATCTTTTGTGAAACTGTCACCGAAGATTCAAGTTAAAAACCCAGTTATGCTGATGGTTTATATCGGCGCTGTGCTAACAACCTTTCTCTATTTTTTGACATTTGCCGGAATCAAGGATGCGGCGGCAGGATACACGCTTGCAATCGCACTAGTTTTGTGGTTTACGGTATTATTTGCCAATTTTGCCGAAGCGATAGCGGAAGGGCGAGGCCGAGCACAAGCCGATAGTTTAAGAAGTGCACGAAAAGATGTTACTGCTCGGAAGCTAAAGCAGCCAGATGATCACACTCAATATACAGAAGTGCTGTCGAACGAGCTTCGCAAAGGAGATGTTGTCTTTGTTGGAGCAGGCGAACAGATTCCAATGGATGGTGAAGTCATCGACGGAGCAGCGTCCGTGGATGAAAGTGCTATCACTGGTGAATCGGCTCCCGTGATCCGCGAGTCCGGCGGTGATCGGAGTGCTGTGACAGGCGGGACTACACTTGTATCAGACTGGCTCGTTGTGCGTATCACTTCGGAGGCGGGTGAAAGTTTTCTGGATAAAATGATTGCCATGGTGGAAGGGGCAGCACGAAAGAAAACGCCTAATGAAATTGCGCTGCAGATTTTGCTAGTAACCTTGACGATTATTTTTCTCGTGGTATCAGCAACATTAGTGCCATTTACTCAATTTTCCAGCGAGCTTGCAGAAAATGGTTCGGCAATCTCGATCACAAACGTTGTAGCACTACTTGTTTGTCTGGCCCCCACTACGATTGGAGCCTTGCTTTCGTCTATCGGGATTGCTGGAATGAGTCGGCTTAATCAGGCAAATGTACTAGCCATGAGCGGCCGGGCGATCGAAGCAGCTGGGGATGTTGACGTGCTTTTGCTCGACAAGACTGGGACGATTACACTTGGAAACCGCAAAGCGAGCGAATTTATCCCGGTTCCTGGTGTCAGCGAACGTGAACTGGCAGACGCCGCACAACTTTCATCCATTGCAGATGAAACGGCAGAAGGAAGAAGCATTGTCGTGCTAGCGAAAGAACGATTCGATATTCGCGGTCGTGATTTTAGCTCCATGGGTGCGACATTTATTCCCTTTACAGCGAAAACAAGGATGAGCGGTGTGGACTTTGGTGAACAGAAAATTCGTAAGGGTGCAGCTGATGCTGTGAAAAAATATATCGAGCAGCATGGTGGGCATTATCCAGAGACTTGTGATGAAATTGTCGAACGAATTGCTCGGTTGGGCGGAACACCGCTTGTCGTCGTACGAAATCAGGATGTGCTGGGCGTGATTTATTTGAAAGATATCGTGAAAAACGGTGTGAAGGAAAGATTTGTTGATTTGCGAAAGATGGGGATCAAAACGATCATGATCACTGGAGATAATCCAATGACAGCGGCAGCCATTGCGGCAGAAGCAGGGGTCGACGATTTTCTTGCCGAAGCAACACCGGAAGCCAAATTAGAACTGATCCGTTCTTATCAAAAAGAAGGCCATCTTGTCGCGATGACAGGAGACGGAACGAACGATGCACCCGCTCTTGCGCAGGCGGATGTGGCGGTGGCCATGAATTCTGGGACACAAGCTGCCAAGGAAGCCGGCAACATGGTTGATCTAGACTCCAGTCCTACGAAACTGATCGATATTGTGCGAATCGGCAAGCAGCTGCTGATGACACGTGGTGCGCTAACGACTTTTAGTGTGGCCAATGATATTGCCAAATATTTTGCGATCATTCCCGTACTTTTTTATAGCATCTACCCAGAACTGAGTGCACTGAACGTGATGCAGCTTACCAGCCCGACAACGGCGATCCTGTCAGCGATCATTTATAATGCGCTGATTATCGTGGCACTGATCCCGCTTTCGCTGCGCGGTGTGAAGTATCATGAAATGCCTGCCGGAAAATTACTCAGCCGCAATCTATTCATCTATGGACTAGGCGGCATTATCGCACCGTTTATCGCGATTAAAGCGATCGATCTTTTGCTCACATTATTGGGGGTGTCTTAACATGGAAAATGAAAAAATGCTGAAACGATTTATCCAGATGTGGCGACCGGTTCTTGTCAGTTTTATTGCGCTCACGTTGCTTTGCGGAGTCATCTATCCGGGCGTAGTGACGCTGATTGCACAAGCAGCTTTTCCAGAACAGGCCAGTGGCAGTCTAATAGAAGAAAATGGTCGAGCGGTCGGATCGAAACTGATCGGCCAGTCTTTCACAGATCCAAAATATTTGCTGGGACGGCCGGATCAAGACAATGCACCAAGTAATTTGAATCCGATGAGCGCAGATGAAAAATCGCTTGTTGAAAAACGAGTGGCTTACTATCATCAAATCGATCCGCAAAATCAGCAACCCATCCCAATGGAACTAGTGACTGCTTCGGCGAGCGGTGTTGATCCGCAAATCTCTGTAGAAGCGGCTAAATATCAAGCTGCACGGATTGCCGCAGAACGGGGTATAGAGAAAAAAACGGTGGAAAAAATCATTGACCGCTATACGACCAAACGTACTGCTGGCTTTTTAGGTGAACCGGTAGTCAATGTTTTGCAAGTCAATCTGGCACTTGATAAACTGAAAGCATAGAAAGCGAGGTGTCATTCAAAATGGATCATACGGCTCGGCGTCCGAATCCGGATGCGCTTTTAGGACATTTTAAGAATGAGATTCAAGAAGTTGGCGGCAAGCTGAAGATTTATTTCGGTTATGCGGCAGGCGTCGGTAAGACCTATGCCATGCTGAATGACGCACGGGAACAGGCGGTGAGCGGTCGAGATGTGGTGATTGGTTATTTGGAACCGCATGCTCGGCCGGAGACGCTTGAACTGGCAAAGGGACTAGAAACACTTTCTCCCAAAAAGATCTTGCATAAAAATATTCAGTTGCTGGAATTTGATTTGGACGAGGCGCTAGCACGAAAACCGAATCTGATTTTGGTGGATGAGTTGGCGCATACAAACGCCGAAGAAATGCGTAACAAGAAGCGCTATCAGGATATTGAGGAGCTGCTTGCGGCTGGGATCGATGTGTATACGACGGTCAATGTACAGCATATCGAGAGTTTGAATGACATCATTGCCAGCATCACACAGATCGTCGTGCAAGAAACGATTCCCGACCAGTTTTTTGATCAGGCGGACACGGTAAAATTGATTGACGTTGACCCGGACGAATTGCTGAAACGGCTGGCGCAAGGGAAAATTTATCAGGCGGATCGCATTGGAGTCGCCATGAAGAATTTTTTTACGAAGGATAATTTAAAGCTTCTTCGTGAGATTGCTTTGCGGAAAGCGGCCGACCGGATCAGTTTTGAAAATAGCCAAACCTCGATTTTAACAGATAAATTTGCCAGTATGAAACTTTTGGTCTGCATTGGGCTGGCACCTTCTTCTAGCCGTCTGATCCGCTGGGGTGTTAGGGCTGCAGAAGCCTTCCATGCACCATGGACGGTCCTTTATGTGGATGACGGGGATACGGAGAAGATATTACCGGAAGAAAAAAAGGCACTCCGTGAGAATTTGGAACTGGCAGAACGGCTGGGTGCAGAAATCGTCACGTTGAATGGGGACGATCTTTCGGAAACGATTGCGGAATATGCGAAACAAAGCGGTGTGACAGATATCGTGGTGGGCAAATCACGGCGAAAACGGAGTCTGATGGGACTTCGAGAGGAATATCTGGAAGATCAGATCATTTCAGAAATTCACAATATCGAGATTCATATTATTCCTGCCGAGGTTACTGAGCAAAAAGCAAAGCCTCATAGACACCATAGCTTCATTCGACCAATCACCTGGCATGATACAGCCAAGATGATCGGGCTGCTGATTTTAGCCACACTTGTTTCATTCGGCCTTTCAGAACTCGGTATTGGCGATCAAAATGTAATCATGGTGTATATTTTATCTGTACTGATCATTTCACGGATCACAGAAGGCTATCTGTACGGCGTTTTGGGCTCGCTTCTTGGGGTACTGTTATTCAACTTTTTCTTCACTACACCTATTTATACATTTAATACAATCCAGGCTGGTTATCCGGTTACTTTTGCAATCATGTTGATTGTCGCGCTAGTCACGAGTGCACTGACTGTCCGGATCAAAAAGCAGGCCAAGCAGGCGGTCGACAAGGAGCACCGTACAGAGGTTCTCTATGAAATTAATAAACAGTTGCTTGTTACGCGTAACTTGACGGGGATCGCAGAACTGACGAGCGACTATGTAGTACGGCTTTTCAATCGTTCAGCTGTGTTTTATCTGGCAGATCCGCTTGATGGGCAGACGCCAGTATTCAAGCCAGTATCGGATGAAGTAGATGCTGACCAGCTGCTGACAGAAGATGAACAAGCCGTTGCGCACTGGGTTTTTAAGAATAAAAAACGCGCTGGGGCAGGAACGGACACATTGATGGGGGCAGCAGGACACTATATGCCAGTGATTTCACAAGGACAGGTGCTTGGAGTGCTTGGAGTTTACTGCCCGAAAGAAAAAGGCTTGCTCACACAGGATAATCGGCTGTTCCTCCGCATGATCACCAGTCAAGTGGCCATTGCTTTGGAACGGCAAAAACTCTCTAATGAGCAGCGCGCGATCTTGGTTGAAGCCGAGAAGGAAAAGATGCGAGGGAATTTACTTCGGGCGATCTCGCATGATCTGCGCACACCACTGACAGGGATTCTAGGTGCCAGTTCTGCCATTTTAGAAAACACAAAAACGATGGATGACCAGACGAAAGCAAAACTAATCCGTGACATCAAAAATGATTCTGAATGGCTGATCCGCATGGTGGAAAATTTGTTGTCCATTACTCGAATCAATGAAGGGCTGGTCACAGTCGACCGGACGGAAGAAATTGTCGAAGAAGTAGCCGCCGAGGCCGTCAGTCGTATCAAGCAGCGTTTTCCTGATAGGGAGATTCATGTCAAAGTCCCTGATGAGCCACTGTTCGTACCAATGGACGGAACGCTGATTGTGCAAGTTCTGATCAATTTGATCGAAAATGCGCTCAGACACGGCGGGGAAAGGACTAAAGTATGGCTGGAGGTGGAGCGTGCGGACGGAGAGGCTGTTTTTGCTGTCAAAGACGATGGGGCAGGGATTCCACCAGACAAGTTGCCACACTTGTTTGACGGACTTGCAGCGGGAGAAGAGGTGCGGGCTGACCGCTCACGGGGTCTTGGAATCGGTCTGTCGATCTGTTATTCGATTGTGCGAGCGCATCAAGGCAGGATGGCTGCCTATAATCATACAGACGGCCGCGGCGCTACTTTCTGGTTTGCATTGCCACTAGAAAAAGGAGGAGAACAAGATGGAACCCAAACGAGTCATACTTTTGATTGAAGATGAGATAGGCATCAGTAATTTCATGTCGGCCGTACTTTCAGCAAGTGATTATCAGGTGCTCCGTGCTGAAACAGGTCAGCAAGGTATTGAAATGACTGCCACCCATGCTCCAGATCTGGTATTGCTTGACTTGGGACTGCCAGATATGGATGGGCTCGCGGTGCTTGAGAATATCCGTAGCTGGTCAGCGCTACCAGTCATCGTGGTTTCTGCACGTGGTCATGAGAAGGAAAAAGTGGCGGCTCTTGATTTAGGAGCAGATGATTATATTACCAAGCCGTTCGGGACTTCGGAGCTTCTGGCGAGAATCCGTACAGCTTTGCGCCACAGCGGAGCTAAAGTCGACCAGTCGTCAGGTAGCATCATTCAAATCAACGGTCTGCAGATTGATGACGAAAAGCGAATCGTCACAGTGAACGATCAGGTTGTCCATTTGACGCCGATTGAATATAAAATTCTACTACTTTTAGCAACGCATGCGGGAAAAGTTTTGACACATGATTTTTTGATCCGCGAAATTTGGGGACCTTATGCGAATGAAAGCCAAACGCTGCGTGTGAATATGAGTAATATTCGCCGTAAGATCGAGCAAAATCCTGCCGAGCCGACCTACATTATGACCGAGGTCGGTGTAGGCTACCGGATGGTCGAATAAAAACAGTTCACTGAAAGTCGATAATCCTAACTTTCAGTGAACTGTTTTAGTAGTTGCAAGACATTAAAATGGGAAAGTTTTATTCATCTACCGACAACATGGCATCTTTTGGTGTGCCGAAGAAATATGTCAATAGGAATCCGCCTGTATAAGCAGCCAGCAAGCCAATGACATAGGACAGCCATGCCCCATTTGCAATCAGTGGAATCAGTGCAACACCAGATGGACCGATTGCAATCGCACCGACATTTCCGAAGGCGCCAATCACGGCCCCACCAATACCCCCGCCTAGACATGCAGTAATAAATGGTCGACCAAGAGGTACGGTTACCCCGTAAATCAGTGGCTCACCAATACCAAGGATCCCAACAGGCAGGCCACCTTTGATCATGTTGACAAGTGGCCGGTTTTTACGACAGCGAATCCAAAGAGCGATGGATGCACCAACTTGTCCGCCACCAGCCATTGCTAAGATTGGAAGAAGTAGTGTATAGCCGGTTTGGGCAATCATTTCCACGTGAATCGGTGTCAAGATTTGATGGAGACCCAGCATGACCATTGGTAGGAATAGGGTGCCAAGAATGAAACCAGAGAACAAACCCCCGACTCCAATGACCCAATTGATAAAGGTTACAAGACCTTCTGAAACCAGTCCGGCAAACGGCATGATCAGGAAGATCGTAATCAAACCGATAATCAGTAACACAAGCGTTGGCGTAACGATAATGTCGATTGCATCTGGAATATATTTGCGTAGCCATTTTTCCACAACACACATCAGCCAAACGGCAAGTAGAACACCAATGATACCGCCTTGCCCAGCGGTAATCGGATCACCGGTGAAAATGTTTGTGATGGTATGCCCTTCGGCGAGTCCGCTAAGCATGGTGATCCCAGCTATGCCACCGCCAAGAACTGGCGTACCACCGAACTCGTTCGCTGTATTGATCCCTACATAGATGGATAAGAAAGCAAAGATTCCTTTATTAATAACACCTAAAATATCTACATATTGATTCCATGTGGCAGCATCTAGATTACCAGCAATAATGTTATTGGATAAAATAGCAGCAATCCCAGCAATCAGACCAGCACCGACAAAGCCTGGAATCAGCGGGACAAAAATATTGGAGATAGATTGCAAAAGTCGCTTGAATGAAGACTTATTATTTTGCTTGGCCTTGATCCCAGCCTTGGTAGCGGCAGCTTTTTCTTCGACCAGTTCTTTGCCGCTTTTCGTAGACGTTAGGTTTTGATCTAGATTTTCAGCGATCGTTTCCCCAATTTTCACACCGACAATATCTGCCATATACTGCGCTACTTTATTAACAGTGCCAGGACCAACAATAATCTGCAAAGTCTCGTCTTCTACAACACCTAGGACACCTGGTACTTGTTTCAGTGCGGCTACATTTACCTTTGAATGGTCACGGATTCCTAAGCGAACGCGCGTCATACAATGAGCGATCCTGGAAATATTCTCCTGCCCGCCTACATTTTCAAAAATGCCGTTTCCAATTTCTGTTTCTTTTGACATGTTTGGACACTCCTTTTTTATGAGGTTTTACGAATAAATCCTTGAGCTTGTTGCAATTTTTCAGTTGCAGTTAGGGCATCGCTTCCGGTCAGCAGCATGACGATGGCGATTTTCACTTGCTTATCTGCCTTTAGGTAGGTGGCAGTGGCCGTTTCCAAGTCACATTCTGTTGCTTCCATAATGATCCGCTTCGCTCGTTCTTCCAGCTTTTCATTAGTAGGCTTGACATCCACCATTAAATTCTTGTACACTTTGCCAATTCCAACCATGGCGGCTGTCGAAATCATGTTTAAAATTAGTTTTTGAGCGGTACCAGCTTTTAAACGTGTCGAGCCCGTCAAGACTTCTGGCCCAGCGACAACTTCGACAGCCAGATCCGCATGCTTTGAGATCTGGGCATTTTGATTGCAGGAGATACTGGCTGTCTGAGCACCGATCTCTTTGGCATAATCAAGTGCTCCGATCACATAAGGTGTGCGTCCGCTGGCAGCGATCCCGATCACATAATCTTTTTCCGTTAAAGACAACTGTTTCAAATCTTCTCTGCCAAGTGTTTCAGAATCTTCGGCGCCTTCAACAGCTGTTACAAAAGCTTTTTCGCCGCCTGCTATCAGCCCGATGACTTGTTCTGACGAAACGCCAAAAGTCGGGACGCATTCAACTGCATCAAGTACACCAAGACGCCCACTTGTTCCTGCCCCTGTATAAATCAAACGCCCTCCTTTGTTGAAACTTTCGATGATTCCGCTTACAATTTGTTCGATTTTACCTAAAGCAGGTGTGATTGCTTCAGGGACGCGTCGATCTTCTTCATTCATGATGAGCAGAATCTCACCTGTACTTAACTGATCAAGATTCAATGTCCGACTATTTTGTTTCTCTGTGGCTAAATGATCTAACATAGCGTTCACTCCTTTAACCTGATTATATAGTTTTTGAAATTTAATTTCAATATATTTTTAAATAAATAAGAATAAAATTTCAAAACGTGTTATGATGAGAGTGGAAATGTAGCATAAAAAGGAGCTGATTCGGATGTTTGGTGTGAGTGTATATTTACAGGACTTGGAAAAGATAGAAGAACGATTGGCGAAGGAATATGAGGCAGGGTTTCGAAGTATTTTCAGTTCGCTCCATATTATGGAAGAAGATGCGTCAGACTATCGGGACAAACTCATGCGATTAGGGCATGTTGCACAAACATTAGGCATGTCGCTGATCATGGACATCTCTGAAAAGTCGCTTGCTTATTTAGGTTTGTCTTTTGAAGATGCTGGGAAAATTGCAGAATTGGGCGTGACGGGGCTACGGATCGACTATGGGATCGGAGCGGATAAAGTAGCCCTACTATCGCATGAAATTCCCATTTATTTGAATGCCAGTACGATCGATGAGACAACTCTGGCGGAGTTAATTTCACATGGGGCAGATTTTGAGCAGTTGGAGGCCTTTCATAATTATTATCCGAAAACTGGGACAGGGCTGAGTCATCATTTTTTCAAAAGCAAGAACCAATTTTTGCGAGAAAATGGATTTAAAATATCAGCCTTTGTACCCGGAGATGCGGGAAAACGCCAACCATTATATGAAGGATTGCCCACACTCGAAGCACATCGGACACTTTCGCCCTATGCAGGTGCGCTGGAATTGTTAAAATTGGGAATCGATCATCTTTATGTGGGAGATCCTGAGCTTGCACCAGAGCATATGGATGTCTGGCAGGGATTGATTCAGGGTGAAATTCATTTGAAAGGGCAAGCGGTCAAAGGGATTCCTGAAGCTGTACAGACTTATTTGAAAGCGGGAGACCGTAACCGAATGGATGAAGCGCGCGACTTCATTCGACTAGAAAGAAGTCGCTTGTTGTTTGGGAATACCGGAATAGAGCCGGAAGTTTCGCTAAAAGAGACTCGTTCGATCGGTACGATTACAATCGACAATCGGCAATTTGGCCGTTATCAAGGTGAGATCATGATTTCGAAAAAGACACTTGTCTCGGATGCTCGAACGAATACGATCGGCCAGCTGTATCCGCCGTTTATCGATATGTTGCCATTTATTGCCGGTGGTGATCCGCTATTTATTCATTTAGAAGATTAAAAGAAGCCTTTCATTACATGAATCTTTTTGTAATGAAAGGCTTCTTTTTTAACTTCGAAAACGATTGGTGGCTTCGCGGGATTTTTTGATTTGATGGATCATCGTGTCATAATGCAGCGTTGCGTAATAATAATAAAGAATATCGATCGTCAAAAGCTGTGCATGGCGGGAACTCGTCGCCGTACTGCGAAGTTCCGCTTCCGGTGCACGAGATGTTTCAAGTGCCAGATCAGCCAGCGATTTGAGTTTATTAGAGCCAAATCGAGTCAGACTAATCACAGTCACATTATTTTCTTTTGCTTGCTGCGCGAGTTCCAAAACAGAAGAAGTTTCCCCACTATTCGAGATGCCGATGAACACTGCTTTTTTCTTGCTTGCAGCGAAGGCCATCGCTAAAACATGTGCATCTTGACTTGCCAAAACCGGTTTACCCGAACGTAGCCACTTTTGTGCGAAGTCTTCCGCTACCGGCCAGGAAGCCCCAACACCATATACATAAATCGTTTCAGTTTCACTCAGCAAGCGACACGCTTCACGAAAGGTGCGTTCCTCTAGCAGTCCAGCAGTATCATTAGCGGTTTGAACCATATTTGACACCAGTTTGTCCTTGATCGAAGCAAACGAATCATCCGGTTCGATATCAAAATACCCCGTCCGCTGCGGTTTGGAAAGCTCAACAGAAAGTTGGCGTTTCAATTCTGGAAACCCGGAAAAATTGAGCGAGCGACAAAAACGAATCACCGCAACGCCGCTTGTGCCTGCCTTTTCGGCTAAAGACTGAATCGAGGCCTGAACGACCCAATCGGGTTCTGCCAAAATCGCAGTACCGATTTTTTTCTCTGATTGCGGTAAAGAGGCAAGAATACCTTCGATTCGGCTGGTTACACTACCTGTATGCATATCCACGGCTCCGTTTCATTTTTTCTTTTATTGTAGCATAAGTCGAGCGGGAAACTGAAACTTTATTTCAAAGCCGCATGGGCAAAGTAAAAATAGGGCAGCATGGCTAAATCGTTCACCCTATTTTCAAAATAAAGCTGGTTGATATTCTCACTAGATAGATTTTCATAGATGAAAGCCGTGTCCTCCAAGAAGAAGTCCATAAAAAGCGGATCATAGCCTGCCAATAGATCGGCACCGACACTCTTGCTTAGAAACAGCATTTTTTGGATAGCTTCGTCGGCCTCTTCCAAAAAAGCGGCTTCATCCATATAGTCGAACAATACGGAACTACCCGAGTAGGCCACCTGACTAAGCTGTTGCAAAAGTTTTAGAAAGTCCAGCTTTTCCATATACATCGCATGTCCCGGCAAAATGAAAAAAGCCGGGCGATCAGAACGAAAGCCGTTTTGCAGCAAAGCATCACAGAGATCGGCGGTATCATCGGTTATTGGAACAGCTTGAATATTGGGCTGCTTACTCGAGTATTTTTGAAGCAGCCTAACGGGAAAATCTACATCAAAAAAGCGACACTGTCCATTGTTAGGAAGCAGAGGGGCGAACGCTTCAAATCCACTTCCCACCGTAACAAATTGATAGGTTCCGCGTTTTGCAGCAAGTGCCATTTGCTCTTTCGTATAGCAGACAAAAGCCACAGTTTGAGGGACAAGGTATCGATTTAGAACATAACGGCGTTTTTTAGCAGGCTGAACCAGTAGCTGATTCATGTCAGGATCAAAAAAAGCCAATGTATCTTCCATACGTGCGGAAATCGTCATAATCTCCGCGGAAGTGAGCATGTTCTTGGCTTCTTCATCCGTTAAGAGAGAGGTGGTTGCTTCTTTATAATGATAGTGACGCGTAAAAGCGCGAATGGCGGTAGGATATTCATTATTCAACAATTTTTTTCACCTCAAGAAGATGGTTTGGATTCCCTATGATAAGCCACTCACGTGAAAAAAGCAATAGGTTTGCTACTAGCTTTTTCATATCATAGAACATTAAAAAATTAAGAGCTGTTCTTTTATAAAATCCTTCAACTATTCTAAAATCCGTCTGTCTTATTGGCAATTTGTCCATCTCAAATTCGAGTGTATGTATTCGATTGGTCATATCTTTTTCAAAAAAGCAGCGTGATCTGCCAATTCGTAGCATCTCTTTTCCGTGTAGATGAAACGTCTCTTGCAATGGGAGTTTCATACTGCTTAAGGATTTTTCACCAAGTATGCTAAAATGAAAGAAACAGATGGAAGGTTGTGAAAAGAAATGTATGACCAAATAAATGGCGTAAATCTTTACTATGACCGTATCGGTACAGGGATGCCGATCATTATGCTGCATGGCTTTGGACCCGATTCGGAGTTGATGAAAGGCTGTATGGAGCCGATTTTTAATGAAGAAAGCCCGTTCGAGCGCATCTACATCGATTTACCCGGAATGGGCAAAACAGAAAATTATGAAGCCGTGCGTTCGGCAGATGATATGCTGAAATTACTGCTCGCTTTTATCCATAAAAATTTACCAGAACAGGATTTTCTACTTGCCGGGGAATCATACGGTGGCTATTTGGCGCGCGGCATTCTTTCTCAATTGACGATACGTGTAAAAGGGCTGCTGCAAATTTGTCCGGTGATCCATCCTGAGCGGGAAAAGCGGACACTGCCGAAACAGCAAATCATCTACCAGGATGAGCAACTGATGGAAAGTCTAAGTGCAGATGAACAAACTGAATTTATCGAAAATGGCGTCGTATTGACTGCCAAAAACTGGCGGCGGCTGATTTCAGAAGTGTTGCCGGGACTGATTACAGCTGATCATGACCACCTGCGTATATATGAGCAGCGTTATGCTCTCAGTTTCAATCCAGACGATCAACCTCCATTCACCCATCCGAGTCTTTTCTTGTTTGGGCGTCAGGATTCGGTCGTCGGCTACCGGGACGGATTGGCACTGCTTGAACGCTATCCGCGGGCCAGTTTTGCGATTTTAGACGGAGCCGGTCATAATCTGCAAATCGAGGAAGAAAAAGTATTCAATGAACTAGTGACTGACTGGCTGAACCGTTTCAGCTACCTCGATTAAAAGAATAAAAAACAGCAGACCAAATGAAAAAACATTTGGTCTGCTGTTTAAAGCTTGCCGTGTCAGCATTCGGCAGGCTTTTTTGTCCTTGATTCAGCAATGTTGATCTTCATAATCGGTGATTTGACCGAGTCGATTCGCGTGGCGACCACCTTCGTAGTCTGTATTCAGCCAAATATCCACAATGTCGAGTGCCAAGCCAGGCCCCGTCACCCGCGCGCCGAGTGCCAGTACATTCGTATCATTATGTTCACGCGTGGCATGGGCGCTGAAGGTATCCCCAACAAGTGCACAGCGGATCCCTTTTACCTTATTAGCTGCAATACTCATACCAATGCCAGTTCCACAAATCAGAATGCCCCGTTCAACTTCACGCGTAGCCACTTTTTCCGAAACAGTGAAAGCGAGATTTGGATAATCAACGGATTCGGCAGTTTTTGGTCCGAATTCCTGATAGGCGATTCCTTGATCTTCTAAATAGTCGGCAATCAATTTGCGTAATTCGATGCCTCCGTGATCGGAAGCAAGTGCAACAGTTTTAACGGTCATTCTATTTCCTCCTGCCATCATTTTCTCTCCTGTCATTATACACTTTTTTTCTTAGCGGAACAAAGAAAGAAAAAGACTGAAAAAACAATCTTTTATTGTATGATTGTAATATTTCTTGTTTTAATTGAATCCAATTTTGTATTTCTGGCGAAAATATTGTTCGATTTATTGTAACAATTTTATGATTGTGCACATGGTATACTATTCATGTGATGAAAGTCACACCACAAAAATCAGACAGAAAAAGGAGATGAAGCGCAATGTCAGGACAAATCAGAATGACCCCTGATGATTTACGCAGCAACGCAAGAGAATACGGAGCAAGTGCACAAACAATTGAAGAAGTTCTTCAAAGATTAACGAATTTGCAAGAAACGCTTCGTAGTCAATGGGAAGGTAAAGCATTCGGTGCTTTTGATGAGCAATTTAATCAATTAAAACCAAAAGTAACAGAATTTGCCGAACTTATGAACCAAATCAATCAGCAGCTTAATCAAACAGCTGATGCAGTGGAAGAACACGATCAACAGCTTTCTCAAAACTTTGGCTTCCAGTGATTGGTGCCGAGAGCCATGCAGTTTTTTTCTGCATGGCTTTTTCTGAAAAATACACAACAGCAACATCTGAAGCCACACAACGGGAGTGATTATACATAGTGAAAAAGATAAAATGGAGTATTCTATTGTTTGTCGTCCTTGCAATCGGTTTAACGATTGGTGTGACTTATTTGGCCTTCAATCAGAAAGTCACAGAAAAGAAACAAGAGACAGATACACAGATAGCGGGAACACAGACAAAAACACATAAAATGACGATTGCACTGGTCAATGAGGATCAGGGGGCGACGTATCAAGGCGATTCTATCAATTTTGGGGCAGAATTTGTTAAAAGTATCGAAAAAGATAATGAAAATGAATGGTTTGTCGTCAGTCGAGGTGTTGCCGAGAGCGGCCTGAAACGCGACATTTACAATATGGAGATCATTATACCGAGTGATTTTTCGGAAAAGGCACTTTCACTGACTTCCGATAATCCAGAGAAAATCACAGTAAGCTACAAGGTTAATGATGTGGGAAATGAAGAACTAAAAGCAGAGGCTGAAAAAACGGCGGGTCAAGTGCTGGAGGATATGAATAAGCGAGTGATTGACGTTTATTTTGCCAGTATTTTAACGAATCTGCAGGAAGCGCAAGATAATATCGGTCAACTGGTCGAAAAGGAAGAGAAGTACACGAATCGATTCGACACAACGGTCAATACGCCGCTTTCCAGTTATACCGATCAGTTCCAAACCGTACAGGATTATACAGGAACATCTAAGGAAACGTTCAAGTCATTTCAGGATTTGCTGAATGATTATGAGAAGTCTCTGCAGGAGTCGGGTAAGCAGAGTGAAACTTACGGGAAGTCACTTGAGGAACTGCTGGCAATGCAGGATGAACACGCGCCATTTGGGGAATCATTAAGCGATAATTTGACTAAATTCAGTGCGGACTTATCAGCAGACACGGTCTTATCAGAAACACGAGCCTTAGAACAGGCGAATCAGTTGTTTGCCAGTGAGTTTCAGGCGATCGAGGGAGAAGATTCGCTACTGACCCAAACACAAGGATTGCAGAATTATATTGCAGATATCAACAGCCGCGTGATGGGGGTAGACGAGGAACTGCAAACTGTGCTTGACAGCGAGCTAGAAGCAGCTGTAGCAGAAGACTTGAAGCGAATTTTGCAGGGGGATGCGGAAAATCCAGAACAATATACGTTAAATAAAATAGATCCGGATATCAATGACCGGTTTAAGCAGGAGATAGCGGATACGATCCAGACGTTACCAGTTTTTAAAGGGAATGAACTTGCAAAAATGGGCTTAAGTCCTGAAACAGTGAAAACTTATGAAAATGTAGCAGACTTATCTCAGAAATTTGCGAATGACAAAACTTATTTCCCTGAGACCTATCACTTTCCGAATTATAATGAACGAATTTCTGCTGGGGATGAAAGTTTACCAACCTCTAAATTAGCAGCTGACACTGCAACCAAACTCCAATCAGACCCAACAAAGCTTACCAGCGCCGAATTTATATTGCCGGCAAGCGAGAATGATACGACGATCTATATAACGTTGGATAGTCAATTTAGCTTTCAAGATATCCATCTTTATACTCAAAAATATAGTGGCTGGGGAGAGTTTGACACACTGGTCGAGACAACCTGCCAGCCATATGACGGCGGAGTGAAATTAACGGTTCCAGCCGCCAATACGACAGAACCCCGCAGTTTCAAAGTGATCGGAAATATTCTGCTCAACAGTACAGCGACAACTGTGCCACTATTCGGCTCAATTGACTGGGGCGTGTATTATCAACAAATAGAAAAAGTAGATGCTTACGTCTTTGGTGGAAATGATCCTATTCCGCCGGATGGAGGCGACGATACGACTGGTGGAGATACAGATGGCTCTGATGATGATACTGCAGAAGACTCCGCCCAAAATAACACGGTTACAAGTGAAGATAAAACCAAATCAGCAGAACAAGAGCCTCAAACTTCTGAAGAAACGACAACTGTAGAGAAGCAATCAGTGGATAAAACGACTAGTTCAGATGCGCAAAAATCAGGAGTTCCAAGCGTTAATGCTTCTAGGTTCCAAACATTGACCAATGGTCTGGAGCCTGTTTCTGTTCCTGTGACGCAGCCGAATTATTTAAGCAATGAGGCGGATTACGGGGAAGCCTACATGGATACTTTTAGAGGCTATGAAGAATTAGCAGCACTTTACCAGCTTTATTATGGTTTGGATGCTTCAATGATGACAGAGATCCCTAGCTCACTTGACCAAGCGGCAACACAAGATTCTTATTGCTATATGTTGAATAAAAAAGATGTGCTCGATTCGATTATCAATTTAACTTCTGAAGACATCACGAGCGAATATTCGCGCAAGTTGAGCGAATTCCAAGATCGGATCAAGGCCTACCAAGCGACGATGCGGGAAGCTGACCAGCGCTCGCTTGATGTGACAAGGAGACTGACAGATGCTACAGCAGAAGCGGTCAGCCAAAATGAAAATCTGGCAGCACTACTCGCTGAACTGGAAGCTTGGCGCGAAAGTAGCATGGACCTGATCGAGGAAGATGATGTCGTAGTTCAAAATGCGCAAGATGAGCAGACACTTGCCATGGATCTTGATAGCTCGTTCAGCGATCTACTTATGACAAGCCAATCACTTGCGGAAGAATCGGCTAGCAATTTGGATTCAGCGGAGGGAGTTTATGAAACCTTTGATGCGATCGATCAGGAGGCGCAGGATATTGAGAAAAGCGGTCACGATCTTGTGAATGAAGCGGCGAATTTATCAGATGATCTGGCTAAGAAGCTAGAAGATGATAGCACTTTTGAAGATAATTTTTCCCAAGTGATGGATAACAGCCGCGTCGGTGATCGTCAGAATGAGACGCTGTATGATTTTCTAAGCAGCCCCGTTCAAAAGATCAATGCCGGGACGATTGTGGCAACAGATAAGTCGACGCCGTACTTTATGGTGCTGATCTGCACAGTTATCGCACTGTTTACAAGTTATGTCATTGCCCATCAAGAGAAAAAACGGCGGCAAACGGATGCTTTTGCGGGTGAAATGTCACTGGCTTCGAAAAATTTGCCAATTACTTTCATGACATTCGGGATCGCTTTGATTGAAGGTCTCTTAATTGGGGTGATCACAGCAAAATTATTTAGTATCGGACAAATTGGAGTCTTTCTGTGGATTGGCATCATTCTAATAATTATGTTTTTCCTTGTAGGATTGTTTACATATTTACTTCGTCAGCTCGGGATGGGCGGGATGTTTATCATTTTGACGATTGTCAGCATGTATCTTTTCCTAACAGATGCAGTAGGACTTACGATTGACAATGAATCGATTTTCGGTACATTAAAAACCTTCTCACCATTACAGTATATTGAGCAGTTGCTTGTGAGTATGCTAGGTGCTGAACAGGACTTCTCCATCATCGTCTACGCGCTGATCGGTGCAGTCATCCTTCTTATTGTCCTGAACCTGTTCGTTTGGCACCCAGAAAAAGAAGTGGAGGAAGAACTTCATGAAGCATAAACAGATAGTTGTAGCCGGGGCATTGGGGCTGTTAGCAGTGGGACTTATCATGCCGGCAGCAGCCACCGCAGACAGCTACTTGGATAACGACGGAGAAATGGAGCTGCAGACCACGCGCCTCCAATTAAGTGAAGAAGAAAAGAACAAGAAGATGGAAGAACAGACGGAGACGACTTTTGACCAGCTCGGGATCCCGCTTTTCACGGATCAAATGGACAAAGAGATTTCGGATGAAAAAAAGGCAGAGAAAGAGCAGCTCGAAACGCTCGAGTCCGAACTTTTTACAGGAGAAAGTGAAAAAGGCGCAACAGCCAAACAAGCGAAAGCAGAACTTTTTGATAAAACGAGTACAGCGGCAAGCACTACGACGACCAGTACGTCAAGCGGCACGGAAAGTGTACCAGCTGTCGGCACAGAAGAAGGAACAAAGAAAAAGACACTAGGCGGTATTTTAGGCGGAGCAGTCTTGGCGATCGGTGCCGGCATTTACGCCGCCTGCCGCAACGTGTTTGAGTAAAGAAGAATAAGGGAGCGAACCACAATGGCCAAAGAGACACATATCGACGTGACGGTCGACTTAGAGAGCTGGGGAGCTGGATGCTATGATTTGCGCATTCCGATCCACCAGCCTGTCAAAGCACTCATCCAAAATTTAGCAGAAACACTCAAAATACAGCCACCCGACTTGTCGAGCTGCACCATCAAAACGACCAATAAGGCGATCCTGCTGAGCGATGATGACAGATTGACTGACTTTCAGATCACAAGCGGTGACATTTTAAAAATCTTATAAAAAGAGGAGTTAGGGAGAATGACAACAAATCACATCGAAATGGATGGTACAAGCTATCCATTCAGCTATACAGACACAGTTTGGACAACTACTTTCACCGAATCACGTACAAAATTAAAAACGATCGAGCAGATCGAACTGCTGAAAAAACCAGCCGAGAGCTTCCTACCAGTCGAAATCACCCATGAAAATGACAGCTATCGCTTCGACTATAGCGTTTCAGGCGATACCATCAGTTTTGGCGAGCTGATCAAGATGACACGGGCGGATAAGTTGCGGGCGCTATACAATGTTGGCAAACTGGCGCGACTGCTCGACACGCGCTATACTTTTTTCCTGCACCCGGATAATCTGGTATTCGACCTGAACTTGGAACCGCAGATCGTCCACCGTGGGATGAAAGGCCTTGTGCCGCCTTATGACCTGACAGAAGAGCGCTTCCTGAAACAATATCGCTGCCTAGCCGTGGCGATGTTTTCTAAAAAATACGGCTTTGAAGACCTGTATAATGGCTCGCTTCAGAATGCCCACAGCACCCAGTATGAAAAAGCAGTCGTGAATGCGGCCGGCATTGCAGAGCTCAATCAGGTCTTAGCCGATGCTTACCAAGCCGAAACCAAACGGATCGCCAAAACAATGACGACCGTTCCCAAGAAAAAATTCAAGACCTTCAAAGGGCTGGCCGTCAGTTTTATCATTGCGGCAATAATTTTGGCGATTCCACTGGGCTATTTTGCCTTTATGAAGGTGCCTTATCAAAATAAGCTGCTGACTGCCAACGAGAATTTTCTTAAGACAGACTATGACAAAGTGATCACCGGACTGGAAGATGAGGATCCGGAAAAAATGCCACAAACGACACAATATGAGCTGGCTTATTCCTATATCCAAGGTGAAAAACTCGATGATAAGAAAAAAGAGAACATCATGAACAACGTCAGTCTTAAATCTGACCCACAGTATCTGCTGTACTGGATCTATAATGGCCGCGGAGAATTCAATAAGTCGAACGATATCGCAAAGCTGCTCGATGAACCAGATTTGATCATTTATAGCCTCGTACAGGAACTAGACCAAGTGAAAAACGATACGACACTGAGCGGCAATAAGAAAATCGAGAAACAAGAAAAAATTGAAGATGAAATCAAGGCGGAACAGGAAAAACTGACAAAGGCGGAAGAAGAAGAGAGTACAGATGATTCTAGCGCCACCACACAACAAGAGGGAGAATAAGAAGATGGGAAAAAGTGCATTTTTGATTGTAACCAATGGTGAAACATGCCACAAACAACATTTGCAACGGAATGATCGCCGTTTCACGATCGGTAGCCGTTTGGAAGATACGGTGACCTATCCGCAGATGGCCGAAACACTAGAAATCGCTTGGCAGGACGACAATTGGTTTGCCGGCAGTACGGCGCTTTCTTTAGACGAACTGACAGAGATCGAAACAGAAGACACGAAATTGGGTTTCTATTTGGCACAGGATTTAAAGAGCCGCAGTTATGATGTCTCGGATAAATTGGTTGTCACATTTGGCGCTGATACCGATCGAGATATTATTTTGCAGGACACGAAAACCAGTATGAGCTTTTTACGCGACGACAGACAGCGCTTTTTTGAGGCACATATCGAAAGCGGCGAGGTCTATCATAATTTTGCGCGTGTGAATGGGCCTATCCGGCTGGAAGCAGGCGACCAGCTTTACACAGACGGTGTGACGATCCAAGTCGGACTGAGCGACCTGACCATCTTGGCAGCAGACAGTCGCGTGACAAGCCGCCTAGCACCACTTTATGCGGCCGATAATGCCTATAGCGAGGATTATCCGGACTACCACCGTTCCCCGCGAATCATCTACCGTGCGCCGGAAGAGAAAATGACGATCGCCAAACCGTCCGCCGCCCCGTCCAAGCCGACAGAAGGCCTGATCAAGATCATTCTCCCGCCACTTGTGATGATTGCACTGACTGTTATCATCTCGATTTTCCAGCCTCGCGGAATCTATATCATCATGACGCTGGCAATGACAGGAATGACTGTAATCATGTCACTCACCAACTTTATTAAAAATAGTAAGAAATATAAAGTAGATGTCAAAGAACGCGAAGAAAGCTACGATCGCTATCTAAAAATGAAGACGAAGGAACTACATGAAGCGAGCCTTGAGCAGCGCCATGCCTTGACATATCACTATCCCGACATTGAAGAGATCCGTGCGATGGCAACCAGCATCGACTCACGCATTTACGAAAAAACCATGTTCCACCATGACTTTTTGACCTTCCGCGTCGGTTGCGGTGAGGAAAAAAGCAGCTTCCCGATCGATTTTCGAGAAGAAGAATTCACGCAGGAGAAAGATGCACTGATCGAAGAAGCCAAAGCCCTAAAAGGCCAATACCTGCGCGTGCAGAATGTTCCTATTGCCACCGACCTGATGCACGGACCAGTTGGCTATATTGGCCCGCGTCGTCTCGTTTTGGAGCAGCTACAAATGATGGTCATGCAGACCGCACTGTTCCACAGTTATTATGATCTACAATTCATCACGATTTTCCCGGAGGAAGAAAAAGCCGACTGGGAATGGATGCGCTGGTTACCACATGCCGACCTGCGAGATGTCAACGTCCGCGGCTTTGTGTATCATGAACGTTCACGTGATCAGGTGCTGAACTCCCTGTATCAAATTTTAAAAGAACGCAAGCAAGCATTGAGTGAACATACGAATAAAACCGAGCAGCTCTACTTCACACCACGCTATGTCGTGCTTGTGACCGATGAAAAAATGATCCTGGACCATACCGTCATGGAATTCTTCAATGAAGACCCGAGCGATTTGGGTGTTTCGTTGATTTTCGTACAAGATGTGATGCAAAGTTTGCCAGAGCATGTAAAAACCGTTGTCGATATTCGCGACGCCCAAAACGGTAATATTTTGCTAGAGAATGGTGAGCTCGTCAACCGTCATTTTGTGCCAGATCACTTCCCGGCAGATTTTGACAAAGAAGAAGTGAGCCGCGCCCTGGCACCGCTCAATCATTTGCAGAACCTAAAAAATTCAATCCCAGAATCCGTCACATTTTTAGAAATGTATGGCGTAGAAAAAGTAGAAGAGCTGAATATCGCCGGACGCTGGGCCAAAAATGAAACATATAAAAGCTTGGCCGTTCCGCTTGGTTTACGCGGCAAGGACGATCTTGTCCAATTGAATCTGCATGAAAAAGCCCATGGCCCCCACGGACTCGTAGCCGGAACGACCGGTTCAGGGAAATCCGAAATCATCCAGTCGTACATCATTTCACTTGCCGTCAATTTCCATCCGTACGAAGTTGCTTTTCTGTTGATCGACTATAAGGGCGGCGGCATGGCCAACCTGTTCAAAAACATGCCGCACTTGCTCGGCACGATCACCAATCTAGATGGCGCCCAATCGATGCGAGCTCTAGCCTCCATCAAAGCCGAGCTGCAAAAACGGCAGCGTTTATTTGGCGAGCACGATGTCAATCATATCAACCAATATCAAAAACTGTACAAGCAGGGCAAGGCCAGCGAACCGATGCCGCACCTGTTCCTCATTTCCGATGAATTCGCCGAACTAAAATCCGAACAACCGGACTTCATGAAGGAACTCGTCTCGACCGCCCGGATCGGCCGTTCACTAGGTATCCATCTGATCCTAGCGACCCAAAAACCGAGCGGTGTAGTTGACGACCAAATCTGGTCGAACTCCAAGTTCAAGTTGGCGCTGAAGGTTCAGAACGCCAGCGACTCGAATGAAATGCTTAAAACGCCCGACGCCGCGGACATCACCCTACCAGGTCGTGCATACTTGCAAGTCGGGAATAATGAGATCTACGAACTATTCCAGAGTGCGTGGAGCGGTGCAGATTATGTACCAGATAAAGAAGACACAGAGTATATTGATACAACCATTTATGCAATCAATGAGCTGGGTCAATATGATATCTTGACCGAGGATTTGAGCGGTTTGGATAAAAAAGACGACCTGACCAAACTCCCATCCGAGTTGGACGCGGTGATCGATCATATTCATGACTATACGGAACAACAAGGAATTGAAGCATTGCCGAGACCGTGGTTGCCGCCGCTTGAGGAACGGATTTATTTGCCGGAGTTGCATCCGGTGAACTATAAAAAGACTTGGCAGGAAGAAAAAATACCATTAAAAGCAACAATAGGTTTTTTAGATATACCTGAAATGCAAGCACAAGAATCATACGCCATTGATTTGTCTAAAGATGGACATATTGCAGTCTTTTCAAGCCCAGGATACGGTAAATCGACTTTCTTACAAGCACTTACGATGGACTTGGTAAGACAACAAAGCCCAGCTGATCTTCATATATACTTAATTGATTTAGGAACAAATGGATTGCTTCCATTAAAAGATTTGCCACATGTAGCAGATGTTTGTATGGTGGACGAGGTAGAAAAAATAGGTAAACTAATCCGCAGAATATATAAAGAACTTAAAGAACGTAAAAAACTCCTAAGTGAGTATGGTGTAGCTAATATTTCCATGTATGAAAAAGCAAGTGGGAAAAATATCCCGAATATTGTTTTTGTAATCGATGCCTACGATTCTTTAGCGGAAGCAAGTTATAAAGATGAATTTGAAAAAATGGTTGCCCAAGTTGCGCGTGAAGGTGCTGGTGTGGGTCTTCATATGTTAATCAGTGCTGTACGTCAAAATGCTATTCGGACACAAGTTTTGGCTAATATTAAACATCAGGTAGCCCTATTCTTAATTGATAAAAGTGAGCCGCATAATATAGTAGGGAGATCCAGTCTATCAATTGAAGAAATTCCAGGGAGAGGGTTGGTGAAAGTAGAGCAGCCAACTGCTTTCCAAGCAGTTCTTCCAAGCAAGAGTGGAGATACATTAGAGATAATAGCTGATTTGCAACAGGAGAGTTTGGAAATGAAAAAAGATTGGAGTGGGGATTTACCTGAGCCGATACCAATGGTCAAAGATGATTTTTCATTGGAAGAATTTCTTGAAATGGAGAAGACTCAGAAGTTGCTTGACAGCTATGGTAATTTGCCTTTGGGTATTGACTATGAATTTGCGCAACCAGTGAGCACCCCATTGAACAAACAAAATCTCATAGTAACAGCAGAAACAGCAGCTAATACAGTGAAGTTTTTAGAATCTATTATTCAAATCATTACAAAAAAATCAAATATAGAAGTAGTGTTGAGTGATCAAAAATCTATGGAGTTAATTCATTTAAAAGCCCTTCTTACTGATTATGTGACAGAGGTGGAAGAAACAGAATCGATTATTGAAGATTATTATCAAGAGTTGAAGGAACGCGAAGAATCCCTTCAAGAAAAATTACAAGAAACAAATGGGGAACTAAATCCGCAAGATTTCTATCAACAGTATCAGCCAAAATGTTTAATTTTTAATGGTATAAGTCAAATTCAAGGAAGCTTATCAACAAGAGCTCAGAACCAAATCGTTGAATTGCTTGCACAGGATGGTAAAAGTGGCATGTGGATTATAGCGGCCAATGTACTAGGAGGTCTAGCAAGAGGTTATGGGGATGTTTTAACTAAAGTTAAAGAAACGAGAGCGGTTTTACTAGGCATGCGTGTTAGTGACCAAACTGTATTTACAACAAATAGCAGAATACCACAAGAAAAAACCTTAAAACCAGGGGAAGCATATATCATCTATGAAAATCAACCAGAAAAAATCAAAATTGGCATGTAAATAATCAGGAGGGATTAGTGTGGGAGATTTAATTGATAAAGCTAAAAAAAAATATTACACGGAGAAACGTAGCAAGTTGAAAAAAGAGAGGACAGAATGTACAGAAAGCATTGGTGATTTGAAAAGTTCGAAATCTAAGGTGGAGCAAAAAATTAATAAATGGGAAGGTAAGCAAAAAACATTATTAAGGGGGCCAGCAGGTGAAATTTATATTAAAGACTCTTTTGAAGGTATAGTAGCAAAAAATCTCTCCGATGAGTTTCCAGAAAAGGTAGAGAAGATGGAGCGATATATTAAAAAAGCCAAAGACATTAGCAAACAAATTGATGTTCAAATCAGTAGCTTGCAGCGATATAAAACGGAATTAAATGCCGATATTTCAGAGTTAACACGAAAAATAGCAGAGCTATAGGAGGAAGAACAGATGTCGAATAATATAAATCTGCAGCAACAGGAGTACAATTTTATAGATTCACAGGTAAAGAAATTACATTCTAGTGTAGTAAAGGAACTAAATAAGAACTGTAAAGATTTAAGAAAAATTATAAAAAATAAAAATGGTTGTTTCTATATTGAGGCTTTAAATCCTAAAATAGAGGCATTGATAGACTCCTTAGATCATGACATTGTAGAACTTTTGGAGGAAGCCTTTGATGCCAATCTTGAAAGTGTTGACACCTTAGTAAAGACAATTGAAAATTGCGATACAATTTGTTAGGAGGATATAATAAGATGAGTGGAAATAAAATAAATGTAGATGAAACTCTAGATAAAATGACTAGTATTATAAATAAAATCAATCGGGATAAAAGTAATATTAAGAATATGTATTCGTCTGTAAATACGCAGTATCGCAATTCTAAAGGAGAGTTTTATCAAACTTATAGAGAATATCTGCATAAAGAAGAAGCGTGTGTTCAGGCCAGCTTGGACGTACTTATAAAAATTGCTACTTTCATTAAAGAAAGCACGATAAGTTATGAACAAAATGATCAAAAAATCAGCAAAATATTTGGTGAAGGGAACTGACAAACATGGTGAAGATGGACAAGAACCGAGTATTTAGAATTAATACCCTACAAGATTTAATGAATGATACAACGCAATTAATGGATGAGGCAATTGAAATCAGTAATGGTTTGAAAAAAAATGCCAGCACCATCTCGCAACAAGTAGACGAAGTACCCAGTAATGTCCGGAATTATGATTTAGTAAGTTTGGTTTCGCGACAAGAAAGTTTTGATACAGAAGATTTTGAGGAATATAAGAAAAAGCTAAAAAAAGTCTTTGATAAATTGATTCAAGAGACACCGAGATTTGATAATCAGAGTGCGAAATTGGTTGATCAATTAACTTCTGTTGCTGAGCGATTGAAAGCTACAGCTGTCCAATATAAAGAATCCATCGGAACGGGTATGGCAGATATATCGGTAGATGCTTATCTCAGCCAGTTGGAAAACATTCGGGCAAAAAACGGTTTGGATACGGTGGGTAAAGAACTGGATGGCTTATTATCTCGTGCGAAGGGATTGCAGGTGGCGAGCGCCGAATATAGTTCGGATCCAGTTAATCTGGCAACCGGGAATTTTGCATATGAAAAAGAAGATCTAGTTATAAAAGGATCAACACCACTGCGATTTATTCGTTCGTACAACTCGATTAATGATCAAATAGGTGTGCTAGGGAAGGATTGGATCCATAATTTTGAAATGAATTTGAGACAGGTTAAAAATGGTGTTCAGGTTACTTTCCCAGATGGTCACGTGGAGAGCTTTGTGTTAAGAGAGGAGATCTATCAAGGCTTACATGATGTAACCTCACAATTAGTTCAAGATAAGTCAGGCTATCGTCTGAAAACGTTGGATCAAGATACGTATACTTTTGATTCAGATGGAAAGTGGACAGAAAAACGGGAGAAAAACGGTACCCTTATTGTTTTGAGTTATAACCAGTTTGGAAAATTAGAGAAGGTTCGTAATCAAGATGTGGCTTTCTATTTTGAATATAATGATAATCGACTTGATAAAATAAAAGATAATTTTGATAGGGAAATCACATATGTTTATAAAGACGGCGCGCTAGTGACTGTAATCGATGGACTGGGGAGAGAAACAAAATATGAATACAATGATCAAAATAAATTAACTGTCATTGTCAATCCAGAAGATACATTGGCTGTGAAGAATACATTTGATAAAGATGGTCGTACGTTGAAGCAGGAATTTCCTGATGGCGGAATCATGCTTTATGAATACATTGATGAAGAAAAGAAAATCATTTTGACGGAACAAAATGGTAATAAAATTGAATACCTTCATGATGAACAGTTTCGTAATACAGAAATCATTTATTCAGATGGTCGGGAAATAAATGAGTATAATGAGAATGGTCAAAAAATCCGTACTATTGACAAAAATGGACATACATTCGAGTTTTCCTACGATGAAAAAGGAAATTTAGTTAAGACAAAAAATCCATTAAATGAAGAAATGTCCATTGAATATGATGAAAAAGGAGAAGTTCAAAAAATAGTTGAACATGATTGTGAAAAATATAACTTTGCATATGATCAGAAAGGAAAAATTACCTCTGTTACGGATGTTTTGAATCGGACAACAAAGATAGAGCATGATCGAAAAGGAAAGGTGATCAAATATATTAATCCAGATAGCAGTGAAATTAATATTGAGCGGGATAGAAGAGGAAATATTATCTCCGTTATAAATGAAACAGGTGAAAAAACACAATATGAATATGATGTTCTAAATAGAATCTCTCAATCTACTGATGGGAATGGACATGTGACAAAATATGAGTATGATGCATCTAACCGTTTGAGGAAGGTTGTGAATGCAAAAGGTCATACTAGAGAATATACCTATAATAAGTTAGGAAAAATTACTCAAATAAAAAATTTTAATGGCGAAAGTATAGTGGCCGAATATAATGAGTTAAATAAAATCAGCATGATAAGAAATCAGTTAGGCCATGAAACTTTATATGAATATGATTTAATGTGGAATATCTCTAAAGTTACAGATATGAATGGGTATGAAACACATTTTTTGTATAATAACCTAAACCATCTAGCTAGCATCAAAAATGCTGTTGGAGCGGAAGAATGTTACCAGTATGATCCTGTAGGAAACTTGATAAATGTTCAAAAAGCAAATGGTGAGAATGTATCCATTTCCTATGATGCTTTAAATAGACAAACTGCTTTAAAGGATGAAAACGGCGAAACGACTTATTACAAGTATAATTCTCTTGGTGAAATTAGTGAGGTAAAAGATCCAGTTGGAAATACGACTCAATTTAAGCATGATCAAATGGGACAATTGATTGAGAAAGTAGATACTAACGGACATAGCACGAAATTTACGTATACAGTTTTAGGAAAAGTAGCAAGTATCATTCAGCCTAATGGAGGCATCATCAAATATGAGTACTATCCAGGTGGCCTGTTACATTCTATTTGCTCAGCAGAAGGACAAACAGAAAGTTATCACTATGATGGGAATAAAAATCTTGTCAAAAAAGTTAACCATATTGGAGAAGCATACAACTATACTTATGATGAGCTAGATCAACTTATTGAAGTTGAATATCCAAATGGATGCGGCCGAAAGTATAAATATGATGAGATAGGCAATGTAGTTGAAGTAGAAGATGAAAATGGTTATCTAACACAATATGAGTATTCAAAAGTAGGTCAGCTAATCAAAGCAGTTGATCCTTTAGGTAATGAAACTCATTACGACTACGATAAAATGGGCAATCTGACAAAGATAGAGCAGCTGGACTTAATAGATTCAGATTTAGCAAGAATAGAAGAAAAGAAAAGTGAAGTAACACAATATGAGTATGATGGCTTAGGAAGAGTGACAAAACTTATCGATTCATTAGGGCATACGGAAGAATATATGTATAATGAGATTGGAAAAATAGCGCGTGTGAAAGACCGTGACGAGTTTGTGACGCACTTTGAATATGATAAGATCGGAAACCTGAGTCAAATACTTTATGCAGATGATAAACGAGTCCGGTTCACGTACAATCCATTAAGACAGCTTATTCAAGTAGAAGACTGGTTAGGAAAAATGACAACCAAACTAGATGCATTAGGCAACCATCTGGAGGTCACAGATCATGCTAACCAAACAGTAAAATATGAATGGGGCAGTCAAGGCGAGAAAAAGCGACTTATCTATCCAGATGGCACACAGGTAGATTATGCTTATAATCGTTCGCTGCAATTAACTAAATTACTTTTAAACGGGGAAGAAAAAGCTCATTATGAGTATGACGAGTTAGGGAGATTAGCACACAAAGTATTACCAATGGGTGTGAAAGCTGATTATCAGTATAATGAACTGAATCGCTTAACGAACCTTACTTATACGGATGAAAAAGGTATCTTAGATGTTTTCAGCTATCAATATGATGCGGCACAAAACAAAACAGAGATTATGCAACAGCGCCGAGATATGCAGGAGGATACAGGGACATTCCGCTATGAATATGATGTACTTAACCGCCTTGTGAAAGCATCAAAGGATGGTCAAGATATTGCTGAGTATGCATATGATGCTTTTGGAAATCGAGTGAAAGAAATAAAAAATCATGTAGAAACGACGTATCGATATAACTCAAATAATCAGTTACAAGAGATGCTTTCACCAAATGGGAGAGAGACTTTTGAATATGATCGTAGAGGGAATTTAGTTGCCGAGCTCTTAAATGATAAAATTCAATCGAGCTTTGTATTTAATGCAAGAAACTTGTTAAGTGAAGCGCAGACTCCTGAACTAAGAACGAATTATATCTACAATGGTTTTGGTGCACGAGTCGGTAAAAAGAATATAAATCTGCTAAAACCTGATGAAATACATTCGGAAGCATTCTTGTTAGATTATACACGAGAAGCTTACCAACTTCTTTCAAAGGAAGACGGGAATAAACATGGTGAAAACTACATTTGGGATGACAAATTGTTACTGTCAACAGGTGAAGAAGAAGTCTACGCGTTGAACAATCACCTTGGAAGTCCAATGAGAACGATAGATACTTCGGGGCAAGTATTGGACACAACCATTTATAATGAGTTTGGTCAACAAAAGAGCGATACGATGAAAGTAGGATTTACTGGGCATCTGCTTGAGAAGAATGCTTTTCATTTTGCTAAAAAGCGTTATTTGGATACACGAAAAGGTCGGTTCATAAGCGAAGATAGCATCAGAGGAAATATCTATGAACCACAAACATTGAACTCGTATGCGTATTGTTTTAACCGCCCACTCGATTTAATTGATGCGGATGGCGCGTGGCCTAGCTGGGGGGATCTCAAGGATGGCGCGGCGAATGCATGGGATAGTAGTGTAGATGCGGTGAAGAAAATTCCAAAGGTAGCGAGTGATTTTTGGAATAATCATATTATGGGAGTAGATCAACAAGTTGTTAACGAAAATATGGATGCCGGAATAAATCATAAAATCACACAACATGCTGGGGGGGAGATTTTAGTAAGAGAATCTTCTCCCAATCTTGAAGGGAATTGGAAAATAGAGATTCCAGCCATCCCATTTAAGATACCTAATACAGATTATAAATATAGCAGTAAAGTTTCTATCAACTTATCTTGGGATGATTTTTCAGTTACTAATAGCTTAGGAGTCAAAAATGAAAACGGTAATTATTCTGGGGTAGATATGGTTATGGATAAAGATGGAATAACGCCTGCATTCTTTGCTGGAACAGAATTAAAACCGGGGCTTACTGATGAATATAGCATGAAGATGGAAAACTATCATGTTTCATGGGGGAAGGCTATATTATTAAGTGTCGCAGGGGTAGCTGTGGGTGGTGCTGCAACTTGCATGACGTTGGCTCTGCTAGCCGATGATCCGTCAATTATTGGGGTTGCAGATGATGCATTAATACCAGGAATATGGGCAGGTGCCATGGCCTTTTTGATAAGCTTGGTAGATGAAAAAGATTGTTCAAACACTTGACTAAAGGAGTAGCATAAATGAGTAGAGGTTATAGAAAAATACTTCGAATAATTATTTTGATTATTATTATCGTTGTTGTGTTAGTTCTTGCTCTGGGTATATATGGAATAGTATCAAGCTATTTTAAAGAACCAGATCTAAATTATACAGAGCCGAAAATAAAGAGTTCAGGCGCTAAGGGAACTACTGAACTGACCGGAGAAGAAAATGAGGTTGACAGAGATAATCTACCTTATTATGATACAATTGAGGAAGCAACCATTAACAATAATTTTGACTCAACAGTAGGAAAAGATGAAATTGAACAAAAAATACTTACTTTAGAAAATGATGATGATGCAATTTTATTCTTTAAGACTTATTATAAAAAAAATGTGAAGGGTGATGCGGTGGCTGTTTACAAATATGCGGTTAAACAGGAGGGAGGGAAAAGAAAGTATTCTCGACCAATCGCAGGAGAGGTAGTTAAATGGGAGACATTTAAAGTCTCATATAAAAAAATGGCGTTATCAGATGCTGATAAAGTTCGATTAGGAATAAATGTTGATAATGCATATCAGAATTATAATTTGAACCCTGAAATTATGCAGTTGCAATGGGGATTATTAGACACTAAGAAAGCGCAATATATGACAGTTGATGGCAAAGCACCAACCAAAGTCATTCCTTTGGAGCTTGATGGTGACAAAGTTTATTTTTGGTATTACGAAGACCTGAAAACTGGACCAGTTGAAGACTTAGATATTGAATTCAATAAAAAAGCTAGTGAATAGAAGCATGGAGGAGCAATGAACTATTTGCTAAAATCCAACAAAGAGAAAGGAACTAACATGAAACAATTTGACACAGAAAGAATTTTAATTATCATCGCAACAAGCATATTTATTATAATAGGGCTGGGTATTTTATTAATCGGGAGTATCCTGCCAATACAGTTTACTATAAACGGACATTCTTTTACGGCGACATATTGGGAGGTAGCAAGCATCAGCATGAGTGGGTTCTTATTATGGTCATTCTTTTACGGAGTGCCACTCATAATGGGGCTGCTGGGACTAGGTTGCTGGTTTGCACTCAAGTACAAGCCTAGTAAGGCATGGGGAGTGGTATTAATCGTTATCGGAGTTATGAGCTTTTTCTCATTCATTGGCATTCTTTACTTAGTAGCAGGAATCATGCTCCTTAACAATAAATACTGGCGCGATGAGAAGAATGTAACGCAACAAGTGTTTGAGTAATAGGAGTCCATTTGGATGGTATGAAAAAATGAATTGAATAAGTTGATAATACTTAAGTAAAAGCTGGTTTCTGTAATTAAGAGGCCAGTTTTTTTGTAACTAGTGAAAAATGAGACTAGCAGTTGGTTTTGCGGAGGAAGAAGGCAATGCTTTTCGCTAAAAATCATGACTAGGATAAAATTAGGATCTTGTTAAAATACGGACACAGTTCAGATGGAATGTAGCCTATAATTTGAAAAAGAAGATTCTATAACCATTTAAATGGCTTTATATTAATGATATTTTACAATAGTAAAACAAAACTGTATATAAATAAAAAGGAAGCTGATGAACCAACAGGAAAATGGATAATCATTTGGATGGTATTCATTGCGTCCACTGTTCTAATAGTGGAGAAAACCGTAGGCATTAGAGCTCCAGCCATATAAACAGAGTCAGTGGAAGATTTGGATATTGAATTGAAGAGGGCTAAAGGCTAGCTTCGATAAAAAGATTAGCAGTAAGAGGTAAAATAACTCAGTGTTCATAGGATTTTCTATAGCCGCAGTTCGAGATTCTCAAGTATGACAGTCATTGTTTACATTTTTGAATGGGAAGTAAAGCGGTTAATCATGCATCCTTGATTTTAAAGGGTACAGGTTACAAATTTCGATCGAAGAGGTTTTTGGAGCTGTTTAGTCACGTTATTTTACGATCGTAAAATATGGCTGTTAGGAGAAATTAACTTTGAAAACTACTATACCAAAATCGATTAGCTGTATCTCTGGAAATAATCTATATGAAAAATACATAACACGTTGTAGAGAGGGCATGAAAAAGGACAGAATATGAGCGTTACCAAAATGCATAAATCCGTCCCTTCTAATGAGTATTAGTACTATACGACAAAATAAAACATAGTGGCAAGTATTTCCAAAACTGATCAAATGCTCTTTTTATGATACGAATGAAAAATAGTTATTCGTTCCACAAAAATTAGACCACTTGCCTCCTGCCGGAACACAGGTGACAACCGGTCTAATGAACAAGCATGTATTGAGTTCGCCGCGACTACACTTCATCTTTCCGTTCGTTCCAAGCCTTTCCGCGAACAATGATCACATCACAAGGCGCATGTCCTGCCACATATTCTGAAACGCTGCCCAGTAAAAACTGTTCCGTAGCCGTCAGTCCAGTGGAGCCGACCAGCATGATATCCGGTTCAAATTGTTTGGCGATTTTACGGACAAGTGTCGACTTTGGTGTGCCAAAATGGACAAACGTTTTCACCTGCTTGACGCCCGCCCGTTCTGCTTCGTTGCGGTAAATTTCGACCAGTTCTTCTCCGTAAGCCTTCGCTTTTTTGGCGTAGGTTTGTTCATAATCGATCAGCGGGGCGATGCGGCGGATGTCAGCCACAAAACCGATGCCAAGCGTGGCGCCGTCTGTTTTGGCTAATTTGATGCCGCGTCTAAGTGCTGCTTCTGCTTCGTTCGATCCGTCAACTCCGACTAGAATACGTGTGTAAGTTGCCATGTTTTCTCATCCTCTCATCTTTGATACCCCTTCAAAATTTTTATACCCTGATTACTGCATTTTTAGGCATGCTTTACAAAAAATTTACAATCCATTTTTGTATACAAAACGCGCATGTATCTTCCTTTTGCATCCAACGCCCTATACTTCTAACTCCCCTTCAGATGCTACAATAAATCGAAACGGAAAAATTGTCGTGACTTTGCGACAAAATTTGTTATATGGCTGATTGTAAGCCCTATCAATTTAATTGTAAGCTAGTGATAGAAAGTTGGCAGGTGAAGAAAATGAAATTGGATAAACGCTGTATCGTTGTCTTGGATCTGCTTTTGCAACAGGAAGACTTCATCAAAATTAAAAGTCTCGCAAAAGAAGTTCAAACAACCGAAAGAAACATTCGTTACAGTTTGACCAAAATCGACCGCTTTTTGAATGCCGAAAAGGTGAATCCACTCATCCGACATCCCCGAAAAGGAGTCATGGTGGAGAACCGGCCGCGTGTTCGCACATTGTTTGCGCAGTTCAATCAGCGCATTACACCTGAGACCTACAAATATGCTTCCGAAGAAATCGAGCAGTTCATCTTTTTGAAACTGTTGCTGATGGAGACACCGATTTCCATTCAGTACTTTGAGGAAACACTCTTCATTTCAAGAACTTCCGTCATCAATCATTTGCGCGCACTTGAAGGCGAAGTATTCTTGAGCGATTTGACACTCACACATAAACCGCGAATCGGTTATCTGATCGAAGGGGATTTGATGACTAAAAGTGTTCTGTTTGCACGGCGTTTTCTTAGTGCAGTGAATATTCGTGAGTTTTATCAGTTCCTCGATTCGGAACAGAGTTTGTCAAAAAAAGGCGAGCTGTTTTTCTACAATTTATTTGAACTGGATCTGCTCGCGGAGGTTGTAGCAGAAGGCGAAGCGATCACGCAGGACTTGAACAGAACTGTCGATGATCAGCTTTACTTGACCATTCTTTCGATTTTATTGAAATGTCATCATAATGATACAACATTTAAATTCCAAGCCTGGGAGAATCAGGGGACACCGCTTGATGCCGCACTGGAAAAAATCATCGGCCTTGTGAAGCAATTCAAAAATGCCGGTCAGGTAGCGCTGGTAAAACATTTTGCCGGTCGACTCTGTATCAAAATGGGTGACATCTATCATCAGGATTTTCTAACAGATAATCAGGCCTTTTTTGAACAGATTTCCGCTCATATCAGTCTGATGATCAAACGGTTGCGAGCAGGAGTATCGATCGCCAATCCGATTTTTAGTGAGTTCATGCGGGAAAACAAGGAGATTTTTATTACAACAAAGCGGATCTGTGCCGAGTTGGAAGAAGAATTTCAATTTTCGATCAGTGCACAGGAGATTTCCTTTTTGGCAATCTACTTCGCATCTGAACTGGAACGCAAGCAGGTAAGCCACACTAAGCCCTCACTACTGATTGTTTGTGCAGCGGGCATGGCTGTATCAAACATGTTACGCGTTCAGCTTGATCAGCTCTTTGAATTTTCCGAGATTGATACGACATCGCTTCATAAGTTTGATCCAGCGATGATGAAAGCCTATGATTATGTGATCACAACTGTGGATATCCCAGATGTACACTCCAAGCGGCTGCTTCGGATACACCCATATCTGCAAAAAGAAGATATGAAGCTGTTACAGGAGCACTTTCAAATGAAGCTCGTCAAAAATGATGAACAGATGATCGACAAGTTCAGCGAAATCATGAAAATCATCAGCGAAAATGCCCAAATCACCAATCTGAGCAAATTGGAACTCGACTTGCTGGAATGCCTGACCAAAAATCAGCAAACCAGAAATCATGATTTGCCAGCTGTAGCTTTCGATGAGTCGTCCGTTATCCAAGTGAAAGATATGCCAACTTGGCGAAAAGCCATCCGGATCGGAACCAGCCATTTGGAGAATCAGGGCTATGTTACGGAGCAGTTTTATGAAAAAATTATCCATAACTTCAAAGAATTCGGGCCTTATATGGTCGTATCGCCGGGTGTTGTCCTTGCCCATGCCGGACCAGAAGATGGTGTGATACGCGACAGCATGTCCGTGACGATTTTAGAAGAAGGGGTTTTGTTTTATGATCGCTACGAAGAACCCGTGCGGCTAATCTTCACCCTCGCATTTAAAAGCCCGGAGACGCGTAAACTAGTCGAACAGCTCGTCAAGTTTGTTTTAAACGAAGAAAAAGTGAATCGGCTCGTCATGATGAAATCCGCTCGTGATATTTATCATGATGTGCAATCAGCTATTTATGAATGAGAGAAGGTAATTGAATGAAAACAGAACAAGCAGCATTTTCACTAATTTCACTTGCAGGGGACTCATTTTCCCAACTGGTGGAAGCGCTTCACTTAGCGAAACAAGGAGAACATGAAGAGATGGAGCGGAAACTTCAAGCAGCAGACTCCCTGATGAACGAGGCGCACCGAGTGCAGACAGAATTAATGGTAGAAGAAACAAGGGGCGAGGCAACCGAATTTTCCGTCCTGCTTGTCCATGCACAAGATACCTTGATGAATACAATCCTCGCCTCAACCTTGATTCGCGAAATGATTGATATGTACGAAGAATTGAAGCAAGCAAAATAGGAGGAGAAAATCATGGAAATGGATCGTTTACATGTACTACTAGTATGCAACCTTGGTGCCTCAACAGGGGTAATGGTGACAAAGATGAAAGAAATCGCAGCAGGAAGTGAAAAACTGAAGAATACCGACATTCGAATCGAAGCTCACCCAGCTGGTGAATTACGCGAATATGTCAATGACTTCGATGTGGTCATGGTCGGCCCACAAATCAAGCACCAGCTCAAAATGCTAAAAGAAATCACGGATGAAGCTGGAAAACCGATTCAGGTCATCGATACAAAAGACTATGGCACGGTAAATGGCGCCAATATTTTAAAAGATGCCATCATCCTGAAAGCCACAGGACAGGCTGCGAAATAATGAAACCTGCATGTTAAAAAAGGAGGAACAATCATGTCGAAAGAGAAAGCTTCATTGATGGACCGCTTCATTGCCTTCATGGAAAGATATTTTGAACCAATTGCAGCAAGAATCGAGCGTCAGCGTCACATCCAATCAATTAAAAACGGGATGATCGCCCTGATTTCAGTCTTGATCATCGGCTCATTCTCACTGATTATTTCAGCCATTGGGAATATGTTTCCAGACGGAACGGTAATTAAAGATTTCTTTGTGAATAATGCTGAGCTACTCAATTTACCATTTCAATTTACCTTTGGGTTGCTGTCAGTTTATGCCGCGATTACGATTTCCTATAATCATGCCAAACAACTGAATGTACCGATTTTGCATAGTATTATCGGCTCAGTTATGGCCACACTGATCTTGAACACGAAATTTGTGGATGGCAGTTTGCAAACAGGTTTCTTGGATTCCCGCGGTCTATTCATTGCTATTTTTTCTTCACTAGTAACTGTTGAAATCATTCACTTATTTATGAAAAAGAGAATCACGATTCGTATCAAAGGGCTGCCGGATGGAATTGCCCAAACCTTTGAAGCAATCGTTCCGTTGGTCGTCATTTTATTCAGTGCCGTGTTAATCAGTATCGGTATTCAAAGTGTAAGTGAGGGTCAGATTTTACCGGAAGTATTTACGACTTTGTTGGCCCCAGCGATCAACAGTATCGATACGCCATATGCCGTATTCCTGATCTGCTTCTTGGAAATGCTGTTCTGGTTTATCGGGTTGAATGGTTATGCGATTCTTGTCGGCTTCGTTATGCCGTTCATGACGCAATATTTGGGACAAAATGCCGCCGCATATGCAGCCGGTGAACCGATCCCGCACGTTTTTGCACCGAATTTCTGGGATTACTTCATGGGCTTCTCCGGTTCTGGGATTACAGGAGCACTCGTCCTCTTGGCACTATTCAGCAAGTCGCGTGAACTAAAAGCAGTCGGAAAGGCCTCCGTCGTCCCGGCGATCTTTACGATTTCCGAGCCGGTCGTATTCGGTTTACCGATCTGTTATAACCCGTACCTGTTCATTCCGTTTGTTTTCGGAACACCGATCATCGCCGTATGTCAATGGTTCGTCTTCCATTTAGGCTGGGTGCGTCCGCCAATTGCCAATGTCGGGGGTACACCGATCCCACTTGCACAATATCTGGCGACGATGGACTGGCGCGCGATCGTTTTGATTATTTTCGTGCTTGCTGCAGCCGTTTTGATGTACTATCCGTTCTTCAAAATGTATGAACGCAGCTTAGTAAAACAAGAAGCGCAGATTTCTTCTCGCCAAGCCGCTCATGATGCGCTTGATCTTGATTTCTAGTATTTGTAGGAGGTTTTAAATATGTTTCAAAAATTTAAAGATGAAATGCAGGTAGCAAAGGCCGTTGCTGCTCGAATAGCAGAACACTTAGAGCGTAAACCAGACAGTCTGATCTGTATTGCCGGAGGAGACACACCGAAACGGACGATGCAAGAAATGATCAGGATGCATCAAGCGGGAGAGGTGGATTTTAGCAAAGCCTACTTCGTTGGTCTGGATGAGTGGGTCGGACTTGGTCGTGAGACGCACGGTAGTTGCGTACAAACGCTCTATGATGGTCTATTTGAGCCGCTTGAGCTGCGTGCTGAACAAATCTGCTTCTTTGATGGGAAAGCGACTGACTTAAAAGCGGAGTGTGCGCGAATCAATACTTTTATTGCTGAACGGGGTGGGATAGACTTTATCCTGCTGGGAGTAGGGATGAATGGGCATATTGGTTTTAATGAGCCGGGTATCGAGCCGGACCAAGACGCGCATATCGTACCGCTCGACAGCGTTACAAAAGAAGTCATGAGTAAATATTTTGAAACAGATCTACCACTTACACAAGGAATCTCACTTGGCATGCGTCAAATTTTAGCAGCACAAGAAATCATCGTCATTGCCACAGGCGCTAAGAAAGCCGATATTATGCACCAAGTTGCCGTGGAGGCGCCTACTGCTGAGATTCCGGCCACACTGTTAAAACCTGCTCAGGCTGCAACATTCTATCTAGATGAAGCAGCCGGTGCACGGGTATAAGAAAGAAGGTTGACTTTAATGAAAAAAATCAATGTCAAAGGAACCAAGCAAGGAAAAGAAATCACATTGTCTTGTGCGAATTTGCTGATGGGAGCCGGTGATTTTCTCCGTGCAGACAACCTTGAATTTGCAGCACCGGTATTGGATCGTTACGTAGAGCTCGGCGGCAATATTTTTGATACAGCTCGCCACTACCGCCACAGCGAAAAGGCGATTGGAGCATGGATGGCAGAACGTGGCAATCGGGATCAGATCATCATTGAAACAAAAGGCTGTCATCCGGTTCGAGAAGCGCCAAATACGCCACGCGTAACCCCGGAAGCGATCCGCGAAGATATTACGACTAGTCTGGAAATGTTGCAAACCGACCATGTGGAAATGTTTGCCTTCCATCGAGACAATGAAGAAGTGGAAGTAGGGCCGCTGATGGAAGCACTTCAAGCAGAAATTGAAGCCGGTCGCGTCTATGCAATCGGAGCTTCCAACTGGTCACTTGGTCGAATCATTGAAGCCAATCAGTATGCAGTGAGTCACGGCTTGACACCATTCAGCTTTAACAGTCCCAACCTGAGTTTGCCAAAAGTCAACCGTCCGCGCTGGGAAAATTGTGTATCAGCCGACGCAGCGATGATCGAGTGGCACGAAAAAACAGGCCTCCCACTACTTTCCTGGTCCGCCCAGGCTGGCGGTTTCTTCTCAGGTCGCTTCACCAAAGAGGACACAAGCGATCAGGAAATGGTCGAGGTTTACTATAGTGACGCTAACTGGGAACGTTACGAACGCGCACAAATTTTAGCAGCAGAAAAAAATGTAACTCCGATCCAAATTTCTCTTGCCTATGTGCTGCACCAATCCTTCCCAACTGCCGCAGCCATCGGACCGGAAAAAATGAGCGAGCTTGAATCGAGCGTTCAGGCTGCAGCCATCACTTTGACGCAGGCAGAAGTCGATTGGCTTGATCTAAGGAGGAATGACCGATGAGCTGGCAGGAAAAAATCGCCGTTCAACTATATTCCGTCCGCAAAGCCATGGAAAAAGATCTTGATGGAACGCTCAAGCGCATCAGCGAAATGGGCATCCGTTATGTCCAGCTTGACGGCATGCGCGGCAATCAAACAGAAGAAGTTGCCCGATTGTTGAAGCATTACGATCTCAAAGTGATTGGCATGCATATCAAACACGACCGTTTCTTTGATGATGTTGACGGTATCCTCTATGAAGCTTGCCTGTTCGACTGTAAAACGATTTATGATAAGTATATCGAAGAAGAGGACCAAACTCTGTCCGGCTACAAGAAAACTAAGCGGGCACTCGTCGACCTGCAATATAAATTGTCGCCACTAGGCTTCCGAGTAGGTTTGCACAATCCAGAATTCGATTTTGCTGACCAAGTAGACGGCCGTTACGTGATGGACTATCTCACGGATCCCGAAAATGGCATCAGCCTTTACGCCGAGCCGGATACCTACTGGATCAGCGTGGCAGGAATGGATCCAGTCGAATATATCAAACGTTATTCCGGACGAGCGCCAATCATCCATATGAAAGATTTCGTGCCAGGATTTGATCGCATGGACATGGCGAATAATTTAACAGAGATCGGTTCTGGCACAGTGGATTTCCGCTCAGTGATCGAGTGGGGTGAACAAAACGGTGTTGAATATTATTGCATCGAGCAAGATCAGTCGCAGATGGACATGTTCGATAGCTTGGAAAAAAGCATCGCGGCGTTGAAAGAAATGTTTTAAGTGGAAGAAGCAGTAACAATTAATTGTTGCTGCTTCTTTTTGATTATATGAGCATATAAATAGAAAATACTCTACTCTTATTTCACATTTTAAACAAAATCTAAAATAAGAATGAATGAAAGTGTTTATTAAATACCTGTATCTTGATAATATAAAATAAAAAGAAAAAGTAGGTGGTGTGATTGATGGGAAAATACTATCCGTTAAAAGCATCTTTCATCAAGATGAAAGACTATATAAAGAGGAATTAAAGCACCGTAAAAATAGTTACAGTACTTATGAGACTGATCTGGAGATTACACCCATCGCAGGCGGTGCATTTTCATCAGAAAAAGTAAAGTTATTTTTAGTTAATACATCAGAGTTGCAAAGCTTATTAATTAAAGCACTGGAAAACAGCAAAGCAATCGAATTACAAAGTAAATAGCTGCCAAGCCTTGCGAGGCAGCGATATTTAGATACCCTACTTATTAATGAACTCCAGAGCACAAATGAAATTGAAGGTGTCAGAAGTACAAAAAAGGAGATCGAAGAAGCGCTAGAAGAAGTAAATAAGAAGGGAAAGCACTCAAAAAATGCCAAAAGGTTTCTTGGTCTAGTCAAACTATATCAGCATGTGGATGACTACAATGAAATAAAGAATGTACAGCAAATCAGAGCCATCTATGACGAACTAGTTGCTGATGAAGTCGAGGAGGAGGCACTCGCGCTTGATGGTGACATCTTTAGAAAGCAATTTGTCGGCGTTCAAAAAAATGGTGAATTTACGCATAAAGGAGTAGAGCCGGAGAGCAGGGTCATTGATTATCTAAATCGGCTGATTCAATTCCTTCAAGTGAGTCCAATGCCTGAGCTTTATAAATATATGGTGATCCACTATTATTTTGAATATATTCATCCATTCTATGATGGAAATGGCCGAACAGGCAGGTATCTCGTATGCTCTTTAATCAAAAAGAATTTAGATGCCTTCTCTTCCGTCACTTTTTCGTATATTATTAATCGCCACAAAGACCATTACTATAAGGTATTTGAACAAGCCTCCCATCCTTTGAACAAAGGGGAAATCACTTTCTTCTGCAAGCAAATGTTGGAATTTTTAATAGAAGGTCAGGCTGGAATTTTAGCCGATATGGAGGAAAAAAGAAATAAATTAGAAAGAATGTATGAAGGAATTGAGAAATTAAAAAAAGAAGATATCAATCTAACCGAGGATGATTGTGGAATTCTGTTTGTCCTCGCGCAAAGCTGGCTATTTAGTCGGAAAAACAATCGCATCACGAATACAAAGTTAGTAGATTTAAAAAGTTATGGTGGAAGAGTAAAAATCTCTAGGGCGACTCAAAAAATGGCAGACAAAAACTATTTGATAAAAATAAGCAGCCGTCCCCTACGCTATACATTGACCAAAGAATTTGCAGCTAAATTACTAAATGAGTACCCAATCGCTTAACAATGCAAGGAATTACCCAGCTCTCCAAAAAAAGGGCTGGTTTTTATTTTGGAAGTACTCCTTTCCTACTTTTGACATGACAATATACTCATTCAATTTGTTTTTTCTCACAAAAATAGCTCCAAATTGTGCATTTCCAACTTTTAATGGTAATTGTATAATGAAATAACAAGCTTTCAAAACATACAACCACAATGGATTTCGCTATTTTAGTCATAAAGGATTGTTAAAATAGTCACAAGTAAATCCCATAGTTGTACAATCGCTCGACAATATATTGGGATGAAAGCGTGTACATTTTAAGTGAATTTCGTTTTATAATAAAAACGAACAGGAGGGAACGAGATGTATTTGGATGAAAGAAGCGACACTTTATTAAAAGAACTCTTGCGTCATCCCGATATAACTGGCACGAAATTGCAAGAAAAGTTCAATCTATCGCGCCGCCAAGTAGACTACAGCTTTAAGAAAATCAATAATTGGCTGGAAGAACAGGGGCACTCGAGGATCCACAGAGGAGCAAGCGGACGTTTCATCACCCAACCTGACCTGTTTCAATTGATCGGCGAAGATGAAGGTGAGAAGACAGACTGGTATATCCCTTCTGAAAGGGAACGCGCAAGTTTGATCATCCTCATGCTGATCACTAAGAATGAAGAACTATCCCTTAATCATTTTATCAGCGAACTGGAGGTGAGCAAGAACACTGTACTGCGTGATCTAAAGTTAGTCCAACAGATTCTGGCGCGTTACCATCTCGAAGTCAAGTATACCCGAATGAACGGTTACTTAATTGTGGGAGACGAGTGGAATAAACGTACAGCACTGCTTCACGCAGCAGGTCATATTATTGAGAGCTACGGCGGAGAAGAATTTTTAAGACGTTTCATGCAAGTGGATGCAACAGACATCGAAACCTTACGAAAAAAACTAGAACAAGTCGAAATACATTTGAATCTGCATTTTATCGACAGCAAGATGCAAATCCTTCCTTATATTTTGGAAGCGATCTTTCGGAGAATTGGCCGCGGTCAGACAATCCAAACGAGTTTTATGATCGATTCCCGTGAACTCTCAGACACGCGGGAATACGGGGCAGCCGAGATCCTTTTCAAAGATCAGCCCAAAGTAACGGAAGAAGAACGAATGTATATCACACTCCAGCTTTTAACATCCAATGTACTGCCAAAACAATACTTGAAATCAGAAGAAATGCCGCTTTTAAAGCAGGCGCTCAGAGAAGTACTTGCAGAGTTTGAACGAAAAGCTGTTGTGCAGTTGGTCGATAAAGAGGTGCTGCTTGATAAACTATTTGCACATATCAAACCCGCGTATTACCGGATCAAATACCATCTGACAACGGACTACAGCATTTTGGATAGCATTGATCAGGAATTTCAAGCTGTTCATTATATCGTCAAAGAATCACTGAAGCCGCTTGAAGATTTCATCGGTGCCAAAGTCCCTGAAAATGAAAGTATCTTTATCACCTTGTTTATCGGTGGACATTTGATCGAAACAACAGAGAAGCTACAGACAAGACTGAAAGCCGTTGTTGTTTGTCCGAACGGTCTATCGATTTCCAAATTGATGGAAAAAACGCTCCGCAACTTGTTTCCTGAAATCTTTTTTTATCAGGCAATGTCGATCAGAGAATTTGAACATACGAATGCTTCTTATGATCTGGTTTTCTCAGCAGTTCCACTTTCAACTGACAAAAAGATTTTTCTTGTCGGACAGGTCATGGACGAAAAAGAACGGCTTGAACTCAGACAGCGTGTGATGCGTTCTGTGTACATGATTAATGACTATTCCGTCAGCGTGGATGGTTTGATGAAAGTAATCGACAAATATGCTGTAATCAACGACCGTGCTCGCCTTGAAAAAGTTATCGCCGATTACTTGGTAAGAGCCGAGGAAACCAGTGAAGACTTAGACACGGAAAAAGGACTGGCTGATTTGATGCCGATTTCACGAATCAAACGTATCGATCAGGTGGATAACTGGCAAGAAGCAATCAAACTTGCTGCTGAACCGCTTTATGCGGATGGATCCATCACAGAAGGTTATATTGACGAAATGCTACGCCAATATCCCGAACCGAATTTCAACATTATTCTTAGAAAGACAATTGCAATTCCTCATGCAGAGACGGAAAAAGGTGTTCAAAAGCTTGGAATGAGCCTGCTTTATATCGAAAAGGGCCTGCCTTTAGAGGATGGGAACAAACTTCATTTTGTTGCAGTCATTGCAGCAATCGACAAAAACGCCCATTTTAAAGCATTGCTCGGGCTGATGGAGCTTGCAGGAATGAGCAGCCAGTTGAAGAAACTGGCAAAAGCCAAAAATTCGCAGGAGATGCACGCAATTATTAAAACTAATACGGGAAAAGTAATATCGTGAACAAATTTTTAAGTCAGACCGCACTACAGGAGGAATCGTAATGGATTTAGTCAAATTTTTAAAGAAAGAAATGATATGGGTCAAAACAAATTGCCATGATCAGCAAGAACTTTTTCAAACGGTTGCAGCCCGCGGACAAGAACACGGCTATGTAACAGAAAGCTTTCTCACAAAACTTGCTGAACGTGAAGAAGTTTTCCCAACAGGGTTGAAACTTGACGGATATGGCGTGGCACTACCGCATACCGATCCTGAATGCATTGAGGAACAATTCATCGCAGTATTAACAACAAAAGATGGGATCCCGTTCAAACTGATGGAGGATAAAAATCAATCTGTCGCAGCAGAAGTCATCTTCGTTCTGGGGTTGAATGAACCACATAGCCAATTGCAAGTTTTGCAGCAACTAATGGGGATCATCCAAGACAAGGAGAATATCAGCGCACTTCTTGAAGCAGAAAATGAAGCGGATGTAATCGACGTATTAACGAAGATCGCCGCAAAATAATAAAAAATTGGAGGAACATACAATGAGCAAATTTAAAATTTTAGTCGCATGTGGAGCAGGAATTGCTACCTCAACAGTCGTAACAGATCGTGTAGAACGTTTGGTGAAAGAAAATAATGTAGATGCAGAAGTAAAACAAATCAAAATCGCGGAAGCAGCAGCTTTGCAAAATGATGCAGACTTGATCGTGTCAACAACGATTTTGCCAACAACTTACAGCATTCCGGCTATCATTGCAACAAGCTATATTACTGGTATTGGAATGGAAGAATTAGACGAAGAGATCCTCAGTCATCTCAAATAATTCGGTTGGGGCTGTCCGATCCGTATAGAAACCTACAGTCCCATCATCTTTTACGTATAGGGAGGAAATTTAAAAATGGATACATTACTATCGGGTGTGCAGTATGTCTTGAATCTCGGGCCAACTGTCATTCTGCCAATTGCAATCTTTTTCATCGCTCTTATTTTCCGTGTCCCAGTTAAAAAAGCAATCCGTTCAGCAATTACAATCGGTATCGGATTCGTAGGGATCAACCTGGTTATCAGTTTGCTTTCCGATAACTTAGGCCCTGCCGCACAACAAATGGTCGAGCGCTTCGGTATGAATCTTACCGTTATTGACGCAGGCTGGCCATCCGCTGCAGCAGCATCATGGGCATCGCCAGTCGCAGCAATTTTAATTCCTGTTTGTTTGGTTGTTAACTTACTCCTAATCTTAGTCAAAGCTACTAAAACGCTCGACATCGATATTTGGAATTACTGGCACTTCATCGCAGCAGGTGCAACCGGTTACATCGTGACTGGCGGCAGCTGGTGGTTCGCCATTCTTTGCGCAGTCATCTATGAAATCCTTGTTCTATGGATGGCAGACAGAACACAACATATGGTGGAAGACTTTTACGGTTTGAAAGGTGTCTCTCTTCCAACTGGTTCAACAGCTGCATTCGGTTTCATCGGGATTCCAGTTGGCTGGGTTATCTCAAAAATCCCTGGTATCAAAAATATCCACGTTGACCCGGAAACGATTCAAAAACGATTTGGTATTTTCGGCGAACCGATGATGATGGGTCTTTTCCTAGGTATCGCAATTGGTCTACTTGCAGGCTATAATGTTGGGGAATCCTTCAAATTAGGTATCTCCATGGCAGGTGTAATGTTCTTGATGCCGCGTATGGTGAAAATTTTGATGGAAGGTTTGATCCCGATTTCTGAATCTGCTCGTGAATTCATGAAGAGCCGTTTCAAAGGCCGCGAACTTTACATTGGACTTGACGCTGCCCTTTCTATCGGTCATCCAGCAAACATTTCCACTGGTCTGATCTTAGTACCAATCACACTTCTTCTTGCAGTTATCATCCCAGGAAACAAAGTATTGCCGTTTGGTGACCTGGCAACTATTCCATTCTATGTATCTTTTGTTGTAGCCAGCAGAAAAGGGAATATCCTCCACTCTGTTTTAGCAGGAACAGTCGTTATCGCATTAGCCCTTCTAATGGCAACAGACTTTGCTCCAGTTCATACAGAAATGATGAAAGGCGTTTACGAATTCCCTAAAGGCGCGACAGAAGTCAGCTCGCTTGATATGGGTGGTAACTTCTTCAACTGGATCATTCTTAAGTTCTCGCAACTATGGGCAGCTATTTTTTAATCGAAGTCAATTATTAACCGAGGTGAATTTCAATGAGAGCAGCTGTGCTCTATGAAAATAATGTTATAAAGTCAGAACAAATTGAAGAAGCAGTCTGCGGGCCAGATTCCGTTCGCGTCAAAGTAATGGCAGCAGGAATTTGCGGTTCAGATATCCATAAAATGCAGACTCGCTGGAAATATCCGCTTCCTGCTGTAATGGGCCATGAATTTGCCGGTGTCATTACAGAAGTTGGGGAAAATGTCACAGATGTCAAACTTGGGGATCGCGTAGCAGGTATCCCGCTGGAACCATGCGGTGAATGCCATTACTGCAAGTCCGGTCAGTTTAGTCTGTGCGATCATTACCGGATGGTTGGTTCCCATTTTCATGGTGGATTTGCTGAAAATGTCGTCATGAAAGCAACCAATGTTATTCCAATCGGCGATCTGGATTTTGAAGAAGGTGCAATGATCGAGCCGTTAGCCGTTTCTATGCATGGCGTACTTGGCATCAAGCCGCGCTTAGGGGATACAGTTGTTGTGTTTGGCATCGGGACGATTGGGATTCTGACCGTTCAATGCTTGCAACTGGCCGGCGTCAAAGATATCATCGCCGTTGACATCAGCGATAAAAAGCTGGAAGAAGCAAAAGCATTCGGCTGCCGCTATACGATCAATCCGAAGAATGAAGACTTGCGAGCTCGTGTTTTTGAAATCACGAATGGTTTAGGCGCTGATATCGCTCTTGAATGTGCCGGTTCCAAAATCACACAGGAGCAGTGCTTGCTCGTGACCCGCAAACAAGGAAAAGTTGGTTACCTCGGAATTGCATATGCAGATGTTCTTTTACATGAAGAAGCATTTGAAAATATTTTTCGCCGTGAGCTGACACTCAAAGGATTCTGGAACTCTTATTCTGCACCATTTCCCGGGGAAGAATGGCGGACATCGATTGAGTTTGTCAAGCAAGGGCGGATCAAACTGAAACCATTGATCTCTCACCGCTATCCAGTAGAAGAAACCGCCGACGCCTTTAAGATGATTTTATCGCGGCAGGAAGATTACAACAAAGTAATGATTTTACCGCAGAAGGGTGATGAATAAACAATGAAAGCAGTCAGAAAACTAAATCCCGGCTATGATCAAATGGAACTTCAAGATGTACCCGAACCAGAAGTATATGGAGATCGCGTTAAAATCAAAGTCGCTTTCACAGGAATCTGCGGATCAGACATCCATACTTTCAAAGGAGAGTATAAAAATCCAACAACACCCGTTACACTTGGCCATGAATTCTCCGGCGAAGTTGTAGCCATCGGGCCAGATGTCAAACATATTGAAGTAGGTGATCGCGTCACAAGTGAAACGACCTTTGAAACGTGTGGTGAATGTATCTATTGCCAAGAAAAAGACTATAACCTATGCAGCAATCGTCGAGGTATTGGGACACAGGCAGATGGAAGCTTTGCAGAATTTGTTTTATCTCGCGAAGAAAGCTGTCACGTACTTGATCCAAAAATCAGCTTTGAAGCTGCCGCGCTGACAGAACCGCTAGCCTGCTGTGTACATGCGGCACTCGAAAAAACGACTATTACCAAAGAAGATACCGTACTAATCTTTGGACCAGGGCCGATCGGACTACTACTTGCACAGGTGGTTCTGGCGCAAGATGCAACGGTGATCATGGCAGGAATTACCAAAGATAAGGCACGTCTGGAACTCGCAAAAGAGCTTGGAGTGCACAGAATCGTCGACACGTTGACAGAAGATCTTGATGAAATTGTTCTTGGCATGACAGATGGTTATGGTGCTAGTAGAGTATTTGATTGCTCAGGGGCTGTTCCAGCAGTCAATCAGGGCTTACCGCTCACGAAGAAAAAAGGCGCATTTGTGCAAGTCGGACTTTTTGCCGAAAAGAAAAATGCGATTGATGAAGAAGCTATCATTCAGCGTGAAATTGAATATATCGGAAGCCGCTCACAAAAACCAAGCTCATGGATCATTGCACTGGATCTCTTGGCAAAAGGCAAAATTGATGCCGATAGAATGATCACAAAACGCTATGACCTTGACCACTGGCGCGAAGCATTTGAAGCTGTGATGGCAGGAAATGAAATCAAAGTATTAGTAAAATCATAAAGAATGAAAGGGTGACGAAAATGGAAAATCCAACAAAAAAAGGATCACTCCATATCAATAATCCAAGCTGGCCGGCTGCGGACATGATAGAAGTCACCCTTTCCATTGAAGTTAAGGAAGGGGGCTCATAATAGCCCTCTTTTCCTTAACTCCTAGCTATTATAGCACTATTTCCGAATGAACAAAACAATGACTAACGAAGGTGAAAATAAATGAAAATTACAATAGGTGCAGACCATGGCGGCAGAAAATTAAAAGATGCAATCGTCCGCCATTTAGAAGAAAAAGGAATCACCATGACAGACATCGGCACATACAGTGATGAAAGTGTGGACTTCCCGTCTTACGCAGAAGAGGTATCCGAACGCGTCATTCGCGGAGAAGCGGATCTGGGGATTTTGTGCTGCGGAACTGGGATCGGCATGTCGATTGCTGCTAATAAAATTCCCGGCATTCGGGCAGCAGTTGTCTCAGACTGCTTTTCCGCTCAGGCAACACGTGAACATAATAATAGCAATGTTCTTTGTCTTGGTGAACGGGTGATCGGTGAAGGCTTGGCACTTCGAATCGTCGATACATGGCTTGAGGCAGAATTTTTAGGTGGGCGCCATAAACGCCGACTTGATCTGCTCGAAAAACTCGAACAAAAATGAGGTGGGAAATTTGCGACAAATAGCAGCATCAATCATGTGCGCCGATCAGTTCCATTTGGCAGACGAACTACGGAGACTTGAGCAGGCAGGTATCGAACTTTTGCACTGTGATGTGATGGACGGCGTTTATGTGAATAATTTAGCTTTGGGACCGGAATATTTGGCAGCGCTGAGAGATGAAACGACCATTCCGCTAGATATCCATCTGGCAACGATTACGCCCCTTAAATATGTAGAAATGTTTCAAGTAGCTCGTCCGGAATATATATCCTTTCACGTAGAGGCGGCAGATAATGCGATGGAAGTTATTCGGAAAATCAAAAGTTATAACATCAAACCATCTATCGCGCTTAATCCAGAGACCCCTGTGGAAGAAATTTATCCCTATTTGGATCATGTCAGCATGGTGCTAATGATGACAGTAAATCCAGGATTTGCCGGACAAAAATTCCAACAACCCGTCCTTAAAAAAATAAAGCAATTAAAAGAAAAATTGGCGGACAATCCATATGGACCACTTATTGAAGTGGACGGCAATATCGGAGCAGAGACGATCGGACTGATGAAAGACGATCTTCCAGATATTTTTGTACTTGGCACATCCGCCTTGTTTCACAAAAAAGATACATCCAGTTATGCCGAACGCGCTGTTAAAATCTGGTCGGAAATCGAGTAATGAAAAGGAGAGAACACAATTGAAAAAGACATTAGATCAGCAGACAATTGATACACTGCGCACATTGTCAATCGATATGATCGAAAAAGCAAACTCCGGACATCCCGGCATGCCGATGGGAGCAGCTCCGATGGCTTATATGCTGTTTGCCAAACACCTGAACTTCAACCCGGGCAACCCAGACTGGTTTAATCGGGATCGCTTCGTTCTATCGGCAGGGCACGGGTCGGCATTGCTTTATAGCTTGCTGCACCTGTTTGGCTTTGATGTGACGCTAGAAGATCTGAAACAATTCCGTCAGTTTGGAAGTCGGACACCTGGACATCCAGAGTTTGGTTATACGGCTGGCGTGGATGCGACAAGTGGTCCACTCGGCCAAGGGATTGCCATGGCTGCAGGAATGGCACTTGCCGAATCACATTTAGCGGCTGAATACAACAAACCGCAATACCCACTAGTCGATCACTATACGTATGCAATCTGTGGAGATGGCGACTTGATGGAAGGTGTAGCCTCTGAAGCTGCATCACTTGCAGGCCATCTTGGACTTGGAAAACTAATTGTTTTATACGATTCAAATGATATCTCGCTTGATGGTGAACTAAGTGCCTCGTTTAGTGAAAATGCTGCGGCACGTTTTGAAGCATATGGATGGGAAGTGTTACGCGTAGAAGACGGTAACAATCTCGCTGCTCTTCAGGAGAAAATCGTCGCTGCCAAAAAGCAAACCGACCGCCCAACCCTTATTGAAGTAAAAACGACAATTGGATACGGCTCACCAAATAAAGGCGGAAAGTCAGCCTCACATGGTGCTCCGCTTGGCGAACAAGAAGTGGCCCTTGTCAAGGCGAATTATCACTGGCAAGAAGAACCATTCACTGTTCCCGAAGAAGTGACCAGTTATTTGAAAAATTACCCAGCACGCGGAGCCAAACTCGAAGAAACTTGGTACAATCTTTTCAAGAATTATCAAAAGGAGTATCCAGAACTAGCTGCTCAATTTGAGCGGGTGCTTACACACGGACTCCCTGAAAATTGGGATGAAGCTCTACCGGAATTCCAAACAGGTGATAAAATGGCAACTCGTGCAGCTTCTGGAAAAATGATCAATGCCCTCGCAGCCCGTGTTCCCGAACTATTCGGCGGTTCTGCAGATCTTGGCGGTTCTAACAAAACATTCATCACAGACAGCCCAGCCTATACAAAAAATGACCCATCAGGTCGCAATATTTGGTTCGGGGTGCGCGAATTCGCCATGGGTGCGATGTTGAATGGGATGGCACTGCACGGCGGTTTACGAGTATTTGGCGCAACCTTCTTTGTCTTTTCAGACTATCTGCGTCCAGCAATTCGCATGGCAGCCCTAATGAAACTACCCGTTACCTATGTTTTCACACATGACAGCATAGCAGTCGGCGAAGATGGTCCAACACATGAACCAATCGAGCAACTCGCTTCACTTCGGGCAATGCCAGGATTGACTGTGATTCGGCCAGCTGATGCCAAAGAAACCCGTGCAGCATGGAAAGTAGCAATCAGCAACCAATCGGGTCCAATTGCCCTCGTATTATCTCGCCAAGATTTACCAGTTCTGCCAATTCAGGCGGCCCAAGCAGATCGAGGCGTGGAAAACGGTGCTTATATCGTAGCCGGATCAGAAAAAGATCAACCAGATGCACTGCTGATCGCGACGGGCTCGGAGGTTTCTCTAGCTATTGAGGCAAAAGCACTCCTTGTTGAAAAAAATATCGATGTTTCTGTCATCAGTATGCCATCTGTCGAGCGCTTCAAGAAAACCGATCCAAGCTACCAGGAAGCTATCTTGCCAAAAGCTGTCCAAGCTCGGTTTGCTATCGAAGCAGGCAGTCCATACGGCTGGCGCGAAATTATCGGTGACCGTGGCGACACCCATACGATCGACCAGTTTGGCGCATCGGCTCCAGCAGCAGTCCTGTTCAAGGCACTGGGCTTCACGCCAGAAAACATTGCAGCAAAAGTAGAAGCACTGGTCGCAAAAGAAGGTGCAGAAGTATGACTCTAGTAGCACCTTCCATTTTAGCAGCCGACTATCTGCGACTTGGGCAAGAAATTGCAGATGCCGAACAAGCAGGCGTGGATTATCTGCATATTGATGTCATGGACGGCCATTTTGTCCCTAACTTAACTTTCGGAATCGGTATGGTCGCTCAAATCGCGAAAGCCACTCATATTCCACTAGATGTCCATCTTATGCTCAGTCAGCCAGAAAATTATATCGAACATTTTGCCAAAGCAGGTGCCAAAATCATCTCTGTCCATATCGAGGCTTGCCCGCACATCCATAATACAATCCAGCAGATTAAAGCGGTCGGCTGTCAGGCGGGTGTTGTGCTGAATCCCGGTACACCTGCCAGCGTTCTAGATCCAATTTTACCTGAAGTCGATTTAGTTCTTCAGATGACAGTCAATCCAGGCTTTGGCGGTCAATCCTTTATTCCATCCACTTTGCAAAATATCCAATATCTGGACCAATTTCGCAAACAGCATGATCTGGAATATCTGATTGAAGTTGACGGTGGTATCAATCAGGAAACAGCAGACCTATGCAAGGATAGTGGAGTAGATGTACTTGTAGCAGGCTCCTACTTTTTTGGACAAGCAGATAAAGCTGGTTGCGTAGAATTACTAAAAAAATAAGATACATTTAAATAAACGAAGACGTGGCGATGTTTGGCAAGCCACGTCTTTGTTTATTTATGATCCCAAAACTTTACTATAAAGCAGACAGGTCAGAGGAACTTTTTTATTCCCTAGATCTAAAACGATTTTTTCCTCACAGGCGCGCTCAAAGCCACGGTGTTCATAAAATTGATAGGAACAAGCATTGTCTGTATAAAGAAAGACTTTTTTTTCACTGTTCCGTGCCTCTAATTCACTTAATAGTTTACTTCCGATTCCTTTCATTTTACTTTTAGGATTGGCTGCTAAAAAGATAATTTCACCGTCTGCGGTATTTTCTTTGGAATACTGTTGGAACATCATTTTGTTCGTTTCATCATAGATGCCTACACTCTCTTTATAAAACAGACGCTGGAAAAACTCGACTATTTTCACATATAGTGTTTGCCAAAAAGAGGGGGATTTTTTCTTCTCATCTCGCATGTCAGCCAAAAGAATACCAAGCAACTCATCTTCTGCATATGCAGCAATCACTTGCGTAGCACGAGTCAACTCCAAATACCAAAAGTACCTTCCATACAAGTTTAGCAGAAATTTATTTTCCAAATACCAGTCAAAATGCATCCCAATGATAGCAAATTGTATGGCTTGATGTGTATCTTTTTTTCGCAGCTTCTTAATTTGGATTTCCAAGGGCGCACCTCCTGTAAATTGTTATTCTATTTCATAATTATAGCAATAAGCATCTAGACCTCCAATCATATTCAATCAGTATTTTAGCTAAGGCGATCTTCGCAATAGAAACCGCTTAACTATTTTTCTGCATGAAAACTAGAAATCTGGTCAAGCACTATGAAGGATTTCTAGTATTTTTGTGGGATTTTCAGTGAACCCACGGGTCGTTTCTGCTATAATCAGCAGAGAAGAGAGGGAAGAAAATGACAACACTCACATTTAGAAAGGCGAATCCGGGAGATGTCCCGCTGATTTTCCGTTTTATCTATGAACTTGCAGAGCATGAGGGGATTGAAAAAGAAATAACAGCCACGATCGAAACATTACGCCAATCTTTATTTGAAGAAAAAGCAGCGGAAGTGGTTTTAGGGGATTTTGAAGGACAAACAGTTGGTTTTGCCTTGTTTTTCCATAACTTCTCCACACTTATCGGACGCAAGGGATTATATTTGGAAGACCTCTATATCATTCCTGAAATGCGCGGCAAGGGGTTTGGTCACCAGTTTTTTGCTCACCTTGCTGAACTGGCACTTGAACAAAATTGCGGCCGTTTTGAATGGTGGTGCTTGAATGAAAATAAATCAGGTATGCAGTTTTATGAGAAAATCGGTGCGGAACCAATGAAAGACTGGACCGTACATCGGCTATCAGCACAGCAAATGAAACAGCTCACGGAAAAATAAAGGAGGCGTTAAAATGAAGTGGAGCGAATTATTAAATGATACAAGAAGGAAAGAATCGGGAGTAACGCGGCATCGCAGTTCGGATATTCGGACAGCCTTTGAAAATGACTATCAGCGGATCATCATGAGCGCCTCGTTCAGACGATTACAAGATAAAACCCAAATTTTCCCACTTGAAAAAAGTGATTTTATACGGACGCGGCTGACCCATTCGATCGAAGTGGCAACCATTGCTAAATCCATGGGCAATATGGCAGCGCACTATATTTTAGAAAATGAACTTGATCCAGACTTCACGCCCGACCATCAAGCCAATATTCCAGAGATCCTGGCCTGTGCTGGCTTGCTGCACGATATGGGGAATCCGCCATTTGGCCATTTTGGCGAGGAGTCGATCCGAGAGTGGTTCAAGGAAAATCTGCCGGTGGTCTGCTATCAGGATCAACCACTGACCGCGATCTTAAGTCAACAGATGCAGGAAGATTTTTATCATTTTGAAGGGAATGCCCAAGTTTTGCGTGTGGTTTCCAAACTGCATTATCTGTTTGATGAATACGGTCTTAACTTAACAACGGCCACACTGAATAGCGTCATTAAATATCCGGTCTCATCCCTTGAAATCAGCAAAAAACAAGTGAAAAGTAAGAAATTGGGCTATTTTTATGCAGATAAAGCGATCTTTGAGGAAGTGACCGAGCTGACCGGGTCCGGTAGTAATCGCCATCCGTTGACCTATCTACTGGAAGTGGCGGATGATATTGCTTATTTGAACGCCGATCTTGAGGATGGTGTCAAAAAGGGGATCGTCTCAATCGGGCAAATTTTGCGTGGCTTCGAGGAATTTCCAGATCATAATAAAGTGACTGCTGCCGTCTACAGTGAATTGAAAAAGAAAAACGACCGCTACATGGGGCAGGAAGAAAGCTTTATTGCGCAGCAATGGCTGGCGAGCAATGTTCGCGGACAATTGATCAACCGGGCCCTCGAAGTGTTCTATCGGCATTATCCAGAGATCATGGCGGGCAGTTTTGATCATTCTCTGCTGGACATCTCGGAAGCGGCGCAGCTCGTCCAAATTTTACAGTCCCTGTCGGCCAAGTACATCTATGTCAACAGTGGTGTCGTTGAATCAGAGATCGCCGGTCATAAAATTATTACTGCGCTTTTAGATGACTATATTCCTGCTGTGCTTTATTATGACAGTCCCTATCCAGAAAAAATGACAGCCAAAAACAATCGGCTCATTTCGCTGATTTCGGATAATTATATCGGCTGTTATCGAAAAAATGCCGCTGAACAGGACGAAACAATGAAACTCTATCTGCGGCTTCTGCTGGTCACAGATTTTATTTCTGGCATGACCGACAGTTTTGCGAGGGACTTGTATCATCGCTTGAATGGCATTTAAAAAGTAAAAAACGGGTATAGACCTAGCAAGAAGGTCAGTACCCGTTTTTGATTTGACTTTCACATATAGAAGGGACTGAAGCAGTAATGCAAATAACGATTACAAAAGATGCTCAAACGCGCATCTTGAAATATGCCGATTCATCCAGTAAGATCATTCTTAATTTTGATGATGGTGTGGGAGAACTTTCTCATTCCCCAGCGTCATGCAGTCTGGATCTGCATTTTGAATTGGTAATCACAAGTCAAACAGCAAATTTTGAAGACTACAATGCAGAAATCGAAACAACGATAGGGACATTCTATGCAAAACCTTACTCACTCAAATATCTCGATCAAAATAATACAATCAAAGTAGGGACAAGCGGAGCCCTCACACTAAGTGGAGAATACGCCGGTGTGATTGATGGGAATTTGACAGTCCGAGATTTACACGAATAGTCATTAACAGTGCATGAATATGCGCTGTTTTTTGTCTTTTTTAGTAAAAAATGTTATAAGAATCCAACACATTTTAACCACAAAAACCCCTTGACATCATCCCACCACGGTGTTATGATATTCAAGGTGCCTCTACTATAAGTATGAGGATATTCGATAATAGGAGTGTTGCACAATAGGTTGCAACCATTTTATTTTTCGAAAAAAATGAACCACCTGGATGTGTGGAACTACTAAAATGAGAAAGGAGGAACCCATCCAATGCCTACAATTAACCAATTAGTTCGTAAACCTCGGACATCTAAATCCAAAAAATCTAACTCTCCAGCACTTAACAAAGGGCTAAACACTTTCAAGCGTGAACTTACAAATGTAAATTCTCCGCAAAAACGTGGTGTTTGCACTCGTGTTGGTACTATGACTCCGAAAAAACCGAACTCGGCGCTTCGTAAATATGCCCGTGTTCGTTTGAGTAATGGTATCGAGGTAACAGCTTATATCCCAGGTATCGGCCACAACTTGCAAGAGCACAGTGTTGTTCTTATTCGCGGCGGCCGTGTAAAAGACTTGCCAGGGGTACGTTATCACATCGTTCGCGGTGCTCTAGATACTGCTGGTGTTGAAAATAGAGGACAAAGCCGTTCTAAATACGGTACGAAAAAACCTAAAAAATAATACTTACTTAAATCATGAAAGGAGGATATCCAATGCCTCGTAAAGGTCCTGTTGCAAAACGTGACGTGTTGCCAGATCCGATTTACAATTCTAAATTGGTAACTCGCCTAATCAATAAAATGATGATCGACGGTAAACGCGGAAAATCACAAGCGATTCTCTATGCTGCTTTCGATATCATCAAAGAACAAACTGGTAATGATCCAATGGAAGTTTTCGATCAAGCGATCAAAAACATCATGCCAGTTCTAGAAGTAAAAGCTCGTCGTGTCGGTGGTGCTAACTACCAAGTGCCGATTGAAGTACGTGCAGATCGTCGTACTACTCTTGGTCTTCGTTGGTTGGTCAACTACGCTCGCCTTCGTGGTGAAAGAACGATGGAACAACGTCTTGCGCATGAAATCATGGATGCTGCCAACAACACTGGTGCTTCTGTGAAAAAACGCGAAGACACACACAAAATGGCAGATGCGAACAGAGCATTCGCTCACTATCGCTGGTAATCCTCGTGCAGCTTAAATGCTGCGCCTGAGATACTGCCGCTAAACTAATAATTTCAAGGCCTTAATCAGCCTAGAGAAAAGATGGAAGGAGAAAAACAACATGGCAAGAGAGTTCTCCTTAGAAAAGACACGTAATATTGGTATTATGGCGCATATCGATGCTGGTAAAACCACTACTACTGAACGTATCCTTTTCTATACAGGGCGTATTCACAAAATTGGTGAAACCCATGAAGGTGCCTCCCAAATGGACTGGATGGAGCAAGAACAAGAACGTGGTATCACGATCACTTCTGCTGCAACTACAGCCCAATGGAATGGCTACCGCGTAAACATCATCGATACTCCAGGACACGTAGACTTCACAGTTGAAGTTGAACGTTCCCTTCGTGTACTAGATGGTGCAGTTGCAGTTCTAGATGCTCAATCAGGTGTAGAACCGCAAACAGAAACAGTTTGGCGTCAAGCTACTACTTACGGGGTTCCTCGTGTAGTATTCGTCAACAAAATGGACAAAATCGGCGCTGACTTCCTATATTCTGTAGGAACATTGCACGATCGTCTAGATGCCAATGCGCATCCGATCCAACTTCCAATCGGGGCAGAAGATACTTTCACTGGTATCATCGACCTTATTGAAATGCATGCACTAGTTTATGAAGATGAGCTAGGAAATGATCCACATATCAAGGAAATTCCTGAAGATATGAAAGATCTTGCAGAAGAATATCATGGTAAACTAATCGAGGCTGTTGCAGAACTTGATGAAGAGCTAATGATGAAATACTTGGAAGGCGAAGAAATCACAAAAGATGAACTAAAAGCAGCGATCCGTAAAGGAACACTTGCAGTTGAGTTCTATCCAGTCGTTTGTGGTACAGCATTCAAAAACAAAGGTGTTCAACCGATGCTTGATGCTGTTATTGACTACCTTCCAGCTCCAACTGACGTACCAGCAATCAAAGGTATTTTACCTGATGGTGAAGAAGCTGAACGTCATGCAAGCGATGAAGAACCATTCTCTTCTCTTGCATTTAAAGTTATGACTGACCCTTATGTTGGTCGTCTAACTTTCTTCCGCGTTTACTCGGGTACTTTGAACTCTGGTTCTTACGTACAAAACTCGACTAAAGGTAAACGTGAACGTGTTGGACGTATCCTACAAATGCACGCGAACCACCGTGAAGAAATCGATATCGTTTACTCCGGTGATATTGCAGCAGCAGTAGGTTTGAAAGACACAACTACTGGGGACACACTATGTGATGAAAAGAATCAAATCATTCTTGAATCCATGGAATTCCCGGAACCAGTTATCTCGGTAGCGATCGAACCTAAATCGAAAGCTGACCAAGATAAAATGGGTCAAGCTCTTGCAAAACTTGCAGAAGAAGATCCGACTTTCCGTACTGAAACAAATACGGAAACTGGTCAAACAATCATCTCCGGTATGGGTGAACTTCACCTTGATATCTTGGTTGACCGTATGAAACGTGAATTCCGTGTAGAAGCTAACGTGGGTAACCCACAAGTTTCTTATCGTGAAACATTCCGTACAGCAGCACAAGTTGAAGGTAAGTTCGTACGTCAATCTGGTGGTCGTGGTCAATACGGTCACGTTTGGATTGAATTCAGCCCGAACGAAGAAGGTAAAGGCTTTGAATTCGAAAACGCAATCGTCGGTGGTGTCGTTCCTCGTGAATACATCCCAGCGGTTCAAGCAGGTCTTGAAGCAGCACTGGATAACGGTGTTATTGCAGGTTACCCGCTGATCGACATCAAAGCAAAACTTTATGATGGTTCTTACCATGATGTTGACTCCAACGAAATGGCATTTAAAGTTGCTGCCAGCATGGCGCTTCGTAACGCTGCCAAGAAATGTGATCCAGTTCTTCTTGAACCAATCATGTCCGTTGAAGTTGTTATCCCAGAAGAATATCTAGGTGATATCATGGGGAACATCACAAGCCGTCGTGGTCGTGTTGATGGTATGGAAGCTCGCGGTAACGCTCAAGTTGTTCGCGCTTATGTACCACTTGCACAAATGTTTGGTTACGCAACTGATTTGCGTTCTTCTACGCAAGGTCGCGGTACCTACACAATGCAATTTGACCACTACGAAGAAGTTCCTAAATCGATCTCTGAAGAAATCATTAAAGCTAATGGTGGAAACAAAGAAGATTAATTGCATTTTTGCAGAACTTCAAGTATAACTTTAGTTAGAAACACTTGCCGTTTGATTTTCATTCGGCAACTCTAATAAAAACTTTTTCAAACATTAAGGAGGATTTTATTAAAATGGCAAAAGAAAAATTTGACCGCACAAAACCCCATGTTAACGTTGGTACTATTGGACACGTCGACCATGGTAAAACTACATTGACAGCTGCGATTACAACTGTATTATCTAAAAAAGGTATGGCTCAAGCTTCTGCTTATGACCAAATCGATGGTGCTCCAGAAGAACGTGAACGTGGTATCACGATCTCTACTGCACACGTAGAATATGAAACTGAACAACGTCACTATGCACACGTTGACTGCCCAGGACACGCTGACTATGTTAAAAACATGATCACTGGTGCTGCGCAAATGGACGGAGCTATCCTTGTAGTATCTGCTGCTGATGGCCCAATGCCACAAACTCGTGAACACATCCTTCTATCTCGTCAAGTAGGTGTTCCTTACATCGTTGTATTCTTGAACAAATGCGACATGGTGGACGATGAAGAACTACTTGAACTAGTAGAAATGGAAGTTCGTGACCTTCTATCTGAATATGAATTCCCTGGCGATGACATTCCAGTTATCAAAGGTTCTGCACTTAAAGCTCTTGAAGGCGAAGCAGAATGGGAAGAAAAAATCTACGAACTTATGGACGCGGTTGATTCTTACATCCCAACTCCAGAACGTGATCATGACAAACCATTCATGATGCCAGTCGAAGATGTATTCTCGATCACTGGTCGTGGTACTGTTGCAACTGGTCGTGTTGAACGTGGACAAGTTAAAGTCGGCGACGAAATCGAAATCGTTGGTATCGCTACTGAAACTGCGAAAACAACTGTTACTGGTGTAGAAATGTTCCGCAAACTTCTTGACTATGCAGAAGCTGGCGATAACATTGGTGCGCTTCTACGTGGTGTATCTCGTGAAGATATCCAACGTGGTCAAGTACTTGCTAAACCAGGTACAATTACACCACACACTAACTTCAAAGCTGCAACTTACGTACTAACTAAAGAAGAAGGTGGACGTCATACTCCATTCTTCAACAACTACCGTCCACAATTCTATTTCCGTACAACTGACGTAACTGGTATCGTTACGCTTCCAGAAGGTACTGAAATGGTAATGCCTGGCGACAACGTTGAAATCGACGTTGAATTGATTGCTCCAATCGCAATCGAAGAAGGTACTAAGTTCTCCATCCGTGAAGGTGGACGTACTGTTGGTGCAGGTGCTGTTTCTACAATCAGCAAATAATCAACTGTTTAATCAAACGACAAGATCTTTCGAGGTCTTGTCGTTTTTTTGCGTGTAACCTTACAGAAATGTAATGTAATATTTTTGTAATAAAAGTATTGACTTTGAAATGAATAGCGGTTATGATAAGAATATCGACAGGATATCCAAAAGATACAAAGCACTTATTATATGATTACTAAAAGAGAAGAGGAAAAATTATGAATAATATTCTATCTAACAAATCGATTAAAGTCATTACTGCTACAGGAATTGCATTATCACTTACATTTGCCGCTGTGGCTGCAGCAGCATTACCAGTCGGTGCAGCAACCGTTTCTTCCAAAGCAAAGAGTGGAACAGCAACTGCAAAATCAGCCGTCTATGTGCGTGCATCTGAAAGTAAACAATCTAAGATTCTTGGCACACTCCAAAAAGGTGAGAAAATAGAATTCATTAAAGATAATTATGGATGGAGCCAAGTGAAATATAAAGGTAACACAGGCTACGTCGGCACACAATTTTTGAATCTGCCCGGTGAAAAAATCACTTCACAGCAATCCGCAAATAAAACATCTACCAAACAGGTAAGTAAACAGACAACAAGTAAAAAAGCGACACCTTCAACCAAACAAGCTGCACGTACTGTGACAGCAAAATCCCCTGTTTACGTTCGAGCCTCTGAAAGTAAAAATGCAAAAATTCTAGGGACACTTCAAAAAGGTGAAAAAGTAGAATTCATCAAAGACAACTATGGTTGGAGCCAAGTAAATTATAAAGGTAAAACGGGCTATGTCGGCACACAATTTCTTAATCTAAAATAATCCTAAAGAGAAAGCTTGTAAAAAAACAAGTTTTCTCTTTTTTTCAAACTAACGATGTATGGAATGTTTTTAGAAAATTCATTATACTAGAAGGGAGAGGAGTTGGTTGGTTTGGAGGAGAATCGTGCAACAACAAATCAGATCACAACATTATTCACTGAGAACTATGATTTAGTACGAAAAAGTAAAACCGGTTTTGCTGCGAAACGGATTCATCTTTTGATTGCCTGTTTATTTACGGGAAAAGGTGAAACCATTGATCTTGAAACTTTTTCGAAAATCAATCAGCAATTTAAAACGGCTTTGGGTTCTTTTACAGCCCTTACAACTAATACGAGAGTCTCAATTGCTGGCTTGCTTTTGGCAGATGACCATGAAAAAACGAGTGTCGTTGATCATGTCATTCAAAATTATCAATTGCTAATTGGCGCGGGTTTCAAACGCACTGAATATACATATTTTGCTGCGTATCTGCTATTGAAGTATCCAATCGAAAAGAGAAAACAGATTGCCAGTAGAGCTAGAGAAATTTATCAGTTTATCCGTCAAGATCACCCATTCCTGACAGGTAATGAGGATGTCACTTCAGCTGTTTTGCTTGCCGGGCTACCTTCTGAAGAGCGGCCGGAGGAGATTGCTGCGCGAAACGAGTATTACTTTCAGCAGTTTGCCGAGATCGGTTTAAGAAAAGAAAACAGCCTGCAATTTTTAGCCGCAACTGCCACTTGTCTATACCCAAATCGAGAAAAGGCTTTTATTCAACAATACCGCCGTGTTTACCGCAGTCTTGAAGAAAAGAAGATTCGTGTGAAGCCGCTTCACTATGTAACGCTGGGAATCCTGACTTTTTTGACTCAGGGCGAACCTGCGACAGACGAGCTGCTAGCATTAATCCAGCAAATCCGTACGCAAAAAGGTCTTCGTTTCGAAGGTGCGGCCTTTCAAACGGCCCTTGCGCTCAGCCTCTATACAGAACAAAGAGTAGGTGAAATGAGTCAAGAACAAATAGAAAGTCTGATGATCAGCATACACGTATTGATTGCAATCGAACAGGCAGCAGCAGTCAGTGCCGCCGCAGCTGCAAGTGCTGCAGCTGCCTCAAGCAGTAGTTAAAAAAGAAGCCGTCCAATCGTTGGAAACCTGCTTCAGAGTGTGTGGCACTTATAAAGCAGGCCGGTCGATTTGGCGGCTTCTTTTATTTGCTTGTCCAATAGTTATTATCTTGTTTGAGTGGTAATTGGGTGCTGACGATATAATCACGTAAAAAACTGTCTGGAGCTTCCTGCCAAAGTGTATCCCCGGCAGTATCAGGGGGAGCATCTCCTGCAAAGAAGGACATGTTGTCGATCGCCATCGTATCAGCCATTTTTTGCTTGTCTTCCTCGGAATAATTTTTAAGCGTATTGTTTGTCGTGAGATCTTCCATCGCCTTATTATAACCGTTCTGATAAAAAGTCTCATAGTCGAAAGCACTGAACTGTAAAAGATTTGGATCAGTTACCTGATGCTCTCGTGCCCATGCTTCCAAATCAAGCGACTTGGATGCATAGTCAAACTGTCCGTTGTCGTGATTATAGTTGATCATGCCATACTTGTGCGGATAAACGGAAAGGGCGTTTGTGACGATATCCGTAATGTCGGTACCATCTTTAGCAGTTGCTGTTGCGATATTTTGCGTATGGATATGCCCACTTAGAGAAAACTCGAAGCCGCAATCGGCAAATGTTTCAACCACCTTGTCCGCATAATTGATTGTGTAGCCGTCTTGAATGACACTGCTATGGTCGGTCAAGTTGTGATGCATGACCGGAATAATCTTAGCGCCATGTTCATCTGCCAGCTTGTCCATCTCTTGGATCCACTCCAGCGTGCCCGTTGTCAAACCACCTTCTGTGGCAGGGCTGCCAAGCTGTTTATTGGAGTCATAGATGCTAGTATCAAGCATCAAAAGCCAAATATTTTGACTGGCAGGTGCAAGATAGCTGAGGGAATAAGCATCTCGACTGATGGCTTCCTGATAACCGAATTCTTGATAAATTTTTTCAAAGTCTTCCGGTGTGATATCATCTGTAACGTGCTGTTCCTCACCTGAAAAGCTTCTAGCCCAAGGATTATTGATATCATGATTACCTGGAATTACGTAGACATCTGTGCCAGCTTTCTCAACAGCCGTCAATTTTTTTGCTAGTTCCTCGTGGCTGGCTTTTTCACCGTTATTCGTCAAATCCCCACTCAGAATCAGTATATCAGCCTGCTGCTTTTCGATTTGCTTCAAAAAAGCATCTGTTATTTGATCACTGTAAGCAAGCTGTTTTCCGTCCCCGTTTGCCACATATTTTTGAAAAGCAGCCCCGCCGTCCGTCAATTCGGGTGCCAAATAATGAATATCCGTAGAAACAGCAATTTTTAAGTCCTGCTCTTTAGGAATCGCTGGAGTGATCTTTTTTTCTTCCGCTTGCCCAGTGCTGCATCCCGCTAAAAGGGTAGCTGTCAGGACACCCGAAAGAAGTAATTTCCATTTACCCATGAGAAATGCCTCCTTTTTTGTTCGTTCCTTCACATATAGAAAAAGTGATAACTACCAAAAGCTATCACTAAATCGTTCTTGTCAAAATTTTAGAAGTGATCGATCTTAAATCTTCTTTGTAGGCACCATCAGGCAACCGGTTGATTTCTTTCAGAGCCTTCTTGGTATATTTATCTGCTAAAGAAAAGGCCTTTTGAACACCCTGATAACGCTCGATAAGAAGGGTCAATTCATGAAGATCTGCATCTGACATAGCTTCTTTTTTATCTAGCAAGGAGGCAAATTCTTTTTTATGCCCTTGAAGTGCATAAATGAGCGGCAAAGAGTAGACGCCTTGCTTCACGTCGTTCAGTACAGGTTTACCAAGAGTATCGTCCGTACTCGTATAATCCAGCACATCGTCAATGATTTGAAAAGCCATTCCTAAATAGTGGCCGATATTCCAAGCACGGCTGGCTAAGAGACGAGTAGCTTTGCTGGCAGTAGCTCCAGAGTAACAGCTAAGCGCAAAAAGCTGAGCTGTTTTACCAGAAATCCGGGATAAATAGTCTCGAACGGTTGTATGGATATTGTAGCGCATCCGCATTTGGTCAAGCTCACCCATCAGGATTTTTTCGATATTCTTACTGCTGAATTCGATATTGGAAGCAGAATCTGAATAGGTAGAGAGGATTTTAAATGAAATGCAAAATAGGTAATCGCCTGTATAAACAGCATAATGATTACCATACTGTGAATGGATCGTTGGCTGTCCACGGCGCAGTTCAGATTCATCAACAACATCATCATGGATCAGTGTGGCCATGTGTAAAACTTCCAGTGCGCTTGCTACAGCAATAGCTTTTTCGCGGTCATAATCAGGACCAAGCTGAGCACAGAGCAACGCATAAGCAGGGCGAAGAAGCTTACCACCTGCATGGATTAGGTTTTTGATCGTCATTTCAACATTTTTATCACGAATCTGAATATTTTTCTCAATCGTATTAAGCACTTCGGCAAGATCTGTTTGAAGTGCGGGATATTCTTCCCACATAGCGTGAAGCTGCTGCATAATGGTACTCCTTTTTATAAATTTATTTCGAAAGTGCGCGCTTTTCCTTCAGTTCAAAAAAGTTGCGCAGTGTTTGAACATTTTGAAGCAGATAGTTGGCAGCAATACCAATTGCGATACCTGTCAAGATACCGATAAATGATAGCACTGGTAAATACCCCATTACCGTCCAGCTTTGAGCGACCCAGCTGGCTACAACAAGTTGGCCTACATTATGCATGACGCCGCCGGTAACACTGACACCAATGATACTGACGCGTTTCGGGCCTAGTTTTTGAACCGCCCACATGCCAAGAAAGCTGAGGATCGCACCCGCCGCACTATAAAGAAAAGTGGACAGTGTGCCGCCGAGTAAAGTACTTAGTACGAGACGTATACAAATAATCATAAAGGTATCTTTAGCGGACAGTGTATACAAAGAGATACAGGTAATCACATTTGCCAATCCCAGTTTTGCTCCTGGTGCAAAAGTGAAAGGAGAAGGGATTGCACGCTCAACAAGACTCAGGACCACTGCTTGTGCAGCAAGAAGCGCAATATAGACTAAGCGTTTATTTTTCGTCATAAAAGGTCACTGTCCTTACTGTTAAAAATTTCTTTGTTCAAGAAGATAAAATCACATCTTCTTCATCATCCGAACTGCCGTTTTCAGCTTCTACTTGGATAACAAGTTTATGCGGAATGCAGATGATCGGATTATCAGAAGGTTTGCCGATTGGGTTCATTCTAACGCAGACTTGATCGGAGCAATTAGCCCCACTGATCCGAATCTTTTCATCCTTGACTTCGATCGTATTATAATCACCATCATCCTGTTTGACTGTAAATGTATCAGTACCTTTGTGACCAGTGAGCTTCACACGTTTGTATTCTTTGTTGTCAACGCTGATAACTGCAACATACACTGTATCTTTTGAAGCTGTTTCGTTAGCCTGATTAGCATTTACAATCGTGAAAATTACTAGAGGCAAAAAAGAAAGTAGCGTCAACGTAATGATGATCACAATGTCCCAGCGGCGGATCATTTTCAAATAAGGTTTTATGCCCATCTTTCTTCTTCCTCTCTAAAAATTTTCTTCACTTCCTTTATTGTAAAGGAAATAACAAAAAAATACATCTCTTTTTCACTCAGAAAAAACAGATAATAAAAGATAAGCGAAAGAGCAACAGCCCTTCCGCTTATCTGATATTTTCAAGGCGTTATCTATTAGAGTCTCGATAAATCGACCGCGGTTTACCGTACCACCAGTGGCCCAAGTGTTTTTGGAACCAAGGAACTACCCAATAATCCAAGCCGAATGTACGTCCAGCACCGTTTAGCATAGCAATTGAAGCAGGAAGCGCCCAGAATTTGTCCCAACCAAGCATAGCGCTAAGTGTGAACATTGCAAGGAAACCAATGCTTCCGATACTTGCAAGCCAAGTGAAGAGACCGACAACCAGTGCAAGACCGATCGCAAGTTCAACAAATGGAACAACTTTTTGCATGAAGAGTGCAACATCTTGGTTTGGCATGATCAGTTTCATGATCCATTCAAACCAGCCAGGCATATGGCTCAAGATAGGTGTTGTTACGTTTTGAGCGGCCGCCCCAGCAGCATCACCGGCAGCTTGACTTGCGCCAGAAGTAGCAGCAGTTTGCAACCAATCGAACGGCATTTTAGAAGTAGTAGCTGTAAGCCAAGAATCGTCCCCAAGACCATTGAACAATGGACTTAAGTTTGTCAAGCTCACTTTATCCCAAGTAGTTTCGCCGTAGATTTTCGCAAGTGCTTCATCGATCCAGAACCAGCCTAGATAAACACGAAGCGGTAAGCTCCAAAGAACGTTGCCATAACGGGAAGACCAGCCACGGAAAATATTGCGGTGATCCTTAATATGGAAGAACTCATGCATGATATACTGCAACATGTAGTAACCACTGCGAATACCAAAGAAGTAGTAAAGGTTGACCATGTGTTTCATAAAGATTGCGAACCAGCCGGACAAGTGCAAGCTGGATAAGTGCGCAACCCCGTATTTAGAACCGATTGAAACCATTACACCATGGTATTTACCTTGGAAGGCTTCTTTTTGGCCACCGCTGATTTCGGCAATGATGCTTTTAGCAGCAGTCATACCTGTTTGTTCAGCAGCCTCAACGATTTGTGGAGTTGGCTTACCGTCATCTTCAAAATAAGCAAGGTCCCCGATCACATATGTGTTTTCGAATTTCTCTGCTTCCATGTACTGGTTGACTTTCAGACGACCTGCACGAGCAGTTTCCATTCCGTAATCTTTTGTATCAGAGTTAGCACGAACACCAGCAGTCCAGATAAGTGTATGAGTCGGAACTTCTTCGCCGGATTTTAGTGCAATACTTTCAGGTTTTACTTCAACGATCGCTGCATTCTTAATGATCTTAACACCTTTTTTGTTCATGAATTTTTCAGCTTTATCAGCATCACGACGTTCAAGCATGTTAAGAATAGTTGGTGCTGCTTCCACGACCATCAATTCGATTTCTTCAGGATCGATCTTGTTGTCTTTCGCAAGACGAGCTTTCCAATCGATTAGTTCACCAACCATTTCGATTCCGGTAAATCCAGAACCACAGACAACGAAACGAAGCATAGCTTTGCGTTTTTCAACATCTTGTTCCCGACTTGCTTGTGTTACGATATCCTCAATATGGCGACGTAAACGAACAGAATCTTCCCAAGACCATAAAGTGAAACCGTGTTCGCCGACTCCAGGTGTACCAAAGTCATTCGGTTCACCACCCATACCAAGTACGAGATAATCGAACGGATAGCTTCCGTGTTCAGTTGTGACCACTTTTTTGTCATGGTCGACTTTTGTGACATTATCTGTTACCAGGTTGACTTTTGAGCGATTGAACAAACGACGTAAATCGTATTGAATCGCAGTAGGTTCCACCCGACCACCGGCAACTTCATGTAATTCTGTCATCATTGTGTGATAAGAATGACGATCGATCAAAGTAATTTTGACAGATTGATCTTTCTTATACTTCTTAGCTAATTTCTTAGCCGCATGTACACCTGCATACCCTGCCCCTATTAGAACAATATTTTTTTCAGGCATATGCTTTCTCAACTCCTTGTAAGTTTATTCACAAAATAGTATCAGTCCAAAAATAAAAGTATACTAATAACCTAACATAGTGTAACAGATTTCAGGGGTAAATGTCTAGCTGATTTATACAGATAATTAACTAAAATAAAAAAATGGTTCTTTCTATTATAATGGCGTATTTTTATGGGCTTAAATACCCGTTTGAATTGTCAGAATATCCATTTTGATCGTCCTTTCCTTATAATGAAAGTATTTTTTTCAACAAAAATGTCATTTTGGCTAATTCAAAGGTCATTTTTAGAAAATTTCTCTTATTTTGTCTTTAGGAAAGACCTAGACAAAAGTGAGCCTAAATGGTATCATTTGATATGTAAAAAGTGTTGTCGCTTTCATGGTATGAAAATCTATGTTCGTGATTTCACAATCATTTTATTTTATTAAAAGGTGGGAGCAAAATTATGGAACTGAAAAAAATTGCAATGGGTGTTACTGCGGTAGCGGCTACAAGTATCTTGCTAGTAGGTTGCGGCAGCAGTGATTCTTCGTCAAGTTCTGACAAGAAAGATTCTGATTCTAAGCAAACGGAAACTGCTAAGAAGGATATCAAAACTGATGGTACAATGAATGACGGTACTTACAAATTAGAAGAACAAAACTATGATGACAATGGCTGGAAAGCATTCATGAGCATCGAAGTAAAAGACGGCAAGATTACAAAAGCTGACTATGACTACAAAAACAAAGATGGCGAATTGAAATCTGAAGACGCTGACTATGAAAAGAACATGAAAGCTAAATCTGGTACTGGTCCGCAAGAATACATTCCAGAACTAGAAAAATCTCTAGTAGACGCACAAGCAGCTTCTGGTGTAGAAGTTGTATCTGGTGCAACTCACTCTTCTGATTCTTTCATTAACTATGCGAACCAATTGATTGAAGCATCTCAAGCTGGCGATACTTCTACAATCAAAATCAACAATGGTAAAGACATGCAAGATGGTACTTACACTCTTGAAGAACAAAACTATTCTAACAACTACCGTGTAGTATTCTCTATTGAAGTAAAAGACGGCAAAATTGCTAACTCTGATTACAACTACGTAAACAAAGATGGCGACAAGAAGACAGACGATGCTGACTATGAAAAGAACATGAAAGCTAAATCTGGTACTGGTCCACAAGAATATATCCCAGCACTAAACAAATCTCTAGTAGAAAAACAAGATCCAGCTTCTGTTGATACTGTATCTGGTGCAACTCACTCTTCTGAAACATTCAAACTTTATGCTGCTCAACTTGAAAATGCAGCTCAAAACGGCGACACTAAAACAATCAAAGTTTATAACAAAGCTGAATAATCAGAAGTAGTTATGATAAAGTAACAATACCCAAGCTGACCCAAGCATTGATTGGGTCAGCTTTTTTTCTCGCAACAGCACGATCTAAATATGAAATCTGAACTATAGCCAGTCTATTCATTTTACGCTATAGTTACAAAGTAAAGTAACGGACAGAGAAGGTGAACGAAATGAAGAAATGGTTTCTTTTATTGCTTGCAGGCGCACTCGTGCTATCACTGGCTGCATGCAGTGAAAATTCAAGTGACAGTAATGATGATAAGGACAAGCCAAAAACAACGCTTCTTGATACTCCCTACTCCAAGACGGAATTTTTGATGGGAACAGAAGTAACGCTTAAAATATACGATAAGGGCAAAGAGGAAGTTCTGGATAAAGCTTTTGATCGTGTGGAACAAATGGATAAAGAAATCACTGTAAATGATGATGGAAAAGATTCAGAAGTAGATAAAATTAATCAAGAAGCTGGCAAACAACCAGTCAAGGTATCGGACGATGTTTTTTATCTGGTAAAAAAAGGATTGGAATATAGTGAAAACTCAGGTGGTAGCTTTGATATTACAATTGGCCCGTTAACCAATCTATGGCATATTGGCTTTTCAGATGCTCGAAAACCTTCTCAGGAAGAAATCGATGCCGTCTTACCACTGATCGACTATCATAACGTTGAGCTGGATGAGGATGCCCAAACGGTCTATCTGACAAAGGAAGGTATGGAGCTTGATCTGGGCGGAATAGCAAAAGGTTATATCACGGATGAAGTAAATAAAATATTTGCAGAAAATGATGTAACGACTGGTATTATTGATCTGGGCGGAAATATTTATGTGCGCGGTAATAGCCCGAAAGCTGATAATGGCAAATGGACAGTCGGTATACAAGATCCTTTTTCGCCACGAGGAGAAATTATCGGGACGATTCCAGAAAAGAATCGCTCAATCGTTACCTCAGGCATTTATGAACGCTATGTGGAAGTAGATGGGGTAAAATATCATCATATCCTTAATCCGAAGACGGGCTATCCTTATGATAATGACATTGCAGGTGTCACCATTGTTTCAGATAAGTCGATTGATGGAGATGGGCTTTCAACTGCTACATTCTCGAAAGGGATTGAAGGCGGGATGGATTATATTGAACAATTTGATGGTGTAGAAGCTATTTTTGTAAGTAAAGAGAAGAAGGTATACGTGACTTCTGGTTTAAAAGATACATTTAAGTTAACGAATGATGATTTTGAAATGGCGGAAATGAAATAAAGGGGAGGACGGAAAGGTGTCGCTTTCAACTTTTCTAAATTTGGTCGAAATCAGGACGAAAATCGCCAGTGTTTTTCCATTTATGCTAGGTACGTTATTCGTAGTGTATCAGTACGATGAATTCAAATGGGCCAATACGCTGATTTTCTTTAGTGCTATGTTGATTTTTGATTTAACCACTACAGCGATCAATAACTACATGGATTATCGTAAGGCCACAAATAATCACGATTATGATTATCGAGCAACAAAAAATGTGATTGGGCAGGAAAACATACCTGAACGCAATGTAGTTACGCTGATTTTTGTCATGTTTTTCATTGCGACAGGACTTGGCATATGGCTGGTATTTCGTACAGATCTGCTCGTCCTGTTAATCGGTTTTGTTTGTTTCTGTATAGGGATCCTTTATACATTTGGTCCGGTGCCGCTTTCCCGCATGCCGCTTGGAGAAATTTTTTCCGGTGTGACCATGGGCTTCGGGATTTTCTTTTTGGCGGTCTATGTGAATGCTTATGACGCTGGAATTGCTAATTTGATTTGGCAGGGTGAGTGGATTGATATTCGCTTCAATCTCCTTGAAATTATTCGTATAGGGATCGTTTCCTTACCATGTATTTTTACGATTGCAAACATCATGTTGGCGAATAACTTATGTGACTTGGATGAGGATATTCGGAATCATCGCTATACACTCCCTTATTATATTGGAAGGAAAATAGGTGTCCTACTTTTTAATGCCCTTTATTATGGTTCTTTTCTTGCGATTGTTGTTGCGGTGGCAGTAGGATATCTGAGTCCGATTATGCTGCTTTCGCTTTTGACCATTTATCCAGTATATAAGAATTTGACAAGATTTAATAAAGAGCAAGTCAAGGCGAAAACTTTTGCTGTTAGTATCCAGAACTTCCTAGTGATCAATGCTTCGCTTGTGATACTTATGGCAGTTAGTGTGCTATTTCAGCAGTTTATCTAAGGATTGAAGGGGCTGACCGGGAAAATGATCGACAAGTTGATATTAGGACGTTTTGTTCCTGGAGCGTCCCTGATTCACAAACTTGATGCTCGAACAAAGCTTTTAAGTGGCATCTATTTTATTTTCATTCTGTTTCTTGCTAATAATTGGCAGACGAATTTGTTGCTAGTGCTGTTCACTTGGGCAGTCATCCTACTTTCAGGCATCAAAACCAAAGTCTATATCAAAGGGGTTAAGCCACTGATCTGGCTGATTTTATTTGCAGTGCTGATGCAAGTATTGTTTACAAGTGGCGGTACAGTTTACTTTGATTGGGGTCCGTTTACGATTTCTGCTTTTGGGATTGAAAATGGTTTTTATACATTTATTCGCTTTACTCTGATTACTATTATGTCTGCTGTAATAACGCTAACGACGACACCGATGGATTTGACGGATGCAATCGAGTACTTGTTGCGGCCGTTTAAAATATTCAAAATGCCGGTTCAAGATATCGCTTTGATGATCACGGTAGCACTACGTTTTATTCCAACTATAATGGAAGAAACAGATAAAATTATGAAAGCACAGCGAGCCCGCGGCGTGGAATTTGGTGAAGGGAATATTTTTGAACAAATGAAAGCTGTTGTGCCGATTTTTATTCCGCTTTTTGTAGGGACGTTCAACCGAGCGGAAGAGTTAGCCGATGCCATGGAAGCACGAGGGTATCAAGGCGGTGCGGGACGAACAAAATTTAAAGTGCTTCGCTGGCACAGTGATGATTTTGTTGCGTTCTCCATTATGGTACTACTGACAGCCTCATTGATTTTTTTACGCATATAGAAAGCTTGACACTACTTACGTGTCAGGCTTTTTTTATACGGTTTTTTAACATTTCATGGATAAATGACCAAAAAATAAAACAAAACCATTGCATTTTCTGAAAATCGGAGTACAATAAAAACGTAAATTTGTATTAGGGAAACTTTTTTAGCTGAGCGACAATAGGAGGATTTATATGGAGAAACACAAGTTGCTTTATAAAACTGAAAACGGGCACAGTCTGGAAGAGATTAATAACACTGTGCCGATTCCTGAAAAGGGCAGCTTTTGGCGCAAACTATTAGCGTTTTCGGGTCCTGGAGCGCTGGTGGCAGTTGGTTATATGGATCCAGGGAACTGGGTGACTTCGATAGCCGGTGGTGCCCAGTATGGTTATTTACTTTTAACAGTTATTTTAATGTCCAGTCTGATTGCCATGCTCTTGCAAAGTATGTCAGCGAAATTAGGTATAGTAACCGGAATGGACTTAGCTCAGGTTACACGGCTCAAAGCGGGGAAAAAATGGGGATTCGTACTTTGGATTATTACAGAACTCGCTATTATGGCGACAGATATTGCAGAAGTTATCGGTAGTGCAATCGCCTTAAACTTGTTATTTCATATACCCTTATTATTAGGCGTCTTTATTACAGTTTTCGATGTCTTCTTACTTCTCTTGCTAGCGCGTTTTGGTTTTCGTAAAATTGAAGCCATTGTGGCAACTCTGATTGCGACTATTCTTGTCATCTTTTTATATGAAGTCATTATCTCTAATCCGCAAATGGCTGACATCTTTGGCGGTTTTGTTCCACAAACAGAAATCGTAACAGATAAAGGGGCGCTCTTCCTTGCGTTGGGGATTGTTGGGGCGACTGTGATGCCGCACAATCTTTATTTGCATTCATCAATCGTCCAGGCGCGTCAGTACAATCGTTCTGATCGAAAATCCATCAAAGAGGCCGTTCGTTTTGCAACAATTGATTCCAATATTCAGCTCTCAGTGGCATTTGTTGTGAACTGTCTGCTGTTGATTCTAGGGGCTTCTCTATTCTTTGGATATACAGGACATTTGGATACTTTAGGTCAGTTATATCGTGCGCTGGGGGATTCGAGCATTGTCGGCGCGATTGCCAGTCCTGTTCTAAGTGTATTGTTCGCGGTAGCCCTCTTGGCATCCGGGCAAAATTCGACTATCACAGGGACGTTAACGGGGCAAATTATCATGGAAGGTTATATTCACATGAAGATGCCGATGTGGGCGAGAAGGATGTTTACACGTGTCTTGGCGATTATCCCTGTAATCATTTGTATTCTTGTATTCGGAGATACAGAGGCAGTAGTCGAACAGTTGCTGATCTACTCGCAGGTATTTCTAAGTGTTGCATTGCCATTTTCGATCATTCCGCTTACGATTTTTACCAGCAATAAAAAATTAATGGGTGAGTTTCGTAATAAAATCTGGGTAATCATCCTTGCGTGGGGGATCTCGATCTTACTAACTGTCTTAAATATTTGGCTGATTATCTCTACTTTTACAGGTTAAACCAAGCAGCGATCAAGCGGTAATGTTCCGCTTGATCGCTGTTTATTTTGTATTAAGCTTTATTTTCTCGGTCTGTTTTAAACTGTTCGATTTCTTTTTGCAAGTCTTCTGCAAGTTTGGCTAAACTTTCGGAAGCGGCAGTTACTTCTTCCATGGCTGCAAGTTGTTCTTCAGCTGATGCAGCAATTTCAGCATTATGCTGAGTGCTTTCGATTGAGCTAGCCTTCACTTGTTCCATTGCACTTGAAACAAGATCCGAACTTTCGCTGACTTCTGCTAAAAGATTATTCATGCCGTTTAAATCTGTAGCAATCAAGTCTGCTGCTTTTTGCAGTTCGCGGAAGTTTTCAGCTGTTTTTTGGACAGCGTTATATCCGCCAGCAACAGAGGACTGTATATTGTCGAACGTTTTAAGTGAAGCATGGATTTCTTCGACGATTTCACGGATAAGACCTTCAATGTTTTTAGCTGCTTCACTGGATTGTTCGGCCAGTTTGCGAACTTCTTCGGCTACCACGCTGAATCCTTTTCCTGATTCACCAGCACGTGCGGCCTCGATAGCCGCATTAAGCGCTAGAAGATTTGTCTGATCGGAAATTTGATTGATCGTTTGCAAGATTGTTTGGATATCTCCAGATTTTTTAGCCAAGCCTTGAACCACACCATTTGCTGTTGTGACAGAGGTATCGATTTGGTTCATTTCGTTGACCGCTTTTTGAACAAGTTCATTTCCTTCTTTGGCTGTGCTGTCAGAGTTGCGGGAAAGCTCAGCTAAGTTGGTAGCGCTAGTGGAGGCCATTTGTAGCCATGTGTTGACCTCTTTTAATTGTTCAGCGTTTTCTCCGATAATTTGACTATTTTCTTCAGTTTGCTGGGCAGATTGACTGATGGAATGAGTAATCTCGTTTGTTGAACTGCTTGTTTCTTCTGCGCTGGCAGTTAATTCCTCGGAAGAAGCCGCGATATCATCAGCTGAACGATGAATCGATTGAATAAGACCATTGAGGGATTGTCTCATCTTGTTAAAAGCATCGCCAATTCGGCCAATTTCATCATTGCTTTCAATTTTAACTTTCACAGTCAAGTCACCACTGCTAATTGCCTCGGCAGCTTTGGCCAATTTATCCAAGCGGCGTGCAATCATTCGTGTGATAAGCCAAATGATGATACCCCCGATAACACTCGCAATAACAAGGACGATGATATTTTGATAAAACAGTGCATGTGAAGCGTCAGAAATCTCTTTGTCTGGCACCATAGTAGCGACTTTCCAACCAGTAAGTTTATTTGTCACATAAGTGATATGATAGGATTCCCCGTTCACACTTGTTACAAAAGTATGCTGATCTTTTTTTTGATTAGCGATTTCTTTGGTAACATCATTGTCTGTTCCAGCCTCCCATTTGCTGTCGCTTACAACATGTCCATCAGATGTAATTATAAATGCATGACCACTTTTGCCAACTTTTGTATTTTTTACCATATTAGACAAGTCTTCTAAACTAAGGAAAATGGAAGCGACATTTCTTTTATTAGGAGTGGTTTTGGCGATTGAGATAGTCATGGAATTGGTGACTTTAGAAAAGTAGGGGGAAGTAATCGTGGTTTCTCCGTTTGCGAGTTGAGCTTGTTGATACCAGAAACGGGAAGTAGGGTCATAGTCAGTCATATCAGATGTGGGATAATTAACGAATTGTTTCATATCGTTAGTGACGATCATACTCTCAATGTCAGGGAAGCTAGTGACGAATGGGGCGATTTGATTCTGTATCGTTTCCGGTTGATCATAATTCATACTCCCATGTGAGATGAAGTAATCAATAAGATCACATTTTGGTTGAATTTCTCCATCTACAAGCCTGCTTACACCATTTGCGATAGTAGCAGAGTTTGCCGCAACCTGTGTTCTTAGATTTTCTCTAGATGTCAGGAAAGCAAATAGGGACGCAGCGGTTAATGATAAAACTAAAATAATAAGGAAGGAAAAAAGTAATTTTTTTCCAAGCGACATCGAGCGTGTCTTTTTCGGTTTGAATCTCATGACGAATCCTCCATTTTTTTATAAAATTAATACTCGGTTTCATAATATCATATTTTATTAAAAAACATAATATATTTTTTAATAAAATAAATAATTTTTTGAAGGGGAAAACTCAAGTTGCTTCTATGAAAAGTGTTCATGAAAATAATCGCAAACTTTTTTCAAAAAGCGGTTGATAATAGGCGTCAACCCGTGTATAATAGATAAAGTGCAAATGGGGAGGTATACGTCTGCCCATTTTGCCATGACACCCCCAATTCGTTGGGGTTGTAGATGTGATGAAGTGGAAGGTTGCTGACACGCCCGGCCGCTTTGCCATGGCGGGGCACTCAGGTAATTTCCATGGAGAATGTCTATTTTAAAAGTAGGCGAGAAGGAGGGAAAATAATGGCAAAACAAAAAATTCGTATTCGTTTGAAGGCTTATGATCACCGTATCTTGGATCAATCTGCTGAAAAAATCGTAGAAACTGCGAAACGTTCTGGTGCTTCTGTATCTGGTCCGATTCCACTTCCAACAGAAAAATCCGTTTACACGATTTTGCGTGCGGTCCACAAATACAAGGATTCTCGTGAGCAATTCGAAATGCGTACACACAAACGTTTAATCGACATCGTTAATCCAACACCACAAACTGTGGATAGCTTGATGCGTTTAGACTTGCCAAGCGGTGTGGATATCGAAATCAAACTATAAATCCAAGGCTTTGCTTAAAGCCAAATTAAAATTTCAATTAACAGGAGGTGTGACTCATGACCAAAGGAATCTTAGGAAGAAAAGTAGGGATGACACAAGTTTTCACTGAAAATGGTGAACTTATTCCAGTAACGGTAATCGAAGCAGGACAAAACGTCGTACTTCAAAAGAAAACTGTTGACACAGATGGCTACGAAGCGGTACAAATCGGCTTCGAAGACAAACGTGAAAAACTGGCAAACAAACCCGAAAAAGGTCATGTAGCAAAAGCCAATACTGCTCCTAAGCGCTTCATTCGCGAATTCCGCGATGTAAACTTAGACGAGTATGAGATTGGTGCAGAAGTAAAAGTAGATGTATTCGCAGAAGGTGACATCGTAGACGCAACTGGCGTATCGAAAGGTAAAGGATTCCAAGGTGTTATCAAACGCCACGGACAATCCCGTGGACCAATGGCTCACGGTTCTCGTTACCATCGTCGCCCTGGTTCTATGGGTCCTGTAGCGCCTAACCGTGTATTTAAAAATAAACGCTTGCCAGGTCGTACTGGTGGCGAACAAATCACGATCCAAAACCTTGAAATCGTGAAAGTAGATGTAGAAAAGAACTTGCTTCTTGTTAAAGGCAATGTTCCAGGTGCAAAAAAATCATTAGTTCAAATTAAAACTGCTATTAAAGCAAAATAATTATTCTGGAAAGGAGGACTAACGAATGCCAAAATTAAGTTTACTTAAACAAGACGGATCTAAAGCAGGCGAAATCACTTTGAATGATGCTGTTTTCGGGATCGAACCAAACGAAAACGTTGTTGTTGATGTGATTTTGAGCCAAAGAGCTTCCTTGCGTCAAGGAACTCATAAAGTAAAAAATCGTTCTGAAGTACGTGGTGGTGGACGTAAACCATGGCGTCAAAAAGGTACAGGTCGTGCTCGTCAAGGCTCGATTCGTTCCCCACAATGGCGTGGTGGTGGTATCGTATTTGGCCCTACACCTCGCTCGTATGCTTACAAATTACCGAAGAAAGTTCGCCGTTTAGCGCTAAAATCAGTGCTTTCTACTAAAGTAAATGACGAGAACATCATTGTTCTTGAAAATCTTGCTTTTGAAGCGCCAAAAACAAAAGACTTTGCGGCTTTCCTTAAAAATATCTCTGTTGATACGAAAGCTCTTGTTGTAGTAGCAGGTGAAAGCGAAAATGTAGAACTTTCTGCACGCAATCTTCCTGGCATTACAGTTATCCCAGCTGAAAGTATCTCAGTACTAGAAGTTGCTAGCCATGATAAACTTGTTATCACGAAAGCAGCTGTCGAAAAAGTAGAGGAGGTGCTTGCATAATGGATGCACGCGACATCATTAAGCGCCCGGTCGTAACAGAAGAATCTACAAGTATTCTTGATGACAAGAAATACACATTTGAAGTAGATACTCGCGCGACTAAAACTCATGTAAAACATGCGATTGAAGAAATCTTTGACGTGAAAGTTGCTAAAGTCAACATCATGAACTACAAAGGTAAAAAGAAACGCATGGGCCGTTATGTTGGCTATACAAACAAACGCCGTAAAGCGATTGTTACACTTACAGCTGACAGTAACGAAATTCAATTCTTTGAAGTTTAATCGAACGTTTAGAATAAAATTCTAATGAGGAGGGAAAAACATGGCGATTAAAAAGTATAAACCTACCACAAACGGCCGCCGTAATATGACAAGTTCTGATTTCGCTGAGATTACAACAAGTACTCCAGAAAAATCTTTACTACGTCCGATGAAGAAAAAAGCTGGCCGTAACAACCAAGGTAAGTTAACTGTTCGTCATCACGGCGGTGGCCATAAACGCCAATACCGCGTGATCGATTTCAAACGTAATAAAGACGGCATTCCAGGTCGTGTTGCAACAATCGAATACGATCCTAACCGCTCTGCTAATATTGCTTTGATTAACTATGCTGATGGTGAAAAACGTTACATCATCGCTGCTAAAGGCCTTGAAGTTGGCCAAACAATTTACTCTGGAGCAGAAGCTGACATCAAAGTTGGTAATGCACTAGAACTTAAAGATATTCCTGTGGGTACTGTAGTTCACAATATCGAAATGAAACCAGGAAAAGGTGGACAACTCGTACGTTCTGCTGGAACAAGTGCTCAAGTACTTGGTAAAGAAGGCAAATACGTACTAATCCGTCTTAACTCCGGTGAAGTTCGTATGATTCTTGCAACTTGCCGCGCAACAATCGGTCAAGTAGGTAACGAACAACACGAATTGATTAACATCGGTAAAGCTGGTCGTTCACGTTGGATGGGTAAACGCCCAACTGTTCGTGGTTCTGTAATGAACCCTAACGATCACCCACACGGTGGTGGTGAAGGACGTGCGCCGATCGGACGTAAATCTCCAATGTCTCCGTGGGGCAAACCAACACTTGGTTACAAAACACGTAAGAAAAACAATAACTCCGATAAATTTATCGTACGTCGTCGTAAAGGTAAATAAGCATCGGATATTAAATCTAATAAATTTGGTAGCAGGTCAGCACGGAAGTAAGTTCCGGGCTGCATCCTGACTATGCGAAGGGAGGTTCCGTCATGGGTCGTAGCTTGAAGAAAGGACCTTTTGTCGATGACCATTTGATGAAAAAAGTGGAAGCTGCAAATGCTAGCGAAAAGAAACAAGTGATCAAAACTTGGTCTCGCCGTTCCACAATTTTCCCAGTATTCGTTGGTCAAACAATCGCAGTATATGATGGCCGCAAACATGTTCCTGTTTATATCCAAGAAGATATGGTAGGACACAAACTAGGTGAATTCGCACCAACTCGTACGTACCGCGGACACGCGGGCGACGATAAAAAAACTAAACGCTAATTCGAGAGGAGGATAATCCCCAATGGCAAATGAAGTAACAAGTGCTAAAGCCGTTGCCAAAACGGTACGTATTGCTCCTCGTAAAGCGAGAATCGTTATTGATTTAATCCGAGGCAAGCAAGTTGGTGAAGCAATTGCTATTTTGAAATACACTCCAAAAGCAGCTTCTCCAATCATTGAAAAAGTACTCAAATCTGCTATTGCAAATGCAGAACATAACTATGACTTAGATGTAAACAGTCTAGTGGTATCTGAAGCTTTTGTTGACGAAGGTGCAACATTGAAACGCTTCCGTCCACGTGCACAAGGTCGTGCAAGTGCAATTAATAAACGTACTAGCCACATTACAGTTGTGGTATCTGAAGTGAAGGAGGGATAATACGTGGGTCAAAAAGTACATCCTATAGGTATGCGTATCGGTGTCATCCGTGATTGGGATTCCAAATGGTACGCTGAAAAAGATTATGCGGACTTCTTACATGAAGATTTACGCATTCGTGATTACATTTTCAAACGCTTAGCTGATGCTTCTGTTTCTCGTGTGGAAATCGAACGTGCTGCTAACCGCGTAAACATTACAATTCATACTGCTAAACCAGGTATGGTTATCGGTAAAGGTGGTTCCGAAGTTGAAGCACTTCGTAAGAGCCTGAATGAATTAACTAAAAAACGTGTTCATATCAACATCGTTGAAATCAAACGTGCTGATCTTGACGCTAAACTGGTTGCTGAAAATATCGCTCGTCAGCTTGAAGGTCGTGTTTCCTTCCGTCGTGCGCAAAAACAAGCAATCCAACGTACAATGCGTGCCGGAGCTAAAGGGATCAAAACTCAAGTATCTGGTCGTCTAGGCGGAGCTGATATCGCTCGTGCTGAACATTATAGTGAAGGAACAGTACCTCTTCATACATTGCGTGCCGACATTGACTACGCATGGGAAGAAGCTGACACAACTTACGGTAAATTAGGCGTTAAAGTTTGGATTTATCGTGGAGAAGTCCTTCCTACGAAGAAAAACAATGTGGAAGGAGGAAAATAATAATGTTAGTCCCTAAACGTGTAAAATACCGTCGTGAGTTCCGCGGCAACATGCGTGGACGTGCGAAAGGCGGCACAGAAGTAGCATTTGGCGAATACGGTCTTCAAGCAGTAGAAGCTTCTTGGATTACCAACCGTCAAATTGAAGCAGCCCGTATTGCAATGACTCGTTATATGAAACGTGGCGGTAAAGTTTGGATTAAAATTTTCCCTCATAAATCTTACACATCTAAACCAATCGGTGTTCGGATGGGTAAAGGTAAAGGTGCTCCGGAAGGCTGGGTTTCTCCAGTTAAACGTGGCAAAATTATGTTTGAAATCGCAGGTGTACCTGAAGAAGTAGCGCGTGAAGCATTGCGTCTTGCAGCACACAAACTGCCGGTCAAAACGAAGATCGTTAAACGTGAAGAAATTGGTGGTGAAGCAAATGAAAGCTAAGGATATTCGTGAATTATCCACTACCGAAATTATGGACCAAGAAAAAGCGCTAAAAGAAGAGCTTTTCAACCTGCGCTTTCAGTTAGCTACTGGACAATTAGAGAATACCGCACGTATTAGAGAAGTGCGTAAAGCAATTGCTCGTATGAAAACAATTGTTAAAGAAAGAGAACTTGCTTAAAAAATCAATAAGGAGGTCTATGAAGCATGACTGATCGTAATCAGCGTAAAATTTACACTGGCCGCGTCGTATCCGACAAAATGGATAAAACCATTACAGTAGTAGTTGAAACTCACAAAAAACATGGTTTGTACGGCAAGCGCGTGAAATACTCTAAGAAATTCAAAGCGCATGATGAAAATAACACTGCGAAAACTGGCGACATCGTTCGTATCATGGAAACTCGTCCATTGTCTGCAACTAAACACTTCCGTTTGCTAGATGTTGTAGAAGAAGCAGTTATTATCTAAACCAATTTTTGGGGAGCAATTCCCATCTCTCGTAAATCTGGAAGGAGGGTGTCCTAATGATTCAACAGGAAAGTCGTTTGAAAGTGGCTGATAACTCTGGCGCACGTGAAGTACTAACAATTAAAGTGCTAGGTGGATCAGGACGCAAAACTGCGAATATCGGTGATGTTATCGTTTGTACTGTCAAACAAGCAACACCAGGCGGCGTTGTCAAAAAAGGCGAAGTTGTCAAAGCAGTAATCGTTCGTACTAAGAGTGGAGCACGTCGTCAAGATGGTTCTTACATCAAGTTTGATGAAAATGCATGTGTCATTATCCGTGATGATAAAAGTCCTCGTGGAACACGTATTTTTGGACCTGTGGCTCGCGAACTTCGTGAAAACAACTTCATGAAAATCGTTTCTTTAGCTCCAGAAGTTCTTTAAAAATTAAGTTTCAATCCAAGGAGGTGCTAAAAGATGCATGTCAAAAAAGGTGATAAAGTAAAAGTTATTACTGGTAAAGACAAAGGAAAAGAAGGCAAAGTGCTTGCTGCATTTCCTAAAAAAGATCGTGTAATTGTTGAAGGTATCAACATGGTGAAAAAACACACTAAACCGTCCAACATCAATCCGCAAGGCGGAATTTTGAATGTGGAAGCACCAATTCACGTTTCTAACGTAATGTTAATTGATCCGAAATCCGGTGAACCTACTCGTGTGGGTTATGAAGTAAAAGGCGACAAAAAAGTGCGTGTTGCTAAAAAATCCGGTCAAGTAATCGATAAATAATTAAGTGAGGAAGGAGGCAACATTACATGAATCGCCTTAAAGATCGCTATCTTAAGGAAATTGTTCCTGGTATGATGAGCAAATTTAACTATTCTTCCGTTATGGAAGTACCAAAAATCGAAAAAATCGTAATCAACACTGGTGTTGGTGACGCAGTAGCGAATGCGAAAGTTTTAGATGACGCAGTTGAAGAGCTAGCGCTAATCACTGGTCAAAAACCTGTTATCACAAAAGCAAAAAATTCTATCGCTGGTTTCCGTCTTCGTGAAGGAATGCCAATCGGTGCGAAAGTAACGCTTCGTGGTGACCGCATGTATGATTTCTTAGATAAATTAATTACTGTTTCACTTCCACGTGTACGTGACTTCCGTGGTGTATCGAAAAAAGCTTTCGACGGCCGCGGCAACTATACGTTGGGTGTGAGAGAACAATTGATTTTCCCTGAAATTGATTACGATAAAGTTTCTAAAGTTCGTGGTATGGACGTTGTTATCGTTACAACTGCGAAAACTGATGAAGAATCCCGTGAGTTGTTAACACTCGTAGGAATGCCATTTCAAAAGTAATCACTAATTAAGTAGGGAGGCGAAAACGTGGCTAAAAAATCAATGATCGCTAAACAAAAGCGTGAACCTAAATACGCTGTGCAAGGCTACACACGTTGTGAACGTTGTGGACGTCCGCATTCCGTTATTCGCAAATTCAAATTATGCCGTATTTGTTTCCGTGAACTTGCCTATAAAGGTCAAATTCCCGGCGTGAAAAAAGCAAGCTGGTAAGAAATAGTTGAAGGAAGGAGGTTAATTACACATGGTGATGACAGATCCAATTGCAGATTTTCTAACTCGTATCCGTAATGCTAACATGGTAAAACATGATAAATTAGAATTGCCTGCATCCAAAATCAAGAAAGAAATCGCTGAAATTCTGAAACGTGAAGGATTTATTCGCGATGTTGAATATATTGAAGATGACAAGCAAGGTACGATTCGTGTTTTCCTTAAATACGGTCAATCCGGCGAACGTGTAATCACTGGTCTGAAACGTATCAGTAAACCAGGTCTGCGTGTATACGCAAAATCAAACGAGGTGCCAAAAGTACTTAATGGTCTAGGTATCGCAATCGTATCTACTTCTCAAGGTCTTTTGACTGACAAAGAAGCTCGCGCTAAACAAGTGGGCGGAGAAGTTCTAGCATACGTTTGGTAAGAATTAGTAAAACACAAGGAGGTGCGCTAAATGTCCCGTATCGGTAAAAAACCTATTACGATCCCTGCTGGTGTGACTGTCACTCTTGATGGTTCCGTCGCTACAGTTAAGGGGCCTAAAGGTGAACTTGTAAAAGAGTTCAACCCAGAAATCTCAATCAATATCGAAGGAAGCGAGATCAACGTTACTCGTCCTTCTGACAATAAAAATCACCGTGCTCTTCACGGAACGACTCGTGCTGTTTTAAATAACATGGTTGTTGGCGTTTCTGAAGGCTACGAAAAAACATTGGAACTTGTCGGTGTTGGTTACCGTGCGCAAAAACAAGGTAGTAAACTTGTTCTTAACGTAGGTTACTCTCATCCAGTAGAATTCGAAGCTCCAAAAGGTGTTGAAATTGAAGTTCCTGCTAACACGAAAATTATTGTTAAAGGCTTCAACAAAGAACACGTTGGTGAACTTGCTGCTAATATCCGCGCTGTACGTCCGCCTGAACCTTACAAAGGTAAAGGTATTCGTTATGAAGGCGAATATGTTCGTCGCAAAGAAGGTAAAACTGGTAAATAATGCCGCATAGGCGATTAGAGAAGAGGTGAGTCGTGTGATTACCAAAATCGACAAAAATAAAGTACGGAAAAAAAGACATGCACGTGTACGTTCCAAAATTAACGGAACTGAAAGCCGTCCTCGTCTAAACGTTTTCCGTTCTAACAAAAACATTTATGCTCAAGTAATTGATGATGTAAATGGTGCTACTCTTGTAAGTGCATCGAATTTAGATAAAGACTTTGGTTCTGCTGAATCTAAAGTTGACGCTGCAAGCAAAGTTGGCGAATTAGTTGCTAAACGTGCTGCTGAAAAAGGTATTACTTCTGTCGTATTCGATCGTGGAGGATATCTTTATCACGGACGTGTAAAAGCTTTGGCTGAAGCTGCTCGTGAAAACGGACTTGAATTCTAATAGGTTAGGAGGGAAAATTGATGCCTGAATTTATTGATGGAAACAAATTGGAATTAGAAGAACGCGTTGTTACAATCAACCGTGTTGCTAAAGTTGTTAAAGGTGGTCGTCGTTTCCGCTTCACAGCACTTGTTGTTGTTGGTGACAAAAACGGTCATGTTGGCTTTGGTACTGGTAAAGCACAAGAGGTTCCAGATGCGATTAAAAAAGCAGTTGAGGATGCGAAGAAAAACATGGTATTCGTACCAACAGTTAATACAACCATCCCTCACACTGTTGTCGGTCGTTTTGGTGGAGGCGAAATCCTTCTTAAACCTGCTAGTGCCGGTTCTGGTGTAACTGCTGGTGGTCCGGTTCGTGCCGTACTTGAACTTGCTGGTGTTGCAGATGTTTCTTCCAAATCACTTGGATCTAACACACCGATCAACATGGTTCGTGCGACAATCGACGGAATCAAACAACTTAAACAAGCTGAAGAAGTTGCAAAACTTCGCGGTAAAACAGTGGAAGAATTGCTAGGATAAGGAGGGAATTATCATTATGGCGAAATTAGAAATCACTCTAAAACGTAGCTTAATCGGTCGTCCCGAAACACAACGCAAAACTGTTAAGGCTCTTGGTCTTGGCAAAACAAATTCCGTTGTTGTCAAAGAAGATAATCCTGCAATTCGTGGGATGATTAACAAAGTTAGCCATCTTTTGGACGTTAAAGAAGTTTAAGCTTTATTTTAGATATCAATCGAAGAATTGGAAATAGGAGGAGGTGCTTGACATGAAACTACACGAACTCAAACCTGCTGAAGGTTCCCGTAAAGAACGTAATCGTGTTGGTCGTGGTACAGGCTCTGGTAACGGTAAAACTGCTGGACGCGGTCATAAAGGACAAAAAGCTCGTTCCGGCGGCGGTGTACGTTTAGGTTTTGAAGGTGGTCAATTACCATTATTCCGTCGTTTACCTAAACGTGGCTTCACAAACATCAACCGTAAAGAATTCGCAGTTGTGAATCTTGATGTTTTGAACCGCTTTGAAGAAGGTACAGAAGTAACACCTGAACTTTTGATCGAAACTGGTATTGTGCGTAATGCAAAATCTGGGATCAAAATTCTATCTAATGGATCTCTTGAGAAAAAATTAACAGTGAAAGCAAATAAATTTTCTACTGCAGCGAAGGAAGCTATCGAAGCTGCCGGTGGAAAAGCTGAGGTGATCTAATGTTTCGTACGTTAGTCAACTTCTTTAGAGTAGCTGATATTCGGAAAAAGATTTTGTTTACACTTGCTATGCTGATTATTTTTCGGATCGGAACATTTATTCCTGTGCCGGGGGTAGATGCTTCTGTTTTACAATCAACAATGGACAGTGGGATTTTCGGTTTTCTTAATACCTTTAATGGTGGAGCACTGAAAAACTTTTCTGTGTTTGCAATGGGCGTTATGCCTTACATCACAGCATCCATTATTGTACAGTTACTTCAAATGGACGTTGTTCCTAAGCTTACTGAATGGTCAAAACAAGGTGAAATGGGTCGTAAAAAACTCAATCAGCTTACGCGTTATTTGACAATCGGACTTGGGTTGATCGAAGCTTTCGGTATGGCATATGGTTTTAACCGTATGTCTGGATCGCTTTTGATTTTCAATGATACGATTCCTCAATATATTGCGATTGCGATCGTTCTGACAACAGGTACGATGTTCCTGATGTGGTTAGGTGAACAAATTACTGTAAAAGGTATTGGTAATGGTGTTTCCATTATTATCTTTGCCGGTATCGTTGCACGTATTCCAGACGGTCTTCGTCAATTGTACGTTCAACAAATCGAAGGTGCTGGAGATCAGCTATTCTTGCATGTGCTGATTTTGGCAGGCATTGCGCTTGCAGCTCTTTTGATTGTCGTAGCGGTTATTTTCTTCCAACAAGCGCTACGGAAGATCCCGGTTCAGTATTCAAAACGTGTTGCTGGCAATAAACAAGGTGGCGCACAGTCCACTCACTTGCCGCTGAAACTTAATTCAGCAGGGGTTATTCCGGTAATCTTCGCAAGTGCCTTTATTGTGACACCGCAAACGATTCTTACTTTCTTTGATAGTAGCAATCAGGTTGTGGCCGTTTTGAAAAATATCTTTGACTATACAAAACCAGTCGGTATGATTTTGTATGTCGCACTTATTATCGCATTCACTTATTTCTATGCTTTTATCCAAGTTAACCCTGAAAAAGTGGCGGATAACTTGAAAAAGCAAGGCGGTTATATTCCTAGTAAGCGTCCAGGTAGAGAAACGCAAGCCTATCTAACGTCAGTCCTTTATCGATTGACATTTGTAGGGGCGATTTTCCTCGCGGTCGTTGCTATCCTGCCAACGATTGGTACTGTGGCGTTCAGCTTGCCGCAATCCCTTGCAATTGGTGGAACAAGTCTTCTGATCGTTATCGGTGTGGCACTTGACACAACAAAACAATTAGAAGGTCAACTTGTTAAACGGAATTACCGAGGATTCATCAAATAACACGCAGGTTCTAGCTTGGGTTTCCAGGCAGAGCCGCCTGCGCGTATGCAAGGAGCGAATCAGTTGAAATTAGTATTAATGGGACTTCCTGGTGCCGGCAAAGGTACACAGGCTGAAAAAATCGTAGAAAAATATCACATCCCGCATATCTCAACTGGGGATATGTTCCGTGCTGCAATCAAAAATGGCACAGAATTGGGTCTCAAAGCTAAATCTTATATGGATAAAGGCGACTTGGTTCCTGATGAAGTGACAAATGGTATCGTTCGTGATCGTTTAGCTGAGGATGATGCAAAAGATGGTTTCCTTTTGGATGGTTTCCCGCGTACAGTGGATCAAGCCAAAGAACTTGAAAACATTTTGCGTGATCTTGGTACTGAACTTGATGCTGTGATTAACATCAATGTGGATCAAGATGTTCTGATTGAACGTCTGGCTGGACGCTTTATTTGTCCGACATGTGGTAAAACATATCACACTGTATTCAATCCGCCAAAAGTGGAAGGGATCTGTGATCTTGATGGAAGTAAGCTTTACCAACGTGAAGATGATAAACGTGAAACGGTTGAGAATCGCTTAGCTGTTAATCTGAAACAAACGAAGCCGCTACTTGATTTTTATAAAGAAACAGGTAAACTTCATAACATAAATGGTGAACAAGATATCGATGTTGTTTTCACTGAAGTGGATGAAATTCTTGCTTCTTTTTGAGGAGAGTCGAGCTGACCACAGCTGTTAAAATAATACGTGCAAATCTACTTGGTTTGTAGTATAATGGATAATTGGCAGTGGAATAAAAGCATCTTAGCAAATCATGATGAACGAGAGAACCGTCCCGTAGCTCTTCCGAATGTCGTTTTGACACTACCGAACTGTAAGTGATTACTGTTCTTCTGGATTTACGGATTTCACTTTTCAGGTTGTCTATGAATGTATCAAGGTCCGATTCCTTAAAAAAGGAGCCGAATTTTGGTGTGTTTTACGTTTTTTCATGTAATCAAGTATTTACACTGAATGAATCGTTAACCAAGTGGTCCCAGTAAATGAAGAAGGAGGTAGCGAAGATATGGCAAAAGAGGATGTTATTGAAGTAGAAGGCGTTGTACAGGATACATTGCCTAATGCAATGTTTAAAGTAGAACTCGAAAACGGTCATGTTGTGCTTGCCACTGTATCTGGTAAAATCCGTATGCATTATATCCGCATTTTACCTGGAGATAAAGTGACTGTTGAGCTTTCCCCGTACGACCTGTCACGTGGAAGAATCACCTATCGTTTTAAATAATTTGCACTCCGAAATTGAATTTATATACCGGTCTGGTTCGCCAGCTTAGTAATTATCGGTTTATAGAGACACTTTCTCTAGTAAACAAGGAGGTATATGGAATGAAAGTAAGACCATCCGTTAAACCTATCTGCGAAAAATGTAAAGTTATTCGCCGTAAAGGTAAAGTAATGGTAATTTGTGAAAATCCAAAACATAAACAAAAACAAGGATAATAAGGAGGTGCTGGACTAAATGGCACGTATTGCAGGTGTGGACGTTCCACGTGAAAAACGTATCGTTATTTCCCTGACTTACATTTACGGTATCGGTAAACAAACTGCGATCAAAGTTTTGAAAGAAGCAGGCGTTTCAGAAGATACTCGTACTCGTGATCTAACAGAAGAAGAATTAGGTAAAATCCGTGAAATCGTAGACCGTATCAAAGTTGAAGGTGATCTTCGTCGTGAAGTGAACTTGAATGTTAAACGTCTTATCGAGATCGGTTCTTACCGTGGTATGCGTCACCGTCGTGGGCTTCCAGTTCGCGGACAAAATACCAAAAATAATGCTCGTACCCGTAAAGGTCCTTCTAAGACTGTTGCAGGTAAGAAAAAATAATCACTTTGTAAAGGAGGTAGTTAGTGAATGGCTCGTAAAACAAATACTCGTAAACGCCGTGTGAAAAAGAATATCGAATCCGGTATTGCTCACATCCGTTCTACATTTAATAATACAATTGTAACGATTACTGACACACATGGTAATGCTTTGTCGTGGTCTAGTGCCGGTGCATTAGGATTTAAAGGTTCCCGTAAATCTACTCCTTTCGCAGCACAAATGGCCGCTGAAACATCCGCAAAAGCAGCTATGGAACATGGTCTTAAAACTTTGGAAGTAACTGTTAAAGGTCCAGGTGCTGGTCGTGAAGCAGCAATTCGTGCGCTTCAAGCAGCAGGTCTTGAAGTTACAGCAATCAAAGACGTAACACCAGTTCCACATAACGGATGTCGTCCTCCTAAACGTCGTCGTGTATAAGTAGTCGCTTTTTTATGCTTGCTTATAGACGTGGTTATCTGTCTTAATATCAGGCAGAGAGGTCGGCTAGACTTAAGAAATAAGACGTTTTGAAGGAGGGTAAATTTGAATGATCGAAATTGAAAAGCCAAAAATCGAGACGATTGAGATCAGCGATGATGCCAAGTATGGAAAGTTTGTTGTAGAACCACTTGAGCGTGGATATGGTACAACTTTGGGTAACTCCTTACGTCGTATTCTATTATCTTCACTTCCAGGTGCAGCTGTAACATCAATTCAAATTGATGGAGCTTTGCATGAGTTTTCTGTAATTGAAGGTGTAGTTGAAGATGTGACAACGATGATTTTGAATATCAAAAAACTAGCCTTGAAAGTATATTCTGATGAAGAAAAAACATTAGAAATTGATATGCAGGGACCTGGTGTTGTTACAGCAGGAGATATCAACTATGACAGCGATGTTGAAATTTTGAATCCGGAACTGCACATTGCCACACTCAGTGATAATGCAAAATTCCATGTTCGTTTGAATGCAACTCGTGGTCGCGGTTATACACCAGCTGATCAAAATAAACGTGAAAGTATGCCAATCGGTGTGCTTCCAATCGATTCTATTTTCTCACCTGTTATTCGTGTGAATTATCAAGTGGAAAATACGCGCGTCGGTCAATCAACCAATTATGACAAGCTAACGTTTGATGTGTTAACAGACGGAAGTATCAGCCCAGAAGAAGCTGTATCACTTGGTGCAAAAATTCTTTCTGAGCATTTGAGCATCTTTGTCAACCTAACAGATGAAGCGCAAAAAGCTGAAATCATGATTGAAAAAGAAGAAAGCCATAAAGAGAAAGTACTTGAAATGACAATTGAAGAACTCGATTTGTCTGTCCGTTCTTATAACTGTCTGAAACGTGCTGGGATCAATACAGTTCAGGAGCTTGCTGATAAATCCGAAGACGATATGATGAAAGTCCGCAACTTGGGCCGCAAATCGCTTGAGGAAGTTAAAGTAAAACTTGCTGATCTAGGCTTATCTTTAAGAAACGAAAACTGATAGAAACGTAAGGAGGGAAATCCATGGGTTACAGAAAATTAGGTCGTACAAGTTCCCAACGTAAAGCATTGCTACGTGATCTTGCGACTGATTTAATCGTACACGGCCGTATTGAAACTACGGAAACACGTGCAAAAGAAGTTCGCAAAGTCGTAGAAAAAATGATCACTTCTGGTAAAAAAGGTGACTTGCATTCTCGTCGTCAAGTAGAAGCATTCATTCGCCATGAAGTTGCTGACGTACAACAAGTTGATAAAACGAAAAAAGACGGTACTACTGTCAAAGTTAATCAACCTGTCTATGCACTTCAAAAACTTTTTGATGAAATTGCACCTAAATATGCAGATCGTCAAGGTGGTTACACTCGTATCTACAAAAAAGGACCTCGTCGTGGTGACGGAGCTCCAATGGTAATCATCGAATTAGTTTAATAACTGATTTTCTAGAAGCAAGTAGAGTGTCATGATAAGCCGCCTTTTTGGCGGTCTTGTCTAGCTCTGTGTGTTCTCCTTTGGCTTAGTCCCGAGGAGAGCGCAGGCTTTTTTTATTTCTTCTCGACTCAAAGTGTTGATACTTTGAGTTTTTTATTTTGCCTAAAACATGCGCTTGTCTGGTTGCTCGCTTATAATAAAATAAAAAGGGGGGCGTCGGAATATGCAAAGATTGACGAAAGAGGAAATCAAGTATACACGCTTTTTTAATTCCGGTCTGTTTGAGCCGTTTTTAGATTGTCAGGAGGCGGCTAGCAGGCTTTTTGGTGTGCAAGCGCAATACCAGCAATTTGCAGATTTAAATCTATATAACCGTGTTACAGGACTTAAAAAAGACCAACTCACAGACCTGTATCAGGCTAATGATTTAATCAAGCTGTGGGGACAGCGGATGACTGTGCACCTTTATATGCCAAAGGACTGGGGGCTTCTTCAGGCTCTCTATCAGACAAGACACAACTGGGTGAAAAAGAAATTTGCGGAACGTGGCTTCGATCTGGAAGCTATGTTGAGTGAATTGGAGGAGCTATTGCTTACGAGGGGAGAGGTCGACAAGAAGGAAATCGCGATGCTATTAGGTGAAAATAGTAAGGAACTATTGACATGGGGTGGAATCTTGATTCAAGCTTCACTCGATGGGACATTGTACTGTGTACCAGAATCGCCTAAGACAAGGCATTATCGGCATCGCAATCAGCTTGCTGCGCCACCTGGACATTATACGAAAGATGCAGCGATCATGGAATTGATGAAACGCTATTTTTCCGCTTATGGGCCAGCAAGTTTACGCGATTTCAAACACTGGTCGGGACTTAAGAGAGGCGATTTTATTGCGCTGGTCGATGAGGCTTTGGCTGACTTTAAGCAAGTGGAGGATGAACAGGGAACAGTCCTCTATAGCTCTTCTGCTGATTTTCTGTTGGACGGACAGCCAGGTGTCATGCTACTTGGAAAATTTGATCCACTATTTGTTTCTTATGCGGATAAAAGCTGGATCACAACTGAAAATGAAAGAGGGTTGATTTGGCGAAAAGCTGGACAAATCGAATCGGTATTACTGATTGATGGCCATTTTAGAGGGACTTGGCGCTACCGAATTCAGGGTCCGAAAATCTGGTTTCAATTGTTTCCAACCCGAAAAATTAGTAAATATGATTGGAAGCGGATTGAGACAAAATGTCAGCAGGTAGCTGGTTTTATGGAGAAGGAATTTCAAGAAGTGGTCATCGGATAAAGGAAGGCTTGTATAGCTAGCGATTACAGTAAACCAGTTTAGGAAATTTGTTTGATGAAGAACTTGAGAAAAATTATGACTAAACGACTTCCAACTAAAGAGAGAATCCAAAATCAACTCACACGATTTTGGATTCTCTTATTTTGCTATTCCATTTTTTCCAGAGTGATATTAGGTAGTTTTTGGACATAGTGAAATAATTCTTCTTCTTCGCCATAACGCTTGGTTTTAGCAATTAATTGGACACGGAAAACAGCCGTTTCGCCGAAATTTTCTTTTTGAGCACTATAACTGGAAATGCGGTATTGATGCTCTCGTAAATAATCAGTTACGATGGACAGATTTTCTTCGCGATCAGTTGAATAGCTGAGTGCTACACTATGTAGACCCACTGACTTAAAAACGAAACTGAGTACTTCAAGACCGATTAATGTCAAAATGGTGGCACCAATTCCAAGTGCATACATGCCGGCACCAATCGCAAGACCGATTCCAGAAGTTGCCCACAAGCCAGCAGCTGTTGTCAGACCGCGAACGAATTGCTTTTGGATGATAATGGTACCAGCACCGATAAAGCCGATCCCGCTGACAACTTGTGCGGCGACACGGCTGGGATCAAATGAAACATTCGGGTTATTCAGAACCTCAGAAAATCCATATTGGGAGACGATCATAATAAGTGCACTGCCGAGTGAAACAAGAAAATGGGTTCTGAACCCAGCTTCTTTAGCACGAATTTCACGATCAAGGCCGATAATCGCTCCTAAAAGACTGGCAACAAATAGACGCAGTAAAAATTCCCACCACATGTTGTTCACCTCTTTTTCTATGCAAGTTTATTGTACCTCTTTTTATCAAAAGAAACATCAAACAGACTTTGCACCTGCCAGTGGTTTATACTATAATAAGGGCAGTGTAATCTAGTAAAGCGAGGTGCAAAGGCGTGGCGGAAGATTTTATCAGACTGGAGCACGTTTTTTATAAATATGAAGATGAGCCTGATTTTGCTGTAAAAGATGTTTCTTTTTCCGTGAAAAAAGGTGAGTGGCTGGCGCTCGTTGGGCATAATGGTTCTGGAAAGTCGACGATTGCTAAGCTATTGAACGGTCTGCTGTTTCCAGAAGACGGCTTGATCAAGATTGGTCATTTCGTGCTGTCGGAAAAAAACATCTGGGATATTCGCAGGCAAGTAGGGATGGTTTTCCAAAATCCGGATAATCAATTCGTGGGTGCTACAGTTCAGGATGATGTTGCTTTCGGGCTTGAAAATCATGGTATTCCGCATGACACAATGGTCACTCGAGTTGAAAATGCCATTGAGGAAGTAGGGATGGCTGGATATGCACTCCATGAACCGTCGCGGCTTTCGGGAGGGCAAAAACAGCGAGTGGCGATTGCAGGTGTGATTGCTTTGCAGCCAGATGTGATTATTTTGGATGAGGCGACATCGATGCTTGATCCGCGGGGGCGAGCTGAAGTGATGGAAACGATTCGCGTTTTGCGGGAACGGGAAGAAATCACAGTCATTTCAATTACGCATGATCTGGATGAGGTATTATTTGCCGATCGGGTCATTGTGATGAATAACGGAGAAGTCTATCGTACTGGGACGCCGCAGGAAGTGTTTTCTGAAGCGCAAGAAATGGAAAAGATCGGTTTGGGTGTCCCTTTTATTGTAGAGCTTGAAAATCGATTAGCTAAAAAAGGATACTGGTCAGGCGAATCAGTCCTGTCGGAAGGAGCGTTACTTGATCAATTATGGACATTACACTCGAGCAATTAGGATTTAGTTATCAACCGGGCAGCCCTTTTGAGAAACGGGCTCTGGAGCAGGTCAATGTGGCGTTTCGTTCTGGCAGCTATTCAGCGATCATCGGACATACCGGCTCCGGGAAATCAACCCTTCTTCAACATTTGAATGCATTACTGTTGCCGACAGAAGGGAAGATTACAATTGGAGACCGGGTCATTCAGGCTGGCGAAAAGCAGCGCGGTTTGAAGGACTTACGTGAAAAAGTCGGGATTGTTTTTCAATTCCCGGAAGCACAGTTATTTGAAGAAACGGTCGAAAAGGATATCTGTTTCGGCCCAATGAATTTTGGTATATCGGAAGAAGATGCGAAAAAACGAGCGCGGGAAGTTATCCAAGAAGTCGGGCTTTCTGAGGAACTGCTGACTAGATCACCATTCGAATTATCCGGCGGGCAGATGCGGCGAGTGGCAATTGCAGGTGTTTTAGCCATGGATCCGGAAGTACTGGTACTGGATGAACCAACGGCTGGCCTTGACCCACACGGTCGAACGGAGATCATGGAGATGTTTTACCGCCTTCATCAGGAAAAAGGACTGACGACGATCCTTGTGACACACAGTATGGAAGATGCGGCACGCTATGCAGAGAAAATCGTTCTAATGAAAAATGGGACGATTTTACAGACAGGCACACCTCGAGAGATTTTCAGTGAGGCTGATCAATTGCTTGAACTGGGTCTACTCGTGCCAGAAGTCGTTCGTTTTCAAAAAGCCTTTGAGCGCCGCTTCCAAGTAAAACTTGAAAAAACATGTCTGACAATGGATGAGCTGGTTGAGGCGATCACGCCGCAGCTCGACAAAGGTGGAGACACGATATGATGGATAAAATGATCCTTGGACGATACATTCCAGGGAGTTCTTGGCTGCATCGTACGGATCCGCGAGCCAAAATTACGGCCGTTATGGCTTTTATTGCGATTGTTTTTCTGGCCAATAACCGGGAGACTTATACAGTTTTATTTCTGTATATTCTTTATTTGGTTTTTTCATCGCAAGTTTCTTTCAAGTTTTTCTTGAAAGGACTTTTGCCGATCATGTGGCTGATCATTTTGACACTTGTGTTACAGATCTTTTTTACGCAGGGTGGAGAGACACTTTTGTCACTAGGACCGATTAAGATCACGACGCTAGGTCTTGCGAACGGGATCAAAATGTTTTGCCGATTTATTTTGATTATCTTTATGACGACGCTTTTGACACTTACGACGAGCCCGATCGAATTGACGGATGGGTTGGAGAAAATATTAGCTCCGTTTCGAGTGGTGCGGCTACCTGTGCATGAGTTGGCGTTGATGCTCAGTATCTCACTTCGCTTTATTCCGACTTTGATGGATGAGACGGAGAAAATTCTGAAAGCACAGAAGGCCCGTGGGGTTGATTTCACTAGCGGTAAAATCAAAGAACGGATACGCTCAATTGTGCCGCTTTTGGTACCGCTGTTCATCAGTGCGTTTAAAAGAGCGGAAGATTTGGCGATTGCGATGGAGGCCCGTGGATATCGCGGCAATCAGGGGAGAACCCGGTTCCGTCTTTTGAAATGGCGCTGGGCAGATACGTTTCTGATGATTTCGTTAGGTTTATTGACGCTTGTATTAATATGGTTGAAAAATTAAGGAGAGAAGTATATGGCGCGTTATAAAGCGACGATTGCTTATGATGGTAGCGGCTTTAATGGCTATCAAATTCAGCCGAATGGACGTACAGTTCAGGCTGAGATTGAGCAGGCACTGCAAAAGATGCATAAAGGAGAGCAGATTCGAATTACTGCTTCAGGACGAACGGATACTGGCGTACATGCGAAAGGACAAGTGATCCATTTTGATTCTCCGCTTATGATCGAGCCAGCTAAATACCGCCAAGCCTTACAGGTCATGACGCCGCTTGATATCAGTTTTTTAGAACTGGAACAGGTTTCGGATGACTTCCATGCCCGCTTTCAGACTAAATCAAAAGAATATCGCTATGTTGTGAAACGAGGAAAGTTTTTTGATCCTTTTAGTCGCCATTTTGCCCTGCATTATCCGTATGTATTAGATCTCGAAAAAATGCGTTCAGCGGCTGAAGTGCTTATCGGCGAACATGATTTTTCAAGTTTTTGTTCTGCGAAAACAGAAAGAGAAAATAAAATTCGAACGATTTATGAGATCGAGGTTTTGGAGATAGATACAGAAACAATAATTCTCCGGTATAAAGGAAACGGTTTTTTATATAATATGGTAAGAATTATTACAGGTTCTTTGCTTGATGTTGGTAATGATAAATTATCTATTTCTGAACTTGAAAAGGCACTTAAAGCGAAGAAACGAACAGCGTTAAGTAGTAAAACTGTGGCTCCACAGGGGTTATATTTATGGAAAGTCGAATACAAAGAACGAGAGACAATGTAAAATGTCTCTCTTTTTTTTGTTGAAAAAACAGTTAATTAGATTGTTTTTTAGATTTAGACAAAAAATTGCCATAAATTTAATTCGTAGGTTATTTCTCTAAGAAAACAGTTGAAAAAAGAAGTATATTTGTGCATATTAAAGTTCAATTAAACTATTTTTGTACTTTTATAAGGGATAATTGTTTTTAGTTTAATGAGAAGGGATTTTAGTAAGAAGATTCATTTGATAAACTATTAGCAAGAAGATGTAAGGGAACTTTCAATCAAAAAGGTGCATTATTGGAGGGATGAGGGTGCCTAAAATCGCCAAAAAAGATAAGCTAGAAAGAATTGCGTACAATCATATCAAAGAAAAAATTCTTAGTGGCGAATACTTACCTGGAGAGAAAATCATTGAAGCGAGGTTGTCGGAAGAACTCAGCATGAGCAGAACACCCATTCGCAAAGCAATTCATCAATTATGTCATGCTAATTATTTAATTTATAAACCAAACAAAGGAAATTTTGTTAGCGGACATGATATTGGATTGCCAGAATATGTTTCACGATTGCGGTTGATGGAGCTGCTTTCGATTTATTCAGTGGAAAAAATATTTGCATTAAAAGAACACCATGAAGAGCTTCTATTATCATATAGTGAGAAATTGGCCTTGGAAGGACCAGAAAAATTTGACTTGGAAGAGTTTTTTCTTTTTGTCATTGAGCGTTCAGGAAATCATTATTTTAATCAGTTGGGTAGATCTGTTTGGATGGATTTTGAGGAAAAAGCGACAGATGAGGTCAGAGTTTTACTAAATTCCAAAAATCCGCTTATCTATGAAAAAGCTATGCTTATCTTAAAACAGTTTACTTGTGGGAGTTGTGAGGATACAAAGGAAGCAATAAAAGAATTGATTCGTTTTATGATACTTGAGGCATTTTGAAGAATAAATGGGAGGAATGAAAGAAAGATGGAAACGACAGAGATTATTACAGAGAATGAAGTTTTTACATATTTTCAAAAGCAAGCTAATTTTGCCAAGTTTTGCCATGTAGTAGAATTGCAGAAAAATGATAAATTTCCGGAACTCAGCAGCACGGAGTATATCTATTTTATTGAACATGGCTTGATTTGCTATCAATATGAGGGTGGACAGAAGACAATCATTCCGGCTTTTCTATGGGATGGTGATATGGTTAGTCCATTTCGACAAAAAGCGCCTTCAGGATTTACTTTATATTTTTATGCGTTAAGTGATACGAAGATGTGGCGAATCCGGAAGAAAGAAGCAGAACGTTATTTGCGCAGATCTAATTGGCTGAATCGCCTTTATCATAATGAGTACTTGCAGGAGCAGGAAATCATCCAGAACTTATATCATCGCAGTTTTTATAGTGCTGAGAAACTGGTGATCGCCTGTTTATATCAATTGGCTTCGCGATACTGCGACAAGGATGCGGCAGAATGGGTCTTACCGAATGAAATTACGCAGGCATTGTTTGCGAATTATGTAGGGATTAGTCGTGAACATTTAAGCGGGATTATCACTGAACTGCTGGAAGGCGGGCAAATTCATACGGAGCAGAAATCGTGGAAAGTATTGGATGCGAAAAAAGCCCGGAATGTGTATGCTTCTTTGGCGGAAATCAGTTTATAGAACATCGTTTTGCGCAACTTTCGAGCAGATGATTCGTAAGGAGATATTTTTGAAAAACGCATTGACTTTTGGCGTCAAAAATTGTATTATGGACTATGGTATTGTTTACCCCACAATAAGCCCCGGAAGGTTGTTGTGTTGAATAAAACAATAGTAAATTTATTTAGTAGGGTTTCGGAACAAGGAACGGTTCCGGGCGCTGAAATTTTTTTAAAAGATTTTAGGAGGGTAACTCATGCGTACAACTTATATGGCGAAACCAGGCGAAGTAGAACGTAAATGGTACGTGATCGACGCTGAAGGTGTTTCACTAGGTCGTTTGTCCAGCGAAGTAGCATCTATTCTTCGTGGTAAAACGAAACCACAATTTACTCCACATGTAGATACTGGAGACTTTGTAATCGTAATTAATGCTGGTAAGGTAGGTCTTACTGGTAAAAAAGCAACTGACAAAATCTATTACCGTCACTCGCAATATCCAGGCGGTTTGAAAACTCGTACTGCAGGCGAAATGCGTACAAACAATCCTGAGAAATTAATCGAGCTATCTGTTAAAGGTATGCTTCCAAAGAATTCTCTTGGACGTGATCAATTCAAAAAACTTCATGTATACGCTGGCGCTGAGCACGAACATGCAGCACAAAAACCAGAAGTATACGAACTACGCGGTTAATTTATAAAAGGAGGAAATCTAAGTGGCTCAAGTACAATATTACGGAACAGGTCGTCGTAAAAGCTCTGTAGCACGTGTACGTCTAGTACCCGGCGACGGCAAAGTAGTTATTAATAACAGAGACTGGGAAGATTACATCCCATTCGCAGCACTTCGCGAAGTAATCAAACAACCATTAGTTGCAACTGAAACACTAGGCAACTATGATGTATTAGTAAACGTACATGGTGGTGGCTATACAGGCCAAGCCGGAGCAATCCGTCACGGCGTAGCACGTGCTCTACTGCAAGTGTCTCCTGAGTACCGTCCAGCACTTAAATCTGCTGGCCTACTTACTCGTGACCCTCGTATGAAAGAACGTAAAAAATACGGTCTTAAAGCAGCTCGTCGCGCACCACAATTCTCGAAACGTTAATATCGATGTTTCAAACCCTTTCCGCGAATTGCGGGAAGGGTTTTTTGTGATATAAAGATCTATTTAAAATAGAAGCATATCATAGTAGCTCTCTTTGGTTCAGTAGCTAAGAAGTAAGGGCATTCATTTCGTATTCGCGAATGCTTTTAAATCAATTCAATTGTAAAAACCGCTGTGCTGCAATGAAACCGGCGCCTTGTAGAATGGCTTTCTCGGCAAGCGCGGAAGATTCGATCGAGATGGACGCTGTCAAAAAGGAAGCTAGATTTTCTTTTATCAGCGGGATCATGGACGGGAGTGCATCGACAAGGCGGCTGTTGATGTAAATGATTTCCGGGTTGAATGTGTTATTGACATTGTTGATCGCGATTGCTAGATACTTGGCGGTTTGATTGACGAGTGCTTTCGTTTCAGGATCACCGGTCCCAAAAGACACTTTCAAACTAGCGATCGTTGGCGTGGCGATGCCTTTTAGACGACCGAATTCTTCCAAAACAGCTTTTTCTGAGCAGTATTGTTCTAGGCACCCATGATTTCCGCAGGGACAAGGGCGCCCGTCTGGGAAAAGGATCATATGACCGATTTCACCACTGTAGCCATTTTGACCGCTGTGCAGTTGACCGTCTATGATAATACCGGCTCCAACACCTGAATGGACACTGATGGATACAAGGTCACGCTTCGAGCGGTCTTGTGCGAATTCGGCAATGGCAGATAGGTTGGCTTCATTTTCAAGATAAACAGGGATGCCTAGTTTATCGGTCAATTTTTCGGCCATATCAAGGTTCGTCAAATCATAATAAGGCGTGAAAAGGATCTGCTGATCAAGTACTGTGCCGTGGATTGCAATCGCCACACTGCTGATGCCGTAATGGGTCTGCGTGGCGAGGGACTGATAATCGTGGAACAGCCGCTCGACTTCTGCCAAAATGGTTTTGCGGTCCACTCGGTAATTTTCACGGTACGTTTCGTGAATGATTTCGCCGTCCAGATACATCAGGGCGCTCGACAGGTAGTTATAGCCAAGATCGATCGTGACGGTTAACGCGGCTTTTTGGTTGAATTGTAGCAAGATCGGGCGTCTGCCGCCTGCTTCGGTGCTTTTGCCAATGCCAGTCTCATTGATCAGCTGCCGCTCGAGTAGGACGCGTACGATTTCCGACACTGTTCCCTTATTGAGGCCAGTCTTCTTGGCCAGGTCTGCACGGGAGAGGGGCTCGTTTTGAATGATTGTATGTAAAAGAATGCGCTCGTTTTGTTCACGAATCGCATATTTATCCGTGTATTGCATAAAATGACCTCTTTTCTAAGTCCAACTGTAAACGTTTCTTTTATTTTAGCTGGATTAGGGGTGTTTGTCCATCCGCCCTTTTGAAAGCGTTTGACAAATTTCTACAGATGCTTTATGATGATTTTGATAGTTAGTATATCGTACAAACTAACTAAAAGATAACAAAATCAGCGAAGGCTGTCAAAATTTAAAGGAGGTAGTATCATGTTTTATTTTCCAAATGTAGAGAAGGTTCAATTTGAAGGGACGGGAAGTGATAATCCGTTTGCATTCCGCCACTATAATCCTGATGAGGTGGTACTCGGCAAGACGATGAAAGAGCATTTGCGTTTTGCAGTGGCTTACTGGCATACGCTGACGCAGGATGGATCAGATCCATTCGGTCAAGCGACAAATATTCGGACGTGGCTTGCGGACGATCCTATGCAGACGGCGCGGAATCGTGTGGAAGCTGGTTTTGAATTTTTTACAAAGCTGGGCGTGCCTTACTACTGCTTCCATGATGTAGATATTGCACCAGAGGGCGAGACACTGAAAGAGACTTTTCAAAATCAGGATGAGATCGTTACTCTTTTGAAGGAAAAAATGGACGAGACGGGTGTCAAACTCCTCTGGAATACGGCCAACATGTTCTCGAATCCCCGTTTTGTACACGGTGCCGCTTCAACGAGCAATGCCGATGTGTTCGCCTACGCGGCTGCGCAAGTCAAAAAAGCACTAGAAGTCGGAAAAGAGCTTGGGGCAGAAAACTATGTGTTCTGGGGTGGTCGTGAAGGCTATGAATCACTGCTTAATACAGATATGAAGCTGGAGCAGGACAACATGGCACGGTTCTTCCACATGGCGGTCGATTATGCGAAGGAGATCGGTTTTGATGCTCAGTTCTTGATCGAGCCGAAGCCGAAAGAGCCATCTAAACACCAGTATGATTTTGATGCGGCAACAACCATGGCCTTTTTACAGAAATATGACTTAGATAAATATTTTAAATTGAATTTAGAAGCCAATCACGCAACGCTTGCTGGGCATACATTCGAGCATGAATTGAATGTGGCGCGCTGTTACGGAGCACTTGGATCGATTGATGCGAATCAGGGTGATTTACTGCTTGGTTGGGATACGGATGAGTTTCCAACTGATTTATCTGCAGTGACGCTTGCGATGTATCAAATTCTTGAAAACGGCGGTATTGGCCGTGGTGGTGTTAATTTTGATGCGAAAGTTCGACGGGGCTCTTTTGAGATGGATGATTTATTCTTGGCACATATCGCTGGAATGGATACATTTGCACGCGGACTTAAGGCAGCAGCTCGTTTGAAAGAAGACGGCTTTTTTGATAAATTGATTGCAGATCGTTATGACAGCTTTAGTACTGGGATTGGCGCGGAGATCGTGGCAGGTAAAATGGATTTCCACCAGCTAGCTGCTTATGCGACAAATCATGATCGGATTCAAAATAAATCGAGTCATTTGGAAATGGTGAAAGCTCGGCTGAACGAATATCTTTATTAAAGGAGCGGCTGAACGTGAAATATATTGTGGGAATTGATCTGGGGACAAGTGCACTCAAAGCCTTGCTGATTGGGTCAGATGGGACGATTTGTGCCGAAAGTTCGGCGGCTTATCCGCTGTATCAGGAAAAAGCTGGTTTTAGCGAACAGGATCCAGAAGACTGGTACCAGGCGCTAGGGAACGTGTTGCAAGCGATCGCACAGCGGCCGGAAAGCAAGGACATTGTGGGAATCAGTTTTTCTGGTCAGATGCACAGTTTAGTTCTCTTAGATCAAGCGGGGCAAATTGTTCGTCCGGCCATTTTATGGAATGATGTGCGAACGACGGCTGAGTGTGAACAAATCACGAAGGCTCTTGGTTCTCGACTACTCGAGATTACAAAAAACCGGGCTTTGGAAGGCTTTACGTTGCCAAAACTACTTTGGGTGCGTAATAATGAGCCGGAAAATTGGAAACGTGCGGTTCGTTTTTTACTGCCAAAGGACTATCTAGGCTTTCGGCTGACAGGGCAACAACAAATGGAGCAATCGGATGCGGCTGGTACGCTGTTGCTCGATTTAGCACAACAACAATGGAGTTCAGAAGTGCTAGAATGTTTGGACTTGTCGGCATCACTTTGTCCACCACTTGTGGCATCAACGGAGCAAATCGGTACGATTTTGCCTGAGCTGGCAGCAGAATGGGGTCTTCCTGAGGGAATCTCTGTCTTTGCTGGTGGGGCAGACAATGCATGTGCCGCGCTTGGAGCAGGTATTTTGGCAGAAGGTAGTGCAATGTTGAGCGTTGGGACTTCGGGTGTGTTTTTGACGGCGACTGAGCATGCGGATCACGATTATCAGGGGAAGCTACATCTGTTTGCACATGCGGCTTCGGAGCGATTTTATGCAATGGGTGTGACACTTGCTGCGGGCTATAGTTTATCTTGGTTCAAGGAGCAGTTTGCAAAAGAAGCGACTTATGAGGAACTGCTTGCAGATATTGGAGAGATTGCTCCAGGAGCAGAGGGACTGCTATTTGCCCCATATATCGTTGGTGAACGTACGCCTTATCCAGACAGTCAGATTCGTGGCAGTTTTATTGGGATCGACGGACGTCATACACGCAGTCATTTTACAAAAGCAGTACTGGAGGGCATCACTTTTTCATTGCGGGATTCGATGGAACTAATGAAGCGGTATGCAGATGCTCATTTTTCAGAGATCATTTCTGTTGGGGGCGGGGCTAAAAATGAGGACTGGCTGCAAATGCAAGCGGATATTTTTAATGTGCCCATCCGGACGCTGAAAAGTGAACAGGGGCCGGCGGTAGGTGCAGCGATGATTGCAGCAGTCGGTGCTGGACTTTATGCTACTTTTGAAGAGGCTGTGGCAAAGTTTGTTGTCTACGCGAACACCTATAGACCTAACCCAGAGACTGTTCAAAAATATCAGCGGATTTATATGCTTTATCAAGAAATTTATCCTGCTACTTGCGCATTGTCTCATCAATTACGAAAATAAATGGAAGCCTGATCGGCAGTTGTTGCTGCTTATCAGGCTTTTTTGTACGAAAGATGTTAAGCCATCATCGAGTTTTTGTATAAAATAAATGAAAAATTTTGCTATACTAACAGAAGGAGGTGTGAGAATGAGTGTGAAATTACGTGAACTATTGCAGCTGCCCTCTCTTCGTGATGCAAAAGTTGTCGCTGGTTTTAGTGGTCTGGAAAAACTGGTTTCCTCAATTTCGGTCTTGGAACATACGGATGTGGAGGCACTGGAAGATGGATTGTTTGAAAATGATGAATTTTATGGCAGTGAAATTGTCATTTCTGGTCTTATCAATGTAAAAGATAATGTGGAAGCGCAGTGCGATATGATTCGTCGGCTACATAAAGTGGGGGAAATCGGTCTGATTCTATATTACGTGGGCGTTTTTATTCCCCGGGTGGATCCGCGGCTGATTCAGCTTGCAGATGAGCTGGATTTTACACTGATCATCATGCCGGAAAATGAAAGCACACTGAGGTATAGCGAAGTAATCTATGAAGTTGTGGAGGCGATCGTGAAGCAAGAAATGAGCGAGACCCATTTTGCGACGGGGTTGCTGGAACAAATTTCAGCTGTGCCGGTCAATCAGCGAAATGTCGATACCATGCTGAAAATATTGACCGATCGAACCCGTGCCTCGGTACTTCTGACCGATCAAAATGGGCAGATTGTCAATGCTGTCACCTGGCCGCGGATCAGTACGCTCGATGTCCAAAAACAAATCGCATTGACCACAGACGAGCAAATCTATCAGTCTGGCGAAATTTGGTCGACAAGACGGGTGATTACACAAGACGGTATCCCAACGATGCAGCTTTATTTGATCAAAGAAAAGAAGCCTTTGACAGAAGAAACAGCACAGCAAATGTGGGAAGTGGTACAGGTTTTTATGAACCTATGGGGGCGTAACTACGAGGAGATCAGTACTGCCGAACTCGTAAAAGCCATTATGAATGATGAAAGTGTGAAAATGCGTCGCTTAGCTAAGATTCTGGGAATTGATGTTGCACAAATCTCCAATATGTGGCTGGTGGAGGCGAAAAGCCCGGCACATAAAAATGCTGTGCTGAAACTGCTTCGATTAGAAGTTGCTCGCCGGTTTCAAGTGTCGCTGGTAGATATTCATGAAGCTTTTATCGTCGTATTGCTTGATGCCGGCGGAAAACAGGAGGATTTTGAAAGTCTGGCAGAATATTTCTATGCGGAAACACAGATGAAAAATATCGAAGCCACGATTGTGCAGTGTCTAGGAATGGAAAATACGACGGATGTACAGGAAGCCTATACGACCGTCAGCAGCTATTTACCGCAAGTCAAAAAAGTGTATCCTGACAAACAGCTCTACACGTTGCAGCGGATCGAATTTGCTGCGCATTGCTATGAAGTAGTCGGCAGTGGCGAACGGGCCATTGTCGAACATTTAAAACCGCTCGCACCGCTTTTGAAGGAACGAAAGGCGAATCAGGATCTGCTTGAGACGTTGGCAGTTTTTCTACTGGATGCTGAAATGAATTATACCGTCACCGCTAAAAAATTGTTTTTACACGCCAACACCATTAAATATCGGATTTCCCGTATCAATGAACTGCTTTCATATCCCGTCTCTAAAATGCCGGAAAGCTATCATTATTACCGGGCTATTGCGATTTGGCGCTTGCTTGAGCAGATGGAACAGCATGATTAGTTGGCGAAAACGCAAATAAGAGGATGATTTTTGTTGATTTTAACAAGAATTATCCTTTTTATTTTGCAATTCTGCTAATTACAATAAATGAGCCTTTTTATATAATAGACCCATTACAAAAAACAAGGGGGCTTTTTAATGGCGGAAGTAAGAAAAGAACAGGCACAGTCGTGGGCAAGTTTGGCTTTCGTATGGACTGGTGCGATGATTTGCGTTCCCAGCTTATTGATCGGAGGGACACTTATTGCAGGTATGCCGCTGTGGGAGGCACTTTTGACAGCCTTTATCGGCTATGGCATCATTGTTGTTTTTATGATTTATCAGGGCATGCAAAGTAGTGATTTGCAGCGTCCAACTGTCAGAGTTGCTTCACAAGTTTTTGGCGAACAAGGCTCTAAAAAAATTATTTCGATCATTTTGGCAATTTCATGTCTCGGCTGGTTTGGGATTCAAGCCAATGTGTGTGGCGTGGCCTTTTCTCAGTTTTTAGCTTTATACGGTATTGAATTCCCAGTATGGCTATCATCACTTGTTTGGGGCGTGATCATGCTTCTTTCGGCGATTTACGGAATAAAAATTCTTAATATTTTAAATTACGTCGCTGTTCCGATTTTATTACTAGTATGTATTTACGCATTGATTGTTTCACTTCGAGATGGCGGGCTGCAACAAATCGCAGCATATCGGCCTGAAATACCGCTGCCGTTCTTAACAGGGCTATCTGTCACGATTGGTTCATTTGCACTCGGAGCAGTGATCGCCGGTGACTATTCGCAGTACACCAAAAGTAGAACGGGTGTTGTAAAAGCGGCCATCATCGGTATTTTGCCTTCCGGTGTATTGATGATTGCTGTGGGTGCGATTCTGACAATTACTGCTGGAACAGCTGATATCACAAGTGTTTTTGCTAAACTCGGTATGCCAGTGCTAGGTGTGATTGCACTAATCCTGGCAACATGGACGACCAATGCAGTCAATGCCTTTTCCGGTGGGATCGCAATCGTCAATGTTTTCAATATTTCAAAGGAAAAGGAAAAATTAGCCGTGGCAATCGCGGGTGGCGCAGGTACGTTGCTTGCGGTCATCGGCATCCTCAATCATTTTGTGCCGATCATGTCGGTACTTTCGGCCATGGTTCCGCCTGTAGCCGGGGTGATGATCGCTTCTTACTGGCTCGTTCAAAAAGGCGATCCATCGAAGTGGCATGTGACACCAGGTATCAATTGGTTGGGTGTTCTTTCGTGGATGATCGGTGCAGTGATTGCCTGTGCCCCTGTTATCGTAAGCTTTTTTCCGAGCTTACCACAGCTGCCGAATCAGCCACTGATCGGGATTGTTCTGGCACTGGCGATTTATTTGATTGGCCGCAAAGTGACAGACAAAAGAAAAACGGAACAGTTTAACGAAGATTACTAAAGTAGATGGGGGATTATCATGCGTTACTTAGATGAGCAAGCAATTGAAAATATAGCAGTTGGCGCTGCTTTTTTGGGCACTGGCGGAGGAGGAGATCCGTATATCGGTAAGATGATGGCATTGTCGGCAATCAAAGAACATGGCCCGGTACAGCTGTTGTCAACGGATGAGATCGATGCAGATGACTTTTTTATCCCGGCTGCCATGATGGGGGCTCCGAGCGTTTTGGTAGAAAAATTTCCGAAAGGCGATGAATTTGTACGCGTGTTTCAAAAACTCGGACGTTACCTAGGCAAAGAAGTCAAAGGAACTTTTCCGATGGAAGCAGGCGGTGTCAATTCTATGATCCCGATTGTCGTAGCTGCCCAGCTAGGACTCCCGCTGATCGATTGTGATGGTATGGGACGCGCTTTCCCAGAACTGCAAATGGTCACTTTTCACTTAAATGGTATTTCCTCTACACCAATGGCAATCACAGATGAGAAAGGCAATATCGGCATTATGGAGACGATCGACAATCAGTGGACGGAGCGACTGGCACGTGTTGCAACCGTTGAAATGGGAGCTAGCAGTCTGGTCAGTATTTATCCGTGCACAGGGAGCGAGCTACAGACAGCAAGTGTGCAAAATATCGTGACTCTTTCCGAAAAAATCGGGAAGATCATCCGCTCGAATGAACAGGATGATACTGACAAACTAGCAGATTTATTGACCGTGACAAATGGCCATCATCTTTTCAGTGGGAAAATCGTCGATGTAGAACGCGGCACGACAGGTGGGTTCAATCGCGGTTGCGTGACGATCGATGGATTGGGTGAAATGGCCGATGAACAGGTACAAGTTTTCTTCCAAAATGAGAATTTGATTGCTAAAAAGAACGGACAGCCAATCGCATTGACACCAGATCTGATATGTCTAGTTGATCTGGAGACGCTGAATCCGGTAACGACAGAAGGATTGAAATATGGTAAACGTGTTCGGGTACTCGCGCTACCGTGTGATCCGCAGTGGCGTACAGCAAAAGGACTGGAAACAGTTGGCCCACGTTATTTTGGCTATGATTTGGATTATGTGCCGGTTGAAGAACTTGCGCAGAAGGAGGCGCGATAAATGTATAAAATCGGTATAGATGTCGGTGGTACAAATACCGACGCAGTTATATTAGATGAAAAATTGAATCTGATTCATAGTGTGAAGCATCCAACTAGTGAGGATATCGAAAGCGGGATCCGCGCTGCTCTGCACAAGGTATTAGCCGAATCAGCCATCGATAAAGCAGCTGTCACGCATGCTATGCTGGGAACGACACAATGCACGAACGCTATTGTTGAACGGAAAAAACTGGCAAAAGTAGGTGTGATTCGCCTGGGTTATCCGGCAACAGCCTCTGTGTTGCCCTATACAGCATGGCCTGAAGACATGGTGGATGCGCTATCTGGTCAATATGAATTGGCACATGGGGGTTTTGAATATGACGGCAGCACACTTTCTGAGTTCTCAGAAGAAGAGATTCGCACGCTTTTAGAAAAGTGGTCAGGTGTTGTCGAATCGGTCGCAGTCGTTGGCGTCTTTTCTTCCCTTAAAAATGAACAGGAATACCGTGTGAAGAAGCTGGCCGAAGAAGTCTTAGGTGCAACCGTCCCTATCTCCATTTCCTCGACCATCGGCTCAGTCGGCTTGATCGAGCGGGAAAATGCCACGATTCTGAATGCCGCACTTTTTAAAGTCATGGCAGCTACCAGCGATGGTTTTGAAAAGGCGCTTGCAGAAGAGGGCATTACAAAAGCAGAAGTCTATCTCTGTCAAAATGACGGGACCCTAATGTCACTTGATTATGCACGCGAGTTCCCCATTCTGACAATCGCATGCGGTCCAACGAACAGCATTCGCGGCGCCTCTTATTTAGCAGGTCTTGAAAATGCAGTCGTATTGGATGTCGGTGGAACGACTTCTGATATTGGCATCCTAGCCGGCGGATTTCCACGAGAATCTTCCCTTGCTGTAGACGTCGGTGGCGTTCGAACCAACTTCCGCATGCCAGACATCATTTCGATTGGTCTCGGCGGCGGCAGTATCGTGCGGGAACAAGGCGGTGAAATCACGATCGGGCCTGACAGTGTCGGCTATTTGATTTCAGAAAAAGCTCTCGTTTTTGGCGGTGATACATTGACAACAACAGATATTGCAGTTCGGCTGGGGCACGCACAAATTGGTGACCCTGAGAAAGTGGCTCATATCGATCAGGTTTTTGCCGAAAAAGCCTATCAAAAAATCGCAGCGATGACAGAAGATGCCATCGATAAAATGAAAACTAGTGCTGAGGATGTCACCCTCGTATTAGTTGGTGGTGGAAGTGTCATTATTCCAGCGAAGCTAAATGGAGTGGCAGAAATTATCCGAAATGCAAACGGCGCGGTGGCCAATGCAATTGGAGCTTCAATTTCCCAAATCAGCGGGCAATACGAACAAATTTATATTTACTCTCAAAAACCTCGCGATGAAGCCTTACGTGATGCTGAACTGAAGGCGCGTGGACAAGCTACTCTTGCAGGTGCGATCGAGCAAACGATCGAAGTGGTGGAGGTAGAGGAGATACCGCTAGCGTATCATCCAGATAACGCCACGCGATTGAGAGTCAAAGTAGTCGGCAATTTAGTGTGATCAGAAGAATCCAGAGTTCTGTCGCAGTTCCCATTCCATAAGCCTTTTGGTCTTTGGACAGGAGCGATGGAACACTGGATCCTATTTTTTTGATAAGGGGTCGCATTTTCTGTGCTTATATGCTAACATAAACATATATAATTTGAAAAGGGACGTGGAAAAATGAGCGGACACGATCATCATCATGAGCATGGTCATTCTCACAGTCATACGCATAATGCTAAAAAAAAATCGCTGTTTATCAGTTTTTTACTAATTGCTTCTTTTATGATCGCAGAAATTATCGGGGGAATCCTGACGAATAGTCTTGCCTTGCTGTCAGATGCAGGTCATATGTTCAGTGATGCCGTTGCACTCGGACTGAGCTTACTCGCTTTTAAGTTCGGCGAAAAAGCTGCTAATGATGATAAAACTTATGGCTATAAGCGATTTGAAATCTTAGCAGCTTTTCTAAATGGATTGGCACTAATCATCATCTCACTCTATATTTTCTATGAAGCCTATCATCGTTTTTTTGCACCACCTGCAGTTGTTGGCAGTGGTATGATGACAATTTCCGTATTGGGACTTATCATCAACATTTTGGTTGCATGGATTTTGATGCGTGGGGACACAAGCGGTAATTTGAACATGCGCAGTGCTTTTCTTCATGTTATCGGTGACCTGCTTGGCTCAGTTGGGGCGATTATTGCAGCACTGCTGATTATCTTTTTCGATTGGAATATTGCCGATCCCATCGCCAGTGTAATCGTTTCTGCTCTAATTCTAGTGAGTGGTTTCCGCGTGCTCAGGGAATCGATTCATGTATTGATGGAAGGAAAGCCGGCCAGTCTTGATATAGGTGCGATCCGGGGATACTTCCTTTCACTTTCAGGTGTAGAGTCCGTTCATGATCTGCATGTCTGGTCGATCACCTCGGATTTTCAGGCACTCACTGCGCATATCCAAGTCAAAGAAAATGTTGATCGTGATGCCTTGCTAGAAGAAATTGAGCATTTTCTGGCTGAACATTATCATTTAGATCATGTCACGATTCAAATGGAGCGACACGCCCATCACCATCACTGCAACTGATTTCATCTAAAAAGAACCAAAAACTGACGCTTCAATCGCTGGTTTTGGTTCTTTTTTTACGTATCATAAGAAAAATAAGCCGGTAGCTAAAAGGGCAGCCACTAATATACCCGGTACGAGGTTGGCAACACGGATTTTTGTTAAAGCAAGTAGGTTCAAACCGATTGCTAGGATCATGATACCGCCAGCTGAAGTAATTTCGGTGATCATTGCCGTCATCAAAGTATCTGGAACCAAACGATCGATCTGTGTAGCAAATAAAGCAATCGCTCCTTCATAAAGAAATACTGGAATTGCCGAAAGTGCCACGCCAAAGCCGAGTGTCGTACTTAAAAGCAGTGCCACAAAACCATCCATGACGGCTTTTGTCAAAAGAACCTCATGATTGCCGCGAATTCCGCTGTCGAGCGCTCCAATAATACCCATTGCACCGATTACGAAAATCAATGTAGCTGTTACAAAGCCTTGCGAAATGCTACTTTCGGAACGGGTGCCGATTTTACGCTCTATCCAGTGTCCTAACTGATTTAATTTTTCTTCCAATTGCCAAAATTCGCCCAATGCTGCTCCGATACAGATACTCAGAATCATGATCAAAGAGTTCTGCGTTTCAAACGCCATTTGCACCCCTAGAACGGCCACGCAGAGTCCCATCCCTTTCATCAGTGTATCTTTTGCACGTTCAGGGATTTTGTGAAGTCGCATCCCTAGAAGCGCGCCAACTAAAATACCGATACCATTGACCAAAGCGCCAAATAAAACCATAAATATTCAACTCCCTGCCACTATTATACACGAAAAATGTTTTAGCTAAAACTAGACAGGGTAAATAAATCATTGGCGCAGCCTAGAGGCAACCATTCACATCATTAGAAGAGAATGCTCAAGGTGCAATTCCTTGTTGCGTCATTTTGAATGTAGTATAGAAAGGGCCAATTTCGCACATTTACAAAATCTTAACAATCTATATAAAGCCTGAAATCCATTGCAGCTCAATGAAAGTAAAAAATAGTGAAAATTCGCGCATTTAAAAATTCCTCCAAAGCATTTACCGGATTTTAATAATCGCTTATGATGAATTTAACAAACTATTATTACAAAAAAGGAGTCTTGCATGGACGGAATCGATATTCAGCAAATGATTTTTCAATTTATTGGAGGACTAGGGATCTTTCTTTTTGGTATCAAATATATGGGAGACGGCTTGCAGATGGCAGCAGGTGATAGATTGCGTGATATTTTAGATAAATATACAACCAATCCATTCATGGGCGTTCTCGCCGGAATACTTGTCACTGTGCTGATTCAAAGCAGTTCAGGTACAACCGTTTTAACAGTAGGTCTTGTCAGTGCTGGTTTTATGACATTGAAACAAGCGATCGGCGTCATTATGGGAGCGAATATCGGAACAACAATAACTGCTTTTATCATTGGGATCAAGCTATCGGCCTATGCGTTGCCAATTATTGCCGTTGGAGCTCTACTACTCTTTTTCTTTAAAAATCATCGTGTGAAAAATATTGGCCAGGTATTTTTTGGTTTTGGTGCGTTGTTTTACGGATTAGATCTGATGGGGAGTGGAATGAAGCCGCTTGCTAGTATGGACTTTTTTCACGAATTGACCGCCCAAATGAGCACCAATCCGCTTCTCGGTTTAACAATCGGAACGATTTTTACAGCAGTTGTGCAATCTTCCAGTGCAACAATCGGGATTTTGCAAGAGCTATACGGGCAAGGGACCATGGATTTGCAAGCAGCCCTTCCGGTTCTGTTTGGTGATAACATCGGGACGACCATTACTGCTATATTAGCTGCTATTGGCGCCAGTGTGGCAGCCAAACGTGCAGCTGCGACCCACGTGATTTTCAACCTGATCGGTGCGCTGTTATTTATGCTCATTCTGCCACTTTTCACGAATTTCATTGAGTATCTGCAAGGACTATTAGGGTTAAATCCAGAAATGACGATTGCCTTTGCGCATGGGACTTTCAATGTGACCAATACATTCATTCAATTTTGGTTTATTGGTGGATTTGCTTGGCTGGTCACAAAAATCATCCCTGGTAATGATAAACAATTCGATTACCGGACGAAACATCTAGATATGGCGCTAATCGACCGTTCGCCGGGGATTGCGCTTGAAATGGCTCGTGAAGAAACCTTGCGAATGGCGGATTTTGCCAAACAGGGATTAAATGAAGCAAAGGCTTATATGGATAATCGAGAGATCAGCCATGTTGATGCAACGGTCCAAATCGAAGAGGCAGTCAACAGTCTGGATCATAAAATTACCGAATATCTTACAAAAATATCTTCTGTTGCACTAACGGATAATGAAACAGCAGAGCATACCTTGATGTTAGACACTGTCAGAGATATTGAACGAGTCAGTGATCATATGGAAAATATCGTAGAAAATATTGATCAGCTCGTCAAAAATAAGGCGAAAATGTCCAAAGAGGCGACTGAGCAACTCACTGAAATGTTCGAAATGACTACTGAAAATTTTGAACGGGCTGTCAAAGCCATGCACAAAAAGGATCATGCACTAGCCAAACTAGTCTTAACTGCAGAACGAGATATTGATCAGGCGGAACGCAGATTGCGACGTGCTCATATCAAGCGACTCAATGAAGGAACTTGTCAGATTGTCAGCGGAATCGCTTATATCGATATTGTCAGTGATCTAGAGCGTATCGGAGACCACGCGAACAATATTGCAGAAGCTGTTTTGGAAATGCAGAATTAAAATAAAAAGCTTAGAAACAAGGCTATGTCACAATGCCAATTGTTTCTAAGCTTCTTTTATTCTTTAAAAGTTTCGATTAGTGCTTCTTCCATCTCGTAAAGTGTGTCATTCGTTTCATCTAATGAAAAACCGCGATCAAGTGCAAAAATCATGATTGCATCCCGTTTGTTTTTCGCATAGAGTTTTGGATATTCCGTCATTGCTAGTAATTTGTCTGTTTCTGCAACATTTAAACGGAAGCCGAAAGCAAGAGCGATTGCGCGATCTCTGGAGGGTCTCCGCACACCACTGAAAATTTGATAGCCATATGTTTCATGAAGTCGCGCTGCGCGAATCACGCTTGCTTTGGTTACCTTTTTTTCGGCTAGAAGTTCCTTTAGATAACTGACCAGCTCGTTTGCCTGAAACTCTGCTTCATTTTCCGATAAAACCGTTTTGAGGTCGGTTGCATTTTTTAGTTCATTCAATAATTCACTTGTTTTCTTTGCCTCACTCATGCAAACTCTCTCCTTTTCCCATCATTCCAGTAAATTATAGCATAATCTACTATCTTACTTTTATGCAGCATGCTATAATTTTAAGAAAAAGAAGGAGCAGATTTATGGGAAATTTAACGGTTGCATTTTTAGAAGATCAATATCAAATCCTCGACATTTTGAGCGACAATGAGAAAAAAGTCGAACTGGTCAAGAATAAATTGACCGGCCAATTTGCCGTTAAAAAACATCTCCCGCTAACCTATCTGCCCATTTTAGAAAAAATCAAGCAGATTTCTAGCCAATATCTGCCTAAAATCGAAGTGATCTGTCAAACAGATACAGACCTGCTTGTTTATGAAGAATTTATTCATGGTACAAGTCTTGACAAGGAGCTGGCGAGTACAGACATTTTCTCCGAAAGCAGAGTGCTTAAATGGATGACAATGCTGACAGCGGCTCTTGGCGAATTACATGATTTGGGAATTATTCATCGCGACATCAAGCCGTCCAATATCATGATTTCTGCTGACGGTATTTTGAAGCTGATTGATTTTGACGCCTCCAGAAAATATCAGGTGCAAAAAGAGCGGGATACGGTCAATCTGGGAACCATCGGCTATGCAGCCCCAGAGCAATTCGGTTTTGCACAGACAGATGTCCGTTCAGACGTCTACAGTTGTGGTATTCTCATGTGGGAAATGCTCACGGGCCAGTCACTGATTGCCCCTGAAGCAGCTGATACCCCACTCAAAAAAATAGCACTTAAAGCAGCAGCGTTCGATCCAGCCCAGCGCTACCAGACGATCACACAATTTCAAATGGCACTGGCTGAGCAAACCTCTCGTCCACCCGTAAAACAGCCGAAAACAACTCCAGCCAAAACCGCAGTAACAGAGAAACCGGCTACTCGTGCACGGCGCCCACAAGTTCCAGGCTTTCGAACGATGAAGCCATGGAAAATCATTCTAGCCAGTTTATTTTATGCAATCGTTGCATTTTATATTGTCGGTTGTGTCGCAGAAATGGTCACAAAAGGTTTTGCAACAGGCATTGTTACATTGTTGGATTTTCTCATTTTATTGCTACCGTTCTACCTCATTCTTACCAATGTTGGCCATATTTGGCAAAAATTCCCGCTATTAAATGATCGACGCCCTATGTATAAGATATTGGGAATCTTTTTATATGTGTGTATTTGGATGATGATTATTATCGTATGGGCGCTGTTCACAAAATAAGAGGATAAAATAAATGAAGTCAAGTGGCCGATTTCGTGAGAGAAAGAGGTATTTGTATTTTTTACTGATAAAAAATGACAGTTTTCTTCTAAAAAGAATCAATCGCAACAGTCTTATGCAATGTGCATAGGACTTTTTTTATGCAGATATGTTCTAATAAAGCTACCAACAAAAAGGAGAGAAGGAAATGAAAAAATTCAAAAACATATTTCTAGTGTTTGCCGCTTTAATGGCAGTGTTCTCACTTACAGCATGTAGTAGCAGCACAGAGGACGATACTGGTAAAAAAGAAACGACCAAAGCGGAGAAGAAAGAAAAAGATCCAACTAAACTAGGTGACTACCAAGTAGAACTAGTCAGTGGAGAGCTGTCACAAAGTTATGATGGTAAAAATACATTGACAGTAGTAAGTAAATTCACCAATAATAGTGATGAAGCGATCTCATATATGGGAGCAGTCACGGAAACGGCATTCCAAAACGGTGTGGAATTGGAAACGACTTTCGGTGAAAATATGGATCTTGGCAATAGCGACAAAGAAGTCCAGCCTGGGGCGAGTGTCGAGGTAACAACGCTTTACTTACTGCAAGATACAGAAAACCCAGTCGATGTCGAGGTAAAACAACTTGTCAGCCTAGATGACAGCAAAGTCAGCAAAACATTTGAACTTAAATAAATAATTTCCGGGATGATAGATTAGGAAAAATCGTACAGAGTTGAATCTGTGCGATTTTTTATATAGTAAAGAAAGTATTCGAGCAATCCCTTTAATGTTATTTTGATGAACATGTTATACTAGAAAACGATTGCAATGTAAAAAAGGAGCGTGAAAAAATGCTGAATGAACAACAGCTTAGTCGCTTGATATATCGTTTAGTTGATCCTGTTCTTGAAGTCACTCTTGAGGAAACAGAGGGAATCATTGCTGTACAAGTTTTTCCGCCAAATAAGGCTTTTATCCATTTAGCACTGGCAGATCCAGACTATCAAATCGAAGCTTTCACTGAAAATTTAAAAGAAATGCTAGGCGAGTTCGGCTTTCAAAATATTGAATTAGAACTTAGTTATTTGCCGCAGGAAGTAATTGATCGTATCGAACATTTGCATGATAATATCCTATCAGAAGGAAAGACAACTACCTTTATCGCCATTGCCAGTGGAAAAGGTGGCGTCGGCAAATCAACTGTTGCTGCCAATCTTGCGGTAGCCCTAGCTAAAAGTGGTAAAAAGGTTGGCCTGCTTGATGCAGATATTTATGGCTTTAGCATACCATTTCTGCTCGGCCTAACTGACCCACCCAAAAAAGCAGGGGGACGTATCATTCCAGCAAGCGCACACGGCATAAAGACAATCTCCATGGATTATTTTATTGGCCAAGACGAGCCAGTCATTTGGCGGGGACCAATGCTAGGCAAGATGATCAAAATGTTTCTTGAAGAAGTTGATTGGGGCGAACTGGACTACCTCCTCATCGATCTGCCTCCAGGAACCGGGGATGTAGCTCTGGATATGCATACCCTTTTGCCCAGCTGTCACGAAATCATCGTTACGACACCCCATCAGGCAGCTGCTCAAGTTGCCTTAAGAGCTGGATATATGGCACGAAAGAATGGGCACCCACTCCTTGGCGTCATTGAAAACATGGCCTATTTGACAATCCAAGGCGAGCGGCTAGAAATATTTGGAAGAGGGGGCGGACAAACAGTTGCTGAAAAATTGGCTATTCCGCTGATTGCCCAATTTGAAATTGCCCAGCCCGATAAAAATGAGCACCAATTCGTTGATGCCATCTATAAAGAAGATGAACTACTAGGAAAATCTTATGCAAAACTAGCCCAAAGTTTAATAGAACGATTATGATTGTTACAAGGGAGCATATAAGAGGGTGTTTTCATATATTTATACACATAAGCAACTCTGCGAAGAAACGTGTTCTATCAAGGGGTTGCTTAAAGATAAATATAGAATTGAATGTATCATGAAAATAATTTCTGAAAAACTTTTAAAAACCTATTGACGAATGCATGAAAAGTTGGTATATTTATAAACGTTGCTGATGCACATGAAACGCTCAGCCAACTGAAATGAATGACCTTTGAAAACTGAACAAAACGAAGATGAAAAAGCGATGAGACATTATGTTTCACCATTAATTCATAGGGCAGGAAATGAAGAATCATTTCCGAATCAAAAACTAGTTTTTAAGCTAGCAAAGTCAATTATGACGCACAGGAACTTATTCACGGTGTTGAATAAGTATTCAAACATTTTAACGAGAGTTTGATCCTGGCTCAGGACGAACGCTGGCGGCGTGCCTAATACATGCAAGTCGAACGAACCAATGAGAAGCTTGCTTCTCTGAGGTGAGTGGCGGACGGGTGAGTAACACGTGGGCAACCTGCCTATCAGCGGGGGATA